>NZ_JBVIXD010000008.1:303974-553912 GCF_055593965.1 Streptomyces sp. NPDC040622 | reverse complement strand
GGCGGTGACCGGGTGGAGGGCTGCCTGTTCGGGCAGGGCGAGCGCACCGGCAACGTCGACCTGGTGACGCTGGGCATGAACCTCTTCTCCCAGGGTGTGGACCCGCAGATCGACTTCTCGGACATCGACGAGATCCGGCGTACCGCGGAGTACTGCAACCAGATGGAGATCCACCCGCGCCACCCCTACGCGGGCGACCTGGTCTACACCGCCTTCTCCGGCTCCCACCAGGACGCCATCAAGAAGGGCTTCGACGCGATGGAGACCCGCGCCGCGAGCCAGGGCAAGACCATCGACGACATCGAGTGGGCCGTGCCGTACCTGCCCATCGACCCCAAGGACGTCGGCCGCTCCTACGAGGCCGTCATCCGCGTCAACTCCCAGTCCGGCAAGGGCGGCATCGCCTACGTCCTGCAGAACGACCACAAGCTCGACCTGCCGCGCCGTATGCAGATCGAGTTCTCGCGGATCATCCAGGCGAAGACCGACGCCGAAGGCGGCGAAGTCTCCGCGAAGGCGATCTGGTCGTCCTTCCAGGACGAGTACCTGCCGGCTCCGGCCGGCCGGGAGGAGGCCCGCTGGGGCCGTGTCCGGCTGAAGTCCGGGCAGACCACGACCGACGGCCAGGGCCAGGACACGCTGACGGTCGACGCGGTCGTGGACGGGGTGGAGACCGTCCTGAGGGGCAGCGGCAACGGCCCGGTCTCCGCGTGCTTCGAGGCGCTGGCCGCGACCGGCTTCGACGCGCGCCTGCTGGACTACCAGGAGCACACGATGAGCGAAGGCGCGCGGGCGCAGGCGGCGTCGTACATCGAGTGCGCCATCGACGGCCGGGTGCTCTGGGGCGTCGGCATCGACGTGAATGCGACGCGTGCCTCGTGGAAGGCGGCGGTCTCGGCGGTCAACCGGGCCGCACGTGGTTGAGGCGTCGGCTCGCTGCGCCTGCCCGCCCACTCGGCGTGCGAGTCAGCTCAAGACCGCCGAGCGGGCTCCCGCCCGCGGCCTGTTGGCACCATGAGTCAAGGGCGGACTGGTCCATCGCGCCCCAGTCCGGCGCTTCCTGCACCAGCGCACGGCCGAGACGGCGACCCAGGCCGACCATGGCGCGACCGGCGGCAGCGCGGTCGGCGTCGTACGACCTGAGGGCGTCGGCCAAGGAGCGCGGGTGGGCGGTGAGCACGGACTCGAGGGTGCCGGCGTCCTGCAGGGCCTTGACCGTCCCGGCACCGGTGTGGGGGCGGGCGACCGTGGCCGCGTCGCCCATCAGGAGGAGGCGGTCGGTGGTGTAGTACGGCGCCGTGAAGTCGTACAGCGGCTGGATGAAGAGTTCTTCGGGTGCCGTCAGGCCCACCAACTCACCCCAGTAGGGCGGCAGATGGGCCTCGGCCAGCAGAGCCAAGTGCGTGTGCAGGGCCTCGGTGACGGTGCCGGGCGGGAGGCTCGTGGGGTCGGTCAGTGCCAGGTCGAGACACGGGGGAGGGGCCGTGAAGAGGACCCAGTTCACCCGGTGGCCGCCCGAGCCGTCCGGGATGCGGAAGACGGTGAGCTGGCCGCCGGGGAAGACGGCGAAGACACAGTCCTCGTCCGCCCACGCGGCCGGATCGCCAAGCCGGTCCGCGGGGAACGCGCCCCGCCAGGCGAGGTACCCGGCGTACTCCGGTCGCAGGTCGGGGCAGACGGCCCTGCGGACTACCGAGCGGTAGCCGTCCGCGCCGATGACCAGATCGAAGCGCTCGGTCCGGCTGTCCGTCGTGGAGCCCGTGGTCAGTTCCATGCCCCCGGCGGTGGGTGCGAGGCCGGTGACCACCGCCCCGACGCGGAACTCCGCCGAGTCGGGTACGCGGCGGCGCAGTTCGTCCCAGAGCGACCCCCAGCCGTACGTACGGAAGGGGAAGGGGGTGTCCGCGATCTCCCGGCCGAGGGGTGAGGTCCGGCCGCGTGCTGAGGTGCTGTCCCGCACGTACCAGCGCCGCCGGGTCAGCTGGACCCAGGGCGTGTCCGCGGTGAGGTATCCGACCGAACGCAACTCCGCATGACGGGCGTTGTGCATGACCAGGCCGACTCCGCGGTCCTTCGGCGGTCCTTCGGCGCGCTCGTGCACGACGATCTCCCCGGCGCCTCCGCGATGGGCGGCGAGCGCCGCGGCGCAGCCCGCGATGCTGCCGCCCACGACGGCGACCCTGCTTCCGTGAACTCCGGGAACTCCACGCATCC
The DNA here is from genome assembly GCF_055593965.1 of Streptomyces sp. NPDC040622. Lineage (NCBI taxonomy): Bacteria > Bacillati > Actinomycetota > Actinomycetes > Kitasatosporales > Streptomycetaceae > Streptomyces > Streptomyces sp. NPDC040622. Next base: position 551,698 of record NZ_JBVIXD010000008.1, on the reverse strand, counting down.
GGGCCGGCATCCTCGCTGATCGTTGGAGTGGTGAAGGTTCCGGGGGCGATGGCGGCGACGCTACGGGACGGCCGCCACCGCCCCCAAGGTCTCCCACGCGGTGACACAGGCGCCGGGCCGGGCCGGATCGTCGACCGAGTGGTGGAAGACCATCGGCGTGCCCTCACCCTCCCGGCCGTCCGCGCCGGTCAGGGCGCGGGTGGTGATGCGGCACGTCTCGAAGGCGTACATCGCACGGCGGAAGACGGCGGTGAAGCTGCGCACGGGGCGGCCGACAGCGACCTTCGCGACCTGCGGGGGCGTGGTGTCCCGGAGGAACAACCGCTCCCTGGACTGGGTCAGGAGCTCCACGAGCTCGCTGTACAGCCACTGATCGGCGACCTCGCAGTGGCTGCGGCACAGCGGAGTCAGCCAACTCGCGGGCCCCATGAGCTCCTTGCCGTCCGGCGGCCTGGCGGCGCGCACCTGCGCCCTGCGGTCGGGCCGGTAGATCTCCTCCGGCCTGAAGAGGGCGAAGAGGTTCATGGGCAGCGTGCCGGGAACTCCCGTGAGCGACTGACCGTCCAGGACGGTCAGCACGCGCAGGTCGGTCCGGACCGAGGCGACCGGCCGCTCGGAACCGGTGTCCGCCTGGAGGCGCGCGCGGACGTCGACGCTCAGACGCAGGTACGTCCCCGAGTCGGCGGCCTCGACCCGGGCGGTGACCGTCAGCCAGTCGGCATCGGCGAAGCGCAGGTCCGGCACGTGGGAGTCGAGGTGGACCGAGCCGATCACGCATCCGGTGAGGTGGTCGTGCAGCATCCGGGAGTGGGGGACCAGGTACGCGGCGAACCACTGGGAGAGGGCGCTCATCGAGAGGCCCAGCAGGAAGCGGGGCCGGAGCTGTTCAGGGCCGAACTGGGTCGGGTTCGTGGGTACTTCGAAGGTGATCTCGCGGGGCGCGGGAGTGGGGGTGGGTACGGGCATGGGCGCCGCCATCCGCATGGTCAGCCTCCCGCGATGGCGGTGAGGAACTCGACGTCGTCGTTCTCGTGCAGGGGAGTGGCCAGCCCGGCGGAGCGGGACAGCTCGCCATTGATGAAGATCCTGTGGGTGGCCCTCATCCGGCCCTCGCCGTCCCGCAGTACGGGGCGCAGCCGGGGGAAGCGGTCCTCGACCTCGGTGATCGCGTCACCCAGGACCGGGGCATGGCTGACGATGGTCCGTTCGTAGTCGACGAAGCGGAGCAGCAGGCCGGAGAAGCGAAGTGTCGTCATGCGGGGGCACTGTCCTTTCGCGTTGCTGTGACGGGTCGTGGCACTGTGGCTTGTCGTGCTGCCGTGACGTGGCCGGGGCCGTCACCGGCGGGCAGGCAGGTCGCGGCGAGACTTCCCAGGCTGACCTCGAGGAGGTTCTGGGTGCCCGCGGCGGCGACCAGGCCGGTGAAGTCGCGCAGACAGATCCCGAAGTAGGGGTCGCCGTAGTAGAAGTGGCCGCCGAGGACCTGGACCGACTCCTCCACCACCGCACGGACGCAGTCCGTGACGCAGTGTTTGGCCGCCGAGACCAGCGGATCGAAGAACGGGTCGTCCTCGTGGTCGGCGGCTCGGCGTGCGGCCCGGTACAGCACCGCCCTGGCGGTCTCGACCGCGATGTACATGCGGCCGAGGGAGGCCTGGACGTTGGGGAGGTCGCTCAGCGGCAGGCCGTGCCGGACGGTTGAAGCGAGCCGGGCCACGCCGAGTTCGACCAGGGCGCGTGCCTGACCGAGGGAGGCACAGCCGACCGTCAGCCTGCGGGCGTTGAGCAGGCGCTGGGCGTGGCTGATGCCGTCGCCGTCCGTCACGATCCGGTCCTCGCTCAGGGGCACGTCCCGAAGATCGAGCGACGCTGGCCCCGAGGTGCGGTTGCCGACGGGATCCAGGGTGGTGACGGTGACGCCGGGGTCGTCGCGGTGGACCAGGCAGGCGGTGATGTCCCCGGCGCCGTCGTTCGCGTAGACGAGGAAGACTCCGGCGAGGAGGCCGCCGGTCGTGAACGCCTTGTGCCCGGTGAGGAGGTAACCGTTGCCCGACCGACGCAGGGTGGTGCGCATGGAGAAGGCGTCCGCGTCCTCGGTGTAGGCGAGGGCGATGCCCAGCTCGCCGCGGGCGACGGGGACGACGTAGCGGTCGGTCAGGTCCGGCCGGCCGGAGTCGAGGAGCGCCTCGGCGATGACGGCGCGGGTGCCCAGGATCAGGGGAAACCCGTTCTCGCGGCAGAGGTAGCCGACGCGCTCCATGGTGAGCGCCGAGGTCAGCGGGTCCGCGGCCGCTCCGCCGACCGCGTGGGGGAGGGTGTGGGCCTGCAGGCCCAGGGCGGCGGCCTCGGCGAAGTAGTGCTCCGGCACGGGCCGGGCCGCTGCGTCACGGGCGTCCGCACCGCTGCTCATGTCGGCGAGGAGAGCACCCCAGCGGTCGTCGACCTCCTCGGCGACCTTCTGTTCGGCGGGGGTGGCCGACCACAGGCCCTCAGGCACGGCCCGCTCCGTTCGTGGTGTCCGCGACGTCCGCGCGGCCCCGCGCCGTGGTGTGCGACTTCGTTGCCGGAAGTTCTCCGAGCACGTTCCCTACCGCCTTCCGCCGTACGAAAGTGGCTTGCCCCAGGCAAATTCCCGCTCGGCGCCCCGGGGAACGACCGGCGCGGCGCGGAAGCATGAACGTGTTGAACGGCTGGGGGCGGACGGCCCGCAGGGACGGGAGCTCTCGTGGCCGCCGGGCGCTCACCCGTACGGCTCCCTCTTGGCAGCGCGCCCCCCGCCGCCCCGAAAGGCCGACGTGACACGGGAGGGCGGTCATTGACGGTGGAGCGGGTCTACGCCGCGGCCCGCCACTCGCGGCGGCACCGGCCGAGCACGTCGCCGCGGTCGGCCACGGTCCAGCCACGCTGCTCGGCGGCCTGTCGCAGTACGTCGTCGGGCTCGAAGGCGACCGCACGGCCCACCCGCTCCAGTACGTCGATGTCGGCGGACGAATCTCCCATGGCGAAGGAGTTCTCCCAGTCCACGGAGGCCTTCCGGGTGGCCCGCTCCAGGATCTGGGACTTGGCGCCGCGCAGGGCGGGGGCACGTTCGACGCGTCCCGTCAGATACCCGTCGTCCTGTGCCACGGTCATCCCCCAGTACCGCCTGATGCCCAACTGCCGTGCGGCCGGCCGCAGTACGCTGTCGGGGCTGCCCGACAGCAGGCACACGGTCATCCGCTGGTCCCGCAGCCAGTCGATCAGGGGCCTCGCATGGTCGAAGAGGCGTGGGCACGATTGCCGCCAGACCCGCCGTGCCACCGCGTCCACCGTCACGGCGCGCAGACCGGCCACCGCCCGCCCGTATGCTTCGTAGAAGTCGTGCGCGCACTGGTCGTGGTTGATCACGCCTGCCTGGTACCGGTGGATCGCGCCGAGCGCGACCTCGGCCGAGGCCGTGTCGCCCGCCGTCATCGTGGCCAGCGCCTTGGCCATGTCGGCTGCGAGAAAGCCGTCGAAGAGGGTGCCGTCCATATCCAGAACTGCCAGTTTGACGGTCAAGGTTCGGCTCCTGAATCGTGATGTCGATGGTTAGGAGATCGGCTTCCCGAGCGTCTGCACGGCATGGGCCGGTGAGCAGGCCTGGGTGTTGAACGTGTTGCAACCGCGCTCGGCATCGCGCCCGGCGCGCGCCCATGCACCCCGGGCGCCCCCGTATATCCGGATGAGTCAGGGGAATATGCCTTGCTGAAATACTGAAGGCGGCTTCCGGGACGGGATTGTTGCTCCGTGGCGGCGGGTCCGAAGGAGAAAATTGGCGATCAAACGCGTTCCCAATGACCGCCTGCGCGCCTTGCTGGCCGAGGCGGAATGGACTTCCGCGAGCTTTGCGCGGGCGGTCAACCGAGCGGGCCGGGAAATCGGTCTCGAGCTGTCTTACGACCGGACGTCGATCGCCCACTGGCTGGCGGGGGCGCGACCGCGCCGCCCGGTGCCCGGGCTGGTCGCCGAAGTGCTGTCGCGCAAGCTCGGCCGGACGATCACGGCGGTGGTGGCGGGCTTTCCCCGGGACAGCGGGGCTCGGGCCGGGTCCGCTCCTTCCCGCCCCCGTCCCGGCGCCGTCGCGCACCTCGCCGAACTCACCAGTACCGACGCTGACCTCGTGCACTGCAAGTCCCTGCAGGAGCGGCCGTACCTGGTGGCGCAGCGCGACGTGACCCGATGGCGCGAAGCGTCGCGCGCGGCGGACACCGGCACCGGCACGACCGGGCCGCGGGCGGGGCAGGCGGAAGTCGCCACGCTCGAGGCGGCGGTGCGTGTGTTCGCGGCAGGACTCGACCGCCACGGAGGCGGTCACGCCAGGTCCGCCCTGTCGTCCTTCCTCGCCGATGACGTGGTGCCGTGGCTGAAGAGGCCGGCCAACCCCCAGGTGCACCGGCAGCTGTTGACGGAGGCCGCCCGGCTGGCCTTCGTCCGGGCTCGTCTTTACTGCGACAGCGGGTTCCACGGCGCGGCACAGCTCTTCTACTCCGCGGCGCTCCGGCTCGCCAACGAGGCCGGCGACCGCGGCACGTGGGCGGTGATCCTGCGGGCGATGAGCAGCCAGGCGCTGGCTCTGGGCCACCCGCGTACCGCTCTGTCCTACGCCGAGAACGCCTACGCCGCGCTGCCGTCGAAGACCGCGCCGGCGACCCGGTCGTTCGTGGGGGCCCAGCTGGCCGTCGCGCGCGCCTGTGCGGGCCGGCGCCGTGACGCGCTGGCCGCGCTGGACGACGCCTGCGGGGCGTGGGAGGAGCACGGGTCGTCCGCCGGGCCCTTCGGCGCTTACCCGCGGGCCGCACTGGAGTACCAGCGCGCGCAGACGTTGCGTGGGCTCGGCGACGTCCGGGGCGCGATCGACGCACTGGCCCTCTCCTCGCAGCACCGCAGGGCCGAGGACCGTCGCGGTCATGCGCTCACCCACGCGGCGCGGGCGGAACTGCTGTTGCGGCACGGCCACATCGAGGAGGCGTGCACCAGCTGGCAGGCTTTCCTGGAGACCGTGGTCGGACTGCAGTCCGTCAGCGCGGACCGTGCCGGGGCCGCGCTGAGGCGGGAGTTCCTCTCGTACCGTTCGAACGGCACGGTAGGGGCGCTCCTGGCCCAGCAGGGAGGGCGCTGAGCCGGCCCCGCGCCGCCCCGGCCGCTCCGTACGAGGCCCGTACGAGGCCCGTGCGAGGCCCGCGCGAGACGCGTACGAGGCCCGTACGGGGGAGGAGCGGGCGCCGGAGCCGCCGTGGAGCGGTCGCTCGCCTCGGCCTACTGCTGTGCCGTGACCGCCGTCCTGCTCGTACTGTCGGCGGAGTCCTTCGCGGACCGGCCCGGCTTCTTGCGGGGAGCCGACTTGGCGGCCTGCTCCAGGAGCTGTGCGATCTCGCCGTGGCCCTCGCGTTCGGCGTCCCGTTGCGGTGTGCCGCCCCACCGGTCGGCGGGGGCGGGAGCCACCTCATGGGCCAGGAGGAACCGGACCGCTTCCGTCCGCCCTTCGGACGCTGCCAGGTGCATCGCGGTACGGCCGTCGTAGTCGGCGGCTCCGAGGTCGGTGCCGGACGCGGCGAGCCGCCGGACCTCGTCCACGTCGCCCTGGCTCGCGGCCCAGCACAGCGCGACGACGCTCTCCACGGAGCTCTGATTGCGGCGCTTGCGGAGGTCCTTGCGGTCGGTCTGGGCCTCCACCGCGGCGTGCGGATGCACCTGGTACGTCTCCACGAGCTTGCGGCAGAACTCGATGCCGCGCACCGAGTTGCCGAGCTCGTCGAGCCGGGGCGACCAGACGCAGACCCCCATGAGCTGCGGAACGACGACCATCAGCGCACCGGACACACCGCTCTTGGCCGGCAGGCCGATGGTGAAGGCGAACTCCCCGGAGAAGTCGTACATGCCGCAGGACGTCATCAGGGAGAGGCAGTGCTGGACCGTCTCCTCGCTGAACACCCGGTCGCCGGTGAGCGGGCAGACCCCGCCGTTGGCGAGGGTGCCCGCGACGATGCCCAGCATCTGGGCGTCGAGCTCGATCGAGCAGGTCTGGAAGTAGAACTCCAGGGTCTCCTTGAGGTCGGTGCTGTCGGGGAACGCCTTGCTCTCGCGCATCGAGTAGCCGAGGGCGAAGTTGCGGTCGGCGGTCTGCCGTTCGGACAAGTAGACCGCGTTGTTGAAGCCGGGCCGACGGCCTCCGGCGAGGCGCTGCCAGGTCTGCGCCACCTGGTCGAAGCGGTCGGCCAGCGAGGTGCCGGGGCCGATCAGCGAGCAGCTCATGATGGCGCCCGCGTTGATCATGGGGTTGTGCGGGCGTCCGGTCCGGTTGAGGGTCAGCTCGTTGAAGCTCTGGCCGCTCGGCTCGCGCCCGACGTGTTGGTGCGTGGGTTCCACCCCGTGCTCTTCGAGCGCCATGCAGTAGCTGATGGTCTTGGACACCGACTGCACGCAGAACGGGACGTCCGTGTCGCCGATGGAATGGCGCTGGCCGTCCACCGTGCACACCGAGATGCCGAACTGCTCGGGGTCCACACGGGCCAGCTGCGGGATGTACCCGGCGACTTCCCCGGACCGCACCTCCAGGAGCTCCTTGTGCATGCGGTCGATGTCGGTGGCGAGCCCGTGGAAGTCCGGCACCGCCAAGGTCCCGCTCATGGCGCGCTGGATGAGGCTGCTGTGCTCCTGGATCAGGGTGACGAACTCCTCGAAGCTCATCTCCTTCTCGCTCTCACCGTCCGCGGTGGCCGCCAGGATGCCCTGGAGGCGGGGGTCGTCCTCGAGGATCCCCATCACCTTGAGATGGGTGAGCAATTCGTTCCGTGAGAGCGTGCCGTTCTTGTCGTCGTCGAACGCGTCGAAGAGGACCCGATACGCGGGCGCGTAGGCATCTCCTTCGGTGACCTTCTCCGTTCCGTTCGCCGCGGTCTTCTTGTGGGTGCTGGGCCGCATGGCCGTCTTCCTTTCCTCGTGCGCGTCGAGTGGATTCCTTCTGTTCTGCTGACCGCATTACGCCGCTTCATTCATATCCTGACCGCCATGTGGGTGACGCGCGCAGGGTATTCCCACCCGGTGGGGGCGCGCGACGGCGCTTACCGGTGTGCTGCGCACTCGCTCCCCGTGGAGACGCGAACTCCCCTTATTGAGAAGGTGGATGGGGTGCCGGAGAGGTCGGTGATTCAACACGCTCAACAGTTCACCGGCACGGGAGGGCGGTTGGAAACGCGGCGACGGGAACCGTTGAAGGGCGGCGCATGCGATGACGCCCCGATATCGGTGACGATTAGGAGTGCGCCGAATTTCGGATGCGCCGAATTCGAGATGCGCTCCGTAAATCCACCTGCCACTCACACCGTTCCGGAAGAAGGATCCGACATGCCCCGCTCCCTCTCGGACGCGCCCCTGCGCACCGACGTATCGACGACAGATCCGGAATCCCTGTCCGACATCAACGTGATCGACCTCGCGGGAGGTGTCTTCGCCAAGGCTTCGAGCGGCGCGCGCGGCGGCACCCACGAGCAGGTCCTGCTCTGCCAGGACCGGGCGACGGACCTGAAGGCCATCGTGTCCATCCACTCCACGGGCCTCGGCCCGGCCCTCGGCGGAACGCGTTTCCAGTCCTACGGGGGCGCCGCCGACGCCGTGCTGGACTCCTTGAACCTCTCACGCGCCATGTCCTACAAGAACGCGCTCGCCGGACTGCCCTACGGGGGCGGCAAGGCGGTCATCATCGGCGATCCGTCGCGTCGCAAGTCCAAGGGACTTCTGCGCGCCTACGGCCGCTTCGTCGAGTCCCTGCGAGGCAGTTACGTCACCTCGTGCGACGTGGGCACGAGTGCGGCGGACATGGACGTCATCGGTGAGGAGACCCAGCATGTTGTCGGGCGCTCCGTGCGGCACGGGGGAGTGGGTGACACCTCCGTGGTCACGGCCTACGGAGTGCTGCAGGCCATGCGGGCCTGCGCCGCGGTCCGCTGGGGCGAGCCCGAGCTGCGTGGCCGCCGGGTGGGCGTGTGCGGTGTGGGCAAGGTGGGGCAGCACCTGGTCGAACTGCTCCTCCAGGAAGGGGCATCCGTCCTGGCGGCCGACATCCGGCCCAGCGCCCTGGCCCGCACGCGCGCCGAGCACCCCCAGGTGCACACGGTCATGCCGCAGGCACTTCTCGACGCCGAACTGGATGTCTTCGCCCCCTGCGCGCTGGGCGGGGCTCTCGACCAGATCACCGTGAACAAGCTCCGGGCCGCCGTCGTCTGCGGAGCCGCCAACAACCAGCTCGGGTTCCCGGGCGCCGAAGAGCGGCTGCGCCAGCGGGACATCCTCTACGCGCCGGACTACGTGGTGAACGCGGGCGGAGTCATCCACGCGGCCCAAGAAGCGCAAGGAGCTCCCGTCGACCAGGCCGACGCCCATGCGCGGGAGCAGGCCAAGCGGATCTACGACACCACGCTGTCGATCCTCACCGCCGCCCAGTCCACCGGGTCCGTCCCCAGCGCCGTCGCCGACGAGCTGGCCGAAGAGCGCATGGCGGCCGCGTCCCATGCCTGAAACCCGCTGCTGACCCGTCCCCCGCGTACCCCATTCGAGGCAGGAATCCATGATCACAGTCAGGCAGAGCACCCAGGACCTTCTCCGCCAGCACGACATGCGTGTCATCTTCGGCAACCCCGGAAGCACCGAGCTGCCCTTCTTGGCGGATCTTCCCGACGATTTCAGCTACGTCCTGGCCCTGAACGAGGCGACCGCCACCGCGATGGCCGACGGATACGCCCAGGCGACGGGGAAGCCCACGCTGGTGAACCTGCACACGTCCATCGGCGTCGGCAACGCCATGGGGTCACTGGTCAACGCCGCCGGTGCCCGCAGCCCCGTCGTGGCACTGGCGGGACAGCAGATCCGGGCCGCCATGCCCACGCCGGCCCTCCTGGTCAACCGCCACCCGCTGGCCCTGGCCCAGGGCGCGGCCAAACACACGGCAGAGCCCGCCCGTGCCGAGGACACCCCGGCCGTGCTCGGCCAGGCCATCCTGCGCGCCGGTCAGGCGCCGGCCGGACCCGTGTGCGTCTCGGTCCCCATGGACGACTGGGAGCAGTGCGTCGGCGTCCTGGCCGGAGGCACCGTCAACAGGCCGCTCACGGGTGACTCCGTGCCGGCCCCGGAAGCGCTCGACACGCTGGCCGCCGAACTCGCCGAGGCTCGCGCCCCTGCCCTGATCGCCGGTCCGCAGATGGACACCGAGGCGGGATACGCCGCGACCGTCGCACTGGCCGAACTCCTGAACGCCCCGGTGTGGCTCCCCGCGTTCTCGCCGCGGGCGGGATTTCCCAGCACGCACATCGCCGCCCGCGGACCGCTGCCGTCGTCGCCGGAGGAGGTCGCGGAAGCCCTCGAGGGGCATGACGTGGTGCTGGCCCTGGGCGCTCCCGTCTTCACGTACTACCAGTGGACAGGAGGGCCCGCCGCCGCACCCGGGACACGGATCGTGCACGTCACCTCGGACCCCGAGGAAGCCGCCGGGGCCGTGACCGGCACCTCGTGGCTCGGCTCCCCGGTCGCCGCCGCCGAAGGTCTCGTCCACGCGCTGGGGCGAAGCGGCGTGCGTCGACGGGACGCGACCGTGCCGCACCCGGTGCAGAGCCCTTCGGAAGGGGAGTCGGCCCCGGCCGAAGAAGGCACCCTGCGGGACGTCGAGATCTTCAGCGTGCTCGCCAAAGTGCTTCCCGACAACGGGATCGTGGTCAACGAGGCGGCCCAACAGCTGCCCGCCTACTGGCAGTCCGCGGCGGTCTCGCGGCCCGGCAGCTTCTACTTCACGGGCGCGGGCGGCCTCGGCTTCGGCCTCGCCGGCGGCGTCGGCATCCAACTCGCCTGCCCCGACCGGCCGGTGGTCGCCGTGATCGGCGACGGTTCCATCCAGTACACGCTGCAGGCATTCTGGACCGCCGCGCAGTACCGGATTCCCCTGACGGTCCTCGTACTGGACAACAGCGAGTACGGAATCCTCAAGAACTGGGGCCGCACCCTGGAAGCCGACTCCCTGCCGGGCCTGGATCTTCCCGGCGTCGACATCATGGGCCTGGCCACCGCCTACGGCGTCACCGCTCACCGGGCGCAGTCCACCGACCGTCTGAAGACGCTCCTCGGCGAAGCGATCGCCGCGCCGGAGCCGACCCTCATCCACGTGCCTCTCGCCACTCAAGGGTGACGTGCCACGCAGGGTGAACGGCAGGATTTCAACATGTTCAACAGGCCAGGAGGCCGGTCGGGGTCGTCCCGGCCGCAGGAACGATCGATACAAACGAAGACAGAGCCAACCTGACGGATGCTCCCGGACCGTCACTTCGCCCGGTGACACAAGCGCGCCGCGGTCGACAGGGCGGACGGAGAGACCGCAAGAGGGAGAGAGGACTGACGCGTATGGACATCGCACTCGCCGGAGGGTCCAGCTTCCTCGGGCCCCGGCTCGCCGCGGAGTTCCTCGCAAGGGCACACCGGCTCACGCTGCTCGCCACCTGCGACCCGGCAGTTTCACGCAGGCGCCTGCTCGACCGGCTGGCGCTCCTCGGCTACCCGAGGGAATCGGTCCTGGAGATGAGCCGGTACCTGGCCGCGGTGTACGTGGACCCGCAGGCGCCCCACCTCGGGATCGGCCGCGGCACGTACCGCCGTCTCGCGGAGCGCTTCGACGCGCTGTGGCACTGCCCGGCCAGCCCGGAGCGGCCCCGGGGATGTGACTTCGCCGGCGGAGTGCCCGCGTTGGGGGCGCACGCGCTGCTTCCGCTGGCAGCCTGGGGAGAACGCCCGACGGTGTTTCACCAGGTGAGTACCGTGCTCGCGCACGGAGCGCAGCCGCCGGGGACGGTCACGGAAGCGGGAGCCGCACTGGAGCCGGGCGCCTGCCGCAACCCGCACGAGCGGGCGCATGCCGACGCCGACCGGTATGTGCACAGCTACGCGGCCGACACGAGCACCCGGGCGGTCGTGCACCGGACGGGCCTCCTGGTCACCGACATGGCCGACCACCCCGAGCTCCCGCGCCACGGACTCGCCCAGCTCGCCGCCGTCGCCGGACGGCTGTTCGCCACCACACAGGGCCGGGAACGCCTCGCCCTCACTCTGGCGTTGCCCGGCGATCCCGAGGCGCGGTTGAATCTCCTGCCCGTGGCGGCGGCCGCGCGCACCATGGCCGAAGTGACCGAGCGGGCGCATGACCCGGGGCCCCGGCTGCTGCACGTGGTGCACCCCCGGGACACGCCGATCACTCGCGTCGTCGACGCGTTCGAGGAACTTTTTCCCCTGCGGCTCTCGTTCCGGCCGGCCGGGAGCGCGCACCTCCCCATGGACGTGCGCGGCCTTCCGCAAGGTCTGGACGCGGTCCTGCCGTACTTGCGGCAACGGCTGTCCTTCGACACCGGTGGCCTCGACTCGCTCGGACTGAGCGTGCGGGCCCCTCGGATCACCACCGACTACCTGGTGCGTGGCATGAAGGGGGCCGCCACGACGGCCGTGGCGCCCGACGGCGGGCCGCACGTGGGAGTGCTCCCCGTCTCCGTGTGACGCGGGCGAGGCCTCACCCGTCCGAGGCAGGCATCACCTCAACTCACTGCAGGGACCACGGGACATCTGTCTCCCCACTCCGATGTCCCTCCGGTCCCAGGAGGTACACATGAGCACGACTTCGACCCCGGCAACCGAATCGGCACTGCATCGGGGCGCCCGAAGACTCTTGACCCGTTGTCGCGCGGCCTGTCTGGCGGGATCGCGGTACCGCACCGCGAGGCTGCCGCTCTTCACGGCCGACGGCCGGTACGGCGAGGAAGGCGAGTACGGCAGGTTCGGTCAGTACGGCCAGGAACCGGCGACAGCCCTCAGTCTGATGCTGATCGGCGATTCCACCAGCCTGGGCCTCGGCGCCGAACGGCCCGACCAGGTTCCCGCCGCGCTGCTGGCCACGGCCCTCGCGGCCGAGATCGCCCGACCCGTCGAGGTGCGGGTCGCGGCGGTGCGCGGCGGCACCGCCGCGCCGATGCAGAGCCAGGCGGAAGCGGCCCTCTGGGCCGAACCGGACGTGGTGGTGGTCATGGCCGGAGCCGACGACGTGCTGTGCCCGGTCCGCCTGCGCAGCCGGGCCAGGCGGCTCGCCTGCCAGATCCGGCTGATGCGGACCGAGAACTGCGCGGTCGTGGTGGCGCCCCGCCCCGACGTGGGATGGGGGGACGGGCTGCGGCGCCCGGTGCGCTCGCTGGTACGCCGGCGCGCCCGGCGCCTGGCCCGGCTGCAGACGGCGGTCGCGCTCGCCGAAGGCGCCCGGGTCACCTCGCTCGCGGAACCGCTCTGTCGCGAGGATCCCGCACGCGCACACGCGGCCGACGGCTTCCACCCGTCAGCCGTCGCCCACGCCAGGGCCGTGGACCGGTTGCTGCCCGCCGTGCGGGCCGCGGCGGGAGGCCTCGCACCGGAGAGGGCACGACCGGGGCCCGGCGAGTTCGACTTCCCGGCCGCCGACATCGCCGAGCACGCGAACACCCCCGATGCCCATTTCGCCTCGTTGGGAGGCGATCGGGTCGCGCTGCGGCTCCACCGGTCGAGGAGGTTGGCCGATGCCTCGGTCTGACGTCGTGCCGTCACGGACCGCCCGGGCGACTCCAGGCGTCGCCATCACCGGCCTGGGCGCGCTCACCCCGATCGGGCACGGTGTTCCGACGACATGGACCGCGGCGCTGCGCGGCACCAGCGGAGTCGGCGGGCTCCCCGAGGACTGGGCCGAAGAACTGCCGGTGCACATCGCCGCCCGCGTACCCGCCGACTTCGAGGAGGTGCTTGCCCGCCCGGAACGCCGACACCTCGACCGCAGCGGCCAGTTGGCGCTGATCGCCGGGCGCGAGGCCTGGGCGGATGCCGGATATCGGGGCGCGGCCGGCGGCGACTGCCCTCTCGACCCGCGCCGGGTCGCCACCGTCTTCGGCTGCGGAATGGGCGGTCTCGGCACCACACTCGACCAGTTCGAGGCCCTGGGAGCGAAGGGCGCGCGCTCCATCAGCCCCTTCTCCGTGACCATGCTGATGCCCAACGGCCCAGCCGCGGTCCTCGGCCTCGAGACAGGCGCGAGGGCCGGGGTCCACGCGGTGGTCAGCGCGTGCGCGTCCGGTGCCGAGTCGGTGGCCCGCGCCGCCGAACTCATTCGCCTCGGGCACGCCGACGTCGTCCTCGCGGGAGGCAGCGAAGCGATCGTCAGGCCTCTGGCCATCGCCGGATTCGCCGCCATGCGCGCCCTGTCGACCCGGAACGACGACCCGGAGCGGGCCTCGCGGCCCTTCGACAGGGGACGGGACGGCTTCGTGATGGGGGAGGGGGCGGCGGCCCTCGTCCTCGAATCCACCGAGCACGCCCGGGCCCGGGGGGCCCGCGTCTACTGCGAGCTCGCCGGCTCCGCGACCACGGCCGACAGCCACCACATCGCCCAACCGCACCCGGACGGCGGCGAGTTGTGCCAGGCGATCGACCTGTCACTGGAAAGGTCAGGACTGGTACCTGCGGACGTGGTGCACGTCAACGCCCACGCCACCTCCACGCCGACGGGCGATCTCGCCGAATCCCGCGCCCTCAGAAGGGGTTTGGGGCCGGCGCTCGACGGCGCGGCGGTCTCCGCCACCAAGTCGATGACCGGACACCTGATCGCGGCGGCCGGTGCCGTGGAGGCGGCGTTCACCGCTCTCGCGCTGCACCACAGGACGGCTCCGCCGAGCATCAACCTCGACGACCAGGACCCGGACATCGACCTCGACGTGGTCCGGGACGAGCCGCGCCCCCTGCCCGAAGGGCCCATCGCCGCGTTGAGCACGTCACTCGGCTTCGGCGGGCACAACGTCGCGCTGGCCTTCCGGTCGGTGTGACACGTCAGCACCTCTCAAGGGCTCTGCCCCTGCCCCTGCCTCTCGCTCCGCCAAGTCGCCGAGCCATCACGTCACCACGTCACCACGGGAGAAGTCCGCATGCCGATCGATCTGCTCACGGAGCTCGAACCCGTCGTCGAGGAGAACCTCAACAGGCACCTGAGCATGGCCAAGGAATGGATGCCCCACCGCTACGTGCCCTGGGGGCGGGGCCAGGACTTCGCCGAGACCGAAGAGGCGGAGCTCGAAGCCTGGGACCCGGACAAGTCGCCGCTCTCTGCCGAGGTGCGGGCCGCACTCGAAGTCAACCTGCTCACCGAGGACAACCTGCCCAGCTACCACCACGAGATCGCCATGCGCTTCGGCCGCGAAGGCCCGTGGGGCACCTGGGTGCACCGCTGGACGGCGGAGGAAGGCCGCCACGCCACGGCCATCCGGGACTATCTGGTCGTCACCCGCAGCGTGGACGCGGACGAACTGGAACGCCGGCGCATCGCGGTCATGGAGGCGGGCTACGACGGCGGGGACCGCACCGTTCACGAAGCGATCGCCTACGTCGCCCTGCAGGAACTCGCGACGCGGGTCGCCCACCGCAACACCGGCCGACGCACCGGGGACCCGGTCGCCGACCGACTCCTGTCCAGGGTCGCGGCCGACGAGAACCTGCACATGGTGTTCTACCGCTCGCTGGTGGACGCGGCGCTCGCCGTCGATCCGTCGGCCATGGTCCGGGCGATCTGCCGGGAAGTCATGGCCTTCGAGATGCCCGGAGCCCAGATCCCGGGCTTCCGGCGCAAGGCCATCGCCATCGCCCGCGCCGACATCTACAACCTCGGCGTGCACTGGAACGACATTCTCGGGCCGCTGTTGCGGCATTGGCGCATCTTCGAGCTGTCCGGACTCGACACGTCGGCGGATGCCCTGCGCGGCGAACTCGCCTCGTTCACCGAGCGGTTGCAGGCCGACGCGGAACGCCAGGCCGAGCGCTTCGCCCAGGCGGCGCATCGGTGAGCGGGATGCACAGCGGCATCGGCCGCCATCTGAAGAAGCACCTGCTGCGGTGGTACGCATGGTCCGTGCTCGCCACCCCGGTCCTGCCTGACCGCACCGAGATCCCTCCGTGCTCGGGACGGTACGGCGCGCCGTCCGGCGAACCCCTGCGGCTGGCGCTCCTCGGCGATTCGCTCGCCCTCTCCGTCGGCGCGGGACATTCCTCCCGTGCCGTGGGCGCGGTGCTGGCGGCCGAGCTCGCCGCCGCGGCCGACCGCCCCGTCGACCTCACGGTGCTCGCCCGCTTCGGCACCACCGCGACCTTCCTCGGCCGGCAGGTCGAGCGGCTCGGCCGGCTCGACGGCGCCCCCGGAACCGCGGTGGTGATCGTGGGCGGCAACGATGTGCTGACGCCCGTGCGGATGGCCACCTCGGCCAGGCGTCTCGCCGAGCAGCTCGGCGCGCTGCGGGACATGGGCTGGTCCGTCGTACTGGCCAGCTGTCCCCAGATCCGCCACCAGCCGTCCCTGCGCCGTTGGGTCCGTCGCCCCGCCGGGCGCCGCAGCCGCCGTCTCGCGATGCTCCAGACCCGCGAAGCGGTGCGGGCCGGCGCACGCGCGGTGTCCCTGTACGACAGCCGGCTCCTCGTGCGGGGCGCGGACACGCTGCTGGCCCGGGACTCCTTCCACCCCTCGGCAGAGGGGTACGCCGTGCACCTGGAGCGCCTGCTGCCCGCCCTGCTGGCCGCGTCCGACGTCAGCCCCGACCGCGGCGGCCGGGAGGTGCTGCTCGACGAGGCACTTCAGGCCGCGGTCATGGTGCCGGGACTGCACTGCGCACCGGGCGCCGGACAGGACCTGGCCGTGGTCGGCCTCGGCCACCACCCCCTGCCGGCCACGACGAGCCGGGCGAAGGAGTGAAGGGAGCCCGCACGTGCAGTCCGCCACTCACGTGCTCGCTGTCCTGCCGGCCGGGGCGACGGCCGCCGACGTTCCCGACCGCCCCGTTCCCGCGCCCTGCTCATCGGAGCAGGAACAGTGCCTCACCGACGAGATGTTCCGCGTGCTGAGCGGCGACCGGAACCCGCTCTTGGCCCACGACGACTTGACGCCGGGTCAGCGCTTGGACTGAGTGTTGTTCGCCTGTTTCGGCTGGTGCGACTGCTGTGGCAGCGCCCCCAGAGACAGGCGTTCCGCGTCGTCTAGAGCACGCCGGGCCGTCGTGAAACGGTCCTGAATGCTCATCAGCCCCGGGGCAGTGTCGGCATTCTTCGGATTCCGTGATGCCGGTGGGACAGCAGCCTCCGGGGCATCGGAATGCGGGGCGTCGGTACCGTCACCGGCCTCGGCGGAGTCAAACGCATTCTCCGCGGTGCGAGCCTGCTCGAGGGAATTGATGACGACGCCGATGAGCAGATTGACCAGCATGAAGGAGCTCAGAAGGACATACGTGGCGTAGTACACGAAGGACCAGGGGGAGATCTCAAGTCCCGCACGGACCGCTTCTCCGAGCCCGTCGAGCGTCATGAGGATGAACAGCGTGAGCGCCGCCCGCCCGATCGAGCCGTAGTGTGCCGGATCCGCGCGACCGAAGCACATCCACCCCACCATCGCGTAGATGTAGAGCACCATGAGGCCGACGGCGAGGAAACTCGCCGCCCCCGCCGCGCTCTTGACCAGAGCGGTCAGGATGATGCGGATCTGCGGCAGGAACCGGGCCGCACGCAGAATCCTGAGCAGCCGCAGAACACGCAACAGGGTGGTGCTGTCGCCGAGCACGGGAAGAAGGGCACAGGTGATGACGAGTGCGTCGAAGACGTTCCACGGCTCGCGAAGGAATTGCTTGGGATGGTCGGCGTGGGCCAGCGCCCGGAGAACGATCTCGATCGTGAAGAAGGCGAGGAAGACGAATTCCGCCGTGCGCAGCGAAGAGTGCCATCGCTCGGTCAGTCCGGAGTATGTTTCCATGCCGAGCAGGCCGGCATTCGCAAGGATGGCTGACATCGCCAGCGTGGAGAACAGGCGTGATTCCGTGAGGGATCGGGCGCGCCGCGCGATCCGCTGCCGCTGCGTCACGTCCATCCGAAAGGCTAGATGCATCGGTCGACCCGTCTCGTGCGCCGTGCAAGAACAAGAAACCAAGGTACTGGCTGCCCAAAGATGATGCCGATTAACGCACGCGCGTGCATTCATCTCATCGTCGGGGTGCCATCGCATCGTCGTATGATTCCACCTCGCTAATGTGATGAGTGAGGGATCTCATTTCATCTTCCCGCGCCCCGACTCGGAATGGATGTCAGTCACCTTCGGGGCAGAAGCTACCGCCACAAGTGGTATTCGCTGCTCCGTCATGGCGGAGGGACCACTGCTATCCGGGTGGTCTGCGCGGTCCGTTCAGCATGGCCCGTACGGCGGGCTGAGAGCGGTAGGGAAGGAAGGCGCGCCGCATCGACCGGCTCGCACGACGGACTCGGGCGGACTGAAGTCCGGTGCCGATTTCGGTGAACGTCTGCCAGGTCGCGCTCGCCTCCTCGACGTGACCGGTGTTCAGCAGCAGATGCACGCGAAGGGCACAGGTCAGAGCCTGACCCCGGCGGTCGTCGGCACTGCGGTGAGCGAGCGAAGCCGCCAGGGCCTTGGCCGCCCCGGTGGGGTCACCGAGGTGCCGCAGCGTCTGGGCGCGCTGGAACTCCAGAGCCGCGCGGGGATACACGGAAAACGGCGAGGGATCGCCCCTCACCACCTCTGTCGTGGACTGCTCGGCCTCGTGCAGAGCGGAAAGGGACCCGCTCCGGTCGTCGTTGACGGCTCGGACGACCGCGAGCTGGGCGGCGACGAAGGACCGTACGGCCGATGGCGCGGCGGACGGCAGCGCGGCGAGCGCTCCCTCTCCATGAGCCAGCGCGGAATGGGGATGGTTGAGCGTGAGTGCCTGGCTGCTGAGCGCACGAAGGATCATGGCCCTGGCGATCGGATCCTCGGCCTCGTCGGCGAGGAGCAGCGCGGTCGCGAAGTAGCGCTGGGCCGCTCCCTGTATGCCGGAGTCCTCGTACTGCCGGGCCAGCACGAAGGTCAACCGGGCGGCCTCCGCCCGCAGTTGTTGACCCGTCAGGGTGTTGGCGGAGTCGCGCAGCCAGGGCACCACGTCGTCGGCGAGGTAGGCGCACAGGGCGCTGCGGGCATGGCCCCCGCCGTGCCGGTCCAGGCCCGATGCGGACACGTCCACGGCGCTGCTCACGGCGGCGATCTCGGGGCTGCCCACCGTCGGCCTGCGGCTCGCACCGGGGGTGCTCGTGCTCCGGGCGGACGCGGTCCCGTCGGCCGCCCACCCAGGAAGCGGCAGCCCCGCGGAGTACGGGGACTGCTGCAGAGATACCCGGTGCAGGGGATCGGTGTCGGATCCGACCAGCTCCGCGAGACTGCCGACGGCGCTCCGGGCGGGTGGGCCGGCGGACGGCGGACCGCCGAAGCCCCCGTCGGGTTCGGTGAATCCCAAGGCGTCGGCGGTGACGGGGCGGCCGAGCCGCCGGGAGAGCACTTCGGCGACGAGTTGCGGTACCTGACGTCGTGGTTGTGTGCCTGTCAGCCAGTGGGACACGGACGTCCGGTCGTAGGAGAGCCTCAGTCCGATCTCGGACGCGGCGATGTTGACTGCGCGAGCCAGAGCGGCCGAGGTCCACTCCGACTCGTTCAGGAGGGCGCGCAGTCGGTCATTGGACTGCTTCTGCGTCATCGCACTCCTTTCTTGCCACTGTCTGAACAGGCAGGTACCTCCGCTGAGTGACGGTTCCGAGGCCACGTACTTCTGGATTACGCGTCGTCGAGCGGCGGTTTGATCGCTGGTGCAGTGAAGAGGGGGGCTTCCGGCATGCAGGGCGGGCGTTCGATACCGGGCTCACCCTGGGAGCAGACGGGAGTTGGCGGCTTGTCGGCGGGGCGGGAATCGTCGAAGAGGGGGGAGAGGACGAATGGGTCGTTCATGAGTCATACGCATGCCCGTGAACGGTCACGGTGAGCGGTTACCTCCGTCGAATCACTCCGTTGGACGGTGGTACGTGCCGGATGCTCCGCACGGCCGCATCACACAAGTGATCCCGGACGGAGCGGTGTTGGCACCCACGGTCGTCGGTCGGAGCCGCGCGGTCATCGGGCATGGATTCCGTGTGCCCCCCTGACGGGGTCGGATGCCCCGGTGCCGAAGACGCGGCGTTGAATGTGTTGAATGCCGGCGCAGGACCTTCGCTTTCTCGGCCAGGGGGTGGACCCGGGGATCTCCGGGTGTGTACACATCCTCGGCGATGAGCGCCTCGATCCCGACGAGCGACGACTGACAGAGGCGAGGTGCCGCGGCGGCCGGCGTGCCGAGGTGCCGGCCCAGGCACCGCGGTCTTCCGGTCTTCCGGTCCTCCGGCACTCGTTCACCGTGCAACGCCCAGCGGCCCAGCGGCTCAGCCGTTCCGTTCCGCACGCGCCCAGTTGTCGGAACTCCACCAGTACGTGGGCCGTCCCTCTCGGCCGCTGGTGCGGAACGGCTTGCCCTGGTCGTCGATGCGCAGCACGCCGTGCCGCTTGCCGCTGGACCACTCCAGTTCCAAGTCCCACCGCACGTCGTGCAGTTTGGTGGTGGCCGTGATGAAGAAGACCCGGGGATCGTTCTCGCTGATCCGGTACGGGAAGGCGCGGCGGCCCGCCTGGGGTGTCGCGCGCGGGGTCGACTCGTCGAGGTCGACGTCGAAGGCATCGCTGTGGACTTCGCTGCCGCAGCGGGTCCCCACCTGGTAGTTGCTCCAGTCCGGCGGCGCGCCGACGCTCTGGACGCGGACCTTCATGCCGCGCAGGGTGACGCTGTCCCTGCCCGTGCCCTGCAGGGTGACCTCGATGTTCTGACGGCGGGCCGAGACGGCACCGAGTGCCCCGACCCAGGCGGGTGCGTCCTGCTCGGCGGGTGGCCGCGCCATGTCGGCCGGCTTGCGGTCCACCAGGAAGCTGTGCCGGCAGTCGCCCTGATAGAGGTACGGCCTGACACGCGCCGACAGCGGTGTGCCGCGCTCCTCGCTTCGCGCGTCAGGGAGCCTCGGTCCTTTGCCGCCGTCCCGGGAGGCGTCGGCGGGAGGGGGCGCCCCTTGCCGCGTCCCGGCGGGGGAGGAGGGCCGGGTGTGCTCCCCGGCCTTGCCCTCGGGGCCGGGCGTGGCGTCGGGGCTGTCATGGGCGCCGGTCCTGCCCCTGGCATCGGGTGCGTCTCGGCCGGAGCCGCCTCCGGGCCGCCGCTCGGGCGGCGGCGTGCTCAGGTCCGGTGGGGCCGTGGGGCCGGCGGTCCGCCGGTGCTGGTCGGCGTGTCCGGTGCTGGTCGCAGCGAGTGTGACGGAGCCGGCCGCGGCGACCGCGGCGACGGCGGCCGCGAGGACGAGGGTCCGCCGCCTGCGTGCCGGAGCCGAGGGTGAGGCTCGCCCGGGGCCGAGGTCGGAGGCGGTGGGGGGAGTGGGAGTGGGAGTGGGATCGACGGTGAGGCCGGCAGCGGTGGGCTCCGCCGCCCGGCCCCGTCCCGCGTCCGCGAGGACCCACCGCCGGTGCACCTCCACCAACTCGTCCGGCGACGCCCCGCAGAGGCGGGCGAACCGCTGCACCATCGCGAACTCGGCGGGTACCGCGTCCCCGTTGCAGTACCGGTGCACCGTCGACGTACTCAGATGGAGCTGTTTGGCCAGCACTCCGTAACTGAGGCCGGACCGTTCCTTGAACTCCCGCAGCAGCTCCGCGAGAGACACCATCTCTGCCCCCACCATCCCGGTCGGTCGTTGTGGGGCCCGTGGTGTCCGCCCCCTGGTTCTTCCGTCGCGGTGCGGGGGAGTTACGCGTGGGCGCTGATCACGCCACCGGCACCGAGCACGATGTACACGCCGTTGGCGACGCCTCCGTCGTCGTGCTGGTCGGCCTCCAGCGTGCCGTCCACCGAGCCGTCCCTGCCGAGGATCCGGGCGCGGTAGTGGAGGTCGCCGACCTTCGTCACCTTGGCCGTCCAGCCGCCCGCGAGCCCGAACGTGCCGGGACCCTGGCGCCCGCCGCCCATCCAGGAGGTGACCTTTCCGTCCGGCGTCAGGACGAGGAACATGTCGTTGGCGTCGAGTCCGGCGTCGTCGCCGTCCGCCTCCAGGTCACCGAGGACATCGCCGCGGGCCACGATCTCGGCCCGGTAGTGCTGGTCACCGAGCTTGTAGATCCTGGCCGTGCTGACGCCGTCCGCCAGCTTCTGGGTGCGGACCGGGGCGGCCGCCCTGCCCGAGGAGGACCGCGAGGAGGACTTGGCGGTCTGCCGCACGGCCAGGCCGACGCCGGAGGCGTCGATCGCACCGCCGCTTCCGGCGGAGCGGGCGGCGGCGGAGTCGGTCTTTCCCGGGCCAACGTTGTCATCGCCCCCGGTCTGGCAGGCGGTCAGCGAGAAGGCCGCGGCGGCGGCGACGGCCACCGGGCCGGCGGAACGGACGGTACGGCGAACACGGCGAGCGGTCATGATGAAAGTCCCCCCACGGGATATCGCGATCGGGATCCGGCGCCGGCCTGCTCGGGCAGGACGTCCGCCGGATCTTCTCGTTGCTGCATCCCGTCAGATGGACCCCGCTCGGGGGACGTTCAGCGAGTTCTGTCCGTACTTGGTAACAAGGCCCCCGCGATGCGCCCGGCGGCCGCTGGGGGCGGTCTCAGGCTCGTGCCGCGCTCTGGCTCCCCGAGCTCTGGCCGGGGATGCGGCCGCAGACCAGGTTGCCGGGTTCGACGGGGTCGTCGCTGATCCAGAACTGGGTCCACAGGACGGCGAACTCGGAGCGGGTGATGCGGCCGTCACCGTCGAGGTCCAACAGGTGGAAGACGTCGCGCGTGTCGAGGGGGTGACCGTGCCACGTCTCGACGAGCAGCTGGTGTTCGGCGGGGGAGATGCCCCCGTCCCCGTCCGCGTCCACGGCGTCGAAGAGGGCGTCGGCCGTGGCGGTGACCTTCTCGCGCATCGTGGGCAACTGATCGACGACGGTGAGGAGTTCACTCATGTCGACCTTGCCGTCGCGGTTCGCGTCGGCGGCGGCCCGCAGCGCCTCCCACCAACCCTTGCAGATCTCCTCCACCCGCGCCCGCAGTTCGGTTCCCGGTTCCACGCCGGGCAGTCGGCCCCACCGGATCACGAGCGCGTCGAAGTCGTCCTCCCGCAGGTACCCGTCGGAGTCGGCGTCGAAGGCCGCGAACATCGCCCGGAGCTTGTCCTGCTGGAACTGGCTGGCCACAACGGGGCCCTCCTTGACGTCGTACCGACGATCCCCCGGGCGCCTGATCGCCCGGGAGGCGGCGCGGCACGTGCGCGCCGCTGGGCGATGTCTGTCCGCGGGGGGACCGTTCGGAACGACACGATCGGGTGCATTAACCGTGGCCCGCCTGGGAAAGGGGGTCAGCGCTCGGTGTCGGGAGCGGGCGCGCCCGGTACCCGGCGGTCTCCGCCGTTGTGGTCCTGCCACAGGCGGTACACGTCCACGGCCCCCTCGCGCGGGTCGTGGCGCATCGGCAGCCGGCGCTCGTCCCAGGGCTTGGCGAACTCGCCGTAGAAGGTGCTCAGTTCGAAGTACCTGCGGTCGTCGACGTAGTGCGGCTCGTAGGCGTCCCGCGTCGTGACGAAGACGACCTCGTCCGGCGAGCAGTAGTAGAGGGCGCCCAGGCACATCGGGCAGGGCTGGGCGAGTACGTAGATCGTGGTGCCCGTCAGGTGCTCCGTGCCGAGCCGGGTGCACGCGTCGCGGATGGCGAGTACCTCGGCGTGGGCCGTCGGGTCATTGGTCTGGGCGACCTGGTTGGCGCGTTCGGCGATGACCTCGCCGTCCTTGACGATGACGGTGGCGAACGGGCGGCCGCCGTCCTCCACGTTCTGCCGTGCGAGGTCGACGGTGCGCTGTGCGAAGTCCATGGGGTGCCTCCGGTGGCGTCGGTGGGTGTGGTGTGTCGAGAGGCCGGTGTGCCTCCCGCGCTGCCCTTGCCTCATCCAGAGTCGTTGACCTGCGCCTATTGTGTCCAATACGCATTATCCATGAGAGTTATAGATGCGACCTATGGCCGCTCCGTGCGGGCGACGTGCCGTCGGGGCGGCAAGCAGGGTGAGGCGGGGGCGAACGGGTGGGATCCCGCGTCTTCCGGGGGCAGTCGGCCTGGGAGCCGCCACCTGGCAGGCGGGACATTCGTTGTGCCGCCATGACCCTCACCAAGAAGATCGCCGCCACCCTTCTGGCCCTCGGCGCCATCGCCGCACCGGCCTCCGCCGCCCAGGCGAACGAGGCGGGAACCCCTGCCCGCGCGGCGTCCCGCCTGACCCTGACGCTGACCCCCGTCGACGCCGAGCGCGCCGGACCCCGCACGGTCACTCTGAAGTGCGAGCCCAGCGGCGGATCGCACCCGGCCGCGGCGCGTGCCTGCGCGGACCTGGCGGCGCGGAACGGCGCCGTCGAAGGGCGGCCGGCCGAGACGACCTGCACCATGATCTACGCCCCGGTCAGGGCCGAGGCGCACGGGGTGTGGAAGGGGCGCACGGTCGACTTCGACAGGGAGTACGGCAACGCCTGCGAGATGCACGCGAAGACCGGGCGCGTCTTCCAGTTCTGAATCCGCCGGCGGGGAGTCTCGCAGGCCCGGGCGCACCCCTGAGCCGTTACGGGTGGGGTGCGTCCATCGTGTTGGCGGTGCACGGGCACGGGTAGGGCCAGCGGCTGTCGAGGGCGTCGGGGCAGCCGGACCCCGGTCCGCGCAGGCACAATCCCTCGATGCAGCAGGCGCAGTCGGCGCAGACCTTCACCGGGACGGTGACCGTCGGATTTCCGGAGCCGCGTTGGTGCAGGTCCGGCATGTGCTGTCGGCGGAAGTGTGAAGACAAAGCTGAGGACTCCTTGCACTGCTCGGTGTCGACTCTGTGGATCCGTCTTCGTTTCCTTCTGTCACCTGTGTCACCGGGATAACGCCAAGCGCGCTACAAGCCGGTTGAATGTGTTGAAATGGCATCTCATCTCAGGATTTATCACCTTGGTGACAGGCGTGGGGTGGACGATCATGCAGTCCTTCGCGGAGCGGTGCTCGACGGCCACCCCGGGCGCTGAACCGGTCCTGCGCACGTGCGGCACGCTGCCGTCCAGGGGCAGCGGCGCCAGGTCCACCAGGGTGAGGCCCGCGTCGGCGAACAGCCGGGCGTAGTGGTCGGCGCGCCGTTCGCGGCCGCCGACGTTGCCCATCATGTGCAGGTCCCCGGCGGTGGCCGGCGAGGCCGAGCCGTCGTCGGGCAGGACACGTTCGACGACGAGCAGATCGGCGCTGTCGGACATCGCGCGGGCGCAGTGGCGCAGGATCTCCCGGCAGCGGTCGTCGTCTCAGTCGTGCAGGACCCTGGACAGGACGTAGACGTCGCCGCCCCGGCCTCGACGGTGTGCGGACGCTCCAGCAGGAGGCCGTGCGGGCGGGGGTGCGCGGAAAGGAATCGGCTGAGCAGTTCCCCGTTACCGCCCGCGATGTCGACCACGGTGGCCCCTTCGGGCGCCGCGGTGAGCGAGCACGACCACCGTGGTGGTGTGCTCGACCGGTCTTCGAATCCTCCCGTCTGTCACGGATAGAGATGCTAAGAAGCAAAGATCCGTGTTATCGCCTGAATCACCTGAATGCACGATTCGAACGGAACAGTGATCACCGCGTCGGGCAGGCCCCGGCCTATTTCTTGATCTCGTAGCGCAGAAGCGCCAGGCCGTTCTCGAACGCGGTGGCCTCCGCCAGCCTCAGGTCCTGCCGGTCCGTGAAGACGCGCGTCCCCTTGCCGCGGGACACCGGGCAGACCAGCATCCGGACCTCGTCGACGACGCCGGCCTCCAGCAGGGAGTGCATGAGGGTCAAGCTCCCCCAGAGCCAGATGTCCTTGCTGCCCTCCCCGCTCCGCTCCTTGAGTTTCCGGACTGTGGCGATCGGGTCGCGCGTCACGGTGGCGGCGGGGTAGTCGCCCCAGGGGGCGTCGTCCAGCTTCGACGAGGCGACGTACTTGGTGAGCTCGTTGAGCTTACGGCCGTACTCGCCCTGGTCCTCGGCGTGCGGCCAGTAGCCGTGGGACTGGGCGTAGGTGGTCGCGCCGAGGATCATCGTGTCGACCGAGTCGATGAACCCCGTCAACTCTTCCTTGAACGCCGGGTTGGTGGTGTCGGAGAAGGGTTCTCCCGAAACGAAGCCGAGCCCGCCGTCCTCCTCGGCGGCGATGTTGTCTACGGTGATCCACTGCTGGACGATGAGCTTGCGCACGGAGGTCCTCCGGTACGGGACGGTGCGGCCACGTCGGCCGCGTCTGCCCCTGGGACGGGGCCGCCCCGCCGTTCTCGACATCACGCAGCAACGTCCGACCGGCCGGGGGCCGGCTAGGGCGCTTCCCGCGGGACGTTCGCGTGCTCCGCCTTCCTCCCCGCCCGAGCCCGGTACTCGTCGAGAGTTCCCGCGGCGATCCCCGAAAGCACCGCTGCCAGGGCGAAGGCGACGGCCAGGACGTTGAGCGAGTCGTAGGGCCCGTCGGCCGCGACGACGCGACCGTCGTCCAGCAGGCAGTCGAAGCCCAGCGGGAAGTAGGAAGGTTCCCACCCGGCGAGTTGGTCGAGTGTGCCGGGCGGGAGGGAGCGACAGAGGACCGCGGGGGAGGACCCCGCACCCGACTCCGCTTCGCCCGCTTCCCACTGGACCAGCCCGAGCCCGATCGTGTAGACGATGACGGCGCCCACGGCCGCCATGCCCGCGCCCCACGTCAGCAGGTCCCTGGGCCAGTCCGGCCGACGCCCGGGGAGGGCGACCGACACCAGCTTCACCACGACCGCGACGGCCCAGAGCCCTCCGGCGAGCACAGCGCCGTACATCAGCAGGACGAACATGTTGCCGTTGCCTTTCGGGTGTTGCCGACTCCGCCGACGTCGACGGAGCCGGTCGTCCTGTGCCAGACGCCGTTCCGTGCCGGTCGGTTCCGGCGGGGGCGCGACGAAGGGGCCGCCGCAGATGGATCCCTCGTACAGAGCCCTCCGAGACGACGGGGCGGGACATATCGTCGGCGTATCGAAAACCGCATACGGGCCGGCAACATCGGATTTCCTTCACTGGCGGCATGAAGGGAAACCCAGCACCAGCACACATATCGCCCCGCCGGGGCCGCCGGCTGATCGTCGTCGGCCTCGTGGTCGCCACAGCGGTGATCGCCGCGGTGTTCCTCGCCTTCCAGGTGTCGCGTTCCTCGCCCCGGACGTCCCTCTCCGACCCTTCCCTGTCGCGCGCGGACCCCTCGGCCGGCGCGCGCTCGCGTACGCCCGGGAGCGAGGGCCGTGATGCTCCGGACAAGGACGACGGTGTCGTCCCCGACGGCGTCACCGTCTTCGACGACGCGATTCCGGCTGTCGCCAAACTCGATCCGGAATTGATCGGGGCCCTCCGTCAGGCCGCGTCGAGTGCCGCCGACGACGGAATCCGATTCCAGGTCAACAGTGGCTGGCGGTCCACGGAATACCAGAATCAGCTTCTGCGCGACGCCGTCTCCCGATACGGGTCCGAAGAGGAAGCCGCCCGATGGGTGGCCACCCCGTCCACGTCGCCCCACGTGTCGGGGGAGGCGGTGGACCTCGGACGCTCCCGGGCCACGACATGGCTGTCCGAGCACGGCGCCGAGTACGGGCTCTGCCAGATCTACCGGAACGAACCCTGGCACTACGAACTGCGCGCCGACGCGGCCGACCGTGGCTGCCCGCGCATGTACGCCGACCCCACCGAGGACCCGAGGATGCGGAAGTGACCGACAGTGAACGAGGACGGACGATGACGCGGGCGGACGCGGCGGCGACGGTGGCGGCAGCGGAGACGGGGGCGACGGGGAAGACGGGGCAGGGCGCTCCGGCGGATGCCCGGGCGCAGGGTGCCGGAGCGGGTGCCCCGGCGGTCGGGACCGGGGCCGAGGCCGATGGAAGGACCGGTGTCGTCCGGGCTCGGCAGCCGCGTATGCGTCGGGCACTCCGCGCCCTCACCGGGCCCGGGCCGTGGCGGCGCGGTCTGGTGCTCGCGGCGCTGGCCCTTTCGCTGGGCCTGCTCATGCTGCTGCACGCGCGGATCACGGACCGTCTCGGCCTCGGCAGCCTGGTGGAGACCTTCCTGCCGTGGTTCGGCCTGGGCGTCCCGGTGCTGCTCGCCGCCGCGCTGTGGCGCCGCTCCGCCTCCGCGGTGGTCGCGCTGCTGCTGCCTGCCGTGGTGTGGCTGAACCTCTTCGGCGGCCTGCTCGGCGACAAGTCCCGGCCGGGCGGTGACCTCACCGTGGCCGGCCACAACGTCGGCGCCGAGAACCCCGACCCGGCCGGAACCGCCAAGGACCTGGCAGCGTCCGGGGCCGACCTGCTGGCCCTGGAGGAGATCACCGACCAGGCCAGGGCCACGTACGAGAAGGAACTGGCGAGGACGTACCCGCACCACGCGGTGCGCGGCACGGTCGGACTGTGGAGCAAGCGGCCGCTGTCGGACGTCCGGACGGTCGACGTCGCGATGCAGGGCATGGCCGGGCGGCTGGCGGAGCACCTGTCGGCCGAGGAGAGGAAGCCCACGCCCCGGGCGTTGCGTGCCACGGTGGACACGGATCAGGGGCCGCTGGCGGTGTACGTGGCCCACCTGGGTTCCGTACGCGTGCATCCCGGGGCAGGCTTCTCGGCGGCCCAGCGCAACGACGGCGCGCAGGCGCTCGGCGAGGCCGTCGCCGCCGAGCGGAACGAGCGGGTGGTGCTGCTCGGCGACCTGAACGGCACGATGGGCGACCGGGCGTTCGCCGGCGTCACCTCGCGGTTGAGCTCGGTGCAGGACACGGCCGGTGACGGCTTCGGCTTCACCTGGCCGGCGTCCTTCCCGGTGGCGCGGATCGACCAGATCCTGGTGCGCGGAGTGGAGGCGAAGGGCGCGTGGCTGCTGCCGGCGACCGGCAGCGATCACCTGCCTGTGGCAGCGGGGATCAGCTGGTGAACCCGGACAGCGGTGGGCGCGGCCGTGGTCAAGATGGTGGCCCTGCGCGGCAGGTGGCTCCGCGCAGGGCCTCGGATCGCGCGCCCGGCCTCGCCGCGGCTTGTGGCTATCTGCCCCTGAACCAGGCCGCGGACGGCCCTCCTGTGGAGTGTGTGCAGGCATGCAGGGTGACCGCGACCCCGGCCTCTCCCGGCACCGAGTGCGGAGCGGAGGGTCCGGTGGCGTTCAGGTGTGCCGCGATGGCGTAGGCGAGCGTGTTCACGGTGTGCTCGTCGGCGGAGAGAATCGTGATGCGAGCCAGGCCCGGCTCCGTCAGATGAAGATCACGGCTGTTCATGCCGGTGTCGACGCGGGGCCGACATCAGCGGTTCGGCGGGGCAGGAAGGTTCACTCCCGAGGCTCATTCTTGTGTCCGGCGTGGGCGAAGGGGTAGCTGGTGGGGCCGCGCGCGGCGGTTCCTGCCCACGGAAGGATGAGGGAATAGAGCGGGAGCCAGCTGCGGGAATCGAGCCAGAGCCAGCCGGCCCGCACGCCGGTCACCGTTCCTGAACCGGTGTCGCCCTTCGGGCGGGCGAGTTCGCCGGCCCATACCCGCTCCAGGAGCCGACGCACGGTGTCCACGATCTCGGGTGCCGCTGTGCGGAGACCGTCCGCGTCCGCCGCCGGGATGTCGTCCCGAGCGATTCCCGTCTCGGCCGACAGGCCGGCGAGGTGGGTGAGCTTGTCGGCCAGCCACACCAGCGGCTCGTCGGACAGTTCCTCGACGAAGACCCGCGGGCCGGGGTCCCAGCCGACGACGTGGGGATGGTGGTGGGTCCGGT
The DNA here is from genome assembly GCF_055593965.1 of Streptomyces sp. NPDC040622. NCBI lineage: Bacteria > Bacillati > Actinomycetota > Actinomycetes > Kitasatosporales > Streptomycetaceae > Streptomyces > Streptomyces sp. NPDC040622. The sequence continues at coordinate 522,991 of NZ_JBVIXD010000008.1, read as the reverse complement.
CGAAGGTGTTCGGGGCGGAGTTCGCGTCCTGGAGGAGATCGACCCGCCACAGCGGGCGGCCGATCGTGATGGGGCGCGCCGAGTAGAGGGAACCGGGCAACTCGCCACGTTCGAAGACCCGTAGCTCCAGCCGTACACCGCGCTCCGGGGACTCCTGTCCCCGCAACGGATGCGGGTTGAGGAAGTAGAGGTCGCTCACCACGACGCCGACCCGCTCGAAGGCGAATGCGTACAGCACGCCAACCCCCAGGGCTTCTCGTGGGACAGCCGAATCCCGCTACCGCCGAGCGTACGGAAGCCCGCCCCCGCCACACGATCCGGTAACCGGCCAACGAGGCCCCCGGTCGGCCGCCGGAGAGGAGCGACGTCGTGGTCGTCCTCCCGGCGGCCGGGGTGGGTCAGCGGTGGGCCGGCCGCCGGTTCAAGGGCGTGCGCGGCGTGGGTGGCGGGTGGTGCCGTCCGGGTCAGGGTCCACCCGTTGGATGCGGGCGCGCTCCACGACCTTCGGTCCCACCTCCGCGGCCTTGCGGACCAGCGCGCGCCCGTCCCAGTCGGTGGGCCAGCCCTGCCACAGCCGCAGCTCGCCGTCCACGACGACCGCGGTGATCTGGTCGCGGTCGGCCAGCCGGACCAGCTCCCACGACAGGTCGTAGGACGGGGTGAGTTCGGGCACCTGGAGGTCGACGAGCAGGAAGTCGGCGGCCTTGCCGACGGCGATCTCGCCGGTCACCTTGCCGAGCCCGACGGCGTCGGCGCTCAGCGCGGTGGCGTGGGTGAGCCAGGTGCGTCCCGCACCGCACGAGGAGTCGCCGGACGGCAGGCCGTAGGCCAGGCGCTGGGCGCTCTCCGCGGCGTCGATCAGGCGGAAGCCGTTGCCGCGGGTGCCGTCGGTGCCGGTGCCGAAGCGGATGCCCATGGCCCGCCACATCAGCGCGTGCGCGACGCCGTTGCCCTTCCAGGCGCTGGCCACCGGGTTGTAGCTGACCGCGGCGCCGGTGTCCGCGAGCATGCGCATCTCGTCGGGGGTGAGCAGGGTGGCGTGGGCCCCGAGGGTGTGCTCATTGAGGGCGCCGATGTGGTGCAGATAGGAGACCGGGCGGCGGCCCACGCTCTTCAGGGAGCGTTCCACGGCGGCCAGGTGCTCGTTGACGTGGATCTGGAAGACCGCGCCGGCGTCCGCGCACAGGTCGGCGGTCTTCTTCAGGATGTCCTCGGTGGCGTCTTCGGGTACGGGGATCGCCAGCGAGGGGTGGACCAACCGGGAGTCCTGGAAGCGCTCCAGGTGCTCCTTGCCGCCCTTGCCGTTCGAGACGACCTTGGACAGCACGCAGCGCAACCCGGCCTCCTCGGCGGCCTTGGCGATGACGGCCACGTCGACCGGCGCACGGGTGCCGGCGTCGGCGGCGGTGGTGAACCCGCCGCGCAGCGCCTCCAGGGCCGCGAGCTTCGCCGACAGATGGGCTGTCTCCTCGTCCAGGGCGTGTTCGAGGGGCTCCCAGACGGTCTTGAAGATCTCCGAAGGCTGCCCGAACGCCTGCGCCTTGCCGAAGCTCTGCGTCAGATGGTGGTGGGCGTCCACGAAGCCCGGCATGAGCAGGTGGCCCTTCAACCGCACCGTGCGGGCGTCCCGGTGTTCGTGGGTGAGCTTGCGCACCGGTCCGACGGCCCGGAAGGTGCCGTCCTGGACGAGCACCGCGCGGTCCTTGACCGGCCCTTCGGGCAACAGGACGACGTCCGGTACGAGCAGCAGCCGTCGGCCACGGAGGTCCTTCGGGCCGAATTCCTCCGGGCCGGAGGCGTCGTGGCCGGCGCGTCCGGCGGCGGCCGCCGGTGCCGTTCCCGCGGCACCGAGCAGACCGCCGGTCCCGACCAGCCCGGCCCCGACGACGAAGCCGCGCCGCCCCACCCCGCCTGCCCCGTCGTCCTCGCCCGACGACCCGTCATGCCACGCCTGCCACGCCTGCTGTGCCACCGCACGCTCCTTCGTGTTCGCACAGGGAAGGCCCGGCCGCGCGGGGCGGCCGGGCCGGGGCGCCGACCCTAAGCGAGCCCGCAAGGCGGAACAAGAGTTTCGACAGATGGAAATGGAGGGTGGGGTTCGGGCGCGAAGGCTGACCGGCTTCACTCGCCGGTGATCTCGCGACGGCAAGGTGGCGCAACTGGTCCACACTCCACGCCGAACCGCACGTCACGGGCGTTGTCGCAGGTCAACATAGGTGGCGTAACTTACTGGAAACGTTGGCGCCCTAGCTTTGGCGGATGCTGAACGGAAGCCGAACGGATGCCGTACGGATGGACGGCGGCCGGACGGACCGGACAGTCGCCCGGTCGGACATGCTCCATCCCGGCCGGACACGGCCGGTGCCGTAAGGACACGGCCACCGGCGCCCGCTCGGCAGGGCCGGTCGGTGCCGCCGTCGGGTACGTACACCGGACCCCGGCGCCCCGCCCCTGTCCGCCCCGGCCCCGACCCGCAGCGGAGGACCCATGAACGCCTCGCCCACCGAGCCCGCGCTCCCCAACGCGGGCAGCGGGCCGGGGGAGCCGTGTGCGCACGGCCCCGCACCGGAAAGCCGGCGGCGGACCCGCGCGGACCGGGCCCGGCAGGTCGCCGAAGTGCTGCGCCGCCAGATCGCCTCGGGAGCGTTCGCCTCGGGCGCGTTGCCGGACGAGCGGGTGCTGATCGCCGACTTCGCGGTGTCGCGCAACACCGTCCGCGAGGCGCTCGGCGTGCTGCGCGACGAAGGCGTGGTCGAGCGGCGCCAGGGCGTGGGCACGGTGATCGTGCGCAGGCCGTACGAGCACACCCTTGAGCGGCTGACCGGCCTGGCCGAAACGCTGGGCGCGCACGGCGAGGTGACCAATCAGGTGCGCGTCGCGGACCTGGTGCGCCCGCCCGGCGAGGTGGCGCGCAAGCTGCACGTCCCCGACGGCGGGCGGGTGGTCCACGTCGAACGACTCCGGCTGCTGGACGGCGTACCGCTGTCCCTGGACCTGACCTACCTGGCCTCGGACATCGGGGAGCCGCTGCTGGCCGCCGACCTTGCCGGCCGGGACCTGTTCGGGCTGATCGAGCAGACCACCGGCGACCGGCTCGGCTCGGCGAGCGTCACCGTGCACGCGGTGGCCGGCGACCCGCACACGTGCGCGCTGCTGGACATCCCCGCCGGCTCTGCGCTGTTCACCGTCGAACGGCTGACCAGGATGTCCGACGGGCGCCCGGTCGACCTCGAGTTCCTGCGCATCCGCGGCGACCGCCTCGCGTTCTGCGCCGAGCTCCTTCGCACCCTTCCGGATACGGATACGGATACGGATACGGATACGGGGCCGCACGGCGGCCCGGCCCGGCAGGGCGACGAGGGTGACGGCGGCGCGGGGTGGTTGGGAGGCGAACGGTGGACGGGAGGCGAACGGTGAACCACGACCGCGAGGGCGCAGGCAGGACGGCACGTAGTCCGGACCGAGGCGCGGCGAAACCCGACCTCAGCCCCAGCCGCAGCCCCAAGCCCGTGCCCCCGGCCCCCGGACCACAAGGCCCCGGTCCGCTGACCATCGCCGTGATGTGTCTGTGCGTCACTCTGGTGGTGGGCATGGTGTCCGCCGTGAACCTCGCCATCCCCGCGCTGTCGCGCAGCTCGCTGCGCCCCTCGGCCGAGTCGGTGATGTGGGTGGTCGACGGCTATGTGGTGTTCTTCGCCTGCCTGCTGATTCCGGGCGGCGCGCTCGCCGACCGGCTCGGCCGCAAGCGGGTGCTGGCCGCGGGCATGGCCCTGTTCACCGCGGGATGCGTGCTGTGTGCCGTGGCACCGGGCGTCGGCACGGTGATCGCGGGCCGGGTGGTCAGCGGCGTGGGTGCCGCCGCGGTGCTGCCGACGACACTGGCGCTGATGGTGGGCGGCACGCCGGCGCACCGCCGGCCGCGTCTGGTGGCGGTGTGGGCGTCGATGACGGGCCTGGCGGCCGTGCTCGGCAACGTCGGTGGCGGCGCGGCGCTGCAACTGGGCTCGTGGCGGGCGCTGTTCTGGTGCGTGGTGCCGTTGTCGGTGGCGGCGCTCGTCCTGGTGATGGCGTTCGCCCCGGCGCCCCCGCGGTACGACCGTCCGATGTCGCTGGTGTCCGCGAGCCTCCTGACGGCCGGCTTTCTCGCGCTCCTGTCGGGCATCGTCACCGGTCCGCAGGCCGGTTGGGGGAGCGCGCGGGTGCTCGGCGGGTTCGGGGCGGCGGCGGTGCTGCTGGCGGGCTGGGTCCTCCGGGAGCTGCGGCGCGAGCACCCGATGCTGGATCCGCGGTTGTTCACCGTGCCGGTGGTCAGGGCGGGCGCGGTCGGCATGGCGCTGGTGTTCGTCGGGATGTTCGGTCTGTTCTACGTCAACGGTCAGTATCTGCAGTACGCCAAGGGTTACTCGCCGCTGGGCGCGGGGGTGCGGCTGCTGCCGATGGCGGGGGCGTTGTTGCTCGCACCGCGCTGCGCGGTGGCGCTGGAGCGGCGCACCGGCCCGCGGCTGACGCTCGGGGCGGGCCTCGCGGTGCTGGCGGCCGGTTTGGGCACGGTGTCGCTGGTCGGCCCGAGCACCCCATACTTCCTGTACGCACTGGGGGCGACGCTCACCGCGGCCGGGTGCGGCCTGGCCACGCCGCTGCTGTCACACGGCATGATGTCCGCGCTGCCGGCGCACCGGGCGGGGGTGGGCTCGGGGTTGCAGAGCCTGGCGCGGGAGTTGGGCAGCGCCTTGGGCGTGGCGGTCAGCGGCAGTGTGGTGACGGCGGCGTTCACCGCGGGCCTCCCCGCGCCGCTGCGCGGCCCCGCCGCGCCGACGACCGTCCCTGCCGCCGAACAGCACCTGGCCGCCCAGGGCCTGACCTCGCCCGACCTGCGACACGCCGTCGTCGCGGACTTCACCGCCTCCCTCGACACCGCGATGCGGGTGCTGGCGGTACTGGTGGTGACGGTCGGCGCGCTGGTGGTGGCCTGGTATCCGCGCCGAAAGCTCCGGGGGCCGGGATACGAAGGGTGAGTTCCGGCCGGGGAGGGCCGGTACGCACTCATGAGCGCACGCACGGCCGACTTCCGCCCGCGTGGTGCAGAGCTTTGCGTGAGCCGTCGGCAGGTGCGTAGGCGTTGTCCACGTGGTGCGCTCATGGCCAGAGAGGGCCTGGAGTCTCTGCGGGCGCAGGATCACTTCGCTGCCGATCGGGGTGAAGCCGCAGGGCGTCCGTTCCGTTCGCGCCGCCCGCCAGTTCGGCGAGGTGGCGCAGGAAGCCGGGCGCCATGGAGGCGCCGAAGCCGTCCGCCTCTGGGCCCGCGCCTCGGCCGCGGTGAGGGCGGTCGCGATGACCGCGTGCCCGGTGAAGGCGACCGAACACTCCAGACCGCCCGGCAGCGGCGGCACCGCCGATACGCCGGCGTCGCACGGCGGGAAGCGGCCGTGGGCGGCGTCGGTGAAGTGCGTCAGGAGCGGTTGAGGTTCGGTCATGGGCGGCTACCTGTGGGAGTGAGGAGGACGAGCAGCGCGGTGTGTTCAAGCGCTCGGGCTGCCCGGGGCCGCAGAGCTGACCGGTGAAGTGGCCGTCGGCCGCGTGCGGCCGACGGCGCGTACCTCGGGCGGGGCGTGCTTCGGGCGGGGCGATCAGTAGAGCTGGCGCAGGAAGACGTCCGACTTGCCGTTGGTGTCGCCGGGCACGATGTCGTCGGCCGCGGACTGGAAGACCACGTCGCGCCCACCGGCACTGACCGCGTCGGTCCCTGCCGTGGCGGGCTGGTTCGAGACGACCTCGTCGGTGCCGGTCCGCAGGTCGCGCAGTGTGAGCGACGGTCCGGTCGTGTCGTTCGGTGCGTACAGCAGGTAGCGGCCGGTGGGATCGATGGCCACGCCCTTGACGTTCGGCACCAGTTGGGCGGTGCCCGCGCGGACGTCATGGACGTAGGTGTCGGAGCCGGAGAGGTAGACGACCTTGCTGCCGTCCTCGCTGAGCTGGACGAGCGTCGCCTCCTGGGACGCGCCCTCGATCGGGCCGGCGGTGGTGGGGCCGGTCCGGTCCCACACGAAGACGTCCTTCGCCCTGCCGTCCTGGTAGGCGACATAGCGGCCGTCACCGCTGATGGAGGGCCGGGACGGCTGGGTGTGGTCGAAGGCGGCGACGGACTGGTTGGCGCCGCCGTTGTTCCAGTCCTGCACCTCGATGCGCTGGCCGAAGGACGGTTGCCTGGGGTTGCGCAGGACATGGGCGGTGTAGCGGCCGTCCGCGTTCAGCGACGGCTGGTCGCAGGTGTACGCCGAGCAGTTGAGGGACGCCGTACGTCCCGTGCTGACCTGGTACTGGGTGATCCGGACGTTGGTGATCCACTGATGCGCGTAGCCGATGTACTCCCCGTCACCGCTGATCACCGGGGGCTGGGTCGGGGCAAGGTTCCCCATCCGCTGGTTCTGTCTCGTCCGCTGGTCGCGGACGAACACCTTGTCGCCTCCCGTCGTGCTGTCGGCCGTGAGGTTCGTCGCGGACGACGAGAAGATGACGCGGCGGCCGTCGGCCGTGATCGAGGCGCCTGTGGAGTCGCCGTCGCCCTGAGCGCCGTCGGCCGCGACGCTGATCCTCTCGACACCGGCTCCGCGAGCCCCTGCGGCACCCGCCGCGGGCTCGGCCGAGGCGATGGTGGAGGGCAGCGCCGCCGTGACCGCGCAGGCCGCCATGGCCGCGCCCAGGGCTGCCCGCACCCGTCTGGTGCTGCTCCGATGTACCTTTCCCCGCATTTTCCCCCCAAAAAAAGACATGGTCTCGCCTCCGGCTTCGCGCCGAAGGGCCACAAGCATGCAACCGTGACAGCGCTGTGGGGTCAATGCGTCACATGACGTATAGAGAGGTGCAATTTCGGTCATGTGAGAGTGGTCCGTTGTCGGGATCGGCCGTGGGGGATGGCCATGGCGGTCAGCTGTGTGTGGGGAGTGTCGTCCGGAGGCCTTTGGTCACCGCCAGTCGGGCCTTTCGGCGACGAGCCCGCGGGCCGCGGTGGTCAAGACTGGGCTCCTGGCCGAAACCTACGGAACCGTAGGTTGTGGAGCGCGAGCAGCGAGGCGGTGGGGTATGCCGAGGGTCACGACGAGCGGGAGACTGCCCGAGATCATCCAAGGTGGCATGGGTGTCGGTGTCTCCGGCTGGCGACTCGCACGGGCCGTCAGCCGCGCCGGACAGCTCGGCGTCGTGTCGGGCACGGCTCTCGACGCGCTCTTGACGCGGCGGCTCCAGCTCGGCGACCCGGGCGGTGACGTGCGCCGTGCCCTCGCGGCCTTCCCCGTACCGGAGTTGGCGGCCGCGGTCCTGGACCGCTTCTACGTCGAAGGCGGTGTCGCGGCAGGGAAGCGCTTCCGCGCGCAGCCGATGCTGCGGGTCGAGCGCGGGGAGCTTGCCGAACTGCTCACCGTGCTCGGGAACTTCGTGGAGGTGTGGCTCGCCAAGGAAGGGCACGAGGGCCCGGTCGGAATCAACTACCTGGAGAAGATCCAACTGGCCCTTGCTCCGGGTCTGTTCGGTGCGATCCTTGCGGGGGTGGACTGTGTCCTGGTGGGCGCGGGCGTCCCGGGGCACGTCCCCGAACTGGCGCGGCGACTCGCGCGGATGCAGTCGGTGAGCGTACGTGTCCGGCTGGACGGGGCCGAGGAGGACTATGACCACTCCTTCGATCCGGTTGCTCTGCTGGGCCGCTCGGGGCTCGGGGTGGACCAGGGCTGCCGGTGCGGGGGTACGGGCGGGGGTGCGGGGGCCGGATGCAGTGGAGCGCAATCGGTGGAGGTGGAGGCGGGGGCGGGGGCGGAGGCGCACGGTGTGGGGCAGGCGGGGGCGGAAGGGCGGCGGTGGTCGCAGCAGGCGCGACCGGCACCCCCGGTGCAGTCGGCGCTCCCAGCGCAGTCGGCACCCCCGGTGCGCCGAGTCCAGGATGTACGGATCCAATCGGTCGCCCCGGCCGCAAGCCCGCCGTCCACGGCCCCCCATCCCTCTGCCACCCGATCGCCGGCCCTGGCCGGACCGCTGCGCCGCCCCCACGTGCTTGCCATCGTGTCGCTGCCTCTCCTGGCCGCGTACCTGGCCCGCGACGAAGCCACCGCCCCCGATGGATTCGTGATCGAGACCCACGGTGCGGGCGGTCACAGCGCTCCGCCCCGCGGCGCCCTGCGGCTCGACGAGGAGGGCGAACCCGTCTACGGGCCGCGTGACCATCCCGACCTCGCGAAGATGGCGAAGATCGGCATTCCCTACTGGCTCGCGGGCGGCGCCGCCCACCCCGAACGGCTCGCGGCGGCGCGGGCCCTGGGGGCGGCCGGTGTGCAGGTCGGCAGCGCGTTCGCGCTCTGCGAGGAGTCCGGCCTGGAGCCCGGTCTGCGCGATGAGTTGAGGTCCCGGGCGCGCGCGAAGCGGCTGAGGGTGCGCAACGACCCCATGGCATCGCCCACCGACTTCCCCTTCAAGGTCGCCGAGTTGGCGGGCACGCTGTCCGACCCCGCGGTGCGGACCGCCCGCCGTCGTGTCTGCGATCTGGGCTACTTGCGCGTCCCCTATCGCACCACCAGCGGCGCGATCGGCTACCGCTGCCCCGCCGAACCGGAGGCCGCTCACCTCCGCAAGGGAGGATCGGCCACCGACACCGAGGGCCGCCTCTGCCTGTGCAACGGACTGATGGCCACCATCGGGCTCGGCCAGCGGCATCCCCGCGGGCTCGACGAACCACCGGTCGTCACCTTGGGGCAGGACCTGGACTTCCTGTCGGAGCTGAGCCCGGACGGCGGCCCCTACGGGGCGGTCGACGTGGTGGAGTGGCTGACGGAGGGGAAACCGCCCTCTGGAGCCGGCGGTGCGCGCTCCGGGTCAGCCGAGTTTGAGCAGCAGTTCGGCGAGGCGGGCCGGCTCGGTGATCATGCAGTCGTGCCCGGTGGCCAACTCCCACACCAGTGAAGGCGTTCCGTTGGGCTGCGTGGCGGAAACGGGCCGCCGGACGATGCTCGCGGGCCGCCCGACGGTGCAGTGGATGTGCGCCTGCGGGATCGCGGCCATCGCGGGGTCGTCGAGGCGGACACGCTGCTGGAGGCAGCGCACCGGCTGGTCCGACAGCATCGTACGCAGCCAGGCGAGGTCCGCCGGGTCGGTGACCCCGAACAGGCCTGCGGGCGGCGGCAGTTCCGAGGGCGGCGGGATCCGCCAGCCGCTCTCGGACGCCAGGGCCTGGTCGATCAGTCGTCGCGTCACCGGGAGGACATCGGCCGCGCTCTCGCCGTCCGCCGGGAACATGGCGTCGAGATACACCAAGCACGCGATGCGGCCAGGGAGCCGGTTGGCCACGCCCGAGACGACGAGCCCCGCGTAACTGTGGCCCACGAGGACGACATCGGTGAGGTTTTCCTCGGTGATCACCTTGGCGATGTCGTCGATGTGCGTGTCGAGTCCGACCTCCGGGCCGGCCAGATGGGCTGTGTCGCCGTAGCCGGTCAGTGTCGGCGCTACCACGCGGTTTCCGCCCGCGGAGAGCAGTGGTGCCACCCGCTCCCAGCACTCTCCACTGTGCCAGGCGCCGTGCACCAGCAGATATGTCGTCATCGGTTTCCCACCCTCACTCAACCGGGACACTGTCCCGTTTACGATATGGGACACTGTCCCGGTTAACAAGTTCACTGTCGGACGAGTTCGGTGAGGGGCGAGTCCGCTGAGGGAGGAGTCCGGTGAGCGACAGCAGCCGACGGGGCGCGGGGCCGGCCGGCCGGGCCAAACGGGCCGACGCGCGACGCAACGAGGTGGCACTCCTCGACGCGGCCGCCACGGTCTTCGTCACCTCGGGGGTCGAGGCGCCGATCCGCGACATCGCGGCCGAGGCGGGCGTCGGGACGGCCACGATCTACCGCCACTTCCCCACGCGCGCGGACCTGATCGTCGCCGTCTACCGGCACCAGGTCGAGGCGCTGGCGCAGGCCGGCCCCGCGCTGCTCGCGGACAGCGCGACCGCGTACACCGCGCTGGAGCGCTGGATCGACCTCTTCGTCGACTTCGTCGTCACCAAGCAGGGGCTCGCCGCCGTCCTGCAGTCCGACGACCCCTGCTTCGACCCGCTGCACGACTACTTCGTCGAGCGGCTGGTGCCGGTCTGCACCCGACTGCTCACTGCCGCGAGCGAAGCGGGCGAGATCCGCTCCGGCCAGGACGCCCAGGAACTCATGCGGGGCATCGGAGGGCTGTGCGCGGGCGCGGGCGCCCACCACCGGTACGACGCTCGCCGCATGGTCGCGCTGCTCGTCGCGGGGTTGCGCGCCGGCCTGTGACGAACCCGGCCTGCTCGAAAAGATCTCCGATTCCTCGGACGGGCGGCCTACCCTGAGCCCCGTCCGCACGAGCTGGGAGAGCAATGACAAGTAGGTTCACCGAGTTGACCGTTGACTGCCATGAGCCTGAGGGGCTCGCGGTCTTCTGGTGCGAGGTCCTGGACTTCAAGGTGATCGACCGGAGCGAGGGCAAGGTCGAGATCGGCTCCTGGGAGCCGACCGTCGAGGAGGTTCGCGCCCGCCAGATGCCGCCCACCCTGCAGTTCATCCAGGTGCCCGAGGGCAGGACCGCCAAGAACCGGCTCCACCTCGACGTCAGCCCGATCGACGGCAGCACCGAGGACGAGGTGACCCGCTTGCTCGCCCTCGGCGCCACCAGGGTGGATGTGGGGCAGGGCGGGGACCGGAACTGGGTGGTCATGGCCGACCCCGAGGGCAACGAGTTCTGCGTCCTGCGCACCTTGGCGCCGTAGAACCAGCCCGTGTCCAGGTGTCGAGAGAGCGGAGGCAGGGACGTGGCGACGCGTCGTACGGTGATCAAGGCCGCGGGAGCCGGAGCACTGGTGGGTGGGTCGGCGGTGCCCGCGGCCGCCGCCTCGCGCTCCGCGCGGGCCGACGAACTGGTCGTGGTGGAGAAGAGCGGCAACGCCGTCAGCTTCTACGACGTGGCATCGGGGAAGCGGCGTCAGAGCGTCCAACTGCCCCACTATCCGCACGAGATGGTCGTCGATTCGCGTCGGCGATTCGCCTACGTCGGGCACTACGGAGTACGTATGTCCTCCACCGTCGGCGAGGGCGGCGCCGCGGTCTTCGTGATCGACCTGGCCGAGCGGTCCCTGGTGCGCACCATCGACACGCGGCCGTTCAACCGCATTCACGGCATGGGCATCGACGGTCACGACCGGCTGTACGCGCTGAGCGAGGAGAAGGCGGTCCTGCTCGGGTTCGACACGCCGCAGACCGACCGGGCGCCGACCAGAGCGGTGCCCACCCACGGGCTGAAGACCCACCTGTTCTCGCTCAGCCGGGACGGCGAACGGGCCTACGTCACTGGTTTGTTGTCGCACACGGTGAGCCTCGTGCGCCCCCACGACGCCGCCGTCCCACCGCTTCTGGTCACTCCAGGACAGCTTCCCGAGAGCAGCTGTCTGAGCCGGGACGAGAAGACGCTGTTCGTCGGGGCCCGCCAGAGTTCCTCGCTGGTCGCACTCGACGCGGGCACCCTGAAGGTGCGGCGGAGCCGGAACGTGACCGGCGATCCGCTGCGCCTGTACACGGTCGATGACGAGCGGCTGCTGGTGACGGACATCGTCGCCAACACCTTCACCCTCCACGACAGCGACCTGCGGCCGATCCGCTCACTCACGGTGGACGGCGTCCCGGCCGCGGTGACGCTCCACCCCGACCGGCCGACGGCCTACGTGTCGCTGCTCGGCACCGACCGGATCGCGGTCGTCGACTTGGAACGGTTCGCCGTCACCGGCGGTTTCGACACCGGGCCGGAACCGGACACGGCGGTGCTGCTCCCCGCGTCCTGAGCGCTGTTCCGGGCCGGCCAGGGGACGTCGGTTTCGACGACGGCGGTGCGGTCGACGCCGTGCCGGCGGGCCGCGCGGGCGCCTTCTCGAAGCGCACGCCGATGCCGCGGATCCCGGCACGGGCCGGCCCCGCGATCGTGCATCGGCTCCTCCGCCGGAAACGGGCCCGCGCCCCACGTCCCGCTCCGACTCACGTACGCACGGCGGGGCAGCTGGTGCCTCGGGGCGGGACTGCCAGGTCGGTGAGGTAGCTGTCCACGGCGTCCTCCATGCACGGGCCGCTGGTGACGCTGCCGTGGCCGTGGCCCTTGTAGGTGAGGAGCACGCCGCTGCGGCCGAGTTGCCGGGCCACCGAGACCGCCCACGGGTAGCCGGTGGCGGGGTCGTGCAGCGCGTTGGAGAGCAGGATCGGCGGGGCGCCGGGTGTGTGCAGGCGGTGCTGCGGGTTGGCGGTCGGCGCGCCCAGACACGCCGCTGCCATGTGGAGCGGCAGCAGGTGAGGCAGGTCGGGCGCGGTCGTGTTCATCATGGCGACCAGCGAGGCGTACTCCTGGTAGTCGCGCACCGGCAGGCGCCAGTCCGAGCAGAAGACCGGGGTGGCCGGAGGCAGCGACGCCATCGAGGTGGACGACGCGGGCAGCGGCTTACTGGCGGCCATCTCCGCGATCGCCGTGGCCAGGCCCGCGAAGTCGGCCTGGTAGAACTTCCGGAACGCGGTCTTGTTGACCAGGTCCGAGGAGGACAGCGAGGTGCCCGGCTTCGCCGGGTCCTCCAGCTCGCCGCGCCCGGCCCGTGCCAACAGGTCCTGCCACACGGCGCGGACGTCGCGGGCGTGCAGCGCGCAGTCCGCGGCACCGTCGCACCACTTCACGAACTCCTGGAACGAGTCCTCTGCCGTGGCCGCCTCGTCCCGCAGGAAGTCACGGGTGGTCGGGACACTGTGGTCCATGACGCTCTCCAGCACCATCGCGCGCACGCGGCGCGGGTAGGTCTCGGCGTACTGCGCCCCGAGCAGCGTGCCGTACGAGCTGCCGTGGAAGGTCAGTTTCCGCTCGCCGAGGGCGGCCCGGAGGGCGTCCAGGTCCCGGACGGTCTGGGCGGTGTCGAGGTGGTCGAACACCGGGCCGGTACGGGCCCGGCAGTCGGCACGGAGCCGCCTGTTGTACGCCAGGGTGGCGTCGAAGTCCGTCTGGCTCTTCAGCTCCGGTGACGGCCGCCGGCCGAGCAGGTCGGCGGAGCAGGCCACCGGGTTGCTGCCGCCCACACCCCGCGGGTCGAAGCTGACGATGTCGAATCTGCGGCTGGTCTCCGGGCTGAACCGGCTGATACGGCCCACCACCATCTCCACACCCGAGTCGCCCGGCCCGCCGGGGCCGAACACCATCGAACCGACGCGTGTGCCGGGGCCGGTGGCCTTGCGGCGGGCCACGGCCAGCTCGAGTCCCGGCCCGTCAGGGTGATTCCAGTCGACCGGCACCGTAAGGGTGGCGCACTCGGCTCCCGGCTTCGCCGGGTCGTCACAGGGTGCCCACCGCAGGGCCCCGGTGGCAGCCGGCGACGCGTGGACCGCGGGAGCGACGGCGAGGCCGGCGATGACGGCCAGGGCGGCGCTCACCACCACGGCCGTGCCCTGCGCAGCGATGTGCCGCAGTGCGGATCTGCCCCTTGACGGCATGGATCCTCCTCGTGAAGAGAGCGGTTGTGTCAGGGGTGCGGGCCCGGCCGGAGCACCGTGGTCACGTTAGGTGCGCTGTCGCCCCTGTGGTGCCTCTGTCAGGGGTTTCTCCGGGGCAGGTCGGGGACCACTCAGGGGCGAGCCGGGCGCAGGGCGAAGAACGGAGAGGGTGCACTTTGATGAATTTCCGCCCGACTAGCCTGAGTTCGACCCGCACGACGACATCCTTCTCACCCCGCCCGGTCGCCCGCCGCAGGCCCTCTTGCCGGGAGGAAGCGGGGATTTCAGACTTCGGGGCACGGGCACGGGCACGGGCACGGACGGTTGGGGGAGTGATGGCGGTACGGCGACGGCGCCGACGATTACGTAGGAAGACGCGTCGGCAGCTCCGGCTCGGGGGCATCGCGGCCGCGACGGTCGCCGCGGTCTGCGTGGTGGTGAATTGGGCGAGCGTGTGGCCTGTCCTGTTGGCCGTGCTGATCGTGGGTCTGGTGGGCGGCGCCGGGTACGGGCTGTGGCGGGCGCACCGGCTCGCGGTCGGGCGTGACCGGGCGTGGCGCGCGGAGGAGGAGGCGCGGGCGCGGGAGCTGACGATGGTCGAGGTCGACGCGTTGTCGTGGCAGGACTTCGAGCGGTACGTCGCCGACCTGTGCCGACGGGACGGCTGTACGAGGGTTGTCGTCAGCGGGAAGAGCGGTGACCTGGGCGCCGACGTCGTCGGGTACCTCGCGGACGGCCGCAAGCTGGTGATCCAGTGCAAGAAGTACGCGCCCGAGCGCAGCGTGTCCTCGCAGGACATGCAGAAGTTCCTCGGGACGGCCCGCAACGAGCACGGGGCGGACGTCGCCCTGTTCGTCACCACCTGCCGTACGTTCACGAAGGCCGCGCTGGGCCTGGCGGTACGGCACGACATCGTCGCCCTCCACCGCAATCTGCTGGGTTCGTGGGTCAAGGGCGCCAGACTGGACAGCCTGATCCCGCTGAACGGCCACGGCGACGGCCGCACCTCACGCCGCTCGCCCGCCTGACCGGGCCTGCGCCCCCTTTGGGCCAGGAGGTCGCATGCTCGGTCCGGCGTCACGCGCCGCCAGTCTGCCTGCCGGGGGTTGTCCCGTCCTCCGCCGGTCTGACGGGCGCCTCCGGTTGCGGCAGCCAGAGCGCGGGCGGTGACGAGGAGGTCCGGTTGCCGCAGGGCGGCTTGCGGGGTCAGGCCGGCCGGCAGGCCTGTGACGCGCGGTATTTCGTCCTGCGTGGCAAGCTGCCCGCCACCGGGCCGCCGGACGGCACGGTGACAAGGGCTACGCCTCGTCCATCAAGCGGGCCGCGGTCATCCACCGGCCGTCCCCTGCCGTACACGGGCCCCTGCGGACTCGCGCCCGAGGGCCACCAGTGAGGGGATCGCGCACCACGAACCGCGGACCGCGAGTGGGCGCGCGGCCCTAGCGTGCGGCGAGCCGCTCCAGCAGCGTGGCGCTCCGTGCCAGCAACTCCTGCTCCTCCTCGGTGAGTTCCGCATCGATGGCCTGCGCAAGCCACCCGGCCCTGCGGCCACGCTCCGCTTCCAGTGCGGCCCGGCCCGCGTCCGACAGCTCGACCAGCGACTTGCGTCCGTCCGTGGGGTGTGCCCGGCGCGTGATCAGGTCCTGTTCCATGAGCAGTCCCACCGCGCGGGCCATCGACTGGGGGCGCACGCGCTGATCGGCGGCGAGGTCGCTGGTGGTCATGGCGCCGTTGCGGTCGAGCGCGCCGAGCACCGCGGCCTGGCCCAGGGGGATGCGGTCCTCGTGCTTGACACGCCGGGTGAGCTTTCCCATCGCGGTGCGCAGTTCGGCGGCGATGGCGGCGGCTTCCGAGGTGGGCATAGGGCACTTTACCCCGCTGATCAGCAGGGACGAGGCATGGCCGAGGACCTGACCTGCACAGCGGCGAGCCGCGCGCCACTACACAGCAAAACTGAACAGCATTGCTGTAGGGTTTGGTGTTGTCGGGCTCAGCGCCAGCGTTGTCGCAGCCGGGCCCCGGCACACGACAACGGGAAGGAACTCCCATGTCCGCAAAGGAAGTCGGCACCCCCGACGCCACCTCTTGCACCGCCGACGCCACCGCCATCGCGGCCGTCACCGCACGCCGGATCATCGACAGCCGGGGCAACCCCACGGTCGAGGTCGACGTCGTCCTGGCGGACGGATCCCTGGGGCGTGCCGCTGTCCCCTCCGGCGCCTCCACCGGCGCCCGGGAGGCCGTGGAGCTGCGCGACGGGGACTCCGCACGCTGGCACGGCAAGGGAGTCGACCGAGCCGTGGCGCACGTCAACGGGGAGATCGCGGCCTCCGTGCACGGCCGGGACGCGGCGGACCAGACGGGTCTCGACGCCGTGCTGGTCGCCCTCGACGGCACCCCCACGAAGTCCCGGCTCGGCGCCAACGCGATCCTCGGCGCTTCCCTCGCCGCCGCCAAGGCCGCCGCGGCGTCCCACCGTCAGCCGCTCTACCGCTACCTCGGCGGCACCGACGCCCACCTCCTGCCGCTGCCGATGATGAACATCGTCAACGGCGGCGCCCATGCCGACAATCCGCTGGACTTCCAGGAGTTCATGATCGCGCCCGTGGGAGCGGACACCTTCGCCGAAGCCGTCCGCATGGGCAGCGAGGTCTTCCACACCCTGCGCAGGGACCTGCTGGCCGCCGGGCACTCCACGGGCGTCGGCGACGAGGGTGGCTTCGCGCCCATGCTGCGTACCGCCGAGGAGGCGCTCGACTTCGTGATGTCCGCCGTCGAGCGCACCGGCTACCGCCCCGGGGTGGACATCGGCCTGGTCATGGACCCGGCGTCGTCGGAGTTCTACCGCGACGGGGTGTACGAGTACGTGGGGGAGGGCGTGCGCCGTACGCCGTCCGAGCAGGTGGAGTACCTGGCCAAGCTCATCGACGCCTACCCCGTCGTCTCCATCGAGGACCCGATGGCCGAGGACGACCTGGACGGCTGGCGCGAGCTGACCGCCCGCGTCGGCGACCGCTGCCAGCTCACCGGTGACGACGTGTTCTGCACCAACGAGACGCTGCTCCGCGAGGGCATCCGCACCGGCGTCGGCAACTCCGTCCTGGTCAAGGTCAACCAGATCGGAACCCTCACCGAGGCGCTCGCCGCGGTGACCACGGCCCACCAGGCGGGCTGGACGGCGGTCATGTCGCACCGCTCGGGCGAGACGGAGGACACCACCATCGCGGATCTGGCGGTGGCTACGGGCTGCGGTCAGATCAAGACCGGCTCACTCTCGCGCTCCGACCGGACGGCGAAGTACAACCAACTGATCCGCATCGAGGAGGAGCTGGGCGACTCGGCACGCTTCGCGGGGCGCTCCGCGCTGCGCCGGGCGTGAGCAGCCGGCGGAGGCAGTCGGCAGGGACAGTCGGCACAGGGAGACGCCTCGCGGTCCCCGCTTGAGCCATCAGGGGCGAGGGCCCGCGTCGGGGGAGGGATGCGGGAGGGGGAGGGGGCCGCTCCTCCCGTATGCCGAGTCCCCCACCGGTCTCCGCGCATTCAGATGTCGTTCAGCGCACAACCATCAGCCGTTTCCACGTGTCTCGCAGATGAATCACATCCGCGAGCACGTGTCTCGACATGCTCGCGCTCTAAGGAGGAACCGTGGGCATCCCCCGACCCGCCCTGTCGACCGCCGTGGCCGCCGCCCTGATCGGGTCGCTCGGCGTCCCGTTCGTCGCGGGTGCCGCGTCCGCGAAGGACGGCGCCGCCACCGCGTCCGCGAAGGACGCCGCCGCCACCGTGCGCGAGGACTTCGACGGCGACGGTTACCAGGACGTCGCCGTCGCCGCCTCCGGCGCGAAGGTCGGCGGTCACACCTGGGCCGGGTACATCACGATCAGCTACGGCTCTGCGCAGGGCCTCGACCCCGCGCGCACCACGGTCATCAGCCAGGACACCGCCGGTGTGCCCGGCGCCTCCGGCGACAACCACGTCTTCGGCTACTCGATGATCTCCCGCGACCTGGACGGCGACGGCCTGACCGACCTGGCCGTGGTCGCCCGCGACCACCGTCCGGACGACAACGTCAACGGATCGGTGATCGTTCTGTGGGGGCGGAAGGGCGGCATCTCCGGCGAGGGCTCCGTCCGTATCGCCGCCCCGGCGAACGCCCAGGTCGGTGACGACCTCACCGCGGGCGACTTCGACGGCGACGGGCACGTGGACCTGTTCATGGGCAACGGCGAGGAGTACGACTACCACGACGTGCTCTACGGCCCCCTCGGCCGGAACGGCGTCCCCGCCCGCGAGCAGCAGGTCAAGGTGTACAGCACCGACAACTTCATCAACTCGACCGCCGCGGGCGACTTCAACGGCGACGGCATCGAGGACCTCGCGACGTTCTACGTCTACGAGAACCACGCCGAGGGCGGCAAGCTGTGGCTCGGCACCAAGGACGGTCTGTCCACCGCCCCCAAGCCGCTGAACTCCGCGGCAGGCGCCGCCGTCGCCGACTTCGACCGGGACGGCTACGCCGACCTCGCCACCCGGATCTTCCCGAACGGCGACACCGAGGCCACCGACGAGGACCCCGGCACCGTCAAGATCTACTACGGTTCGCCGTCCGGCCCCAGCCAGACCCGTACGCGGACGATCACGCAGAACACGGCGGGCGTGCCCGGGAAGAGTGAGAAGAGCGACCAGTTCGGCGGGCGGCTGAGCGCGGGCGACGCGAACGGCGACGGATACCCCGACCTGGCCGTCGGCGTCCCCGGTGAGGCGATCGGCTCGAAGGCGAAGGCCGGCGCGGTGGTGCTGCTCAAGGGCGGCAAGGACGGGATCACCGGCACGGGCGCGCAGGCGTTCCACCAGGACACGGCGGGCGTGCCGGGTGTCGCGGAGTCCGGCGACGTGTTCGGCGGGTCGGCACGGCTGCTCGACATGACGGGTGACGGCAAGGCGGATCTGGTCGCGGGTGCGCCGGGCGAGAACCTGGGCACCGTCGTGAACGGCGGCGCGGTGTGGCAGCTGCGCGGCAGCTCCGCAGGCCTGACCGCCTCGCGGTCGGTCGCGTGGAACCCGGAGGACATCGGCGCGCCGGCGACGAAGGCACTGTTCGGCGGGAACCTGAGCGGTGACAACGGCCTCGGGACGGTGACCCCCTAGCGCTGCCGCCCGGCATCGGTCCGTCCCGCCCGGCGTTCATGCCCTGCGCTGTTGGGTTCGGAAGGCGGACGGCGTGACGCCGGTGCGACGGGTGAACTGGCGGGTGAAGTAGCCGGGGTCGTTGAAACCGGTGCGGTGGGCGATCGCGGAGACGGACAGGTCCGTCTCCGCGAGCAGCTCCTTGGCCCGGCTGACGCGGAGCCGCTGCACGTACTCCTTGGGGCCGTGCCCGGTCCGGCGGCGGACGATGTCCCTCAACGTCTCGGGAGCCAGGCCGAGTTCGCGGGCCGTGACCGCGAGGGGGAGTGCGCTGTTGCGGGCCAGCGCGGTCAGGACGGGGTGTTCGGCCCGTGGGCGGCCCAGCGCGGTGATCAGCTCGTGGAGCGCGGCGGCGGAGGCGGTCTCGGGGTCGGGTCGGTCCAGGGCGCGGCGCAGCCGGGTGAAGAGCAGGGCTGCCGACGCGGCGTCGGTGAGGGGGGTCGCCTCGGCCGGGAGATAGCCGAGTTCGGCGTACGCGTGAGCGGCCGGGCCGTCGTACAGCGCCCACTGCTCGCTCCAGCCGTGCTCGTCCGGGCCGTAGGTGTGCGGCACGCCGGCCGGCAGGTGGAACAGGGCCGGCGGGGTGACCGGACGGTCGTTGCAGCGTCCGCTGCCCGAGGTCACGAGGACCACGGCATGGGAGGACAGCACCCGCTCGCGCACCGTGCCGATGCGGCCGCTCTGGCCGCCCGCACCCAGACACACCAGGCCGAGCCTCCAGTGCGCGGCGGCGGGGGTGAGATGGCGCGACCAGCCCGGCATGCGGTCACTGTAGGCCGGACGTGACGCGCCTCGAAACGTCCCCCATCGGAACCGCTTTCGTCCATGGTCCCGTGGGTGGGACCAGTCCAGGATCGTGGCCATGCTGACGTCCAACGGCTACGTACTCGACACCGCGCCCACCAGAATGGGCCCCCTCGTACCGGTCCCCGACGCAGAACGGCACGACCGCGACGCCCTCTGGTCCCGCCTGCGCCGCCACGGCTACCTCTACCTCAAGGGTGCCCTGCCCGTGGACGGCGTGACCGCGATGCGCCGCCACTACTTCGACGCCCTCGCCCCGGCCGGGCTGCGGGAGCACGGCCGCGCCGACCCGGATCCGGCGGTCCTGCGCCGCGTGCTGTTCAAGGAGGTGGTGCCGGGCGCCGTCTACCAGGAGTTCTGCACCCAACCCGCGGTGCGCGACTGGTACGCGTGGTTCCTGGGCGCGTCGGCCTTCCTGCACCGGCGAAAGATCATCCGGTATCAGCGGCCCGGCGACACGGGCATCGGATTCGCCACCCAGGCCCACTACGACCTGGTGTATCTGCGGGAGGGCACCGACCGGGTGCTCAGTTCCTGGATCCCGTTGGGCGACTGCCCCGCCACGCGCGGCGGTCTCGTCTACCTCGAAGGCAGTCATGAGCGGGTGCGCGCCGACGAAGAAGCCGAGGAGCGGGACGGACGGCGTCGCAGGCCCGCCGCGTCGATCACGGCCGATCTCCCGGCGCTGGCCGAGGAGTTCGACACCCGCTGGCTGATCGCCGACTACGAGGCCGGCGACATGGTGGTCCACTCCCCGTACCTGGTGCACGCTTCCCTCGACAACGCCGACCCGGACGAGGTGGCCCGCCTGTCCACCGACATCCGGTACCAGCGCGCCGAGGACCCCATCGACTGGCGCTGGCAGGAGCACTGGCACGACCGCGACGGCCGGTGAACAGGGCGGCGCCCCGCAACCGCCGACAGGCCGCCGACACCGCGAGGCGGCGGGGCGCACCCGATCCTGACCAAAGCCTTGACAGAGCTGGACAAGATTTCCAGACTCATCTCCGCAACGCGGTGTTTACGTAAACATCGATGCGCGCATCCCCCACGTTCCGACAGGGAGAAACCCATGTCCGCGAAGGCGCACAGGAGAACATCAAGGCCCAGGGGGCGGAAGGCGAGAGGTGCGAGCGCCCTGCTGCTCGCCGCCGTGGCGGGGCTGTTCCTCTCGTTCCTGGCTCCCCTGGGACCGGCCCAGGCAGCCCCAGCCCCCGCCGCCGTCACCGTCACCAACGGAACTCAGTTCACCGACCCGAACGGCGACGTCGTGCACGCCCACGGCGGTGGTGTGATCAAGGTGGACGGGTACTACTACTGGTTCGGTGAGAACCGGAACGAGGACAACACCTTCCGGTACGTCTCCGCCTACCGCTCCACCGACCTGAAGACCTGGGAGTTCCGCACACACGTCCTGACCCAGCGGAGCGACCCGGAGCTGGAGAGCGCCAACATCGAGCGTCCCAAGGTCATCTACAACAAGGCCACCGGCACGTTCGTGATGTGGATGCACAAGGAGAACGCGAGCGACTACGGCGAGGCCCGCGCCGCCGTGGCGGTCTCCTCGACCGTGGACGGCGACTACACCTGGCAGGGCAGCTTCCGGCCGCTCGACCACATGTCACGGGACATCACCACGTTCGTCGACGACGACGGCACCGGTTACATGATCTCGGCGGCGAACGAGAACGCCGACCTGCACGTCTACCGGCTCACGGGGGACTACACCAAGGTGGACTCGCTGGTGCGCAAGCTGTGGGAGGGGCAGTCGCGTGAGGCCCCGGCCATGTTCAAGCGCGACGGCCGGTACTTCCTGCTGACGTCCGGCGCCACCGGCTGGTCCCCGAACCAG
This sequence comes from Streptomyces sp. NPDC040622, assembly GCF_055593965.1. NCBI lineage: Bacteria > Bacillati > Actinomycetota > Actinomycetes > Kitasatosporales > Streptomycetaceae > Streptomyces > Streptomyces sp. NPDC040622. The sequence goes on along the minus strand of NZ_JBVIXD010000008.1, from coordinate 501,637 downwards.
CAGAAGTACAGCAGCGCCGAGAGCGTCACCGGTGACTGGACCGGCCTGAAGGACATCGGCAACGGGAAGGCGTACGGCTCGCAGACCGCGTACGTCCTGCCGGTCCAGGGCACATCGGGTACGTCGTACCTCTACATGGGCGACCGCTGGGGCAACTCGATGGGAGGGAACGTCAACGACTCCCAGTACGTGTGGCTCCCGCTGGACTTCCCCACCAGGGAGACGATGACGATGGACTACTACCCGCAGATCTCCGTCGCGACGGGGGCCGGCACGGTGAACGGCACCGGGAGCTGGGAGACGCTCACCGCCGGGCACAGCGGGAAGTGTGCCGACATCGCCGACGAGTCCCTGGACGACGGCGCGACCGCGCTCCAGTGGTCCTGCGCCCGGGGCAGCCTCAACCAGCAGTTCTGGTTCCAGGACTCCGGTGACGGCACGGTACGCGCGATGCTCCGGCACAGTGGGAAGTGCCTCGACGTCCGCGACGCCTCCACCGAGGACGGCGCCGCCGTCGTCCAGTCCGCCTGCGGCGAGGGCGACAGCCAGCGCTGGACCGTGCAGAACGCTCCCGGGGGAGGCGTTCACCTCAAGGCCCGGCACAGCGGCAAGTGCCTCGACGTCCAAAACCGGTCCACCGGTGACGGAGCCCCCCTGATCCAGTGGCCCTGCGACGGCGAAGCCGCCCATCAGCGGTGGGAGCGCGCCGGCTCCTGAACGCGCCCGGGCCCTTTCGCCCCTGTGGGCTCGTCCGGCACACGGCGGTGTGCCGGACGAGCCCACAGGGGATTCACCGGTCCTGAAACGCGACTCGCTCTCACCTCACGGGCTGTCGCACGACGGCGATGCCGCGAGCCGGCAGCACGAAGTCGCCGGAGGAGGGGGGACCAAGGAGCACGTCGCCGCTCAGGCCGGGCAGCGGGACGGACTCGTCGCCGCGGTTGACCAGGAAGAGGAACCGGTTCTCTCCGTCGTGGCGCACCACGAGCTCGACCAGTCCCCGGGCCCGCTCGGGGAGTTCGCTGGTGACACCGGCCGGGGCGAGCAGCTCGGGCAGCAGCCCGGCCAGGCCCTCGGCCCCCAGGCGCGTGGAGACGTACGTGGCCGTACCCCGGCCCGCCGAGCGCCGCGTGACGGCGGGCCGGGAGGCGTGGGCTCCGGTGCGGTAGCGGGCGAGAACCTCGACGTCCGGTCCCGTCACATCGATCCGATCGCTCCACATGCTCCCGGTGGTCCCGTTGTCCAGACCGGCGCGGTCCCCGTCGAGCAGCGGCCCGAACTCCTCGATCCGGATGCCGAGCAGTTCCCGCAGCGCGCCCGGGTAGCCGCCGAGCCAGACGTGGTCGTTCTCGTCCACGATGCCGGAGAAGTACGTGGTGACGAGGTGACCGCCACCCTCGACGTACCGCGTGAGCTCCTTGGCGAGCTGCTGCGGCACCACGTGCAGGACCGGCGCGATCACGACGTCGTACACGGAGGGGTCCGTGCGGTGGGCGGGTACGACATCGGCGCGGACGCCGAGGCGGAACAGCGCGGAGTACCAGTCGAGGGCCTCGCGGTGGTAGTCGAGGCGCGAGGTGGGGTGGGAGTCGAGCTCGCTCGTCCACCAGGATTCCCAGTCGAACAGGATGGCGACGCGGGCGGGTTCGCGCGCGGAGCCGGCGAGCGGAGCGAGCGCTTCGAGGGTCCGGCCCAGCGAGGTCACGGAACGGAAGAGTTCGCTGTCGGCCCCGGCGTGCGGGACCATCGCCGAGTGGTACTTCTCGGCGCCGGCCGCCGACTGGCGCCACTGGAAGAAGCAGACGGCGTCGGCGCCGTGCGCGACGTGCAGCAGCGAGTCGCGGGCCAGCTCCCCCCGGCCCTTGGCCAGGTTGACGGGCTGCCAGTTGACGGCGCTGGTGGAGTGCTCCATCAGGAACCACGGGCGGTGGCCCGCGATACCGCTGGTCAGGTTGGCGGAGAAGGACAACTCGTCCCGGCCCTGCGGGTCCGGGCGGACGTAGTGGTCGTTCGAGACGAAGTCCACCTCGCCCGCCCAGTCGGCGTAGTTCATGCCCTTGATGCCGCTCATCACCATGAAGTTGGTGGTGACGGGCACATCCGGCGTCAGCTCGCGCAGGACGTCCCGCTCCGCCCGCAGATACTCCTTCAGCGCGTCCGACGAGAACCGTTTGAAGTCCAGCTGCTGGGTGGGGTTGGGATGCGATGCGGCGATTCGCGGCGGCAGGATCTGCTCCCAGTCGCTGTAGCGCTGCGCCCAGAAGGCCGTCCCCCAGGCGTGGTTGAGGCCGTCGAGAGTGCTGTACCGCGCCCGCAGCCAGGCACGGAAGGCGCGGGCCGCGTCGTCGGAGTAGTCGTAGATGTTGTGACAGCCCAGCTCGTTGGAGACGTGCCAGGCGACGAGGGCCGGGTGGTCGGCGTAGCGCGAGGACAACTCCCTGACCAGGCGCAGCGAGTGGGTCCGGAAGACGGGTGAGGTCGGCCGCCAGTGCTGGCGTGCGCCCGGCCACAGCGTCTCGCCCGCGGCGGTCACCGGCAGGACCTCCGGGTGCGCGGTGGTCAGCCAGGGCGGCGGGGACGCGGTGGCGGTGGCCAGGTCGACGCCGATGCCGCCCGCGTGCAGCAGTTCCATGACCTCGTCGAGCCAGGCGAAGTCCCAGGTGTCCGCGGTGGGTTGGATCCTGGCCCAGGAGAAGATCGCCAGGGAGACGACGTTCACACCTGCCTCGCGCATCAGCCTCACGTCCTCCTCCCACACCTCCCGCGGCCACTGCTCGGGGTTGTAGTCGGCGCCGTAGCCGATCCTCCGGCTGCCGTCGGGGCCCTTCGCGTACGGAAATCGGGAGGTGAGGGGGGTGGTCATGCGCGTCCTTTCCAAGGAACGGTCGGCCGGACGCCGGTGATGCGGCGCGCGAGCCGTCCGGGGGCTACTTGTCGACGGTGAAGCCCTGCTCGCCGCCGTACTCGGCGGAGGCCTCCTGCCACGCCTTCAGGCCCGCGGAGAGCTTCGTGCCGGAGACATAGGCCTTGCCGACGGTGTCGTTGAAGATCGAGTTCGCGTACATCTGGTACGGCAGGTACTTCCAGCCGGTGGTCACGCTCTTGGCGGACTCGGCGAAGATCTTGTTGGCCTTCTGGCCGCCGAAGTAGGGGAACGCGGTGTTCTGGAACGACGAGGAGTTCAAGTCCTTGGTCGTCGCGGGAAACGCGCCGTTCCGCACTCGGGTCCCCACGCCGGCACCGGAGTTCGCGTACTCGACGAAGGCGTAGGCGAGTTCCTTGTTCTCGCCGAGCTCGGGCAGCGCGAGCGAGCTGCCGCCGTTCTCGGATCCGGCGCTCTCGCCCTCGGTCCACTGCGGCAGCGGGGCCACCCGCCAGTCACCCGCCGCGCCCTTGACCCCGGAGGCGAAGTTGGCGGGCATCCAGGCGCCGATGGGGAGCGTGGCGATGGTGCCGTCACCGAGGCCCTTGTACCAGTCGTCGCTCCAGCCGGTGACGGGGGAGACCAGCTTCTCGTCGATCAGCTTCTGCCAGGTGTCGGTGTACCTCTTCGCGCCGGTGTCGGTGAAGTCGATACTGACCTTCGTGCCGTTGACCTTGTACGGGCGCGAACCGGCCTGCCACAGCAGGCTGGTGCTCAGCCCCGCGTCTCCGGTGTCGCTCGTGATGTACGCCTTGGGGTCGGCCTTGTGCAGCGCACGGGCGGCCTCGACGTACTCGTCCCAGGTCGTCGGCACGTCGATCTTGTGCTTGTCGAAGACCTTCTTGTTGTAGAACAGCGCCATCGGACCCGAGTCCATGGGCAGGCCGTAGATCCCGTCACCGGACTTCACCGAGTTCCACGGACCCGGTGAGTACGTCCCGTCCAGCTTGTCCGCCCCGTACGCCGAAAGGTCGGCGACCTGCTTCGTCAGGGCGTACTGGCCGAGGGCGTAGTACTCGATCTGCGCGACGTCCGGGACGCCCTTCTTCGCCGAGATCGCATTCGACAGCGCCTTGTACTGGTCGTTGTTGGTGCCCGCGTTGACCAGCTGCACGTCGACCTTCGGGTACTTCTTCTCGAAGTCGGCCTCGACCTGCTTCAGGGTGGGCTCCCACGCCCACACGGTGACGGTGCCGCCCTTCTTCAGCGCCGCCTTGATGTCGGCGGCGCCGACCTCCTTCCGGGTGGAGTCGTCGTCCCCCGATCCGCAGGCGGTTGCCCCCAGGGCGAGAACGGTGAGCAGACCGAGACCACGCAGCAGCCGACGGGAGTGCTTGGGCATAGCGATACTTCCACTTCGTCAGGGTTCGACAGGACGGGTGCTTCGGCGACAGTGGCGAGGGCCGCGGCGGCGGACCTCGTGTGTCGCGGCTACTCCTTGACGCTTCCGGCGGCGAGCCCGGACTGCCAGTACTTCTGGAGCAGCAGGAAGGCGGCGACGAGGGGCACCACGGTGAGCAGCGAGCCGGTGACGACCAGGTGGAAGACGGCGTCGCCGCCGGCCGTGGCCGCCTGCTTGTTCCAGGCGTCGAGGCCGAGGGTGAGCGGGTACCAGTCGGGGTCCTTCAGCATGATCAGCGGCAGGAAGTAGTTGTTCCACGTCGCGACCGTGGTGAAGAGCAGCACGGTGACGGTGCCGGGCGCGAGGAGGGGCAGGGCGACCTGGAAGAAGGTGCGCAGCTCACTCGCGCCGTCGATGCGGGCGGCCTCCATCAGTTCGGCGGGGACCGCCTCGGTCGCGAACACCCACATCAGGTAGAGGCCGAAGGGCGAGATCAGCGACGGGACGATGATGGCCCACGGCGTGTCGGTGAGTCCCATCTTGCTGAACATCAGGAAGGTGGGGACCGCGAGAGCCGTGGCGGGCACCGCGACCGCGCCGATGACGACCGCGAACACGCCCCGCTTGCCGGGGAAGTCGAACTTGGCGAGAGCGTACCCGCCGAGGACCGCGAGGAAGGTGGCGCCGCCCGCGCCCACCACCACGTACAGCAGGGTGTTGAGGAGCCAGCGGCCGAAGACGCCGTCCTGATACGTGAAGGTCGCGGTGATGTTGTCCCACAGGGCGAAGTCCCCGTCGAACCACAGGCCGAAGGAATCGGCGAGCCCCTGCTGCGTCTTGGTGGCGCTGATCAGCAGCCACACCAGGGGGACGAGGCTGTAGAGCAGCATGACGCCGGTCAGCGCCGTCAGAAGTGCGCTGCGCCGGGGACGGGCCCGGGTATGACGTCGCGGTGCGCGCAGGCGCGGGGCGGCGCCGGCCCCGGTGGCGTTCGTGGTGGTGCCGCTCGCGGTGGGCAGTCCCGTCATCGGGCTCACGCTCCCTTGCGCATGCCGCGCAGCTGGACGACGTAGGCGACGACCATGGTGATCACGCCCATCACGATGGCGACCGTCGCGGAGTAGTTGTGCTGCTGGCCGGAGAAGGACAGCGAGTAGGTGTAGTAGTTCGGGGTGTAGTCGGTGGTGATCGCGTTCGGCGCGAGCTTCTGCAGGATGGCCGGCTCGTTGAAGAGCTGGAAGCTGCCGATGACCGAGAAGATCGTGGCGATGACGAGGGCGCCGCGGATCGCTGGGATCTTGATCGCCGAGATGACCCGCCACTGGCTTGCTCCGTCGATCTCCGCGGCCTCGTAGAGCGAGTGCGGGACGACGCGCAGCGCGGAGTAGAAGATCAGCATGTTGTAGCCGACGAACTCCCAGGTGACGATGTTGCCGATCGAGGCGAGGACGAGCCCGGAGGAGAGCGGGTCGGGCAGGTGGACGCCGAACGCTTCGTTGATGTCCCCGACCAGGCCGAAGCGGGGCCCGTACATGAAGCCCCACATCAGGGTCGCGACGACGGCGGGCACGGCGTACGGCAGGAAGACGGAGATCCGGAAGAAGGCCTTGCCGTACAGGCGCCCGCTGTCGATCGCGAGCGCCACCAGCAGGGCGATGCCCAGCATGATCGGCACCTGGACCAGCAGGAACAGTCCGACGCGGAAGACCCCGTCCCAGAACTGGTGGTCCCGCAGGGCCTGTTGGTAGTTGTCGAGCCCCACGAACGAGGTGCCGCCGATGAGTTGCGTCCGGAACAGACTCAGATAGACCGAATACAGCAGCGGGGCCAGGAAGACCAGCGCGAAGACGAGCAGGAAGGGCCCGATGAACCCCCATCCCGTCCAAGAGCGGCGTGCCCGCCGCACCGGTGGTCCGGCCGGGCGGGACCCTGCTGCCGCCGGCGGTTGTAGCGTCGTCATCTCGCGTCCCTCGCTCGTACTTCCCCGGACCGAAACCGCAGTTCACGTAGACGTTCCAGGCCGGTGAAGCGGCTCGACCAAACGCGGGTCAGGCGTTATGTTTACGTAAACATTCAGTGGCGGCATGTCTACACTGCCTCCAGATGGGCGGTCAAGGGTTGCTCACGAAGGGCGGTATCCGGTGAGGGAGAGCGTGGACGGCACAGACGAACACCCCCCGGCGCCGCGTGCGCCGAAGGCCGGGCCCGCCCCTGCGAGCCCCCGCTCGCGCCGCCGTTCGGTGTCGATGGCGGACGTGGCCCGGCTGGCCGGGGTCTCCTCGCAGACGGTCTCCCGAGTCTCCAACGGCTTCCCCGGCGTGAACGAAGCCACCCGCAGGCAAGTTCTCTCCGCCATGAGAGAGCTTCACTACCGCCCCAACAGTGCGGCCCGCGCGCTCAAGAGCGGCGAGTTCCGCACCATCGGTGTCATCACCTTCACCCTCTCCACGACCGGCAACGTCCGCACTCTGGAGGCGATCGCCCTCTCGGCCGCGCGGGAGGGCTACGCGGTCACGCTGCTGCCCGTCGCCGTCCCCACCCAGGACGAAGTCCGGGGTGCCTTCTCGCGGTTGGGGGAGCTGGCCATCGACGCGGCCATCGTCATCATGGAGGTGCACCTCCTCAACGACGCGCGCCTGTCACTGCCACCGCACGTGAAGGTCGTCGTCGCCGACTCCGACGCCGGAGACCGGTACACGGTCGTCGACACGGACCAGGTCGGCGGCACGCGTGAGGCCGTCGGCCATCTCCTGGACCTCGGGCACGAAACGGTGTGGCACCTCGCGGGACCCGAGGAGTCGTACGCGGCCCAGCGCAGGACGGACGCCTGGCGCTCGGCGCTCGTGAAGGCCGGCCGCACGCCACCGCCACTGGTCCGAGGCGACTGGTCGGCCGAGTCCGGCTACCGCGCCGGCCTCGAACTCGCCGGACAGGCCGACTGCACAGCGGTGTTCGCGGCCAACGACCAGATGGCTCTCGGTCTGCTGCGCGCGCTCGACGAGCGTGGCCGCAAGGTCCCCGACGACGTCTCCGTGGTCGGCTTCGACGACATCGCCGAAGCCGGCTCGTTCCAGCCCCCGTTGACGACCGTCCACCAGGACTTCGGCGAAGTCGGGCGCCGTTGCGTGGACGGTGTTCTGCACCAGGTCAAACACGGGGAGCCGGAACACGGCACCACTCTCGTGCCGACCCGACTCGTGGTGCGACAGAGCACCGCACCGCCACCACCGCGCTGACCGGACACCGACGCGACGGCGCGGTGCGCCACCTCGTGCTCAGTGGCCGGTCGCGCCCGCGGCCGGCGGCATCCGTACGACCGCCGTGCCCGTGGCCAGGTCCACCGTCGTCCTGTTCGGCGGGGCACCGTCGTCCTCGTCGTCCGGCATGACCAGCGCCGACTGGCGCTCCTTCAGCTCGTGCTGCTTGCCCGGTGAGAGGCTCGCATGCAACTGCTCGAATCCGGTCGCCGATATCTGCCCCTGACGTGCGCTGTTCCGCCACGGCAGCACTCCGGCCCGCCCCGCGCGCAGCAGCAGCTGGTCGACGAAGGCCAGCAGGGTCAGGACGATGACCAGTCCGGGCAGGGTCATGAAGAAGGCGAATCGCATCCGACCAGTATCCGGCTGTGACGCAATCTGGTGCAGTCACCTCTTCCGGATCACGTCTGTAGTGTGGAAACCGAGAGCATCTGTCGAGGGCCGCACGCGGTGGCCGGGCTGTTTGTCCCGCCCGGCGAAGGGCACGCGGACGTCGAGATCCTTCGGGGCGAGACATCTTTCGGGGCGAGACATCACTCCCTCGGACGGGAGGAGCGTCCATGACGGTGTCGAGCCCGGGCCAGGATCCCGGCACCGGGTCGGATGGCCACGTGCCGGACCCGCAACGGTGGAAAGCACTGTGGGTCACGCTGGTGGCCGGCTTCATGAGCCTGCTCGACGTGACGATCGTCGCCGTCGCGCTGCCCACCGTCCAGCGCGACCTGCACGCCTCGGCCGCGCAGGTGCAGTGGGTGGTGTCCGGTTACGCCCTCACCTTCGCCCTCGCGCTGGTCACCGCCGGACGACTGGGTGACGCCCTGGACCGGCGACGCATCTTCCTTCTCGCGCTCGGGGCCTTCGTCGTCTGCAGCGCGGCCTGCGGCGCGGCGCCCGGCATCGTGTGGCTGGTGGCGGCCCGCCTCGCCCAGGGGCTGGCCGCCGGATGCATGGCCCCGCAGAACTCCGCGCTCATCCAGCAGATGTTCCGAGGCGCCGAGCGAGGCCGCGCATTCGGCCTGTTCGGCGCGGTCGTCGGCATCTCCTCCGCCGTGGGCCCCATCACCGGCGGCGCCATCCTCGCCCTGGCCTCCGGGCCGCAGGGGTGGCGGTGGATCTTCTACGTCAACGTTCCCCTCGGCATCGTCGCCGTGCTGCTCGGGCGCCGCCTGCTGCCACGGGTCCGGCACACCGGCAAGGGATCCGTGGACGTGCCCGACGTACTGCTCCTCGGCCTCGGTGTACTGGCCGTCATGTATCCGCTGGTCCAGGCGGACTCCGGCGGCATCAGCCGCCTGTGGTGGCTGTTTCCCGCCGGCACCCTGATCCTCGCCGTCTTCGCATGGTGGCAACGCCGTCTCCTCGCCCGCGGCGACCAGCCACTGCTCGACCCGCGCCTGTTCACCACCGTGCGCGGTTACGCGGTCGGCGCCGGGGTGGGAACGCTGTACTTCATCGGCTTCAGCGGCGTCTGGCTGGTCTTCGCGCTCTACTACCAGCACGGCCTGGATTTCTCCCCGCTCCGCTCGGGCCTGGCCGTGACGCCCTTCGCCATCGGTTCCGCGGGCGCGGCCGTGCTCGCGGGACGCCTGGTGGACCGGCTCGGGCGCTGGCTGACCGTGTGCGGGCTCACGGCCGTGATCGCGGGACTGGGCGGCACGGCGCTGCTGCTCCGGTACGCACCCGTGGACATCGCTCCCTGGATCGCCGCGCCCACGCTGCTGCTCGGCGGCATCGGCGGCGGTTTCGTCGTCTCTCCCAACATCACCATGACGCTGCGCGAAGTGCCCGTACGCATGGCGGGCGCGGCGGGCGGCGCCTTGCAGACGGGGCAGCGGCTCGGTGCCGCGGTGGGTACCGCGGCCCTGCCGGGCCTGTTCTACCTGGTGCTCGGCAGGAGCGACGACTACCGCAAGGCCCTCTTCGTGGCGCTCGTCGCCGCGCTCGTCGCCGTGCTGGCCGCCCTGGCGCTGGCCACGTTCGACGGGCTGCGGGACCGGCGGACACGGCGGGAGCACCGGCGCTGCCCTGACCACGTCGCCAACAGCCCGGTCCACTCCCGGCAGGGCTGACCGTCCCCGGCGGTGACGCAGCGTCTGAGGGGACGTTGTCTGGCGCTCTGACCGGGAAGGTTCACCGAGCTTCGGTTCACACTGTTGGACGGCGGGCCCGCTGGATGTGAGCTGACAGGCCGTCCGACAGGTGGAGCGTGGGGTCCGCGGTCGGGGCATCCGTATCGGCCGCGAGGCGTTACGCTGCCTGCTCGCGCGGCGCGGCGTCACCTTCCGGCGCACCAAGACGTGGAAGGAGTCCCCGGACTCCGAGCGCGAGACGAAGCTGGACCGGATCGAGGAAGTGGTGGACCGGTTCCCGGACCGGGGCTTTGCGTTCGACGAGTTCGGCCCGCTCGGGACGGGGCCCACGGCGGGCTCCGGCCGGGCCGGGAAGAAGCGCCCCGGGCGGCTGTCGACCACCGACCACCGCACCCACGGGGTGCGCTATTTCCACGGCTGGCACGCGGTCGGCGACGATCGCTTGCGGGGCGTCAACCGCCGCAAGAAGGGCGCCGGGAACACGCTGGCCGCGCTGAAGTCGATCCGCGCCGCCCGGCCCGACGACGCGCCCAACTACGTGGTCATGGACAACCTGTCCGCCCACAAGGGCACCGACATCCGCCGCTGGGCGAAGAAGAACAAGGTCGAACTGTGCTTCACCCCGACCTACGCCTCCTGGGGCACCCGGTCGAGGCGCACTTCGGACCGCTGCGGCAGTTCACCATCGCCAACTCCCACCATCCCGACCACACCGTGCGGACCCAGGCCCTGCACGCCTACCCGCGCTGGCGCAGCGCCAACGCGCGCCGCCGCGACGTCCCGGCCGCCGAACGCAAGGAACATGCCCGCACCCGGAGCGAGAAAGGCATCCGCTGGGCCGGTCGTCTCCTCAACACCGCAGCCTGACCAACCGCGAGCCGCAGCCCCGGAGCGCCGAACGGGCCCGGTTCAGGAGAAGGATGGCTCAGGAGGCGGACGGGTCGATCTCCCCCGCGAAGACGATGACCTGGTCGATGAGGCTCCGCCGCAGATGGACGACGTCCGTTCCCGCCAGACGGGGGCCTCCATCCGGCGTGGTGAAGACCCACTGGTACCGGGCCCACTCGTCAGGCATGTCCACCGCCGAGCAGCGCACCATCGTGCCGGTCCCCGCCGGGTGGCGCCGGATGTCCAGCACGAACCGCTCGACCGCCTCGATCCCTTCGCTGCGGCCCAACGGCCCCCAGAAGACCACGTCCGAGGTCAGGGCCTGGGAGAGGAGCGCAGTGACATAGCTGTCGTCCGAGGCGTTGAACGCGGAGATGAACGTGTCGATCGCGGACCGCGCGGCTTCTTCCTGCATGTACCAGTAATACCAGTCGTTTCGCGGAACGCGCTTGTCCCGTGAGCCGTCTTCCGATCACCGTGAACCATCCCGGCCACAGCACTTGGGGACGTCCGGGGTGTGCTCGGCCAGTTCGGCGGCCCAGGCGGCGGACCAGTCGACGAGGGGTGTCAGTGCCGCGTGGGCTTGTCGCCCCGTCTGGGTGAGGGCGTAGTCGCCTTCGGGGGTCTGGTGCACCAGACGTGCCTCGATCAGTTCGACGAGGCGTTGGCGCAGCACGCTGGAGGACATGTCGGCGCAGCGCCGGCGCAGGGCGCGGAACCCCAGGGCGTCGTCGCGCAGTTCCCACACCACGCGCAGGCTCCACCGCCGCCCGAACAGGTCGAGCGCCGCCATGAGGGGGCGTCCGGTGGTCGAGCCGGGTACCGGCCGTCCTGGTGTCGGTGCGGCCATCGCCGTCCTCCTGCGGTTCTGCGGACCCTCGCCTCCGGCATTCCGCGGCCCCTGACGTTTCGGATTCCGAAACGATATCAGCGCACGTCGTACGTGAGGTGCGTCGCGGTCGACGTCGAGGTCACACTGCGCTGCACCAGCGTGCGCGGCACTCCGCCGGTGAACAAGGGTGTCCCGGCGCCCAGTACGACGGGCGCGAGGTGCAGGGTCAGGGTGTCGACCAGTCCGGTGTCGAGGGCCGAGGCGATCGTCGCGCCGCCGCCCATGAGGACGACGTCGAGGTCTCTGCCGGTGTTGGCCGAGGCCGCCTCGGCGCGTTCGCGTGCGGTGCCGATGGCGTCGCGCAGGCCGGTGGTGACGAACGTCCAGTCGAGGCCGGTGAGGCGCACCGACTTCGGCGGCGAGTGCGTCACGACGACGAACGCGGGTTTGCCGACCTCACCGGCGCCGTAGCCGATGGTGTCGTCCCAGCCCTGCGGCCCGTCGACCACGTCGAAGAGGCGGCGGCCCAGCACGACGGCACCCGAGCGGGCGGTGCCTTCGCTCAGGTACCGGCGGTCCTCGGCGTCGTCGGAGAACGCCCAGGTGTGCAGAGCCTCGCCACCGGTGCCCAGACCGTTTTCCGGGCCGGGGTCGGGGCCCGTGACGAAGCCGTCGAGGGAGACCGAGATGTCAGCGATGATGCGTGTCATACCGGGCGGACCCGGCCCACGACCGAAACTCATCGCTCACGGCGCCTTGATGCTCGCGCTGCCGAAGGCCTTGGCCGCCTGACGTTCGATGACCTCGAAGAGCAGAGTCTTTTGCGGGTGGGGCCGCGGGGGCACCGCGCCCTCCGCGCCAGTCCCCGGCCGGCCCCTGAACGCGACGCGGACGGGACCCACGGCCGGGCCGCTCATTCCAACAGGGCAGCCGTGAACACATCGTGGTGTGCCGACAGCCACTCCTGGACACGGTCCCAGCGCCGCGGGCCACCGTGCTCGGACGCCGCCCGGGTGAAGGCGGGGTCACCGTCGGCCACCCGGCCGGCCACGAAGGCCCGGCACGACGCGGTGGCCTGCTCGATGACGCCGGGCAGTTCGGCGCGCTCCCGCGGGGAGAGGCCGTAGCCGTCGGCGAGGGTCCGCAGTCGTGCCGGGACATCCAGCCCCGCGGGATGGTGCACCGCCGCGGACGTGGGATCGAGCAGGGGAATCCAGTAGCGGGCGGTCATGGCGACGTCCCACACGGCTCGGCCGGGGGCCGCCATGTCGAAATCGATCAGGGCTGCCGCACGGCCGTCGCGGAAGACGACGTTCTCCGGGCACACGTCGTTGTGGCACAGCATCGTTCCGCCCGCCGGGTCCGCCAGGGACCGGGGCCACTCGGCGCACGGGTCGACCGGAATGGCCGCGGCGGCATCGTGCAGGCGCCGCAGCAGCACTCCCACCGATCTCAACGCCGTCTCGGTCATCGCCCAGTGCGGAAACGGCGGTTGGGGGACGTCCCCGGGGACGAAGGTCAGCTGTTCGCGGCCGTCCGCGGTGAGACGGATCGGCCTCGGAGCCGCATCGAACCCGTGCTCTTCGAGCGCGAGGAGATGGGCATGGAGGGCGCGCGCGGTGCGCGGCGCCGGGCGTTCCACGAGATCACCGCGGCGGAAGACCGCGCCCGCGTTCGCCATGCCGCCGGCCAGGGCTTCGCCCTCCGCCGTCCCGCCGTCGGCCGTCACACCGACTCTTCGTGGGCCGGCACCGGCACGGTCGCCGGCTGCCACTCCCGCCTGAGCAACCCGAACACCCACGAGTCAAAGACCACGCCGTTCACGACGCGGTCCTCCCGCAACGTCCCCTCACGCCTGAATCCGACCTTCTCCAGGACGCGGGCGGACGCCACGTTGCGCGTGTCGGTCTCGGCCTGAACCCGGTTCAGGTCCAGTGCGTCGAATGCCCACCGCAGCACGGCGTGTGCGGCCTCCGTCGCATAGCCGTGGCCCCACATCGCCTCGTCCAGGACATAGCCCAACGACGCGCTGCGGTACGCGGGGTCCCATTCGATCAGACCGCACCAGCCGACGAAGGCCCCGTCAGAAGCCCGGTCCACGGCCACCCTCGCCCCCGTACCCTCGTCCGCCATTTTCCGGCACCTGGCGATGAAGCGGTCGGCGCGGGCCCGTTCGGTCCACGGCGGAGAGGCCCAGTAGCGCATCACGTAGGAGCTGCTGTGCAGCGCGTACAGGGCATCCGCGTCGGCGTCGGCGACGGGGCGCAGCCGCAGGCGAGGGGTGTGCAGTACGGGGGCGGCCAGAGTCATGCGCACCATCTTGTGCGTTCATGGGGTGCGCGGAACACCGAATATTCGCTCCCGGTCCGGCCCTCACCGTCGTGGCACCGCAGCCCCCCCCCGCGGAATTCGCCGTCGGTCGCTAGGGTCGGCCCATGTCCAGTCCTGGAGACGTGCCGCCGGAGATCCTGAACCGTGTGCGGTCGATCTGCCGGCAGTTGCCCGAGTCGTACGAGGAACCGGCCTGGATCGGGGTGCGCTGGCGGATCCGTAAGCGGACGTTCGCCCATGTCTACGCGCCGGACGTGGATCGCCACCCGGTTTACGCCGCGTACGCGACCGCCGATCAGGAACCGGTCGTGATGACGTTCCGCGTGCCCGTCGACGACCTGCTGGGCCTGACCGCAGGCGGGTTCCCGTTCCGCCGTCCCGGCTGGGGCCACAACGTCGTCGCCGCCCTTCTCGGTGACCACACCGACTGGACCGAGCTCGCCGAACTGATCACCGACAGTTACCGCGAGATGGCTCCCAAGTTCCTCGCCGCCCGGATCCCTCCGCTGCCACCGGCCAGCTGACCTGCGCCGGGTCTCGTCTCACGCCGTCAGGCGCGCCACGCGGGCCAGCCGCCGGAAGGAGTCCAGCAGGCCGGCACGGTCGTACGTGCTGGTCGTGACGAGGACCTCCTGCGCGCCGCTCTCCTTGAGCACCCGCTCCAGCTCGTCGGCCACCTGCTCCTCCGTGCCGTGCACATGGCCGCGCAGCCCCGACTCGTAGAAGCCGCGCTCCTTGTCCGTCATGGCCAGCGACTCCACGCGCTCGGCGGGCGGGAGCGGCGGAAACGTGCCGTGCGTGCGGGAGTACGCCATCGACCAGGCCTCTGGCACGAGCAGCCGGCGGGCCTCCTCCTCGCTCCCGGCCACCGCCACGTTGCCCGCGATCATCACGTACGGCTCGGCCAGCCACGGCGAGGCCAGGAACCCCGAGCGGTACTCGTCGATGCCGCGCAGCATCTTCTCGCGGCCCCGGATGTCCCCGATGACCAGCGGGAGGCCCGCCCGCGCGGCGATCGTCGCCCCTTCACCCACGGCCAGGACGTACGGCGGGACGGTCAGCCCCTCGGCGGGGCGGGCCCGCACCCCCGTGCCGGACGCCCCGCGGAACCAGTCGAGCAGTTCGCCGAGCTGTGCCGCGAAGTCCTGAGCGTCGTGCTTGTCGCGCCCCAGCGCCTTGCGCACCCCGTCGGTGAAGCCGACCGACCGGCCGAGTCCCATGTCGATCCGTCCCGGGAAGAGCGATTCGAGCACCCCGAACTGCTCGGCCACCACCAGCGACTGATGGTTGGGCAGCATCACCCCGCCCGTGCCGACCCGGATCGTCCGGGTGGCCGCCGCGACGGCCGCCGCGAGGACGGTGGGCGCCGACCCCGCGACACCGGGCACGCCGTGGTGCTCGGACACCCAGAAGCGGTGGTAGCCGAGCGCCTCGAGGTCCTGGGCGAGGCGCACGGTGTCGCGCAGGGCCGCGGGACCGTCGTACCCCTCACGGGTGCGCGAACGGTCCAGGACGGAGAACCGGGTTGCTGCGATCACTGAGCTCACACTCGCTTCAACGCCTGCGGGCCGCCAGGATTCCCGCCCTGGCCGCCGAGCCACTGCGCGGAGCGTGTCGCGGTGCTTCTACGCTGACGACGTGACCGAAGACAAGAGACCTCTGGCCGTGTTCGACCTGGACGGCACGCTCGCGGACACCGCGCACCGCCAGCGGTACCTGGAGGGCAAGCCGCGCGACTGGGACGCGTTCTTCGCCGCCGCTCCCCAGGACCCGCCGCTGGCACGCGGCATCGAGCTGGCCCTGGAGAGCGCGCGGGAGTGCGAGGTCGTCTACCTCACCGGACGGCCCGAGCGCTGCCGGGCCGACACGGTGGACTGGCTGGCCCGCCAGGGCCTGCCGGCCGGACGGCTCTGGATGCGCCGCGACGACGACCGCCGCCCCGCCCGCCGCACCAAGCTGGAGATCCTGCGCGACATCGCCCGCAGGCGCACGGTCCGCGTGCTGGTGGACGACGACGCCCTGGTCTGCGACGAAGCGGAACGCGCGGGCTTCCCGGTGATCCGGGCCGACTGGGCCACCCCGTCCGCACCTCTCAAGGACGCCCAGGAACGGGAAGGCCGCACCTGAGGACCGGGGGCGACGAGTTATTCGGCCTCGTCCTCCAGGCGGAAGCCCACCTTCAGCCCCACCTGGTAGTGCTGGATCTCCCCGTCCTCGATGTGCCCCCGCACCTGCGTGACCTCGAACCAGTCCAGCGAGCGCAGGGTCTGCGAGGCCCGTGAGATGCCGTTGCGGATCGCCTGATCGACGCCCTCCTCGGAGGTGCCGACGATCTCGGTGACGCGGTACGTGTGGTTCGACATGAAGGTGTTCCTCCGGGCCGTCGGGTGGCGTCGTACGACGCCGTGGAGTGCCGTCGACTCCACGGTGCCCCAGCCCGTCCGTACGCGCGAGATGGCGTACCCCCTTGACCACCTCATTGGTACATACCAAAATCCTGCCGTACCCGTTCGAGCACCGAGCTGCTCATCCCCCCGCGTCGGGCTGACCTTCCCTGTCCGCAGGAAGAAAGTGACCCACGTGAACCCGCACCGCCGCGCCGCCGTGTCCTTGGCGCTCACCCTGTCCTCCGCCGTCCTGCTCGCCGGGTGCGGCGTGCTGCCGGGCGGTGATGACAGCCGCACCGTCACGGTCTGGCTGATGCGGGGCAGCGCGTCGCCCGAGTTCGTCGAGCGCTTCACGAAGGACTTCGAGAAGGAGCACGACGACATCGACCTGGACATCCGCATCCAGGACTGGAACGGCATCGGCACCAAGGTGAAGAAGGCCCTCAAGGACGAGGACGGCGACGGACCCGAGGTCATCGAGGTCGGCAACACCCAGGTGGCGCAGTACGTCGACGAGGGCGGCCTGTACGACCTCACCCTGGAGTCCGCCCGCGACCTCGGCATGGAGGACTGGCTGCCTGGCCTCGCCGAGCCGGGCCGCTACCGAGGCGCGCAGTACGGCATCCCCTGGTACGCGGCCAACCGCGTCGTCCTCTACAACAAGGACCTGTTCGCCGCCGCGGGCATCACGGAGCCGCCGCGCACCCGTGACGAGTGGATCACGGCCACCGAGAAGCTCAACGCCGGCGGCAACCAGGGCATCTACCTCGCGGGCCAGGACTGGTACACCCTGGCCGGATTCATCTGGGACGAGGGCGGCGACCTCGCCAAGGAGACCAAGAAGTCGTCCGGCGACTGGCGCGGCAGTCTGCACACCCCCGAGGCGCTGCGCGGCATGGAGTTCTACCAGCGGCTGCAGGCGCTCGGCGAGGGCCCGCGCGATGCCGACGAGGAACATCCGGCGCAGGCCGGCGTGTTCGCGGGCGGCGACGTCGCCCAGATCGTCGCGGTGCCGGGCGCGGTGCGCGCCATCGAGGAGAAGAGCCCGGAGCTGAAGGGCCGGATCGGCTTCTTCCCCATCCCCGGCAAGAAGGCGGGCAAGCCCGGCACCGTCTTCACCGGCGGTTCCGACCTCGTCGTGCCCGAGCACAGCGACGACCACAAGGGCGCGGTCGAGGTGATCGAGGCCCTGGCGGGCAAGAAGTGGCAGACGGATCTGGCCCGGACCATGAACTACGTCCCGAACAAGGCGAAGCTGGCCTCGGATGTCGCGGGCGAGGAGGGCGTGGCGGCGATGGCCGTCGGCGCGGCCAAGGGCCGGGCGACCCCCAACTCGCCGCGCTGGGCCGGTGTCGAGGAGAACAACCCCATCAAGGGCTACATGACGAGGGTCCTGACCGGCGGCGACCCGGCGACCGAGGCCCGCAAGGCCTCCCGCCGGATCAGCGAAGCGCTGGACATCGGCGGTCTGTGACGCGGGGCCCTGCCCCACCGCACGGGCGGTGGGGCAGGGCACTCGTGCTTTTTGCGGCTACGCGATAGTGCTCAACGACAGTGCGAAACGCTCCCGTTCGTCCGTCCACCACTGCGTCAGCCGCAGCCCCGCGGCGGCCAGCTCGGTGCGGACGCCGTCCGCACGGAACTTGGCCGAAATCTCCGTGCGGAGTTCCTCGCCCGCGGTGAAGTCGACGGCCAGGTCGAGCGCCTGGATCTTCACCGTCTGGTCGGCCGTGGAGCGCAGCCGCATCTCGATCCACTCGCGCTCGTGGTCCCAGACGGCGACGTGCTCGAAGGCGGCGGGGTCGAAGTCGCCGCCCAGCTCACGATTGATCACCGACAGGACGTTCTTGTTGAACGCGGCCGTCACGCCGGTCCGGTCGTCGTACGCGGACACCAGCACCGACTCGTCCTTGACCAGGTCCGTGCCGAGGAGCAGCGCGTCGCCGGGGGAGAGGAGACCGCGCACCGAGGAGAGGAACGCGGCGCGCTCGGCGGGCAGCAGGTTGCCGAGCGTGCCGCCGAGGAAGGCGACCAGGCGCGGGCCCGGCGTGCCCGGCAGCGCGAGACCGCGGGTGAAGTCGGCGATGAGGGCGTGCACGTCCAGCGCCGGCCGCTGCGCGATCAGGGCGTTCGCGGCGCCGGTCAGCGCGCTCTCACTGACGTCCACGGGGACGTAGGTGTGCAGGGACGGCAGGGCGTCGATGAGGTGGCGGGTCTTCTCCGAGGAGCCCGAGCCCAGCTCGATGAGCGTGCGCGCGCCCGTGACCTCGGCGATCCGGGCGGCGCGGGCGACGAGTATCTCGCGCTCGGCGCGGGTGGGGTAGTACTCGGGCAGAGTGGTGATCTCCTCGAAGAGGGCGCTGCCGCGCGCGTCGTAGAACCACTTGGGCGGCAGCGACTTCGGGGTCGAGGTGAGGCCCTGCAGGACGTCGGCGCGCAGCGCGGCACCGGTGGCGTCCTCGGGCAGGGTGCGGGTCAGCAGGAACGGGCTCACGCAGGGGGCTCCTTGAGCGGGGTCAGCAGTACGTCGGTGCGGCTTGCGGCGAGCAGGGTGCGGTCGGGCACCTCGCGCCAGTGCGGGTCGTCGTCGTAGGGCTCGGAGGCCACGACGGTGCGGCGGCCGGGTTCGGTGAGGTACCAGAGAGTGTCGCCCCACGCGGTCGCGGTGATCGTGTCGCCGTTGGTGAGCAGGAGGTTGAGGCGCGATCCGGGGGCCGCCTCGGCGACCTCGATGACGGTGTCCGCGAGCGCCTGCCCCTCCTCGTCGCCGCGGCGCAGCCGGTGCAGGACGAGCGCCCACACCAGCGCCGAGTCGCAGCGCGCCTCCATCGAGAGCAGCTCGGCGGGCGGCACGCCCTGGGCGAGCGGGGCGAGCGTGCCGGGCCAGCCGGTGACCGCGCCGTTGTGGCTGAACAGCCACGGCCCCGCGGCGAAGGGGGCCGCGGCCGCCTCGCCGTCCGCGCCCGCCACGGTCGCGTCGCGCACCGCGGCGAGGACCGCCCCTGAGCGCACCACCCGGGCCAGATCGGCGAACGACGGGTCGCCCCAGATCGGCCCCGAGCGGCGGTAGCGGGCCGGGACCGGATCGCCGTCGGCGTACCAGCCGACCCCGAAACCGTCGGCGTTGACGGTCCCGTGGCGCTGCATCCGGGGTGCCCACGACTGGCGGAACAGGCTGTGCGCCGGCGTCACCAGGAGGCTGTCCAGACGCTCCGGCGGGCCGAGGCAGGCAACATGACGGCACATCAGAACGCCTCCCGGGCGGTGGCCTCCGCGGGGCCGGCGTCCCGCGCGGTGCGGAACCCGGAGAAGATCTGCCGCCGCACCGGATGGTCCCAGTTGCGGAACGTGCCCCGGCAGGCCACCGCGTCGACGGAGAAGGCGCCGCCGCGCAGCACCTTGTAGTCGCCCCCGAAGAAGACGTCCGAGTACTCGCGGTAGGGAAAGGCCGAGAAGCCCGGGTAGGGCAGGAATTCGCTGGACGTCCACTCCCACACGTCGCCGATCAACTGGCGCACGCCGTAAGGTGATTCACCGGCCGGATAGCTCCCGGCCGGGGCGGGCCGCAGGTGCCGCTGCCCCAGGTTGGCCCGCTCGGGAGTGGGGTCGTCGTCGCCCCACGGATAGCGCATCGACCGGTCGGCCACCGGGTCGTGCCGGGCGGCCTTCTCCCACTCGACCTCGCTGGGCAGGCGCCGGCCGGCCCAGCGCGCGTACGCGTCGGCCTCGTACCAGCTGACGTGCAGCACGGGCTCGTCGGCGGGTACGGGCTCGACGGTCCCGAATCGCCGGCGCAGCCACTGCCCGCCCTCACGGCGCCAGAACAGCGGTGCCCGGAGGTTGTTCTGACGGACCATCGCCCAGCCCGCCGGATCCCACCAGTGCATCCGCTCGTAGCCGTCGTCCTCGATGAACCGCAGGAAGTCGGCGTTCGTCACCGGTGTCGTGTCGATGAAGAACGGCGGGACGAGGCGGCGGTGGGCGGGGCGTTCGTTGTCGAGCGCCCACGGTTCCGTCGACGTGCCCATCGTGAACGGACCGCCGGGGACCAGGACTTCGGCGGGCCCGGTGAACGGCTCGCCGGACGGCGGGTCCGGTGCGGTGAGGGCGGTGGGGCCCGTGCGCAGCTGGTGCGTGATGAGCATGGTCTCGTCGTGCTGCTGCTCGTGCTGCGCGATCATCCCGAACGCGAAGCCCGCGTCGGTGAGTGCCGTCCCGTGGAACGGCGTCTTCTCCAGCACGTCGAGCGCGCGGCCCCGCACCTCGGCGGCGTACCCGCGGGCCTCGGCGGGCGCGAGCAGCGGAAGGCTCGGGCGTTCGGACCTCGGATGCTCGAAGGCGTCGTACAGCGGGTCGATCTCGGGCCGCATCGCGTCGCGGCCCGCGACCGCGCGCAGCAGCCACTGTTCCTCCTGGTTGCCGATGTGCGCGAGGTCCCAGACCAGGGGCGACATCAACGGGGAGTGCTGCGCGGTCAGTTCGCCCTCCTCCACACAGCTGGTGAGGAGGGTGGTGCGGTCCCGGGCGGCCAGGAGCGCGGCCAGCGCGCGCTCCCGCAGGGCTTGTGGGTCGGCGGTGGGGCCTGTCATCGGCGTGCGTCCTTCCCAGGTGTGTCGGGCAACGGCGGGGCGTCGCGCAGCGCGTCCAGCAGGTCGTCCGCCGGGCAGCGGCCCCGCGCGACGTACTGCGCGGCGAACGTCGCCACGGCGTCCCGCACGGACGCGCCCGCGCCCATCCGGGGCAGCGCGTCGAGCGCGGCGGCGAAGCAGAGGACGGCGGCCTCGCGCAGTTCGGCGTCGGCGGGGCCGTGGCGCGCGGCGTCCAGCCAGAGCGGATTGTGCGGCGCGGCGGGCGAGCCCGGCAGACCGTACCGCTCGGCCAGCGGCTTGACGGCGCGGTAGGCGGTCTCGGTCGCCTCCGCGTCGTCGAACAGCGCGCTCGTCACGGCGAGCGGCACGATCCAGCCGTCCTCGCCGGGCTGCGCGTCGACCATGCGCAGCTCCAGGTGGCCGCGCGGGCGGACCGGCGGGAACAGCGTGGTCAGGTGGTAGGCGAGGTCCTCGCGGGTGGGTCTGCGGGGTGCGCCGGCCTGGGCCCACGCCCGGAACGTGAGGCCCTCCGGAACACTCCACGGGCCTTCGCCGGGGCCTCTTTTGACGCACATGACCGGCGCGTCCAGGGCGTGCCGCGTCCAGACCTCGCGCGGCTCCCCTTCCAGCGGCGGGGCGCCCGACCTGCCGGGCTCGATGCCCGCCCACACGGCCTGCCGGGTGGACCGCCAGCCGGTCGGGCGGCCTTCCTGCAGCGGCGAGTTGGCGAACGCGGCGACCAGGACGGGCCCGAGCAGGTGCGCGAGGCGCCAGCGCCGCGCGTAGCCGAGCGGGCCCGGCTCCTCGTAGCCGGCGTCCAGGCAGATCTGCACGGACGCCGTCGAGCACATCATGCGGCGCCCGGCCGGGCCGCCTCGGTCCAGACAGGACTCCAGCGCGTCGTAGCGGGGCTCGCGCAGGATCCGCACCGGCGGGCGCCACGGGTCGGCGCCGACCCCGCTGAGCGTGAGGCGATGGGAACGCAATGCGTCGCGTACGACGCGGAGATCGGCCTCCATGGCCGAGATGCACTGTGTCAGCGAGGCGGCGGGAAGCGAGCTGAGCTCCAGCTGGCCGCCGGGTTCGACGGTGACGGACGAGTGCAGGGGCAGGGCCCGCAGTGCGGCATAGGCCGCTTCGAGGCGGGCGGCGGGTACGGGCAGATGAGGCAGTCCTGGCTCGTGGACCAGCCATTCCAGTTCGACGCCGGTGACGCCGGGCGGCCCGGTCTTGAAGCAGATGCCGCGGACCAGCGCCTCCACCTCGGCCTCCGACACCGTGTCCCGCGCCCTTGTGGGGCCGGCGGGGCGGTGTTTCGTACAGTCTCCCTCAGACATGCGGGGATCCTTCCATCCGGTTCTGCTCGTCACACCCAAAACCTTCGAGGGCCTCCGCACAAGAGTGCCCCTCAGGCCGTTCTCGTACCGGGAATTTCTGTTGCGCCGCCCGACGCACGCAGCTCACCATGCGTTCATGAACGACACGGGGGTACGGGTATGAGCGCCCGGCTGCGCGGACAGGCGCAGGAGACCGAGCAGGTCGTCGCGGCAGGGGCGTACACCACACCGGACGGCCGCGAGGCGGTGATCGCCGACGCGGTCGCGGCGGCCCGCGTCGGCACACGGATGTTCGGACCGGAGCCGGTGGAGGTGCCGCCGCGCCCTGCCGTGAGCACGGTCGTCGAGGTCACGGGGGAGAGCAGCCAGGAGGCGGCCCGCAGGCTCACCGCCACGGCCGGCACCCCCGTGGCGGTGCTGAACTTCTCCTCGGCGCGCAACCCCGGCGGCGGCTACCTCAACGGTGCCCAGGCGCAGGAGGAGGCCCTGTGCCGGGCCTCCGCGCTCCACACGTGCCTGCTCGAAGTCCCCGGCTTCTACGCCCACCACCGCGCCGACCGCGACCCGTTCTACAGCGATCGCGTGATCCACTCGCCCGGCGTCCCCGTCTTCCGCGACGACCGGGGACGGTTCCTGGAGGAGGCGTACACCGTCGGCTTCCTCACCTCGGCCGCGCCGAACGCCGGAGTGATCCGCCGCAGGACACCGGAGCGCACGGCCGACATCGGGGACGCCCTGGCCGCGCGCGCCGGGCGCGTCCTGGAGACGGCGGCCGCGTGCGGCTACCACAGGCTGGTGCTCGGCGCGTGGGGCTGCGGGGTGTTCATGAACGATCCCGCGCAGGTCGCGGGCGCCTTCCGGGCGCTGCTCGGCGACGGCGGCCGGTTCGCTGGGCAGTTCGCGCACGTCGTGTTCGGGGTGCTCGACCGCACGAAGGGCGCGGTGACGCGCGGCGCGTTCGAGGAGGCGTTCAGGCACGGTCCCAGCGTCGGCCGTGCTGCCGCGGGGCGCCACTCGTGACGCCCCCGGTTCTTCTCAATGCCAGCCGTAACGCTCCCTCAGACGGAGTACGACGAGGTTGAACCGCCCGCGGTCCAGCGCGCACGCCTCACGCCGCATCCCGCGGTCGTGCACCCGCAGCACACGGTCGATGTCCACCCAGGAATCACGTCCCGCACGGTCCCAGGGGCCGCTGCCGATCGGCACCCACTCGCGGTCCTGGTCGTGCCGCTTGCTCGACAACTGCACGGCGAGCAGCGTCCCGGACGCCTCCCGGGCGACCACGAGCACCGGCCGGTCCTTGCCGCGCCCGTCGTTCTCCTCGTAGGGCACCCACGTCCAGACGATCTCGCCGGGGTCGGGATCGCCGTCGCGGTCCGGCGCGTACTCCGTGCGGACCCGGCCGACCTCGCGCGGCTCGGCCTCGGTGGTCGCGGTGGCGCCCGAACGGCCGGGCGTGTCGGGCAGGTGCGGGTCATCGATGAAGGCAGTCACACGGATCACCGTAGAACCTGTCCGGCCCAATCCGCTGAGCGGGACCACCGGATGACCCGCAGGCTCGGTCCATGGTGCTACGACACATGCGCAACGCCCGTTCCCTCGCCGCACTCGCCGTCGCGGGTTCGGTGCTCGCGCCGCTGCCGGCCGCCGCCGGCCCCACCGAGCCCTCACCGCGGCCCGTCCCCGAGCGGCACGCGGCCGCGCCGCCCCGCACCGCCTCCGCCTGGCTCCCCTACTGGGACCAGGAGGCCGCGTACGAGAACGCCCTGCGCCACGCCGGCCAACTGCACACCGTCAGCCCGTTCTGGTACCGACTCAAGTCGGCCGGGCGCATCGACCCGCACAGCGGCGCGGGGTCGCGGCGGATCATCGACGGGCTGCACCGGGCCGGCATCAAGGTGGTGCCCACCGTCATGGAGACCATGCCGCGCGGCGCCCTCGCCGCCGTCGTGACCGATCCCGGGCGCCGCGCCACGCACATCGAGGCCCTCCTGCGTGTCGTGCGCAGCCGCGCCTACGACGGCATCGACCTCGACTACGAGACCATCGCGCCGACCGGCGACGCCCAGTACGAGAAGGTCAGGGACGGCTACGCCACGATGGTCACCGACCTCTGCCGCCGCCTCCACACCCTGCGCAAGCAGTGCGTCATCACCGTCTCCCCGAAGACCGCGGGCACCGGACGCGTCTGGGACTACAAGCGGCTCGGCGCGGCCGCCGACCGACTGCGCGTCATGGCGTACAACCTGCACTGGGCCGAAGGCACGCCGGGACCACTCTCCACCCCGGCCTGGTACGACGACATCCTGCGCCGCGCCACCGCCGAAGTGCCGCGCGCCAAGCTGGAGATGGGGCTGCCCGCCTACGGCTGGGACTGGGCCGTCGGCCGGCGCGAACGGGCCCGGCACGTGACCTCGCGGGAGGCGGAGGCGCTGCGCCGCAAGGTCGGCGCGCGCTACCGCATCGACCCCGAGTCCAGCACCCCGCACTTCACGTACAAGGACGGAAAGACGCGGCGCACGGTCTGGTACCAGGACGCGCGGGGAACAGCCGCGCACCTGCCCGTACTGCGCAGGCACGGCGTGCGCAACACCGTCCTGTGGGCGCTCGGATTCGAGGACCCGGGGCTGTGGCGGGAGCTGGCGCGCTCCTGAGCCCGCGGTGAGTCCTCCTGAACCCGCGGCGCGCGCTCCTGCACCCGCGGTGGGGGCTACGGCGCCGGTGCGACGTCCGGGACCGGCGTCGGCCACTCCTCGTCCCACCGCCGGTCCGCCTCCAACTGCGCGGCCAGGGACACCAGAAGCGGCTCGCTGCCCGCCGGACCGAGCAGCTGCGCGCCCACGGGCAGCCCGCCCGGGGTGCGCCCCGCGGGCACGTTGACGCCCGGCCAGCCCAGGACGTTCCACGGCCACGCGTACGGGCAGGCGGCGATCATCGCCCGGTCGGTCCGCCAGCCGTTCATCGCGGCCAGCGTGCCGACGCGCGGCGGGGGAGCGGCCGTCGTCGGGGCGATCACCACGTCGTACGTCGAGAACACCGCGCCCACCCTGCGGTGCAACGCGGCCTCCGCACGGCGCGCCAGGCGCAGCGGCGCGCCGCCCAACACCCGCCCCATGCGCGCCGCTTCCCGCGTGCGCGGGTCCAGGAGGGCGATGTCCGGCACGCTGTGGGTCCACTCCGCGATGCCCGCCGTCGCGCGCGGCACGAACGCGAGGCCGATCTGCCCGTAGCGCGGATCGGCCTCCGCCACGTCGTGCCCGAGCGCGGCGAGCCGCCCCGCGAGAGCCACCACGCGGTCCCGCACCACCGGGTGCAGCTGCTTGGACGTCGCCGTGAACGGCATCCGCAGCGACAGCGCGATCCGCAGCCGCCCCGGATCACGGGTCGCGGCCTCGGCGGCCCGCACGGCCGGTGGCCGGTGCAGGTCGCCCTCGTGGTTGCCGCTCGCCGCGTCCAGGAGCAGCGCGGCGTCCTCGACCGTCCTGGCGAGCGGGCCGTTGACGGTGATGCCCTGGAACGCCTCGGGCCAGGGCCAGGTCGATATCCGTCCCCGCTGCGGCTTGATCCCCACGAGATGTGTCCAGGCGGCGGGGATCCGCACCGACCCCGCGCCGTCGGAGCCGAGCGCGGCGGGGACGAGTCCCGCGGCGACCGCCGCCGCCGAACCGCCCGACGAACCACCGGGGGTATGACCGGTGTTCCACGGATTGCGGGTGTCACCGAACCCCGGCCCCTCCGTGAACGGCCACTGCCCCAGCTCGCACGTGTTGGTCTTGCCGACCAGCACGGCCCCGGCCGCCCGCAGCCGCCGCACCGCCTCCGAGTCCGCCGTCTTCGGCGGGAAGTCGCCCCTGCACCCGAACGCGGTCGGCTCACCCGTCACGTCCATGTCGTCCTTCACGGCCAGCGGCACCCCGAGCAGCGGCCGCGAGGCGCCGCCGCCCGCCGCCAGTTCCCGGTCGGCCGCGTCCGCCTCGGCGAGCGCGGCCTCGGCCCGCACCAGCTTGAAGGCGTTGAGGACGGGCTGCGACGCCTCGATCCTGGCCAGCGTCCGCTCGGTCAGCGCACGCGAGGTCACCTCTCCCTCGGCCAGCGCGCGGGCGGTGCCCGCCAGGCCTTCGGCACGGTCGACAGTCATGGGGGACACCTTCGCTCGACGGTCGGGTGCCCGAGGTTAACCGGCGAGTAGCATCGCGCGGAACGGGGGAGCGGGACAACACGGAACGCGGGGAGGGGAGTTCACACCGGGGCGGCCACGACCCCACCACCCGCGGGCCCGCTCCACCGCCCGCCCGAGTACGCCCCGACGCCGTCTGCGAAGATGCCCAGGACATGGTGCAGATACCGAAGCAGCAGCCCGCGCAGCGCTCCGTGCCGACGAGCGCCGACGTCGCCCGCCTGGCGGGAGTCTCCCGCGCGACCGTCTCGTACGTCCTGAACAACACCAGCGCCGTCCGCATCAGCGAGCCCACGCGCCGCCGCGTCCACGAGGCGGCCAGAGAACTCGGCTACGTCCCGCACGCCGCCGCCCGCAGCCTGCGCGCCGGGCACAGCCGCATGGTGCTCATGCCCACGCCGGAGATCCCGATGGGCCCGCTCTTCAGCCAGTTCTTCAACGAACTGCAGTGGGCGCTC
The DNA here is from genome assembly GCF_055593965.1 of Streptomyces sp. NPDC040622. Classification (NCBI taxonomy): domain Bacteria; kingdom Bacillati; phylum Actinomycetota; class Actinomycetes; order Kitasatosporales; family Streptomycetaceae; genus Streptomyces; species Streptomyces sp. NPDC040622. The sequence goes on along the minus strand of NZ_JBVIXD010000008.1, from coordinate 475,026 downwards.
AGCCGCCTCGACTACACCGTCGTCCAGTACGCCAGCCTCGGCCTGACCGGCGAGGACGCCGCCCGCGCCTGGGCGGAGCTGCGCCCGGTGGCCGTCCTGGCCCCCGACGCCTCCGCGCTCAACGCGCGCGGCGTCAGCGTCCTGAAGCGCTCCGGCGCCAGGGCAGTCTTCACCCTCGGCCCGCACCGCGTCGAGGGCGCACACGCCCTGCTCATGGACGGCCGCAGGGTCGGCGAGGCCGCCGCCCTGCACTTCCTGGCCCGCGGGCGGCGCCGCATCGGCGTCGTCGTCCCCGAGGAGCCGGGCCTGGAACACTTCTCGCATCCCCGCCTGGAAGGGACCCGCCAGGCGGTGGAGAGCGCACGCACCACCGACGCCTCGGTCACCGAGCTGCCGCTCGCCTACGACGAGGAGTCTGCGGCGCGGCTCGCGGCGCGCTGCCGCGCCCTGGGCATCGACGCCGTGTTCGCCTACAACGACGAGTACGCCATGCTCCTGATGCGCGCCTTGCAGGACGAAGGCGTCGCCATCCCCGACGAGACCGCCGTGATCGGTACGGACGACCTGATGCTCGGCCGACTCCTCAGGCCCCGCCTCAGCACCGTCCGCATCGAGCTGCCGTCGGGCCGCGGCCTGGCCGAACTCGTCGACCGCGTGGTGCGCGACCCCGGCGCGGAACCCGAGGTGCACGACGTGCTCGGAGCGGACGTCGTGCACCGCGAGTCCAGCTGACGGCGGCGGCAGCGGCCCCTTGGCCCGCCGCGGCGCCTACTCGCCCTGCTGCTTGGCCTGCTCCTCGGCGACCTGCCGGCGCACGTCGTCCATGTCCAGGTTCCTGGCCTGGCCGATGACGTCCGTCAGGGCGGCCTCGGGCAGCGCGCCGGGCTGGGCGAACACCGCCACCTGGTCGCGGACGATCATCAGCGTCGGGATGGACTGGATGTTGAAGGCCTGGGCGAGCTCCGGCTGGGCCTCCGTGTCGACCTTGGCGAACACCAGGTCGGGGTTGGCCTCGGCGGCCTTCTCGTAAACGGGGGCGAACTGCTTGCAGGGCCCGCACCACGACGCCCAGAAGTCGATCAGGACAAACCCGTTGTCCGTGACGGTCTGGTCGAAGTTCTCCTTGGTGAGCTCCACGGTGGCGCTGCTCATGGTGTGTCCCTACTTCCTGTGTCTGGCGTGGCCGCTGTGCACAACGGCCGATCGTGCGTACGTATTCCACCTGGTCGCACGCGCGGACGGGGCCGCGCGCACATCGGCGTGTTCCGCGCGCGTACCCGTGTGGCCACGCCGCACACCTGCCGACAGACTGTCCTCATGACGGATGCCATCACGTACGACGTAGTAGTCATCGGAGCGGGTCCTGTGGGGGAGAACGTGGCGGACCGCGCCCGCGCCGCCGGGCTCAGTGCCGCGATCGTGGAGAGCGAGCTCGTCGGCGGCGAGTGCTCCTACTGGGCCTGCATGCCCAGCAAGGCCCTGCTGCGCCCCGTGATCGCCCGCGCCGACGCCCGCCGCGTCCCCGGACTGCGCCAGTCCGTGCAGGGCCCGCTCGACGCCCCGGCCGTCCTCGCGCACCGCGACGACTACACCTCGCACTGGAAGGACGACGGCCAGGTCGGCTGGCTGGAGGGCGTCGGCGTCGACCTGTACCGGGGCCAGGGCCGCATCGCGGGCGCCCGCGAGGTCACGGTCACCGGCACGGACGGCACCGTGCGCACCCTGCGGGCCCGTCACGCGGTCGCGGTCTGCACCGGCACCCGTGCCGGCCTGCCCGGCCTGCCGGGGCTCGCCGACGTCGCGCCATGGACCAGCCGCGAGGCCACCAGCGCCGATCACGTGCCCGGCCGCCTCCTGGTGGTGGGCGGCGGCGTCGTCGCCGTGGAGATGGCCACCGCCTGGCAGGCCCTGGGATCACACGTGACGGTGCTCGTACGGGGCGATGGACTGCTGCCCCGCATGGAACCGTTCGCCGGCGAGCTGGTGCGGGAGGCCCTCACCGAAGCGGGCGCCGAGGTCCGCGCCGGCGTCTCGGTCACCGAGGTGCGCCGCGAGAACGGCACCGTCACGGCGACCCTGGACGACGGCTCCACGCTCCAGGCCGACGAGATCCTCTTCGCCACCGGCCGCGCCCCGCGCACGGACGACATCGGCCTGGAGACCATCGGCCTCGAACCCGGCTCCTGGCTGCCGGTCGACGAGAGCCTGCGCGTCGAGGGCAGCGACTGGCTGTACGCGGTCGGTGACGTGAATCACCGCGCGCTCCTCACCCACCAGGGCAAGTACCAGGCCCGCATCGCCGGCGCCGCCATCGCCGCCCGCGCCCAGGGCCTCCCGCTCCTGGAGTCCGACCGCTGGGGCGCCCACGCCGCCACCGCCGACCACGCCGCCGTCCCGCAGGTCGTCTTCACCGACCCCGAGGCGGCCTCCGCGGGCCTGACCCTCGCCGAGGCGGAGGCGGCGGGCCACCGCGTCCGCGCCGTCGACTACGACATGTCCGGTGTCGCCGGCGCGGGCCTGTACGCCGACGGCTACCGAGGCCGCGCCCGCATGATCGTCGACCTGGACCGCGAGATCCTCCTCGGCGTCACGTTCGTCGGCCCGGGCGTCGGTGAACTCATCCACTCGGCGACGATGGCGGTCGCAGGCGAGATCCCCCTGAACCGCCTGTGGCACGCGGTGCCCGCGTACCCGACGATCAGCGAGGTGTGGCTGCGGCTCCTGGAGACGTACCGCTCCTGACCTCGCGCGGTCCGCAGGAGCGGGACCGGGCCGGACCAGGACACATCAGCAGCCCGGGCTTACGTACTCGGCGTCCTGGACCCGGACGCGTGGCCGCCCGAGGTGGCGTCCCCCACCGTGCGCCGGGGCGGGGGAGGCGCCTGAACGCCGGTCCGCGGACCGCCCGGCCAGGGCGTCGCCCCCGCCCGTCCACGTACCCTGACGCCGTGACCAAGCACACGGGGGTCGGCGTGAGTACCGACGCGATGATCGAGGACCTCAGGACGCTCGTCGAGATCGAGTCGCCCTCGCGCGACGCCGAGGCGCTGACGCGCTCGGCCGAGGCGGTTGCCGGGATCATCGAGAACCGGCTCGGCGGGCGGGCCGCCCTCGTCGAGAGCGCGGCGGGGCCGCACGTGCACTGGTCGGCCGGCGGCGACCCGCGCGTGCTGATCCTGGGCCACCACGACACGGTGTTCCCGCTCGGCACCCTCGAACGGCGCCCCTTCACGGTCCGGGACGGGCACGCGACCGGCCCCGGCGTCTTCGACATGCTGGGCGGCCTGGTGCAGGCGGTGCACGGCCTGGCCGCCCTGGAGGACCGCTCCGGCGTGGAGATCCTGGTGACCGCGGACGAGGAGGTCGGATCCCGGTCCTCCCGCGAGCTCATCGAGGAACGGGCCCTCGCCTGCGGCGCCGTCCTGGTGTTCGAAGGAGCCGCCGACGGCGGAGGCCTGAAGACCGGCCGCAAGGGCTGCGGCACGTTCGAGGTCACCGTCACCGGCCGCGCCTCGCACGCGGGCCTCGAACCCGCGGCGGGGATCAACGCCCTGGTCGAAGCGGCCCATCAGGTCCTGGACATCGCGGCGCTCGGCCGCCCCGAGATCGGCACGACCGTCACCCCGACCGTCGCGTCCGCGGGCACCCTCGACAACGTCGTGCCCGCGGCGGCCACCATCGTCGTCGACGTCCGAGTGGAGTCGCCCCAGGAGAAGGAGCGCGTCGAAGCCGCCTTCGCGGCCCTGGTCCCGCATCTCGACGGCGCGCAGCTCACGGTCGGCGGATCCGTCGGCCGGCCCCCGATGCCCGAATCGGCGGCGGCGGAACTCTTCGCGGTGGCCCAGCGGCTGCTCCCCGGTGTGAAGGCCGAGGCGGTCGGCGGCGGCAGCGACGGCAACTTCACGGCCGCGCTCGGGGTGCCGACGCTCGACGGCCTCGGGGCGGTCGGCGGCGGCGCCCACGCCGACCACGAGTACGTCGTGGTCGACGCGATGGCCGAGCGGGCGAACCTGGTCACCGGCCTCGTACGCGCCATCCAGGGCAGGGAACAGGGCGTGGACGGCCCGCCGCATCGTCCTGCGGTGTGAGCGCCGGCACCGACGACACCACCCGAGCCCCGTGTGCCGCGGTGATCCTCCACGCCGGATAGCGTGGCCGCATGGGAGCCCAGCCGCCCGAAGCGGTGAACGAACCGACGGACCCCGACGTCGACCTGACCATCCCCGCGCAGCGCGACGAGCTCACGCGCGGCCAGTGGCAGGTCCTCGCGGCGGTTTCCGTGGGCGGCGGCACCGGCGCCGTGGCCCGGTACGCGGCCGCCGAGCTCTGGCCGACGGCAGTCGACGGATTCCCCTGGACCACCCTCGTGGTGAACGCCGTGGGCTGCGCGGCGATCGGCGTCCTCATGGTGCTGGTCAGCGAGGTGCGGACGGCGCACCGACTGGTGCGTCCCTTCCTCGGCACGGGCGTCCTCGGCGGCTTCACCACGTTCTCGACGTACGCGGTGGACATCGAGCGCCTGGTGCGTGACGGCCACGCCCGCACGGGCCTGGCCTACCTGGCCCTGACGCTGCTCGCGGCGCTCGCGGCGGTGTGGGGCGCCGCACGGACGACGCGCCGCGCGGTGGCGTGGAGGCGCGCGTGAACTGGCTGCTCGTCATCGCCGGCGGGATGATCGGCGCCCCGCTCCGCTACCTGACCGACCGGGCCGTACAGGCACGGCACACCACCGACTTCCCCTGGGGCACCTTCACCGTGAACGTCGTGGGCAGCCTGGTCCTCGGCGTGCTCACCGGCGCGGTCATGGCGGGCGCCACGTCCTCGCACACCCAGCTGTTCCTCGGCACGGGCCTGTGCGGGGCGCTCACCACCTACTCGACCTTCTCCTACGAGACCCTGCGGCTCGCGGAGGGCGGCACGAGGTTCTACGCGGTGGCCAACGCGCTGGGAAGCGTCGTGGCGGGCCTCGGCGCGGCCTTCGGGGGGATGGCCGTCGCCGAGGCCCTGTGGCCCTGACGCCGCCGGGCCCGCGGGGTCGGCGGGGCCGACGGCGTCGGGCGATCGGGGCTGGCTCAGCGCTTCAGCGCCGCCGAGACCTCGGCCGACCACTGCCAGGGCGCCGCCGTGCCGCCGGGTTCGGAATCGAAGTACTCCCAGCCGGCCACGCCGCCGAAGCCGGGGTGCTTCGCGGCGAGCGCGCCCAGCGTCGCCTTGAGGGGCGCCATGTCGACGAATCCACTGCCACCGTTGGCCGGTGAGGTCAGCGTGCCTGCCACCACCTTGTCCGCCGGAATCAGCCCACGGGCGATGACGGCGTCGTAGTCGGACGCCGAGTCCATCGCTCCCCAGCCGTTTTAGAACTGCGCGTTGAACCACGCGATGTCGCCGCCCCTGCTGCGATACAGGGCGTCGTAGTCGAAACCGGAGAGATTGCCGCCGCCGCTCAGAGCACTGCCGACCGGTGCGAGAGTAATGAGGAATGCGGCGCCGAAGTCGGCGCGCAACGCACTGATGACACGTTCGATTCCCGCCAACGACATGTGCTCCTCGACATCGAGGTCGACGCCGTCGAGCTCGTACTCCCGGATGAAGTCACGCAACAGCGGGTAATACGTGTCGAATTCGGTGTCGAGCCGCGTGAAGCTGCCGGGGGCGGCTCCGCCGATCATCGCCAATGCGTGCACGCCCTGATCGCAGTCGCCGCAATTCTTACGGGGGCTTGCTGGAAATGGCTAGGGAGAGACGGCACTAAAGCGCATTAGTTGTTCAGCGTGCTCGGCGTGCTCGACCCGGTCAGTGCGGTCAGTGCGGGGTGAGCGCGTAGCGCAGCAGTGCGACGCCGTTGCCGAACGTCCGCGTCTCCGTCAGCCGCAGCTCGGCCCGCACGTCCGCCGCCTGGAACATGGACTTTCCGCGCCCGATCAGCACCGGATGGACGTAGACGTGGATCTCGTCGATCAGCCCGAGCCGCAGGAAGGACGCGGCGAGATCGGCGCCGCCGAGGGCGAGATCGCCGTGCGCGTTCTTCTGGAGCGCGCGGATCTCCTCGGGCACCACATCACGCAAGATCGTGGTGTTCCAGCCCGCGTGTTCCAGGGTCCGTGAGAACACGTACTTGGGCATGTCGCGCCAGATTCCCGCGAACTCCCGCATCGGCCCGGTGCTCTCCGGGTCGGCGTCGGCGGTCGGCCAGGCCTCGGCCATCAGCTCCCAGGAGACGCGGCCGTCCAGGAACGCGCCCATGGCCGCCGCCTCCTCATTGAAGTGGCGGTGCAGCTCGTCGTCGACCAGATGCCAGTCGAGCTCCCGGTCCGGACCCTCCATGAAGCCGTCAAGGGACACGGACATCGCCCAGATGATCTTTCGCATGGCGCTCCTCACGGTCGTTCCCGCGGTCGCGGTCGCCGTCACCGCTGGCGTTGCTGTCGGCATGGCGGCCGAGGCTCTCGTGGGGAGTGACGATACGGGCGGATCGGGCGCTGTCGGGAGGGACGCGTCGGGGAAGGGACGCGTCAGGGAGGGGACGTGTCGGGGAGGGGACGGCCACCCGGCTGCCCCCTCCCCGAACTGCTTCCCTTGCTGTCGCCTCACACCTGTGCCTTGTGACGCCTGGGCCTCACACGTGTGTGAAGTCCCCGCTCAGCGCGGCGGCCATGCGCAGGTGCGGTGCCGCGTCGGCCGCACGGCCCTGGCGCTCCAGCGTGCGCCCGAGCATGAGCCGGGCGTAGCTCTCGGCCGGGTCGATTTCGAGTACCTTGCGCAACTCGGTCTCCGCGCGCACGAGTTGTGCCGAGTGGTAGTAGGCGCGGGCGAGCAGCAGACGCGGGGCGACCTGCTCGGGCACCTCGTCGGCCAGGCCGTCGAGGACGCGCGCCGCCGTCGCGTACTCCTTGGCGCCGAAGAACAGCTGTGCGCGCTCCCAGCGCTCCGCCGCCGTCCCGTGGTCGTAGTAGGTCATCTCCATTGTCTGCCTCACTGTCTGCCTCCTTCGTGGCCTGTAACGACGTCGGTTAGTTGAATATTCCACGATGGATGGTCCGGGCTGGCGGCCCGGAGGCGGGATGCCGCAGGGTGCTCCCCGGCGGGGCGCGTCGGAACCGGTGGCGGGTAGGTGGCTGCCGCCGGGTGCCGCGCGGGGCTAGGTTGTGCGACATGAGCAATCTTGATCGCGAAGCGGTCCCGTCCCTGTGCGGCGGCCGAGGGTTCGTCGTCGCGGAACCGGTACGGGAACTCCTCAGCCCCCGGCGGGTCAAGCTCGGCGAGTCCACCGAGGTCCGCCGACTGCTGCCCAACCTCGGGCGGCGCATGGTCGGCGCCTGGTGCTTCGTCGATCACTACGGCCCGGACGACATCGCCGACGAGCCCGGCATGCAGGTGCCGCCCCACCCGCACATGGGCCTGCAGACCGTCAGCTGGCTGCACGACGGGGAGGTGCTGCACCGCGACTCCACCGGCAGCCTGCAGACCGTCCGGCCCCGCGAACTGGGTCTGATGACCTCGGGCCGGGCCATCTCCCACTCCGAGGAGAGCCCCAAGTCGCACGCCCGCCTCCTGCACGGGGCTCAGCTGTGGGTGGCCCTGCCCGACAGCGACCGGCACACGGACCCGCACTTCGAGCACCACGCGGAGCTGCCGCAGGTCACGGCGTCCGGCCTGACCGCGACGGTCGTCCTGGGCGCCCTGGACGGTACGGCCTCGCCGGGCACGACGTACACGCCGATCGTCGGCGCGGACCTCGCACTGTCCCGCGGCGCGGACGTACGCCTCCCCTTGGAACCGGACTTCGAGTACGCGGTCCTGTCGATGTCCGGCGAGGCGCACGTCGACGGGGTACGGCTCCTGCCCGGCTCGATGCTCTACCTGGGCTGCGGCCGCACCGAACTCCCGCTGCGCGCCGACTCGGACGCGGGCCTGATGCTCCTGGGCGGCGAGCCGTTCGAGGAGGAGCTGGTGATGTGGTGGAACTTCGTCGGCAGGTCGAACGAGGACATCGCGCAGGCCCGTGCGGACTGGATGGACGGTGCGCGCTTCGGCGAGGTGAAGGGGTACGACGGCGGTCGCCTCTCTGCGCCGGCTTTGCCGTCCGTGCCGCTGAAACCGCGAGGGCGCGTGCGCTGACCAGCTCTGTTGCTGTCGTCGCGGATACGGGCCGGGGTGGTCCGGGGTGTCCTGAGCGCACGATGCGCCAGCTCGGCCCGCTCTTCGGGATCGCCTCGGCCACGCTCCGCCGGGCCATCCGGCGTCTGGGTCCGCTGCTGTCGCTGGAGCCGGTCACGCGGCCGGTCGCCGACGTGGACCGGTTGTGGATCGTGGACGGCCCTCTGATCCCTGCACGCGACCGCGCCGTCGGTCCCTCATCGAGGAACTGCCGGTTCTCGGTGCTCCGGCCTTCTTGAGCCGCCGTCAGGAGATGAGGCCGCAGGCCAAACGAGACGAAGGCGTCGTGGAGTTCGAGGCGCCGTTCTCATCGGACGGCGAGGCGTTTGAACTCGTGGAGCAGGGCGAAGGTTTGCTCGACGACGTAGCGGAGTTCGCCCAGGCCCTTGATGTTCGCGGCTTCCTTGCGGGAGATCACCGGCGGGGTCCCGCGGCGGCGCAGCTCCTGGCGCACGGCGCAGGATTCGTACGCCTTGTCTCCCAGGATGAGCTCGGGCCGTGGTCGAGGTCGGCCGGGGCATCTGGCGACGGGCTGGATGCCGTCCACGAGGTGGAGGGTCTGGGTGATGTCGGCGTCGGCGGCGGTCGTGATGACGTGGAGCGGGGTGCCGCGCCCGTCGCAGATCAGGTGGTGTTTGCCGCCCGTCTTCCGCAGGTCGACCGGCGACGGACCAGTCGCGGCTCCCCTTTTTTCGCGCGGATGTGGGAGCCGTCCACGCACGCGCGAGACCAGTCGAGGTCGCTGGCCGCGTTCGGTTTCGCAAGCGGGACGAGGTGCAACTGGTCGCACACCCCGGCCTGTTGCCAGCGTTCCAGACGCCGCCGGCCGGTCTGATTGGAGCCGAACCCCAGTTCCAAGGGCAGGAGATGCCAGGTGATGTCCTGGTGCAGGACGTACTGGATGCCCTGCAGGCACAGCCGGTCGTGCACCGGTCTCGGCCCGGGTGAACGCTTGTGCCTGGGTGGCAGCAACGGTTCGATCGGCGCCCACAAGCCGTCATCCACGATCCACGGCCGAGTTGCTGCACCCACCGAACAGTCAGATCGTCACGACAGTCAAGTCTGACCAGAGCACTTCAAAAAGGTCCTGTTACGCGCTCTGAACGATGGACGGAGACTATTTCCATGCTCGCTCTACGGTGACGGAGTTGGATACGGTCTCGACGCCTGCTGGCAATTCGAAGGCGCACTCTTCTTGCAAATTGGCCATCAGCTCCTGTTCCTGCTGGTTGGTGACCTTCAGGTAGTACATCGCGCGCTTGGAGTGGAGCTCAGATTTCTGGATGTCGCGCGTCGTGGTGTAGGTCCTTGCCGCCTGGCCCGGCTTGATCGGATCCTTCGGGCAGTAGATGGTGTGCTCGGTACCCGGGTCTCCGAAGTTGTCTAGTTGAGCGACCAGGTAGTACTTCGTCCCAGCAGGCGGCGGGCAGTTCAGCTTGGCCGTGGTCTGAAAGGTGGCTCCCGCTTGTTCCGGCGCGCTCAGCTCGACGGCCGGGAACTGACAGCTGCTGCTCGGCGTCGGGCTCCCAGGGGAAGTGCTCGCCCCAGTCGCACCTTCTCCACCGGAATCGTCGTCACGGGTGGCGAGGTAGGCGGCAACGACGGTCGCCACAGCCGCTATCACAGCAGCGATCACTACCTGCCACGAGCGCAGTCGAAGGCGGCGGCGAGGTTGCGGCCGCTGGAAAGCGGGATCCATAGGTGCCCCCTGTGTCGGATCGGATGCAGAGGGAGACGGCGTGCTCATCACCGCAGTTCCCTGCAAGCGGAATGGGTTCCAGGCGTATATAAGGGGGGTCTCTCCTGGCCGTCTCTCCGCGTAGCGAACGTAGTACGTGGTTGCTCGGACCCTTTGCGTTTTCCGTAGCGACGTTCGGCCAGCTCTGGCCAAACTTCGCCTGTTGAGCCTGAACTCGTGGTGTCGTCAGGGTGTGAGTCATTGGCCTCGCCTCGTCAGGCGATCTCCCGTGAATCCCCTGATGCTGCGGGAGTGTTGGCTGTGTTCCGATGTGCGTGAGTCATGCCTAGGGGGCGAGTCGGCGGCCCCTAGGCATCAGCGCCGCGAGGCCGGGCCCTGGGTAATGAGTTGTCCGGGGTATCACCTCTGGTTGGGGTTTTCCAGGAGCCGACGGTGGAGTTCTGTCGTCATCGCATGGATCGCCCGGGTCAGTTCCGTATTCGTCTTGAGTTCCAATTCCTGTTTGACGAAGTCGTGGTCGGCTTTTGCCTGTTGGAACTCCGCCTGCCGGTTCTGGCCGATCATGACGAAGGTCGACAGGAAGATTGCTTCGAGGGACACGACCAGGGTGAGTGTGGGCCACGGATTGGACTCCACGAACAGTATCCACAGCAGGAAGATGATCGCGTGGAGGTAGACGAAGGTCATCGAACCGGCGAACTTGGTGATCGCGTCAGCGATGCGGAGCTGGGCGTCGCTCGCCCTTCGGGACCGATGCGCGGCCACGACGGGATGGTGTCGGTGCGCGACCGTTTCGTCGTCCGTCATCTGGATGCGCCTACTTCCTCAAGGGGGCGATGTCGAGCGCTGGAGGTGCATGGTGCCACTCCGGTGGCTCCGGGACGAGGCTCGAGCCGCCGGGACGTGGTCTCCATATGGACGCTTGCTGCGGCCCCGGACGTCGGCCGCTCCCCTTCTTTAGGGCCGGTTGGCCCCCCGGGGGCGGTCCTTCGGCCCAGAGCAGAGCACCGGCCGCGGCGGGAGAGTGAAGAGAGCACCGTACTTGCAGTGGCGGCGCAGGGGAGGACGAGGTAGCTATGGCGGTTCACGGTCACGCGAGAGGGCGAGCCGGTCCCCGGTTCCTTTCGCGCAGCAGGACCCTACCCTCGGCCGCGGAGGCGAGACTCGCGGCAGCGGCCCGCCCGTGGTGGACAGCGACGACCGGCCCTGGGCATGGTCTCCGGTAGCGACTTGCTACGCGATCGGTCGGGTGAGGCGCGTCCCCTGGAGAAGGGGCCCAGGTTGCACGTCCAGACCGAAGGCGTCCTGGAACGGTGCGAGGGCCCCGGGGGCTCTGACCATTGGGCCGGTCAGTTGATGTCCAGGCCCGCTATCACGGCACATGTGGAGGACACGGTCGTTGCTGGCGCGCGGGTGAGGGCACGGCACAGCGTCGAGCGTCTGCCGGTGGTCGATGTGGAGGGCCGTCACGTCGGGATCATGCCCCGGCGGGACCTGTTGCAGCTCTTCCTGAGACCGGACGCGCATCTGCGCCCGCGATGTCATGAGTGATGTGCTGGACGAGGAACTGGAGGACGTCGCGGACGCCTGGATCCATAAACTCTGAGGATGAGGGGCCTGATATGGCACCGCAAGTACTCGTTGCGTACGGGACGAAGAACGGCTCGACTGGGGAGATAGCGGAAGCCATCGGTGAGGCCCTGCGCGCTCACGGGATGGAGACAAAGGTGCGTGCCGCGTCCGAGGCCGGGGACGTGGGTCCGTACGACGTGGTGGTGCTGGGTGGGGCGCTGTACACGGGACGTTGGCACGGTGACGCGGTCCGGTTCGCGCGCCGGCATCGCGCTGCGCTGCTGGACCGAACGGTGTGGTTGTTCAGCAGCGGCCCGCTCGACGCATCGGCCGGCGAGCGGGAGATCCTGCCGGTGCGGGGCGCCCGGCGGGCGTTGGTGCGGCTCGATGCCCGGGGGCATGTGACCTTCGGCGGCAGGCTCGAAGCCGGGGCGCGGGGCCGTATGGCGCGGACGATCGTCCAGTCCGGGCGCGGTGGGGACTTCCGCGACTTCGCGCGTATATCGGCCTGGGCGACGGAGGTCGCGCACGAGGCTGCCAGGGAGGTGCGGGTGTGATGACAAGGGCACGAAGCAGGGTGACGTGGCGGAGGTTCACGTGGCAGTCAGTGCCGGCTGGCGAGGGTGCCATGCCTGAGGGGAGCCGTCCATGTCTGCCGTGAGCACGCTCCTCAGCGGTCTCGGGGCTGAGTATCGTGACCGGTTGGCGGACCTCGGGCGCGAAGTGACCTTTCCGGCGCGGGCGCGCCTGTTCAACGAGGGACAGCACGCCGACCGGTTCTGGATCATCCGCTCCGGTGCGGTCGCCCTCGACCTGCACGTTCCGGGACGGACGCCGGCCGTGATCGAGACCTTGGGGTCGGACCGGCTTGTCGGCGTGTCATGGCTGGTCGCGCCGTACACGTGGCAGCTGGGGGCGACTGCCGTGCGGCCGGTGAGTGCCGCGGAGTTCGACGCCGTAGCGGTGCGCCTCAGGTGCCGCAGCGACCCGGAGCTCGGTGCGGCCGTGGCACTGTGGGCCGCACAGGTACTGCACCGTCGTCTGCACGCGTCCAGGGTTCGTCTGCTGGATCTGTACGGTCCGGCCGGCAGCGGGCCGTTACGCTGACCGGCGGTGGTTGACCAGGAGGGTTCAACAAGCCGGCACCGGAGCGGGATGGGGGCGACGAACGCGTCTTCTCAGTCGAGTCCCCGATCCGGCTCTCGGACAGCGACGGCATCAGCCACGACGCTGATCTGTGGTAGGGCGGAACACCGTCGAGCGTCTGATCAACAAGCTCAAGGCGTGGAGAGGTATCGCCACCGGGCTGGTCCTCGTGCCTGCTGGGGTGTCGGCACAGAGGGCCCACCGCACGGCCGTGTCCTGCCGTGCGGTGAGACTCCGACCGCTGCCTGGTGATCCACTGAAGCCTCTCACCCCAGCTGCTGGAGAGTTCCGGCTCCGCTCCCCGAGCGTGGACGAGCACGTGGAGGTTCTCGGGCCGGGCGTCGGCCCGGATCTTCGGCCGTGGAACCCTCGTTGCAAGATCGACGACGGGACAGCCGCTGTCATGGACTGCCTGATCGGAGCGGACAGGTCGGACGGTACTCACGCCACCTTCTCGATCATCGACCACAGCGGCGGGTGCTTTGGCGCCAACATCGCCCTGCCCGGCATCGACCCGCGCGCACTCGTAAGCCAGGTGTGGGCCCGGTTCCGCGGGTGGGCTATTGCAGTTCGGGCCGCACGATCGCGGACGAGAGATAGGTGTGGCGCGCGGCGATCCGGCGGCCGGTGATCCGGGTGGGGATGATCACGATCCAGAGGTTGCGGTCGCCCCCCGCCCACGGCAGTGAGTGCGCTCTCTGGTCCAGCAGACACACCTGGGCGGGGTCTGCGACCGCACGTGCCGTGCCTGCCAGCAGGACGCTCCACCCCTGGCTGAGTGCGTCGTCCATGCGGTCCACCTCGAAGGCGACCCGGTTTCCCGCGGCGGACGCGGGAAGGGCGTTCGGAGCAGTCCGGTAGGCGACGGCATCTTCCAACAGGATGTAGTTGACCGGCAGGATGACGGGCCCGTCGGGCGTGGACAAGCCCACTCGCCCGATGCCGTGCGTGCCCAGCAGCCGACGGCACTCCCCGACACCCAGTTCGGTGAACTGCGGACGGTCGGGCGCTCTTCCGGTGCCGGGCGGGAGATCTGCCGTGCGGCCTGCCAGTTCGGCCACCGTTGTCTCCAGCGCGTTGGCGAGGCTGGTCAGGAAGCCGATACCCGGGGACGTGATGGACTGTTCCTCCACGTATCTGATGTATCCGGGCACCGAGCCGCATCGCTCCGCCACGTCCTGGCGGGACAGGCCGAGTTGCTCTCGACGCCACGACACGCGTCGACCCATGTCACCCTGCGGGGTGTGGGGCGCGGGGGCGGCGGGGCCGGGCGCTGAGGTGGGGGACATGGGACAGCCTCCTGGTCGTCGGCCGGAGGAGCTGCTCCGGCAGGGGAGCGGAGTTCGCGTCGGCGTCGGCTGTGCCGGCGCGCGGCGGTCGCGCGTGGTCAGGCGTGTGGCACCACGGGCACCGCGGTCGCCGAGTGGTGCAGCACCGCGTACGGGACGGAGCCGGTGTGCGCGCTGAGGTCCGCCCGGTGCGCCTTGCGACCCACGACGAGGAGACCGGCACTGCGTGACGCCGCCTCGACGAGGTCGTGCGCGGGGTGACCGAGTAGGCATCGCTCGGTGACGGCGTCGGTGGGGAAGTTCTCCCGCCGGGGCGCCACAATCTCCGCGAGGAACTCGTCCCTCACCGCGGCCAGTTCGGTCTGGGCCGACAGCGTTGCGTCCGTCGGATCGTCGTCGGTTGCCACAGTGGGGTCCGGGTGCCGTGTCCGGAGAGCCTCGGCCGCCGACTGCGTTCCGCTGGCAGGCCAGAGTGGCTTCCTGGCGCCGGTGAACGTGGCGCGCATCCCGGGTGACGGGTCCCGGATGTGGAGCAGCCGAAGCGGCAGCCGTCGCTGCGAAGCCTCACCGGCGGCCCACTCGGCGGCCGCCGGACTCTCGCGTGAACCATCGATGCCTGCGGTCACGGTGCGGGACATTGGAGCCTCCTGACTTGGTCGCTGTCGGGATGTCCCCACTCTCCCCGTGTCATGGGCGCGTGCAGCAGGGGCCATTGGTCCCTCACCGTCTCCAACCGGCCCCGGCCCCGGCCCTTGACCTGAGCCGGGGACGGTCGAAGGCGTGCATCACCGTTCGTGCAGCGGCAGCGAGCAGCTCGTGCCCGGGGCGAGGGACACCGTACGAGTGGGAAGCCTGATGTCGATCGGCGATCGCTGAGAGGCGGGCGCGCTGATGGAGAGCTCTCCGGCCCGCACCTGCACGGTGACCCCCTCATGCCCCTGATAGCACACGGAGAAGCCGTATTCGGAGAGTCGCGGCAGCGAGACGGGGTCGAGCCACAGGGCTCCGTCCCGCGTCTCGAAGCCGGTGAGTCCGCGCTGGACCAGGTCCAGGGTGCCGGCCATGGCGCCGAGATGGATGCCCTCTTCCGTGGTGCCGCCCTGGACGTCGGCGACATCGCCCGCCAGCACCTCCTCGACGTACGTCCAGGCGTCCTCGCGCCGCAGGCGGGCCAGCACCCAGCCGTGCACAAGACCGCTCAGGGTGGAGCCGTGACTCGTACGCCGCACGTAGTGGTCGACGGTCCTCGCCCACATCGCGTCGTCCAGTTCGTAGCCCAGTCGGGCGAAGATCTGGCGCAGTTCGGACGGTGAGAAGAGGTAGGCGAGCATGAGGACGTCGGCCTGTTTGGAGGCTTGGTAGCGGTTGACCGTGTCGCCCTCCGCCTCCAGGATCCGGTCGAGCCTGCGGATGTCGCCGTAGTGGGCCCGATAGGCGCTCCAGTCGAGCTCGGCGAGTGCCCCGTACCCCTCGAACTGGCTGATGACTCCGTCGTGGAAGGCCACCCGCAGCTTCCGTGACACCTCGTACCACCGGACCAGTTCGTCTTCTTGGAGACCGGTGCGCTCGCGGAGTTCGTCCTGGCGCGCCTGTGGCAGTGCACGCACCACGTCGAGTGCGCGGGCGAGTACCCAGGCGGCGGTGACGTTCGTGTAGGCGTTGTCGTCCAGACCGGGCGTCGAAGATCCGGGGTAGGCGTCGTGGTACTCGTCGGGGCCGACCACGCCGAGGATTCGGTACCGGCCGGTCCTGTCGTCGTAGGTGGCGAGATCCGCCCAGAAACGGGCGATCTCCGTCAGCATCTCCACCCCCTTGGTGTGCAGGAATTCGGTGTCTCCGCTGGCCTCGCAGTACTGCCACACGTTGTAGGCGATCGCCGAACCGACATGGTGCTGGAGTCGTGAGTGGTCGGGCAGCCATCGTCCGGAGCGGGGGTTGAGATGCACCAGCTGCGTTTCCTCGCGGCCGTCGCTCCCGCTCTGCCACGGGTAGAGGGCACCGGCCCGGCCGGCGTCGGCGGCTTCGTTCCGTGCCTGTTCGAGGCGCCGGTGACGGTAGGTGAGCAGGGCGCGGGAGACCTGGGGAAAGTGCAGGTTCATATATGGCAGGACGAAGAGCTCGTCCCAGAAGATGTGGCCCCGGTACGCCTCCCCGTGCAGGCCGCGGGCCGGTACGCCGACATCGAGGTCGGCCGTGTGGGGGGAGAGCGTCTGCAGGAGGTGGAAGAGGTGCAGGCGCAGGATGCCGCCCGACTTCCCCGGTACGTGCAGCTCCGCGCTGTTCCACAGGCGCAGCCAGGCCGCGCGGTGCGAGAGGAGGAGCGCCTCGAATCCCGGTGCCCGGTCTGCCCTGTCCACGGCGGCGTGCAGTGGATCGCTGATGGCGGGGTCGCGTGAGGTGTGCAGAGCCACGACCTTGTCGACGGCGGTCGGCTGGCCGGGTGCGAGGGAGAGGCGCAGGACCTGGGTGACCCGCAGGGCGCGAGGGTCGGTGTGGCGGTGTTCGACGGGGCCGTCGGCGGTCATCCGGCCGGCCATGGCGACGCGGATCGCGGACGTACGGGTGCGACAGGTCAGCCAGGCGGAGTCCGGTGTGCCGCGCCCGGTGCGGACGTCTGTGAGGTGGTGGCCGTCGAGCTGCCGGTAGCGGGCGACGCCGTCGTTGGCGACCGCCCCGTCCAGGGCCGCCTCGACCTCCACGCTGCCTGACCATCCCTCAGCGGTGAACACGGTGCGCAGCGCGGCGAGATGCGGGTCCGCCATGTGAACGAGTCTCAGCTGTCGCACGGACAGCACCCGGTCGCCGCCGACCGAGTAGCGCATGGTGCGTTCCAGGGTTCCTGCACGCAGATCCAGGCGTTGGTGGAAATGGAGCAGCGCTGTGCTGCCAGGCGTGAGCCACGGCGTGTCCGTGCTCTTCGCGTCGATCCTGAAGCGCAGGGGGAGCCAGTTGGGCAGGTTGACGATGTCCTCGTTCTCGACTTGACGGCCGGACACGGTGGAGGTGAGCCGGTCGTAGCAGCCGGCGGCGTACGTGCCGGGGTAGTGGGCCTCGCCGGCCGGGTACTCGGGCGCGGCGCCGCGGGTGGCGAAGTATCCGTTGCCCAGCGTGCACAGTGCCTCGCGCAGGCGTTCCGACGCCGGGTCGTAGCCGTGGTACTCCCAGGTCCATCCCGTCATGGCTGGACCTCCCCGCCGTCGTCGAAGAGTTCGGCCAGATCCGTGACCACGAGGTCGGCACCGTGTCCCAGCAGTGCGGCCCCCGTCCCCGGGCCCGCGGTACGGTCCACGCCGATCACGAGGCCGAACCCGCCGCGGCGACCAGCCTCGACCCCCGCCAGGGCGTCCTCCACCACTGCGATGTGCTCCACCGGGGTGCAGAGCCTGCGGGCCGCCTCCAGGAACAGAGCGGGATCCGGCTTGCCCGGCAGCTCCAGCCGGGCCGCCTCGGCGCCTTCCACCAGGGCCACGAAGAGCTCGAACACCCCCGCGCCTCGCAGCAGTTCGCCCGCGTGACGGGACGCGGAGACGGCGGCCATCGGCACGCCTCGGGCGTGCAGTACCCGTAGAAGCCGGACCGTTCCGGGATACGCCTCGATGCGGCCCTGGCGCAGGCGCTCCACGAAGAGCTGCTCCTTGTGGGCGGCGACCGCCCCCACGGTGCCGGTTCCCGGGAGGTCGCCGGGACTGCCTGCGGGGAGCCGCAGCTTTCGCGAGGCGAGGAACGAGGCGGCGCCGTCGAGGCGTGATCTGCCGTCCACGTAGCGCAGGTAGTCAGAGGGGAGATCGAAGAGCCTTTCGGGCCCGGGGCCCTGTGACCGGTGTGCGCGCAGGCATGCGTCGAAGGCCGTCTTCCAGGCTTCGGCGTGGAGCCGCGCGGAGTCGGTGATGACGCCGTCGGTGTCGAAGACAACGGCTCTCACATCTCGCAGTACGGGGAGGCGCGTACGGTCCGGAGCGGACGCCTGACGTCGATCGGCGGCAACGCGGCCGGGGTGGGCGGTGGCGTCGCCGCGCGGGTTCTCCGCTGTGGTCCGCGGGTGTGCGGTCATGACGGTTCTCCTGTGATCGGCGGCCCTGGGCGCTCGCGAGGCAGGAACGGCTGGCTACGCGAGGGATCGATGGGCGCTGGTGGCGGAGCGGCGGGGTGGCGGCGGGTCAGAGGAGCCAGCGGTGTCGGCGTACGAGGGGCAGCCGTGCCCAGGCGCCGCCGAGCCCCCAGGCGCGCCCGGCGAGTGACACGGCGAGCAGGACGAGGACGGCTGCGTACAGCACGTGGTAGTCGATGAGCGGATTCGTCGACATGCTGGGCGAGCCGTCGGAAAGGTGCTGGGCCGGAGGCCATTCCGCCACCCACATCAGGGCCATCATGGCCGTTCCGGCGAGTGCCGCGAGCCGTAGCGCGACGCCGCCGGCCAGGGCGACGCCGACGCCCAGCAGGCCGAGCATGAAGGCCCAGTCCGCCCAGACATCGCCGGCCCAGGCATGGAAGGTGCCCTCCATCGGGCCGGCCGAGACGCCGCTCAGGAAGCCCGTCGTCGGGGAACCGCCGTCGAGCCAGCCCTTGCCATGCCCGGTCGCGTAGCTCAGACCGAAGGTCTTGTCGAAGAACGCCCAGAGGAAGGTGAACGCGGTGAGGATGCGCAGTACGGCGGCGGTACGTGAGAAAGCGAGGGTGGACGCGGCCGCTTCGTCGGCCGCCGCACCTTGCGCCGGGGTTATGCGGGAAGCGGGGAAGCGGATGCCCGTGTGTCGTCGGGGGCGTTGGTGCAGTGCCATGGTGTCCCGCCCTTGCTCGTGTCATGCGACATGGGTGCGCCCGTCCAGACTGTCCGCCGGTCCGGGCGCCGGGACCGGTCCGGTCGGCCCTCGGGCACCCGCCGAAGGTCCCTGCCCGGCGGGCCGGTCGGGGCAGGTCCAACGCAGCGGGCCCCGCACGAGGTGGAGCGAGGCGGCCCTCCTCGCCCCGCGCGCCACATCGCGGGCGCGGTTGCCCGGCCGGTTGCCGTTGGCAGACCGCCCGTCCTCTGCCCTGTCCGCCGGCCGGTATGGCGGGCAGGGCAATTGTTCATCGGCGCGTATCCGTCGGACACGGCGACAGCCGGACGGCGAGCGCCCGGTCAGACGTGTGGCACGACGACCACCGGGCACCGGACGTGGTGCAGCGCCGCGTGGATCGTCGGCCCCGTGAACGGGCCGGAGCGGGGCCGGTCGCGCCGGCCGAGGACGAGGAGCCCGGCATCGGAGGCGGCGTGCAGCAGCAGGCTCTGCGCACGGCCCCGGAGCGCTGCGATCGTCACCGCTGTACGGGGGTACTTTGCCCGCCACGGCTGCACCAGCACGCCGAGGGCCGACTCGTGCTCCGTGGCCGCCTCACGGCCGCCCTCGGCGCCGCGGCCCGTTGCCGCGATCGAGGGCGGTCGGTATCCGTGCAGGATGTGCACGGCGGCGCCGCGCGACTGCGCCGTCTCGAAAGCGAAGGCGATGGCCTCCTCGCCGGGGTGCGCCAGGTCGATCCCGAGCAGCACATCGCGGTACGGAGTCTCCGTTGAGCTGTGACCTTCTGCGTTCAACTGGTGTGCGTCCGCAGCTTGTTCGCCCGCCCGCACGAGGGCGACGGGGATCGCGGACCGCGCCGTGAGGCTCAGGCCCACCGATCCCGCGAGGTAGCCGGTGAAGCCGTTGAGCCCTCGTGAGCCCAGCACGAGAAGAGCGCCCTGCGACGAGGCCTCCAGGAGCACGTCCGGAGCGGGCCCGGGAACCTGCGCTTCCTCGACTCGCAGGTGCGGATACAGGGATCCGAG
Source organism: Streptomyces sp. NPDC040622 (assembly GCF_055593965.1). Classification (NCBI taxonomy): domain Bacteria; kingdom Bacillati; phylum Actinomycetota; class Actinomycetes; order Kitasatosporales; family Streptomycetaceae; genus Streptomyces; species Streptomyces sp. NPDC040622. The sequence continues at coordinate 455,360 of NZ_JBVIXD010000008.1, read as the reverse complement.
GTGAACGCGGGCCTCGCGCAGGATGCGCTGCGCCCACTGGCGCTGGCTCGTCGTCGAGGGGACGGCGGTGGAGGGATGTGGGGACCATGCCCAGGCGTGGACGAGACGCAGTGCCGTGTCGCGGCGCTGCGCCTCCCGCGCTGCCCAGCCGGCGGCGGCCAGGCTCTCGGGGGATCCGTCGATGCCGACGATGACGGGACGGAGCATGATGCTCGCCTCCTGTTGGGTGTGGCTCTGCACAGACTCGTTCGGTTCGCACAGGTTCGTTCGGTTCGACCCTCGCACCGGCGGCCGTGACACAAGAGAGGCCACCCGGCGTCGGGGCGGGGCCGAACGGCCCCTCTGCCGCCGCCCGTCGCGGCGACCACGATGGGCGGCAGCGCGAGGCCGTCCGTGGTCGTCACCTCGGTTGGTGACCGTTCCCGGCCGAGCGGCGCCCGTCGTCGGCCAAAGGCGCCTGCCGCCTGCGGGGCTGGCGGCCCGGACCGGCTCGCCATCAGCCAAGGGAGCGAGACATGGACAGCTCTGTTCGGGGAGACGCCCGCTACCTCGACGACACCGCACTCGCGTCGCTGGACGCACACTGGAGGGCCGCGAACTATCTGGCCGTCGGCCAGATCTACCTGATGTCCAACCCGCTCCTCAAGGAGCCGCTGCGGCCCGAACACATCAAGCCCAGGCTGCTGGGGCACTGGGGGACCTCGCCCGGCCTCAATCTCGTGCACACCCACCTCAACCGCGTGGCACGAGAGCGCGGACAGGACATCGTCTGCGTCTGGGGGCCCGGCCACGGCGGGCCTGCCGTTCTGGCGAACTCCTGGCTGGAGGGCACGTACTGCGAGACCTATCCGGACGTCGGCCGGGACGAGGTCGGCATGGGCCGGCTCTTCCGGCAGTTCTCGTTCCCCGGCGGCGTGCCCAGCCACGTGGCTCCTGAGACTCCCGGCTCGATCCACGAGGGCGGCGAACTGGGGTACGCCCTGGCCCACGCCTACGGTGCGGCCCTGGACAATCCGGATCTGCTCGTCGGATGCGTGATCGGTGACGGTGAGGCAGAGACCGGGCCGCTGGCGGCCTCGTGGCACTCAAACAAGTTCCTCGATCCCGTTCACGACGGGGCCGTCCTGCCGATTCTGCATCTCAACGGCTACAAGATCGCCAACCCGGCCGTCCTCGCACGCCTGCCCAGGGAGGAACTCGACGACTTCCTGCGGGGCGTGGGGCACGAGCCCTTGCACGTCGAGGGCGACGAGCCGCTGCGGGTACACAGCGCCATGGCGCGAGCGATGGACACCGCGCTCGACCGGATCAGGACCGCGCAGCGGCGAGCCCGCGAAGAAGGCGTGAGGGAACGCGTCCGCTGGCCGGTGATCGTCCTGCGCACACCCAAGGGGTGGACCGGACCGGCCGAGGTCGACGGGCTGCCGGTCGAGGGGACGTGGCGCGCCCATCAGGTCCCTCTGGGCGGAGTGCGCGAAAACCCCGACCACCTGCGCCAGTTGGAGCGGTGGATGCGCTCCTACCGGCCCGAGGAGCTCTTCGACGAGGCCGGGCGGCCCGTCGACGCCGTACTGGACTGCGTACCGGCCGGAACGCGGCGGCTGGGCGCGAGCCCGCACGCCAACGGAGGGCTGCTCGTCCACGACCTGCCGATCCCGCCGCTGGACCGGCACGCCGTAGCCGTCGACAAACCCGGCACCACCCTGCACGAACCCACCCGGGTCCTGGGCGGCCTCCTGGAAGCCGTGATGGAGAACACCGCGCAGCGGCGTGATTTCCGGCTCGTGGGACCGGACGAAACCGCCTCCAACCGACTCCAGGACGTGTACGGGGCGAGCGGCAAGGCGTGGCAGGCACAGACACGGGACACCGACGAGCATCTGGACCCGCACGGCCGGGTGATGGAGATCCTCTCGGAGCACACCTGCCAGGGGTGGCTGGAGGGCTACCTCCTCACCGGCAGGCACGGCCTCTTCTCTTGCTACGAGGCGTTCGTCCACATCGTCGACTCCATGGTCAACCAGCACATCAAGTGGCTGCGCACCTCCCGCCGCCTGCCCTGGCGGCGTCCCATCGCATCCCTCAACTACCTGCTCACCTCACACGTGTGGCGACAGGACAGCAACGGCTTCTCCCACCAGGACCCCGGTTTCATCGACCATGTCCTCAACAAGTCACCTGAGGTCGTACGGGTGTACCTGCCGCCGGACGCCAACACGCTGCTTTCCGTGGCGGACCACGTCCTGCGCTCCCGCGACTACGTCAACGTCGTCGTGGCGGGCAAGCAGCCCTGTTTCGACTGGCTGACGCTCGAAGAGGCTCGGGGACACTGTGCCCGCGGCGCGGGAATCTGGGACTGGGCCGGCAACGAGAACCACGACGGAGAGCCCGACGCCGTCCTCGGGTGCGCGGGGGACGTCCCCACCCTGGAAGTCATGGCTGCCGCCCAACTCCTTCGGCAGCACCTGCCCGACCTCGCCGTCCGGGTCATCAACGTGGTCGACCTGGCCCGCCTGCTCCCGCAGGAGGAACACCCGCACGGAATGTCGAGCGCGGATTTCGATGCCCTGTTCACCCCCGACAAGCCCGTCGTCTTCGCCTACCACGGCTACCCGTGGCTCATCCACCGCCTCACCTACCGGCGCACCGGGCACGCGAACCTTCATGTGCGTGGATACAAGGAGGAGGGCACGACGACCACGCCCTTCGACATGGTGGTGCGCAACGACCTCGACCGTTACCGGCTGGTCATGGACGTCATCGACCGTGTCCCCGGACTCGCCGTCCGTGCCGCCGCGGTCCGCCAGGAGATGGCGGACGTACGGCTGCGCCACCACGCGTGGATCCGCGCACACGGCACTGATCTCCCGGAGGTCAGCGACTGGACCTGGATCAACTGACCTCCAAGGACGGCTAAGGCGGGGTCGCGAAGCCAGCGGCAGACGCTGGTCTCCCGCGACCCGGCCGACAGCTCCGCGAGCACCGCAACACACCACCGAACCGTGACCACACCACGTCAGGGAGAGATCCTGATCATGCTCCTGGGCCGCCTGCTCGGCCTCGTACTGCCCCTGCGCGCCGGACAGATCCTGTGGATCAACCTCCTCACCCACGGCCTGACCGGGATGGCCAGGGGAGCCGAACCCTCCTCACCCGACGCGATGCACCACCCGCCCCGCCGCCCACGGCCGCACGTCCTCGGCGGCGGCCTGTGGCAGCGTGTCCTGCGGCTGCCGCTCCTCGTCACTGCCGTGTGTCTCGGCGTCAGTGTCTGGGTCCGGGATACCGGCGGCCCCTGGCAGACGGTGCTGTTCCTGTCCTTGCCGGCCGCCCGGCCCGGAGTCGCACTGGGGTTGCGCGAGCGGGTTCTGACGCGCCGAAACCCCAGCCTTCCGGTCGCCGTGCTGACCGCGGGCCCGGTAGTACCGACCGAGGTGTTCCCGCCCGCCCTAAGGCCGCCGTCGAGGCCCGTACAAGGCTGGCCGTTCCTCAGCTGTCACGGTCCGCACCAAGAGAAGGAGAGGAAATGAGCCGACGTAGCGAAAGTCCGCACGGCCACGTCGTGGTCGGCACGGACGGATCCCGTGCGGCGACCCACGCACTCGAACAGGCGGCCGGTGAAGCGCACCGGCGCCAGGTGCCCCTCGAGATAGTCCATGCCTGGCCCTGGGGCGGCGCGTACGAGCCCCTGGACGATGATGCGCCGGGCATCCTTGCGAAAGCCGCCCGGCACGTCGCCGCGCTGGCCCCGGAAGTACCGGTCACCACCGCCGCCGTCGCGGACGACGCCGCAGAAGTGCTGGTGAGGAGGAGCCGGGCAGCGGCCCTCACCGTGGTCGGCACCCGCGGCAACGGTGGATTCACCGGCTTGCTGCTGGGTTCCGTGAGCCTGCGCATGGCCGCGCACTGCCGAAGCCCGCTACTCGTCGTACGGGACGAATCTCCCCTGCGGACGATGCCCCGCGTTCGCACCATCGTCGTGGGCGTGCGGGGCAAGGAGGACGCCCCGGCAGCGTCCTTCGCCTTCGAGGAGGCCCTCCGACGAGACGCCGGGGTGTCGGTCGTGCACGCATGGGCCTTCGGACGGAACGACCGCACGCGCAGCGACCGCGAATCCCGCGCACGGCGAGAGGAGGTGTCGGCCGAACCGGTCGTGGCACCGCTCCGCAAAGAACACCCGTTCGTGCCACTGGACAACCGGTCGGTGCGCGTCGCACCCGCTCGGGCACTGATCGACGCCGGTGCGACGGGTGAGATCGTCGTCATCGCCACACACCGCCGGAAGTACGCGCTGGGACTGCAACTCGGCCCGGTGACGCATGCGCTCCTGCACCATGCGCGCGGCCACGTCGTCCTCGTCCCCGTCACGAACGGACCCTCGATGGGATCGAGCGCTTCTGTCGTGCCGTCGGGGTTGGGCGTTTACTGACCATTGCGAGGTCACGTCGGGTGACGCGGGGCACTGGGACAGGGACGCCCGCCGCCACGGCCCCGGAACGGGACACCCCGCCCGTGCCCGGTGTGCGGCCGGCCATGGCCCGGCTCGGAGCGAGGGAACACATCACGTTCGGGGGCTGCCTCGAAGAGGGAGCGACAGGATTCACGGCCCGGAAGATCGTCTGCTCTGGAAGAGGCGGGGACTTCCGCGACTTCGGGCAGATCGAGGCGTGGGCCACGCACTACGGTGAACAGCGGGGAACCGGTTCGAACTGCCTTGTCTGCTGTGTCGGTCGGAGGAAGCCATGAGCGGGGATGGACGCGGCGGTTCCGAGGAGCACGTGCCCAAACTGCGGCTCGACGAACTGCTGGACGAGCTGCAAGTGCGCATCGACGCGGTCCGCGGCACCCGGGACCGCCTGCACAGCCTGCTGGAGGCCGTTCTCTCGGTCGGACGGGAACTCGACCTGGCGCAGGTGCTGCGCAGCATCGTCGAGGCCGCGGTGGTGCTGGTGGACGCCGAGTACGGCGCGCTGGGCGTGATCGCCGGTGACCAGAGTCTGTCCGAGTTCCTGACCGTCGGCATCGGCGAAGAGGGACGGTCGGAGATCGGGGCGCTGCCCAGCGGGCACGGTCTCCTCGGAGAGCTGATCCGCCGCCCGGCGCCACTGCGGCTGCCGGAGCTGTCGGAGCACCCGGCGTCGTACGGCTTTCCGGCGAATCACCCGCCGATGCATTCGTTCCTCGGCGTACCGATCCGGGTGCGCCATGAGGTGTTCGGAAACCTCTACCTCACCGAAAAGCGCAGTGCCAGGGAATTCGACGCGGAGGACGAGTCCGTCCTGACGACGCTGGCAGTCGCCGCCGGAGTGGCCATCGAGAACGCGCGGCTGTACGAGGAGACCAGACTGCGCGAGCGCTGGCAGAGGGCGAGTGGCAAGGTCACCAGCATGCTCCTGGCCGGTGCGCCGAGCGCGGAGGTGATGGAACTGATCGTCGACGAGGCCCGGAAGATCGTCTTCGCCGACATGGGGCTGATCGCCGAGCGCGTACCGGGCGAGGAGACTCTGCGGCCGGCCCTGGCGGTCGGCCTGGGCAGAGAGGAACGCAGCGGCCTGGTGCTGTCCGCCCGGGACGGTTTCGTCGGAGCGGCACTTGGCGCGATGGAGCCGGTGGTCAGCGCCGACGTCGGGCACGATTCCCGCACGGGCGAAGACGAAGCCCAGTGGGCCGGGCTCGGACCCGTGGTCGCGGTGCCGCTCGGCGCCGGGGGGAAAGCGCGAGGCGTGTTGCTGCTGGGGCGCGTGCCGGGCGGTACGCCGTTCGGCGACGTGGACTCCGGACCGCTGCTCGGGTTCGCCGACCAGGCGGCGCTGGCTCTGGAGCTGGCAGAGCGGCGGCGGGACGCGGAACAGATCACTCTGCTCGAGGATCGGGATCGCATCGCCCGCGACCTCCATGACATCGCCATCCAGCGGCTCTTCGCGGCCGGCATGACCCTGCAGAGCACCCAGCGGTTCATGGAGCACCCCGAGGGCATGGAGCGGTTGACACGGACCGTCGACGACCTCGATGACACCATCAAGATGATTCGTTCCACGATCTTCGGACTGCGCACCCACAGCGGGGGCGGGCGGGGCGGCGACGGCTTGCGCGCCCGGGTGTCCGAGGCGGTGAGGGACTCGGCCACGTCACTCGGATTCCCGCCCGCGCTGCGCATCGAGGGCCTCGTCGAGACCGATGTCCCCGGCGACATCGCCGACCACGCGGTCGCGGTCCTCGGCGAGGCGCTCAGCAACGCGGCCCGGCACTCCGGAGCACTGGCCGTGGACGTCCGACTTCAGTGCGCCAGTGGCGAGTTGACGCTCACGGTGACGGACGACGGCTGCGGGGTGCCGGGTGGCGCCGGGCGTAGCGGGCTGAAGAACATCGAGGAGCGGGCCGTCACCCTGGGCGGAACGCTGACGCTCGACGAACGGCCGGAGGGCGGCGGCACGCGGCTGGTGTGGCAGGTTCCCGTGACTGCGGACGGAGCCGTGGCCGGAGGCTGACGCGCAAGGGCGCGGCCCGGGGGCAGGGCCGGACGACGAAGCGGGGCAGGAGGGGCTCATCGCATGGGACGGTCGGTGGAGTCGGGCCGTTCGAGATGGCTGGCCAGGACCGCCGCCTGGACGCGGCGTTGGACGCCGAGTTTGGCCAGCAGCCGGGAGATGTGGTTCTTCACCGTCTTCTCGGACAGGTAGAGCTTCTTTCCGATCTCGCGGTTGGTGAGCCCGTCTCCGATGAGCGTGAGGATGTCCCGCTCGCGGGGTGACAGGCCGGCGAGCTCAGGTGCGAGTGCCGGTCCTTCGGCGGGGCCTGCGCGCAGGGAGCGCATCAGACGGGCAGTGGTCGTGGGGTCCAGCATCGACTGGCCGGAGGCGACCGTGCGGATCGCCATGACCAGGTCGGAGCCCTTGATCTGCTTGAGCACATAGCCCGCCGCCCCCGCCATGATCGCGTCGAGCAGGGCCTCTTCGTCGTCGAACGACGTCAGCATCAGACAGGCCAGCTCCGGCATCTGGCTGCGCAGCTCGCGGCAGACACTGATCCCGTCACCGTCCGCCAGCCGGACGTCGAGGACGGCGACGTCCGGGCGAAGCGCCGGTGCGCGTACCAGAGCGTGCTCGGCGCTGTCCGCGTCGCCGACCACTGAGATGTCGGGCTCGGAGTCCAGCAGGTCGGTGAGGCCGCGTCGTACGACCTCGTGGTCATCCAACAGGAAGACCTGGATCGGGTTCTGTTCCGTGAACGTACGCGCCTCGGCCATGAGGACCTCTCGTTCGCTGGTGGACTGCAGATCACATGCCGATCGCCATGACCATCGTCACCCTTGTGAAGCGGACGCACCAGGGCCGAGCGGCCCAATCCGACCACAGCCGTCGGATGCGGATGCGGCTGCCGGCCAGTGCTCCGGGCGGCGAGCTCCCACTTCTCGCAGCTGTCACTGCGCATCGGTCAATTCATGTCGCCGCACCATGCCCGACGCCTGCCCGGCCCGGAACCTGATCCACCCCACCGCACAAGAGCCATCAGCCTTCTGACCGGCGGGGAGCCAGGTGGTCCTTGATCGGCGGCACGTCCATCGTCTCAGTGCTCCCAGCCAGCGGCCGATCCACTTCCATTCGAACCGCCCACCGAAGTCCCTCGGGGAGCGCTACGAGGTCTCGTCACGGGGTCTCGTCCTTCAGCCAGTCCGGTGTGTGGATTCCTTCGCCGCCGTACATCGGGAGCTTCAGCGACGCGCCGTGGCGGGCGAGTTGGCTCCAGGGGCGGTTGATGCCCGCGCTGCCGTAGCGGCGCACGCGGGCGACGGTGTCGAGGTCGAGGACGTCGACGATGATCTCTTCACCGGGGCCGGCCTGTTGGCGCACGATGCCTTCCGGATCGACGACGGCGCTCTGTCCGACGCCGGCCGGGTCGGCGGCGTTGACGTTGACGACGTAGAGCTGGTTGGTCCAGGCGTTGGCCCGTGCGCAGACCAGCTCCATCTCCCGGTCGCGGGTGGGGGTGAGGGTGGGCTGGATGACGATCTCCGCGCCCAGCCAGGCGAGTTGGCGCATCGTTTCGGGGAACGAGCCGTCGTAGCAGATGGCCAGGCCCACGCGGCCTGCGCCGGGGATGTCGAAGACGGTGAACTCGTGGCCGGGGACGGTCTTCTCGTACGGCTGCCAGGGGAAGACCTTGCGGTAGCGGGCGGCGATCTCGCCTTGCGGGGAGATGGCCAGGGCGGTGTTGTGCAGGCGCCCGTCCTCGGTGCGCTCGTACACGCTGCCCGGGACGAGCCACAGGCCGGTTTCCACGGCCAGGGCGCAGATCCGGTCGGTGAGCGGCCCCGGGATCGTGACGGCGGCCCGCTCCGTCCAGCCGTCCGGGGCCGACTGCAGCAGGGTGCCCTCGGCGGCGAGCAACAGCTCGGGGACTACGACGAGTTGGACGTGGGGGAACAGGTCGCGGGTCGTGCGGACCTGGTCGGCGAAGCGCTGCCAGGTCGCCTCGATGTCGTGGGGTACGGGCGTGGTCTGGACGGCGGCGATGGCGAGTGTGCGCATGGGGGAGTTCAGTCCTCGGTGACGGTGAGTTCGGCGACCGTGGTGCGGCCGTCGCGGAAGAAGCGGTGGAAGCGGATGCGGGCGGCGGCCAGGGCCAGGGCGCCGGCGGCCATGGAGCCGGCGCCGAGCAGGAAGACCCCGCCGATGCCGTGGAAGGACGTACTGCCGTAGGCCGGGTCGTACATGTCGTGGGCGCTGCGGGCGAAGGCGGCCAGCATCATCACACCGCCGAGCAGGGGCAGGACCCCGCGCAGCAGCAGGTCGCGGAGCGAGTCGCGCAGGCGACCCCGGAAGTACCAGACGCAGGCGAGCGCGGTGGTGCCGTAGTAGCAGGCGATCAGCAGTCCGACGCACAGGATGGCGTCGCCGAGGAAGTCGGTGGAGACGAGCGTGAGGACGACGAGGAAGCAGGCGGCCGTCGCGCCGATGAATACGGTGCCGAATCCGGGAGTGCGGTGCCGGGGGTGGACTCGGGCGAAGGCGGCGGGGAGGGCGCCGTGGGCGGCCATGGACAGGGTGCCGCGCGAGGAGCCCACGAGGCTGGTGAGCAGGGCGGAGACCGCGGACACGCAGACGGCCAGCTGCATCACCTTGGCCGCCGCCGTGCCGAGGACCGGCGGGGCCAGCGTGGACAGGATGTCGGCGGCGTTGTCGGGGTTGCCGAGCCCTGTTCCGCCGGTGCCGGTGCCGGCGAAGCTGATCGCCGCGAAGGCGGTGAACAGGTAGGTCCCCAGGAGTACGAGGGTGGAGATGACGGCGGCCTGGCCCGCTACGCGTTCCCCGTCGCGCGTCTCCTCGTTCGCGGTGATCAGCGCGTCCCAGCCCCAGTAGATGAACAGGCACAGCATCACCGCTTCGGCGAACGGGCCGAAGCCGTCGAAGGCGAAGGGGTTGAGCCAGGCCAGGGACGGGGTGACGGCGCCGTCCCTGGCGAAGGCGGCGGCGCCGAAACCGAGCAGGGCGGCCAACTGCAGTCCGAGCAGGACGTATTGGACGGACGCGGCGAGGTGCAGGCCCCGGTGGGCGATCGAGGTGACGGCTGCCAGCAGCGCCACCGCGGTCATGGTCACGGCGGTGCTGCTGTCGGCGAGGGAGCCCTGGCCGAGCAGGTGGAGCAGGTAGGTGGCGCCGACCTGGGAGAGAGCCGTCATCGCGGTGAGCGTGGCGATCTGCGCCACCCAGCCGCCGGTGAGCCACCCGGTCAGCGGCCCGAACGCGCGCGTGGTCCACACGAAGGTGGTGCCGCAGTCCGGCATCTCGCGGTTCAGCTCACGGAAGGCGAGCGCGGTGAGCAGGATCGGCACGAAGCCCAGCAGGAGCGCGGCCGGCGCGAGATGGCCGACGGTCAGGGTCACGAAGCCGAGGGTCACGGCGATGCTGTACGCGGGGGCGACACAGGAGAGTCCGAGGGTGACGGAGGCGAGCAGGCCCACCGAACCCTCGCGCAGCCCCTTGTCGGGGGCGGACGGCGATCCCGTTCCGGCCTCGGCGTCGGTCGGGTTGGGCATGGTGCCTCCGTGAGCCGCAGGTTTGTTAAACGCAGATTTAAGACGTGGGTCGATGGCGCGTCAATAGCTGCCGGGCTATCGTTAAATTTGCGTACAACAGAACGGTGAGGGGAACGGTGTGGCGGCGAGGAAGGGCAGCGGCAAGGAGGCCCGCCGGGCCGAGCTGGGCAAGGCGGTGGAGCGGGCTCTGGTGGCGCGCGGGCTCGAGGGCCTGCGGCTGCGGGACATCGCGGACGAGGCGGGGGTGACCCCTGCCGCAGTGCTCTACTACGGCGACCTGGACGCCCTCGTCCACGCGGCCTACCAGCAGGCCATCGAGCGCTACAGCCAGGAACGCGAAGAGGCCGCGAACCGCTTCGCCGACGCCCGCGACCAACTGGCAGCCTGCATCGACAAGGGGGTGGCCGGAGGCCCCGACGACGCGCTGCCCCGACTCCTGTTCGAGTACTGGCCCCGCTGTCTGCGCGACGCCAGGGCCGCGGCCCTCGACAGTGCGTTGACGGAGCGTCAGATCGCCGTGTACTCGGGCATCCTGGTCCTGGGGCAGGCGCAGGGGCACTTCACCCTGCAGGATCCGCCGCGTCTGCTCGCCGCCAGTTTCGTCGCCATGGAGGACGGCTATCAGATGGAGGTCCTCGCCGGTCGCCGCTCCCGAGCCGAAGTGATCACCGCCCTGCGTGCCTACGCGCGAGCGGTGACGGGCCACGACGCGGCCGACCGCGGCTGAGGCGCTACGTGCGTGGTGCGGCGCTGTCCGGCGAGCCGGGTGCCGAAGTGAGCATCCGCCATATCCCGCGGACCTGGCTCGCCATGTCGATGTCGGGGTCGCTCAGCCACTGGAGCTGGATGCCGTCGGTTGCTGCGACGAGGGCTGAGGCGGTGAAGTGCGGGTCGAGACCGGGGCTCGCCCGGCCGGCCCGCTGCTCGGCCGTGAGGTGCTCGGCGATGGTGGTGCGCAGCAGGGTGAAGCGTTCTCTGAAGTATGTGTGGGCCGGGTGCGCCGGGTCGGTCGAGGCCGCGGCAAGCGTGACGTAGAGGCGTACGCGGGCGGAGTTGGCGGCGTTCGCCGTCAGGGCCTCGGCCAGGAACTCCCCCGGATCGCGCACGGCGTCCGGGTCGTGGAAGCGCGCCTCGGCCGCGCGGTCGTTGGCGCGCAGGACCTCGGTGAGCAGGTGGTCCTTGGATGCGAAGTAGTGCATCAGGCCGGTCAGGCTGATACGGCTCTCCTTGGCGACCATCCGCAGGGTGGTGTTCCGCTCGCCCTCGCGGCCGAAGATCTCAAGCGTGACCTTGAGGATCTCCTCCCGTTTGGCGACCCCCTTGGGGTAGGAAGTTCTGGCTGTCACGCGTCCACCCTATGGGGCGGGCATTCCCTCCGCGCAAAGCCTTGCCCGCAAAAACAGTACGACGTACTGTTTCTCGCCAGTCGCAGGTGCGGCCCCGTGCGGCCCACCGAAGGAAGGTGCCGATGGCGAGACCTCCCTGGCGGGCACCGTGCTCCCTGCCCGCTCCCTGCCGATCCCGCCGGACCGGCATGACCGGCCGCCCCGCCGGTCGACGGCCGGGCACTGCGACGCCTGATGGCGTGCATCGGCCCCGCCAACCTCGGCATCGACCTTGTATGGGGGGAGCCGTACCAGGAACCCTGCCGGCCCTCCAGGTCCCGCACGCGGTGGGCGAGGGCGCGAAGGTCGGCACGCTCGCGGTCATTCCCACGGTGGGCGCGTTCGTCGCGATGGCCTCTGCCTCGGCGGGTACCGCACGCCCTTCCCCCTCGCCCCGGCCTTCGCGCTGCTCGGTGCGGTGGCAGTGCTGCGAGTGAAAGGGGAGCCGATGACCGCGGCCCAGCAGCGCGGCCTCCGCACCGCGCATCAACCCGCACCACGCTCCAAGGAGAAGACATGAACAACCCGAAGCAGCCGGCGCGGATGCCCGGCGAGACGGTGGCCCGGCTGAGCCTCGCCGAGAAGGCCGCCCTGACCACCGGCGCGGGCTGGTGGCACACCACCGCACTGCCCGACGCCGGGATCCCGGAGTGCCGCCTCTCGGACGGCCCGCACGGGCTGCGGCTGCAGAACGACACCGACGCCGACCACCTGGGCATCAACTCCAGCGCTCCGGCCACCTGCTTCCCGCCCGCCGTCACCCTGGCCTGCACCTGGGACAGCGACCTCGCGGGGCGGGTCGGCGGCGCGCTGGCCCGCGAGTGCCTCGCGCACGGCGTGCACGTGCTGCTGGGCCCCGGCGTCAACATCAAGCGCAGCCCGCTGTGCGGGCGCAACTTCGAGTACTTCTCCGAAGACCCGCTGCTCAGTGGGGTGTTGGGAACGGCCTGGGTCAAGGGTCTGCAGGCGCAGGGCGTCGGGGCCTCGGTCAAGCACTTCGCCGCCAACAACCAGGAGACCGGCCGCATGTCGGTCAGCGCGGACATCGACATGCGTACGCTGCGCGAGATCTACCTCCCAGCCTTCCGCCGCGTGGTGACCGAGGCCGAGCCCTGGACCGTCATGTGCGCCTACAACCGGGTCAACGGCGTGTACGCCTCACAGGATCCGTGGCTTCTGACCGACGTCCTGCGAGATGAATGGGGATACGACGGCGTGGTCGTCTCCGACTGGGGCGCCGTCGTCGACCGGGCGCGGGCGCTTGCCGCCGGGCTCGATCTGGAGATGCCGTCCTCGTCCGGCGCCGGGCCCGCCCGGGCCGTCGCCGCGGTGGAGTCCGGTGAACTTCCCGGGGACGCACTGGACCGCAGCGCCGCACGGGTCGTGGCCCTCGCCCGCAAGGCGGCCGCACACGCGCACTCCGACGCCGCCTTCGACCCGGCCGCGCACCACGACCTGGCCCGGGAGGTCGCCACGCGCGGAGCGGTACTGCTCAAGAACGACGGCGCGCTCCTCCCGCTGGACCCCGCACAACTCCAGCACATCGCGGTGATCGGTGAGTTCGCGCGCACGCCCCGCTATCAGGGCGAGGGCAGCTCGCGCGTGACCCCGACCCGGCTGGACGACGCGCTGACCTCGATCACTGAGGCCGCGCCCACGGCGCACGTCACCTTCGCTCCCGGCTTCACCGTCGACGCTCCGGACGCCGATACGGCGGCACTGCACGAGGAGGCCGTCCGTGCGGCGCGGTCGGCGGACGTGGCCGTCCTCTTCCTCGGCCTCCCGCCGAGCCTCGAGTCCGAGGGCTACGACCGTGAGCACATCGAACTCCCCGTGGCGCAGACCCAGTTGCTCGACGCGGTGCGGGCGGCCAACCCGAACGCCGTCGTGGTCCTCGCCAACGGCGGGGTGGTGCGCCTGTCCGGGTGGATCGACGCCGTACCGGCCGTCCTGGAGGGCTGGCTGCTCGGCCAGGCGGGCGGATCGGCCATCGCGGACCTGCTGTTCGGGCGGGCGAACCCGTCGGGGCGCCTCGCGGAGACGATCCCGCTGCGGCTCGCCGACACGCCGGCCCACCTCTCCTGGCCCGGCGAGAACGGTCATGCCGCTTACAGCGAGGGCCTGTTCGTCGGCTATCGCCACTACGACGCCCGCGACATGGCGGTCTCCTTCCCGTTCGGGCACGGCCTCTCCTACACCACGTTCGGCTACGCCGACCTGCGGGTTGCCTGCGACGGCGCCGGGCTCGACGTCACCGTGGCGGTCACCAACACCGGGGAGCGGGCCGGGCACGAGGTCGTCCAGGTGTACGTGGCCGCGCCGGGGGAGCGAGTCCGGCGCCCCGTGCGGGAGTTGAAGGGGTTCGCCGCGGTGTGGCTCTCGCCCGGTGAGACCCGCCACGTCACCGTCCGCGTCGCCCGCGCCGACCTCGCCCATTTCGACACCGCGGCCGGTACCTGGCTCGTCGAGGGCGCCGATCACCGTATCGATGTCGGGTCCTCCAGCCGTGACATCCGGCTGACGGCGACGGTCCCGGTGGACGGCGACGCCCACGCCGACCTGCCCGACGCCGACTCGACCCTCGCGGTATGGCTCGCCCACCCCGTGGGGGGCCCGGCCGTCGAGGCACTGCTGAGCCGGGTCCGGGCGTCCATGGGCGACGCCTACCCCAGGGAGGGAAGCCGGCGTCAGCGCATGGTGAGCGGCATGCGCCTCAGCCAGCTCGCCCAGCTTCCGTTCGTTCCCCTGGGCTTCGACGACGTACGGGAACTGGTCGACACGGTGCGGTCGGCCGCGGGCGCGGGGAAGGAGAAGGCCTCCTGACCCCGGCGTCACCTCTCAGCCGGCGACCGTCCGGAACCCGCAGTTGCCGCTGCTGGAGGCGGGCGTGTTGGCCGAGCGGGCGGCCACGCGGTAGCGGTGGCAGTAAGTGTGGTGGCACAGGTAGGAACCGCCGCGCATGACACGGCGCTCGCCCCGCCCCGGCCCCTGGGGGTCGGTCGGGGGCGAACACGTGTAATAGTCCGCGGCGAACCAGTCCGCGCACCATTCCCACACGTTCCCGGCGACCTCGTACAGGCCGAGACCGTTGGGCGGGTAGGAGCGCACTGGGGCGGTGGCCAGCCAGCCGTCCGCGCCGGTGTTGGCGTAGGGGAATGTGCCCTGCCAGATGTTGCACAACCACCTCCCGCCGGGGGTGAGTTCGTCGCCCCAGGCGAAGCGGCGGCCCTCGAGTCCGCCGCGTGCCGCGTACTCCCACTCCGCCTCGGTCGGCAGGCGGCGCCCCGCCCACGCGCAGTAGGCGAGGGCGTCGTCCCAGGTCACGTGCACGACGGGGTGGTCCGCCTCCGCGGTGGACAGCGGGCCGTGCGGGTGGCGCCAGTCGGCTCCGCGTACGTCCAGCCACCAGGGTGAGGCCGGGTCGGTCCCGAGCACGTCCGCCCGTTCGGCGGCGGCCGCCAGGTGGAACACGGCGGAGCTGCCCTCCCGTTCGGCGACGGTCACGTACGCGGAGTCGGCGACGAACGCCTCGAACATCGTCACGGTGACCGCCGTGACGTCGATGGCGAACGGGGCGACGTGTACTGCGTGCACGGGCTGTTCACCGTCCGCCGGACAGCCCTCGTCGAAAGCGTCGCCCATCAGGAACTCACCCCCGGGGAGGGGGACGTGATCGTGCGCGGGCGGCACGCGCGCCGGCGTGGGCAGCGGTCCCGTCGAGCAGATCCGGGTGTCCGGTACGCAACATCCCATTGACGTCTCCATGACGCGAGTATATGAATTCTCACCTAGGTGAGACTGCACATCGCGACACGTCGCGCACAGCTTCCGAACTGAGGGAGTCCACGTCCGTGAAGTTCGAGTACGTCCTGCTCGGCCTGCTGGCCCGTCATCCCCACAGCGGGTACGACCTGCGCAAGTGGCTCGAGATCGAAGGGCAGTTCCTGTGGGCGCGGGCGCACCACAGCCAGATCTACCGCAAGCTCGGGCAGATGGAGGCCGACGGCTGGGTGCGGCACGACGTCGACGCGCGCGAGGGCCGCCCGGACGCCAAGGTGTACCGGCTCACGCCGCGTGGGCGCGAGGTCCTCCTGGAATGGGTGCGCTCGCCCTACGAACCGCCCAGCCGCTTCCAGGAGATCGACTTCCTCGCGCGGTTCAGCGTCTCGGCGCCGCTCGACAAGGATGCCGCGATCCGGATCGTCGGGACCGAACTCGACCACCGTCGCGCGCAGATCGCCAAGAACCGGGACCGCGACCGCACTCTCCTCTACGAGGACCCGGCACCCGGCCTCGACCAGGACCTCGACCGGCAGGTCCACGACGCGCTCCACGCGCTCGGCGCGGCCGCCATGGACCGCTGGGTCGCCTGGCTGGAGCGGACCTTGCGCAGCCTGACAGAAGGGAAGCCCGTCCGATGAGGGCCATCATGGTGATGTTCGACAGCCTCAACCGGCACATGCTGCCGCCGTACGGAGGCGACTGGACCCATGCTCCGAACTTCGCGCGGCTCGCGGAGCAGGCCGTCACCTTCGACAACGCGTACGCGGGCTCGATGCCCTGCATGCCGGCCCGCCGCGAACTCCACACGGGTCGGCACAACTTCCTGCACCGCGGTTGGGGCCCCCTCGAGCCGTTCGACGACTCGATGCCCGAACTCCTCAAGCAGAACGGCGTGTACACCCACCTCGTCAGCGACCACCCGCACTACTGGGAGGACGGTGGCGCCACCTACCACGGCCGCTACAACACCTGGGAGTTCTTCCGCGGCCAGGAGGGCGACCCGTGGAAGGGGCGGGTCGCCGACCCCGAGATACCCGAGGACCTGAAGCGGATGCGGTTCGGCGGCTACCGCCAGGACTGGGTCAACCGCCCCCACATGGCGACGGAGGACCGGCACCCGCAGACCCTCACCTTCGACGCGGGCCTCGGCTTCGTCCGTACGAACAAGGACGCCGACCGGTGGTTCGTGCAGATCGAGACCTTCGACCCGCACGAGCCGTTCTTCAGCCACCAGCAGTACAAGGACCTCTACCCCCACGACTACGACGGCCCGCACTTCGACTGGCCCGACTACAAACGCGTCGTCGAGACCGACGGCCAGGTGGAGCACGCCCGCTTCGAGTACGGGGCGCTCCTGTCGATGTGCGACCACTCGCTCGGCCGGGTCCTGGACACCATGGACGAGCTGGAGCTGTGGGACGACACCCTGCTGGTCGTCAACACCGACCACGGGCTGCTGCTCGGCGAGAAGGGCTGGTGGGGCAAGAGCGTCCAGCCCTGGTTCAACGAGCTCGTCCATCTGCCCCTGTTCGCCTGGGACCCGCGCAACCGCGCCGCGGGCCAGCGGCGTTCGGCGTTGGTGCAGACCGTGGACGTGGCGCCGACCCTCCTCGAGTTCTTCGGCATCGACCGTCCCGGCGACATGCAGGGCACGCCCCTGCCGGTCGCCGAGGACACCCCGGTGCGCGAGGCGGGCCTGTTCGGCATCCACGGCGGACACGTCAATGTCACGGACGGCCGCTACGTCTACATGCGGGCGCCCGCCTCACCCGACAACGCGCCCCTGTACGAACACACCCTGATGCCGACCCATATGCGGGGCCGCTTCTCGGCCGCCGAGCTTGCGGACCTGGAGCTGGCCGCGCCGTTCGACTTCACCAAGAACGTCCGCACTCTGCGCGTACCGGGCCGCACCCTCGTCAATCCGTACCACCACGGCACGCTCCTCTTCGACCTGGAGGCCGACCCCGAGCAGCACAGCCCGCTGACCGACGACACCGCCGAACTGCGCATGGCCACCTTGCTGGTGGAGCTGATGCGCGCCAATGACGCCCCGCCCAGCCAGTACGAACGCCTCGGTCTGCCGGCCCACGGCCCGGTCACGGAGAAGCACCTTCTGGTACGGGTCCAGCGCGAGCAGGCCGAACGGGCCGCCCAACCGCTGCCCCGCGCCGAGGACTTCCCCGAGGGGCGTCTCTCGCTGCGGACGCCCCTCATGGCGCTGATCTCCGACCCGGTCGCCGTCGAAGTGCTGCGCAGGCACCTGCCCGGCGTCGCCGATTCGGAGCTCCTCCAGATGCTCGGGGCGACCCCGCTCATCGATGTCGCCGCGATGGCGGGCGCGCTGTTCCCGTCGTCGAACCTCCGCCTGGTGGCCGAGGAGCTCGCTCAGCTCTGAGGCGCTTGCGGCCGTGTGAGCCGGTGACGGGGTTGCCGCCCCGTCACCGGCGATTGCCCTCTCCCTCCCGCAGATCTCCCGCCAAGAAGAACGCAGAGAAATGAGAAGGCGCGATGCCTGAGCTTAGTCAGAGCCCCGTCATGCCCAAAGCCGAGGCCCGGATCGAGGGGCGCTGGCGGCAGCTCTCCCTGCTCGGCGGCACGATGCTGGTCGACAGCACGGAGGCCAGCCTGGTCAGCAGCCTCTTCCCGCTGATCCGGCAGTCCCTCGGGGTCTCGCTGGGCGGGCTGGGGGTACTGACCGCCACAGCCAAGACCGTGGGCGCGTTCACCGGCCCGCTCTGGGTGTGGGCGGCGCAGCGCTGGTCACGCAAGAGTGTCCTCGTGGTGGCCACCGGACTCTGGGGCGTGTGGGGCGTGGCCGCGGGCTTCTCGCAGAACTTCACCCAACTCCTCGTCCTCTACACGGTGTTGGCGGCGGGCTATGCGGCCGCCAACCCCATCATCACCGAGCTGATCGGCGACCTCTTCGGCGGCTCGTCCCGAGGCCGCGCGGTCGGCGTGGTCTACGGCGCGGTCTCCCTGGTCACCGCCGTGATCGGCCCGCTCAAGGGGCAGCTGGCCGGTGTCGACGACGGCTGGCGCTGGGGCCTGTGGGGCATCGGCGTCTTCAACATCCTGCTGGGCATCGCCCTCTGGCTGGGGTTCCGCGATCCGGGGCACGGCGCGGCCGAGGAGCAGCTCGCCGACCTCGACCGCACCACCCGCGACGCCCACGCGAAGCTCACCTGGACCCGGGCGCTCTCGCTCCTCAAGATCCGCAGCCTGGTGATCCTCCTCGTCTCGCGCCTCCTGTCCGGCCACCTCCTGGTGGGCACCTTCGGCGTGGTCTTCCTCGTGGACGTCTACGGATTCAGCACGCAGAAGGCGTCCATCGTCCTGCTGCCCTTCGGTGTCGGCTACTTCCTCGGCACGCTCCTCGGCGGTGTCGCGGCCGACCACGCCACCCGGCGCAGCCCGCGGCACGGGCTGGTCGCCGTCCTGCAGGCGGGCCAGTTCACGTTCGCGCTCGTCGCCTACTTCGGCACCCAGTTCGACTACGACAGCATCGCCCTGTTCTGCGTCTTCTTCGCCCTCATGGGCGCGACCCAGGGCATCAACCCGAGCGTCAACCGCCCCATGGTCATGGCCATCACCCCACCCGAACTGCGCGGCGCCGCGTTCGCCCTGTACGTATCCATCGTCGAGGCGATCGCCTGGGCGGCCTACAGCCTCGGCGCCGGGTTCCTCGGTGATGCCGTCGGACTGCGCACGGTCTTCCTGTGGGTCCTCGTCGTCCTCATGCTGATCAACGGCGCGTTCCTGACGCTCCTCCACCGCTCGTACGCCGACGACGTGGCGCGCGTCCAGCGGGAACTGTACGCGCGCCGCGAACAAGCCCTCGACCCCACTGCCTGACGCGTGCCGGGGAGCCTCTGCCCCGAGGTGATCGTTCCCACACACGGTCACACAGAAGAGAGAACCCGCCCATGACAGAAGTGCGACGTCTGCCCGAGGGACTCCTGTGGGGCGCCCCCACCGCCGCCCACCAGATCGAGGGCGGCAATACCAACTGCGACTGGTGGGAGTTCGAGCAGAGTCCCTGCGGCACAGCGCCGCCGTTACCTGCGCCACCCCGCTGATCGCCACCGAGAACGGCATCGCGACCGCCGACGACGCCCGCCGGATCAATAACACCACCGGTGCTCTGGACTCTCTGGCCGCCGACCTTCAGCCTGCTCGCCGTCGACCGCGAGACCTTCGTCCGTACCCCCAAGCCCTCGGCCGCCTGGCTGGGCGCCCTCGGCCGCACCCGCGCGCCGCCCGGTGCGGCGTGCGGGCAGTGGGCAGGCGCGGCGGCAGCCACACAACCGGAGCGGAACGGGGATCGGGCGTGCCCGGCCAAGGAGCCTCGGCGAGATCTCGTCACCAGCTCTGAGCTCGGTGACGGTGCGAGGTCGTGAGAGGCCAGGCACCCCCGGTTCCGTCTGTCCGACAGCACAGGCACACTGCGACTGAACGCCGGTGCTCTGGTCGCTCAGTGGTCTGAATAGCTGAAGTCGCCCACGGTCCAGGCGTTGACGTCCTCAATCGCGACGCGGTACATCCCGCCTGTCTCCGGGATCCCCACCGTGCCCTGCAGGATGCGGGCGACATGGAAGTGCAGATGCGTGGGCGGTCCGTTCTCCTCCGCGGCGGTGTCGAAGATGACGGAGAACTCTCCCAGGTGGGTGGAGTCCGTCAGGACCTCCGCGACACGCTGGCGCCACACTGTTTCGGGAGCCAGCCGACCGGTGATGACAGCGCCGCCGGTCACGACGGTCAGGGACATCTGATTGCTTTGCCCGGACTCCACCAGGGCTGCGATGGCAACGAGCAGCTCGTCATGCTTCGACATGGGCGAAATTGTATTCGCCGAAGCTCCAGCTCTTTCAACGGTGCCGCTACCGGGTGAGACACACGCCAGAAGATGGCCCGAAAGCCGGACGATGAACGCCTCGCTCCCACCCTCCGCCACCGTTCGAGGCCGATTGTCTCCCCGCCGGACACGCGTAAATCTGTGTCGGCTGGAGTAGACATTGGGTGGTGGTGTGGTTATGGTTTCTCTCGTAGCCGAGATCGAGCAGGGCCCGGCAGACACGAACTGGCGGGCAGAGGTAATCGCAGGACGGTGCGGTGGTGGAGTTCCGAAGCCAGGGTTGTCACAGGACGGCGACGGGGCTGACGACCGGACCGGGTGGCCCGTAGTGATCAGGGGCCGCCGCGAGCAGGACCGCAGTACACGCACGTTGCGGCACCTGTAAGTGCAGTTCGCATCACCGGCAGTACGCAGTAGAGCAGTGCCCCCGCAGTACGCAGTCCCCTTCGGTAAGTGTTGGTCAAGAGGGAAGAACGGAGGAACGAGGCGCCATCAGGATCGCCCGGGCCGATGCGCTGAGCCCGGGTACCGCAGGACATCGACAGTGAGGTGGTCTCCGGTCAGGCAACCGCGATCCCCGCATCCCCCCGCTCCCAGGTGGGTGTGCGGAAACACAAGGCCGGCGCAGGACCAGGGTCGGCAGATGGTGTAGCAGTTCCTTCGGGGCCCGGGTGCCATTAGGCACCCGGGCCCCTCAAGCGCGTTCCACAGAGAGGTCCAATGACAGCAGGCGACTCGTTCAACCGGCTCGATGACGACGACTACCCCGCCTACACCATGGGCCGGGCCGCCGCAATGCTCGGCACCACCCAGGGCTTCCTGCGCGCCATCGGCGAAGCCCGCCTGATCACCCCGCTTCGCTCCGAGGGGGGACACCGCCGCTACTCCCGCTACCAGCTGCGCATCGCCGCCCGCGCTCGGGAACTCGTCGACCAAGGCACCGCCATCGAAGCCGCCTGTCGCATCGTCATCCTCGAAGACCAGCTCGAAGAAGCCCAGCGCCTCAACGCCGAATACCGCCGCGCGGCAGGGTCAGGCAACCAGATGGGCGGGACTTGAGAGGGCCGGGATCCGCAACTCCGTGCGGGCACCGCGCGGTTACGGTCCTTCGTCCTGAACTTCGCGCGGCCTCCCAGAAGGACGGGAAGCCACGTCTCGCGATGCCCGTAGGGGACCGCCGACCACGATCAGGGTGAGCACGGCTGCCTCGCCGACGTTCAGGAAGTCGGACAAGTAGCGCGCCGGCGCCCACCGCGGGCGCGGTCGTCCACGCCCTCCAGCGACCCGACCCCGCACCGCCGCTGGTTCGGCTTCCACAAGGTGTTCCACGCCTTCACCGTGGCGGCTTTCACGGCGTGGGGAGCGGCCTCAAGGGCATTGTCCGGGAGCGGCCCGCCCCGTCCGTGATGGTGCGGAGGCGTGGGGCAGGCCCGTACCGGTGGCTGTGCCCCACCGGGAGTCGCCGACGCCGCGCCGGTCCCGGCACATGACAGTCGCGTCGTCCTGCCTCTCGCCGGTACGGTCCATCGCCTGGCACGCGGCAAGGCCCGACCGGCACACGCCGGTCGGGCCTCGCCGCTGCTTCTGGTGCGGCTCGCGTCTTGCCCTGTCGTTCAGGCGGGTACGGGCGTGCCGAGCATGGCGGAGGCTCGCTGGAGCGGGCTGGTGGTGAGGGTGGGCGCGGCTGCCGGAAGTGTCCGGCAGGTGAAGCCGAGCTGAGCCATGGCCCGGAGGACTTCGCCCGCGCTGAAATCACGGCGGTCCTGCCGGGTGATGACCTGGCCGACCTGTTTGACGGGGTAGTGGCGGCGTCCGATGATCACGGACTGGCCGGTGACCGGTTCGGGCTTGATGCCCTTCATCGTTTCCAGCACCCCGCTCCTGGTCAGATCGAAGGGGAAGCGGGCGATGACACAGCGCATGAGACCTCACAGGAGCAACAGGAGGAAGGGGGATCAGGGGCCCGGCTCAGTGGGCGAGGGCGAGGCTGCCGTCGCCGAGGTCGCGCAGGCGGATCCGATCCGTGTACGCGGAGCCGTCACGGACAGCCGTGAGCTTTGCCCGGGTGACCAGACCGGTGCGCCGGCCGTCCGCGTCGCAGACGAGCAGATGCCCGACGCGGGCACCGGCCATCACGGACAGGGCGACCTCGACCGTCATGTCGTCCCAGACCCGCGGCCCGGCTTCCTCAACGGTGTCGGCCGGCGGCTCGTGCACCAGATCTCCGCCTATCGAGCGGGACCGCATCTGAACCAGCGTCAAAAGGTGCCTCCTGAAAAGGGTTTGTCAGCTATCCGGCCGCGAAGGTCTCTAGGCCGCGTCGGCAGCGGGCCGCCGCGGCGCGGAGGTGCGTCGCGCCGCCGAACCGGGGCGGCGACGGCCGCGTGACGCGGTGCCGCGCTTGGGGCGTTCGACCACCGGTGCGGTGATGACGACCGGGATGCCGGAGGGGGCCTGGGCGCCGGTGATGCGGTGCAGTTCCTGCTCGCCGGAGCGGACCTGCGTGATCTGCGGGCGGATACCGGCGTCCGACATGAGGCGAACCATGCCGCGGCGCTGATTGGGGGTGACCAGCGTGACGACGCTGCCGGACTCACCGGCACGGGCGGTACGACCGCCGCGGTGCAGGTAGTCCTTGTGGTCGGTCGGCGGATCGACGTTGACGACGAGGTCGAGGTTGTCGACGTGGATGCCGCGGGCGGCGACATTGGTGGCCACGAGCACGGTGACGTGTCCGGACTTGAACTGCGTCAGGGTGCGGGTGCGCTGGGGCTGGGACTTTCCGCCGTGCAGCGCGGCGGCCCGTACACCGCTGTTGAGCAGGTCCTGCGTGAGCCGGTCGACGGCGTGCTTGGTGTCCAGGAACATGATCACGCGGCCGTCGCGGGCGGCGATCTCGGTGGTGGCGGTGTGCTTGTCGGCGCCCTGGACGTGCAGTACGTGGTGCTCCATCGTCGTGACCGCACCGGCCGACGGGTCGACCGAGTGGACGACGGGATCCGTCAGGTAGCGGCGCACCAGCAGATCCACGTTGCGGTCCAGAGTGGCGGAGAAGAGCATCCGCTGTCCCTCGGGGCGCACCTGGTCCAGAAGCGCGGTGACCTGCGGCATGAACCCCATGTCCGCCATCTGGTCCGCCTCGTCGAGCACGGTGATGCCCACCTCATTCAGGCGGCAGTCGCCACGGTCGATGAGGTCCTTGAGCCGGCCCGGGGTCGCGACGACGATCTCGGTGCCGTTGCGCAGCGCCCCGGCTTGCCTGCCGAGCGACATGCCGCCCACGACGGTGGCCAGCCGAAGCTTGACGGAGCGTGCGTACGGGGTGAGCGCGTCGGTGACTTGCTGGGCGAGTTCGCGGGTGGGGACCAGGATGAGACCCAGCGGCTGGCGGGGCTCGGCGCGCTGCCCGGCGGTGCGGGCGAGCAGGGCGAGGCCGAAGGCGAGGGTCTTGCCGGAACCGGTGCGCCCGCGGCCAAGGACGTCACGGCCCGCGAGGGAGTTCGGCAGCGTCGCTCCCTGGATCGGGAAGGGGACGGCCACCCCCTGCCTGCCGAGTTCGGCCAGCAACGGCGCGGGCATGCCGAGATCGGCGAAGCCTTCCACGGCAGGCAGGGCCGGGGTGACCGTCTTGGGGAGAGCGAACTCACCCTGCGGGGCGGCGGGCCCACGGCCGTAGCCGCCGGACCGGGCCGGCCGACCGGACCTGCTCCGGTATCCGGCACCGGCATTGGCACCGCCACCGCCACCGCCATTACGGGTGCGGGCGAATCGGTCATTCGTACGTGTGCGGTTCATGCGGAACCTTCCTCGATGCGGCGCACGTCAAGGAATTCTTCCGGCGATGAGCGGCGCAGAGAATTACAAGAAATGGACCGACAGTAAAAGCGAAAGCGAATCTGGCCGGCGGATCATTCATGCGGGCACAGGCGCTGAAAATGAGTGACGCGAAGAGGGGATCCCACCCAGTGTGTCGACTGTGACCATGGGCGGATGTCGTCGCGGTCGCCCGCAGGTGGAATCACTGCGGGAAATGCCTGCAGCTGGGGCCCGCACCCCGAAGGATGCGGGCCCCAGCTGCAAAGTGCGCGTCAGTGTCAGGCGGGAACGATGTTCTCGGCCGTCGGGCCCTTCTGGCCCTGCGCGATGTCGAAGTTCACCTTCTGGCCTTCGAGCAGCTCACGGAAGCCCTGGGCGGCGATGTTCGAGTAGTGGGCGAACACGTCAGCGCCGCCACCTTCCTGCTCGATGAAGCCGAAACCCTTTTCCGCGTTGAACCACTTCACGGTGCCAGTAGCCATGTCAATCTCCTTTGGGGCAGTACAGCGGACATCCGCACTGTGCGGACGCCGTGTCGCCGCGATGATTACCCCGCCCGGAAATGACCGGTGATACAAAAGCGCCCCACCGCAGTATGCGGCCAGGAGCACTTGAAGTTTTCGGGAACCACAACTGCAACTGAAACGACAGTAGCACGCTGTGGTGGCCTGTGGGCTGAAATAATTTCGATCCGTGCATTACGCTAAGAACTCTCCCTGCCCGGATCGTTAAACCCTCACCTCGCGAACACAGACATTGGTTCGCCGGGCGCGGCGTTCCGGAAGGGCGCCGGATGCCCGTAGCCGGGTCAACCGTCTTTTTGCCGCCATGCCAGGCGGCGCGCTCACGCTGTTCGTAGTCACCTCCGTGATGGAACCCGTCCAGAGGGCGCCGCGCAGCTTCCCGCCCGCTTCCCAGAGTGGAATGTTCCGTCACTGGACGAGGAAGGCGCTGGGGCACCCTGGTGCCGTAGCCGTGACTGTGGTTGCCTCAGGGGTTCGACTGGACACGGGGGGTGTCGCATGGATGCGGCAGGGAGCATGGCGTTATCGGCCGCACAGATACTGACCGGCATGGCGGCAGGGGCGGCTACGGCGGTGGGGGCCGAAGCGGGCCGGGCGGTGGGCGACCTCGTGCGGGCGCGGCTCGGCACTTCCGAAGACGGACGTGCCGCCCTCGCCGGGATAAGCGCCGATCCGGCGGATCCACTGGCGACACAGGGACTCCAGGAGGCGATCCGGGAGGCACTGGCCGCCGATCCCGAATTCCGGGACCGCATGGCGGCAGTGCTCGCCGGTCCGCCTCCGGCCGCTGCGCCTGTGCACACCGTCACCCCCTCGTACGACGGCAGCATCGTGATCGGAAGCGGCAGCGCGGTGCGGCGCAGCCAGATCTCGCTGGGGCCGCTGACGATCACCAACACCCGCACCAACCGAGCCTCCCTCACCGGAATCGCCGCCCTCCTGCTCGCGCTGATGTCCCTGGCGGTCTACGGCGGAGTCCAGATGGTCACCGGCGGCGACTCCTCCCGACATTCCGGCGGCACATCCTCGCAACACCCCCGTGATGCGGTGCCCTCCGCGTCGGCGTCCGGTACATCCGGCGGGCGGGCCCCGGTCGTCCTTGACGCCGCGCGGGCCAAGCAGATCCTCCCGGGCCCGCCGAGCCTGCCGGACGGCTGGAACCTCGCGAGCGATTCGCCGACGACGGAGCGGTGTCGTAGCAGCCGCGTCGGTGGCCTCGGCCAAGGGGAGCGCCACGACATCTGCACGTCGGCCTCGCAGCTCGACCTGCGATCGGTGTACGACCCGGGGCAGGCTGTCAGCTTCGAAGAGGTGCAAATCGAAGTCCTGCCGTACACCAGCACCGACGCGGCGGCCGAGGGGTACCTCGGACTGAAAATGGAACAGGCCGACTTCGCCGGCGGTACGGAACCGGCGGAACTGGCACGGCCGCTCTACGGGGACGAGTCAGCGGCCGTCACGCTGACGTACACCGGCGTCACCGACGCGGTGGACAGGTCGCAGGGACGGTCGGTGGTCCGCTGCGGGACCGTAGTGGCCGCCGTCCACGTCATGAACGAGAACGGCGGCACTGTCGATCTCGGCGCGCTCAGCGCACTCACCCAGGCGGTGGCTGCCCGCGCCCAGCAGGCGCTGGACGGTGAGACTCCCACTGCCGCCGTCGAACTGTGAGGCAGGTTCCCCGCTGGATGCTTGCCCCGCTCCTCGCCGTCCCAGGGTCTCCGGCTCGACTGGCAGCACGTCCCCGGCCTCTGTGAGGCTCTGCGAGGAGGACGGGATCCCGCTGGCCTGGGCGCACCGCCGGGAGCTCGTCGAGGAACGCATCGGACTGGCCGGCCGTGCCTGCGTGAGCAGGAGGGACGGCAGACGGACCCGTTGCGGTAGGTGTCGCCCGTCCATCCATGACGTGAGCTGGTGCGGGCCCATGCGGCCCGCACCAGCAGTCAGGCGGTGGTGACTTCCTCGCGGTCAGCGTGCACCGGACGTTCGGGCGCACACGCCTCAAGGGAGTCGAAGTCCCGCGCCGTCAGTCGTTGCTGGGCGAAGCCGCGATTCAGCGGCGCCGCCGGGCCCTCGTCACGAACAACACGGTCAGAGGCCCGACCACGAGTCCGATGAGGGCGCCGATCAGAGCGACTGTGAGAGCGCTCATTTCCGGGTCTCCTATTCCATGCCGACTACTTGAGGAGCTGGGTCAGGGTCGATGTCACGGCCCCACCGGCCACACCGGCGGATCCTGCTCCGGCTGCTCCGATGGCACAGCCTCCGAGAGCGCCGACCGTCGTGCCGCCGGGGCCCGCCGCGGACCCGACGATGGCGGCCGTGACCGCGCCGCCGACGCAGCCCGTCACGGCACCGCTCACGGCACCTATCAGGGTGTCGATGCCGAGGTTCTTGAAGCTGAAGAGTCCGGTGGGGTCGATGCGGTTGACGGGGTCGCCCTCGGCGTAGAGGTAGGGGTTCTTCTCCTGGCCGGAGGGGTCGGGCTGGGTGAAGCGGCCGATGTTGGGGTCGTAGTAGCGGGCCGCGTAGTGGTAGAGGCCGGTGGGGTCCTGGTAGCCGCCTGCGAAGCGGTAGGGCTGGGGCGTCTTCTCGGTGCTCGCCGAGCGGGTGACGCCGCGGGGGCTGTAGGCGTACGAGTTGACCTTCGCGCCGGCCTCGTCCGTGACCGCGACGACGGAGCCGAGCGCGTCGGTGAGGTAGAAGTACGTCTTCCCGTCCCGGGTCATGGAGTTGAGTGTGCCCCCGGGTTCACGGTTGAAGCCGGTGTCCGTACCGGCGGTCGAGGTGGCCGACAGGCCGAGCGGGCCGTTGTGGAAATAGGTGTCGCCGAGCTTGGTCCGCTCGCTCTGGTCGGTGGAGCCGTATCGGCCGTCGTAGGTCTTGCCGCCGACCGTCAGGGACGTCAACTGGCTGTGGTCGGACCATGTTTCACCCGTGCGGACGCCCTCCGGGGTCGAGGCCGCCGCCGTCTCGTGGCCCTCCGTGTCGTAGGACCAGTTCGTGGCCGAGCCGTTCTTCGCGGTGATCTGCTGGGCGTCGTTGACCGTGTACGTCGTGCCGCGCGGGCAGCCCTTCTCCGTGCCCTGGCTGGTCAGGTTCCCGGCCAGGTCGTAGCAGTACTGCCAGGACTCGTTGAGGGCGGAGCCCTTGTTCTCCGCGGCGTAGGCGAGGCGGCCCGCACCGTCGTACTCGTATCCGGTCTTCGTGCCCGCGACCTTGTCGGCCCGCGTACGGATCTTGTCGCCGTCGGTCTTGGCGTCCGTACCGTACCCGTAGGTGTAGGCGAGGTCGACCAGAGTGCCCCTGTCGGACTTGGCGGTGATCGTCTCGGGGCGGCCGGACTTGTCGAGGCCGACGGTCTGCACGGTGCCACCGGGGTACGCGGTCTCGGTGCGCAGGTCGTTGCGGTTGTATGTGTAGGTGGTGTCCTTGCCCGACGGGTCGGTCAGCTTGTCGAGCTTGTCCACCTCGTTCCAGGTGTAGTCGGTCTTGCCTGCGGGGTCCTGGTAGTAGTCGACGTTGCCCGCGGGTGTGTAGGCCAGGAGGGTCTGGGAGCCGTCCTGCAGGGTGCGCACGGTCTCGCGCTGCAGCGGGTCGAACTGGTAGCTGATCGTGCCGGTGGAGTCGTCGCGCTGGCGCATGTTGCCGTCGCCGTCGTACCAGTAGTGGACCGTGTCGTGCGTGGTGGACACCGTCTTGACGCGGTCGAGGTTGTCGTAGGTGAAGACCTTCTTGACGCCCCGGCCATCGGTGAGGGTCTCGGTGCGGCCCAGGCTGTCGTAGGTGTAGGTGGTCGGCTTCAGCGGCCCCGGTGGGGTGGCCTTGGTGAGGTTGCCCTTGTCGTCGTAGGTGAAGGAGGTCTTCACCGTCTTGGACGCGGTCATCTTCGTCTGGGCGGTGCACCGCTGGCCCTCGAACCCGCCGCAGTCGGGAGTGGCGGGGTTGTACGTGTAGGAGACGCTGCCGCCGCCCGTGCCGGTCTGCGCGACCGACTTGGTGTTGCCCGCGGTGTCGTACGTGAAGGACGTCTTCTCGCCGTCGGCGTTCGTGGAGTCCTTGGGCACGTCGCCCCCGGCGACCGTCTGCCAGTTCGTCAGCGACTTGCCGCCGGTCGGGGACTTGACGGACTCCAGGTTGTTGCGGGTGGTGAACCCGTAGTCCGTGACGTTGCCGGGCGTGGTGCCCGTGCCCATCGCGTCCGTGGCGGTGTCGATGTTGTGGTTCGCGTCGAACTTGGTGGCACGGTCGCGCCCCAGCGCGTCGGTCACGTCGGTGACCTGACCGTCGCCGTCGTGCTTGTACTTCGTGGCGTGCCGCTCCGGGTCGGTGACCTTCGTCGTCCCCGCGGCCGTCGGCGAGGACGCGTCGTAGTCGTAGGTCCAGGTCGGGCCGGTGTGGCCGGAGCCGTTGAAGTCGGTGGCACGCAGCATGGAGGTGACGCGGTTGGCGCTGTCGTAGGTGAAGACGGTGACCCGGCCCTCATGGGTCGTGATCTTCTCCAGGCGGCGCGAGGAGTCGTAGCCGAACGTCGTCTTCTTGCCCTCGGCGTCCGTGGTCCGGTGTACGTTGCCCGCGCCGTCCAGGTCGAAGACGGCGGTGCGGCCGGCGTTGTCCTTGGCCTGCCACTGGGAGGCGTCCGTCTTGACCAGGTCGATCCAGCGGCCGGAGCGTGTCTCGGTCAGTTTGAAACCCTTGTGCTCGCCGCCCTCGTCGTGCTGGGTGACGGTGATGGCGCCCTTGTTCTTGTCCGTGACCCTGGTCAGCGTGCCGTTGCCGTCGTAGGTGTCCTTGACCGACGACTTCCAGTCGGTGACCGTGTAGGTCCCGTCGGCGTTCTTCTTCAGCTCCTTGGAGTACCCCTTGGGGGAGGTGAAGGCGCCGTCCGTCTTCTTGGTGAAGCGCAGTGAGTCACCGGATGCGTCGTACAGCACCACCTCGTCGTCCAGGACCTGGAGGTAGCGCTCGTACTGCTGCCACCACCGCTGGGAGACCTTTCCCCACGGTGCGTCCAGGGAGTTGTACGTGCGCGCCAGTGTCAGCTTCTGGCCGGCGCCGGCGATGGAGAAGTCCGTCGCCGTCAGCATCAGGTTGCCGGTCGAGTAGTCGATCCGCGCGGTCAGCGCGTCCGTGATCGCGAAGTTGGTGATCCGGTGCCAGGGAACGTCGCCCTGGCCCTCGGGTACGTACGGTGAGGCAGCCCGCGCCGACCGCTTGGCCCCGGTGCTCTCGGCCCGGTCTTTCTGCTCGGCCCGCCACTTGGCGACCTCGTCGGACGGCTTGGCCTCGGCCTCTGGCGCGGCGGGCTCGTTCGCGCCGACCTTCACCTCGGGCATCGTGAACGACGGGGCGTCCTTGCCCCACGCGGAGCCCGGTTCGTCGGCGGCCAGGGCGCCCGCCGCGGGCAGCAGGGACAACGTCAGGGCGCTGGTGGCCACGACAGCCGCCGTGGCCAGGCCGGTTCTCTTGCGGGCACGCGAAACACGCGCACCAGAGGTGCGTTGCATCAAGGCTTCCCCCCACAGGAAGACGCATCCCGTGAACCCCAGTGGTCACGAGGCGCACACAATTTTTCACGCGACGGTCACGGACGGGCCGCGGTGCCCCCGAACGCATATGCCATACGGCCCGGAATCAGCCCCTCCTCAACGGGGGAGCAAGGAGGACTTACCCGACACGAAGGGTGAGTTCGTGGGGGTTGTTGCGCTCAGCGGAACGGTATGTGCCGCCAGAGTGACCGAAAGGATTCGATACGTGATCCAACGGGGCCGTCCTGAAGGCCTCTTCCGCTATTTCCAGCCAGGTCTGAACCAATGCGAAGTCTGGGTTCCGCACGGCCTGTACCCATTTGACCGGCATCTTGCCCGGCTATGTGTGGGTTTCCTGAATGGCACAAAGGCCCGTATGTCACTCACGTGATCGTGGGCAACTGTGAACACACCCCCCACTCCTGCCTTGTCACCCTGATCGGCCGAAGACCGCCTCGGCCGCCCGAGCGCCAGGAGTTCCACGGTGCCCACGACCCGAGCCGACGCAGCAGCCCGCCACGCCGGGAGGCTGCTGTGCCTGCACCTCGCCCTCGCCATGAGCGTCACGGCGGTGTACGCCGTGTTCACCGTCAGCGACCACCGTGGTGCGCTGTACCTGTTTTGGGCCGCCCTGCCCCTCAGCGCCGGGGCCTGGTTCCTCGCCCGGTTCCACCAGAAACGGGTGCGGCACGAGGAACGCGGCCGCCACGTGGGCCACCCGGCAGACTGGGAATCCGCCGCCTGACCGGCCCTGACAAAGCTGATGTTCCCGCCGGACACGCAGACGACGGTAGGTGGCGTGATCCTGGCCGCGGTCGGCCAGAAGGACGTCCGGCCGTCGGCACGGTATTCCGGCGCGGCCCGCGACGGCCGGGATCTCGTCGGGCAACGGCAGGACCGGAGTCACCGGTCCGGCACGCCGGCCTCGATCCAGACGGCCGGGCGTCTCCAGCAAGTCATCCCGGTCCGTTGCTCGGCCGAGGTTCACGAGCTTTCGGCTCGTGAACCTCGGGCTGAGCGCAGTAGCCGAGGAGCAGGAACACGTCACAGATTCGCTCCGGGGCGTCGGTGAACCCGAACGTGCCGATCCGTGTCGGTCGGCCCGGAGTCAGGGGGGAGAGGGAAGGGATCGAGGGCAGGTCCACCTCGCCGAGGAACAGTCCCGGCCAGGCGCTGCCGGCGACACAGTGCACCGGCACCCGTTCGCAGGCACAAGGACCGGGACAGGTGTGCGCTCCGGGCAGGAACGCCAGCTCGATGCCGGAGCCCGGCTCGGCACCCGGTGCCTCGAGGAGGACGCGGACCCGGTCGACGTGGGTGACCTGACGGCCCGGTACGAGCGGGAACATCGCCGGTGACACGTCGAGGTCCAGCCTCCGGTGCCCCGTGGTGCGCCTGGACAGCCCCGCCCACGCGTCGGGCAGGTCGCGCCTGACGTCCAGCATCCGCTGCCCGTCGCCGGGCAGCCGGCAGCGTGCCGCCTCGGTGGCTGCCCGACGCAGCGTCTCACCGCCCTCCCGGGCCGTGTAGTTGAGGTGCAGGATCACATCGGAGAGCGAGTCGAAGTCGAACGCGTTGGTCTCCGGGGGCAGTTCGATCCGCCACCGGCTGACCGCACCCGCGTACTCGAAAGGCAGGTAGCGATTGTCGCGGAAGTTCAGCTCGAACAGTCCCGCGTCGTTCTGGCCCATCGAGGTCGCGATCGCCTCGGTCGCCGCGTACGCGCGCACCCCGCGGGGGTCGGCGGGCCGCAACGTGTAGCGGTCGTCCGGGGGCGGGCAGCACCGGCAGGGCTCGCCCGGCCCGTCACATCCGCACCGGCACCCCGTCTCGCAGCCCGGACGGCAGCAACCGAGCGGCACCGGTGCCGGGCGGGGATCGACACGAGTGGCGCTGCTCAGCAGCGTCAACCGGCAGTGGACCCCCGCGTAGGGGCCGCTCACGCAGGGAACGGTGAGCGTGACGTTCTTGATGCGGCGCATGTACTGCCCGGGGTAGTCCAGGTCGAACAGCCACTCCGGGATCTCGAACTCGGCGTGACCGCCCGCCCGCAGCCCGAGGTACGCCTCGGGGAAGTCGACCCGCAGCGACAGGTGCTTGGTGAGTTCGTACTCGCGGCGGTCCTCCTCCAGATAGGCGTGGTCCATCCGGCGCACGGACAGCGCCAGTCGCTCGCCCGCGAGCAGCCCCTCGCGCAGGTCCTCCCACGCGCCGCGTTCGACGAACGACCGCGTGCTGTCGCCACGTTCGCGCCGGAAGGCGCGCTGGGCGCGGCAGGCAGCCCGCTCCGCCAACTCGAACATCCGGTAGTAGAGGGCCGCCGTCTCACGCTGAAGGTGGAGGTAGAGCTCGTGGCTGGTGAACTTGTCGCGCAGGAAGTCCTGGACCGCGGCGGAGTGCTCGATCTGCCGCTGCGCCGCGTCGAGTTCGCGCCGCGCCACGTCCCGCCTGCGTTCCGCCGCCAGGACCTGCCGTTCGATCTGCTCGATCTCGATACTCGTCACGGTGACCTGGTGACGCCATTCGTCGAGTCGACGCTCCCAACCCGCCTGGGTGAGGCTGAGGTTGGCGCCGCTGGTGGAGATCTCCCCGACCGCGTTCAGGATCCGGGCGGCGGTGCTGAACCCGGCGGCCAGCTTGTTGCCCAGCGGCAGCTGGTTGAACTGAAGAGGGGTACCGGCGATCCCGGCGACGCCGATCCAGAAGTCGGGGACCATCCCGATGCCCTGGGCGATGGCTTCGGACACGTTGCCCGCGGCACGAGAGGCCATCGAGACCTCCGACAGCGACTCGTAGCCGATCTCTCCGCCGATCAGCCCGCCCGTGATGAGCCCCTCGTGGTACCGCAGCCGGGCCTGCGCGCCCTCCTTGGTCTTGCCGAGCGCCTGCACCTGCCAGTCGGCCTCCCGCCAGGCGTACTGCCGGTCCACGACGGCGAGTTCGAGGAGCTGGCGCTCCTGGGTGGCGCGCAGCGCCGAGAGGTGTTCCGCGTCGCCCTTCTCGTACGCGGCGAGCAGCGCTCCGCCGAGCCCGCGCACCTCTCCGACGAATTCCGTCGCCTTGGCGATCAGGACCTCGAAGCGGTACGTGTCACCCACGCTCCCGGGGCCGTCGTCGCACGCCCCGCAGGCACAAGCGTCCCCGGCCGCGGTGAACCGGCCATCGCGCCGGGGGTCGTCACCGAAGTAGGACAGGTCGGTGCCGGGTGTGCCGCCGCGCCGGCGCGTGGGACCCACACTCGCGTGGAGCAGGGCGAGCCGGTCCGCGAGGCGGTCGTGCAGTGACAGCAACCGCGGGTTGAGGCGGCCCGGTGCGGCGACGAACGAGGCGACCGTGCGCGGGGCGGCGTCGTCCACGGCCCGGATCGTGGTGGGGCGCCGGCCCAGGACGTGGGCGGCGGTGCCGTAGACGACCCCGGCGCGCCGCAGGGATTCGGGATCATTGCGGTCGAACAGCCGGTCTCCCCAGGCCAGGGTGGTCTCCAGCCAGCGCAGCAGGACGGCACGTTCGCGCGCCCGGTCGTCGTCGGCGGCGATGGTCGGGCAGCAGGGCGCGGCAGGGGCGGCCGGGCGGACCGAGTCGCCGGACTGCGGCCGGTGCCGGGTGCACCGCGTCCAGACGTTGTCGCTGACGAGCGGTGCTCGGACCAGCTCGTACCACTTCAGCGCGGCCTCGAAGCGGCAGTGCGCCTCCAGCGTCCCGCCGACGGTCAGGGCCACGGAGAAGGGGGACAGCGGCTCGACCGGTGCGCCGGAGCACACGTACGCGAAGTACGGGTAGGCGGTCAGTCCGCCCGGGAAGGCGTCGGATGCGGGGGCGGGCGGCGGCGCGACCAGAGGCAGGGCGACGGCTGAGTCGGTGGCCAGGTCGTAGCGGAAGCCCGGGGGCGTGGGATCGAGGTGGCCGGTGGGTGCGTCGGCGCCGGTGACCTCGAAGCGCAGCGAGTCGGCCGTACGTCCCTGGAACGCCAGTTGCGCGGAGGGGCCCGGCACGGCCACGGCCTGTGCGGAACGGCGCGGTGGCTGGAAGGCGCCTCGGTGGACCCGGGTCCAGTACAGGTGGACGACGGGGGCGGGCGGCCAGTGCAGGAGGGCGGGGAGCCGCTCGGGGTCGTGCCAGCCGGACGTCTCGTCGGCGTCCTGGACGACGGGGCGGTACTCGACCGCGTCCTCGATCCAGAAGTAGAACTCGTCGACGAGCGGTTCGTGGGTGTCGC
The DNA here is from genome assembly GCF_055593965.1 of Streptomyces sp. NPDC040622. NCBI lineage: Bacteria > Bacillati > Actinomycetota > Actinomycetes > Kitasatosporales > Streptomycetaceae > Streptomyces > Streptomyces sp. NPDC040622. The sequence goes on along the minus strand of NZ_JBVIXD010000008.1, from coordinate 421,217 downwards.
CGCACGCACGGCAGCAGGCATCCGCGCCCCCGGGGCGGCTGCCCTCAGGGCGGGCGGTGGCCGGCGGGACTCCGGCCGCCGCGACCCGTACGAAGCGGGTGCCGGGGCGGATGGCGGCCTGGATCCACAGGGGGAGGCGTGTGTGTTCGGCGTCCGCGGGCTCGTGTGCCGGGGCGGCGGTCGGCTCGGCAGCATCGTCCGGGGGAGTGAGTTCAGCTTCCCCCGAGCCCGATGCGGACGGCTCGCGGGCCTTGAGGTCCGGCCCCGGCAGCACGGCGGAGACACCGGTGGGCGCGAGCCAGGCCGGGCGGGCGGCGGCCTCCGGCGTGCCCAGCAGGTCGAGCCCCTCCGGCAGCGGCCCCGGCGTGAGCATCCGCAGGGTCGAGGGCACCGCCTGTTGGAGCGGGGCGAGCGCGGGATGATCCGGCGGCCGGGTGCCGGGCCACCAGTCGAGCCCGCCGGGCACCGCGACGGTGAGTTTCGCGCCGCGCAGCTCGGACTCCAGGAACGCGAACGCCTCGACCCGGCGGGCCCGGCGCAGTTCGTCCCACTCGATCCAGTTCTCCCGGTGCAGGTCCCGTTCCGTGCAGCGCCGCCAGCCGTGGAGGGTGGCGAACCGGGCGTCCCAGAGCGCGGCGAGCTCCGCGGCGACGGTGAAGCCCGGCTCCAGACCCAGGCGGGCACGCTGGACGAACGCCTGTACGCAGCTGACCGCGTCCTCGATGCGGCTGGCTCGCTCGCCCGTCCCTGCCTCGACGTCCTGCAGCAGGAGGTCGCTCAGGTCCTGGGCCCGGGTCGCGAAGCCGCCCCCGTGCGGCAGGGCGACCCGGTTCATGCCCGTCAGCCAGGCCACGAGCGCGTCGCGGGCCCGGACCCGCAACCCGTCGTTGAGCAGGCGCACATCGTCGTAACGGCGTGGCCGACCGTTCTCGAAGCTGCCGTCGCGGACGAACGCCGTGAGGTTCTCGTTGCCCGCGTCGGGCCCCTGCGCGGGGTTGTCGGCGGCCCAGCGATGCGGCCGGGCCTCCTCGATCCGGCGGGGGCGGAAGCGCCGTACCAGGGCGTCGAGGCGGACTTCGGCCCGCCAGACCCGCACCGCCCAGATCTCCGACTCCAGGTCCTCGGTGCGCACGCTGTAGTCGTCGGGCAGGGCGAAGTAGGTGAGTACCTGCGCGGCATGGCCGACGTCGATGCCGAGGTGGCGTACGAGCTGCGCCGGGTCGTCGGGCTGGCGCTGGACCGCGGCGTGGAACAGCCGCCAGGCGGGCCGCTCGCGGGCCGCCCGGGTCTCCGCGCGCAGCGCCGCGTAGTCGAACAGCCGCTCCCACAGGTCGAAGAGCGCGGCCTGCCGGCGCGCGCTCGGCGCGCCGCGCGCGTCGCGCACGGGGGGCGGCGCGCGGAAGGGGTCGTCGACCGGCAGCAGGTCCACGTCGAACCAGGCGTGGTGGGTGCCGAAGGCGTCCGGCCCCGTCCGGGGGTGTGAGGTGCCGCGGAAGGCGTCCGGATGATCGAGGAGGTGGCCGAGTTCGGACTGCGGATCGCCGGGCAGCGGTGTGGCGGACAGCCCGAAGCGGTGGGCCAGCAGAACGGACTTGAAGGCCCGTTGATAGGTGCGCCGGATGTCGCGCAGGCTGCCGGTGTAGCGGTCGCGCAGGAACGCCGCGGCGGTGCCGGGCACCTCGACACCCTCCCCGAGGGGTGCGTCGACCTGGTCGCGGTAGAGGCGGTGGCGGGGCACCTCGACCAGACGGTCCTCGGTGTCGGGGCCGGCGTACTTGACCTGGAATCCGGTGTGCCGGGGGCGGACGCTGCCCTCCTCGGTGAACGTCGGCTCGTCGTGGGTCAGTTCGAGGGTGATGTCGTACGCGCCACGGCGCAGTTCGACGGGCCCCGAGTGGTGGTCGGGGGCGTCCTCGCCGGGTCGGCCCCGGTTGAGCAGCTGCCAGGTCTTCTGACGGCGGGCCAGGGTGAGGCGCCAGCTGTGGTCGGGGCAGTGCTCGTGGTCGGGATCCTCGCCCTCGGGGGTCGGTGCTCCGGCACGGAACTCGTACCGCCCGGACTCCTCGACCAGCAGCGTTCCCCGCCAGACGACGGTGAACGGCTGTGCGCCGAAGAGCGGTTCGCCATCGGTGTTGCGCAGCGCGAAGCCGTTGCGCACGGCGACGGAGCGCAGCTGTGTGGGGGTGAGAGTGAGGCCGAGGGAGGGGATGACGGTGGTCACCGGCGCGTTCCACTCGTCCCGGCCCGTGCCGAACGCGGTGAGCGGACCCCGGAGCTCGCGCCACGCGGGATCGGCGTCGGCCGTGGAGAACTCGCCGGGCAGTCCCGTGCCGGTCAGTGCGAGCAGCGCCGCGAAAGCGCCGCCTGTGGGAGCGGTGGGCCAGGTGAGTCCGGGCGGCAGGCCCTGGTCGTCCTCCCACGATGTGAGACCGGCGTTCTCGTCGCCGTGCAGCGACCGCAGCAGCCGCCACGCCTCGGCGGCGCCGACCGGCTCCCCGCCTTGGCCGGCGGCTTCGCGGACGTGCCGCGCCAGATGCTCGGCGATGAGTTCGCAGCGCCGGTAGAAGCGCGCGAACTCGCCACGCACGAAGGCGAACCGCTCCTCCTCGTCGGGTTCGGCGCGCAGTCGGTCCACCGCGGTCCGGAAATCGCCGAAGAACAGCGCGAAGGGGACCAGCAGTGCCCCCGGCGCGTGCTGGAGGCAGAGAACGGCCTCCTGCTCCTGCGGGTTGAGCCCGCGGATGGTGCTGAGCTTCTCCGCGACCTCGCCGTCGCCGACGGGCAGCCGTGTCCACAGGGACTCCGTGGCGGTGTCGTAGCGCAGCGGCCCGTTCGGCGGGGTGTTCCACATGGCGGCGTTGGTCGCGGCTGCCGGAAGGGGGACCGCGAAGCGGCGGCGCGCGGCGGGAACAGGTGAGCCCTCACGTTCGAGGACGGAGGGGAAGAAGTGCTCGCCGATCGCCGTGAGCGCGTCGTCCGGGGCGGTGGGGTGATAGCCGAAGCGGTCGGCGAGGGCCGCGGTGATGGCGGACCAGGTCCAGGGGCCCGGATGGTCCTCCGCGTCGAGCAGGGTCCGTCGTAGCGCCCACAACCCGTGCCTGTCCTCGTCGTCCGGCAGGCCGAGGGGGTTGTCCAGGGCCTCGTTGGAGGTCTGCAGAGCGAAGGGATCGTCGCCCGCGAGATGGGTGTCGGAGAAGAGGAACAGCACTTCGCCGACGGTGAAGTCGGAGAGGTGGACCTTCAGCAGGGTCTCGGCGAAACGGAGGGTGCCGGTCGGGCGGGCGTGCCAGGTGTCGGTGCTGACGTCCGGGGAGAAGCCGGCCAGCACCGACAGCGGGTCGAGGTTGCGGGCCAGCACCTTGACCAACTCCGGCCTGCGTCCCAGTTCCGGGCGCTGCCGTTCGGCCACCTGGTCCACGGCGTGCAGCAGGGCGCCGACCGCCCAGGCCCAGTGCCGTGCCCCGGGTCCCTCCCACAGGGCGAGCAGATGGGTTCGGTCGGCGCCGCTCGCCCCGTCGTCGGGAGCGGCCCCGGGATCGTACAGCGGCAGGCAGAGCAGTTCGCGCAGCAGCAGGAAGGAGGAGAGCTGCCGGACGAAGTCGGGGTTGACCTTGCCCTTGTCGCCGCACAGGCCGAGCACGGCGGCGGTGTCTGCGAGCTCGGTGAAGGTGAGGGCGCCGCACGGCACGGTGCGCAGGCGCCGCCACAGCCGTACGAAGACGGCGAGGCGGCGCAGCGCGTCCTTGGTGTGCGCCATGCCGTTGCCGCCGGGGCGGCCGAAGTCGATGACCAGGTCGTCGGGACAGCACGGTGCGCAGTCGGGGAATCCGCGCCGTCCGCCGTCGTCGCCCCGCGTCTCGTCGTGGTGCGGGCCGGCGCGGTGGAAGGAGACGTAGCGGGAGCGCCACAGGTCGAGGAACTCGCAGTAGCTCAGCCCGGTCCTGTCGAGGAACTCCGGGACCTCGCGCACGACGTCCGTCCAGTGCCGCCCGTCGATGCGCTCCTCGGCGAATCCGTACACCTCGCGCAGCCGCGGCCTGCCCTTGGTCCCCCGGTCGGCCAGATCCTGACGGTAGAGCAGGTCGTACTCCTCGGGTGAGATGCCGAGGTGTTCGAGTGCGGCTTCCAGGCGCAGCGGATAGCGCCACTGGTGGCGGCGGAAGCCGTCCGGTTCGTGGGCGGCGTCGAGCGCGAACTCGGTGATGTCCTTGCGGAAGTGACGCATCGTCGTCAGGCGCGTGGTGCCCAGCGCGCCGAGGTAGGAGCGGTTGACGTCGAGCGGCTGGTGGTACGGCAGCCGGGGGTCCGTGAAGTCGGAGCGCAGCCGGTCGTAGGCGGCCGGCTCGGCCACCGGGGTCGCGGGCGAGGAGTGTTCGGGGACCACGGCGAAGAGTGTCGCGGGGTCGTGCGCGTCCGGGTCCGGCTCGTCGGCCGTCTCCTGGGTGCCCGCACCGTGCGGGAGGAGCCGGTGGCTGTGCAAGGTGTGTCCGGCGGTGTCGAGGACGGCGCCGCCCTCCGCGCCCGGCACTCCGGCCGCCAGCTGCTCCAGGCTCTCGTTGACCAGGTCGAGCACGGGCAGTGGTGTCAACGCGGCGGCGGTGGCACGCAGTTCGCCGAGCGGGCCGCGACGGTCGGACATCAGGGCTCCGAGGCGCCCCGGGTCCTCGGGAAGCAGCGGTCGCTCGCAGGTCGAGGCGGCCGAGACCTGAAGGAGTTCGTGCAGGTACGCCACCGCGCCGAGCGGCGACAGGTGTTCTGGTGGCTCGCAGTCCACGAGCGAGCCGTCCGGGTTGACGGGCCGGAACGGCCCGGGGTCCGCGCCGGCCGGCTCCGCGGTGCTCCGCGACCTGGCGTGGATCGCCGCCGCGTACGGATGGGCGACGGTACCCGTCAGGGCGTACTGGAAGTCGGCCGCGGTGAGCGCCGCGGCCTGGGCGGCACCGGTGAACCCCCGGGCGTACAGCGCCTCCACGAGCGAGAAGCGCAGCTCCCCGGCGCCGATGTCGGTGAGCCGCCACAGGGAACCGACGGCCTCGACCGCGTCGGTCAGCCAGGACTGGGCGGCCGTGTCGCCGGGGAAGACGTCGGCCGACGCCGCGTGGACGGCGTCCGGGACGGGGGAGGCGTCGAAGGAGAAGGTGGTGCCGCCCGCGTGGCCGGGGTAGGCGGCGACGAACGCGGCGAAGGCGTCGGTCACGGACACCGGCAGACGCGGGGGCGCACCGAGGGTGGGCTGTTGCCCCGACGGTGACGGGGACGTCAGGGCGAAGAATGTCCGCAGGTGCCGGAGGAACGCCTCGGTGCGCTCGGCCGGGGTCCCTGGCCGGGTGAACGGCGGCAACAGGGCGGTGCGGGGTGCCGGCCCCGGTGGTGGCGGCGGGCCGAGGAACAGGTCACGCCACTGCTGCTCGGTCAGGGCGACGAGGGCGGCCACGGTGGACACCTGGTGCGGCAGGCCCTTGACCGCCGCGATGAGGGGGGTGTGGTTGCCGGTGAGGGAGGCGAGCACCACCTCCAGGTAGGGGGCCGGAAGGGCCGCGGTCTCCGGTACCCAGAAGTCGGCCCGGATCGTGGGGGTCGGACCGGTGTGGGCGAGCCAGTCGGCCACGAGGGAGTCGAACGGAGCGGCGAGGGGCAGCTCCGTCATCGTGCCGGGCGGAGTGCCGAGCGCACGCAGCCGCCGCGCGGCCTGGGCCGCCGTGACAGGGGCGCCACCGGTGACGGTGAAGGGGGTGGCGGGCAGGGCGAGGACCAACGCGTCCACGGCGGTGGCCAGTTCGGTGAGGGTGTGGCTCTCCAGGGCGAGGCGTGCCATGTCGTAGCGCTGTTCCGGACCGACTTGGGCGGGCACGGTCGCGGACAGTGCGTAGAACACGGCCGCCGGGACGACGAAGGACGGGGTGAGACCGCCGTCCTTCGTGAACGCCACGGCGGCGGAGCGCTCCGCCGCAGGAACGGTGGCGCCCGGGACGATCAGTGGTACGTCGATCCAGGCGCGTGACGCCGCGACGCTCAGCCGTTCCTGGGCGACCGCCGCGGATGCGGCATGGACGAATCCGCTCAGGCGCAGGGCCTCGGCCTCGTGGGTGCCGTAGTAGCCGCTCTGCTCGGCCTCGAAGCGGGGCCGGGCCTTCTCCAGGTCCTCGTCGTCCACGGCGGGATCGACGGGCGGCTGGGTGTAAAGGGCGCCGAACGGGTCCTGGCCGAGGGTGGGATCGGGCTGGGGCGGCGGGAAGGCGGTGCGGTTCCACACGATCTCCGACGCCACATACCTGCTCTCCGCAGGGGTGAGCGGGCCGCGGGTGAGCAGGCTGCCCCGGGGCGGCCCGGGGTCGTCGCCGAGGACCAGGTCGATCGCCCGGACCAGTGGGGCGAACGGTGGTGGCGAGCCGTCCGGGGGGAGGTCGACGTGGGCGATGTCCCCCGCGACACCGGCACCGGTCGCGGACAGCGGCACGAAGGCGCTCGGGCCCATGCCGAAGTAGGTCTTCTGGTTGGTGGGGAGCGAACCGACCGTGGTGGTGCGGATGTTGAAGTCCAGGTGGCGGACCGCGACGGACGACTGCGAGCCGGTGGTCACCTCCAGCCGGATGTCGTAAGCGGTCGGGCCGGGGTACTCGGTGTGCCCGGCCGGCGGTGCGGCGACCACCACGGCGGTGGCGACGGATTCCAGGTGGCGGGTCTTGAGCCCGGTGACCGGGTCGACGAGGTCGATGTAGTGCTGGAGCAGTGACGTCGACGTGATGGCGACGCTGTCGTTGGTGGCGCCCGGCAGGTGGGGGTCGGCCAGACCTGACGCGGTGCCGAGCAGCGCGCCCCCGACGCTGTCGGCGAACGACAGGTCGTACGCCTTGACCGTCAGGCCCGTGAGCACCGCGGTGAAGTCACCCGCTGCCATCGGCTTGGTCGGGTGGAGCCGCAGGATGATCAGGTCGGCCATGGTTTCCCCCTTGAGCGCCGTCGGCAGTGGACGCCGTGGGCGCGGCGGTCAGCGGTGGTGCGATGCGTGGTGGCGGTCGGCGCCGTACAGCAGGGTCAGCGCGGGCTGGGCGAAGCCCGCCGCGATCGCTTCCCGGTCCCTCGGTTCGAGCGCGTCGAGCTCCTCCCGAAGGAGGTCCGGGTCGCTCACGGCCTCGGGGTGGCGGATGCGGGCGTTCCCGGCGACGAGTGCCTTCAGGCGCTCGACGGACCGTGCCTCGCGGGTCATATCGTCGGCGCTCTCCAGTGCGTCGAGCGCGGCGGGCAGGTCCTTTCGGGGATCGCCGGTCGCGGTCGGCACCCACATGGCGGTGAGTCCCGTGCAGCGCTCGTCGAGCAGAGTGGCCAGCGGTACGGGGTCGGGCCGGAAGTCGACGTAGCGGAGCTCGGCCAGCGCCGACCAGCAGCGCAGCACCGTGGCCAGGCGGGCCCGCAGCACGGGCACGGTGGCCACGGCGCGGGACGAGGTGGTGAGAGCCAGGGCGCCCCAGCAGGTGTCCCGGACGGCGTCTTCGAAGGCTTCCTCGACCTGATCGGAATCGCGCCAGCCGAGGGCTTCCTGCACGCTCGACAGCAGTACGGGTACGGCGTGCAGGCGCAGGCCGGGGCGTGCCGCGTCCAGGTCGGCCGTCTCGTCGACGAACACCACCGACCCGGCGGCCACGGGCACCAGGTCTCCGCGGGCGAGCAGTCCCGGCACGGTGAAGGAGCCGCGCGCGGCGTACTGCCCGGCGAGGGCGGCGGCCACCTCGCGCGCCCGGCGGTGCGCGGTCTCGGCGGAGCCCTCGGTGAACGCGGGAAACCACAGCTCCTGCTGCGGGGACGGTGTGGTGGTCATCGATTCCTCGTGGTCTGGGGCCGGGTGGGACGAGCGGGCCGAAGCGGGGCGGGCGGAAGCCTCGACCGGCGTGCCCTCACTGCCGGGGCTGGATGGTCGGCGGCTGCACCGGTGGACGCTGCCAGGGCGGGGGCACGTTGGGCGGGAGGGCCGGCGGACGGGGTGGTGGCAGGGTGGGCCGTGGCACGCCGGGCGCGGGCGCCGGCGTCTGCACCGGCGCGCGGACGGCACCGGTGCCGGGCTGCGCGGAGAGGATGTTCGCCATCATCACCGCCATGGCGACCTCGGCGACGATGCTCTGCACCGCGTTGGTGGCGTCCATCGCCTTGAACAGCATCTCGTTCCTCCCGAGATCCGCGTCGATCTGCTGCGCCACCTCCTCGGCGTGTGCCGCCGCGTCCTGTTCGGTGATGTCGACCCACTGGCCCTCGCCGGCCTCTTTGATCTCGTCGCGGTCCGTCTTGTTCGTCTTCTGCCACTTGTACTGGACGATCCCGTCCTCGGTGGTCTTCCAGGTCAGCCGCCAGACCATGCGCCCGCCGTGGAACTGGACGGCGAGCTGGCCCTGGACGCCCTGTCCGGTCAGGAAGGGGTAGCGGCCCGGACCCTTCTGGTCCTTCTGGACGCCTTTGGCGCCCGGCGACAGACCCATGCCCTTGTTCAGTGCGGCGATGTACCCGGCGACCTGGCGGCGCCCGGCCTCCAGGCCCTCCTGGTTCCAGGGTTTGATCTCGAAGACCTCTCGCGAGGAGACATTGGTGATGTCGGGCTTGAGGGCCTGCTGGGCGGCGCTGAGACGGCTGGGGTCGCCGATGCGTCCTGCCGTCAGGATGGCCGCGACCGTGTGGTAGTTGGTGTAGATGCCCGACCGCTCGTTCATGTGCGCCCCGACGTAGTGGTACGCGATCAGCCGGTGCGCGGAGACCCCGAGGAACCAGGCCCACGGCTGGCTGCCGGGACGCCCGGGCGAGATGTTGTACGCCTCGACCTCCCGGCCGTCGGGATCCTTGAAGGACACCGGGTTGCCCTGCACGAAGACGTAGAGGTTCAGGCCCGCGGACACGCCCTGCGGGTCGGTGCTGATCCAGCGGCACAGCCAGGGCGCGTAGTAGCGGTCCCCGTAGTAGTAGAGACCGGTGGCGTCGCGCTCCTTGCCGGTGAAGCGGTAGCGCTTGGCCGGGGTGCCGCCGCGCCAGAAGGCGACGGCGGTGGTGCCGTAGGGGTGGTACTCCTCGTAGGAGAGGACCTCGCCCGTCCCGTCGAGCTCCACGGTGACCGAGCCGATGTGGCCGGCGTGCTGGTGGCGCACCGTGCGGGCGTCGGGGTCGCCTGCCGCGCCGGCGTCGACGCGCGTCTCGACCAGGGCGATACGCTGCGCGCCGTCCCGCACGTGCAGCGTGGTGCGTTCCAGGGTGCGTTCGCCGTCGGCGTCGTAGGTCCGGTGGATCTCGCTGTCGCCGAGGTGGATCCGCTCTTCGAGGGGACGGCCGGTGGTGCCCGCGGACGCCTGGCCGTCGCGCACCCGGCGCACCCGCTGCCGGGCCGAGTCGTAGCCGTAGAAGGTGGTTTCGGGCACCAGGCCGGCGCTCGTGCGCTGGGTGGCGGTGGCGCGCAGCTGGCCGACGTGGTCCCAGCGCATCAGCTGCAACGGTGGCAGGAGGTCCATCTGCCCGAGGGCGTCGTGGTGGTAACTCTCGTCCCGCGCACGGCCGTTGCCGACCGTGCTGCGGGTGAGCCGGTTGCTGGGGAGGCCGGAGCCCGGCGGTTCGAGTCGGCTGTGTTCCTCGTGCGTGAAGGTACGCCGCCAACCCGGATGGCGGGGATCGGTTCCCCGGTGGTCGAGTGCGGTGAGGTTGCCCGCGGTGTCGTAGCCGTACCTCTCGCGGTAGCGGCCCAGCGCGCCGCGGTCGGCGGGATGCGCGCCGGGGACCCCGGAGGGCGCGTCGGGGCCGCGCTCGGCGAGGTGTTCACGTCCGGCTGCCTCGACCAGGCGGTACAGCGCGTCGTAGACGTAGTCGGTGCTCGCCTCGACGTGGGTGTTGAGGTGGAACACCGCGGGCTGGGCGGTGTCGTCGATGTGCGTGACGTTGCCCGCGGGATCGTGGACGTGCACCAGGTGCTGCACGTCGGCCCGTCCGCCGTCGCGCGCGGTGCGCAGGGTGGCGAGCCGGAAGGTGTGGGGGTCGTAGGTGTAGGTGGTCGTGGCGCCGCCCGCGCGTGCGACGCGGGTGCGTCGGCCTTTGGCGTCGTACGCGACGGACGTGACGAACTCCGTCGGCGTCCCGTCCGGTGCGAGGACCGCAGTGATCGCGTTGAGCAGCCCCCTGCGGTTGTACGCGTAGGTGACGACGCTGTCCTCGGGATGCCGGCATGCGCGCGGGCGGCCGAGGGCGTCGAACACGGTCCTGGTGGTCCAGGTCTCCGGCGCCATGGCGGGCGGTGCGGACCAGTCGGGGGTCACCCGGTGGTCGGCCACGAGGGTGCGGCTCGCCTCGGCGAGGTTGCCCTGCACGTCGTAGCGGTGGGTGACCGTGCCCGCGCCGTCGTCGATGCGTCGCACCTGGCCGCGCAGGTTGGAGATCGCGGCGTCCGGAGCGTCCTCGCCGTAGTGGGTGCGCTGCACGGTCACGGTCGTGCCGCCCTCGGTCAGCAGGGCGTCGACAGGGCGGCGCAACCGGTCGAAGCGGGTGGAGAGGATGCGTTCGGCGCCCGCGCCGTCCGAGTCGTCGAGGGATTCCCAGGCCACGACCGGGGTGCTGTCGACGTCGAACAGGCGACGGTGCTCGCCCGCCTCCATGCTCCGCTCGTGCAGGCGGTTCCCGAGGAGGTCGTAGCGGTAGCGGCCCACGGTGCGGTCGGCGGAGCCGTCGGCGGGGCCCGGCGTCCCGTCCGCGCAGTCGGCGAGGGCCAGCGGACTGCCGGTGATGTCCAGGTCGGCGTAGGTGCGGTGGGCACTGTCGACGGGAGCCGCGCCGGGCAGCGGGGTGCGGTTGTGGGCGACGGTCAGCACGAGCCGGCCGAGCGGGTCGAGGCAGGTCAGCAAGGGGGTGGCGGTGTGCGGTGCGGTGCGTTCGGCGGCGCTGCGCTCGTGCGGGCCCAGCTGTCCTTCGATCCGCTGCCGGTACCAGGTGGGCACGTAGTCGGTCTCTGGCAGGGCGGCGGCGTAGCGCGCGGTATCGGGGTCGTCGGCGGGATTGCCGGCGGGGCGTCCGTCGGGGCCGGGCAGGGCCGCGGTGTCGTTGACGTCCCAGGTGTGCTGCTGCCAGGGGCCGATGACCGTCTTCTCATAGGTGTGGTTGGGGTGCAGCGTGGCCGTGAGGCGGCCCGGCGGGTCGTAGCAGAGGACGGGGCTGACGCCCTGTTCGACGGCGAACTCGAAGGCGTGGCGCGGGGTGAAGAAGGGTTCGTACTGGCGGACCGGCCTGCCCTTGTTGTTGAGGACGGTCCAGCCGCTGCCCACCCAGCGGGGAGCATCACCGTCCGGGCCGGGTTCGGCCAGGATCTTGCGCTGGATCTCCCGGCCGCTGCCGTCGCTGTACCCGAGGGTGACCTGCGGGGCCTCGTCGGCACCGTCCCGCACGTGGCGTACGCGCGTGAGCGTGGCGCTCGCCGGAGGCCTCGGCCGTTCGTCGCCGTGGCTGCGCAGATAGGCCTCGAGGTCGTACACCAGACGGTTGGTGGCACGGCCGAGAAAGGCGTCGGCGTGTTCGTCCGGGGCGTTCCAGAACGCGGTGAGGACGTCGGGCGGTGGATCGGGGTCGATGCCCTCGACGTCGTCCCCGGTGTCATCCTCCGGCTTGCCTCGTACGGCGCTGGCGACGACCATGCCGAGCGCGTCGAAGAGCACGGCGGTGCGGTTGCCGTTGGGGTCGGTCAGCACGGTCGGGGCGAGCACCCGGTAGTCGAGGCCTGTGCGGTCCGCGGTGACCGTGTTGCCCACGGCGTCGGTGGTGCGCACGGTGAGCAGGTCGTACGCGTCGTACTCGACCTCGGTGCCGTAGGCCCCTGCCGGGTCGGTGGCGGCGAACGGGTCGATGAAGCGGCGGGGGACGAAGAAGTGGCGGCGGGCGAAGCCGAGGAGGTCGGCGGTGCCCTCGGGCGCGTACCGTGCGGTGCCGGACGGCGCCCACCAGCCGCCGTCCTCGTCGTGGACATGGCCGGTGGCGGTGAGCAGGGCGCTGTCCACGCGCGAGCCGTACACATCGGCGACCAGCACGTCCGGGAGAGCGAGTCGCTGCGTTTCGTGGGTGAGGCCCAGCGGCTGTTGTTCGCCCCAGGGCAGCGGGCCCGACAGGTCGTCGGCGAGGAAGCGGACGCGGTGGCGTGCCACGAGGGCGCGGGTGAGCCCAAGGGGCGCCGGGCCGCGCAGCGCACGCCGTAGGGCGTCGAGCGGTACGAGGGGCCGGCACCGGTCCAGGTCGACCCCGGAGGCCGTGTCCCGCCCGCTGAGCTGCAGGGTGCGGGTGTCGTAGGGGACCGGCACCCGGTGCGCGTCGGCGCCGTCCGCCGACGTGGTGTCGACGGGGCCGGTGATACGCACCCGGGTCTCGGTGACCAGCGTGGTGCTCTGCACCTCACGGGTGCGCGCGGGCAGTGTGCGGTCGGGTGTGCCGCGCCCGTAGGCGAGGGTGACGGAGTGCAGGACCGTGCCGCTGTCGGGGTCCACGTCGAGGACCGCCTCGTGGGCGACGCGCGCGTCCCCGGGACGGCGTTCGCATACGGCGGTGACGCTCTCGCGGGGATCGACGACGAACACGCCGCAGTGCTGTCCGGCGGGTGCCTGGAGCATCCGCACGGTGTAGTTCCGCTCGGTCACGGTGTACGGATGCGGCTCGTCCGGCGTGCCGTCGAGCGCGTACACCTCCTGGCGCAGCAGTTGGCCCCGCAGCGCGCGGCACGCCTGGCGCTCGGCGTCGGGCGCGAGGTGGCCGGGCAGCGGGGTGTCGTCGAGGAGCCAGGTGAGGGCGTCGGGCACGGCGGTCCCTGACGGCGGGTAGTACTGCTCGGCCAGCCGCCGGGAGAGCCGGTCACGGTCGAGGTGGGCCCCGGTGTGGAACCAGCTGCGCGTGCGCACGGGCGGCAGATGGTGTGCGGGCGATTCGTTGTCCCCGGCCGGGAACGCGCTGTCGCGGCCGAGGGCGTCGATGTGCTCGGTGTCCTCCTGCTCGACCGTGGCGAAACCGCGGAACTCCCGCTCCACGCCGTCGAAGTGGCCGTCGCGATAGCGGTAGCGGGTGACGAAGCGGGTGCGGTTGATCCGGTCGAACGTCTCGCTCCTCTCCACCACGTGGACGGGGAACGGCAACCGGGTCACCCAGGGCCGCCCCTCGGTCTTGTCCCGCAGATAGAAGTGCGTGGAGGAGGCGTAGGTGAGGGCGGTTTCGGCGCCGAGGTTGTTGGCCAGGCGCACCAGCAGGTGGGGTTTGGGGCCCGTCAGGTCGACGTAGCGCACGTGGCGGCCCGCGTCGGAGGGCAGCTGCGAGGACCACACGAGGCAAGCGGTGCCGGCGCCGAGGAGGTCCACGACGGAGACGGGGGTGAGGTCGTTCACCTGGGGGAAGGCCGGCAGCCGTACCGGATCCGACCAGGCGTTGCCCAGCTGGTTGGTGTAGATGTCCACGCCCTCGGAGCCGAGGTGGACGAGGTCGGCGGGCCCCGTGCCGTCCACGTCTGCGAAATGAACGCGGCGCTCGTCATAGCGGTCGGGGTGGTCCAGGCGGGGCGCGTTGTCCATGACGATCCTGGCGCCGAAGCGGCCCCGTCCCAGGCTGGGCCAGTAACAGATCTCGCCGTCCCGGACCCGCACCAGGTCCAGCAGTCCGTCGCCGGTGAGGTCGGCGAGATGGACGGACCGGGTGCCGTCCGCGAACAGGAGCCGGGGGCCTGCGTCTTCGTCGGGTTCGACCGGTACGCGGACGGCGGGGCCGAATCCGGCTTCGCCGAGCGAGGGGTACCAGATGATGTCGTCGCCCTCGGTGACCAGGATGTCGGCGAGACCGTCGCCGTCCACGTCGGCGAAGCGCAGGTTCGGGTCGTTCCAGTCGAGTACGGGCAGGGAGGCGAAGGGCCGGTGTGTGCTCCAGCCGCCGTCGTCGTCGCGTTCGTAGAACCCCGGGGCGGGGCCGCCGAGGTCGACGAGGTCGAGTCGTCCGTCGCCGGCCAGGTCGAGGAGCCGGCCGCGGCCGCCGCCCAGCGGCAGGGTCGGCTGGGCGGTGGGCGCTCGTTGCGGGCCGAGCCTGCCGTTGCCTTCGTTGGGTTTGTACAGGAGGGCTCCGGCCTGGGTGGTGATGACTCCGGAGACCGCCTCGCCGTCCAGGTCCGCCCACTGGTGGAGGGTGCCGTCGACGCCGGCCGGGAGGTGTTCCAGACTCGCCCGGTCCAGCTCATGGATCCGGTGGTCGGGCGTCGGCGTGCTGTAGGTGAGTTCCAGGGGAGGCAGGCTGCGGGTCACCGGCCCCTCGGGTGCGGCGCGGTGGCCACTGCGGGTGATCTCGGCCAGGAACGCACCGGTCGGTTCGCCGCGCTGTCGGCGACCCGGGTCGCCTCGGCTGCCGCGATAGGACAGCCGTAGGGAGCGGACGAGGCAGTCCCGGCCGACTCCCGGCTCGTCCGGGAAGTGATGGAACATCAGGAGGCGTTGGCACAGCCGGTAGGTGCGGACCTCGAAGCCCGGGCGGTAGGTGGAGAACGGGTCGTCACGGCACAGCCAGGCGCCGGAGTCGTCGGGCCGTGGGCGGGTGGGGTGGTGTTCCCCGTAGTCGAGGATCAGCTCGAACAGCCAGTCGGCGCCGTCGGCCGAGGGGCGCGGCGACGGCTCCAGGCGGCTGCCGCGGTTGCCGTAACGCACCGATTTCAGATGGCGGTTGGCGCGGCGGTCTTTCGGGGTGCGGTGGAGTTCGTGCGGCGCCGCGAGGTCGACACCGGTGCCGTCCTCCTCCGCGTACCGGTAGGCGACGGCGTTGCCCTTGTCGTCGTAGGACTCGCAGACCAGCCAGGAGAAGACGCGCCCGACGGGATCGTCCGGGTCGGCGATCCGCGCGTTCGCGTCCTTGCCGTAGAGGGTGGTCACGTTGGTGGAGCTGATGGTGCGCCAGTGGGTCTCACCGGTGGGCCGTGCGGTCCAGCGTTCGACGCGCGCGTACAGCCCCTCGATCCGCGGCCGGTAACGGGTGACCTCGTACGTCACACCGGCGACCGTCCGCGATCGGCGCAGAGGGTGGCCGTCGGGAGAGAGCTGAGGGACCAGATCCTCGGCGTCCGACAGCACGAACACGTCCGACTCGGCGTCGTCGTCGTACGTCGGCACGCCCTTGTCGGTCTTGCGCACGACAGCCGGGAGTCCGAGGCCCCAGCCCATTCCGAAGGGACCGTTGCCGCCCCCGGTGTCGTAGGCGAGGCGCAGTGACGGGGTGAACCCCGAACGCCCGGGGCTCAGCGGCAGCGGAACGGTCAGTGTCGCGGAACCCGTCGTGGGATTGACCGAGAACTTCTCTCCCATGCCCCGCACCGCACCGCCACTCTTCGGCAGGGTGATGACCGGGGCCTTGAAGGGTGTCGTGCTGTCATCGGATTCCGAGCCGGATCCCGTCGAGCGCGGCCCGGGCACGGCGGCCCCCGGCACTTCGGACGCGCCGCGCGCGCCGTTCCCGCCCTCGGAGGACTGGTCGAGAGACTCCATGCACTCGCCCCCTAGGCACGTCCCGCATCGTGGATGCGATGTACCAATTACGACGTGTCCGGTCTTGTCCGGCAAGCGCTGGAACGATACTGGCAAGCTCTGGCCCTCTTCTGGGCGTTTGTGGCATTTCCCGGCCGCTGTTGGCCACTCGCGCAACTTTGGGGAGGTTTCTGCGGGTTGTCGGCGCATCGATCTGCCGGTGGGCGGGCGCAAGGCCGGACGCCCACCAAAAACTCGCGATGCCTCCGTCCTTGCGAGCATGTGACGCCAGGGGCGAGTGGTGACATACGCCCCAGGAGCGGAGGCGTGTGAACTCGGCTGCTTCGCACGGTCCGTTGCGCCTGGCCGGGGAGTACCCTGGAGACATCGAGAGCATGTCGCACGCCGGCCATCGCGCCCTAGTCGTTCTCGGTGAGCAAATACACCGGCCATCCGCCCTCGGGCAGCTGTCCGGAGACGGGTTCGCGCCATGTCCGCGCCCATCAGCCTTCTCCCATCGCCGCCCGCGGACACCGCCGCACCGGCCGTCCGCCTCTCGCTGAAAGCCCCGGGCGCGCCCCGTGGCCTGCTCGACGGCGCCTGGTGGCCCCGCTCCCGTGATCTGCTGCGTGAACTGCCCGATCTGACCGACGTGCTGGACCCGCACTGGGGGCGCATCACCCGCATCGCCGTCAATCCCACTCACTGGCCCGTGATCCCGCGCAAGGTGCCTGTCCACGGGCACGTGGTGAAGGTCGGCTGGTTCACCACGGAGCTCGACCCGCACAAGGTCCTGCTGCTCTCCTACAGCGTCGGACGCTGGGACCTGCTGGTGATCCCGCCCGGGACCCGCCCTGCCGCGGCCGCCCGGCTGATGGCCGCCGCGAGCGACCCTGCGGGGACGCCGCTGACCGCGAGCGCGCTGATGGCCGCGGAGGAAGCCCACCACGGCGACTCGTCCGTCGGCCGGGTGCAGGACCCAGAGGAGGCGTGGGAGTACGAGGGGGGCGCGTCCTCGACCCACGCGGCCGCCGTGATCCTGGCCGGCCGTCCGGGAGCAGGGGCGTGATCGTCATGGACAGCACCCTGACCGTCGGCGGCCTGCTGCTCCTGATCATCGGGGCCGCGTACGTGATCAAGCGGCTCGACGCCCGGCGCGCCGACCGGATCGCACCGCACCCCTACAGCGGCTCCGGGCCCACCGGCCACGGTGCTCGCGGCACCACCCGAGCGCTCCCGGCCCTGCCCCGTCCGCCCTTCGCTCCCGAGCGTCGCGATCACCGGGACGGGGGCCGTGGGCGCCTGCGCCCACGGCGCCGCATCAGCCGGGCCCGCGGACCGCGCTGACCCGAGACACTTCCCACCGGCGCGTGCGGCTGACCGCACGGCCCGTCGAAAGGAGGCGGTCATGCAGCTCCTGATCATCCTCGTCGTCGTCGTGGGTCTGCTCGCCCTCCTCGGGCTCGCGATGGCCCTCAAGATCGTCAAGCAGTACGAGAAGGGGGTCCTGTTCAGGCTCGGGCGCCTGGCGGGGACGCGAACTCCCGGGCTGCGCGCCATCGTTCCGTTCGTCGACGTGCTGCACCGGGTGTCGCTGCGCATCGTCACGATGCCGATCCAGTCGCAGGGCATCATCACCCGCGACAATGTCAGCGTCGACGTGTCGGCCGTCGCGTACTTCCGTGTCGTGGACGCGGTGAAGTCGGTCGTCGCCATCGAGAACGTCCACGCCGCGACCAACCAGATCGCCCAGACCACCCTGCGCAAGGTCGTCGGCCGCCACACGCTGGACGAGACGCTGTCGGAGACCGACCGCATCAACCTCGACATCCGCGCGATCCTCGACGTCGCCACCGCCGAGTGGGGCGTGGAGGTCACCCTGGTCGAGCTCAAGGACATCCAGCTGCCCGACAGCATGAAGCGTGCGATGGCTCGCCAGGCCGAGGCGGAACGGGAGAAGAGGGCGAAAATCATCAACGCGGAAGGCGAATCGCTCGCCGCCGCGGCACTCGGAGACGCCTCGGACACCATGATGGCGCACCCTCTGGCACTCCAGCTCCGCAACCTGCAAAGCCTCGTGGAGATCGGCGTCGACAAGAACACCACGGTCGTCTTCCCCGCGCCGCTGATGAGCACCATCGGCGAACTGGGCGCCTTCCTCGGCAGGGAATCCGCAGCCGCCACGACGGTGCCGGCCCCGCCCACGCCACCGGACCCGGCCGACCTCACCGCGCCGGGCCACGATCCCGGACCGAACCACAGGCCCGGCCCGGCCCCGCAACAGGTCTGACCCCGCCCCATCGGCCCTGCCCGCACCTGCGCCGCGGCGCAGGTGCGGGTGCGCGTACAGGTGCCGTGGACGAAGGCGGCGGTGCCGACGGATGCGCCAGGGACGGCGGACCGGACCGACCGCGGCCCGACTCGCCTCCGGACGACGTCACCGACCCGAGCGTGCCGCCTGTGGTTCAAGCCCACCCTGGACAACTTCCGCAGCATCGTCGAGGCCGGGCAGATCGTGCGCTCCATGGGCAACTCCCTCTTGGTGGGAGTGGTGTCCACGGTGCTCTCCGCCGTCATCGCCGTCATCGCCGTGCCCGCCGCGTGGGCCGTGGGCCGCTTCGGGACGCACCGCACCACCCGGGCGAGGAACCCGGCATCGGCGTGGAACCGGACGAGGACCTCGCGGCCGCCCACCCCTACGAAGCGGCCTACCTGCCGGTCAACCGGCTCCAGGACGGACGGAACCGTGCACGATTGGTGAGCACTGCGGTCCCCGGCTGACGAGTCCGGCCGCGCCCAGGCTGCCGTTCCCCGGCCGGAGTGCTCGCCCTCGCCCCGGGGCTTCGCCGTGCGGCCATCAGGTGTGGAGCACGCTCGCGAGGTCGCGCCAACCGCTGCGAGCGAGCGTGCCGCGCGAGGGGACGGCCATCTGGATGGCGATGTGGTCGGCGCCGGCCTTGAGCCGTTCGGCGAGCCCTGCCGCTACGGCCTCGCGATTCCCCCAGAGGAAGAGGGCGTCGACCAGGCGGTCGCTGCCTCCGCCGGCCAAGTCCTCCTCGGTGAATCCGGACCGCAGCCACGCGGACCGGTAGTTGCGCAGGGGCATGTACGAGGCGAGAACACGACGCGCTCGCGCGCGTGCGATCGCAGGATCGGTGTGCGGGATGACCGTCTGCCCGAGGGCGAGCAACGGCCCTTGCCCCAGCAGTTCCCTGGTACGGGCCACGTGGTCGGTGTCCACCAGGTACGGGTGGACACCGAGGGTCCGGTCGGCCGCCAGCCGGGTCATCCGGGGCCCGTGCGCCCCCACCAGCCGTGCCGAGTCGGTCAGCGGAGGCGCCGCGGAGTCCAGTCCGTCCAGGTAGCAGGCCATCGCGGTGCAAGGCCGTCGGTATGCGTCGACTATTTCGCCGTGGCTGACGCCCAACCCGACCACAAGCCGCTCCCGGTCGCCCCCTGGCAGTGCATGGTAGGCACCGGCCAGTTGGTCAGCGGGCCGTTCCCAGATGGAGACGCAGGCGGTGGCTACGGTGACACGACGCGTCGCGCCCAGCACCCGGGCCGCGGTGACCAGGTCGCCCTGCGGATTGCCGCCGGGATCACCGCCGAGCCACAACGTCCCGTACCCGAGTTCCTCAGCCTCCGCCGCGGCGTTGGTGACCTCACCAGGGGCGCCGTGGGTGAACGCCAGACTCCAGATGCCGAAGGTCCCCAGTTCCACTGATCGTCCTCCTGATATCGGGTAAGGCCCTTCCTACCCGAGCGGCGATCGCCACCACCGTCGCCTCTCCCGCTCTGTCCGGAACCAGCTCGCGGACACCCCCGCTGGGCCCCTCAGGTGAGGCTGGAACTCACGCTGGGGCAGGGGGGTTTCAGCGATCGGTTACGGGCGGTGCCGCGCACCTGCGGGGCGGCGGCAATGCGGAGTTCACGGCGCCCGCTGCTCGGCCTGTACGTCGTTGGCGCGATGACCCACCCGTGGGATCTCGGTCACGGACGGAAGCCGCTCCTACGGACCGTCCACGGAGGCGGCCACGCGCACCTTGACGGCCGGGGCGGTTGCCGTCAGGCACACGGCGAGGCGAGCAGTCCGTCGATGACGATGCTGAGCATGCGCTCGGTGCGTTCCTGCCGGTCGGGACCGTTGCCGGCCCGCCACAGGAACGACATGAGCAGGAGGACCTCGTCGGCGTTGGCGCCGGGGCGCAGCTGCCGGACGCTTTTGCAGGCGGTGAGCAGCAGGTCCAGAGCCGTGGCGATCGGCGGGTAGCAGTGACTCCCCGGATCGGCGCGGGTGGCGGCCTCCATGGCCTGGGACGCCCCGTGTTCGCTGCTGCCGTAAGTGGCGAGCTGCCGGAACCAGAGGCGTAGCGCTTCCACGGGTTCGTGCGTGTCGAGCAGGCGTGGGGCGGCTTCGACGAGTGCTTCGACGTCCGACGCGTACACGGCCAGGAGCAACGCCTCGCGGCTGGGGAAGTGCCGGTACATGGTCCCCTGGCCCACGCCGGCCGCTTTCGCGATCGACTGGAGGGTCGTGTCGGGGGAGCCGGCGAAGGCCGTGCTCGCGATCTCGATGATGCGGGCGCGGCTGCCTTCGGCGTCAGAGCGTCTCGGCCGTGGGCGCAGCGGTGCCGTCTGTCCGCTGCCTGGACGGGCATCGGGCATACGTTCGCTGCCTCCTGTCTGGGGATCTGCTGTTGCGGTGGTCATGGGGGAGTGCCCGCGAGGACGAGTGATCCGCCGCGGGACGGCCGGCGCGGGTTCCGCCGGCTCTCGCGGACCGGCCCAGCGACATCAGGTGAGGTCCTCGTGGGCGGCGATGACGTCGGTCTCGTACTGGTCGAGGACTTGTTGGGGGGTCCTGCCGGTGTGGTGGGCGAGGTCGTTGATGGCGGTGGTCGCCCAGTTGGCCACCGAGAGGGCCAGCGCCATCAGTCTGTCGTCGCCGTCGGTGGTCCTGGTACCCAGCAGGTATGCGAGGTTCAGGTAGGGGACCAGCCGCGGATCGTCGCCGCTGCTCGTGCCGGCTCGCAGCATCTCGATGGTGGTCCGGGTGGCTTCCTCGTGCTCGGGCAGCAGCCGCTGCCGTTCGACCTGGACCTGGGCGATCATCTTGCGGCGTGCGAGCGGGTCCACCGGGGGTGCCCCCTTCTGCGATATGAGCGTTTGTCGGTCAGGCGGTGGCGCGGAGCAGGACGAGCGAGCCGTCGTAGGCCGGCCGGTGGCGGAGATGGCCGAAGGCTTCGTCCCAGGCGCCGCAGCCGAGGGCGCGGCGCAGCGAGACGTCGAACTCCTGGCGGGCCTGATCGTCGATGAAGCTCCAGACCGAGCAGGCCTGACGGGCGGCCGGGTCCAGGAGCATCTCGGGGCGGCCGTAATACGCCTCGTTGAATCCGTCGGTGCAGTCCAGCGGGATGGGGACGGGCTCGACGGTGACCGTGCCGCCGAGCGCCTCGGTCAGCCGGTCCAGGCGTGGGTGGCGGCGGGCCTCGGTGTCCAGGACGTCGGGCGCGTAGTCGTAGAGCCAGAAGTCGCGGACAAGCGTGGGGTCGCAGGTGAGGACGGCGACGGGGCCCCGGGTGACGCGTCGCATCTCGCGCAGTCCGGCGTCGGCGTCGGACCACTGGTGGACGGTGAAGAGGGCCATCGAGGCGTCGAACTCACCGTCGGCGAAGGGCAGGTCCTCGGCGACCGCGTCGATGGCGGTGGCCAGCGCGGCCGGTCGCTGGGCACGCTGGGCCAGGGACGGCTCGACCGCGGTGATCGTGTGCGCCGCGGTCTCGTACGCGCCCGTGCCCGCGCCGACGTTCAGGACGGTGCGCGCGCCGCCGAGCGCTTCGGCGACGCGGCGGGCGATCCGCGGGTCGGGGCGGCGGGAGCCGTGCCGGCGGCCGGTGCCGCCGTGGTCGATGTCGTCGACGGTGCCGTCGTAGGTGCGCGTGACCATGGGACCTCGCCTCGTGGGCCGGACCTGGGCCGGGGCGGTGATCTCCGCATCCCGAACAACGCCTCCCATATTGCATCTGCGATGACGCTTCTCATAGTGGGGTCGCACATGCTTGGTCTATTAGCCAAGAAGTGATGCATGTGCGTTGGTGCTTTCGGGGCTTCCGGTGGCGCCCGCCGCCCGGCGCCGCCGCTGCCGGGCGGGGCCTACGCGGATCCCTGGACGTCGGCGACCGTGGACGTCGCGGTGCTGAGGATCGCGTCGAATGCCTCGACCACGGGGACGTGCAGGTAGGCGCCTTGCAGCCGGGTGCGATCCGGCGCCCGGACGCGGCCCTCAGGGCCACTGGTGTCCGTGCGTGCCTGGCGCAGCGGGGCAACGGCGAGTTCGATGCCGGCGTCGGCGAAGGCCGCTTCGATGCTGCCCGGCTCGGGCGGTTCGAGCGGGGTGGGGTCCACGGTGAAGCCGAAGCGGGCCCCCTCGTCGCGGCGCATGTCCGCGGTATGTCCGGAGGTGCTCGTCAGGCCGAGGGCGAAGTAGTCGTCGCCGAGCGCGTCGCGCAGGTGCTGGCCCATCGGGAGGCCCGTGAGGTGGCCGTCGAAGGCGACCGGTGCGGTCTGGATGTGCGCGTTGTGCGCCATCAGCACGATGCGGGAGTGAGGTCCGGAGCGCTCCAGGTGCCACAGGAGCGACTCTGCCATGTAGAGGTCGCGGGCAGAGGTGTCGGCCGTGAGCCCGTTTCCGGCGAAGAGGGCGGCCATGGCACGGAACGTGTAGTCGCCGTGGCAGGCGGCTTCAAGGCGGCGCAGGGTGATGTCGTAGTCCTGTCGGCCGCCGCGGGATACGTACAGCGGCCGCAGGGCGCGGAAGCGGGTGAGCAGGCGCGCCAGGGTGGCGCTGAGGGCGTCCTGTTCCGCGGTCGCCAGCCGCGCCCAGCGCGGTGCGGCGTCGGCGGCGGAGCCACCGGCGAACGAATCCGCTGTCCGCGTCGCGGCCTCGATCGCGGGCAGGGTTTCGGGGTCGACGCGACGGAGGTAGTCGGCGACCGGGGTCAGGGCGGGAAGGAGGGATCCACCGGCCGCCGGGATGTCGATGCCGGAGAAGCGCACCGGGGACGAGGCGGTGCGGTTGTGCCTGCGCATCCAGCGCAACGGCTCCTCGACTCCCACGGGTATCGACGAGGCGAGGTAGCCGGAAACGTCGTCCTCCGTGCCTTCCCCCTGGGCCCACGCGTCGAGGGGGAAGCCTTCACTGAGGCCGTACTCGAAGGCCAGGACGGTGAAGCCGCAGCGCTCCACGAGGTAGCGCAGGATGCGCCGGCGCATGTGTGCGAACTCCTTGATGAAATGGGAGTTCTCGCCGATCGCGACGACGCGCGCGTCGCCGACGAGGGCACGCAGCGGCTCCAGGTCATCGAGCGGCGCGTCCGGATCGAGGTGGGTGAGCGGGACGGCGCGGGCTCGAAGCCATTCGGCGAAGGGGCTGTGAAGGGATGAGGTGGTCATGGGTGGTGGCCTCGGTTCTCTCCGGCTGACCACCGGAGGCGGGTACGGGGACGGGGAGGTGACGAGGGGACGGGAAGGTGACGAAGGGCGGCGAAGGTCGCAGAGGGCGACAGGGGTCGACTCTGCACGAGAGCGATGAACTGATCAACGCCAAATCGCGCGCTACAGCCATCAGCCGGAGTGATCGACGGCAGGACGCGGCGGAGCGGCACCATGGAACTGCGGGACATCGAGATCTTCTTGACGCTCGCCGAGGAACTGCACTTCGGCCGGACCGCCCAGCGGCTGCGCCTGCCCCAGGCTCGGGTGAGCCAGTCGATCGCACAGCAGGAACGGCGCCTGGGCGGCGCCCTGTTCGACCGCAGCACCCGCGCCGTCGCCCTCACGGTGCTCGGCAAGCAGCTGCGTGGCGATCTGCTCCCGGGGTACGAGGCGATCCGCCAGGCCCTCGCCGATGCGAAGGAGACTGCCGGCTGCGGTTCAGGGGTGGTCAGACTCGGCGTGATGGGAGCGCTGGCCTCCGAGATCGACTGGCTCGTGCGGGCGTACCGGTCCCGGCATCCGCGCTGTGACGTGGAGTTCGTCGAGTTCCACTTCAGCGACCCGCTCGCGGCCGTCCGGGCCCGCGAGGTGGACGCCCAACTCATGTGGCTGCCCGTGCCGGAGGCCGACCTGCGCGCCGGTCCTGTGGTCTACCGGGAGGAGCGGGTACTGGCCGTCGACTCGGCATCCGACCTCGCCAAGCGCGCCCATGTGTCCTTGGAGGACCTGGCAGGCCGCACCGTCCTCGACCCCGGTACCCGCACACCCAAGCAGTGGTTCGCGGCGATGTGCCCGGAGCGGACCCCCGGCGGGCACACGATTCCCCGCGGGCCCCGGGCGGAGACCTTCCACGAGGTCCTGGCCGTGGTCGCGAGCGGGCGAGCGGTGTGCCCGCTCAACGCGCACGTGCCCCGCTACTACGCCTATCCCGGCGTCACCTTCGTCCCGATCGCCGACGCCCCGCTCACCGACTGGGCCATCGCACTGCCCCGTACCGCACCCGCTCCGCCCGTCGCGGCACTGCTGGCGACGGCACGCGAACTCGGCGCACGCACCGCAGGCACCTGACCCACCCCGTGGTCCGGTGCGCTCCACGCGGGCAGCGGCGAAGGGCTGTGACGACTGCCGGCATGCCGGCGGTTCCGCAGCCCGGAGCACGCCCTCGCAGTAGGAGCTGCCCGGAGTGCGCTCCGCCGGAGAGGCCGGGGGAAGCAGGCCTTCCTCAGACGACGGAGAGCAGGTCCACCACGAAGACGAGCGTGGAATTCGCCGGGATCAACGTCGAGGGGGACTGGTTGCCGTAACCGAGCCGCGGGGGAACGATGATCTCGCGCCGGCCGCCGACGTTCATCCCCCTGAGCCCCCGGTCCAAGCCCTTGATGGCCCTGCCTCCACCCACGGCGAACTTGAACGGTTGGCCCCGGTCCCAGGAGGCGTCGAACTCCTTTCCGGACTCGAAGGTGACCCCGACGTAGTGCACCCGGACCACCCTGCCCGGCTTCGCCTCGGGCCCGTCTCCGACGACGAGGTCCCGGATCGTCAGCTCTTGGGGAGCATCACCCACCTGAAGTTCGACCTCGGGCTTCGTCGGTTCGCTCATCGCAGCCTCATCACTCTCAGCCTGAATCCCACGGGCAGGCCAGCTGGGTGCATGGTCACTCCATGCGGTGGATCAGCACACTACTGAGAATGCCGACCGACTGAAGCACATCAGACATCCGCACGGCTGCCGTCGTGCGGATGTCTGATGTGCAGATGTCGTCGTACGGGTCTAAGGAAGCTAGTCCAGGAAGCCGTCGATGGGCGCCGCGTCGTATTCCGCCGCGCCCGTCGTGGTGATGCCGCTGGGGGAGCCGGGCAGCCGCACCGAGCCGACGGCGCTCACATGCAGGTCGGCCGTTCCGTCACCGTTCGTGTCCCGCAGCCGTACCAGGCCACCGAACTGGTCGTCGGCCGTCAACGGGCCCGGCACGCCGGGGGTGTTGCGGGCGAACCACTGTGAACCGCTACCGGACAGACCACTCGCCCGCCCCTTGAAGACGTGCACGCCGCCCGCGTAGTCGTGGCCGTCGATCTCCTCGCCCCGTACACCGACCGCGAGATCCGCGTAACCGTCGCCGTTGACGTCACCCGCCGAGACGGATGAGCCGAACTCGTCGTAGTTCTCCGGGGAACCGGCGACGCCACTCGTCGACTGGGTGAGGCGGGCACTTCGGGAGGGGCCGCCGGAGGCGCCGTACCAGACGCTGACGCGGCCCTTGTGCCTGGAGTAGAGGGAAGTGCCGATGGCGATGTCGCCGTAACCGTCCTTGTCGAGGTCGGCGATGACACCGTCGCCGCCGCGCTCGGTGCTGCCGCCGTTGCCGGACTCGGACTCCAGGCGCAGGCTCTTGCCCGGGGTGAGCGAGCTCGCGCCGCCCTTGATGAACCAGGCGTCGGACGCGACCTTCTCAAGGCTGACCACGTCGCCGATGATCGCGAGGTCGGTCTTCTTGTCGCCGTCGACCTTGCCGGAGATCAGGGCCGAGGCGTAGAAGGACGTCGTCTTGTCGAGCTTGGTCACGGTGCCGGTGGTGCCGGAGCGCTTGAGCGGGCCGCGGTAGACGTAGGTCATGGATTCGTTGATGACGGCCAAGTCCTGTTTGCCGTCCCCGTTGAAATCGCCGGTCGCCAGGTCCGTGCCCATGGAGTTGTGGGCACCGGGGTTCTTGTTCGGAAGCGTCGTGCCCGTGGACAGCCCGGAGGCGGAACCCCACAGGATCGTCACGGCGCCCTGGCCGGCGCCGTGGGAGCCGTTCTCGCCGGTGGCGGCAACCGCGAGGTCGCCGTATCCGTCACCGTCGAAGTCCGCGGCGGCCCGTACCTCGCCGAACATGTCGTCGGCCTCGTCGGCGCCGGGCACACCGGAGCTCGCCTGGGTGATGCGCTGCTGTCTGGAGCCGGGCCCGGTGGCGGTCCCGAAGACCACGGTGACGCCGCCGCCCCCTCTGGCGCTGAAGCTCGAGTAAGCGTAGTCGCGGTAGCCGTCACCGTTGAAGTCGTCGCCGTGCTTCGCGGGCGCGGCGCTCGCCGCCGCGGTGGGCAGGGTGAGGGGAGTGAGGCCCGCTGCCAGGAGGCTGGTGAGCGTGGCCGTCGTGAGGATGCGCATGGGTGTGTGGGGTTCCTTGTGCGTCGAGAGGCGGAGGGGTGGAGATCCGCAGGGGCGGGGTCAGTCGGTGATCCGGACGCCGATGGGGGTGCGTGGCCGGGAGGCGCACGCGGAGTGCGCGGCCGGGCGGCGCACGGGGGTCGGCGATGCAGGAGACCGGTGGTGGGGCCGAAGGGTTGTACGGGGCGTGCGGTTACGGCGTTCGTGGGTGTTGGTTCCGCTTGTGGCCGCTGGACCGCCCCGTCGTCGACCACGGGCCTCGGGTGACTCTGTGATGCCGTGCAGAACAGCGCGCGCCATGATGAGCATGGTGAGACCGAGGCGCGTGTGGCCTGTGGTGACCTGTTGCATGGCGACAAGCTGCGGGGGGAGTACGTGCTCACGCGGTTTCACAGCCGTGAGGAGAAGCGCGGCGGTTCCTCCGCGAAGCCGACGTGGCTGCTCGTGCGGACCGGCTCCACCAAGGGCGGCGGCACCCCCGATCCGAGGCGCGCCCGCTCGGCACGCAGTGGCCGTATCCTGCGCCAGGTCGCGCAGGTGCCGGACGCACCGACCTGGAATCCGGACGGCGGACAGCACGTACGAGGACCCCACTGACGTCGTCAGGAGCACACGCGGTCATGAACGACACCGACAAGAAGACGTCCCGGACGAAGGCGGCTCAGGCGGCTCAGAAGAGGCCGGGTCAGAAGAAGGCGGACCAGAAGAAGGTGATGCGGGCGCTTCTCGACGGCTACGGGCAGACCTACGCCGCCGAAGCGGGCATCACGCTGAAGGACACACCGCAGCCGCTGTACCGCACCCTCGTGCTCGCCAGTCTGCTCAGCGCCCGGATCCGGGCCTCCGTCGCGGTGGCGACGACGCGGGCGCTGTACGACGCGGGGCTGCGCACCCCCCGCCGCATGGCCGACGCGACATGGCAGCAGCGCGTCGACGCCCTGGGCGAGGGCGGCTATCGCCGTTACGACGAACGTACCGCGACCCAACTCGGCGACGGAGCACGGCTGTTGCTCGACGACTGCGGCGGCGACCTGCGCAGGTACCGTGAGCGGGCGGACGGCGACGTGCGGGAACTGCGTCGCCTCCTTCGCCGGACACCGGGGCTCGGCCCCACGGGCGCGGACATCTTCCTGCGCGAGGTCCAGGACGTCTGGCCCGAGTACGCGCCGTTCCTCGACGCGAAGACCACGCAGGGGGCCGAACGCCTGGGCCTGCCCGAGGACGCCCGCGTGCTCACCCGCCTCGCGGGCGACACCCCGCGCTCCGCACTGGCGGCGGCGTTGGTGCGTGCGGCTCTGGACCGCCGGGTGGCGGAAGACTGTCTGGCCGGGGTCGGCTGAGGAGGACTGCCTGGCCGAGGCTCACCCCGACCGGCTCACCACGGCCATGCGCAGAGAGGGGCGCCGTGGAGCACGCGCGCAGCGATCCGCGGGCCGGCTCGGCGAGCAAGGGGCGGGCACTCGCGCCCGCCCGTCGCAGACTCCGCGGGGTGCGCGACCGGTGAGGCCGCGCCGGGGCGGACCGTGCGGTCAGTGGCGGCCGTGCGCGGTGTCGGAGGCCCCGCCGAAGAGGCGGGCGAGCGCGCGGAAGGGCAGGGTGACGACGGTCGCGATGGCGCCGGCGACGGCACGCAGCACATCGGCCAACTCCTGAGCACCTGGCAGGAGCAGGGCGAGTATCGCGTACAGCGGTACTTGGAGGAGTACGAGATCGTCGGGTCCGCCGCATCCGATTTCCACCGACCGCTCTCGACGTACCTCAACGAACTCGCCTCCCTCGGTTGCCGCCTGCGCGAGGTCGCCGAGCCTGGGCTCGACCCTGTCGTGGCGGCAACGGACCGGTCCGCGCCTGCGGCGTTCGACAGTTATGTACGCCTGCCCAACCTTCTGTTCGTCTCGGCCGAGGTGCCCGCCCGCCTGCGGAATTGACCGGTCGTTGAGGCCGTGTGTGGTTGGCTGGCCTCGATGAACGAAGGACGAGAATGAATTCGACCCTTGCCGGAATCGGCCCCAGGAACCCTGCTACCAGCGTTGCCCGCGTCGTCACGGATGTCCTGCAGCCTCGCAACGTCCTCGTGGCCGGCATGCTCGGGATCGGAGCCGTCGCGGGTGGTCTTGACGGTCTTGCGTGGGGACTGCTCGGTGCGCTCTGCGCGGGACTGGTGCCCGCCGCCTATATCGAGTTCGAACGGAAACGGGGGACTTGGGGCGACCGCCATGTGGTGGACCGAACGAAGCGCGCGCCCATCTTTCTCGTCATTCTGGCGTCCATCGGGACCGGCGCGCTCCTGATGACACTGGGGCATGCGCCGACGGACGTCATCCGAGCCATGGTGGCGCTGTGGGTGATGACCGTCGTCCTGCTGGGCATCAACACCGCCTGGAAGATCTCCGTCGACTCGGCGGTCGCGTCCGCCGTCGTCGCGCTGCTCGCGGTCGTGCACAGCCCCTGGTGGCTGCTCGGGTACGCCATCACCGTGGCAGTGTGCTGGTCCCGAGTGGCTCTGCGGTATCACACCGTGTTGCAGACCGTGGCAGGAGCAACCACGGGGGCGCTGACCACGGTCGCGTGGGTCGGAGCCTGACAGGCGCCTCGGGGATCGGCCCCGAACTCGCCGGCGTCGTCCACGGGAGGCCCCGGCATCCGGCTGCGTTTCGGTCTCCTGCGGCCAACCCGCGGCTAACCCGCGGCCACCCCGCGGCCAAGTGGCGCGCAGCCTCGCACGTGGGCACCGGATGCCAGCACAGGGCCTGACGTTCTACGGCGTCGCGGGCCCGCGCGGGGAGCGGAGTACGAGCAGGGTGATCTCGCTGGGGGCGAAGACACGGAACGGCGGGCCCCAGAAACCGGTGCCGCGGCTGGTGTAGAGGAGAGTGCGGGTGCCGTGGCGGCTGAGGCCGGCCAGGGCGGGCTGGTCGATGCGGACGAGGTGGTGGAAGGGCCAGATCTGCCCGCCGTGCGTGTGGCCGGAGAGCTGGAGGTCGACGCCGCCCGCCACGGCCCGGTCGATGAACTTGGGCTGGTGGGCCAGGAGCAGGACGGGCAGGCCGGGGTCGGCGCCGTCCAGCGCACCGGCGAGGTGGGCGCGGTGCCCGGCCAGGCCGGAGGACTCCGCGGTCACGTCGTCCACACCGGCGACCACGAGGGTGTCTCCGCCGCGTTCGAGCAGCAGGTGACGGTTGCGCAGCGGCTCCCAGCCCAGCTCGTCCATCAGGTCGACCCAGCCCTGGGCCTCGCTGTAGTACTCGTGGTTGCCGGTGACGTAGACCCGGGCCCGGGTGGCTCGCACGGTGCCGAGCGGAGTGGCCTGGGCGCGGCGGCGTTCGGCCGTGCCGTCGGCGATGTCGCCGGTGTGGCAGACCAGGTCGGCCTCCAGGTCGTTGACCTTCTCGCAGACCCGGGCCGACCAACGGGCGCGGTCGAGCGGGCCGTAGTGGGTGTCGGTGATGAGGGCGACGCGGGTACCGTCCAATCCGGCTCCCAGACGCGGGAGTTCCACGTCGAGCCGGCGTACCCGTGGTACCCGGCGGGCCTCGGCGTACCCCCAGGCGAGCAGCGCGGCGGCCACGCCCACCACCGCCCAGGTGACGATCCGGGCGCGGCTCTGTCCGTCGCCCACGCCGGCCACGGTCAAGGCGAGGCGCAGCAGGACACCGAGCAGGACGGACCAGGTGAACAGCACCCAGCTGGACCCCAGAAGGGTGTCGCCGATGATCGCCGCCCAGTCCTGCTGGCGTCGGCCGTGGCCGCGCATCATCGCGAGCGGCATCGCGACCAGGCCGAGGGCGAACAGGACGGTGCCGCCCACCGCCACGGGGAGCGGCCAGTGCTGGCCCGCGTGCAGCAGGACCCAGCAGGGCACGGTCCACAGCAGGACGGGCGCGATCAAAGGGAGGTAGCGCATCAGGCGACGCAGCCGGCTCTGCTGGGTCGCATGCGCCGCACTGTCGGCGGATCGGGCTTCGCTGGTGTCGGTCACGCTTCCCCTTCTCAAGTGGCCGGACTGTCGATGCCGCAATGTATCCGGTCGTCCCGGGGGCCGTCTTGCCGGTCATTGATCGGGCGGGACGCGTGCCGTGGGAAGCGGTGGCGCTCCGTACCGAAGAGGGAGCTCGGGAAGGCGTGGAAGCTGCCTGGAGCTTTACTTGAAAGTTCAAGGCCGTTAGGGTTCCCGGTATGAGCCAGAGCGGCCCGTGCCGTCCCCGTGTCGGCCGGGGCATGACGACGCGGCCGGTGCGGCCCTGGAGCGGCACCGCCCGCGCGGCGGTGCTCGCCCTCGTCTTCCTCTTCCTCGTTCCGCTGTTCGGCATCAGTGGCGCGGACGACCCCGCCTCCGTCGGACCCCCGTCCGCGCACGGCGCGAGTGCCGTCTCCGTCGCGCCCCGGGCCGACTCTCCCGTCGCCGACGAGCAGGGCTGCCACGAGGGGCAGCCGGCGGATCCGCGCGGTGCGGTGGTGCCCTGTCCCGACCAGCCGGGGTCGCCCATCCCCAAGTCGACGTCCACGCCGCCGGGCCCTGTGCACGCCGCCCCGGCCCTCGCCGGGACACCGCACGAGGACGTCGCGTCGGTCGACCTGTACAGAATCCAGATCATCAGAACGTAGACGGGTCTCTCCACCCGCAAGCCGACATGGCCCGACAGCGCCGGTCGGCGCCACTTCGCCGCGCCTTCGAGAGGGGCAGCCTCACGCGCGGCCTTCACCCCACACACAGGAGAGACACCCATGTCCGTTTTCACCGGCACAAGCACCCGAGCCACGTCCGCGCACGGCGTCGGCTCTCTTTCCGCCCCGTCCTGGTCCGGCAGTGACCTCGGGCTCCTGCTGCTGCGCTGGGCGGTCGGCCTGACCATGGCCGCCCACGGAACCCAGAAGCTCTTCGGCTGGTTCGACGGCGGCGGCCTCGACGGCGCCGCGGGATTCTTCGCGAGCAGCGGCTACGAGGCCGCGCACACCATGGCCGTGATCGCCGGGCTCACCGAGACCCTGTGCGGCCTCGGCCTCGTCGTCGGCCTGCTCACCCCGCTCGCCGGGGCGGGAGTCGTGGGCGTCATGCTCAACGTCGTCGCGGTCAAGTGGGGCGGCGGATTCTTCAGCCCCACCGGCATCGAGTTCGAACTGCTGCTCCTCGTCGCCGCCGCGAGCCTGGCCCTGGCCGGACCCGGACGGTTCGCGGTCGACCGGCTCCTGCCCGTACTGCGCGCACACCGGCTCTCCTACGGTGTGGCCGCCGTGGCGCTGGGCGCCGCAATGGCCGGCATCGTCCTGGTGACCCTCCGCGCCTGACGCCCCGACGACCAAGGGGTCCGGGGTCTCCCGGCGCCGGGAGACCCCGGACCCCACCGGGCATGCGGAAGGGCTTCGGAGTTCCGGCACCCCGCCCCAGCGAATTCCGGTCACTTTGTCGGCCATGTGGACCGTGGAATTGGCCAACCTCCGCTTCCTGCCCGTAGGTGGCGCAGCGCCGGATCCGCACTGGATCGAGTGCCCTGTTTCCTCGTAAGAGGGAAAGAATTGCGCCACGAATTCACCGGTCAGATATGGCCACTCGTCGCATCTCTTCCGTCACAGTGTCCTCAGTGACCCCACACGTGTCGCGGAGTGCCGTTGCGGTACTCGACACTGTTCTGCCGGCATGGGATAGTCGCTTTAGATGTTTCTTGTTGAACAGAACTAGGTGTTATCGCGGCCGGTGCTGTGGTGCTGTGGTTTTGTGAACGTGTACGTCCAGGAAGTTGAATACGCCCCCTGGCTACGAGGAGCGCGATTTGCCCATTTTTCGGCGCTTAATCTCGCCCGAGGGGAACATCTGGGATACGGATGAAATCGTGGCCCGCGTATTCGGTGCCACCGAACTTCTTGCACGACGCGGCGTCGAACCCGGTTCGCGGGTGATGGTGAGCGGGGTCAATTCCCCGGAATGGGTCGTCGATCTGCTCGCGCTCATTCACCTCGATGCTTCGGTGGTCCTGGCGGATCACCGAGCCGCCAAGACGCAGTTGTCGCAGATCCGCACCCGGGCGCGGGTGGTGCTCGAAATCGGCGAGGGTACGGGTGGCACCGCGGTGCCACGGTCCGTTGGGGACGCGACGGCCGTGCCCGACATGGCGAACTGGGCACGGCGTCGGGACGCCGCGATCTCCTGGTCGTCGGGGACGACGGGCAGCCCCAAAGGCATTGTCCGCTCCGGCCGCTCGATTCTGGACAACCTCACACTCAGCGCGGAACGCATGGGGTACCGGCCCGACGACGTCTACCTGCCCGTCCTGCCGTACTCCCACCAGTACGGCCTGTCGCTGGTCCTCACCTGGTGGCTGGGCGGTGGCACGCTCGTGGTCTACGGACCGGCCACACGCCTGGACCGGGCGCTCGAGGCGGGCGTGGACCACGGCCTCTCGATCGTCGACGGGGCCCCTTCGACCTACTACAGCCTGCTCAACCTGTTCGACCGCCGTCCCGCTCTGGCCCACGCCCTGGAGGCCGTACGTGCCTGGTGCGTGGGCGGCGCACCGCTGGGGCGCGACCTGGCGGCCCGGTTTCACGCCCGTACGGGCCGGCACCTGATCGACGGCTACGGAGCGACCGAGGTGGGCAACATCGCGCTGGCGCCCCCCGCCGATCCGGTCGGATGCGGCACACCGCTGCCCGGTGTGGTCCTCGAAGTCCACGACGACCACGGCAGGCCGCTTCCCCACGGCCGGCTCGGCGAACTCGTCGTGCGCAGCGAGGGTCTGATGACCGGTCACCTGGGCGAGGACGGCGAGATCATTCCGGTTTCCGGTCCCGTTCACCGCACCGGTGACATCGGCCTGCTCGACGACGCGGGACGGGTCTTCCCGATCGGGCGCAAGCACGCCGTACACCGTGACGGCCACACGCTCTATCCCGACCACCTCGCCGAACGGGCCGCGTCGGTCGGCGCACAGGCGCAGGTCGTCGCCGTCCCCGACGCGCGTCTGGGCTGTCGTCTGGTGTTCGTGATCGTGGACCCGGACGACCACGAACCTGCGTACTGGAAGCGACTGCTGCGCCCTGTGCTCGCCCGCTACGAGCAGCCCGACCACGTCATCGTGCTTCCCGCGTTGCCGCTCACGAACACGGGAAAGCCCCACCAGGCCGTTCTGGAGAAGATCGCCATGACCTCGCTGTCCGCGTCGCACCACTCGCCCGCCGACGCCACCGCGTCCGGCCCGACCGCCAGTGCGACCGACTACCGCATCCCCTTCGCCGACCGCCTCGACGCGCTCCGCGCGGTGCGCCGGTACGTGGCCGACAACGAGGACGCGGTGCTGAAGATCCTCACCGAGATCTCGCCCCACCGGACGGCCGACGCGGAGATCCGCTCGTTCCTCGCCACCCTCGACGGAGCGGAGGAGGAGATCCGTCGCGTCCGGCCCGGGTGTGTGCCTCGGGCCGCGGTCTTCATCCCGTCCAACATCCCGCTCTATTCCTACGCGCTCTACCTGCTCGTGGCGTCCCTTTACAGCGACAGGATCACCTTTCGGCCATCCTCTGAGAACAAGAGTCAGATACAGCGCCTGCACGCCCTGTTGGCGCCCGTTCACGGCTTGCCCATCGAGCTTTTCGAAGTCAGCCAGCGCAAGTTCGTGACGGGACCGGTGCGTGAGGCGGACCTGATCGTCTTCACCGGCAAATATTCAAATGCCGAGACCATCCGTGAAGGGCTGGCAGAGGATCAGCTCTTCCTCTTCTTCGGTTACGGAATCAACCCCTTCGTGATCGCACCCGACGCCGACCTTGTGCGCGCCGCGCAGGACGTCACGAACATTCGGCTCTACAACTCGGGCCAAGACTGTTTCGGCCCCGACGTCGTGTTCGCGCCGAAGGGCCGCACGGAGGAATTCGTCGAGCTGTTGTCGGGCGAACTGGCGTCGCTGCGTTTCGGACAGAATGACGACCCGGCCGTCGACTACGGCCCGATCCACTACGACTCGGCGCTGGTGAATTGCTCCGACTACCTGGTCCGTCATGCGCGTCACATCCGGCACGGCGGCCGCATCGACCTGCCGTCCCGCAGGATCGATCCGACCGTGCTGCTGTGGGACTTCGACGAGAAGATTCCCCTTGAAGAGATGTTCGCCCCGGTGTTCAACGTCGTGGCCTATCGCAGCGCGAGGATGCTGCGTGAACGATTATCGAGCCCGTACTTCAGCGAACGAGCGCTGGGCGCGATGGTTTACGGGAACGACCCGGAGACCGTGAAAGTCCTGTCCAAGCGTCACCACACCTGCGTCGACCACACATTGCTCGACGCCGAGGACGGCAACCGTCCCTTCGGCGGATTCGGGATGAGGGCCAACTACGCCGCCTACGGCGGCGAACGGCACGCCGAACCACTGCTCGTCTCGCAGGCCGTGGCACAGCACCTCCCCACAGCCGCCCCGACCACGGCGGGGTGCAAGTGACCCAGGCGAGCAGACGATACGGCGACGCGTGGTCCGCGATCGTCGGCCTGTTGGTGGCGAACGGGGTCGACACCTGCTTCGGACTGCCCGGCGACGACCTGGAGTTGCTGCGCGCCCTCGACGCGGCAGGCCTTGACCTCGTACCGTGCCGCGACCAGCGCAACGCGATGTACATGGCGACCGGATACGCGCTGCAGTCCGGTCGGCTCGCCGTCTGCGCACTGGGCAAAGGACCGGCTGTCACGCACGCGGCGACGGGGCTGTTGGAGGCGCGCGAGTCCGGTGCGCCGGTCCTCGTGCTCGCCGCCGGCGTGCCCGAACGGCGCCGGGGCAGCGGCGGATTCCAGGAACTCGACCAAGTCGCCGTGACAGCGCCCCTCGTACGGTGGGCGCACCGGGTGGGGCACCCCGACCGGGTCGTCCCCGCGACGGTGACAGCGCTGACCCGAGCAGTGGGGCCGCCCGCGGGACCCGTGTACCTGGAAATACCCGATGACGTCCGCACGGCGGAGATCCTCGCCAGCGGCCCCTGGCCGACGCTGCCCGAACCACTGGTCCTCGACCCCGTCCCCGTGATGCCCGGACCGGCCCTGGCGGCGCTCCGCGCGAGCCGGCGTCCCGTGGTGCTGGTGGGCGGCGGAATGCGGCACCGCAACGACGACGGTGCGGTCGAGCGCTTCGCCGAACGCCTCGGCGCGGCACTCTTCACCACCGCGTCCGGCCGCGGCGCCGTCGACGAGTACCACCCGCTCTTCTGCGGCGTGGCGGGCCTCTACGCCGCGGCCCCGGCCCGTGAACTGTGGTCGTCCTGCGACCTGGTGGTGTCGCTCGCCGGGCGACTCGAAGAGACCGTCGTCGAAGGCGGCACGCCCTGGCCCCCGGTCGCGGTGGTGCAGGTCAACATCGATCCGGGCGGGCTCTCGGCCGAGTTCCCCGGCCCGCGCGTGCTCGGAGACGCCCGGCACGCCGTGCTCGGCTGGTCGCGGGCGCTGGAGGAAGACCGCGAGGCCGAGCACGCGGAGCCGACCGGAGCATGGGCGGACGAGATCGCCGTCGCCCGCAAGGCCATGTCCCAGGCGGCGGAAGCGGAACTGGCCCGTGCGGCGACGCTGCCGGACATCCGCATCGCCGAACTGCTCGCCGCGCTCGACGCCACCGCGGGGGAGCGCCGCGTGCTGGTCCAGGAGGACGGGTTGCAGGACATGTGGTCCTACGGCTTCCCCTTCCGCGTCGGCGGCGGGTCCGTCGTGCCGTCGGAGCAGACCCCCTTGGGCTTCGGAGCGGCGGCCGCCATCGGGGTCAAACGGGCCGCCCCGGACCACGAGGTCACCGCGTTCATCGGGGACGGAGCGTTCCTCGCGGCCCGCGCCGACATCGCCGTCACCGCTCCGGCGCACGGAGGCATTCTGTACGTGGTGCTGTGCAACGGCGGCTACGGCTGGCTGGACGCCGAACGCGCCCGCCTCGGACTCGACGCCGAGCGCTACCCGTTCACCCGACCCGGCGCGCCGCCGCCCGTGGTGGACGGGCCGGACATCCACTGCCGCGTGCTGAGCGACAAGGCCGCCCTGACCGACGAGATCCTTGCCGCGCGACGGTTCTGTGCGCAGGGAGGCACAGCCGTCCTGATGGTGCCGGTCACCCCCGACGACATCCTGCCGGCCCTCCGCGACGCCGGGGTGGTCCCCCAGTGACGGACACACGGGAGAGGGGGGACGCCAGGCGCGACCGGGCCCCGCGGCAGGTGATGGTCACCGGGTACGGGGCCGTGACGCCGCTGGGCCACAGTGTCCAGGCGACCTGGACGGCGATGCTGGCCGGGCGCAGCGGCATCGACACCGTGGACGCGATCGACGTGACCGATCTCGGCGTACGGATCGGCGGCCAGGTCCGCGCGTTCACCCCCGGCCGCTACATGCCCCGGACGGTCAGCCGCCGCGCCGACCCGTACGCGCAGTACGCCCTCGCCGCCGCGATGGAGGCTTGCGAGCACGCCGGACTCGTCGTCGACGAACACCTGGCGCCGCGGACCGCCGTGATCATCGGCAGCGGCTACGGTCCGGTGGGGTCGATCTACCGCGCCGCGAACACGCTGCGCGACAAAGGACCGCGGGCCATCAGCCCATTCACCCAGGTCACGACCGCCATGGACAGTGCCGCCGGCGAGATCAGCATGCGTCTGGGCACCCAAGGACCCAGCCGTGCCCAGAGCACGGCGTGCGCCAGCGGCGCCGACGCGGTGGGTGCGGGAATGCGCATGATCAGCCACGGGGAGGCCGACATCGTCCTCGTCGGCGGCGCCGATGCCTGCGTGACCACCGTCGACCTCGCGGGCAGCGGCAACGCCGGCGCGCTGTCCAGGCGCAACGACGCCCCGACCGCCGCGTGCCGCCCCTTCGACGCGCATCGCGACGGGTTCGTGATGAGTGAGGGAGCCGCCGTGGTGGTGTTGGAGGCCGCCGAGGTGGCCGCCGGGCGAGGGGCGACGCCCCTGGCCGAACTCACGGGTTACGGAGCGAGCTCCGACGCCCATCACTGGACGGCCCCGCATCCGCAGGGCCGGGGCGCGTGCCTCGCCGTCGAGGCGGCGCTGCGCGATGCGGGGATCGCGGGGGCGGACGTGGACTACGTCAACGCGCACGGCACCGGAACGCTGCTGAACGACGCCACCGAGACGGCCGTCCTGCGCAAGGTGCTCGGGGACCGGGTCACCCGGATCCCGGTCAGCTCCACCAAGTCGATGACCGGGCACATGATCGGGGCCGCCGGAGTGGTCGAGCTCGTGGCGTCGATCCAGGCCCTGCGCACGGGTGACGTCCCGCCGACGATCAACTGCGACGAACCGATCGACCCCGGCATCAACTTCGTACCGCACCAGGCGCAGCACCACGAGCGTCTGCGGATCGCTCTGAGCAACTCGTTCGGCTTCGGCGGCCACAACGCCGCTCTCGTGGTCCGAGCGGTATGAGGACCCCGGCCGTGCATCGCCTTCCCGAACCGGCCCCGGACGCCGGCACCGTCATCCGCAGCGGGCCGCTGACCTGGGTCCAGCAGTGGCACTGGTTCGAGCACACCATCCCCTCACCCCGGCGGGTGAACCCGACGCCGCTCGCCGACCACTGTCACGTGCCGCCCTCGGCGACCGTCGCCGACGTCCACAGGGCGCTCGCGGCCCTCACCGCCCACCACGAGGCGCTGCGCTCCACCGTCGGCCCGCTCCGACCGGTCCAGCACGTGCACCGCGCGGACTGGGCCCCGTTGCCGGTCGACCGCGTCGACGTCCCCGCCGTCGATGCCCACACCCTGGAGGCCGCCACGGCGGCGCTGGCCGCGCGGCCGATCGATCCCGAGCGGCACCCGCCCTGGCTCGCCAGGGTGCTCCTCGAGGCGGGAAAACCACGTGCGGTCCTGATGGCCGCCCATCACGTGCTGATCGACGGATGGGGCCTCGCGGTACTGCTCGGCCAACTGCACGACCGACTGCGCGGCGACGACGTACCGGCGCAGACAGCCGTGCACCCGCTCGACACGATCACCGCCCAGCCCTTGGCGCGTGCCCGCGCGGCGGAGCGCGAGTGGCTCATGCGGTACGCGAGCAACCCGACCGGCGTGCTCGCCCCGTTCGGCGGGACCCACGACGGTGCGGGGCGCCACCGCCTCCAGCACCGCTCGGTACGCGCGTACGACGACCTCGGCCGCGTCGCCCGGCGCCATCGGGTCAGCCCGGAGCTCGTCGTGCTCGCGGCGCTGGCCCACGACGTCGCCACCCGTACCGGCGAACACCGGTTCCTCGCCTCGGTGGTGGTCTCCAACCGGGCCCGGGCCGCCCTGCGGAGCAGCATCGGCGTGCGGGCCCTGACGGTCCCCGTACAGATCGACCTCCGACCGGGCGCTGTGTTCGGCGAGGTGGTGGCCTCGGTCGCCGCCGCCTGCGCGGCGGCCTACCGGCACGGTCAGTGGCGCCCCGCGGAGCTGGTCGCCGCCCAGACGCGCATGGACCGCCGCCGCGGTGTCGTGACCGTGCCCACCATCGAGTACAACTGCTACTCGTGGCCGCGTGACTACCTGGTCCCCGCGCAGGACCCGCCACCGGGCGCATCCGCCACCTGGATCCGCAGCGCGCCCGACGAGCCCTGCGACACGCTCTACGTCGACCTCGGCCTCGACGAGGGTGCCGTCGCCCTCGATGTCACCGTCGGCGATCACCTGCTCGACGCCCGGCAGGCCCTGGCCCTGCCCGTCCGCCTCTGCTCTCTCCTGCGCGAACTCGCCCACGGCGCCGACTGCCCGGTTCCGGCCCGCTCCCTGGAACCGGCCGCCGCCGGCTGGTGGCGCGCCCCGCAGGGATGGGTGCGCCGGGCCACGGTCGAGGACGTGCTGCGCGGCCATCCCGGCGTGCTCGACGCGACGGTGGTGCCCAGTGGGGACGCGGCGGCGGAGGGTGCGGGAGACGCGGCGGGGGAGGCCGACGGACGGCACCTGGTCGCGTACACCCGCACCGCCCCTGATGTCACCCCCGCCGACCTGCACCGCCACGTCCTGGACCACCTGAGTGAAGTACCGGGGCTCGTGGCCCCGGGCCGCTACGTCCTGGCCCCGGCCGGCGCCGCGTCCGCCCGCCTGCCCGACCGGTCCCGCACCGCCACCGGCGACACGGAGATCCTGCGGATCCCGTCGCGCGTGCCCGCGACGGACGCCGAACGGGCCCTGGCCGCCGCCGTGGTCGCCGCCGCCGTCGGCCCCGATGGCCTGCCGAACGGTTCCCTCGACAGCCCCGACGCGGTGGACATGAACCGCTGCCTCGCCGACCACGGAGTCACCCTGGTCGCCATCCCTCGCCTGCTGGCGCTGCTCCACCGGTCCGGATTCACCGGGATCGCGTCGGACGAGCTCGCCGGAACGGCCTCGCTCGGCCACCTTGCCGCAGCCGTGGAGCCCTTGCCGCCCCGCGCCCCTCGTGGAGGAGAAGCCTCACCATGACCGCGTCCCGCACCGCCGCACCGTCCGCGGACCGCCTGGCCCCGTGGGCCTTCGAGGCCTTCGTCGAGGCGAACACCCACGACACGGCCTACCGCCCGCCGGTGGTGGACGGTCCCGTCGGGCCGACCATCGTCCGCAGCGGCCGCGAGCTGGTGAACTTCGCCAGCATCAGCTTCCTCGAACTGGAGCGCCACATCCCGGTACAACGGCACTTCGCGGAGGGCGCGCTCGCCCACGGCCTGAGCACCAGCGGATCCAGGATGACCCAGGGGATCTGCCGCCCGCACCAGGTCCTTGAGGAGACGATCGCCCGGCACACCGGCAAGGAGCAGGCCCTCACCTTCGCCACGGGGCTCCTGGCGAACATCGGGTTCGTCCACGCCATGAGCAGTTCCGCGCACTTCGACGCCGGGATCGAAGTGAGCAATCACGACACCGTCTTCGTCGTCGACCGTGACGTCCACTGGAGCATCTGGAAGGGCCTCGAAGGACTCGGCTACGGCCGCAAGGTCCACGCGTTCCGGCACAACGACGTCCTGGACCTGGCACGCATCCTGGAGCGGGTCAGGACCCGCAAGACCGTGGTGATCGCCGAGAGCATCTACTCGGCCGACGGCACCATGGGCCCGATCGTGGAGATCCTCGACGCGTGCGACCGCCACGGCGCCATCAGCATGATCGACGACGCGAACGGCTTCATGGTGTACGGGCCCGAGAACCGTCCCTACGCCCGGGAGGCGGCCGCGATCCGGGAGCGGGCCGACTTCGTCATGGTGTCGCTGTCGAAGGCCATCGGTCTGGAGGGCGGTGCGATCGCCGGCCCCGCCGCGGCCATCGACGCCTTCGAACTGCTCTCCGGCACCTCGATGTTCACGGCCGCCATCCAACCGCCCACCGCTCACGCCGCCACGCGCACGATCGACGCCCTCGCCGGAAACCCGGAGATCGTCGACGACTACCTGGCGCATGCCGCCCGCTTTCGCCGACAGATGCACGACGCCGGCACGCCGACGACGCCGACCGAGTCCTACATGCTGTCGGTGCCGATCGGGAACGACGCCGCCGCCCTGCAGATGCGGGAGTGGTTCGTCGAGGACGGCTACCTCGTCCCCGTCTTCTCCTACCCGGCCGTCTCGCGCAACCAGGCACTCCTGCGCCTCTTCCCGCACGCGGGCCACACCGAGGAGCAGATGGACGGCTTCCTGCGCACGCTGCTCACCTACCGACAGCGCCTCGGGGTCTGACGTCGGTCCGCGACCCACCCAGACCCAGAAGCCCCAGCCCCCGAAGTCCCGGAAGGAGAGCCCGTGATGGAGTTCATGGAGATCACCGCGGCGGTCGAGGACAGGCTCGGCGCGCGGATCCCCGACGACCGGGCCGCGGAGTCGACCACCGTCGGCGCTGCGGTGCACCGCGGCGCAGGACGCCGGTGACCGCCATGACCGTACTCGACCGCTTCCGGCTCGACGGCCGCGTCGCCGTGGTCACCGGCGCCTCCTCCGGTCTGGGCGTGGCCTTCGCCACCGCGCTGGCCGAGGCGGGCGCCGACGTCGTGCTCGGGGCGCGGCGCGCGGAGAGACTGGAGGCCGTGCGCACGGCCGTCGAGAAGCTCGGCCGCCGGGCCGTGGCCGTGCGGACCGACGTCGCCGAGCCGGCGGACTGCCGGGCGCTGGTCGACGCGGCCGTACGGGCCTTCGGGCGGGTGGACATCCTCGTCAACAACGCCGGGATCAGCAGCGAACACCTGGCGACGGAGGAGACACCGGAGCAGTTCCGCGAGGTCGTCGACATCAATCTCAACGGCTCCTACTGGATGGCCCAGGCCGCGGGCGCGGTGATGCTGCCCGGCAGCTCCATCGTCAACGTCTCGAGCATCCTCGCGCTGGTCACGGGCGGTCTGCCGCAGGCCGCCTACTCGGCGTCGAAGGCCGGGATCCTCGGGCTCACCCGTGACCTCGCCCAACAGTGGACCCCCGGCAAGGGCATCCGCGTGAACGCCCTCGCGCCGGGCCTCTTCACCTCCGGGATGACCGACGGCTACGCCGAGGGCTACCTCGACGCGGTGCTGCCGAGGGTGCTCACAGGGCGCATCGGGGACCCGGAGGAGCTCGCAGCGGCACTGGTCTTCCTCGTCTCCGACGCGGCGTCCTACATCACCGGCACGACCCTGACGGTCGACGGAGGCACGCACATCGCCTAGTGACGCGCAGCCCGGCCCTTGTGGCAGAGCAACACCTCCCACCGGATTCTGTGAGCGGATGCGCATGTCGACGATCAGTGAGCGACACGGCCGGGTCGGTGTCCGCGCCCCGGGGAGCCGGTCATGACGACGGAGCCGACCGCGCGTTCCCTTCCGCGCGAACCGCTCGGCGATCCGCACCTGCGCCGCCTGGTCGTGGGACAGGGCCTGGCGGCCGTGGTCGACGCGCTGTTCCTGATATGGCTCACGCTCTTCGTGCTCGAACTGTCGGAACCCGGGAGGACCACGGGGTTCGTGCTGGTGGCCGCGGCGCTGCCGCGGGCGGCGCTCCTGCTTCCGGCCGGAGTGCTGGTCGACCGCCTCGGCCCCGCCCGTGTCGTGGCCGTCGCCTCCTGGGCGCGGGTCGCCGTCCTGCTCGCCCTCGGCGCCCTGGTCACCTTCACCTCGCCGACGGTGACGACGCTCGCGCTGCTCGCCGGGCTGCTCGGCGCCGCCGATGCCGCCTACTTCCCCGCGGCCCTGGCCGTGCTGCCCGCCGTCGTGCCGACCGGGAAGCTCGCCCGGGTCAACGCGCTGGTGCAGGGCGCGGAGTCGGGAGGCGATCTCGTCGGCCCCGCGGTGGCCGCCGGAGTCATCGCCGCGATCGGCTTCGACGCGACGCTCGGCGGGATCGCGGTGCTGGCCGCGATGGCGGCCGTCGCCCTCGGCACGCTCACCCGCGTGGTGCGACGTGGCGGGGGTGCCGGGGACGACGCCGGTCAGGACGCCGTCGACGGGGAGCGGCTCAGCAGTGCTCGTGCCCTCGGCGCAGGCTTGAGATACGCCTGGGGCGAACCGCTGGTGCGAGGGATGCTGGCAGCCGTCGCCCTGATCAACATCGCGGTCGTGGGCCCCGTGATCGTGGGCGGCGCGGTGCTCGCCGATCAACGCCTCGGCGGCGCGGGATCCCTGGGGATCGTGCTGTCCGGCTTCGGTGCCGGTTCCCTGGCCGGTTCACTGCTGGCCGGGTGGCGTCCTTCCACCCGGCGCGGCCGGACCGTGGTCGGCGGGGTCGCCGCGATCGGCGCGGGGGTGGCCGGACTCGCCGCCGTCACCCATGTCGTCGCCGCGACGGCGGTCGTCTCCCTCGTCGGCCTCGGGTCCGCGTTCCTCGGAGTGGTCATCGTGGCCACTCTTCAGGAGCGCGTGCCCGAGCATCTGCTGGGCCGGGTGCTCAGCCTCGTCGTCCTCGCCACGGTGGCGTTCGACCCGTTCTCCTACGTGATCGCCGGCGTCCTGCTCCCGTACGGTACGACGACGCTGTTCCTGGTCTGTGGCGGCGCCGTACTGGCGTGCGCGGCGCTGGTCGCCGCGAGTCCGGCGATCCGCTCCCTGCGGTGACGACGACGATCGCCGGTCATCCGCCGACCGCCGGGCCCCTGACACCGCTGGGCCCCTGACAAGCCCCACCGCCCGCTCGGTCGGCGGCTCCGCCCCTCGTGGACACCCTCACGTCACCCCTGATCGGCCCGTCCAAGGCCAATCTGGCGAACGAAGTTCGCGGCGATGCGTTGCTGGATGTAGTCCGCGGCCGTGATCGGCGGATAGCGGCCCGCGGGCCCCTCGATCACCACGTCACGGTCGGCCTGCGCGAAGAACGCGATGCTGTACCGGGCCGACCGGTCGTCGTCGGGGCCCGGTGACGTGACCCGGTGGAAGTTCGAGGGGAGGCGGTCGTCGCTCCACCGCATCAGCATGTCCCCGACGTTGCAGGTGATCACGGTGTCGGCCGGTTCGACCGGCGTCCACTCCTGCGCGTCCGCCTCCTTGCCCGGGCACACCTGCAGCCCGCCCTGCCCGTCGCGCTGGAACAG
Organism: Streptomyces sp. NPDC040622; assembly: GCF_055593965.1. Lineage (NCBI taxonomy): Bacteria > Bacillati > Actinomycetota > Actinomycetes > Kitasatosporales > Streptomycetaceae > Streptomyces > Streptomyces sp. NPDC040622. The sequence continues at coordinate 377,643 of NZ_JBVIXD010000008.1, read as the reverse complement.
CAGCGTCAGACAGTCGAAGTCCGTGTGCGCGCCCGCACGCCAGACGTCCGTGGGGGTCTCCGCGCCCCCGGGTACGTCGGGTACGGCGAAGTAGTGCAGCATCCGCAGCGTCGACTGGTACTGATCGCTGGACGGGTCGTGGGCGCACGCGAAGAACCCGTCGGGCAGGCCCAGCTTGTCGGCGAAGCAGGACAGCACGCGCAGCGCAAGCTCCCGGCACCGTGCTTCGAACGCGAGCGTGCGCTCCCGGAATCCGGGCAGCGCGTCGTGCGGCCACAGCCCGTCCATGTGCGGCCGGGTCACCTGGTACGACTCCTTCTGATCCGGCGTCCCGATCGACGGACGGACCTGCGTCCTGGACTCCCAGCCCGAGTTGAGCCCCTTCTTCAGAGCGTGCCGTGCCTTGGTCTCCCGCGGCAGGGCGAAGAACCGCTCGGCGTCGGCGAACGCCGCGTCCACGAGGTCCTGATCGATGCCGTGGTGCACGAGCTGGAAGAATCCGATGTCGGTGGCGGCGGCCCACAGCTCCTCGGTGATCTCGGCCCTGCGGGCGTCGAAGTCAGTGAGGTCGATCCTGCGGATCTCCCGGGCGGATGTCTCCGTACCGGCCCCGCCCATGCGGGTCTCCTTGACCAACTCGGCCATGCTGTACGTCGTTTCAGTCATCGCGGCTGTCGCTCCTCGAAGCGATCGTGGGTTCTCGGGACGCAGTCACCGCCCCTGCGCTCCCCACCACGGACGCTCACAGGTCCGTGGGCACGGTCGCGGCGGCACCCCTTCGCGGGTCCGGCGCCGTGGGCTGGCGCGGGCCCCGGCGACCCGGGGCCCGCACGCGATGCGTTCAGCCTGCCCCGCGCGTGTTTCCACCGGTGATCACGGTGTTACGCGGCGGTAAAGCCGAGGCCGGTGGCCAACTCCCGTGACGGCAGCCGGACATGCTCGCCGTCCCGTACCAGAACCTCGCCGCCGACCATGACCGCGGCCACCGTCCGGCTGCTCGCACACGTCAGCAATGTGGCCCCAGGATCGGCTACGGGAAGGCAGGCGTAGTCCCGCTCGAACCGGTGCAGCACGAGGTCGGCCGCCATCCCGGCCTGGACGCCGTCCGGGCGTTCCTCCAGGCCGAGAACCCGGTTCGCGCCGTTGGTGGCCAGCGCGAACATCTCGCGGAACCCGAACAGATCGGCCTTGCGGTGGGCGGCCCGTTGCAGGTACGCGCCGATGCGCAGCGCCTCGAGCATGTCCTGGGTGTCGTTGCTGGCCGCGCCGTCCACGCCGAGCCCGACCCGCAACCCGGCGGCCAGCATGTCCGGCACCGGAGCGATCCCGCTGCCGAGCCGCATGTTGCTGAGCGGGTTGTACGAGATGCCGACCCCGTGCCGGGCGAGCGTGGCGCGGCCCGCCGCGTCGAGCTCCACACAGTGCACGGCCAGCAGCCGCTCCCACAGGAACCCGGCCTGCTCCAGATAGGCCACGGCGCCGACTCCCGCGTGGGCACGGCACATGATGTCGTCCGTCGTCGTCTCCAGAAGGTGCAGCGAGACGGGCAGCCCGCGCTCGTCCGCGTAGCCGCGCACGGCCGCCATCCCTTGCGGGGTCAGACACCGCGGATTGGGCACGGCGACACCGACGTCGACCCTGCCGCCCCGCGCCGCCGCGATCAGCTCGTCCGTGTGCGCGAGCGCCTCCTTCAGAGGCTGCATCAGCCGAGGGTCGAAGCCCCACCTGCGGCCGGGGTCCGCGCGGTCGGCCACGCCCCGGCACAGCACCGCCCGCACCCCACTGTCGCGCAGCGCCCGCAGTACCGCGTCGTGCACTTCGGGGGACGGGTGCGGCCACATGTGCTCGACGAGGGTGGTGGTGCCGCTGCGCAGCGCTTCGGCCGCGGCGGCGGCCGCGGTCGCGTAGGCCCGCTCGGGGGTGAGCCGCACCGCCTCCTCGCCGACGGCACTCAGCCACGCGAGCAGGGGCAGGCCCTCGCCGATGCCGCGCAGGCCCGCCTGGAAGAGGTGCGTGTGCGTGTTGACGAAGCCGGGGACGAGATGGCCGCCGGCCCCCTCCAGAACCCGCGGACCGCGGGGGAGCCGACCGGCAGGTACGACCGCGCTGACGCGGCCGTCGGCCAGGTGGACGTCCGTCTCGGCGTGCCAGCGGCCCGTACAGAAGACGGTGACGTCGGTGATCGTGTCGATGTCGGTCGTCGTCATCGGGCGTGGTCCTTCCGGAGCCGGGGTGTGTGGTGGAACAGCAGGTTGAGGGCGAAGGCGACGAGGCCGGTGACCGCGATGCCGCTGTCCAGGACCGTGCGGGCGTACGAGGGCAGCGGCGCGTAGAAGTCCGGGGCGCCGACCGGGATCATCCCGAGCCCGAAGGCGAGCGCGGCGGTCAGCAGGTTGCGGGAGTCGGTGAGGTCGGCGCGGGCCAGGATGCGCAGACCGACCGCGCCGACCATGGCGAACATGACGAGCGAGACGCCGCCGAGGACCGGCCCGGGCACGGCGGCGACGGCCGCCCCGAACATCGGCACGAACGCGAGCACCACCATCAGCAGGCCGGACAGCGCCGCGACATGGCGGCTGTGCACCCGTGTCACGCCCACCAGACCCACCGACTGCCCGAACGTCACGACGGGGAAGGAGGCGAGGGCGCCCGAAGCCGTGGTCGCCACGCCGTCCGCGCGCAGCGCCCGCACGACGGTGGGCCCGTCGTCGCCGCGCCCGACGATCTGTCCGACGGCGAGCGTGTCACCGACGGACTCGACCATGTTCACGAGCTGCACGACGAGCATCGCCGCGATCGCGGGAACGACGAACGTGGGTGCCCCGAAAGCGGTCGGGTCCGGGGCCGTCAGCGCGTGCGCGTCCCGCATGCCCGAACCGTCGAACAGGCCCAGCGGCAGGGCGAGCACGGTCCCCGCGGCCAGGGCGACGAGCACCGAGAACCGGGCCACCGCGGGCGGCGCGAGGCGCTCCACCAGGACCACGAGCAGCACGGTGACTCCGGCCAGGGCGAGCCCGCGCCCGCCGCCCGCACCGTGGCCGCCCGTGACGAGCCCGGCCGCCGACGGCACCAGCGAGAAGCCGATCACAGCGATGACGGTGCCGGTCACCAGCGGCGGAAACAGGTGCAGCCACCGTCCGAACCACGGCGCGGCGGCCAAGGTCACCAGGCCTGACACGATCGTCGCCCCGAACACGGCGGCGAGACCATGCTCCCTGCCGATCAGCACGGCGGGCGTGATCGCGGTGAACGTCGAGCCCATCACGATCGGCAGCCGTGCCCCGACCCGCCTCACACCGAGCGACTGCAACAGCGTGGCGAGGCCGCCCACCAGCAGATTGGCGGCGATGAGCAGGCGTATCCGGTCCTCGGGCAGGTGCAGCGCGGTGCCCACGAGCAATGGCATCGTCGCCATGCCCGCGTAGGCGACGAGCAGGTGCTGCAGGCTCAGAGGCACAAGGCGGCGCAGCGGCGGCCGGACGTCGACGGGATGTGGGTCCGGCGCGGGTGCGACGGCACGGGTGGACACAGCCATCGTTCCTCCCTGAAAGCTCGGCGGAAGACGGCTGGTTAGCGCGAGACCGGTGAACTCCTGCGCGCACGCCGGCCGTTGCAGCCATGACCGGTGTGCAGGTGACCGTAGGGACGGACTGTTTCCCCCAGGTTGCCGGCAGGAATCCCGTGCATTCCGTGCTCCTGGGAAGTGCCGCGGGCGGGACGCGGGCCGGCGGCACGTGCGTGGCGTCAGTCCGTGTCGATGCCGTCGATCAGACGGTTGAGGAACCGGGTGAAGGTGGCCTCGGGGGTGAGGGGGCGCCCGGCGGCGGCCAGGGCTTCGGCGAGTTCCGGGTGGCGGCCGTCAGCGGCGACGGCGGCGAGGTAGCGGGCCTCGGCCGCGGCCCGGTCCGGTGACCGTGAGGCCGCGGCCTGCGCGATCTCATGGGCGGCGTGCCCGGCCACGAAGGAGGTGAGCTGGGCGAAGACCTCGAGCTTCGCCGCGCCGTCAAGACCGGTGGGTCGCAGGACGGCGAGCACGTGTTCCAGGAAGGCCAGCGTGTTGGGGCCAGGAACGCGGCGGGTGGACAACGCGGCGGGCAGCCAGGTGTGGCGCAGCATGTGGGCGCGCTGCAGGTGCGCCACGGTCTTCAGATCGGCGCGCCAGTCCCCGCCGGGCGGCTCCGTGACCGTGAGTTCGCCGCTGACGTGGTCGACCATCAGCTCCAGCAGCGTCTCCTTGTCGGGGGCGTAGCTGTAGAGCGACATGACGCCCGCGCCGACCTCGGCAGCCACCCGCCGCATGGTGACCACCTCCAGCCCTTCCGCGTCGGCCAGGGCGACGGCGGCCGCGGTGATCGTCTCCCGGCTGAAGGACGGCCTGCGGCCACGCCGGGGCTCGGCGGGACGCAGCCAGAGCTGTTCGGGACCGACGCCCACGGCGTCGGACGTTCCGTCACTGGGCACGGTTTCCTTCTCCTTCCCCGACTTCCCCGACCTGCTGGGCGATGGCTCTTGCCAAGGTCATCCAAGCATCCTCTATTCTCGTACGTAGTACGAGAATAGAGGAGGGGACGATGACATCACGCACGCCCGACGTCGTGGCCGGACCGGCCTGGATGCCGCCCGCCGGAAAGCCGCCGCTGTCCGCACGGATGATGAGGGCGACCTGGCGAGGTCTCCCGGACAAGCGGTACGAGGCCGGCTGGGAGCCGGGTCTGGTGGTGCCGGCCGCCGACGGCAGCCCGTTGATCACGGACCACTACTTCCCGCGCGCCCAGGGCGACTTCCCGACCCTCTTGGTCCGCTCGCCCTACGGCCGAGGGCTGCCGTGGTCGCCTCAGTACGGCCTGCTCTTCGCCGAGCAGGGCTTCCACGTGATCCTGCAGAGCTGCCGCGGCACCGGCGGTTCGGGCGGCGCGTTCGACCTGTGGCGCAACGAGACCGCCGACGGCCGGGCCGCGGTGTCCTGGCTGCGCGAGCAACCCTGGTTCGACGGGACGCTGGGGACCGTCGGCCCCAGCTACCTGGGCTACACACAGTGGGCCCTGGCCCAGGCCCCGCCGCCGGAGCTGAAGGCCATGGTGGTGCAGGTGGGGCTGCACGACCCCCACGCCCTGTTCCACGCGGGCCGTGCGCTCCGCCTGGAGAACGCCCTCGCCGTCGGCATGGGCATGACCTACCAGCACCAGGGCATGGCGCCGTTCCTCAAGGCGACGCTGCGTCTCCAGCGCCGCCTGCGTGACGTCATCACCGCGCGGCCCCTGCGCGGGGCATACGTGTCGGCCCTCGGGAGCCGACTGCCCTGGCTGGACGACGTGATGGCACACCCTGATGCCGAGGACGCCTACTGGCGCGGCGCGTCGATGGCGGGGTCGGCGGACCGGCTGGGCGTGCCCACGGCTCTGATCAGCGGATGGCACGACGCGCTGGTCGACCAGACCTTCGAACAGCACGACCGGCTGCGCCGGGCCGGATGCGAGACCGCCCTGCTCGTCGGCCCCTGGACGCACACCTCGGCCCTGCAGCAAGGCTGGGCCGAGGTATTCACCGAAAGCCTCGCATGGCTGCGCGCCCACCTGTGCGCCGACCGCTCCGGCCTGCGTCCCACCGCGGTGCGTGTGCACATCGGCGGCGACGACTCCTGGCGGGACCTCGACGACTGGCCGCCGGCCGCGGCTGCCACCCCGTGGTACCCCATCGCCGGCGGGCAGCTCACCCAGCAGGCACCCGCGGACTCGGCGCCCGTGGCGGCATTCCGCTACGACCCGGCCGACCCCACGCCCTCCCTCGGCGGCCCGCTGCTCTCCCGCACCGCCGGTCCCCGCGACAACGGCACGCTGGAGGCACGGGACGACGTCCTGACGTTCACCGGACCACCGCTGACCGAACCCCTGGACATCCTGGGTGCCGTCTCCGCACGGCTGAGCATCTCGACGGACACCGGACACGCCGATGTGTTCACCCGCCTGTGCGACGTGGACCCGCAAGGCCGGTCCGTCAACATCTGCGACGGGTTGGGTCGGCTCAGGACGGCCGGACAGGCGTCCTCGCAGGTCACTGTGGCGATGAGTTCCACCGCTCACCGCTTCCTCCCCGGCCACCGCGTCCGCTGGCAGATCAGCGGAGGCGCCCACCCGCGCTACGCCCGCAATCCCGGCACCGGTGAGCCGCGGGTCGCGGCCACCACGTACACACCGTCGCGCATCACGCTTCACACGGACTCGGCCCTGGTGCTTCCCCACGGCTTCGTGCCCGCGTAGACCGTCAGCCCTCGGGGAGAGGCCGATGAGCCGGGGTGTCCGTCCCGGCTCGCTCCTCGCCTCAGGCCCCGACAAAGGACTTGTCGAGCACGCCGCCCATCGCCCCGTAGACGCTGCAGCGGACAGAGTGCCGGGCCCTGCGGCGGAGCCGGAACCCCACGATGAAAGACAGTGCGAAGAGTCCCACCAGGCCCACCGCCGCGACTGGCGCGTACAGGAAGAACACGAAGCACGCGACGCCGGCCCAGACCAGGAGCGGCAGGAGAGAGCCGCGCAACACGGCCCGGAACGTGACCAGTTCGGGAGCGTTCGGCAGGGCACGTTCATGCCACACCGAAATGTGGTTTCTGGTCACACAGTTCTTACGCAGCATGCCGCCATGACATCACGGGCCCGTGAGCCCGGTCGACACACGCATGAGCGGGCCCCGCACCAGTGAGCACGCGGGGCCCGTCCGTGTATCCGGGGCGATCAGGCCGTGGCGAGGGAGATCTCCGTCGACTTGACCAGCGCGACCACCGACGTGCCTGCGGCGAGTCGCAGGTCGGTGACGGCGTCCTTGGTGATGGCGGCGGTCAGCTCGCCGCCCTGGACGGTGACCTTGACGGAGGCCATGGCGCCGCCGGTGGCCACGTCGGCGACGGTGCCGGGGAACTGGTTGCGGATCGAGAGGCCCTCGACCGGGCCGGTGGCCAGGGCGACCTCGGTCGACTTGATCAGGGTGCGTACCTCGGAGCCCTCGGCGATGCCGAGCTCCTTGACCGCCTCCAGGGTGATCGCGGCGATGATGTCCTGGCCGCCCTCCAGGCGGACCTTGACGGTCGCCATGACCTCGCCCGGAGTGACGGCGGTGACGATGCCGGAGATCTGGTTGCGGATGGACAGGCTCATGGAGAAACGCCTCGCAGGTGGTAGCGGGTGGGCATTTGTCAGGCTTTGGGGGTCTGTGGTGAGCCCACCGTAACCGTGTCGAGCCGTGCCGCTCCGGAGCGCGTCGCATCCGCAAGGCGCAGCCGGGACGCGGCCTGGCAGATCCGGTCGGACCGGCCGGCGGATGCTTCTCCGTCGCCCGACAGGACCGGCGCGCGCACTCCGATGCGCGCCCCTCGCGTTCGATACTTGACCGGGAACGTAGATCTATTGACGTGGACTGTTCAGGAAATTTATGGTCCCTGGACTTCGCAGGCGAAACCAGAGTGACGGAGAACAATGACGTACTCCCTCGGCACGCGGCCGCGTGCCGCCCGACTGACCGCGGTGCTGGTGGCCGGAGCGCTCATTGCCTGGGTGCCACCCGCGGCCTCACAGACGGCGCGGAACAACCGTGCCGACGGCCGCGCCGCCGCCGACTGCCGCAAGGACGACGGATGGACGCTCGGCACCACGCGCCCCGGTGCCACCGACACCCACCACGCCTTCGTCGGCAACGGCTACCTGGGTCAGCGTGTGCCGCCGAACGGTGCCGGATACGCCGACAGCAAGGACAAGACCGGCTGGCCGCTGTTCACCCCGCGCTACGACGGCTCCTTCGTCTCCGGTCTGTACGCCCACAACAAGCGGACCGCCGAGGACCGGCAGGCGGCGGCAGCGCTGCCCACCTGGACCGCGCTGACCGTCGGTACCGGCGGGGCGCAGGGCGATACCTTCAACTCTTCGACACCGTCCGGCCGGATCTCCCACTACCGGCAGTCCCTCTCCCTCCACTGCGGCGTCGTACGCACGTCGTTGACGTGGACCGCGTCCGACGGCCGCCGCACCGACCTCGTGTACGACGTGCTCGCCGACCGCGCCGATCCCCACGTGGGCGCGGTGCGCCTGCGCATGACACCGCACTGGAGCGGCCGGGCCACCGTCACCGACGTGCTGGACGGACGCGGCGCGCGCCGGATGCGGCAGACCGGGGGCGGCGACCGGACCGAGAAGAGTCCGGGCGGCAGTCGCACGAGCATGGATGTCGCCTTCCGCACGGACGGCACGAACGTGGACGGGGCCGTCGCCTCCACCCTGCGCGCCGGACGCGGAGCGCAGGGCACGCAGGCCCACCGTGCCGCGCAGGCACAGAAATTGACGGCCCGACAGGCTCTCGCCCTGCCGGTCCGGCGCGGGCAGTCCTACGACTTCACCAAGTACGTCGGCGTCGACACGGACCTGACCTCGCGGGCGCCGCGCAGGGACGCCACCGCCGCATCCCTGCGCGCCGCCGACCGGGGCTGGCGGCCCCTGCTCCGCTCCCACACGGCCGCCTGGGCACGGCTGTGGCGCAGCGACATCCAGGTGCCAGGGCGACGGGACATGCAGACGTGGGTGCGGTCCGCGCAGTACGGACTGTTCTCCAACACCCGCCAAGGCGCGGCCAACAGCATCGCTCCGGCGGGCCTGACCAGCGACAATTACGCGGGCCTCATCTTCTGGGACGCCGAGACCTGGATGTACCCCGGCCTGCTCGCCACCCGGCCCGCACTAGCCAGGACCGTGGTGGACTACCGCTACCGGACCCGCACCCAGGCCCGGGAGAACGCCCGTGAGCTCGGCCAGAAGGGCCTCTTCTACCCCTGGAACAGCGGCAGTTCGGGCGACCTGGCCACGGAGTGCCACAGCGTCGACCCGCCGCACTGCCGCACCCAGGTCCACCTCCAGTCCGACATCTCCCTGGCCGTCTGGCAGTACTACCTGGCCACCAAGGACACCACGTGGCTGCGCGAGCGCGGCTGGCCGGTGATGAAGGGCATCGCCGACTTCTGGGCGGGCCGCGTCAGCCGCAACGAGGACGGCAGCTACTCGATCAGGGACACGGCGGGCCCCGACGAATACAGCAACGGCGTCGACGACGCGGTCTTCACCAACGCCGGAGCCGCCACGGCGCTGCGCCACGCCACCCGCGCCGCCGAACTGCTCGGCGAGCGGGCCCCCGCCCGGTGGGCGGCGGTCGCCGACCGCATCCGGATCCCGTACGACAAGAAGCGCAAGGTCTTCCAGCAGTACGACGGATACGACGGCGGCACCATCAAGCAGGCCGACACCGTCCTGCTGATGTATCCGCTCCAGTGGCCGATGCCGGAGGGCGCCGCGACCGGCACCCTCGACTACTACGCGCAGCGCACCGACCCGGACGGCCCGGCCATGACGGACTCCGTGCACGCGGTCGACGCCGCCGGAATCGGCGAGCCCGGCTGCTCCGCGTACACCTATCTGGAGCGCTCCATCAGGCCGTTCGTCCGTGGCCCCTTCGCGCAGTTCTCGGAGGCCCGCGGCGACAAGGCCGGTGCCGACGATCCCCTGTCGGGCTCGCCCGCGCACGACTTCCTCACCGGCAAGGGCGGATTCCTGCAGACCTTCACCCACGGTCTGACGGGCCTGCGGATGCGGGAGGACAGCGTCCGCCTCGACCCGATGCTGCCCCCGCAGTTCGACCGAGGCGTCACCCTGCGCGGCCTGGCCTGGCAGGGGCGTACGTACGACATCGAACTCGGCGCCCACCGCACCACGGTGCGGCTCACCGGCGGCGCGCCGATGACGCTCGACACGCCGCAGGGCGAGCAGACCGTCAGCGAGGGCAGCCCCGCGGTCCTCAAGACGCGCCGCCCCGACCTCGCTCCCACCGCCAACGCGGCCCGCTGCACCGCCGCCACGGCCTCCTCCGAGCAGCCCGGCCAGTACGCGGGCGCCGCCGTGGACGGCAACACGGCGACGGCCTGGGTCCCGGACGGCCCGAGCGGCCGGCTGACGACGGACCTCGGCAGGACCGTCCGCGTCAAGAAGATCACGCCGGTCTGGACCGGCACGAGGCCCGCCGCCCACCGCGTCGAGCTCTCCCTCGACGGGCGGACCTGGCACCGCGCGACGGCGGACGATCCGGGGCGTGCCCGGTACGTGCGGGTGACGGTACGCGGGGAAGCCGGCGCGAAGAAGCATCCAGGGATCGCGGAACTCACCGTGAGATAGCGCCGGAGCGGAGTGATGCGCACGTCGTGCGAGCCTCGTCGAAGAGGCTCGCACGGCCTTGGCCCTGGTGTCATGCTGGGGCCATGACGACAACGAGACGGAGCCAGGCAGAGCGTGACGAGATCACCGTCGAGATCGGCTATGCGCTGGTCAGTGCGTGTTTTCTCGCCGCCGTGGTGTTCGGGGCGATCGCGGGCCCTGCCGCCGTCTGGCAGTTCCCTCCCGGTGTCGACAAGGCCTTGCTGATCACGGGAGCCTCGGTGGGCGGGGTGCTGGGGGTGCTCCGTGTGGTGCATGTCCTGTGGCGCTACACGGAGCGGCGCCGCTGAGACACCCCAACGCCCCGTCCCCGCACCGGTTCGGACCGGCTACGGCCGCTGTGACGGCAGCGGCCGTAGCGTGGGCCAACGGGTGTTCATGGCGGCGCGCATCGCCGCGGAGAGGCGTCCCAGGTCCGCCAGCCGGCCGCCCCCGGACGTCATCTCGCTGACGACGCCGAGGCGGTGGGCCAGCCGCTGCCTGGCGGTGGCCGTGCCCCAGCGCCAGTCATGGTCCGGGAGCCTCGCCAGGTAGTCGGTGGTCCCGCGTCGGGCGCGCTGAACCAGGGCGTCCCCGCGCAGCAGCCAGCCCGCGCACGCGTCCGTGAGGTCGCCCCGCACCTCGGTGCCCGTGGCCTCGCGCCAGGTCGTGCGGTACGCCGCCTCCGCCGCGTGAAGGAGCCGCGCAGCGGGGGCGGTCGCGCACCAGCAGGTGGGGAAGCCGATGCGGAGATAGGCGAGTTCGACGATTCCGTCGCCCAGCGAGGCCTGCTCGAAGTCGATGAATTTTATGCCGTCGCCGGTGTGCAGGTCGTTGCCCGGGCAGGGGTCGCCGTGCAGCAGGGAACGCGCGGGCGTGCGGGCCAGGCGGTCGACGAGGTCGTCCAGCTCGGCCCGGACCCCGCACGGCGCGGTGGCGCCGAGCGCCCCGGCGAGGGTGAGGAAGGAGTCGACGTCGTCCTGAGTCGGTCCCGACCAAGAGGGAAGCGCGACCTCGGCCCCCGGCCGCGGGAACGCGTGGAGCCGGGCGAGGGCCGCCGCGTAGTCGGTCAACCAGTCCGCGCCGGGAGCCCGTTCCGCCAGGTGTTCCAGGACGAGGACCCGCGCCGAGGGGTCGGTGCCGAGGAGCCCCGGCACCACCGGCGGGTCGACCCGGGACGCGAGTCGCAGCGCGGTCACCTCGCGGGCGTACCGCTCGTCGGCACCCGGCCCCTCGACCAGCTGTTTGACCACGACGGGCGTGCCGGACAACTCGGTGCGCCACACGCGGGAGCGAGGGCTGCTGTCCAGTTTTCTGGCCCTGCCGGGCGTACCCAGCTCGGCCCGCAGCTTCTCCCCGAACGGCAGCCGTGACCCCATGCCCGGCATCCTCCCATGCGCCGCGCCGGGACCGGCCGGACGTCGAGAGGCGGTGATGGGTGTGCGGGGCCGGTCAGTGCTGGTGGCCCAGAGGGCACTGCGCACCCTCTTCGTCCCCCTCTCCGTGGCGCCAGTGCCGGGAGCAGTAGGGGACGTCGCACTGGGCACAGAAGTTCGCATCGCCCTTGAGGCCCGCCGTGTGGACGCGGGCGAAGGTGCGCGGGTAGCGGAAGGCGCGTCGGTAGCGGTCGGCGTCGTCGGCCGAGACGTTCTCGCCGGCGCCGTTCGTGTAGGCCTCGCTCTCCACGGTGAACCACCACAGCGCGGGGTTCCTGGACGCGCTGTAAGCGGCTTTTCGTACCACGTCCCAGCGCGGCATGCTCACGGGCTCGGTGCCGGGCGGGGTGAACTCGAGGTGGGCGATGCGTGCCTTGCACAGGGCGCAGGCCACGGACAGAACGAACATGAGTGAGGGAACTTGTCTCATGGCAGTGGGCCTTCGGCCTTCGAAGGGCGACGCGGGAGGCGCCGGTCGGCTGCACGCATACTTGCACAGCGCCCTGCGTTCCAGAGCTCGAAAGCGCAGGGGAGAGCCCACGTCAGTGATCGTCGAGCACCGGATAGGGCACATGTGTACGACGGTCGGGATCGACGGCGAGCCGGCCGCCGGCCGGTGGACGGGCCCGCTGGGCGCAGTCCCTGCGCTCGCAGATGCGGCAGCCGAGACCGATGGGCGTGGCGGCACCGGGATCGTCGAGCGAGAGCCCCTCGGCGTAGACGAGACGGTGGGCGTGGCGCAGTTCGCAGCCGAGGGCGACGGCGAACTCGGCACGCGGCGAGCGGTGCCCGAGCGCGCCGCGGCGCACGGTGCGGGCGACCCAGAAGTGCCGCTTGCCGTCCGGCATCTCGGCGACCTGGGTCAGTGTCCTGCCGGGCGCGGAGAACGCCTCGTACACCGTCCAGAGCGGGCAGGTGCCGCCCAGGCGGGAGAAGTGGAAGTCGGTGGCCGACTGGCGCTTGGAGATGTTGCCCGCCCGGTCGACCCGCAGGAAGGAGAACGGGACGCCCCGGCGCCCGGTGCGCTGCAGGGTGCTCAGGCGGTGGCAGACGGTCTCGAAGCCGACGCCATAGCGGGCGGACAGCAGTTCGATGTCGTAGCGCACCTCTTCGGCCGCCCCCTGGAACGAGGCGTACGGCATGAGGAGCGCGCCCGCGAAGTAGTTCGCCAGGCCGATCCGGGCCAGGGCGGCCGACTGCGCCGAGGTCAGCTCCGCGGCGCTGTGGGCGAGCGTGTCGAGCAGTGAGCCGTAGGACAACAGGGCCAGCTGGGTGGCGAGTTGGAAGGCGCGCTGCCCGTCGGTGAGCCCGGGGGAGAGGAACAGCAGCCCGGCGTCCGGGTCGAAGCGCCGGGCGTCGGGCGTCGGGCCCTGCGGGCCTTGGGATGCCCGCACGGCCCGCACGCCGTGCCGGTCGGCCAGGTGCGCGGCCAGGGGATCGGCGGCGCGTCCGGGCCGCAGTCCGAGGGCGGACGCGAGGCGCTCGGCCTCGGTGTCGAGCGGGTCGAAGTGGTTGTGGTGGGCGTAGAAGAAGTCCCGCACCTCGTCGTGCGGCTCGCCGGGCAGGAAGGCCGACGCGGCAGGGCCCGGGGAGGCCAGGGCGGCGGCCTGCTCGGTGACGGAGCGGTACCTGCGGTGCAGGGCGACCAGGGCGCGCGCCACCTCGGGATGGTCGCGGGCCGCCTCCCCGATCTCCTCGGCGTCCGGCAGCGGCATCCCGCACGCCTCGTCGGCGAGCGCGGTCCGCAGATCGGCGGCCAGCCGGTCCTCGGCGGCCTCGGAGAAGAACTCGGCGTCCACACCGAACACTTCGGCGATCCGCAGGAGCACGGACGCCGTCAGCGGGCGCTGCCCCTGCTCGATCTGGTTGGCGTAACTGGTCGAGATGGAGAGCGCGCGGGCCATCTCCACCTGGTTCATGCCCTGATCGCGCCGGAGCCTGCGCAGCTTGGCCTGGGCGTAGATCTTCCGGTCGGTGGGTCGGCGCGGCATGCCTGTCCTCCCGTGGTCCCGTTCGCGTGCTGCGTGTGGGCAGGCTCCCGGCTGCGAATCTAGCATCCGCACGATTCGCAGAATCCGCGGATTCGCAGTGGACCGGTGGACGGATTCCACTCCGGGGAGGTGTGGCCGCGCGGCCGGGACGGAGGCAGGCTCGACGGCACGAACAGCGCATCCGCGCCGACTTGGTGAGGAGTCCCGTGAAAGAGCACCACGTCCGAGTCCACCCCAGCGCCGACCGGCTGCCCCGACAGGAGCAGCTCGCCTGGAAGCTCGCGGCGGTCGCCACCGGCACCGAGGAACTGGACGCCGACAGCGCCGCCATGGCCGTCAACCGCGTCATCGACAACGCCTCCGTCGCCATGGCGTCCCTGCTGCGCCGCCCGGTCGCCGTCGCCCGCTCCCAGGCCGGCGCGCACCCGGCGTCCGCACCCGGCGCCTCGGTCTTCGGCAGCCGCGCCCGGGTCTCCCCGGAGTGGGCGACCTGGGCCAACGGCACCGCCGTACGCGAACTCGACTTCCACGACACCTACTTGGCAGCCGACTACTCCCACCCCGGCGACAACATCCCGCCCCTGCTCGCCGTCGCCCAGCACACCGGCCGCACCGGCGCCGACCTGCTGCGCGGCATCACCGCCGCCTACGAGACCCACATCGCCCTGGTCAAGGGCATCTGCCTGCACGAACACCGCATCGACCACGTGGCGCACCTGAGCGCCGCCACCGCCTGCGGACTCGGCGCGCTCCTGCGGCTGCCGACCGCGACCGTCCACCAGGCGGTGCAGCAGGCCGTGCACACCACCACCGCGACCCGCCAGTCCCGCAAGGGCGAGATCTCCAGCTGGAAGGCGTACGCGCCGGCGTTCGCCGGGAAGGCGGCCATCGAGGCGGTGGACCGCGCGATGCGCGGCGAGAGCTCCCCCTCGCCGGTCTACGAGGGCGAGGACGGGTTCCTGGCCTGGCTGCTCGACGGCCCCGGCAGCCACTACACGGTGCCGCTGCCCGAGCGGGGCGAGCCGCGGCGCGCGATCCTCGACACGTACACCAAGGAGCACTCCGCCGAGTACCAGGCCCAGGCGATCATCGACCTGGCGCGGCGGCTGCGCGAGAGGACCGGCCCGCTGGAGCAGGTGCGCTCGGTCGTCCTGCACACCAGCCACCACACCCACCACGTGATCGGCTCCGGCGCGAACGACCCGCAGAAGTACGACCCCACCGCGAGCCGCGAGACCCTGGACCACTCGGTGCCGTACATCTTCGCGGTCGCGCTGGAGGACGGCACCTGGCACCACGAACGCTCCTACGCCCCCGAGCGGGCCCGCCGCCCCGCCACCGTCGACCTGTGGCGCAAGATCACGACGGTCGAGGATCCGGAGTGGACCCGGCGCTACCACGACCCCGACCCGCGGCGCCGCGCCTTCGGCGGTCGGGCCGTGCTCACCCTGGCGGACGGCTCGGTCGTCGAGGACGAGCTGGCCCTCGCCGACGCGCACCCGGCCGGCGCCCGCCCCTTCGACCGCCCCGCCTACGCGCGCAAGTTCCGCACGCTCGCCGAGGGCGTCGTCGAGCCCGCCGCCCAGGACCGCTTCCTGGCAGCCGCCGAACATCTCGCCGAAGCGGCCCCCGCCGACCTCGACGGTCTGTTCCCGGCCGTCGACACGGAGTCCGTCGCCGCCTGCGACACGCGGCTGCCGAAGGGCCTGTTCTGATGCTCCCCACCCGCACCACCCCGGCCGGGCGCCGCCGCCTCTTCCGTGAACAGCTCGCCACCGGGCGCCTGTTGCGCATGCCCGGCGCCCTCAATCCGCTGTCCGCCCGGCTCATCCAGGAGACCGGATTCGACGCCGCCTACCTCTCCGGCGCCGTCCTCGCCGCCGACCTCGGACTGCCCGACATCGGCCTGACCACGTCCACCGAGATCGCCGCCCGCGCCCAGCAGACCACCCGGGTGACCGACCTGCCGGTCCTCGTCGACGCCGACACCGGCTTCGGCGAGCCGATGAACGCGGCCCGCACCGTGCAGCTCATGGAGGACGCCGGACTCGCCGGGCTCCACCTGGAGGACCAGATCAACCCCAAGCGCTGCGGTCATCTCGACGGCAAGGCGATCGTGACCCGGCAGGAGATGAACCGACGGCTGCGGGCCGCCGTCGACGCCCGCCGCGACCCTCACTTCCTGCTGATGGCCCGCACCGACGCCCGTACCGTCGAAGGCCTGGACGCGGCCGTCGACCGGGCCAGGGCCTACGTCGACGCGGGCGCCGACGCGATCTTCCCCGAAGCCCTCGCGGACGAGCGGGAGTTCGAGGTGTTCCGCAAAGCGGTCGACGTGCCTCTGCTCGCCAACATGACCGAGTTCGGCAAGGGCCCGCTCCTGAGCACCGGCACCCTGCGGGACCTCGGCTACAACATCGCCCTCTACCCCGTCACCCTGCAGCGCCTGGCCATGGGCGCGATCGAGGGCGGACTGCGCACCCTGGCCGCCGAAGGCACCCAGGAATCCCTGCTGCCCCGCATGCAGACCCGCTCCCGCCTGTACGAACTCCTCCGCTACGAGGACTACGCGTCCTTCGACGCGGCGGTCTTCGACTTCACCCTTCCGCCCGGCACCTGACGCACCGGAGGCACCCCATGTCCCACAGAGCACCCGAGATCCACCGCGGCCTCGCCGGCGTCGTCGTCGACACCACCGAGATCTCCACCGTCATCCAGGAGTCCAACTCCCTCACCTATCGCGGCTACCCGGTGCAGGACCTGGCCGCCCGCCGCTCCTTCGAAGAAGTCGCGTACCTGCTCTGGTACGGCGAACTCCCCGACCCGGCCCAGCTGGCGGAGTTCCGGGCCCGCGAACGCGCGCTGCGCCCCCTGGACCGCACCACGTCCGAACTCCTTGCGCGGCTCCCCGAAACCTGCCACCCCATGGACGTCCTGCGCACCGCCGTCAGCCTCTTCGGCGCCGAGGACCCCATCGAGGACGACGGCAGCCCCGCCGCCAACCGCGCCAAGTCCCTCACCCTGCTGGCCAGGCTGCCCACCGTCGTCGCCGCGGACCAGCGCCGCCGCCGGGGACTCGCCGCCGTGCGGCCCGACCCCGGACTGGGGTACGCGGAGAACTTCTTCGCCATGTGCTTCGGCGAGGTGCCCGCTCCGGAGATCGTCCGCTGCTTCGAGACCTCGCTCGTGCTGTACGCCGAACACAGCTTCAACGCCTCGACGTTCACCGCCCGCGTCGTCACCTCCACGCTCTCCGACCTCTACAGCGCGGTCACCGCGGCGATCGGCGCTCTGAAGGGACCCCTGCACGGCGGCGCCAACGAGGCAGTGATGCACATGCTGAACGAGATCGGCGACCCCGGCCGGGCCGGGCAGTGGCTGGACGAGGCGTTGGCGGACCGGCGCAGGATCATGGGCTTCGGCCACCGCGTCTACAAGGACGGCGACTCGCGCGTCCCGGTCATGCAGGAAGCCCTGGACCGGCTGGTCGCCCGGGCCGCCGACCCCGAGGTGACCCGGCTGGCCACCCTGCACGCAGCCCTGCGGCACGCCATGGCGGGCCGCAAGGGCCTCCACCCCAACCTGGACTACCCGGCGGGCCTCGCCTACCACCTGATGGGTTTCGACATCCCGGTCTTCACACCGATCTTCGTGATGAGCCGCATCACCGGCTGGACCGCCCACATCACCGAACAGCTCGCCCACAACGCGCTGATCCGGCCCCTCGCCTCGTACGCGGGGCCGGAACAGCGGGTCGTGCCCGCGGCGGCGGGCTAGCGGTTCCGCGCGTCAGGACGTCAGGACGTCAGGACGTCAAGACGCGGACAGCTCCTCGCGGACCGTCCGGGCCGCGGTGACGAGGTTCTCCAGTGAAGTGCGGGTCTCGGGCCAGCCGCGGGTCTTCAGGCCGCAGTCGGGGTTGACCCAGAGCCGTTCGGCCGGGATGGCCTCAAGTCCCGTACGCAGGAGGCTCGCCGCCTCCTCGGCGCTGGGCACGCGCGGGGAGTGGATGTCGTACACGCCCGGTCCGGCCTCGCGCGGATAGCCGTGTGCGGCGAGCTCGCGGGCGACCTGCATGTGGGAGCGGGCGGCTTCGAGGCTGATGACGTCGGCGTCGAGGTCGTCGATGGCCTGGACGATGTCCCCGAACTCGGCGTAGCACATGTGGGTGTGGATCTGGGTTTCCGGACGCACTCCGCTCGTGCTGAGGCGGAACGACTCCGTGGCCCACGTCAGGTAGGCGGGATGGTCGGCGGCGCGCAGCGGCAGCGTCTCGCGCAGGGCGGGCTCGTCGACCTGGATGACGGAAGTCCCGGCCGCCTCCAGGTCGTCGACCTCGTCGCGCAGGGCGAGGGCCACCTGGCGTGCGGTGTCGCCGAGAGGCTGGTCGTCGCGGACGAACGACCAGGCGAGCATGGTGACGGGGCCGGTGAGCATGCCCTTGACGGGGCGGCCGGTCAGGGACTGGGCGTAGGTCGTCCAACGCACCGTCATCGGCTCGGGCCGCGAGATGTCGCCCGCGAGGATCGGCGGGCGGACGTAGCGGGTGCCGTAGGACTGGACCCAGCCGTGCTGGGTGGCGAGGTAGCCGGTGAGCTGTTCGGCGAAGTACTGCACCATGTCGTTGCGCTCGGGCTCGCCGTGCACCAGGACATCGATGCCGGCCTTCTCCTGGAACGAGATCACCTCCTGGATCTCGGTCCTGATGCGCTCCTCGTACCCGGCGCCGTCGATCCGTCCGGCCCGCAGGTCGGCGCGGGCGGCGCGCAGTTCACCGGTCTGCGGGAACGACCCGATGGTCGTCGTCGGCAGCAACGGCAGGCCGAGGCTGCCGCGCTGGGCCGCGGCCCGCTCCGTGTACGGCTGGGAGCGGCGCGCGTCGGCGTCGGTGATGGCCTCGGCGCGGGCGCGGACGGCGGGGACGCGGGTGATGGGGGAGCCGGCCCGCGATGCCAGGTCGGCGCGGTTGGCGGCGAGCTGGGTGGAGATCGTGTCGGTGCCCTGGGCCAGGCCTCGGGCGAGCGTCACGATCTCGGCTGTCTTCTGGCGGGCGAAGGCCAGCCAGCGCAGGATCTGCGGCTCGATGTCCCGTTCGAGGGTGGCGTCGATGGGGACATGGAGGAGGGAGCAGGAGGCCGCCACGTCGACGCGGTCGGCGAGCCCCAGGAGGGTGCCGAGCGTGGTGAGGGACTTCTCCAGGTCGTTGACCCAGATGTTGCGGCCGTTGACGACACCGGCGATGAGCCGCTTGCCGGGAAGTCCGCCGACGGAGGCGAGCGCCTCGAGGTTGGCGGCCGCGGCCTCGGTGAAGTCGAGGGCGAGGCCGTCGACGGGGGCCTTCGCGAGTACGGGGAGCGCGTCGCCGAGGCGGTCGAAGTAGGAGGCGACCAGGAGCTTGGGGCGGTCGGGGAGGCCGCCGAGGTCGCGGTAGGCACGTTCGGCGGCGTTCAGCTCGGCCGGGGTGCGATCCTGGACGAGGGCGGGCTCGTCGAGCTGCACCCACTCGGCGCCCGCCGCGCGCAGGTCGGCGAGGACCTCGGCGTACACGGGAAGCAGCCGGTCCAGGAGGGTGAGGGGGTTGAAGTCGTCGGCCACTCCGGGGGCGGGCTTGGCCAGCAGGAGGTAGGTGAGGGGTCCCACGAGGACCGGGCGGGCCGTGAGCCCCAGGGCGAGGGCTTCCTTGAGCTCGGTGACCTGCTTGGTGGAGTCGGCGCGGAAGACGGTGTCGGGTCCCAACTCGGGCACCAGGTAGTGATAGTTGGTGTCGAACCACTTCGTCATCTCCAGCGGCGCCACGTCCTGGGTGCCGCGCGCCATCGCGAAGTACCCGTCGAGCGCGTCGGCGTCGACGGCGGCACGGTGGCGGGCGGGAATGGCGCCGACCATGACCGTGGTGTCCAGGACATGGTCGTAGTGCGAGAAGTCGCCGGTGGGGACTTCGCCGATGCCGGCGTCGGCGAGTTCCCGCCAGTTCGTGCGGCGAAGCTCGGCGGAGGCGGCCCGGAGGGCGTCGGCGGTGACGCGGCCCTTCCAGTACCCCTCGACGGCCTTCTTCAGTTCACGGTTGCGGCCCTGGCGGGGGTAGCCGTACACGGTGGCCCGTGCTGCCGCGGCTGCGGACTTGTCGGTCACGGAGATCTCCTTCGCGAGATGAATCCCTGAGATCCCGGGGACGGGACGAGAGCGCGAAGGGCGACGAACCGGACGGTGTGTGCTCGCGCGGTCGGCGCGTCGCCCGTCTGGTGTGTACGCCGACCCGCCCTCGAGGTCACCGAGATATCCGCGCACGAAGGGTTCGTGTGCGGACAGCGGGCAGGTCTTCGGACTCGCGGGCACGCCCTCGAAGAGGACACCTAATAGCCGTCGCTTCCCAGGACCGGTCTCCGGTCCCAGTGCGTGTGACGGCGGTCGTTCCCGCTCACCGCTGCGGGGCAGTCCCGGATTCCCACCGGGTTCCCTCTTGCGACGCGCCTGTCTGGCGGACAGGGCGAACCAGCTGCACCGATCACCTTACGGGCCCGTCCGCCGATGGATCGAGTCCGACCGACATTCGAGAGGTGAGCTGGAACACGTGGTTGACGTGCTTGACCGGTCGGCAGGGTGGGAAGGCCGGGTGCGGCGCGGCACGAACCTGATGGGCGCCTGGAAGCGGGCCTTGCGCGCGGCCCGGCGGAAGACGGTGAGGACCGCGGGGCCCGCGAGCAGCACGCAGCCGAAGTTGGTGACCGCGCGGCCGGTGTCCCAGCCCAGCGAGGTCGCCAGGTCGAAGGCGAGGTAGCGCTGCCACTGCTCGGTGAAGGGCAGGCCCGGCAGGTAGGCGATGGAGCTGTTCGGGTCGAGGGAGAAGGGCCAGAAGGAGAGGTTGAGCAGGAAGCCGAAGAGGTAGCCCGACAGGGAGCCGTACACCGCGAGCAGCAGTACCTCGCGGCGGCCCGTGGCACGGGGGAGCAGGCCGGCCAGCATGCCGACGAAGGCGCAGCCGAACATCTGGTACGGCATCCACGGCCCCACGCCGCCCGTGATGAGGGCGGAGGCGAACAGGGACGTACAGCCCAGCGTGAAGCCGAAGCCGGGACCGTAGACCCGGCCCGCCAGGACCAGGATGAAGAAGACGGTCTCGATGCCCGCCGTGCCCGCGCCCAGCGGCCGGACGGCCGCGTTGACGGCGGAGAGCACGCCGAGCATCGCCAGTGCCTTGGAGTTGATCCCGCCCTCGGCGATCTCGGAGATGACCACGCAGAGCACCAGGACGAGCAGGGCGCCGAAGATGAGCGGCGGGGCGTACGAGGAGCCGAACTTGCCGGGGGCGACCACGAACGGCCAGAAGAAGGCGACCAGACCGACGAACGCGGCCAGGGCGATGACGAATCCGGCCCGGGGCGTGATGCGGATCGCCGTGGTGCGGAGCCGTCCCGGAGCGGTACTCACCTGTCGTCGCCCTCCTCGGCGTCGCAGAGCGCGGCAGTTGCCTGGCGCACCGTCAGATAGGGCAGGGGCGACAGGACTTTGGCCACCTGAGGGGCGAACACCGGTGAGGACATGACCACGTCGGCCGCGGCTCCGTCCGCGACGGTCTCACCCTCGGCCATCACCACCACCCGGTCGGCGGTCCTGGCCACGAACTCGACGTCGTGCGTGGAGACCACGACCGCGCGGCCCTCGGCCGCGAGCGCGTCGAGAATGCCGGTGAGCTGTGCCTTGGCGCGGTAGTCCAGGCCCCGGGTCGGTTCGTCCAGGAGGACGACGCCGGGCGCCGCGGACAGCTGGATCGCCAGTACCAGGGCCAGCTTCTGCCCCTCGGAAAGGTCCCGTGGATGCGCGGCGCCGTCGATGCCCGGGGCCAGCCGGTCCAGGATGTCGCGGGCGAGCGATCCGGTGCCGTCGGCGGCGGACTCGGCGTCGGCCCGGTCGAGTTCCTGCTTGACGCTCTCCAGATACAGGAGGTCGGTCGGGGTCTGGGGGACCAGGCCGACCAGGCGACGGGCCTGGGTGGGGGAGACCGAGCCGGGGTCCTGGGCGCGGGCCGGGCGTTCGACCGCGGGTGCGCCCCACGGGGTGACGCGCACGGTGCCGTCCGTGCGGTGTCCGGAGCCCTGCAGCGCCCACAGGAGCGAGGACTTGCCGGATCCGTTGCGGCCCATCAGGGCGACGGTCTCGCCGCCGCGCAGCTCCAGGTCGACCTCGCGCACGGCGGGCAGGACCTGGCCCCGGTAGAGGACGCTGATTCCGCGCGCGTCGAGGAGTCTCGGCCGCGATTCCCGCGCCGCGGGGGCCGGTGGCCGGGCGGGCGGCACGGGTGCGCCGGCCAGCCTGGCGCGCAGCGGGGCCGCGGCGCGGCGGGCGTCACGGACCGAGAGCGGCAGGGGGTCCCAGCCGGCCGTGCGGCCGAGTTCGACGACCGGGGGAGCGACACGGGCGGTGCGGAACATCCGGGCGGGTGGGCCCGACTCGACCCGTCCGTCGCCCGCCAGGTGCAGGACCCGGTCGGCGTACTGCACGACGCGCTCCAGGCGGTGCTCGGCCAGCAGCACGGTGACGCCGAGGTCGTGGACGAGGCGGGTGATCGCGGAGAGTACTTCCTCGGCGGCGGTCGGGTCGAGCGCGGAGGTCGGTTCGTCCAGGACCAGCACGCGCGGGTGGGCGGTCAGGACCGACCCGATCGCGACGCGCTGCTGCTGGCCGCCGGAGAGTTCGTGCAGGGCGCGGTGGCGCAGGTCGGCCAGGCCGAGCAGGTCGAGGGTCTCTTCGACGCGTTTGCGCATGGTGTCGGCAGGGACGGCCAACTGCTCCATGGCGTACGCGAGTTCCTCCTCGACGGTGTCGGTGACGAAGCCGTCCAAGGGGTCTTGGCCCACCATGCCGACCACG
The DNA here is from genome assembly GCF_055593965.1 of Streptomyces sp. NPDC040622. Lineage (NCBI taxonomy): Bacteria > Bacillati > Actinomycetota > Actinomycetes > Kitasatosporales > Streptomycetaceae > Streptomyces > Streptomyces sp. NPDC040622. The sequence goes on along the minus strand of NZ_JBVIXD010000008.1, from coordinate 355,131 downwards.
TCGGCGAGTTCCCTGGGCGGGTGGCCCGCGGTGTCGCGGCCGTCGACGGTGACGGTGCCGTACAGGGTGCCGCCGGTGAAGTGCGGGACCAGGCCGTTGACGGTGCCGAGCAGGGTGGACTTGCCGACGCCGGTAGCGCCGACGACGAGGCAGAGCTCGCCCTCCTCGACGGTGAGGTCGACGTCGTGCAGGACGGGCTCGGCCGTGTCGTCGTACGCGACGGAGACGTGGTCGAAGGTGATCACTTGGCGGCGGCTTTCTGGGGGTGCCGGGCGCGGGGCGCGGGGCGCCGCGTGGTGCCCGGAGACGGGAGCGACACGGGAAGCGGCGGCGGTGCCAGGAATCCGGCGGCGCCCGCGAGCAGGACGGCCGCCGCGGGAACCATCGGGAGCGTCGGCCAGCTCAGCGGGTAGATGGACGGGTTGAGCTCCGCCGCGTTGAATCCGACGTTGGTGAAGAGCAGGACGGCCGACAGGACGCCGCAGCCCGCCACCGCCCACTCCTCGAATCGCCAGGGGTCGGGCCGGTAGGTGGTCCGGGTGACCCGGCGCCCGCCGAGCCGAAGTCCGGCCACGCACAGCACCGCGCCGGCCCCCATGGCGGGGAAGCCGAGGAGGCGCGGAGCGGTGGCGTCGAGGAGTCCGTACGCGCCTGCGCACAACCCGCACATGCCAAGGAGCATCAGCGCGCCGGTGAGGCGGCGCGAGCGGCGCGTCGCCGTGCCCGCGCGGCCGTAGCCGCGCGAATCCATGGCGGCCGCCAGGCGCAACGAACGCTCCAGCGCGTCCTCGAGCACCGGCACGACGATGCCGCGCAGTGCCCGCAGGCCCCTGGTCCGCCCCGCGCGCAGTCGCCGGGCGCGGCGCACCCGCTGCACGCTCTGGACCAGTTGCGGGGCGACGCTGATGGAGACGGTGACGGCGACGCCCAGTTCGTGGAGCGCGCCGGGCAGGACGCGCAGGGCCCGCTTGGGGTTGGCCAGGGTGTTGGCCGCGCCGACGCAGCAGAGCATGCAGGCAAGGCGCAGGCCGTCCACGGCGGCGGAGAGGAGCGCTTCCAGTGACACCGGGCCGCCCAGCTGGATGCCCGCGTACCAGTCGGGGGTGGGGATGTGCGGCAGCGAGAAGAGGAAGTGGTCGTGCGGCGTGATGCCGGTGGCGAAGAGGGCGCGGAAGAGCACGCGGATCGCGATGACGGTGAGCGCCAGGTACAGGTAGTACTTGAAGCCGCGGGCCCAGGGCGCCTCGGTGCGGCGCACACTGATGACGTGGCCGAGGACGGCGAGCACGAGGAAGAGCAGCAGCGGGTTGTTGGTCCTGCTGACCGCGGTGGCCAGGGCCAGGGCCCACACCCACCAGGCCATCGGGTGCAGGGTGCGGGGCAGCCGCCGCTCGGCCGCGTGTGGGCGCGCGGGGGCGACGGCGGGCGCGGCTGCCGGCGTTCCCGGCGCGCCCCGGAGCGCGTCAGCGGCACCTGCGCGTACACCGGAGGTGCCTGTGCGCCCTGTCGGAGTGCTGTCCGGCACGGACTACTCCGTACGGCGGCGGCGCCGGGCCGCGTACACGGCTGCGCCCCCGATGAGCAGGACCAGCGCGCCGGTGGTGGCGGCCGGTGCGTAGGAGCCCGCGTCGTGCGCGGCGTCGGCCGCCGGGGCCGCGTCGATGACCTTGGAGGACGGCTTCGGCCCGGCCTTCGCCCCGCCCGCCGCGCCGCTCGCCGAAGGGGTCGCGGAGGGTGAATCGGACGGCGAGGGCGAGGGGGGTGGCTTCTTCGCGGACTTGCCGGGCTCCGGGGGCGGCGCGGCGCTCTTCTTCTTGGCGGGCCGTTCCGGAGCGGGTCCGGTGTCGACGTTCGGCGGCAGCGGCTTGGAGGTCCGCCTCTCGTATGCCGAGCGGGGCTTGCCGCCGCCGGTGGGGCGGGCGTTGTGGGCGCGCAGCTGGTCGGGGGCGAGCGTCGGGCGGCCCTTGGTGCCCTCGATGTTGGTGCCGCCGAAGATCCACAGGTCGACGCTGCCCGGCTTGGGCTTGTAGAGCATGGCGCCGAGCTGGCTGTACTCCCAGGTGTTCTCGCCCGGGTCGGCGTGCCAGTACGACCAGTAGGCGGAGGCGGGCGGGGTGAGGACGCAGTCGTCCTGTGCCGCCGTCGGGAACTGCTTGCCGCCCTTGTAGCCGCTGTAGCCGATCCGGCAGATGAAGGCCGGGCCGTCGTGGCCGGTGCCGGTGGTCCGCCAGCCGCCCTGGTTGAGCAGCTCGTAGCCCGTGGTCGGCGTGGTGCCGCAGGAGCGGAAGACGGGTCCGCCCCAGTCGCTGAAGTCGACGGCGAGCACGGCTCCCGCGCGGGTGGTGCACTGGCCCATGGGCCGGGGCGCGGCGGTGGCAGGACCGGCTGTGGCGTTCAGGGCCGCGACGGCCAGCGTCAGGGCGCCGGTCGCACCCGCGAACGTACGCAGGAAACGGATGATCACTGGTGGCCTCCTGTGGCAGTGCGGCGGCGGGCGACGACGACCGTGCGCCACCCGGCGAGGCACAGGGCGAGGGCTGCCAGGGCGAGTGCCGCCACGTGCGCACCGGTCGAGGCGAGGGCGCCGTCGGGCGAGGGCCCCGCGGCCGAGGGGCCCGCGCCGCCGTCCGCGCCGGGGGTCACGATGTCCGGAGTGGCGTTCCCCGAGGGGCCGTCGGTGGACGCAGGGGGCGGCGGCTGCGGAGTCGTCCCGTCCAGGTCCCTGACGAGCGTGCCGAAGGAGGTGCCGACCGCCCCGCCGAGGCCCTGCGTGGAGGCGCGCACGTCGGAACCGCGCTGACCGCCCGCCGCGACGTTGAACCCGCCGTCCGTGTTCTGTTGCCCGGCGAGGAACCTGCGGGCCTTCTTGATCTCGGCACCGTACTTCGCCGCGTCCAGGGAGAGCCCCTGCACGGCGAGGGCCGCCGAGTTGACCGAGTTGCCCGAGGCGCCGGGGAACCCGCCGCCCCGGAGCTGCTTGGTGGCGATCCAGGCGAGCGCCTTGTCGACGGCTTTCTCCGACGCGGCGTCCTTCACCAGGTCGAGGGCCATGGCGGCCATCGCCGTGGAGTCCACCTCGGAGTCGCCGGTCGAGGGGATCAGGCTGGGCCAGGCCCCGGAGGAGTGCTGCAGGCTCCGCAGGTACGCGACGGGGGCGGCGGCCGACGTCTTCTCCCCGGCGCGGAGCTGGGCGATGACGCCGAGGGACTGCGAGAACACCGAAGGGGCGTACGTGTAGGCGCCCTTGGCCGGACAGCTGCGGTCCGGCGCCGGGCTCGGTCTCTCGCACACGGACGTGTCGAGTGCCTTGATCAGGTCCTGGCCCGCGAAGTCGCGCGCGTCCCGGCCGACGGCCTGGGCGAGCACCGCCACCTTGCCCAGTGAGCCACCTGCGGCATGCGAAGTGCCCACGCCCGTCCAGTCGTTGACGGTCCGGCCCGGCGTCGCGCCGTCCTTGCCCTTGCCGTCGAGGAAGTCGACGACACCGCGCAGCGCGTCGTTGTCACGGCCGGTGGCCGCGAGCGCGTAGGCGCCGTCGATGGTCAGGCCGTAGTCGGCGAAGCCGGTACCGGCGATGTTCTCGTAGTAGTGGCCCTGTTTGAGGCGGGAGCCCGCGGTGAGGTAGGCGGTGCCCTTCTTCAGGTCGGGGCCCTCACCGGGGGACCAGGGCGGGTTCGGTCCCGTGGGGTCACCCGGGTCGGTGGGACCGGTCGGGTCCGTGGGGTCGGTGGTCGGCGGCCGGGGCGGCTCCGGCGGTCGCGCGGTGAGGGAGGCCAGGCTGGTGCGCGCCCCGGCGAGGACGGCGCCCCAGGTCGGATAGAGCTCCGGATCCTGCGCGCCCTCGTCGAAGCCGAAGCCGCCGCCCTTCGTCTGCTGTCGCGACAGCCAGGAGACCGCGGCGTCCGCGCGGACCGTGTCGCCGAGCAGACGCAGGGCCTGGGCCGATCTGCCGGTGGCGCTGATGTCACCCGTGGTCACGCCCGGGTAGGCGCCGTACGCGCCGGTGGGCAGTTGGGCGTCCCGCAGGTTCTTGCGCGCCTTCGCCACGACATCGGAGTACCCGCCCGCCTGCTGGAGGGCGATGACCGCGTACGGGGTGGTGGCGGGGTCGCTGTAGGTGCAGGTCTGACCGTCGCGCAGCAGTGTGGGGCTGAAGCCGCCGTCCTTGCACTGGTGGGCGGCCACGCGGGCGACCGCGTCGGCGGGGATCTTCCGGCCCGCGCGGTGCAGCGCGAGCACGGCGAGGGCCTGGGTCTCCACGTCACCCACGGCGGGAAAATCCCCCTTGGCGACGCAGGCGTCCGTGCCGCCGCCGGCGCACACGCTCCTTCCCAGGTCGCCGACGAGGTCGTGGCCGCCAAAGGAGTGCGGGTCGCCCCCGTTGCTCTCGGCGAGGAGCGCGAGCAGGGCCGCGCCCGCCGGGTTCGGGTCCTTGCCGGGGCCCTGCGGGTAGGCGAACTCCTCGGTGCGCGCCGCGAGATAGGACGTCGTCCGGGTGAGCGCGGTACCGCGGCCACCGGAGGCGGCGAGCGCGAGGGCGGTGTGCGCCGTCTGGTAGAGGTCGGCGCCCGCTGTCCCCTCGTCGCGGATGTGGTCGCCCTCGGTGAGTCTGCTCCTGAGCCAGGCGTCCGCCGCGTCGAGGTCCACCTCGGCGCGCTCGACGTCGGGCGGGTTGTCGCCGGGGTCGCTCTGGCCGCCCGCCCTGACCTGGGCGGGCGTGAACGACGGACCGCCGCTCGTGCCGTCCGGGTCGGTCGCGCCGAACACCCACGCCTCCACTGAGCCGTTCTTCGGCTGCCGGCTCATGGCGCCGAGCGGGCTGTACGTCCAGTAGTCCTGGCCGCGCGGCGCGATCCAGTACGACCAGTAGGCGGACGCGGGCGGGGTGAGCTTGCACTCCTCCTCGTCCCGCGTCGGGTACTGCCTACCGGAGTCGAACTCCTGGTGTCCCAGGCGGCAGATGAAGGCGGGGCCGTCGTGCCGGGTCCCCGCAGTGCTGAATCCGGCCTCGTGCAGCAGGTCGTAGCCGGTGGTGGGGGTGGCGTCGCAGCCTCGGACGACGCCTCCTCCCCAGTCGCCGAAGTCCACCGCGACGACCGCGCCCTTGGTGGCGGTGCAGCTCTCGATCGGGTCGGCGGCCGCGGGGGTGGCGCCGTTGAGCAGGAGCGCGCCGCCGCCCACTGCCAGGGTGGCCGTACACAGCAATGAGACGTATCTCGCGCGCACGCCCCGGCCCCGTCTCCCGCCTCTGTGCCCCACCACTGCCCCCCTGGGCTTCATCCGTGGCGGTCCCGCACGTGATAGGCGGCCCGGGGGCCGAGGTTCCTCGTGGAGGAACCGTCCGTACCACGCCGTAGTCCGCGACGGCGTCAGTCACTTGTCCCTCAGTCCAGGTAATCCGGCTCGCCCGCCGCGCACTTGAGGTGCTCGGCGAACCTACGGTTGCGGGTCAGCGCCGGACTTCGACCGGCTTCCCCTGTTAACTGAGTTCAGATTCGGGCGAATTAGAGCACAGTTACGAATGAGGTGACAAGGGTGTGCGGGACCTGTGAGGTTCGAGTAACGTCCCGTGCTGCCGAGCGGGGGAATCTGGTGCGAATCCAGAGCTGACGCGCAGCGGTGTGGACCGGCCGGAGGGCCGGGACGAGCCCGAATGCCCGACCGGCCCTGCAATCCAAGGACGTCGCACCTCGCGCTCGGGCGACGGCCACGTGTCGTCCGGCCAGGTCCGCGTGCGTTCTCGTACGTGCGTCCGGCGGGAGGGAGACGTGCGGCCGGCGCCCCCTTCCCCCGGGAGTAACCCCGCCATGACCTCCGCCCACGTCGTTGCCCGCCGTATGCTGCCGGCCGTCCCCGTGGCCCTCACCGTGCTCGTCCTGGCCGCGTCGCCCGCCGCGGCGACCACCACGCCCGGCCAGACAGCCACGTCCAAGACGAATGGCGTGACGTACCTCAGATCCCTCCAGGGCGCCGACGGCTCCTACGCGGGCACGGGTCTGTCCAACGAGTGGGCGTTCTCAGCCCTCGCCGCGGCGGGCACGGCGGCCGTCGACGTCGCACCGGGCGGCGACACCACGAAGAACGCCCGCACCGTGTACCGCGCCCACCTGGCCGCCGATGGCTGGCCCGGCACGTCGCCGGTGGTCACCGACTACGAGCGCGGCATCATCAACGCCTACGCGGCGGGCATCGACCCGGCCCGGGTCTCCGCGAGCCGCAACCTGATCGCCGACACCTACGCGTACTGGCAGAACTCCGCGCCCGGCTACTGGGGTTCGCCCAGCAACTTCAACGGAACGGTGTTCGCGCTCCTCTCGCTCGCGGGTGCCAAGACGCCGTCCGGCGCCCAGCGCGTGCCCCAGGCTCTGCTCGACCGGTCCGTCAGCACCGTCCGCGCGAACCAGCACGACGACGGGGGCTGGAACTTCAGCAAGGCCGAGGGCGACCCCGACGCGCTCGCGGCACCCGGCGACATCGACATGACCGGCGCCGCCATGGCCTCCCTGTGCGTCTCCGGGGTACCGGCCACCGACCCTGCCGTCACCAAGGCGAAGAGCTTCCTCAAGTCGAAGCTGATCAACAACTCCGGGGCCTTCGACGCGATGTTCGGCGCCAACACCGACTCCAACGGCTGGGCCGTCGCCGGGCTGAACGCCTGCGGCATCAACCCGCAGACCGGTGACTTCCTCACCCGGGCGGGCAAGACCCCCGTCGACTTCCTGATCGCCCAGCAGTTCAAGCCCGGCGGCGGCTTCAAGTACCTGCCCACCGACACCACTCCGTCCGCCTACGCCTCCATCGACGGCCTGCGCGCCGTCGCGGGAGGCGGCTTCGCGCCCGCGCCCCCGACCCCCGTCACCGCAGGCGCTCCGCGCTGGACGGCGACCACCGCCTTCACCCCCGGCACCCGGACCAGCCTCGCCCTGAGCGTCGACGACGGCACCGCGCTCAAGGTCTGCTCCGTCACCTTCACGCCGACCGCCGCCACCGCCACGCTCGGGGCGGTGCTGGACGCGGCGAAGACCTCCGCCGCACCCGCGGGCTGCGTCACCGAGGTGGCGCCCGGCAGTGGCGGCGGCGCCATCACCTCGGTGAACAGCAAGCCGAACAGCGGTGGTGCGACCTGGAAGTCGAGCATCGACGGCGGCGCGGCCGCGGCGGCGAGCCGGGGCACGGTGATCAAGGCGGGCGACACGATCGCGCTGCGCTACGGCGGTTGATGCCACCGCTGTCCGGGGCCGGCCGCCGCAGCGGTGGCCGGTACCCCCGGCTCAGGCCCGAAGTCCGGGACCGAGCCCCAGGTTCTGATAGATCTCCATGGTCACGGTGGAGAAGTTCATCGTCATGAAATGCAGGCCCGGTGCCTCCGCCTCGATCAGTCGGCGACACATTTCTGTGGCGTGTTCAATTCCCAGTGCTCTGACCGCGGCGGGGTCCTCTTCCGCGTCGAGCATACGGTCGGCAAGGTGCTCGGGAATAGCTGCGGTCGAGAGCGTAGGAATGCGCCGGAGAGAACGGATGGTCGTCACCGGCATGATTTCCGGAATGATGGGCGTGTCGCATCCCGCGGCGACGACGAGATCACGGAAACGCAGATAGTCGTCCACGTCGAAAAACATCTGCGTGATGGCGTAATCGGCTCCGGCGCGACACTTCTCGACGAAATGCCGGACATCGCTGTCACGATCACCGGAACGAGGATGCATCTCGGGGAAGGCCGCCACCCCGACGCAGAAGTTCCCGGACTCCTTGATGAGGCTGACCAACTCGGCGGCGTAGTGCACGCCTCGCGGATGCCGCGTCCAGGTGCCGAGAGGGTCGCCCGGTGGGTCGCCGCGAAGGGCAAGAATGTTACGTACACCCTGGTCGGCGTAGTGTCCGAGGATGTTCCGCAACTCCGCGACGCTGTGGTCCACCGCTGTCAGATGGGCGACGGGCGTGAGCGTGGTCTCCTGCGCGATCCGACCCGTGACGTTGATCGTCCGTCCGCGCGTCGACCCGCCTGCGCCGTACGTCACGGAGACGAAGGTCGGTGCCAGGGACTCCAATCTCCGGATGGCCTTCCACAGTCCGGACTCTGCCGCCGGAGTGCGTGGTGGCATGAATTCGAACGAGTACGAGCGGTCCCCTCCGGCGAGGAGATCGCGAATCGAGTCCGGGCCGTCCGACCGAGTGCTTGGGGTACCGAGAGCCATATGCGCATCGTATCGGCGCAATGAACTCTGCACGAGGGAAGTCCACTTGCTGATACGCAGCTCACAAACAGAGCATCCGGCTGTACAGCGGTAATCAGGATCCGTCATCATCTCCGTATGAGCGTGTACAAGACTCCGCAGCCCATTCTTCCTTCGTGGGGGCGATGCGGCGTCATGGGTATCGTCAATGTGACGCCGGACTCCTTTTCCGACGGTGGTCTCTGGCTGGATCCGGGCCGCGCCGTGTCGCACGGCCTCGAACTGATCACCCAGGGCGCGGACCTGGTCGATGTCGGGGGTGAGTCGACGCGTCCCGGCGCCACGCGGATCACCTGCGAGGAGGAACTGCGGCGCGTGCTCCCCGTCGTGCGGGGGCTGGTCGCCGGCGGTGCGCTCGTCAGTATCGACACGATGCGCGGGCGGGTGGCACAGGCGGCGGTCGACGAGGGCGCCTGCCTCATCAACGACGTCAGCGGCGGGCAGGCCGATGCCGGGATGGTCGGGGTCGCCGCAAGGACCGGCGTCCCGTACGTGGTGATGCACTGGCGAGGCCACTCCGACGCCATGGACGACCTGGCCGGTTACGAGAACGTGCACGCCGACGTACTGAGGGAGATCGAGCGGCAGATAGACCGGGTGGTCCGTGCCGGTGTCGACCCGGGCCGAGTGATCGTCGATCCGGGGCTCGGTTTCGCCAAGTCCCGTGACGACGACTGGGAGTTGATCGCGGGGATCGACGCCCTGGCGCAGTTGGGCTGTCCGGTGCTCGTGGGCGCGTCCCGCAAGCGTTTCCTGGGGGCACTGCTCGCGGATCCAGTGACGGGAACTCCTCGACCCGCGCGTGCCCGTGACGCCGGAACCGCCGCCGTCTCCGCCTTGGCCGCCGCCCGTGGGGCCTGGGCCGTCCGCGTCCACGAAGTGCCCGCTTCGGCCGACGCCGTGCGCGTCGGCTCGGCGCTGCGGGACGCCGACGAGCGCGGCCGGCTGCCGCGCCCGTCGGCGGTGATGATCTCCGGGTTGACCTCCGTCTCGTCCGCGCCGAAGCGGGCCGGGTAGCGGAGGTTCACCAACGCCTTGTTCGCGTTGCGGCGGACGAAGACCGCCACATCGTCCATCAGGCCGAGCGGCTCGTACAGCTCCCCCGAGCGGCGCAGCTCCAACGCTTCGAGCTCGTGACGGAGTTCGTGGGTGAAGTCGCGCATCGCCCGCTGTTCGGCCGGCGTGCGCTGCTCCAGTCCGCGCTGGTCCTTGCGGCCGGAGCAGTAGCCCTGCACCGAGCGGGTCGTCGCCGTAGTAGTGCCGAAGGACCGCCTTGCAGCGCTGCTGCAGGATGTCGTTGCCCACGCCCCATTCACCGGCGTCGTCGATCTCCGAAGTGGTGGCGAGGGTCGAGAACGCCGAGGAGTAGCTGCGGGCGCGCACCAGCCTGCATGAAGGCGATGTTGCTGTACACGGCCTCCTCGTGCCCGGTGCGGGCGTCCGGGGTCTGGACGCTCTCGCCGACGGTGGCCTGGACGGTGTCCAGCATGGTCAGGCCCGTGAACACCCGCATGGTGAGGGCGCGTTCCCCGGCGCTCGTGCACTGCTCGCCGTGTTCGCACGAACGCGTGACGGGGCGTGGAACAGACCACCCATCTGTTCCACGCCCCGCTTCACGGCAGCCGCGGGCCCCTCAGCCCCCGGCGGCGGACCCGGGCCCCTCAGCCCCGGTCGTACGTGTGGAACCCGCGACCGTTCTTGCGGCCCAGCAGCCCCGCCTCGACCATGCGCCGGAGCAGCGGCGGCGGGGCGTAGAGGGGTTCCTTGAACTCTTCGTAGAGGGATTCGGCGATGGCGGCGACGGTGTCCAGACCGATGAGGTCGGCGAGCTTCAGGGGTCCCATCGGGTGGGCGCACCCCAGCTCCATGCCCGCGTCCACGTCGGCCGCGGTCGCGAAGCCGGACTCGGCCAGGCGGACCGCCGAGAGGAGGTAGGGGATCAGGAGCGCGTTGACGACGAAACCGGCGCGGTCCTGGGAACGTACGACCGTCTTGCCCAGTGTGTGCTCGGCGAAGTCCCGCACGACGGAGACCGTCTCGGCGGCCGTGTGCAGCGAGGAGACGATCTCGACCAGGGGCAGGACGGGCACGGGGTTGAAGAAGTGCAGTCCGAGGACGCGGTCCGCCCGCTCGGTGGCCATGCCCAGACGCATCACGGGAATGGCGGAGGTGTTGGTGGCGAGGATCGCCCCGGGGTCCTCGACGATCTTGTCGAGGGCGCCGAAGACCTCACTCTTCGCCGCGGCGTTCTCGACGACGGCCTCGACGACGAGCTGACGGTCGGCCAGGTCGTCGAGGCTGCTGGTGAAGACCATCCGGGTCAGCGCGTCCTCGGCGGAGATCCGGTCCAACTTGCCGCGTTGAACGGCGCGTTCGAGAGATACGGCAACCCGTTCCCGCGCGGCGCGGGCGGCGACGCCGTCCGCCTCGCAGATGACGGTGTCCAGTCCGGCGCGGGCGCACACCTCGGCGATGCCGGCGCCCATCTGGCCGCCGCCCACCACACCGACCCGCTGGATGCTTCTGCTCATGACTGACCCTCCGGGCGCGGCGCGAGGTGGCGGGCATAGGCGTCGGTCGTGAAGAAGGCGGGCAGGTCCCTGGCCAGCGCGGTGCGTTCGAAGAGCGCGCGGACCTCGTCGAGGTCGGCCCAGGGGTACTCCGCGCCGAGGGAGGCGAGCTCGTCCGCCAAGAGCGCGCGAACCGCGGCCCGTTCGACGACCCGGTGCCGGAGCCACTGCCAGAGCTGCACGCGGGCGATCTCGGCGGTCGCGGCGTCCTCCATCAGACCGTCGAGAGCCACGGCGCCCTGCCCGCGCAGCCAGGCCGCGAAGTACCGCACGGCCACCGAGACGTTGGTGCGGACGCCTTCCGGCGTAGGGGGGCCGCTGACGCGGCGCACCGACAGGAGTTGTGCCGCCGTCACCTCCACGTCGTCGCGGGTGCGGTCGATCTGGTGCGGGCGGTCGCCGAGGACGGTGTCGAAGATCTCGGCGCAGACGGGGACGAGCGCGGGATGGGCGACCCACGAGCCGTCGAACCCGTCCTCCGCCTCCCGCTCCTTGTCGAGCCGCACTTTGGCGAGGGCCGCCTCGTCGGCCTGCTCGTCCCTGCCGGGCACGTGGGCGGCCATGCCGCCGATGGCGTGGGCGCCGCGCCGGTGGCAGGTGCGCACGAGGAGTTCGGAGTAGGCCCGCATGAAGGGGGCGGTCATGGTGACCTTGGCGCGGTCGGGCAGGAGGAAGTCCGTGCGGTGCCCGAAGGTCTTGATCAGGCTGAACAGGTAGTCCCAGCGTCCCGCGTTCAACCCGGCGCTGTGCTCGCGCAGTTCGTAGAGGATCTCCTCCATCTGTACGGCGGCCGTGACGGTCTCGATGAGGACGGTTGCCCTGATCGTGCCGCGGGGGATGCCGAGCAGCTCCTGGGCGAGGACGAACACGTCGTTCCACAGCCGTGCCTCGTCGCGGCTCTCCAGCTTGGGCAGGTAGAAGTAGGGGCCGTGCCCGGCGTCGATCTGGCGCCGCGCGCAGTGGAAGAAGTACAGGCCGAAGTCGACGAGGGAGGCGGGCACGGGCTCGCCGTCGAACTCCAGGTGGTCCTCGGTCAGGTGCCAGCCGCGCGGGCGGACCATGACGGTCGCGAGCCGCTCGCCGAGCCGGTACTCCTTGCCCTCCGGTGTGGTGAAGTCGATGCGGCGTTCGACGGCGTCGAGCAGGTTCAGCTGTCCGCCGACGATGTTGTCCCAGGTCGGGGAGGTGGCGTCCTCGAAGTCCGCCATCCACACGCGCGCCCCGGAGTTCAGGGCGTTGACCGTCATACGGCGGTCAGGGGGCCCGGTGATCTCCACGCGGCGGTCGGTCAGCCCGGGCGCGGGGGGTGCCACCCGCCAGGTGTCGTCCGCGCGGATCCGCGCGGTGGTGAGGGAGAAGTCGAGCGGCGTGCCGGCGGCCAGCCGGTCCCGCACCCGCCGCCGTTCCTTGAGAACCCCCACCCGCCGCCCGGCAAAAGCCCCGACAAGCCGCCCGACGAAGTCGAGGGCATCGGACGTGAGGATCTCATCGTGACGCTCCCCGGGCGGGGCGAGGACGTCGAGGCGACGAGTCAGAGCACTGGTGGACATCGGATCTCCTGACGGGGGACGAGAGGGGAGAGGACGGTGGGAGAGACGACTGGGGAAATGGGGGGGGGCAGCCCCGGACTACCGCAGGGGCGCGAGGAACTGCGCGCCAAGCCCCCAGGCCCCCGCACCCGCCGGACGGGCAGGCCCCGCGCGAACGCCCGGTGACCGGAAGATCCAGTGGGCGGAGGACCGGACTGCCTGAGGGGCGCGAGGAACTGCGCGCCAAGCCCCCACGCCCCCGCACCCGCCGGACGGGCAGGCCCCGCGCGAACGCCCGGTGACCGGAAGATCCGGTGGGCGGAGGTCCGGACGGCCCCTGGGGGAGTGGGGGACTCCGCCCGCAGACCCCCGCCCAAGCCCAGCGCCGCGCCTAGTGGAACTGCGAAGCCTCCGTAGACCCCGCCAACGCGGTGGTCGAAGAAGCAGGATTGACCGCCGTGGACACGAGATCGAAGTACCCCGTGCCGACCTCCCGCTGATGCCTCACGGCAGTGAACCCGTGCTCCTGCGCGGCGAACTCCCGCTCCTGCAGATCGACGTACGCGGTCATCCCGTGCTCGGCGTAACCGCGGGCCAGGTCGAACATGCCGTGGTTGAGGGAGTGGAACCCCGCGAGGGTGATGAACTGGAACTTGTAGCCCATCGCCGCGAGCTCCCGCTGGAACTTGGCGATCTGGTCGTCGTCGAGCGCGGCCTTCCAGTTGAAGGACGGCGAGCAGTTGTACGCCAGCATCTGGTCCGGGTGCTCCGCGTGGATCGCCTCGGCGAACTCGCGGGCCTGGGCGAGGTCGGGCGTGCCGGTCTCGACCCAGATGAGGTCGGCGTACGGCGCGTAGGCGAGACCGCGCGCGATGACGGGGTCCATGCCGTTCTGTACGCGGTAGAACCCCTCGGCCGTGCGCTCGCCGGTGACGAACCGCGCGTCGCGCTCGTCGACGTCACTGGTGAGCAGGTTGGCGGCGAGCGCGTCGGTGCGGGCCACGATCAGCGTGGGTACGTCGGCGATGTCCGCGGCGAGCCGGGCCGCGTTGAGGGTACGGATGTGCTGGGCGGTCGGCACGAGCACCTTGCCGCCGAGGTGGCCGCACTTCTTCTCCGACGCGAGCTGGTCCTCGTAGTGGATGCCCGCCGCGCCCGCCGCGATCATCGCCTTGGTCAGCTCGAAGGCGTTCAGAGGACCGCCGAAGCCGGCCTCCGCGTCGGCGACGACCGGCGCGAGCCAGTCCACCGACGCGTCGCCCTCGCTCGTGGCGATCTGGTCGGCACGCAGCAGCGCGTTGTTGATCCGACGCACCACCTGGGGCACCGAGTTGGCCGGGTACAGGCTCTGGTCCGGGTAGGTGTGACCGGCCTGGTTGGCGTCGGCCGCGACCTGCCAGCCGGACAGGTAGATGGCCTGGAGCCCGGCCTTGACCTGCTGGACGGCCTGCCCGCCGGTCAGTGCACCGAGCGCGTGCACGTAGTCCAGGTCGTGCAGCTGCCGCCACAGCCGCTCGGCGCCTCGCCGTGCCAGGGTGTGCTCCTCGCGGACGCTGCCGGAGAGCCGGACGACCTCGTCGGCGCCGAAGGTGCGCTCGATGCCCTGCCACCGGGGGTCGGTGGCCCAGCGCCGTGCGAGTTCCTCGGCCGCCTGCGTCCTCGCCTCTGCCATCACTGTCACCGTCTCCTCGACTGTGTCGTCTGCCAATGCCCCGGGCCCTCGCGGGCTGGAGTGGCACTGTGTGTCTCGCTGCTCTCTGGGGATGCGGCCCACCGTTCCGTCGAGCGGCGAAGGTGAGCAATGCAGCCGGGAGCGGATCGTCGCCCGTGCCGGGATCGCCGACGTCAGGGCGTAAATCGCGCCCCGGACCGGGTGCCGACCGCCGGGATCCGGTGGGCCGCACTCAGACTCTGGCACTGGCACTGAGTGCCATCAATCGTGGACGTCTGCCAATTTCTGCGAATCTTCCAGGGCCGGATTGCCAAGGTTGCGAAGGTCGCGACGCGCACCGGATCCCGTACGCTGACCGTCACTTGAACCCACGCCGGACCCGGCCGTCCCAGGCGCGCGACCATCCCCGACCACTCCACCCCCCCACCACGGAGGACCACGAGGTGAGCAAGACCTACGCGGGCGCGCGCCTGCGGCGCCTGCGCGAGGAACGCCGGATGAGCCAGGCCGAGCTGGCCCGCGCCCTGGCCATCTCCCCGAGCTACCTCAACCAGATGGAGCACGATTCCCGGCCCCTCACCGTGCCCGTGCTGCTCCGCCTCACGGAGACCTTCGGCGTCGACCCGGGCTTCTTCTCGGAACGCGACGCGACCCGCCTCGTGGCGGACCTGAGGGAGGCACTCGTCGGGGAGCTCTCCGAGTCCCGCGTCTCCCCCTCCGACCTCGCCGAGCTCGCTGCACGGATGCCCGGCGTGGCGCAGGTGCTGCTGGACCTCGGCCGCCGCAGCCAGCTCCTGTCCGAGCGCCTCGCCGAGGCCGCCGACGGCCGGGACGGCGCGGCCCCGGACGTGCCCCGCTCGCCCCACGAGGAGATCCGCGACTTCTTCTACCGCCGCCGCAACTACCTGCACGACACCGACCTGGCGGCCGAACACCTGGCCGACGAGCTGGGCATCAGGCCCGGCGAGGTCACCCGTGCCCTGACGGCCCGGCTCACCGACGCCCACGGCGTCCGCATGACCGCCGAGACCGGTGACCGCCTGCACCACTTCGACGCGGCCACCCGCACCCTGCACCTCTCCAACCGGCTGCGGCCCGGCCAGCGCGCCTTCCGCATGGCCACCCAGCTCGCGCTGCTCGAACACGGTGACACCCTCGACCGCCAGGCCGCCGAGGACTTCCCGTCCGGCACCCCCACCCACGCCCTGGCGCGCATCGGCATCGCCCACTACTTCGCGGCCGCCCTCGTCCTGCCGTACCGCGCCTTCCACGCGGCGGCCGAGGAGGTCCGCTACGACATCGAGCGCCTCACCGACCGCCACGGCCTCGGCTACGAGACCGTCTGCCACCGGCTCAGCACCCTGCAGCGCCCCCGCCTGCGCGGGGTGCCCTTCTCCTTCGTCCGCGTCGACCGGGCAGGGAACCTGTCCAAGCGGCAGTCGGCCACCGGCTTCCACTTCTCCCGCACCGGCGGCACCTGCCCGCTCTGGAACGTGTACGAGGCGTTCGCCGCACCGGGCCGCATCCACGTGCAGATCGCCGAAATGCCCGACGGCCAGCGCTACTTGTGGACCGCGCGAGCCCTCACCCGGCACCGCGGCGGCTGGGGCGAGCCCGGCAAGACCTTCGCGATCGGCCTCGGCTGCGAGATCCGCCACGCCCACCGGCTCGTCTACTCCGACGGCCTGGACCTGACCAGCGGCTCCGCCGCCACACCCATCGGCATGGGCTGCCGCGTCTGCGAACGCCTCGACTGCCCGCAGCGCGCCGCACCGCCGCTCGGCAGGGCTCTGCGGATCGACCAGAACAGCAGCACGTTCGTGCCCTACCCGGTGGCCGACTGACGTCGGCCCGGGTGCCACCTCCGGCGATCTGAGATCGCCGGGAACCAACCGCCCCTCCGCTCCGACTGCTGAGGGGAACAGGGAGGTGGCATGGAGGGACTGGACGTCCGGATGCGTGACGTCGTCTGCCGGCACGGCCGGGTCGAGGCGGTGCACGACGTCGACCTCGACGTCGCGGCCGGCCAGCGGGTGGCGATGACCGGGACGAACGGCTCGGGCAAGACCACACTGCTGCGGGCGGTCGTCGGCCTGCACCGGCAGTTCGCCGGCCGGATCGAGGTCGGCGGACGCGAGGCGGGGAACGCGGCCGAGTGGGCGTGGCGGCGCCGGGCCTGCGCCTGGATCCCGCAGAAGCCCGCGTCGGGACGGTTCCCCCTGCTGGCGCACGAGTTGCTGCACAGCAGCGGCGCGCCCGCCGAGGCGGGGGAGGCGGCACGCAAGCTCGGTGTGGGCCCCCTCGCCGGGCGGCCCCTGCACACGCTCTCCGGGGGCCAGCTCCAGCGCATGTACCTGGCGCGTGCGGTCGGATCCGTGGCGGCGGGCGCCGGGGTGCTGCTGGCCGACGAGCCCACCGCCGCGCTGGACTTCGACGGGCAGGAGGAGGCCGCCGACGTGCTGCTCGCCCTCCCGGTGACGGTCGTCGTCGTCACGCACGACAGGGCCCTGGCCGACCGCTGCGACCGCGTCCTGGAAATGGCCGCGGGCCGGCTGCGGGAGGTCCGGTGAATGCCCTGGCCGCGGCCGACGTCGGCGAGCTCCTGCAGCTCGTCCCCGTCCAACGGGCAGGATTCGGGCTGCTGTTGGCCGCCGTCGGCCTGCCCGTGGTCGGTGTCGTCATCGTCGGGCTCGACATCATGCCGGTCCGCTTCGCGATGATGCACGTCGCGCTCCTCGGCATCGCGATCGGACTGCTGACCGGGCTCGACCCGATGCTGTGCGCGCTCGTGGCCTGCGCGCTCGCCGGAGCGGGCGTCGCGCCGCTCGCCCGAACACCGGACGGCCTGTCGGGCGCCATGGGCCTGGTGATGAGCCTGGCCATCGCGGCCGCGCTGCTCGTCCTCTCGGTCTCCGGGGTGAACGCCTCCGGCGCCTTCGCGCTGCTGTGGGGATCCATCCTCTCGGTGGGCGCCGCCGACCTGTGGGTGCTCGCCGCGCTGGCCGTGGCCGTACCCGCCCTGTTCTGGTGGCGGCGACGCGACATCGCGCTCCTGCTCCACGACCGCGAACTCGCCGTCTCCTCCGGCGTACGGGTCGACGGCCTCACCTTCGTCCTCCTCGTCCTGGTCGCGGTCGCCGTAGCGGGGGCGATCAAGCTCACGGGCGCCCTGCTCGTGGACGCCCTGACGCTGCTGCCCGCCCTCGCGGCCCGGCGCCTCGGCGCCTCCCTGACCTCCATCACCGCCTGGGCGGTGGGCATCGGCGTCGCCGTGAACCTCACCGGCTTCCTCGTCGCGCTCCGCTTCGACTGGCCGCCCGGGCCCGTCCTCGTCCTCACCGCCGGCGTGGTCGTCCTCGCCGTCCATCTCGTCCCCGAACGGAGAATCACCTCATGGCGCGCTCCCGCGACCGCATCACTTCCCTCCTCGCACTGACCCTCGGCGCGGGGCTCACCCTGACGGCCACCGGCTGTGGTGGCGGCGACTCCTCGGACGGGGCGAAGGCGTCCGGGGGCAACGACGGCGCGCCGGTCGTCGTCGCCACCACCACGTGGGAGGGCGCCTTCGCCAAGGCCGCGGGGGCGAAGGACGTCAAGGTCATCGTCCCCTCCTCCGCGCAGCACGCCCCCGACTACGACCCCAAGCCCTCCGACCTGGCAGCGGTGGCCGAGGCCGACTTCGTGCTGTACGCGCCCTTCGAACCGTACGCGGAGAAGATCAAGGAGGCGGCGGGGTCGAAGGCGGAACTGGTCGAGGAGAAGCTCGACAACGATCCGGCGAGGGCGAAGGCCGAAGTGACCCGGCTCGGCAAGCTGTTCGGCACCGAAGCGGCCGCGGCGAAGTGGAACAAGTCCTTCGACACGGCGTACGCGGGGCTGCGGAAGGATCTGGAGAAGGCCTGGCCGGACGGCAAGGCGCCGACCGCCGTCGCCCAGGTCTTCTCGGCCTGGTCGGCGAAGCTGGCCGGGGCGGACGTCGTCGGCACGTACGGGCCCGAGGCGGTGACCGCGCGTCAGCTGTCCGGCCTGTCGCAGAAGAAGCCCGCGCTCGTCCTGGACAACGTGCACATGTCGACCGGCACGGTACTGCCCGACTCCGGCGCGCGCCAGGTGGGGATCGTGAACTACCCGGGCGAGGACCTGGACCTGCTGGCCGTGTACCGCAAGGCGGCGACGACAGTGGAGAAGGCACTGAAGGCGCTGTAGACGTCACGTACGGCCGTGGGAGAGGCCGCCCGCACGGGCGGCCCCTCCCTCGTACCACGGCAGCCTGACGGCCGTATCAGCCCACCGACGCCACGGGCCGCGGTTCCTCCTTCGGCACGAACCGTTTCCGCAGCGCGGCGCGGTCGGGCTTGCCCGCCGGGGTCAGCGGCAACTCGGCCAGCACCAGCAGTCGTTCGGGGTGCTTGCGCCGCTCCAGGCCCCGCGCGTCGAGGTGCGCGCACAACTCCTGAAGCGTGAGGGCTCCGCCGTCCCGGGCGACCACGCAGGCCGCGAGCCGCTCGCCCATGAGGGGGTCGGGCACGCCCACGCACACCACGTCCCGCACCAGCGGATGCCCGGCGAGCTCCACCTCCACCTCCGCCGGGCTGATGTTGGCGCCGCCCCGGATCACCACGTCCTTCAGCCGCCCGACGATCCGCAGCGCCCCGTCCTGCGAGAGGACCCCGAGGTCACCGGTGCGCACCCACCCGTCCGACGTGCGGTAGCGGGCGTCGAGGTCGGGGGCGGCGACGTAGCACAGCGGCGTCATGGGGCCGCGGGCGACGATCTCACCGACCGTCCCCCGCGCGGCCTCCACGAGGTGGGGAGTGCCGGGCACGGCTATCCGTATGTCGGCCACCCGCCGGTCGGGATGGCCCGCGAGGATGCCGGGCCCTTCACCGCCCGCGCCGCTGTCGGCCAGTCCCGTGTGGCAGTTGACGCCGTCCGCGGACCCGTAGAGGTTCACGACAGGACAGCCGAAGGCCTGGCGTGCCTCCGCGGCCGTCGACCCGTCCAGCGGCGAGCCGCCGACGACCAGGGCCGTGGGCGGGACGAGGTCCCTCCGGCCGCTCTGCGCGATCCGGTCGAGCAGCATCCGGATCATCGTGGGGACGCCCAGGAGGTGGGTCGGCTCGTGTGCGGCGAGTGCCTCCAGGGCGGCCTCGGGAGTGAAGTGGTCGAGCAGGACCAGCGTGCCGCCGTGCCGGGCGAGCGTGACGGCGGTGCCGTTGCTGCCGAACGCCGAGGCCAGCGGCACCAGGAACAGACAGCGCGGCGGCTGCCCGTCCGGCATCAGGGAGGCGAAGAAGTTGCCGCGGCCCCCGGCGAGCGCGTTGTGCGAGTACGCGACCATCTTCGGCTCGGACTCGGAGCCCGAGGAGACGAGGATGCGCGCGGCGGAGTCGGGGTCGGGCCGGGCCGGGACGAACGCCTTCGGGTCGGTGCGCAGCAACCGGGCGAGCGGAACGGTCCCTTCGGGCGCGTCACCGGCCGCGACGACCGTACGCAGCGCGGGCAGGACTCCGACCGACGCCGCCAGGTCGGCCGCGTGCCGGCTGCCTCGGTGCTCGCTCGCGGCGATCACCGCGACCGCCTCGGACCTGCGCAGCAGCGAGGCGGCCTCCAGGCCGCCCCGGCCGACGGGGAAGGGTAGCGCGACGGCGCCGAGCGCGGCGATCGCCAGGTCCGCGATGACCGCGTGACGCCCGTTGGGGAGCTGGACGCCGACCACGTCACCGGCGCGTATGCCGAGCTCCGCGAGCCCGGCGGCCAGACATCGGACCTTGCGGTCCAGGGCGGTGTAACAGAGCTTGCCCTTGGCGTCGATCACCGCGGTGCGGTGCGGATCGGCGATCCGGCGTGCCCGGTAGAGGCTGTAGAGGTCGAGGTCGGGGCAGGTGCCGTCCACCGCCCACGAGCGGCGCAGCTCGCCGGGCAGCAGGTCGTGCAGGTCCACGGTCACAGGAAGCTCCAGGGGTCGGGCACGGCGGGGGCGCCGTGGACATCGCGGCCGACGGCGTCGCTGGAGAGGAGATCGGCGATGTCCGTGACGACCGGCACGGCGGCGGGGCCGAGGCTCCGCAGCCGCTCCAGGGCCTGCCCGGTGGGCAGTTCACGCACGTCGTACGGGAGCGCGCCGTGGTCCGGCAGGGCGATCCACCCGTCGGCGGTGCGCAGGGGACGGCGGAAACCGGCCGGCCGCCGTGGCTCGAGCCCTTGCGTGGCCCGGGCCAGGGCGGGCGCGGTGAGCACGTCGGCGGCGCCGAGCAGGGACGAGTCCACGCGGACACCGGCGCCGGTGCGTTCGCGCAGCAGCAGGCCGGCGAGGACCGCCTCGGTGCCGAGCAGTCCGCCGAGCACGTCGAGCAGGGTCATCAGGGACGGCGCGGGCGGTTCGTCGGCGGGGCGTGCGGCGGCCCCGACGCCGGTGCGGGCCTGCACCATGAAGTCGGTGCCCAAGGGGGCGTCGGCCAGCCGGCCGGCCCACCCGCTCGTGTACGCGTAGACGAGTGAGGGGTTCACGGCGGCCAGCTCGCGGTCGTCGAGGCCCAGTTGGGCGGCCTTGCCGGGCGCCCAGTTGTGCAGGAACACGTCCGCGTCCGCCACCAGGTCGCGCAGCCGGGCACGGTCGGTCGCCGACTTGATGTCCACCTCGACGGCCCGCTTGCCCCGGTTCAGGGCGAGCCAGCGCGCCGAGACGCCGGAGCAGGCGGGCGGCATGCCGCGCAGTGGGTCGCCGCCCGGCGGCTCGACACGGATGACCTCCGCGCCGAGCAGGCCCAACAGGTGTGCGGCGAGCGGCGCCTGGATGCGGCGGCCGGCCTCGAGGACCGTGATCCCGGCGAGGGGTCCGCCGCCGGGGGCGGCCGCGGCCGTGGGAGCGCTGGTGTACGCCCCTTCGTGGGCGGTGAGTTCCCACGGCGGCCGTCCGTCGAACTCGGCCGCCCGCTCCTGGAGCGACCGCAGCCGGCACACATCGGCGCCCGCCGCATCGGCGGCCTCCCGCACCCGCTGCCACGCATGGCCCCGCACCACCCCGTGCAGAACCTCGGGGAAGGGCGCGCAGGCGGTGGCGTACCGGAACTGGAAGGGCCGCCAGCCGCGGCGGACCGCCTCCTCGGGAGCGCCCAGCGTGCGCCAGAACGCCGCCCACACCCCCGGATCGAGCGTCTCCAGCTCGAAGACGACCCCGTCGGCGGAGGTGAACGGCGGCCCGCCTGCGGCGAGTTCGGCGGCCTCGCCCTCCTCGGCCCCCGCCGCGGCCAGATACTGGGAGACGGCGAGCAGCCCGGCCCGCTCCGCGCTGACCTCCACGTGAGCTGCGCGCCCGCCGCGCGCCCCCGCGAGGAGCGCCGCGAGCAGCCCTTGCACGGTCAGGATCCCGGTGGCGGTGGCGGCGTAGTCGACGGCCAGACCGCGCGGCCCGCCGTCACGGCGCCCGTGCACCGCCATGATGCCGGTGGCCGCCTGGACGGTGGCCTCGTCGACGACGTCCTCCCGCGCACTCCACGTCGCACGTGCGCCGACCGTTCCCAGTTCACCGCCGTCGAGAGTGACCAGGCCGCCCGGGCGGCCGGCGACCCGGGCGCCGAGCAGCCGTAGGTGCTCCGAGACCAGTTCGTCGGCGGGACCCGGCGGCCCCGAGTTCTCCGTGTGCAGCCCCTCCAGCGGTGCGGCGGTCCGCGCGAGCGCCGGTATGACCTGCGTGATCGGTGTCGCCATGCCTCTCCATTCCTTGCGCGCGGGAACTCGGGGGCCCGCGCCCCCGACCTGTTCCACAGAAGAGTCAGTCGGACGGCCGTTCGCGGGAGTTCCCGCGCGACGGGAGAAATGTGAGGGAGCGGCAGATGTGGGACGTGTGCGGAGGGCCTTCCTGCCCGGTGGACGCCGTCGAGGTACGGGACCGGGTCGCCGCCTTCGTACGAGAGCGCGTGATGCCCTGCGAACCGGTCCTGGACGCCGGGGGACCGGACGCGGCAGAGACCCTGGGCCGGCTGCGGAAGGAGGCGAAGGCCGCCGGGCTGTGGGCACTGCCGCTCCCCGTCGAGTCGGGCGGCCAGGGCCTGGACCTGACCTCGTACGCGCATGTCGCCGAGGCGGAGGGCGCCAGCGACCACGGCCCGGCGGCCCTCGGCTCGGCGCCGCTCCTCGACGTCCTGATGCTGGCCGGGAGGGGCAGCCCGCACGTCCGCGAGCGGTACGTGCACCGCCTCGCCGCCGGTGATCTGCGTGCCTGTTACGCGATGACCGAACCCGACACCCCCGGCACGGACCCCTTCCTCACCGCCACCCGCGCCGAGCCGCTGGAGGACGGCGGTTGGCGCCTGAGCGGCCGCAAGTGGTTCATCAGCGGGGCGGCCGGCGCCGACCTGGTCACGGTCCTCGCCCGCACCCACGGCAGGGCCCCGGACCGCACGGGCCTGTCCTTGCTGCTCGTCCCCACCGAGGCTCCCGGATTCCGCGTGGTGCGCCCCCTGCCCGTACTCGGCGCGGCAGGGCAGTGGGAGATCGAACTCGACGGCGTGACGGTCGGCGCCGACCACGTGATCGGCGCGCCCGGCGAAGCCCTCGCGGTCGCGGGCGAACGCCTCCTGCTCGGCCGCACCCTGCGCTGCCTGCGCTGGCTCGGACAGGCGGGCAGGGCCTTCGAGCTGATGCGGGAGCGGGCCGTCACCCGTACCCGCTCGCGCGGCCCGCTGGGCGACCTCCAGCTCGTCCAGCGCCACGTCTTCGAGTCCCTGCTGTCCCTGCGCACCACCCGACCGCTCGTGTACGAGGCCGTGGCGAAGGTCGCCGCGGGGACCGACGCACACGTGGAGGTGGGCCTCGCGAAGGTCGCCGCCGCACGGACGCTCCAGCAGGTCGCCGACGCGGCGATCCAGGTGTACGGCGCGGCGGGGCTCGGCCCGGACACCGCGCTGCCCGCGCTCTACCGCACCGGCCGCGCGGCCCGCATCCTCGACGGCCCGGACGAACTGCACATCACGTCGGTCGCCCGCCGGGTGCTGCGCGCCGGGCCGGCGTAGGCCGCCAGGTCGGGCGGGAGGTGCCTGCGCGGCGGAGCGGCTCCGTGCTATGCCTCGCCGCGCTGCGGCAGCCGCTGGGTGATCCGGTCGAACAGGGCCGTCAGGGGCTCGCCGATGTCCTGGCCGAACTCGGTCAGACCGTAGGTGACCTGGGGTGGTGTCGTCGGTTCGACGTTCCGCCAGATCAGGCCGTCCTGGACGAGCGCGCGCAGGGTCTGGGCGAGCATCTTCTCGCTGATGCCCCGGATGCTGTCGCGCAGCTCGTAGAACCGAAGGTCGTTGCTCCGCAAGGAGATCAGCACCCAGATGCCCCACCTGCTGGTCACGTGGTCGACGACGTCGCGCGCGGGACAGTCGGTGTGAAACACGTCATAGCGGCTGCCTGCCCCGGCCTTCGTCAGCTGCGTGCCTTCATCCATGTCCGGAGCTTACCTTTGGGTATGTCCTTACGGTGAGTAAGTCCGGCTCCTAACGTCAGTTTCCGCAGCGCACAACGGACTAGGAGCTGAACATGATCGTGGTGACCGGGGCTACCGGAAACGTGGGGCGGCCTCTGACGCGGGCCCTGGCGGAGGCGGGCGAGCAGGTGACGGCGGTGTCCCGGCGCGCGGCGGCGATGCCCGACGGCGTCCGGCACGTGGCGGCCGACTTGGCGGAACCGGCGGGCCTCGCACCCGTGTTGGACGGGGCGAAGGCGCTGTTCCTGCTGCTCTCCGGCGACCTGCACGCCCCTGACGCCGGGCCGGCCGACATCGTCGCGCGGGCCGCGGCCTGCGGCGTGCGCCGGGTCGTCCTGCTGTCCTCGCAGGGCGTGTCCACCAGGCCTCTCGGGCCGACGCGGGTCGCGATGCGCGCGCTGGAGGACGCGTTGCGTGAGTCCGGCCTGGACTGGGCCGTCCTGCGGCCGGGCGGCTTCGCCTCCAACGCCTTGGCCTGGGCCGGGTCGGTCCGCACGCAAGGGGTGGTCGCCGCACCCTTCGGCGACGTGGGAGTGCCGGTCGTCGACCCGGCCGACATCGCCGAGGTCGCGGCGGCCTGCCTGCTGGGCGACCGGCACACCGGCGGGGTGTACGAGCTGACCGGGCCGGAGGTGATCACGCCGCGTCAACAGGCGGAGACGATCGCGGCGGCCCTCGGCTCGCCCGTGCGGTTCCACGAACTCACCCGCGACGAGGCCAAGGCCGGCATGACCCCCTTCGTGCCGTCGGAGCTCGCCGAAGACACCCTGGACATCATCGCCGCCCCGAACGAGGCCGAATTGAGGATCAGCCCGGACGTGGAACGAGTCCTCGGCCGGACCCCGCGCCCCTTCGGCGACTGGGTCGCCCGGAACCTCGCCGCATTCCGCTGAGGAGCAACTGAGCTGGAGCGCCTGGGCGTCTCTTGCGGCCGCGGTCGCAAGAGACGCCCCTCTCCGAGGAGTCGCCACCGTGGGCCGATGGTCCGGTATGTACGGTTCTCGACCGCACTGAAGTCAACCCTGTTACCCAGCTATGACAAAGCGATCTTGAAGCGGTCGTCAGTGCGCAAGTAGGTTCAAGGTGCAACGATTTCACACCGCACGTCCGGCGTTCCCCTGCGCCGGAGAGAAGGGATGCCTATGGGTTCCCACGCCCGCCCCAACCGGATACACCGCACCGGGGCCAGGCTCGCGACGGTCGCACTGGTCGGCGCCGTCCTGCCGATCACCGCAGGCGGCATCGCCCAGGCGGCCACCACTCAAGCCCCCCACTCCGCCGAGGAGAACGGCCCGCAGCACGGCGAGGCCACCACTCCCGTCAGACCCGACCAGGGCACGCCGGACGCGAAGGACCAGGCCGCCCCCGTCGTCAAGGCCGACCACGCCTTCCTGCTCGACACCCGCGACGGCAGTCAGGAGCGGGAGATGTGGGCCGGGGCCAAGGCGGACGAGAGTGTGTCGATGGCCAGCACCACCAAGATCATGACCGCCTTGGTGGTGCTGAGGCACCCGGAGTCCCTCGACCGGCAGATCACGGTGAAGCAGGAGTACCGGGACTACGTCGCGAAGGTCGGTGCCAGCACGGCCGACCTCCAGACCGGCGACAAGCTGACCGTCAGGCAACTGCTGCACGCCGCGCTGATCCCGTCCGGGGCGGACGCCGCGCGCGCCCTCGCCGACACCTTCGGCGTCGGGGACACCGAGGAGGCGCGGGTCGCCGACTTCGTACGGCAGATGAACGCCGAGGCGCAGCAACTGGGCCTGACCAAGACCCACTTCGACTCCGTGGACGGCATCGCCAACGGCGACAACCGCAGCAGCGCCCGCGACATGGCCAAGCTCGGCCAGCGCGCGATGCTGCAGCCGGTGTTCGCGGACGTCGTGAAGCAGCGGCAGTACAAGACCGAGGCCCCCGCTGCCAACGGTCGCACCCGGTACTACAGCTGGGAGAACACCAACCAGCTGCTGGGCACGTACGACGGCGCCCTGGGTATCAAGACCGGCAGCGGTCCCGAGGCCGGGTACGCCCTCGTGTTCGCCGCCGAGCGGGACAACCGCACGCTGGTCGGCGCCGTCCTCGCGACCGACAAGACCCGCTTCGACGACGCCGCCAAGATCCTCGACTGGGGCTTCGCGCACTGATCGGGCAGCGTTGCCTCCGCTGAGCGCGTACCGCGCACGGCAGCACCACGGCCCCCGCTCGTCCTGCGTCTCGACGCGGACGAGCGGGGGTTCCGCGTCCCCGCCCGCCCTACACGTCTCCCGCGTCGACCACGCCCGTCAGCACCGCCAGCGCGCACGCCAGGAAGAAGTCGCCCCAGATCAGCTCGTGCCGAACGGCGGTTCCGGAGGCCAGGTCGTAGCAGCCGTCCAGGAGCCGTCCGTCCCGCGTGAGGTGGTCGCCGACGAGACGGGCCAGGAGCGTGGCCGCGTGGTTCCGCCGCCCGAGCTTGAGGAGCGCGAGCGCCGACAGGGCGGCGGCGGAGGTGTCCAGGGGACCGGCCGGGTGGGCCTCGTCCGCCGCCGGTACGTGCGTCGGTGCTCCCAACACGGCTGCCGCGGAGCGGAGGTCGCCCGCGCCGGGCGGGCGGCCGTTCCCGTCGTCGCGCACGGTGAGGCGCCGTTCGGCGTCGGCGACGGCCAGCAGCAGCCAGGCCCGGCCCCGGCTCCAGCCAGGGGACGGATCGTCGAGAGCGGTCCAGCCCGCCCGCGGGTCGCGACGAAACGACCAGCCGCAGGGCGGCTCGGCCAGGCAGAGTTCGAGATGGCGGCGCAGGTGGGCAGAGGCCACCCGCGGGGCCACGGTCGCGAGCAGCGGCACCAGGCCCGGCACGCCGTCCACCCGCGCGAGCAGGCGCTCCCCGCCGAAGGCGGACCCCCAGGGGACCAGGCCGAGCCCGGGATCGTACGCGTCCAGACAGGCCCGGGCCGCGCGCTCGCGCAGGGCCGTCGACGCGGGGTCGTCCGCGAGCACGGTGCCGTACCAGAAGATCAAGCCACGGGCAGCCGTGTCCGCGTCCGCCATCGGCGCGAGACGGCCGGTGCAGGCGACCGCGGCGGCCCGGTCCGCCGCGTCCCCCGAGACGCGGGCGCGCAGCCACAGCGCCCCGGCCCAGAACCCGCCCGTCCACGATCCGCGTCGCGATGTCGTCCACCACCCGGTCTCCGGGTCCGCGAAGAGCGGGAAGCGGTCGCCGACTTGGGCGAGGGTGGCGGCGACCCGGTCCAGGAGAGCGGCGAGGGCGGCCTCGGCCCCGGCGGGGGAGAGCTCGGTGCCGGCGGGGGAGAGGCGGTTCCCCGGCCCAGTGGTGTCCGGGGGCTCGTGAGTCGTGCGGTACGGGGCCGTGTGCGTGTCCGCACGGAACGTCCTCCCCCTGTCGCGGCCCTCGCTCATCGTGCCGCCGTCCCCACCGCACGCCGCTCCCGCGCCGCCCACAGCAGTGCCACGGCACCCGCCCCCGCGAACTCGCCCGCCACCACCAGCCATCCGGTCCCGTACCTCCCGGCCGAGGCCAGCAGCCCGAACAGCGGTGGCCCGACGGCGAATCCGGCGAAGAACCCCGCCGCGACCAGCGCCGAGTCCTGGCCGGCCCGGCCGGGCGCGGCCCGCTGCATCACCAGCACCATGGACACCGCGTTGGCGGCCACCGCGAAGACACCGACGGAGACCGCCGCGAACCACGCCAACGGATGCGCGTACGCCGAGGCGGCGAGCAGCAGCGCCGCCGCCACGGCACCGACGGCGAGGACGGCGGGCAGCCACCGGGCCCGGTCGGGCCGGCCCGCGACCTTCGACCAGCCCACCCGGCCCGCGATCCCCGCGAGACCCAGGACCGCCACGAGCGCCCCGGCCGCCGTCGGCCCCAAGCCGAGCCGCTCGGCCCCGTACAGCGACAAGTACGTGTTCACGGACGCGATCCCGCAGCCGAGCAGCAGGGAGAACACCGACAGCCAGGCGATCGTGCCCCGCGGCAGCCAGGCGGTCGGCGGCGCGGACTTCGGGGCCGGATCGGCGGGCAGCGAACGGGCCGCCCACACCGCGGCCGCCACCGCCGCGAGCGCCGCCGTCCACACGGCGGCGCGCCAGCCAGCGACCCCGGCGAGCGCGCTGAGCGGCAGGCCGGCCGCGAACGCGCCGAGCTGTACGCCCGACTGCTTCATGCCCGTGACTGGGCCCCGCCGCGGCGCGGGAACGGCCGCCAGGATCGCCTTGTTGGTGGCCGGGTTGGCGAGGGCCTGCGGCAGTCCGCCGAGCGCGACCGCGGCCAGCAGGAACCCGGCACCGGGCGCCGAACCGATCAGCGCGAGGGCCCCGGCCGCCACCGCGAGCAGAGCCACCAGGCAGCGGCGTGGCCCCACCCGGTCCACGACACGGCCGCCGAGCGGCGAGAGCACGGCCGCCGCGCCGAAACCGACCGTGGTCGTCAGGCCCAGCAGGGCCGGCGAGACATCCAGGTCGCGCACGAGGCGCGGGCCGAGCGCCCCGAGCAGGAAGAGCTGCATCATCGAGAAGGCCATGGCACTGGTCAGCAGCGCGGTCATCGCACCCTCGGCACGACGCCCACCGCCCACGGGGGCCGTCTCCCGCACATCCCTCGGCTCGGCCGTCACAGACACTCCTTCGCTCCCCGGCTCGTCAGGTCCTCGTCAGAAGTCGGCCCGGACGCGCCCTGAGTTCCGGCGCCCTCGTGTGACCTGAGGCACGGTGCCCCGCAGGCCCGTTCAGGATTCCGCGAGCATCCGGAGGCCGTTTACCGGCGCCTGGGGTTCCGCTCCTGCGGCCGCTTCACCGAACACGCCGTGTCCGCCGCCGTGAAGGGACCGCTCAACGCCGCTTGTTGAGCGCGTCGACCGCCCCCAGCGCATCGCCGATGGTGGCGAAGTCGACCGCGACGAGGTTCACCGGCCGGCCGCGGTCCCGCTCGCAGCGCCGTGCCCGCTCCAGGATGAAGTCGCGCTTGTTGACGACGGCGGCGTCGAGCCTGCTGCCGCCCATGTCGGTGATGAAGTGGTTCAGGAGGAACAGCCGCTTGCCGGTGCCGCCGCGGTGCGGGACGCAGCTCATCTCCTCGGGAGAGGTGAACGCGAACGGGGTTTCCATGCCGTACCGGTAGAAGTTCCGGTACCAGGGAGCGGGCCCGTCGGCTTCTTCGGCGAAGACCACGAGACGGCGACCGGAGTCCACCATGTCGCCCAGGGTGGGCCACGGGCGGTCGGGGTCGGCGTGCGGCGTGAACACCAGCCGCTCCAGGCCCGCCTGCCGGAACGCCTGCCGGGTCTGTGCACCGTCGATGGAGTCCTGAATGACCAGCGTGACGACGTCACCGGGGTGTTCGTCCAGCCAGGTGCCGAGCTTGCGCAACGTCTCCACCAGGGGAATCGCGCCCGCCCTGCACACCGCGTGGCACAGCCACAGGCCGGGGCGCGGCGGGTTGGCCCGCTCGACGAGCCGCGTGATCTGCTGCTTCATGTCCGGCGGGAAGTCCGCCTCCTTGAGCCGCTCGGCGACCTCGGCGGGGGTCTCCCAGGTCTGGCTGTCGATGAGCAGGCCGCGGGCCCCGGCATCCAGCTGGGCGACGATGTCCGGATCTTGGAGCGGGCCGATGAACCTGTCCGCCGTTGTCGACATCGCGTTGTGCGTGGCCAGATAGGCGACCTGGTCGTACCGCTTGTCGCACAGCGACTCCGATCCGAGGCACAGCTCGCGGGCCTCCTTGCCCGCCGCCATCGGGGCCAGCACCGCCCCCGCCGTCGCGAGCACCACCAGGGCTCCGACGGCCGTGCCGAGGACCACGACCCGCCGCCGTGCGGACAGCCGCGGGGCGCGCCGCGCCGCCGCCTTCTCGTACGCCCAGGACGCCCCGGCCAGGACCAGACCGGCGAGCAGCGGCAGCGCCGAGGTGATCAGCCCCACCTGGAGCAGCGCGTCGGCCGCACCGTGCTGGACGTCGTCCAGGAGCCGGGCGACCGAGGGCGGCCAGCTCGACGGGGGACGCGCCATCAGGTCGCCCGCCTTCCAGCGGGCCACGGCGAGGACCACGGCCGAGAGCGCGCCGCCGACCGCCAGCGCCGTACCGGTCCGGCGCAGCCGGAGCGCCCAGGAAGCGGCCCCCGTGAAGGCGAGCACCGCGGCCGAGCCGAGGGCGAGCGCGCAGGCGACGCCCTGGACCGCGCCCAGCGTCAGCTGGGTGAAGAAGCGGGCCTCCTTGGCCGCGCCCAGGTCGACACCCGCCTTCTCCAGGTCCGGCACCACGTTCCAGTGCCCGTCGTCCGTGAGGGCCGTCAGGTCGGAGGCGGCCCCGCCGCCTCTGCCGCCGAGCGCGTACGGGCCGACGGCGGCCAGGGCCGAGGCCGCGTCACCGGTGCCGAGGGCCGCCTCCACCTGCGGGCGCAGGGCGGCCCGTCGGTCCTTCGGCACGGGCTCCATCAGCCATTCGGTGGCCTGCCGCGCGGCAGCGGGGTCCAGGCGCAGCTCGGGCAGGTTCTCGGGGCGGCGGCCCCGGGAGATGTCGTCGAGCGCCGCCGTCAGCTCCCGCGTGAAGGCGGGGAAGTCCGCGGACCGGCGTCCCTGGGCGGACGCGACCAGATCCCCGAGGTAGATCTCGGCGAAGCTGCCGATGTTGGTCAGCACGGGCCGCAGGTCGACGGTGAGGGCCAGCCGCGGCTCCTCCCCGCGCAGGTAGGCCACGGCGTGCCCGATCTGCTCGTCGACCAGGGTGCGCAGGGTCGCGGGCGGCAGCACGTTCTTCAGATTGGCCGTCACCTGTGCCTGGGGCACGGGCAGGCGTCCGAGGAGATCGCGCGTGACCCGCGCGGTCGCGGGATCCACGAGAACCTGGTCGTACAGTCGTTCGTACGCGTTCTGTTCGTCCAGGACGGCCTGGTAGAAGACACGGTTGACGACGGTCGCGCGGGCGCAGCCGGCCAGGACCAGCACGAGGGTCGACAGCGCCAGGACGCACCACGCGACGGGCCGCAGCCAGGAGCGTCGCCGTCCCGCCGCCGGAACATCCGGGTCCTTCGCCTCGCTGCCGCTCACGCAACGATCATCCGCTACCCGCGGCACTCCCGCGCCCGGTGGCCGGCCCCGCTGAGCAGGTCGACGCGCTGGCCCGCCCCTTCTGTGAGGACGTAGAGGGTGCCGTCCTCGGGGGTCCAGTCGCGGGGCACGAGGAAGACGCGATCGCCGGAGACGTGGAACAGGCGCAGCCCCGCGTACTCGTACGCGTACTGGCTCCCCTTGTCGGTGACGCGGCGGAAGCAGCTGCCGCCGCCCCGGATCATCAGGTCCTTCTCACTGAAGACGACGACCGCGGGGAAGTCGCCGCGCACCGTCCGCTCGGTCAGCTCCGCCCGCCCCCGGCCCGCGATCGCCGCGTAGGCCGACACGGCCCAGAACAGGGAGAGCACGCAGACGAAGAGGGTGAGGCCCCACAGTCGCAGGTCACGGCGGTCGCGGGTACGGGCGTACGCGTTGAGCGCGAGGCCGCCGATCGCGGTCAGCGGCAGCAGCAGGTCGAACAGCCAGGGGCTGAGCGGGTAGAGGGGGACGAGGGCGAGGGGGACCGCCCAGCCGTACCGCAGCACGCGGACGGCGCGGGCGAGCCGTTCCGGTTCACCGGCCGTCCAGCGCAGCAGCCCGAGCGTGCCGAGCGCCACGCCTGCCGCGAGCCATGCGGGCAGGTAGAGCGCGCCGACGCTGCGCAACAGATAGTCGCTGGTGGAGAAGTGGAAGACGGTGTCGCGCAGGCCCAGCGCCTTGGTCTCGGCATCGGTGCTCGCCCAGCCGAAGTAGAAGAGGACAGCCGTCAGAAGGGTGGCGAGGGATCCGATGGCCCCGACGATCTCCAGCCAGCCGACCCCGCTCTCGGAAGGGGCCGGGGCGGGCCGGGGGTCCGGGGGCGGCTCCGGGTCCGGGGGCGGCTCCGGCTGAGGGTTCGGGTCCGGGTCACCGGCTGGTTCCGGGTCGGCGCCCGGCCCAGCGGACGGCGGCGGCTCCGGGGCCGGCGGCGGCTCGCTCATCGGGCGAGCGCGCCGGGGGAGACGGGCGAAGGCGAACCGGGCCCGGGCGAGACGGGCGAGGGCGGGAGAGGGGGCGCGGGTGAGCGCGGTGATTCGATGCCGCTCCAGTCGAGGGCGAACGCCGCCTTCCGGACGACCCTCGCGCCGCTCTTCGTCACGAGCGTCACGTCGATCGCGGTCGGGCGGTTGCCGCCGAAGCCGTCGGGCCCCGGCAGGTCCACGGTGATCGAGCCGTCCTTGCAGCACCTGCTCTTGTCGTCCGCGTCGCCGAAGGGCTTCAGGACGATCGGGGCCGTCAGCTCCGCTGCCCGCAGTTCCACGGTGTCCGGCGCGTCCGGCCAGGTGCCGTGGAGGTACAGGGCCGCGCCGGGCGCGACGCTGCTGTCGTCGGCGGAGATGGAGTTGGCGCAGGCCTCCGTGCCCGCGGGGGCGGACCGCAGCACGACGGTCTCGCCGGGGTGGCTGCGGTAGTAGGCGACGAAGCCCTGCAGAACCGTGTAGGCGTCCCCGTCCTTGCACAACTGGTCGGTGGCGCCGGGCCGGTAGCCGGCCGAGCGCAGCCCCGCCTCGGCCTTTGTCGCTATGTCGAGACCCGCGCGCTCGCCGTGTGCGGCCTTGCAGACCCCGGCGAGCCCCTCGATGACCTTCCAGGACTGGGGAGTCGCCGCGTTGGCGGACCGCAGCCGGGGGTCGATCGCGGCGGCGTAGGCCTGTTGGCACTCGCCCTGCTGGAGCAGGTCGTACGCGCTGTCCGGTTCCAGGGCCTCGTCGGTGTTGGGCGACTTGGGCCCCCACGGCAGCCAGCCGGGCGGCTTGCCGTTCCCGCCGCCCCCACCACCCGGGTCCCCGTCCTTGTCCCCGTCGCCGCCGCCGGTCTCCCAGTCGCCGTCCGTCGATCCGCCGGAGGTTCCGAACGACGCCCCTCCCGTGGTGGTGCCCCCGCCCGCGCCGCCGCTCCCACCCGTGGTGCCCCCGGTGGCGTCTCCGCCGCCGGGCGAGGCGACCTGGCGTATCCCGAAGAACAACCCCACCACCAGCACGAAGCCGGCTATCGCGAAAGCCCAGACGGGCACGCGAAGAACACCCGGACCGGAGCGAACAGCCATGACGGCACCCCCGTATCGCCTCACTCCCATCATCCTGCGGAGCGGCGGGGTCCGGTATCCCTTTCACCATCCGGAGTAGCTGATACGGCTGACTGTCAAGTGTGCGGCGGCTCAAGGGAGTTCAGGGGCGCCGGTACAGTGCCGGATCCGGGTGGTCGACGAAGCCCAGGTCCCGGTAGAGGGGTTCGCCCTCGGGGGAGGCGTACAGGTCGACGCGGGATGCCTCGCGCTCCTCGAACCAGTCGAGCAGCGCCCGCATGACCGCGCGGCTGATGCCGCGGCGCCGGTACGCGGGGTCGGTGACCACGCCGATCACGTGGCCGACTCGGCCGTTGCGGTTGTGCGGGCCGGGGAACCACTGGTCGACGGTGCCGATACCGCAGGCGGCGAGGCCCTGTTCGCCGTCCACGACGAGGATGCGGGCGGTGTCCGACGTGAGCCGGTCCTTGAGCACGGCGGCGAGCTCGCGCCGCCAGTCGCCGTCCTCCGGTTCCGGTGAGGGGTTGAAGTACGCGCCGCCGAGCGTCTCGAAGAGCAGCGCCCGCAGGCGTACGAGCTCCGGAAGATCGTCCTCGACGGCCCGGCGCACTTCGGTGCGGTTCAGAGTGGGTTGTCCGGTGGGCTGGTTCATGTGGATCAGCGTCATGTAATGACCTTGTGCACCACAACCCTTACCGATGAGTGTGCCGAGTGGGCGGGCGCGCCGATTGGAGGGGTGCGCGGAATATCCGTTGATCGCGGCCGAAGAGGGCGGTAGGAAGGCGGGATGACGACTCTCGGCGTGGTGTTCCGGCCCCAACTTCCTCCCGAGCGGCTGCGGGACGTGGTGCGTACGGCGGACGAGGCGGGACTCGCGGAGCTGTGGCTCTGGGAGGACTGCTTCCTGGAGAGCGGCATCGCGAGCGCGGCCGCCGCCCTCGCGTGGTCCGAGCGGCTGCGCGTCGGGGTCGGGCTGCTCCCCGTACCCCTGCGCAACGTCGCCCTCGCCACGATGGAGGCCGCCACGCTGCACCGGCTGTTCCCCGACCGCGCGATGCTCGGCATCGGGCACGGCGTGCAGGACTGGATGGGGCAGGTGGGAGCGCGGGTCGAATCGCCGCTCACCCTGTTGCGCGAACACCTCGACGCGATGCGGGCCCTGCTCGCCGGGGAGCGCGTCACGACCCGAGGCCGGTACGTACGGCTCGACGGCGTCGCGCTCGACTGGCCGCCCGCGTCGGCACCGGCGGTCTACGCGGGCGCACGGGGCCCGCGCTCGGTGCGGCTCACCGGAGAGGCCGCGGACGGCACGATCCTGGACGCGAGCACGTCACCGGAGGGCGTACGCAAGGCCCGCCAGCTCATCGACGAGGGGCGAAAGTCGGCCGGGCGCGGCGGGGGCCACCCCGTGGTGGCCTACCTCCTCGCCGCGACCGGCCCGGACGCCGAGGACCGGCTGCGGGCGGAGCTCGGGAGCGAAGGTCTGCACGATCCCGGCCTCGGGGTCGCGGGAGACGCCGACGCGGTGGCGCAGGGCGTCCTCCGACTCGCCGAGGCGGGCGCCGACACGGTCGTGCTGCAGCCCACCGCCGACGAACCGGACCCGGAGGGCTTCATCCGCTTCGTCGCGGACGCCGTGAGCCCGCTGGTGCCCTGACAGGAGCCCTGCCCATCGGAATCCATTAGGCTCACGCTCATGGGAGATAACCACGCTGATGGGAAGGTGGCGGCATCCCCGGCCGACGATCGCGCCGTTCCGGCGCACGGCGGCGCAGGATCGCTGGACCTGAACCAGCTGCGCACCTTCCTCGCCGTGTACCGCTCCGGTTCCTTCACCGCGGCCGCGCGGGTCCTCGGCCTGTCTCAGCCCACGGTCACCGCGCAGATCCGTTCCCTGGAGCGACAGCTGGACCGGGAGCTGTTCGAACGGCTGCCGCGCGGCGCGGCCCCCGCGCCCTTCGCCGACGAGCTGGCGTCCCGCATCGTCGAACCCCTGGACGCCCTCGCCGAGGTCGCGCGTCACGGCGGTGCGGGCTCCGCCGAGCCGGTTCACCTGGCGGGCCCGGCCGAACTCCTCTCCCACTGTGTGCTGCCCCGGCTCGCGCCTCTGGTGGAGAAGGGCGTGGTGCTGCGGATCGCGACCGGCCTGACGGAGGAGCTCCTGGAGGAGATGCGCGCGGGGCGCCACGACCTGCTGATCGCCACGGTCCGGCCGCGCGGCCGCGCACCGGCCTCCGTACCGCTGGCCGACGAGGAGTTCGTCCTGGTCACGACGGCGGCCTGGGCCGAGCGGATCGGCGGGCCCGCCCGGATCGCCGCCGACGGGCCCGCCGCTCTGCACGGCGTCCCCCTGGTGGCGTACGGCGAGGACCTGCCCGTCGTCCGCCGCTACTGGCGCCACGTCTTCGGCAAGCGCCTGGTGTGCACGCCGGCCGTCACCATGCCCGACCTGCGCGCGGTCAGGGCCGCCGTGGTGGGCGGCGCCGGCTTCACCGTGCTGCCCCGTTACCTGTGCGCGGACGAGCTCGCATCGGGAGCCCTGGTGCTCCTGAACGACCCGGACGACCCGCCCATCAACACCGGCTACCTCGTGCAGCGGCCGGGCTCGGCGGACAACCCGCACGTAGCCCTGGTCAGGGACCACCTGTTGGAGTCCGCGCGCGGCTGGTAGCCGGGGGGCCGCCGACAGGGGGCGCTCAGGCCCGCGCCGAGGGGTCCGTCAGCTGCAGGCCGTTCTCCCAGATGGTGTTGAGCGTCGTGACGAGCCGCTCGTAGGGGATGCGCTGCCCGAGGACGAAGACCATGTAGGCCATGCGGCTCACCATCACCGACAGGGCGTGCGCGGTCACCAGCGGGTCCAGGCTCGTGTCGGCCTGGCCGTTCTCCTGCAGAGTCCGGATCAGCTTGGCGTTGCGCCGGGCGAAGGCGTTGCCTCGCTCGATGCGCAGCGCCATGAACTGCTCGTCGACCTGGGCGACTTGCTCGAACAGCGCCATGAGGCGGGCGTTCTTCTTGTACGCGCGCAGGTACTCGCGGTTCGAGGCGTCGATGAGCTCGCGGGGATCGGTGATGCCGGTCCGCTCGCGTAGGTGCGGGTGGAGCATCTCCTCCTGCACCTGCTCGACGAGCGCCTGGAAGATCTCTTCCTTGCTGTTGAAGTACGTGTAGAACGACCCGGACGCGACGTGTGCCGCCTTGGAGATGTCCGTGATGCGGGCGTCCAGATAGCCGTCGCGTTCGAAGACCTCGCGGGCGGCGGCGATCAGGGTGTTCCGCGTCCTGACACCACGGGCGCTGCGGGGCGTGATCGGTTGCTTCTGGCCGCCGTCTGCGGCCGGGGCCTGGGCAGCCACGTCGATCCATTCACTGTCGGTCGAACCTGTACGTGTCGGAGGCAGCGGATGCTATCAGCCGATCTCCGAGAGGAACCGGAGGAGAGCGGCGTTGACGTCGTCGGGCCGCTGCTGCTGGACCCAGTGTCCCGCGCCGTCGAGGACGAGGCGGCCGCGCGGGTCGCCCAGCATCACGTCCAGGCCCTTCGCGGGCATGAACTGCGCGACGGGGTCCTTGGAACCGGTGACGAACAGCGAGGGCTGCGTGACGCGGCGGTCGGCCAGCGGCTCGGTGAGCTCCCAGTTCCGGTCGAGGTTGCGGTAGTAGTTGAGGCCGCCCGTGAACCCGGTCCGCTCGAACGTGTCGACGTAGTAGGCGAGTTCCTCCTCGTCGAGCCACGGCGGCGACGACCGCCGCGCCTCGGCGTCCTCGACCTCCTCGGCCCAGCGTGCCGAGTAGATCTCCTTGGCGGTGAGGGTCTTGCGCACGTCCCGGTGCAGGGCCGCGTCCGCGACGCCGGGCTCCTGGAACCACACCATGTAGAAGTCGTCGCCGAGCCGCTTGCGCAGGATCGGCAGCGGCGGCGCGGGGGCCCGCGGCGACACCGGTACGCTCATCCCGGCCACCGCGCGCACCCGCTCCGGATGGGCCAGGGCCATCTGCCACACCACCATGGCACCCCAGTCGTGCCCCACGAACACGGCGTCGTCGGCGCCCACGTCGTCGAGGATCGCGGCCAGGTCGCCGCAGAGCGTCAGGATGTCGTACGCGTCGACGTCGGCCGGGCGCGAGCTCCCGCCGTAGCCCCGCATGTCGGGCACGAGGACGCGGTACCCCGCATCAGCCAGCGCGAAGAGCTGGTGCCGCCAGGAGAACGCCAGCTCGGGAAAGCCGTGGCAGAGCACCACGGGGGGCCTGCCGGGCCGTCCTTCGCCGTGGTCGAAGACCCGCAGCGTGATGTCGCCCGAGGCGACCTGGCGCGTCGCGACACGCTCCCAGTCGGCGATCGAGATGTGCTCCGTCATGCGCGGATCTCCTGGTGTCCATGGAATGAGGTGCGAGAACTCGTGCGGGGGGCGGCTCTGTTCGACGTATTGAACCTGACGTTGGGTTCAAGTGTACGCGGGGTTCGAGCGTACGGGGAGGGTGGTCCCGTTCCCGCGACGGATCCGGCGAAAGGCGTTCAGGGATGCCTTGAGGCCTCCGCAAGCAGCGGATGGACTGACGCGCACGGTCCCGCCGGGTACTCTCCCTTGAACCTGAACCCGGATTCAATTACGTTGACATGGACCGGGAGCCGGGACGAATGAAGGCGCGGTGCGATGAGTGACGTACGGACACGCGGTGCGGTCCTGTTCGACTTCGGCGGGGTACTGACCACCAGCGTTGTCACCGCCTTCGAGGAACTGGGCACGGAACTGGCCGGCGCCCCCCGGCTGTTGCTCCGGCTGCTCGCCAAGGACGAGGAGAGCAGCGCGCTGCTCGTGGCGCACGAGGAAGGGCGCATCGAGGAGCGGGAGTTCGAGAACGGCTTCGCGGTACGCCTGCGGGCGCACGGGGCGAGCGTCGAAGGGCCGGGCCTCGTGCGCCGCATGCAGGCCCGGTTGCGCCCCGACCCCGCGATGATCGCCCTGGTGGCGAAGGTCCGGGCCGACGGACACCGGGCCGGACTGCTCTCCAACTCCCTCGGTGACGACTGCTACGCAGGCTTCGACCTGCCCGCGATGTTCGACGCCGTGACGGTGTCCCGCGAGATCGGGGTGCGCAAGCCGTCCCGGCGGGCCTACGCCACCGCGTGCGAACGTCTCGGCGTACACCCCGAGGACACCGTCATGGTCGACGACCTGCCGCAGAACATCACGGCCGCCGAACGGCTCGGCATCGCCGGGGTCGTCCACCGCGACGCGGCCACCACGGCGGCGGAGCTGGCGCGCCTGCTCGCGCCGGCCGCCAAGCAGTGACCTTCGCGGCCCGCACGCGCAGACGCGTTCCGCACCTGTGGTCATCGGCGCGCGCAGGGCGGGCCGGGGGCCAGAATCAGACCGGACCCAGACCGTTGGAGGACCCGTGTTCGACGTGACCGACAGGGCCAAGGCGTACCAGGAGAAGCTGCTCGCCTTCATGGACGAGCACATCTACCCCGCCGAGGCGGTGTACGAGACGCAGATGGCGGAGTCGGGCGACCCGCACTTCCACCCGCCGGTCATCGAGGAGTTGAAGGCCGAGGCGAAGCGGCAGGGGCTGTGGAACCTCTTCCACCCGCACCCCGAGTGGGGCCCGGGCCTGACCAACCTGGAGTACGCGACGCTGGCCGAGATCATGGGCCGCAGCGCGCACCTCGCCCCCGAGGCCACCAACTGCAACGCGCCGGACACCGGCAACATGGAGGTCCTCACGCTGTTCGGCACGGAGGAGCACAAGGAGCAGTGGCTGAAGCCGCTGCTCGCCGGTGAGATCGCCTCCGCGTTCGCCATGACCGAACCGGCGGTCGCCAGCTCCGACGCCCGCAACATCGAGATGCGCATGGTCCGTGACGGCGACGACTACGTCCTCAACGGCCGCAAGTGGTGGACCTCCAACGCCCTGCACCGCAACTGCCGGGTGCTCATCGTCATGGGCAAGACCGACCCGGACGGGCCCAGTCACCGCCAGCAGAGCATGATGGTGGTCCCCCTCGACACCCAGGGCGTCACGGTCCTGCGCGGTCTGCCCGTCTTCGGATACCAGGACCGCGAGGGCCACGCCGAGGTGCTCTTCGAGGACGTGCGCGTTCCCGCCGCCGCCCTGCTCGCGGGCGAGGGCGACGGCTTCATGATCAGCCAGGCGCGGCTCGGGCCCGGCCGCATCCACCACTGCATGCGGGCGGTCGGCATGGCGGAACGCGCCCTGGACCTGATGATCGACCGCGCCCGGTCGCGCACGACGTTCGGGGCCCCGCTGGCCGACCGGGCCAACATCCAGGACTGGATCGCCGAGTCCCGCATCGAGATCGACATGGCGCGCCTGCTGACCCTCAAGGCCGCGCACCTCATGGACACCGTCGGCAACAAGGAGGCCCGCACGGAGATCGCCGCCATCAAGGTCGCCGCGCCCGAGGTCGCCCTGAAGGTCGTGGACCGGGCGATCCAGGTGCACGGCGGCGCCGGGGTCAGCGACGACTTCCCGCTCGCCGGCATGTACGCCCACCTGCGCACGCTGCGCCTGGCCGACGGCCCCGACGAGGTGCACAAGCGCACCATCGCGCTGCGGGAACTGCGCCGCCGCGACAGCGAGCGGACCGCGCGATGAGCGGCCCGCTGGAGGGCAAGGTCGCCGTCGTCACGGGCGCGTCGCGGGGCATCGGCCTCGCGGCCGCCGCCGCGCTGCGCGACCGCGGGGCGCAGGTCGTGGTCACCTCCCGCAGCGAGGAGCGTGCCAAGGAGGCGGCCCGCCAACTGGGCGTGGGGGTCGAGGGGTTCGGCGCCCACGCCACCGACGAGGCCGCCGCCCGTGCCTGCGTCGACCACGCCGTCGCCACGTACGGCAGCCTCGACATCCTCGTCAACAACGCCGGTACGAATCCCGCGTACGGCCCCGTCATCGACCAGGACCACGGGCGCTTCGCCAAGACGATGGACGTCAACCTCTGGGCGCCGATCCTGTGGACGTCGCTCGCGGTGAAGGCGTGGATGGGCGAGCACGGCGGATCCGTCGTCAACACCGCCTCCATCGGCGGGTACACGGTCGCCCAGGACGTCGGCGTCTACCACGTCTCGAAGGCCGCCCTCATCCACCTCACCAAGCAACTCGCCCTGGAGCTGGCGCCGAAGGTCCGGGTCAACGCCATCGCTCCCGGTGTCGTCCGCACGAAACTGGCCGAGGCGCTCTGGCAGGAGAACGAGGCGCGGGTCGCCGCGGCCACCCCCCTCGGTCGTATCGGGGAACCCGAGGACCTGGGGGAGGCCGTGGCGTTCCTCGCCGGGGACGGCGCCCGCTGGATCACCGGCGAGACGCTCGTCGTGGACGGAGGCCAGCTTCTCGGCCCGGGGCCGCTGTGAGCGACGGCCCGCCGGGCACGCCTCGCCGTTGACGGGGGACGTACCGGCCCGGCCGGACCACGAGGCCGCGGCCGGCCCGCAGCAAGCGAGGAACAGCCACGTCAGAGCGGCAGGGTCCGCCCGAGCCGCGCCAGCGGGGACAGCGCCATGCACAACGGCGACAGCGCGAGACCGACCGCGGTCAGCAGGAGCCCGGTGCGCAGCCCCGCCGCGTCGGCCAGGAACCCGCCGAGCAATGAGCCGAGCGGGGTCATCCCCATGCCGGCGAAGTGGACCGTGGCGACCACCCGACCCTGGACCCCGACGGGCGTGACGGCCTGACGCACGGCCATGACCGTGACGTTGACCAGCTGGCTGAAGACACCGAAGACGAAGTTGACGCCCATGAGCAGACCGACCGTCAGGCCGGAGGGGCCGCGCAGCGCGGGCACGCAGAGCATCACTGCGTCGGCCAGCGCCGCGGCGGCCACCAGCACCCGGCCGTACCCGAACCGCCCCGGGAGCCGGGCGGCCAGCAGCGACCCCACGACCGCCCCCGGCCCGGTCGCCGCGAGCGCGAGACCGATGGCGGCGCCCGACAGGTGCAGCTCGCGGGGCAGGAAGAGCAGGTACACGGTCATCAGGGCCGCGAAGGAGAACTGGAACGCGGCCGAGGCGAGCCCCACGGCCCGCAGCGCGGGATGTCCGGCGACCAGCCACAGCCCTTCGCGTATCCGCCCCCACACGCTCACCGGCCCGGCCGGGGTCGCGGGCAGCCGCTCCGCCCGGCGGATGCGGCCGATGGACAGCGCCGACACCGCGAAGAAGGCCGAGCTCGACAGGGCGGCGACCGGTGCCGACAGGGCCGACACCAGCGCACCGCCGAGCGCGGGACCGCCGATCTGCGCGGCGGACCTGCTGCCCTCCAGCGCGCTGTTGCCCCGCGCCAACTCCTCGCGCGCCACCAGGCGTACGAGGCACGTCTGACAGGCCACGTCGAAGTACACGCCGAGCACGCCGACGGCGAAGGCGACGACGAACAGCACCGGCAGGCCGAGGACGCCGAGGAGATGCGCGAGGGCGACGGACCCCAGGGCCAGCACGCGGCCCAGATCGGACTGGACCATCACGTCACGGGCGC
The DNA here is from genome assembly GCF_055593965.1 of Streptomyces sp. NPDC040622. Taxonomy (NCBI): domain Bacteria; kingdom Bacillati; phylum Actinomycetota; class Actinomycetes; order Kitasatosporales; family Streptomycetaceae; genus Streptomyces; species Streptomyces sp. NPDC040622. The sequence goes on along the minus strand of NZ_JBVIXD010000008.1, from coordinate 314,055 downwards.
GTCTGCGGTCCACCCACGCGCCGGCGAACAGGGAGAACAGCAGGATCGGGGTCTGCTCGACCGCGCGCAGCGCGCCGAGCCCGCCGGTGGAGGCGTCGAGGGAGAGGACGGCGATGAGCGGCAGGACGATCTGGGCGGCCTGCGCCCCGAACTGGGAGGCGGTCTGGCCCACCCAGAGCAGACGGAAGCCGGGATCGCGAAGGACGGTGCCCGAGGCACGCGCAAGAGAGGGCACAACAACCCCGTGAGGGAGCCGCAGGAACTGCGGGAGCCGAGAGAGCGGAAAAGGGCTCGCTGTGCCGCGGCTACGGGCAGCACGCGATGACGGGTCGGACGACCTGATGCGTCAGCGCGTGCTCGGGTGACCGGGCATCTCAGCTCCTGGTGGGGGTGCGTACCGTCGGCAGACTACCCGGGTGGGGCGACGAGCGTGTCGCTCTGCCCCGAACCGCGCAGGGAGGCGGCGACGAACCCGGTCGCCTTGAGCTCCTCGACGAGGTCACGGAGGAAACCGACGGTCTCGGGCGTACGGGTCCGTGTCGTGCCCACGGCCTGCCGGATCTGCATGAAACGGTCCTCGATCAGGCGCAGTCCGGGATGGGCGGCCACGTACGCGGCAAGCGGCTGCCGGATGCCCGCCGCGACCTCAAGGCCCCCCGTGCGAAAGGCCTCGACTCCCTCGTCGCCGCGCACGACACTCGCGTGCCGCAGGGTGCGGGTGAGGAACAGGTCGTAGGCGGAGCCGCGCTTCACGCCGATCCGCACACCGGCGCGGTCGACGTCGGCGGCCGTGCGGAGGGGCGAGTCCCGGGGCACGGCGTACACGCCCTCGATCACGACGTACGGCGCGGTGAAGGCGACCTCGCCCTCGCGGGCCGGTTCGACGGCCAGGAAGCACAGGTCGGCCCGGCCCTCCGCCATCGCCTCGTACGACGAGCGTGCCGCGTCGAAGCACAGGAACTCCACGGGGACGCCGAGCCGCGCGGCGACCTCACGCGCGATGTCGACGGTGATGCCGGAGGGGGCCGCCGAAGTGCCCTGGGCGAGCACCGGGTTGCCCAGGTTGACGGAGGCACGCAGCACGCCGGTCGGCGCCAGGTCCTCGGTGACGGCAGCGGGCGCGATCTTCATGGGGCGGAGTGTAGGACACCCCGTTCGCGGCCCTCGCGCCGCTCGCTCCCCGTCCGGGCCCGCCTGCCGATCGGCCCCCGTACCGCGGCGCGTCGCCCGATGTTCGCCTGCCCGTCACCCGCCGCGGCCCTCGATCGGCGAGCATCTGAGGTCGGCCGGGAGTCGGAGTACCGGCCGAGACCGATGTCGCGGTATTCCGAGGGGACAACGTTGCAACGCCCACGTCCAGGACGTACGTACCAAGGCGCAAGAGGGTGCGCCGCGGTCTCCCTGACGGCCCTGCTGTCACTGTCCCTGGCGGGATGCGGATTCGCGGGCCTCGACGACGATGACGATGCCGGCGCCGGGCGGGGCCCCGCCGATGCCGCCGCCGTCTCGGGGATCGACTGCGCTGCCGCGGGCAAGGTCCCGGGGACCGGATCGAGTGCGCAGCAGAACGCGATGAAGTACTGGATCAAGAACTACCAACGCGCCTGCCCGGGCGTGCGGATCGCCTACAACCCCATCGGATCGGGGGCGGGCGGCGCGCAGTTCCTGCGGGGCGCGACCGCGTTCGGCGGCTCCGACAGCGCGCTGAAGCCCGACGAGGTCGAGCGCTCCAAGGACGTCTGCCGCGGCGGCCGTGCGATCGACCTGCCGATGGTCGGCGGCCCCATCGCGATCGGTTACGACGTGCCCGGCGTGGAGGACCTGGTCCTCGACGCCGCGACCCTCGCCAGGATCTTCGACCAGAAGATCACCAGCTGGGACGACGAGGAGATCCGGCGCCTCAACCCCGGCGCCGAGCTGCCGTCGATGCCCATACGCCCCGTGCACCGCTCGGACGACTCCGGCACCACGCACAACTTCCAGTCCTATCTCGCGGGTGCCGCTCCCGAGGCCTGGACCCACCCGGTCAGCAAGGCCTGGCAGGGCACGGGCGGCGCGTCGGCGAGCGGATCGAGCGGTGTCGCCTCGGAGGTGACGTCGGGCTTCGGCGCCATCGGCTACTTCGAGCTGTCGTTCGCGCGGGCCCGCGAGGTCAAGACCGTGAGCATCGACACGGGCGCGCCCGCCCCGGTCGAACCGACGCCCACGACGGCGTCGGCCGGCATCGCCCAGGCCCGTGTCGCGGGCGAGGGCGGCGACATGACGCTGAAGTTCCGCCACGGTGCCTCGGCCCCGGGCGCGTACCCCATCGTCCAGGTCACCTACGAGATCGTCTGCGACCAGGGCAACCGCCCCGAGACCCTGCCCGCGCTCAAGTCGTTCCTGGCCTACACGGCGAGCGGGACGGGACAGAAAGAGCTGTCCGCGCTGCACTACGCACCGCTGCCGGAGTCCCTCGCCGGCCGGGTGCGCGAGGTGGTCCGCACGCTCTCCTGACGTACAGGAAGGGGTGGCGGCAGGCGGGTGATCGCGCACCGAATCGCCCACGGCCAGTGGCAGTAGTGGCAGCCCCCGCTGCACCACCACGACCACCTCCCAGTCCCTGAGCCCGCACAAGACCCCGCCCCGCGCCGCGGTCCAGCTCGGCTCTACCCGGCGGGAAGATCACCGACTCCGTGACGGTCAGGAAGGGCGGCGACAAGACGCTGCGCAACGCGGTCACCACCACGACCTCCGGCGGCGACTGCGTCACCGGAACCGGACACGGCTGCGTCACGACCACCGACATCACCCCGCCCGTCCTGCCGCCCGTACGTCGGTCCGTCGGCCTCAGGCGGCGAAGACCTGGGAGTCGTCGGCGAAGGCCTTGAACTCCAGGGCGTTGCCCGCCGGGTCGAGGAGGAACATCGTCCACTGCTCACCCTTCTGCCCCTCGAAGCGGGTGTAGGGCTCGATGACGAACTCGACGCCCGCCGAGCGCAGTCGCCCGGCGAGCTCCCGGAACGCGGGAACCGTCAGGATCAGCCCGAAGTGCGGCACCGGGACGGCGTGCCCGTCGACCGGGTTGTGGATCTGCCGGCCGCGTTCCGGCGCGAGGTGGGTGACGAACTGGTGCCCGTGCAGGTTCCAGTCCACCCAGGTCTCCGCGCTGCGGCCCTGTTCGAGGCCGAGGACCTCGCCGTAGAAGAGACGCGCGGCGGCCAGGTCGTCGACCGGTACGGCCAGGTGGAACCGCGGGATGGGGGAGTCGAGAACGCTCATGTCCGGCGCTGCCCTTCCGTCGGGGGCGGTCTGGGTGCTGTCGCCCTGACCCGGTGTCTGAATGTTGACATTAGGAGTTGGGTCGCACGTTAACATTGGTGGCCCTGGTGAGAGCAAGAGACGAGTGAGCCAAGACATGGATGAGCAGGGGCGGGTGGCGCCCGCGCGGCGCCGCGGCCTGGCCGACGAGGTCGCGGACCGGATCCGCGAGGCCATCTTCAACGGGGCCTACGCTCCCGGCGCGCAGCTGCGCGAGGTGGAGCTGTCCTTCGCGATGGACGTGAGCCGCGGTCCGGTGCGCGAAGCCCTGCGGTTGCTGGAACGCGAGGGGTTGGTCCACTGTGCGTGGCACCGGGGCACGACGGTGACGACGCTGTCCCCCGAGGACGTGGCCGAACTCGACAGCCTGCGCGCCGTGTTGGAGGACCTCGCCGTGCGCGAGGTGATCGCGCGCGCTTCGGAGGAGGAGCTCTCCTCCCTGGGCAAGACGGCGGAGGCGATGGACCGGGCCGTCGACGCGCACGACATGGTGCGCCGCGACATCGAGTTCCACGACGCCGTCTTCGCGGCCGGGGGTCACCGCCGCCTCGTCGAGGCGTGGGAGGGCATCCGCTGCCAGGTCCATCTGTTCCTGCTGACCCGGATCGGCCGCAGCGCCCAGGGCTACCTCGACCGCGTCCCGCACGAACACCGGGAACTCGTCGACGCGCTGCGCTCCCGGGACACCGGCACCGCCCTCGAACGCTTCGCCGCGCACCGCCGCCACGCCGTCGACGTGGTCCTGGACGGCGGGGCGCGCCACGAGTGAGGTGATCCCCGGGTGCGGGGCGGCGCCTGCGGAGCGGTCGCGCCTTTCGGCTGCCCGCGGAAACAGGTAGGGCGACTCCGCCGCCTGAGTACCCGTACTCATGATCAATCCTGGCGGCCCGCGCAAGCTGGTCTCACCAGTCGATGAGAGGGAGCCAGCTGTGCGTAGGACCATCCGAGTTCGTCCGACCTCGCGAGCGATCGGCAGCCGCCCGGCGCGGGCCGCCGTGGGCCTGGCCCTGGCCGGCGTGACGGCCGCGGTGCTGACGAGCTGTTCCGTGCAGGACGCGACCTGCGGCGGCGGTGAGTACCCGGTCCTGCGCGTCGGCGGCAGCGGGTCCGCGTGCCAGCCCGACGGGCAGGAGCCGCCGAAGGGGTACGCCCGCTACCCCGAGGGCAAGGTGCCCGAGCACGTCGGCGACAAGTGGGACACCTACTGGAACGACCACACGCTCGACAAGAACGGCAAGATCATCAAGTTGAAGGACGGCCAGTGACCGCGTGACCGGCAGGCGTGCGGCCGTCGGGTTGCCTGCGATCGGCCGACGCCACGCCTGTGCCCGGTGCGCGAGGAGCGCCTGCCGGCAGCGCTGTGCCCGTGACCTGTGCGATACGACTACTCGCCGGTGCGAGTCACCGCGGCGTTGCCGAGGGGGCGCCGGAAAGTCGGGGTGGACTTACTAGGACGTCCAACTATATGTTCGTGACCAGAGCCCGCGGTGCAGGGAAGCCGGTGTGAATCCGGCGCGGTCCCGCCACTGTGACCGGGGAGTGCGTTCTCGCGGAGCGATACGCCACTGACGGACAAGTCCCGTCGGGAAGGCGGGAGAACGCGCGCTGATCCGGGAGTCAGGATACCGGCCGCGGGGTGTTCCGTGTTGTCCACGAGGATGGAGCAGACACGCATGGCACCGGTCCGTACCCACGACCCAGGTGATCCGGCGAAGCGAGCGACGGCCCCTGCCTGCGCTCGACTCCACGGCGGCTCTTAGGCCTTCGCGTCCCACGGCGGACCCTTCCGCGCCCCTCACCCGGTGGCGTCGTCGGCCTGCCGTGCCATCCCCGGATCGCACCTGACGAGAGCAGGCTCTCATGGTCCGTGAACTGACACATTTCATCGGCGGCAAGCACGTGCGCGGCGCCTCCGGGCTCTTCGCCGACGTGTACGACCCCAACTCCGGCTCCGTACAGGCACATGTGCCGCTCGCGGGGCGGGCGGAGACGGAGGTGGCGATCGCCGATGCCGCGTCCGCCCAGCGGGCCTGGGGCGAGTGGAACCCGCAGCGGCGCGCCCGCGTCCTGCTGCGCTTCCTCCAACTCGTCGAGGGCGAGCGGGAGTCGCTGGCGCGGCAGCTGTCCAGCGAGCACGGCAAGACCGTCGCCGACGCGCACGGCGATCTGCAACGAGGTCTGGAGGTCGTGGAGTTCGCCGCGGGAATCCCGCACCTGCTGAAGGGCGAGTTCAGCGACAACGCCGGCACCGGCATCGACGTGCACTCCCTGCGGGTACCGCTCGGCGTCACCGCCGGGATCACTCCCTTCAACTTCCCCGCGATGATCCCGCTGTGGAAGGCGGCACCCGCACTGGCCTGCGGCAACTCCTTCGTCCTCAAGCCCTCCGAACGTGCCCCCTCGGTGCCGCTGAGGCTCGCCGAACTGTTCCTGGAGGCGGGCCTGCCGCCCGGCGTCCTGAACGTCGTCAACGGCGGCAAGGAGAGCGTCGACACCCTCCTGGAGGACTCGCGCGTCCAGGCGCTCGGCTTCGTCGGCTCCACACCGATCGCCGCGCACATCTACGCCACCGCCGCCGCGCACGGCAAGCGCGCCCAGTGCTTCGGCGGCGCCAAGAACCACATGATCGTCATGCCGGACGCCGACCTCGACCAGGCCGTGGACGCCCTGATCGGCGCCGGGTACGGCTCGGCGGGGGAGCGCTGCATGGCCATCTCCGTCGCCGTTCCCGTGGGCGAGGAGACCGCGGACGCGCTCGTCGCCCGCCTCAAGAAGCGCGTCGCCGGACTGCGCATCGGCCGTTCCGACGACCCCGAGGCGGACTTCGGCCCCCTGGTGACCCGGGATGCGCTCGACCGGGTGCGCCGGTACGTGGACATCGGCGTCAACGAAGGGGCCGAACTTGTCGTCGACGGGCGTGACTTCACCCTGCCCGGGCACGAGAACGGATTCTTCGCCGGAGCCACCCTCTTCGACCGCGTCTCGCCGCGCATGCGGATCTACCGCGAGGAGATCTTCGGCCCGGTGCTGTGCGTGGCCCGCGCGGCGGACTACGAGGCGGCCCTGCGCCTGCCCACCGAGCACCCCTACGGCAACGGCGTCGCGATCTTCACCAGGGACGGCGACACCGCACGTGACTTCACACGGCGCGTCGGCGCCGGCATGGTCGGCGTCAACGTGCCGATCCCCGTCCCGGTCGCCTACCACACGTTCGGCGGCTGGAAGCGCTCCGGATTCGGCGACCTGAACCAGCACGGCCCCGACGCCGTCCGCTTCTACACCCGCACCAAGACCGTCACCTCGCGCTGGCCCTCGGGGATCAGGGAAGGCGCGAGCTTCACCATCCCGACGATGGGATGACGGCGATGACATCGATGGGCACCACCCTCACCAAGGACCAGCTCGCCCTGGCAGAGGTCACGCTCGACTTCGCCGACGAGCACCTCGCACCGCACGCCGTCGCCTGGGACCGCGACAAGCACTTCCCCGTGGACGTGCTGCGCAAGGCCGCCGAACTGGGCCTCGGTGGCGTCTACGTACGCGAGGAACATGGCGGTTCGGGGCTCTGCCGGAGCGACGGCACACTCGTCTTCGAGGCGCTGGCCACCGGCTGCCCCTCCATCGCCGGATACCTCTCCATCCACAACATGGTCGCCTGGATGATCGACCGGTACGGCGACGAGGGGCAGCGCGCCCGCTGGCTGCCGGACCTGTGCACCGCCGCGTCGCTGGGCAGCTACTGCCTCACCGAACCCGGCGCCGGATCGGACGCCGCAGCCCTGCGGACGCGCGCCGAACGGGACGGTGACGCGTACGTCCTGACCGGCGTCAAGCAGTTCATCTCGGGGGCTGGGGCCGCACGCGTGTACATCGTGATGGCGCGCACCGGCGAGGAAGGCCCCGGCGGTATCTCCGCGTTCGTCGTCGAACGGGACGACCCCGGTCTCTCCTTCGGCGCCGACGAACGCAAGATGGGCTGGAACGCCCAGCCCACCCGCCAGGTCCTGCTCGACGGCGTGCGCGTCCCCGCCGACCGCAGGCTCGGTGCCGAGGGCGACGGCTTCCGCATCGCCATGAACGGCCTCAACGGCGGTCGCCTCGGCATCGCGGCCTGCTCGCTCGGCGGCGCACAGAGCGCCCTGCACCGCAGCGTGGCCCATCTCGCCGACCGGGAGGCGTTCGGCTCGTCCCTCCTGGACGCGCAGGCACTGCGGTTCCGGCTCGCCGACATGGCCACCGAGCTCTCCGCCGCCCGCGCACTGGTGCGCCAGGCCGCCGACGCCCTGGACCGGGGCGATCCACGCGCCCCGGAGCTGTGCGCCATGGCCAAGCGGTTCGCCACCGACACCGGCTACTCCGTGGCCGACCGGGCGCTCCAACTGCACGGCGGATACGGCTATTTGAGCGAGTACGGCATCGAGAAGATCGTCCGTGACCTGCGGGTCCACCAGATCCTGGAAGGAACCAACGAGATCATGCGCCTGATCGTGGCCCGCGGGCTGACCGAGGCCGTCCGGTGACGGCGGCCGACGACGCCGTGACGCTGCGGGTCGAGGGGCGCGCGGCCCATCTGGTCCTCAACCGCCCCAAGGCCCTCAACGCCCTCACCCATGCCATGGTGCGCCGCATCGACGGGGCGCTGACCGCCTGGGAACACGACCCCGCCGTCGAGACCGTCGTCCTCACCGGCGCCGGGGACCGCGGGCTGTGCGCGGGCGGCGACATCCGTTCCATTCACGAGGACGTCACGACGGGCGACGGCGGGGCGACGCGGCACTTCTGGCGCGACGAGTACCGTCTCGACGCCCGCATCGCCCGCTACCCCAAGCCCTACGTCGCCGTCATGGACGGATTCGTGATGGGCGGCGGCGTGGGCGTCTCGGTGCACGGCAGTGTGCGCGTGGTCACCGAACGCTCCCGGGTCGCCATGCCCGAGACCGGCATCGGCTTCGTGCCCGACGTCGGCGGCACCTATCTGCTGAGCCTCGCGCCCGGCGGGCTCGGCACCCATCTCGCCCTCACCGGAGCACACGTGACGGCGGGCGACGCCCTGAGGTGCGGCCTCGCCGACCACTTCGTACCCTCGTCCGCGCTGCCCGGCTTCGTCGCCGACCTCGCCGAGGCGCCGGTACGTGAGGTGCTACCGCGGTACGTCGAGGACGCGCCGCCCGGCCAACTCGCCGACGAGAGGGCGTGGATCGACCACTGCTACGCGGCCCCCACCGTCGAGGAAGTCATCGACCGCCTCCACGCGGACGGCTCGCGCGCGGCGAAGGAAGCGGCCGAGACGCTGCTCTCCCGGTCGCCCACCGCCCTCAAGGTGACGCTGCACGCGCTGCTCCGGGCACGCGAACTCGGTTCGCTGGAGGCGGTGTTGGACCAGGAGTACCGGGTCTCGTGTGCCGCGCTGACCTCGCACGACCTGGCCGAGGGCATCCGCGCCCAGGTCATCGACAAGGACCGCGCGCCCCGCTGGAACCCCGGCACGCTCGCCGAGGTGACAGGGGACGACGTCCGACGATTCTTCGCGCCCCTCGGCGACCGGGAACTCGCCCTGGCCGACGGCGTCGTGACACAGGAGGTGGCGTGGTGAGCAACACCGAAAGCGCGGAGCCGATCGAGCCGATCGAGCCGATCGAGCCGATCGAGCCGACGGAGCCGGCGGAGGCGAAGGGGGCGGCGCAAGGCAGGAGCATCGCCTTCATCGGACTCGGCAACATGGGCGGCCCCATGGCCGCGAACCTGGTCGCGGCGGGACATCGCGTCGTCGGCCACGACCTGTCCGCCGACGCCATGACCGCGGCCACGGCCGGGGGAGTGCTCCCCGCCACCTCGGCCGTCGAGGCCGCGCAGGGCGCCGACGTCGTGATCACCATGCTCCCCGCCGGACGTCACGTCCTCGCCCTCTACCGTGAGGAGGGACTCCTGGCGGCGGCCGCGCCCGGCACGCTGTTCGTCGACTGCTCCACCATCGACGTCGCCGACGCCCGCGCCGCCCACGAGGCCGTCACCGCCGCGGGCCACCACGGTCTCGACGCCCCCGTGTCCGGCGGTGTCGTGGGGGCCGACGCAGGCACGCTCACCTTCATGGCGGGCGGCGGCGCGGCGGAGTTCACCGAGGCCGAGACCCTGCTGAACGCGATGGGGAAGCGCGCCGTGCACTGCGGGGGCGCCGGCGCCGGGCAGGCGGCGAAGATCTGCAACAACATGATCCTCGGCGTCTCGATGGTCGCCGTCAGCGAGGCCTTCGTGCTCGGCGAGAGCCTGGGGCTGTCCTCGCAGGCCCTGTTCGACGTGGCGTCCACCGCGTCCGGGCAGTGCTGGGCCCTCACCTCCAACTGTCCGGTGCCAGGACCCGTCCCCGCGAGCCCGGCCAACCGCGACTACCGACCGGGTTTCGCCGCCGCCCTGATGGCCAAGGACCTCGGCCTGGCCGCCGACGCGGCCCGGGCTGCCGGGGTGCGCGCCGAACTCGGCCTGCGCGCAGCCGAGTTGTACGAGCGGTTCGCTGCGGACGGGGGTGCGGCGCGGGACTTCTCGGCGATCGTCCAGACCATCCGAGAGCGGTCCGGCCCGCATGGTGCCGACCGGTCCGACACGTCGGACCAGAGCGCGGTGCCGCAGGTCACATGAGGTGAGCGGAACTCGACGGGGCCGCGGGGGGGGGGGGGGGGGGGGGGGGGGGGGGGGGGGGGGGGGGGGGGGGGGGGGGGGGGGGGGGGGGGGGGGGGGGGGGGAGGGGGGGGAGATAAGCACTCCGATCGCCCCAGCAGGCGAGGAA
>NZ_JBVIXD010000008.1:210986-303964 GCF_055593965.1 Streptomyces sp. NPDC040622 | reverse complement strand
ACACGGGGGGCGAGCACACCCCCCTCCCCCCCTCCCCCCCCCCCCTCCCCCTCCCCCCCCCCCCCCCCCCCCCGGGCCGGACCGCGAGCCCCGCCGAGCCAGGAGAGCACCACATGTCCGCCCACCCCACCGCTTCACCGAAGGCGACCGGCAGCCACCGGCCGGGCCCCCGCATCCGCCACGGGACACGGAGGCCCGGCCTGTGGGGCGGCGGTCCGGCCGGCCCCCCCTGCGCCCGCTGATGCTGCGACTGCACTTCTGCACCGGGGTGTTGATCGCCCCGTTCCTGCTGGTCGCCGCCGTGACGGGACTCCTGTACGCGGGCTCGTACCAGGCCGGGAAGATCGTGTACGCCGATGAGCTCCGCATACCCGTAGCGGCCGGCCGGAGCGAACTGCCGCTGGCCCGGCAGGTGGCGGCGGCCCGCACAGCACACCCTTCGGCCTGGCCAACCAACTCGCCCTCGCGACCTGGCCCTGTCCCTGATCCTGCTCATCGTGTGGTGCTACCGCATGTGGTGGCAGCGGGGCCGAGCCGCAACCTTCGGCCGCCCTCTCGCGCGCGGCGCCTGGCAGAACGTACCGCCGCACGTCCTGGTCCCCCTGATGGCCGCGGTGGCCGCCGTCGGCTACTTCGTCCCGCTGCTCGGGATTCCGCTGGCGGCATTCCTGGTTGTGGACGTCGTGCTGGGCGAGATCGCGCACCGGCGGGGGAGGCGGACGTACGGCTGAGCCCGGCGTCTGGCCTCAGGTGGCCGTGGGCGGTGGGGCCGCGGCCACGCAGAACTCGTTGCCCTCGGGGTCGGCCATCACGATGTGATGACCGGCGAACTCGGCACGTACGCTGCCGCCCGCCGCTGCCAGCCGCGCCGCCTCCGCCCCGATGCGGGCCCATCGTTCGGCGGCGCTGCCGTGCCCGGGAACCCGCACGTCGATGTGCAGACGGTTCTTCGCGGTCTTCGCCTCCGGCACCTTGAGAAGGGACAGGCGGGGTCCGTGACCCGCCGGATCGCAGAGCCATGCCGCATCGCCCACGGACTCCTCCGCCGGCAGTCCGAGGCTCGCGAACCACTCCTCACGGGTGGTGAAGGGCGCGGGCGGCGGCTCGTCGACGTAGCCGAGCGCCGTCTTCCAGAAGGCACCGAGAAGTTGGGCGTCGGCGCAGTCGAGGGTGAGATCGATGGTGATGGCCATGCCGGGACGGTACGGCACGACAGCGGCCGGGCGCGTCAGAGAAGCCGGGTGCTCCACCCTTCGCCGGGGCCTTCTCCAGACTAAGGATCGGGCGAGGGACCAGAATGCGGCGCCCTACGTGGGTGTGAGCCTCGTTCGAGCGGGCACTCGACTTGTGGGTCCCGCCGTGTCTCCCCCGTCGCGGCGGGGCCCACTGCGTCCTGTGCCGGGGCTGCCGCGCGGAGAGAGCAGGTCAGTCGCGCTCGCGGTACGCGAGTGCCGACATCACCACGACGACCGTACTCAGGAGCAGCGGCCAGCCGATGCCGTGGTGAAGGACGAGCCACGCGCCGGGAATCGCGCCCGCGATCATCGCGACCACGGCGATGATCTTGCGGAGGGCCCGCCGGTCGGTGCCGCCGGCCGGCCGGGACTCGGCGGCGAGCGCCGCCAGGGTGCGGGTCAGGACCGTCGTCGTCATGTCGGGCACGGCCAGTCTGCCGACGGTGCCGTTGCGCAGTCCCATCGCGAGGGCGACCAGGGCGATCACCTGGTACGGCGGCGTCGCACCGCTCGTGAAGGCGACGACGGTGGCGGCCCCGAGGAGTGCGGCCTCGCTCCACACCGCCGTGCGGACCCACGGCACGCGGTGCCGGCCGCGGAAGGCGAGTGCGAGACGGCCCGCCGCCGCGGCACCGACGAGGAAGGTCCCGAGGGACACGAGCGAGCCGGTGACGGAGAACCCCGGAGCTCCGGCGAGGGCGAATCCGATGACGACGACGTTTCCCGTCATGTTGGCGGTGAAGACGTGACCGAGCCCGAGGTAGCAAATGGCGTCGACGAGCCCGCTGACGGTGGTGAGGGTGATGAGGACCAGCGAGAGCGGATGGCGGTCCCCGATCTCGGCCGTCGGCACGGAGCGGCTTCCGGGATGAGTCGTCATGCCGCCCGTTCTACCTCGCCGAGTCCGCGGGAGCGGGTGCGTGGCGCCGGGGTGTACGGGTGAGGCTCGACGCGCCCCCGCCCCGCCGGGTGTTTGACCCTCCGCGCCCCGGCAACCCGAGAGGCAGCGAAGGGAGGGGTACTCGTGACAGCCACGCCAGTGACGCCGACCACGACAGCCTCGTCAATCGTGCGGGAGACGCCGGCCGCAGCGCGCGATACGTCCGTGCCCGCATCCGTGACCGCACCCTCGCCCCCGCCGGCAAGCGGCCCGGACGAGCTCAGTCAACAGGACCTCATCCGCTATCTGGAGGACCGTTTCGCCTGCGCGCAGGCCTGCGACGACTGCGTACGGGAGTGCGCCGGGCGCCTGGGGCTGGCAGAGCCGGGAGACGTGCCGCGCCTCAACACCGCCTGCGCCGACGTGTGCGACGCGACGTCCCGGGCCCTGGCCGAGGACGGCGACCAGGACGAACAGCGGGTGCGCATGCAGGTCGAGTGGTGCCGTGCCATCTGTCTGCAGTGCGCCGCCCTCTGCGACGCCCGCCCCGCCTCGGCCCGCTGCGCGGAGGCCTGCCGTCGCTGCGCGAAGGCGTGCGACGACTTCTTGACGACTTTGGGCTGATGCATGAGCACCTCGGGCCGATGGCCGGACGGGAAGGACCGCGATGACGGCGCCGCCCGTCTCACCCCCTCCACCACCATTCCCTATTTCTGAAACAAGTTCTACTGTGTGCGCCGTCGGGTCCGGGACCGAGCGAACCGAACCGTGAGCCAGTAGAGCCTGGAGGGGCCGTGCACCTCGAATACACGCCCGAGCAGCAGCAGTTGCGCACCGAGCTCCGTGCGTACTTCGCCGAGCTGGTGCCGGACAACGCCTATGCGCGCTACGGCGAACCCGCCGCCCAGAAGCGGTTCTACCGGGAGACCGTGCGGCGCCTGGGGTCCGACGGGTGGCTCGGCGTCGGCTGGCCGAAGGAGTACGGCGGACGCGGACTCTCGCCCATGGAACAGTTCATCTTCTTCGACGAGGCGGCGCAGGCGGGCGTACCGCTGCCCCTGATGGCCCTCAACACCGTAGGGCCGACGATCATGCAGTTCGGGACGGACGAGCAGAAGGAGTTCTTCCTGCCCCGGATCCTCTCCGGCGAGCTCGACTTCGCGATCGGCTACAGCGAGCCCGACGCGGGCACGGACCTCGCGGCCCTCAAGACCAAGGCCGTCAGGGAGGGTGACGAGTACGTCGTCAACGGGCAGAAGATCTGGACCACCAACGGCGACACCGCCGACTGGGTCTGGCTCGCCGTCCGCACCACCGTCCCCGAAGAGGGCGTGGCGCCGCACAAGGGCATCACCATGCTCCTGGTCCCGACGAGCGACCCCGGCTACTCCTGCACCCTGATCAACACCCTCGCCTCGCACGACACCACCGCCAGCTACTACGAGAACGTCCGCGTTCCCCTCTCCCGTCGCGTCGGCGAGGAGAACAAGGGCTGGCGCCTGATCACCAACCAGCTCAACCACGAACGCGTCACCCTCGCCGCCCACGGCACCATGGCCATCCGCGCCTTCCACAACGTGCAGCGCTGGGCCATGGACACCAAGCTCGCCGACGGCCGCCGCGTCATCGACCTGGCCTGGGTGCGCCGGAGCCTGGCGAGGACCCACACGAGGCTCGACGCGATGAAGCTGCTCAACTGGCAGATGGTGAACGCCGTCCAGGAAGGCACCCTCACCCCGCAGGACGCCTCCGCCGTCAAGGTCTACGGCTCCGAGGCACGTCGCGACGCGTACGCCTGGCTCATGGAGGTCGTCGGCGCGGCCGGCGCCCTCAAGGAGGGCTCGGCGGGCGCGGTCCTGCACGGCGAACTGGAGCGCGGCTACCGCTCGGCCGTGATCTTCACGTTCGGCGGCGGGAACAACGAGATCCAGCGCGAGATCATCTCCTGGATCGGTCTGGGGATGCCGCGCGTGCGTCGGTAGACGGCTGTCGCCGGACTCCGTGGTCCTGAGGGAAGCCCTCGCCCGTCTCACGACGGAAGAGGCAGGCGAACTCCCCTGTGAGCACGTGAGTTCGTCCGGTGAACGGCCGTCGACCCATGGCGCGCCGACCTCCACGTACCTGATGACACCGTGGACATGCGGTCCAGGCCCCGCTGAACCGTCGCCGGCGCACGGCTCCTCAGAATGGACCGCTTTCGGCCGCCTGTCGGGGCGGGATGGGGACTACGCTGATACGTGGACGTCCTGGACCCCGACGGGCCTGTTGCTGATCTGCACAGATGGCTGTGGGGAGCGGACCTTCTGCGTCCGGTTGCCTGGTGCCATCCCCTGGAGGGAACGGGGCTGTTCGCCTGCCCCGGTGGACAGATTGCTGGACCTTCCGTTCGCTGCCTCCGCCGACCGCATGCCCCTCTGCCGGGAACCTTCGGAGAAGCCGGGAGTCCGGCCGCATCCGTTGGCTGTGCCCGTCAGATCTCTGGAACGAGATGTCATGTCCCCAGCCAAGTCGAACGTCCGCCGGCACGACAGGAACACCCGGGTTCCGTTCGCCGCGGTCCTCCTCTCCGCTTCGGGCGGTGCGCTGTGAAGGCCCCGGCCCGGCCCGGCCGACCGCAGGTGCCCGTGGTCGACGAGCCGTCCGCCTCGGGCTCGGAGCGGCTGCGTCAGGTGAACCGTTGGCTGGTGGAGGACATGCGCCAGGATCTGGCCGAGCTGTACGTGGCTTCCTGCTGCACCGGACCCGAGGAGGAGTACCGCAGTCCCAGCCAGGAGGAGTTCCTGAGCCTCCTCACCGCTGACGTCCGGCGGCCGGGCTTCGCCATGGTGATCGCCGAGACGGACCGCTTGGCGGGCTGCGCCTTCGGATTCCCGGTCCGCGGCGACAGCTCCTGGTGGCACGGCTTCGACGGAGCGCTGCCTCTCGGTATCGAGCAGCTCACCGGTTCCGACGGCGTTTTCGCGATCACCGGCATCCTTGTCCGCCCGCATCCGCAGGGCCGGGGCCCAGACCAGGACCTGGCCCGCCGTCTGCAGGAACGACTGCTGGCCGACCATCAGGCGGTACTCGGCACGACCTTGGTCGATCCGGCCGACCACCCGGCCCTGAAGGCCTTCCGGTCCTGGGGGTGGCAGGACATCGGCGACATCTGGCGGCCGACCCGCCCCACGGTGTTCCGCGTGTTGGTGCTTCCCCTCGGAGAACGAACCGTGGAGAGGCTGGGGGGGCCGGGCCGGCGCGCCTGGCCCCGGTGGACCGAGTGACGCCCAACGGCCGTTCGTCCCGGATCCGCGTGCTGGTCGCCGAAGAGGCGGCCCGACGTGGTGCCCGGGTCGGCGTGCTGGACGTGTGCACCGCGGCGGTGGCCTCGCTGCCGGTCGGCGGGGCCGGGCTCTCCGCGATGTTCCCGACGGCGGCGAGTCATCCGCTGTGCAGTACCGACGACATCAGTGAGCAGTTGGAAGAGCTGCAGCTCACGTTGGGTGAGGGGCCGTGCGTGGACGCCTTCGCGCAGGGCGCGGCCGTCCTGACGCCCGACCTGCGGACCGGGACACTGCAGGGCAGCTGGCCCGTGTTCACCGACGCGGCCCTGGCAGCCGGAGCTCTCGCCGTCTTCGCGCTCCCTCTGCAGCTGGGTGCGATCAGCCCCGGAGTCCTGGACCTCTACGCCCAGGTTCCGGTCCGGTTGGGCGCAGAGGAGCTGGCCGATGCGATGGCTTTCGCCGACCTCGCCACGCTGGTGCTCCTGGACGCCCGGATCGAGGCGAGCGGGCCGACCGGTGACGGGGGGCCGAAGGAGAACGCGGACCTGGGTGGGTGGCGGGCCGAGATCTCCCAGGCCACGGGCATGCTCACCGTCCAGCTCGGCGTCAGTATCGACGAAGCCTTCGTCCGGCTGCGCGCCCATGCCTACGCCCAGGGGCTCCGGCTCACCGTCGTGGCCGCCGACGTGGTGGCCCGCAGACTCCGATTCTCTCCGGGCGCGGAGCCGACCCGGACCGCCGAGGAAACGTGACGCCCTCGCCCCGGTCCCAGGGGCGGGCGATGCGGCGCCCTATTCACCCCATTCCGGCAGGACTATTCTCCCTAAAGGGTGTTGACGATGAATGAGCGACTCCTGGCCAAGACATTCGTCGAGCTGGCGGACAATCTGGTCGCCGACTTCGACCTGATCGACTTCCTACGCCTGCTGACCGACCGCTGCGTGGGGATACTCGGCGCGAGCGCCGCAGGCGTACTGCTCGCGGACCACGACGGTGAACTCCGCGTGATGGCCGCCTCCGACGAACAGGTGCGCCTGCTGGAGCTCTTCCAGCTGCAGAATGACGAGGGACCGTGCCTGGAGTGCTTCCGCACCGGCGTCCCGGTGTCCGTCCCCGATCTCCGTACGGAGGCCGACCGCTGGCCGCGCTTCGTGGCACAGGCCCAGCTTCGCGGGTTCGGCGCGGTCCAGGCCCTGCCGATGCGACTGCGGGACGAAGTCGTCGGCGCCCTCAACCTCTTCCGCACCGCTCCCGGCCCCTTCGACCCGGTCGGCACACCCATCGCGCAGGCCCTGGCCGATGTCGCCACGATCAGCCTCCTCCAACAGCGGTCCACCCGACGCACCACGGTCCTCAACGAGCAACTGCAGACCGCGCTGAACAGCCGCGTACTGATCGAACAGGCCAAGGGCAAACTCGCCGAACGTCAGGGCATCGACATGGAACAGGCTTTCACCGCCCTACGCGGCTACGCCCGCGCCCACAACCGCCGGCTGTCCGACGTGGCCCGCGCGCTCATCGACGACTCCGAGCCCCTCGCCGGTCTGACGTCCTGACCTCATTCCAGGGGCGCGTCGGCTGTTCCCGCTCGGCTGATCGGGGAGCGGGGCAGGGACTCGGCAGGCCACAGCTGTTCCCGGCCGCACCCGGTGGTGCTGTTCACCGGCGGCGCCAGCGGGCGGAGGCGAAGGAGAATGCCTCAGGGGTCACTACATGCGGCTAGCGGCGCGCCAGTTGCCGCTCCCCGGACATACCGGGTGCATAGGGCAGTCCGTAGTGCTTGAAGATCGCAGCCTCGTCCCCGGCCGGCAGGATCTCGTCGGTGCCGATCGACGGGGCCTGCTTGACCAAGGTCTTCACATAGCCGACCTTGAGGTAGCCCGGTCCGACGACGGCGCCCTGAAGAGGGACGAACACCAAGTGGTGGCGGGTGGGCAGCCCGACCCGCACCGCGGCCATCGCCGGCTCGTCGGTGGTGGTGTCCACATAGACCGATTCGAGGACTCCGATCTTGTGGGAGTCCGTGTCCACCACGTCACGGTCGCGCCACTCGCGGATATCGGCTGACTGGATCATGCCCTTCCCCTTTCTGGATGCCTGCGCCCGTCCGGCTGTGCGCCGGCCGACGCCTGCTCGGCTCTTCCCTCAAGTGCGGTCGGCCGCGTGCAGGCGCCGCAGCGCGCAGCGCAGCGCCCGGACCAGGTGCTGGGGTAACGGGCTCCCCTCGGAGGTGGCGACAAGAGCGGTGGCCACCTGTCGGCGTGGCAGGTCACAGCGGCGCGCGATCTCCGCCAGCAACTTGACGGCCTCTGGGCGGGGGCACGGAACCATGGCCATCACCATGCCGAGTGCCTGGGCGGTCACCGCCCTGCTGTCCAAGGCCCGGCGAAGCCGCGCGATTTCGGCCCGCAGTTCGACGACAGCGGGGTCCCGAGCCGCATCGCCCCAGGCCACCTCCTCCGCCATCATCCACCGGTCTTCTTGGATCCTGCCCTTCTGTTCCATGACATCTGCCTCCGCGCACTGACCACGTTCGCCCGGCGAAGACGCCGACGAACGCTGTGGCACCGGAACCGAATCGGTCATCGGTGGTGCTGCTCGTCCCGGCGGTCCTGCCGCCTCCAGAGCCCCTGGCGCTGCCGTCGGTAGCGGCGCTCCCAGCGGTACTCCCGGTCGCGGCGATTCCGGTAGTCGCTGTACTCGAAGCCGCCGTCCCGGTCTCGGCTGCCCACGCGTCCCCGGCCGTAGCGCACGGCCACGAAGACCAACACGGCCGCGGCGACCCACCACAGAGCGTTCAGGAAACCCAGGCCGAACAGAGCCACGACGAGGATGACGAACAAGACGATCACAGTGGGCCTCCCAAACGGAGCGGGTTCTCGCTGCCGGGGACTAGGGCCTCGCTTCGCAGCCTAGTCCTCTCAAGAGGCCGCGGATACGTTCCGCGACCCGCAGTTCCGCATGGTCGGCCACGCATGCGGTTCTGCTCGCGTGCCCCCAGGGACCGCCCGGCGTCCGCCGGTCCGCACCGGTCCCGGCGGCGTGTCGCCGGACGGGTTGCACTCCCGCCAGTCGCGAGGAGGCCGACACGGCGTCCCTTCTGGTTGTCGCACCCCCGAGCGCACTCGCCACCGTGATGTGTCTGTCCTGGTGGACGGGTCGCATCCTGCCGCCGAGCGATCCGACCGACGCTCGTGTCCCTGCTCCGGCAACCTCAACAGCACCGGGTCCGGTCCCCGACCCCATGCCGTTCAAGGGCCGTTGACAGGCGTCATGGCCGGGCGTTGACTGGCGGCACGGCGCAGCGCAATGCCACTCCGGACCGTTCGGTGGCGCATTGCGTCTTGCCGTTTCGCCCGGACCCCGCGGACACCAGGAACCATTCCGCGCGATCTGGAGGCCCCGGCGATGCTCATGTGGATTCTCCTTCTCCTGCTGATCCTGGTGGTCTTCGGTTTCGGCTTCACCCTGCAGATCCTCTGGTGGGTCGCGGCCGTACTGCTGGCCCTCTGGGTCATCGGCTTCCTCATGCGAGGCCGTGGCGGCAGCAGTCCGGGCGGCGGGCGCCGGTTCAGCCGCGGTCGCGGCTGACGCCGCACCCCAACCCACCACCAGCCGCACCCCAACCCACCCCATTCGACGAAGCAGGGACTGTCATGAGCGCTGGACACACCTTCAGGAACAAGGCACAGGCACTCAAGGGCCGGATCACCGAGCGCATCGGCCGTAACACCCGCAACAGGCGTCTGCAGGGGCAGGGCAGGACCGACCGGGTCTCCGGAAACCTGAAGCAGTCCGGCGGCAAGGCCAAGGACGCCTTCCGCCGCTGACCACCAACGCCCCGGGCGGTACCCGCAGCACGTGGACGCCGACGGACACTGCACATCTGGGCGCCGGCCGGCCGCTGTCACCGCCCCGGGGACGAGCGTGCGGGGATCCCGCCGTTGACCGGACCCCCGGTGGTTGTCACTTCGCGGGGTACCGACCGGGCGAAGCCGACACGTGCCGACGCCCTCGGCCCACTGCGAGGGTGGTGAGGGCGGCCACCGCGAAGGAGAGGAGGGAGGCGCTCATCCACGGCTGGACGGTGAGGCCCACCGCGTCCTGCAGCCAGGCCCAGAAGTCGGACCAGCCGGCGATGTTCGTCGGCGCGATCAGCTGGTAGGTGGCGAAGCCGAGCGCCCAGGGCAGGAACATGACCCAGCGGGTGGGGGCCTGTTCGGAGACGTCCCAGGTGCGGTGGCCGCCGAGCACGAAGAAGTCCACGACCAGGACGGCGAACATCGGGATGAAGACCGCACCGATCAGGTAGAGGAAGCTGGCATAGCTGTCCATGTCCACCAGGAGGGCCAGGGCGGTTGCCAGGGTGCCGCTGATCAGACACAGGACGCGGCGGTCCGCCCGGGGCAGCAGGTTCTGGGCCGACACGGCGGTGGAGTAGACGTTGGCGAAGGACTGGTCGACCTCGCGCAGCACCAGCACGCCGAAGCAGATCACGCCGACGCTGGTGGCGGTGAAAGGGTCGAAGACCTTGTACGGGTCGGTGCTGTCGAACGCGATCATGGCGAGGGCGGCCACGCCGAGCACCGAGCCCGCGACGCCCGCGAGCGTCTGGCCCACGACCAGGCCGCCGAACGCGGCCTTCTCGCTGCGGGAGTGCCGCGAGTAGTCGGCGACCAACGGCAGCCAGGAGATCGACACGGCGATCACGCTGTCGGTGGCGAACCAGAAGTCCTTCCAGGAGCCGCCCTCCATCGGGATGCCGCGGCCGGCCAGGTCCCAGCCCAGGTAGAGGATGGCCAGGACGACGGCGACGGTGACGTAGCGGCGGATGATGCGCAGGGCGCCGAGCGGGCGGAGGGTGAGCGCCGTCGTCACCGCGCCCGCGACGAGCACGTACAGCCAGCCGGGTCCCGGGTCGCCGAAGGCCTGGCGGGCCAGGATCTTCAGGCCGGTGGAGATGACCACCAGCTCGAAGACGGCCCAGCCCACCATCTGCAGCACGTTGAGGACGGTGGGCAGGTAGGACGCCTTCACGCCGAACAGCCCACGCAGCAGGACCATCGAGGGCGCGCCGGTGCGGGCCCCGGTGATGGCGGCGAGGCCGAGGGCGACGGTGCCGATCAGGGTGCCGACGACGGACGCGGTGACGGCGGCGGCGAACGACAGGGTCGGACCGCCGGTGCCCAGCGGGTCGAGGACGACCAGCATGCCGCTGAAGCCGAGCAGGCTGACGCCCAGGTTGGCCCAGAACGCGCCTTGGTCCAGGCCGCTCAGGACCTTGGGCGTGGGCTGGTCGAGGGTGAGCGGCGCCTCGTTCGCCGGGGCCGGTTCAGGGACGGCCGGCTGGGCGGTGGTCGTCACTTCGCGGGCTCCGAAACCTGGGCGGGATCGGCACCGAAGGGCCAGGACTCCACGCGCCAGGCGGCGTCCCAGAACATCCACTCCCAGGTGGACGCGGTGGTGAAGGCCGTACGCATCCGTGCGCGGGTGGTCGGGTCGGCCTGGTCGGCAAGCCGGTTGACGATCTGTCGGGCGTGCTCGGTGGCGGCCTCGAACTCCTCGTCGGCGTACGTGCCGATCCAGTCGCCGTAGGGGTGGGCAGCGAGGTCGCCGGCCTGGTCGAGGAGTGCCCGGCCCACCTCGGCGTAGATCCAGAAGCAGGGCAGGACGGCGGTGGCCAGCTCGGGGTAGCCCTGGGTGTGGGCCACCGAGAGCAGGTAGGAGGTGTAGCCGGTGCAGGTGGGGGAGGGCGTCCAGGCGTCGACGTCGACGACGTTGGTCTCGTGCAGGGAGCTCTCGACGGCGACGGCGTCGTGGGCGGACTTCGCGAAGAACGCGATGTCCTCGGGACGGTCGGCCTTCGCGGCGGCGCCGGCCAGCGCCCGGGCGTAGCCGCGCAGGTAGTGGGCGTCCTGCGCCAGGTAGTAGACGAACTTCTCCCGGTCCAGGGTGCCGTCGCCGAGACCGGTGACGAACGGCAGCTTGTCGATGCCGGCACGTATCCCGGCCGTTGCCGTCCACAGCTCGTCGCAGAAGGTCGTGGTCATGGGGATCAGCTCCAGTACTGGTGGAAGTGGTGGACGGGGCCGTGACCGCGGCCGACGCGCAGGGTGTCGGCCGCGCGCAGGGCGCCGGTCAGGTACTCCTTGGCGGCGCGGACGGTGGTGTGCCAGTCGTCGTGCTGCGGGCGGAGAGCGGCGATCGCGGCGGACAGGGTGCAGCCGGTGCCATGGGTGTTCCGCGTGTCCACGCGAGGCGCGGACAGCTCCGTGACGCCCGCACCGGAGGCGCCTTCGTGGTGCGTGCCATCGACGAGGACGTCCACGGACTCGGCGTCGTGCGTGTGATGGCCGCCCTTGAGGAGGACGCGGCCGGCGCCGGTTTCGAGGAGTGCGCGGGCCTGTTCGACGGCCTCCGCACGGTTCCGCGCGGCGGCGGTGCCGAGGAGGTCGCCGGCTTCGGGGAGGTTCGGGGTGATGAGGTCGGCGAGAGGCAGGAGACGGTCGCGCAGCACCGTCACCGCATCGGCCTCGAGGAGGCGGTGACCGCTGGTCGAGACCATGACGGGGTCGAGGACGACGTACCGGGGGCGGTGCCGCTCCAGGGCTTCCGCGACGGCTTCGGCGATGGCGGCGTCGGCCAGCATGCCGACCTTGACGGCGTCCACCGGGACGTCGGCGAACAGCGTGTCGAGCTGCTCGGTGACGAACGCCGGGGGCACGGCGTGGATGCCGGTGACACCTTGGGTGTTCTGTGCGGTCAGGGCGGTCAGAACCGCTGTTCCGTAGGCGCCGTTGGCGGAGAACGCCTTCAGGTCGGCTTGGATCCCTGCGCCGCCGGAGGGGTCGCTGGCGGCGATGGTGAGGGCGATGGGCGGGCTGGTCACGCGGGGACCTCCTGTTGCGGGGCGTGGACGAGGGAACGGGCCGCGGCCTCGGGATCGGGCTGCCCGCAGACCGCGCTGACGACAGCGATCCCGGCCGCGCCGCTTCCCCTGACCGCGGCGGCCTCGGACACGCCGATCCCGCCGATGGCCACGCAGGGCAGCGGGCTCTCCCGGACGATCCGGGCCAGGCCGCCCAGACCGAGCGGAGCGTCCGCGTCCGGCTTGGTGGACTGCGGGAACACCGGGCCGACACCGAGGTGGTCGACGGCGTCCGGCACGTGCGCCAGCTGCTCGGGCCGGCTGACGGACAGGCCGACGTACGCATGGGGACCGAGCCGGCGCCGTGCGGTCTCGGGCGAGACGTCCCGCTGCCCGAGGTGGACACCGTCCGCGTTCAGCCGGACCGCCACGTCCAGGTGATCGTTGACGATCAAAGGGACACCGGTGCCCGCGAGTTCGGCCTGGAGCGCCCGGCCGAGCGAGAACAAGGTGCGGGCGTCCGCGTGCGGATCGCGCAACTGGACGGCGGTGACGCCGCCCTTGACGGCGGCGCCCACGGTGGTGGCGACGCCGCGGTCGCCGCAGAGACGGGTGTCGGTGACGAGATAGAGGGAGAGGTCGAGAGGTGGTCGCATGGGTTCTCCTTGGGGGTCTCCTCCCGGCCGGGGAAGGGCCGGGGGAAACGCATCGGGAGGTACGAGGGAAGCAAGGGCCCTGACGTGCAGGAACCTTGAGTTGTCCACAGGGGGAGGGCCTCTGTCGGCGCGGACTGGCAGACTTGGTGTTGGGGTCGCCCCCCAGGGCGGGCGGGGGCTGTTCAGCGGGTTGCGGTCATGTCGACCACGCCCCGCAGACCCCCACAACACCCGCCCCCTCAGCGCAGGTTGAGGCCCTCGGCAAGCCGGTCCGGACTGAGCCCGTACAGCGCGTCGATCAGGGCGACCGCGAACGTGCCGGGTCCCGCGGAGCGGCCGGCGGCGTCCTCCGCGGCCACGGTGAGCAGGCCGGTCGCGGCGGTGGCGGCCAACAGCGCGTCACCGGTGACGGCTGTACAGGCCGCCACCAGGGCGCCGAGTGAGCAGCCCGTTCCCGTCACCAGGGGCAGCAGCGGGTCCCCGTTGGCCAGGCGCACCACGCGCGTCCCGTCCGTGAGGACGTCCTCCGGGCCGCTCACCGCGACCGCGCAGCCGTAGCGCCGAGCCAGCGCGCCGGCTGCTGCCAGCGCCGCCTCCGGGGCGTCCGTGCTGTCCACCCCGCGCCCGCCCGTGCCGCCGTCCAGGGCCAGGATCTCGGAAGGGTTGCCGCGCACGACCGCCGGGGGCGCGCTCTCAAGGAGTTCGTGGGCGAGCTTGGTGCGCCAGGGCAGCGGACCGACCGCCACCGGGTCGAGCACCCACGGCCGACCGGCCCCGGCCGCTTCCTTGACCGCGACGCGCATCGCCTCCGCCGTCACGGACGTGACCGTCCCCAGGTTGACCAGGACACCCCCGGCCACCCGGGCCATCGCTCCGGCCTCCTCCGCGCTGTGCACCATCGCGGGGGCGGCCCCCACCGCGAGCAGCACGTTCGCGGTGAACTGCGAGACGACGACGTTGGTCAGGCAGTGCACCACGGGTGCGGAGGTCCGCACAGCCGCGAGCACGTCCGCCACGGCGGCACGGGATACGGCAGTGCCCTGGTGGGCGGATTGGGCAGATATGGGGGCATTATCCATCGTCAGCACTCTTCCTACGCCGGCATTACCCGGTCCAGGTTCATGCGGTCGGCGGAAAGGGGAGCACGTCCCGTCCGCCCTCTCAGCCCGGCTGCTCCCGAGCTCCCGCGGTGGTCGCTACGCAATGTACCTCCCTCGGGAACGGGGGTCCGCACGTGGGGCGCCTCACGTAGCGAAACGGATCCGTCGGCGGAACTGGCTGGGGCCCTTTTGACCGCCAGGGCCCGACCTGTCCGCATCGGGGTGACGCTCGCAAGCGGCGACGTGGTGGAGGGCGGGGGCCGCGGCGTGACCCGGACGGTTCCCTCCGGTGTGCGACGGCGTGCCGGGCCGAGTGGAATAGGGGGCATCGTCCGGGTGCACCGGGGGCGGCGTCGACACGGGCAAGGCGGAGTCGTATGGGGCGCGTTCAAACGGGTACGGCAAGGGAATCGGTCGCGTTCCTCGGCGCGGGCGCGATGGGCGAGGCACTCCTGACCGGGGCGCTGGCCGGGGGCCTCGCTCCGGACGACGTGTGGATCACCGCACGGAGCCAGGAGCGCGTCGACGCCTTGACGGCCTCGTACGGGGTGCACGGGACGACCGACAACGCGAGGGCGGCCTCGAACGCCCGGCTCGTCGTCTTGGCCGTACCACCCGCGGGTCTGGCGGCGGTGCTGGCCGAGATCGCCGGGCAGTTGCAGAACGGGGCCGTGGTCGTCTCACTCGCCGACGGCGCCACCCTCGCCGACCTGGAGGGACTGCTGCCCGGCGGTGTGGCCGCCGCCCGCGCCATGCCCAGCCTGACCGCGCGGGTCGGGCACGGCCTCACGCTGCTCACCCCCGGAACGTCCTGCTCGACGGCCCAGGCCGACGCGGTGACAGGCCTGTTCAAGCGGTCCGGGAAGGTTCTGCGGGTCGCCGAGGAGCAGCACGACATGCTGAGCCCGCTCAGCAGCGGCGGCCCCGCCTACGTCTTCTATCTCGCGGACGCGATGATCGAGGCGGGCGCCGTACGAGGCATTCCCCGCGACCTGGCCCGTGAGCTCGTCACCCAGGTGATCGCCGGCAGTGCCGCCTGGCTCCGGGCGGACCCCGACGAGGTGTCCACCCTCCGCGAGAAGGTCTGCGCCCCGGGTGGAACGGGCGTCCGTCGCATCGCGACCCTCGACCGCCACGCCGTCCGCGCCGCCGTCGTCTCCGCTCTCACTCAGGCTCCGGAAGGTCCCTGAGCCTGCGGACAGGGGGTGACGCGCTGGTGGTCTCACTCCCGAGTGCTGTGGGTATGCGGCCGAGCTGTGATCGAACCGCAGGGCAAAGGGACAAGACAATTGGGGCAAAGGGGCAAAGGGGCAGTCGGTGGACGCCCGCCCAGGACCGTGTGCGTCGGCAGGGGCAGCGCGGCGGAGGCGCACGGGGATTGCCTGCGCTGCGCGCTCGCCGCGTCGCTTCAATGCCATCGGGACGCGACGGGTGCGGGAGCGGTCCGTGGCGGGCGGTCCTCCTCGTCGTGGACCCGGTAGCGGCTCGTCCCCCGGGCGCCCGCCGGGAGCCGCAGCGTCTGTGCCACCGCGCCCGCCGGCCGCAGGTGTCGCCTCAAGGTCCGGCGTCGGCCCGCTGTGCGCCGAGCGCCTCCCCGATACGCAGGTTCCAACGTCCCGAGCGTCCGCTGACGTGGGTTGCCGTCAGCGGCCTTACGTCGAGCCGTCAGAATGTGGCATGGGGTGCGTCGAGGGCCGTGACCACCGCGGCCCGCACGATCTCCGGCTCGACCACGGCGAGGGTCGCGCCGTCGGTCGCCGCGGTCGCGGCCAGCCATGCGGCGACGCGCTCGCAGAGTTCCTTCACCGATTCTCCGCCGGGCGGTGACGCGGCCGGGTCCGACAGCCAGTGAGCCACCGCGCCCGGCTCCTCGGCGCTGACCTCGTCGGGCGTACGGCCCCGCCAGCGGCCCATGTCCAGGCCGCCGAGCCCTGGTGCGTCGTGGGCTGCGAGGCCGAGGGCCGACGCCGTCTGCCTGCAGCGCACTGTGGGTGAGACGAGTACCCGCTCACCCGTAGGAAGCGCGTCCGCCGCAGCCTTGGCCCGTGCTGCTCCTTGCTCGTCGAGCGGACACCCGTCGTCGAACCGCGCCTCCCGCAGAGAGCGGGTCGTCGCCGGTGCGATCAAGGTGACGCGACTGGTCACGGATCTGCTCCTGTGGTCAGGGTCGGCGCGACGGGGGCGCGCCCGTCAGCAGGCCCCTACCCACAGCGAGCTGATGTTGTCGTTGCGGTGGTACTGGGAAGTATTGCCCTGCCAGTTCCCGACCGGCCAGGTGGCGCCGTCCCGGTTGATGTTCAGATACGTGCAGAACGTCTTGCCGGTCCTGTTCCACACGGAGGAGATCTGGTCGTTCAGGTTGAAGTCGCGCAGATCGTCGGAGCCCAGCTGGAAGCGGGCCATCCGGCCCCAGCCGCCGGCGTCCTCCCAGGCGCAGAACCAGCCGACCGGGCAGTCCTGGTACGCGGTGATCGACACGCCCGGCCCTGAGGTCGTCGCGGATGCCTGGGCGGCGGGCGCGGCTACAACTCCTACCGCGGCGAGGCCCAGTACGGCACAGAATCCCGTGAATCGGCGCATGAGGGTGGTGCCCCCTTCGATCCATGCGGCGCCGGGAAGTCCGGACGCTGCTTTGTGCCTGTTCGGGAAGCCGGGCTTCCGTGCCGTCAGTCTCCCGCCAACTGGTGGGGGAGGGGCGGTGCTTGCGCGACTCTGGCCGAATCGGTGCCGGGCGCCACACGCGCACCCGGCCCGTCCGGAGCGCCACACGGCCCTGATTGACGTCTAGGCTTCGGCGCATGGAGCAGCGGGAGATCATGCAGCGAGTTGTCGGCATCCTGACCGAGGCACTGGAGATGCGCCGTCAGGTACGTGAGAGCCCGGACGGTGAGATCGAGAACAGTGGTGCGGTCGGGATGATGCTCGAGGAGATGCTGCCGCGCATCGAGATTCCGGCCGACGCCACCCCTCTTGAGGTCGCCGCGGTGGTGGGACGGGAACTGGGGCCGGTCATCGAACAGATCACCTCCGCGTTCGCGTTCGCCTTCGCGCAGCTCGCCGAGGTCCATGACGAGGGCACGGAGGCCTCGTCGGCGGACGTACTGAGGTCCATCGCGCTGCACTTCGAGAACGAGGTGGAGGAGTAGGCCGGAGCAGGCCCCCTCATGCGGCCGGGCTCTGTTGGGCGGCGATGCGGTCGAGCAGCTCGGTGAGCAGGGCGTGCTCGCCCGCGGTCAGGGTGGTGGTCCCGGGGAGCAGAGCGCGCAGGGCGATCGCCGCGCCCGCGGGGCCCGGCGCGTCCGGGGCCGGGGCGTCGGTGGTGATGGCGGCGATGACCGCTTCCCGCGCCAGGTGGGACACCGTGCGGTCGAGGCGGTCCTGGGGGGTGGCGATGAGCGCGAGGGTGGTGCCGCTGCCCGCGGCGTGGACCAGTTGCGCGGCGCGCGCCTCGTCGATCCGCAGCCGGCCGGCCTCCGCGATCCGGTGGATGGACGAGCGGAGGACCTTCCGCGCCGCGAGCGCCGCGGGCGATTCGGAGCCCGGGCGGGGCTCGGCGTACATGAGGGCGTAGAGGGCCGGGTGGGCGAGGCCGAATTCGACGTTCAGGTTCCAGCCGGTACGCAGGTCCTCGACGGGATCGCCGGTGGGCCGGAGACCGGCCTTCTCGCT
Source organism: Streptomyces sp. NPDC040622 (assembly GCF_055593965.1). Classification (NCBI taxonomy): domain Bacteria; kingdom Bacillati; phylum Actinomycetota; class Actinomycetes; order Kitasatosporales; family Streptomycetaceae; genus Streptomyces; species Streptomyces sp. NPDC040622. Next base: position 286,293 of record NZ_JBVIXD010000008.1, on the reverse strand, counting down.
CAGGTGGGCCTCGAACCCATGGGCGGCGACCGCGTCGAGCAGCCCCTGCTTGTCGCCGAAGAGCCGGTAGAGAGTCGGGGCCTGGACGCCCGCCGCCGTGCTCACCCCACGGGTCGACACCGACTCGCGACCGCCTTCCGCCAGGAGCCGGGTGGCGGCCTCGATGATCCGTGCACGGTTGCTCTCCGCGGTCGCGGAGCGGTCGTTCTCCATGGTTTCCGATGATAACGGTTCGATGTTATCGATTTGAGGAACCATCGATATCGTGGTTCCGTTAACGATGGAAACGGCGGTCGTGAAGGTCCTGCGCTCCGGCAGGCGCCGCCGTCGCCCCATCGGTTCCGGAGGATTCCATGATCGTCATCACCGCTCCCACCGGCCAGATCGGCCACCAGGTCCTGAACACGCTCCTCGACGCAGGCCGGCCTGTCCGGGTGATCGCCCGTGACCCCGCCCGGCTGGACCCGCGCCTCCGTGAGCGCGTCGAGATCGTGCGGGGCTCGCACAGTGACCCGTCCGTCCTCGCCGAGGCGTTCAAGGGGGCCGACAGTCTTCTGTGGCTGGTGCCGCCGAACCCGGGCGCCCTCGACATCCACGACCTGTACCGCGACTTCACTGGCCCGGCGGCCGAGGCCATCCGGGCTCAGGGCGTCGAGCGAGTCGTCGGCGTCACCAGCCTGGGCCGCGCCTACGGCAGGCCGGCGGGCCTGCTGTCGCCCGCCTTCGCGATGGACGACATGATCGAGAGCACCGGCGTGCACTACCGGGCCCTGGCCATGCCGTTCTTCATGGAGAACCTCCTCAACCAGGTCGACGCGATCAGGACGCAGGGCATGTTCTTCCTGGCGAACTCAGCGGAGCGTCCGCTGGCGACCGTCGCCACCCGCGACATCGCCGCGACGGCCGCCGGCCTGCTGGCCGAAGCCTCCTGGAGCGGACAGGCCACCGTGCCGGTGATCGGCGACACGCTGTCTCCCGGGGAGATGGCGCGGATCCTCGCCGAAGTGCTGGAGCGCCCGGTCGCCTTCCAGCAGGTCGACGCGCCCGCGTACAAGGCGACGATGATGCGGTACGGGATGAGCGATGCCTGGGCGCAGGGCCTGGTCGACATGGCCGAAGCCCAGAACGACGGCATCTACGACGCCGAGCAGCAGACGCTGACCGCGCCCGCACCCACGGACTTCCGCACGTGGTGCCAGGAGGTGCTGAAGCCCGCCGTCCTGGCCTGAATTGCGGCAACACCGCAGGTGAGGCGGGCCGCCGGGGGTGCGCGACGCGGTGGTGGCGAAAAGAGTGCCCTTGATGTGACCGGTCGCGATCGACCGGAACCGGAATTGATCCTCTCGACGTCTTGGCCCCGGAATGCGGATACGGCGGGATGCGGCATGCCGGAACGTTCGTATCGCCTCTGGCCGGGGGGCGGCACTGCCCTGGCGTACGACGGGAATGGGGCAAGTGAAGATGGCGTCGCTCGCGGAACTGCTTCGGGAGCTCAAGGAGCGTTCCGGGCTCAGCTACGCAGTGCTGGCCAAGCGCCTCCATGTGAGTACGTCCACCGTGCACCGGTACTGCAACGGGGACGCGGTGCCCACCGAGTTCGCGCCGGTGGAGCGGTTCGCCCGCGTCTGCGGCGCGACGCCCGAGGAATTGGTGGAGGCCCACCGGCGGTGGATCCTGGCGGACGCCGATCGCGGACGGAAGACGGAGACCACCGTCTCCGCCACACCCGCGCCGAGGTCCGGGAAGGCTTCGCGGCCCGCCCTCTCCCGTACCCCGCAGCCCGAACCGGAGCTCAAGCCGGAGCCCGATCCGGAGGCCGGGACGCGGCCCGACCCGGCCCGCACGGCTGCCTCTTCACCGCTGTCCTCCCTGCTGTCGTCGTTGCTGTCCTCCCGGCGCAAGCGGTGGACGGTCGCCGTCGCGACCGCCGTCGCCGTGGTCGTCGGGATCGGCTCCGTCGCGCTCGCCCTCAACGACGGTGGTGACGGCGGCGACCGCGGACAGCGCTCCGCGTCCGCCGCGTCGTCGGCCCCGACAGCCTTGTCGTCCGGCGGCAGCGGCGGGTCCGGCAAGAGCGGTGGCACAGGGCTCGCGTCCAGCGGCACGGAGGGCGAGGACCCCGGCATGCCGCTGACCGCGCGCACCGGACCGTACGCCTACAAGGACGGCTGCAGGCAACGATTTCTGGTCAACCGCAAGGCCGAGGAGGTGCCGGAGCGGCCCACGCCGCAGGAGGCGCCCGGCTGGGTCGGCGACCTCGGAGCCGTCGCGGCCGGTGACCAGTACGTCGAGGTCACCGTGCGGGGCATGGGCAAGGACACCGTCGTCCTGCAGGACATGCACGTCCGCGTGCAGAGCACCAGTGCGCCGCTCGCCTGGAACAGCTTCAGCATGGGCAGCGGCTGCGGCGGCGCGGCGGACGTCAAGTCCTTCGACGTCGACCTCGACGACCGCGCGCCGCGCGCCGTGCCGCAGCGGGGCCAGCGGGGCTTCCCGTACAAGGTCAGCGGGAACGACCCCGAGGTCTTCTACATCAAGGCCAACACCGAACTGCACGACGTGCGGTGGTACCTCGAGATCGAGTGGTCCAGCGGCAAGCGGCACGACGTGCTGCGCGTCGACGACCAGGGCAAGCCCTTCCGCACCAGCTCCCCGAAGGGGCGGCCCACGTACACCTGGTGGGACCGGTGGGAGCGGGAGCGGGAGCGGGGGAACGGCTGACCCCGCTCCCGCTCCACGCGCTGTGGGCTTCACATGCTGCGACGAAGGCGTCGGGCACCAGGTCGTGGAACGGACGGGCGGCGCCTCGCGACCCAGAGCAGCAGCACCACCGAACACACCGCGGCGAACGCGCACCACGTCGAGATGTACTCCTGCCGCCACAGCGTGAAGGTCACCGCGGCCCCGACGGCGACCAGGACACCGAACAGGACGAGCCCCCGGTCGCCGGAGAGGAGCAGGGAGCCGATGGTGGCGAAGAGGTAGCCGGCGACGATCAGTTCCGCCTGCGGAAGCCCGAGGGAGTACCCGACGGTGTGCCCGCGGATCTCGGCCGTCACCGTGCGGGTCGCCAGCGCGTACGCGAGCGCGGCGGCCGTCACGGCCCCCGCGGCCAGGGGGACGAGCAGACGACGGCGGGCGGCGGACGGCGCGGCGCACAGCACGGCCGCAGGTACCCACAGCGCCAGCAGCGGAAGCGCGATGACGGCCCAGGCGACCGTGGCGGGCCCGGTGCCGCCGTCGTGGTGCCAGACCGCGGCCTCGATGATCTGGTGGACGCCGAGGAGGAGCGGCAGCGCGGCCAGCGGCAGGTCCCGGGGGCGCCGGGCGGCCAGGGTCATCGAGGCGACCCCGATGGCCGCGATGCCCGTACCCGCGACGAGGTCGGCCGTAGCGCTCCAGCACATGGCGGCAACGCTACAAGCGCCCCGGCGCGGGCGCGCGACCGCAACGTCCGTCAGGTGCCGGCCGCCCGCGCACAGCAGTAGGACCACCCCTTCTCGCGCGATCCGGACACCTCCTCCAGACGGGGAAAGGCGGTCACCCGGTCGGTGGTCGTGCGGGCATCGGCCGCGTTCTGCGAGGAGGCCCGGCTCGACGTCCCGCGACGTGGTCACGACTTGCTCGCGCAGGACGGTGCCGCGGGGGAGCGACCCGGGCGCTTCGGGCTCTGAACACATCGCTAACATCCGTACGTATGACCGAATTTCAGACCCGTGACCGGGTCGTGCGTGAGCTCGAGAGACCGCCGACCCGTCGTGTCTTATGGCTCGCCGCCGGTGGTACCGCGTTCCTGCTCCTCGCCGACCTCGCCACCCGTGCGTACAACCACTACGACGCCATACCGTCCGTCCGCAGGTTCGTGAACGTCGACGTCGAGGCCAACCTGGCCACCTGGTGGAACAGCACGCTGCTGCTCGCCGTGACGGGCATGGCGCTGATCGCCGCGCTGCTGAGCGGGCGCGGTGCGCGCCCCGGGCGGTTGTCCTGGCTGGGGCTGGTCGCCGCGTCCGCGCTGCTCAGTCTCGACGAGACCGTCTCGCTGCACGAACGCCTCGGCGAGGTCGGCAAGTCGTGGAAGGAGTGGGCCGGGGGCTCGCTGCCCACGCACGCCTGGGTGCTGCCCGGCGCGCTCCTCGCGGTGGCGGGCACCGTGTGCGCCGTGCTGTGGGCCCGCAAGCTCCCGCGCGATCTGCGGTACGGGCTGCTGGGCGCGCTGGCGGTGTATCTGTGCGGGGCGCTGCTGACCGAGGCGTTCAACGGCTGGGCGCACGCGAACGGCCACAGCACCGTCCTCATGCTGGGCACGATCGTCGAGGAAGGGCTCGAGATGAGCGGCTGTCTCGTCGCCCTCGCCGTCCTCGGCCGGTATGTGGTGGTGGAGCACGACCCGGCGTCCGGGCGCGCGGCGCTCCGGCTGCGGGACGGATAGGGCCCGTCCGGCGGACCGGGCCGTAGGCGGGCGGCACCCGCATGTCGGCGGTACGACCCCCGCGGTGGCCGAGCCCCGCTGGTGCCGTACCGCCGTGACAGGTTCCTCCCGGCCGGACGGCCGAACGCCCGGTGTCAGCGCACGTGGTGCAGCCAGCCGTCGGGGTCGGCGGCCCGGCCGTGCTGCAGGTCGACCAGCGCCTGACGCAGCGACCGCGTCACCGGGCCCATCTCGCCGTCACCCACCGTCCAGTCGCCGCCCTCGCCGTCGCGGACGGTGCCCACCGGCGTGAGCACCGCGGCCGTGCCGCAGGCGAACACCTCGGTGATCTCACCGTTGGCGCACCCGGCGCGCCACTCGTCGACCGAAACGGGGCGTTCGCTCACCCGGTGGCCCAGGCGCGAGGCGAGGCGCAGGAGCGAGTCGCGGGTGACGCCCGGCAGCAGGGTGCCGGTCAGCGGGGTGGTGGTCACCTCGGCGTCGGGACCGCTGCCCCGTACGAAGAACAGGTTCATGCCGCCCATCTCCTCCACCCAGCGCCGCTCGACGGAGTCCAGCCACACCACCTGCTGGCAGCCGGCCTCCTGCGCCTGGCGCTGGGCGACGAACGACGGGGCGTAGTTCGCGGCGCACTTGACGTCGCCCGTGCCGTCGGGCATCGCGCGGCTCTGTGTCCGGCAGATCAGCACGGACACCGGGCGCACCTCGTCCCCGAAGAAGCCGCCGGCGACGAACGCGCAGACCAGGAACTGGTAGTCCTCGGAGGGGCGCAGCATCAGGTTCACGTCGGTGGCGAACATCAGCGGCCGCAGGTAGAGGCTGTGGTCCGGGTGGTCGGAGAGCTCCCCCTGGTCGGCGGCGACGAGCTGGTCGACGCCCGCCATGTACAGGTGCTCGGGCAGCTCGGGCATGGCGAGACGTGCGGCGGAGCGGCGGAAGCGGCGGGCGTTCTCCAGCGGCCGGAACACCGCGACCTCGCCGTCGGCCTGACGGAACGCCTTCATGCCCTCGAAGATGACCTGGCCGTAGTGCAGGCCGATGGTGGCCGGGTGCAGGGACAGGTTCTCCATCGGCTGCAGCGAGCCGTCGTACCACCCGCGCTCGGGGGAGTACCGCATGGAGTAGAGGTGCCGGGTGAAGGCGTCCCCGTGGCCGGGCGAAGCGGGCTGGACGACGGGCTCGAGAAGCGACGTCATGATGATCTCCTTGTGATGGGGCGTGCCGGGGGTTCGTGACGAGGTACGTCGAGAGCGGGGAGGGCGGGGCGGGCGGGGCGGGCGGACGGGCCGCGTGGTCAGACGAGCGGGGCGGAGAAGAACGTCTCGCGGCGCTCGATCAGGTGGTCGGGGGTGAGGGTGAAGAACTCGGCGAAGCGGTGCTTGGCGGGCGTCCCGTCGTTCAGCACTCCCTCGAACGAGCCCTTCACGGCGACCTCGTCGCCGCTGACCACGACGGAGTCGAGCTCGTGGTGCCCTTCGCGGATGACCCGCTCGTGGGCGTAGAAGTGCTCGATGCCCGACCGGCCGAGGAGCGCGGGATAGCCGGGGCGGTGGTAGGTGGCGTCCGGGGTGAACAGCGCGCCGAGTCCGGACACGTCGCCGGCGTCGACGAGTCGGTAGAACTGGTGCATCACAGCGGTGGTCATCGTTGATCTCCTGTGTCGAGGGCGTCGAGCGTGTCGAGGCGGGCGTGTGTGTCGAGGTGGGCGTCGAGCACGGCCGCGATCCGCGCGATCGGTCCGGGCGCGGTCATGTCTCCGTGGCGGCAGTCGACGGGGTGGATTTCCAGGTGGGCGACGTGGGGCAGCCAGGCGTCGGGGGCGGGGGCCTTGGCCGTCTTGCCGGCGGTGGCGTGGAAGAACAGCGCGGGCCCGGCGTAGTGCGGGGGCGCTCCCGAGCAGCTGAGGGTGAGGTGGTGCGCGAACACCGAGGCGAGCGTGGGCGGGGCGCCGACGTGCTCCCGGAACGCCTCGGGGGTCAGCTCCGCGAGTCCGAGCGACTCCCGCAGGGCGTCCTGGACCTGGGGATCGTCGGCGGTGAAGGACGCCCCGGTGCCGACGGACGGATAGCCGTCGAGGAGCGCGAGGAGCGCGACCTCCTCACCGGCGTCCCGGAGGGCGGCCGCCATCACGTGGGCGACGCCCGCGCCGAACGACCAACCGAGCAGGTGGTAGGGCCCGTTGGGCTGAACGGTACGGATCCGGGTGAGGTAGTCCGCGGCCATGGCGGCGATGGATTCGGGGGCGTCGTCGGGCGCGGACAGGCCGTGGGCCTGGAGGCCGTAGACCGGCCGGTCCGGGAGATGGCGCAGCAGTCCCGAGTAGACCCAGCTGATGCCGGCCGCCGGGTGGACGCAGAACAGCGGGGGCCTGGACCCTTGCGTGCGCAGCGGCAGCAGGACGGCGAGCCCGTCGTCCGCGCCGGACGTGCCCAGGCGGGATGCCATGGCGGCGGGCGTGGGGGCCTCGAACAGGGTCTGGATGCCCACGCGGACCCCGAGGCGGGACGCGATGCGTGCCGTCAGCCTGGTGGCCAGCAGTGAATGCCCGCCGAGTTCGAAGAAGCCGTCGTCGACGCCCGACGGGGCGGACAGGCCGAGGACTTCGGCGAACAGCTCGCACAGCGCCCGCTCCGTCTGCGTGGCGGGCGCCCGGCCCGTGGTCGGCGTGTGATCGGGCGCGGGCAGGGCGCGCCGGTCCAGCTTGCCGTTCGCGGTGTACGGCAGGGCGTCCAGGAGGACGACGGCGCCGGGCACCATGTGCTGGGGCAGTCGGGCGGCCAGGTGTTCACGCAGGGCCGCCGGGTCCGGTGCGGTGCCGGGGGCGGGCACGGCGTACGCGACGAGCCGCTTGTCGCCGGGGCGGTCCTCGCGGACGACGACCGCGGCCCGGGTGAGGGACGGGTGCGCGGTGAGCACGGCCTCGATCTCGGCCGGCTCGATGCGGAAGCCGCGCACCTTGACCTGGCCGTCGGCGCGCCCGAGGTAGTCGAGGGTGCGGTCGGGCCGCCACCGCACGACATCGCCCGTGCGGTACATGCGGGTCCCGGACGCCCCGTAGGGGTCGGCGACGAAGCGCTCGGCGGTCGCGCCGGGGGCGCCCAGGTAGCCCAGGGCCAGGCCCGCCCCCGTCAGGTACAGCTCGCCGATGCCTCCCGGGGGCACGAGCCGGAGCCGGTCGTCCAGGACGTAGCCGTGCTTGCCGGGCAGCGGTTTGCCGATCGGCACCCGGGCGTCCGCCGCGTCCGTGACGACGTGGGCCGTGGTGAAGCCCGTGCTCTCCGCGGGCCCGTAGCCGTTGACGAGCCGTACGTCGGGGAACTGCGCCCGGGCGAGCGCGAGGTGATGGGACGACGCGGGTTCGCCGCCGGTCAGCGCGTGGCGGACGGTCGCGAAGACCTTCGGATGCTCGTCGAGCACGTGGTTGAAGAGGCTGGCCGACGCGTCGAAGACGGTGACGCCGTGCTCGACCACCAGGTCGGCGATGACGGCCGGGTCGACCCGTGCGCCGGGCAGCAGCACCGACGTGCCGCCGTGCAGCAGCGGCCCGAACAGCTGGGTGCCGAAGGCGTCCCAGGACACCGGCGCGCTCTGCAGCCACACCTCACCGGGGCCGAACCCGGCGTACGCCTGGCCGGTGAGGGTCGCGCTGACGGCGCCGTGGGAGGCCACGACCCCCTTGGGCACTCCCGTCGACCCGGAGGTGAACATGACCACCGCCGGGTCGCCGGGAAGCACCGCGACCGGCGGTACGTCAGCGGCAGCCGCGACGGCCGGCACTTCGGCGATGTCGACGCACGGGCGTCGCAGGACCGGCGCCGAGGCGGACGAGCCGACCACGGTGGGGATGCCGGCCCGGTCCAGCACCGAGCGCAGCCGCTCCGCCGGGAACGCCGTGTCCAGCAGCGTGTAGCAGGCGCCGGTCTTCAGGACGCCCAGCAGCGCGGCCACCATGTCCGGGCCGCGGTCGAGGTGGATGCCCACGACGTCGCCGGGGCCGGTGTCCAGGTGACGGGCGACGCGCCGGGCGTGGTCCTCGAGGTCCGCGTACGTGGTGCGGCGGCCCTCGTGGACCAGGGCCGTCGCCGTCGGTGTGCGGGCGGCCTGCTCGGCGAACAGGTCGTGCAGGCAGCGTTCCCGCACACCGGGGGCAGCGGCAGGCGAGACGAGCTCCGTGCGCTCCGCCTCGTCCAGCACCGCCAGCTCGCTCAGTCTCGGCGACGGATCCGCCGCGACCTGGACCAGCAGCCGCTCCAGACGGCGAGCCAGCAGCTCCGCCGAAGCGTGCTCGTACCGGCTCGTCGCGTACTCCCAGGTGACCTCCAGGCCGAGCGGCTCACCCGAGGAGGACCGGGATTCGCGGACCCCGACCGTCGTGTCGAACTTGGCCGTCCCGGTGCCCTGTTGGACCGAGTCGACCCGCAGGCCGGGCCACGCGGCGGGCGCGCCGACCTGTGTGGTGAGCACCAGCATCACCTGGAACAGCGGATGGCGTCCGGGCACCCTTGCCGGGTTGGTCACCTCGACGACCTGCTCGAACGGCACGTCCTGGTGGGCGAACGCGTCCAGGTCGGTGGCGCGCACCCGGTCGAGGAGCTCGGTGAAGGCCGGGTCGCCCGAGGTGTCCGCGCGCAGCACCACCGTGTTGACGAAGAAGCCGACCAGATCGTTCAGGGCCTCGTCGGACCGTCCCGCGACGACCGTGCCCAGGGGCAGGTCGGTCCCGCCGGTCATCCGGGTCAGCAGCGCGGCTACGGCGGCGTGCACCACCATGAACAGCGTCGTCTCCGACCGTGTCGCCAGGTCGAGCAGTGCCCGGTGCGCCTCGGGGCCGATCCGCACCGTGACGCTGTTCCCGCTGTGGTCGGGGTGGCCCGGCCGGGGCCGGTCCGCCGGGAACCCGGCCTCTTCCGGGGCCCCGTCCAACGCCTGCCGCCAGTGCGCGAGCTGACGGGACGACAGGCTGCCGGGGTCGGCCGCGTCTCCCAGTACGTCCTGCTGCCAGTAGGCGAAGTCCGCGTACTGCACCGGCAACTCGGGGAAATCGGGAGCCTTCCCCGCCGCGCGGGCGGCATACGCGGTTGCCAAGTCCCGCGTCAGAGGGGCGATGGACCAGCCGTCCCCCGCGATGTGGTGCACGAGCAGCAGCAGGACGTGCTCGTCGGTGCCCGGCGACACGAACAGGGTGGTGCGCAGCGGCAGGTCCGTCACGAGGTCGAATACGTGCCGGGCCGCCTGATCGAGCGCGGACGCCGGATCGTCGGTGTCGACCACGTCGAGGCGGACCGGGCCGGGCGGCATGATCCGCTGCCGGGGCGCCCCGTCGACCTCGGGGTAGACCGTGCGCAGCACCTCGTGCCGGGCCGTCACGTCGGCCAGCGCCGCCCGCAGTGCCGCCACGTCCAGTGCGCCGCGCAGCCGCAGCACGACCGGAATGTTGTACGCGGGGCCCGGCTCGGCCCGCCCGAGGAACCACAGCCGCTGCTGGTTGTGCGACAGCGGGGCCGTCTCGATGGACGTGCTCACTTGACCTCCTCCTGCCTGGGGCGACGGCGCAGCGCGGGGCGCACAGGCGCGGCCCGGTCGAGCCGGCCGGCCAGCGCGGCCACGGTCCGCGTCTCGAACACCGTCTTGAGGGACACCTCGGCCCCGAGGGCCGACCGCACCCGGCTGATCAGCCGTCCGACCAGCAGCGAATGCCCGCCCAGGACGAAGAAGTCCTCGTCCACGCCCACGGACCCCACGTCGAGCAGCTCCGCGAACAGCTCGCAGAGCACCGTCTCCTCTCTGCTCTTCGGCGCCCGTCCCGCGGGCCGTTCGCCCAGCTCCGGGGCGGGGAGCGCGGCGCGGTCGAGCTTGCCGTTGGGGTTCAGCGGCAGCCGGTCGAGCAGGACGTAGGCGGCAGGGCGCAGATGCTCGGGCAGGCGCCGCTGGGCGTGCTCGCGCAGCGAGGCCTCGTCCAGGCCGCTGTCCGGCTCGGGCACCACGTACGCGACGAGGCGCTTGTCGCCCGGCCTGTCCTCCCGGACGACCACGGCACCGCGACGGACCGCGGGATGCGCGGTGACCGCGGCCTGCACCTCGGCCGGCTCGATCCGGAAACCGCGGATCTTCACCTGGTCGTCGGTGCGGCCCACGAACTCCAGCAGGCCGTCGGCGCGTCGGCGCACCAGGTCGCCGGTGCGGTACATGCGCGTGCCCGGAGCACCGTAGGGGCACGCCACGAACCGTTCCGCCGTCAAGGCCGGTTCGCCGAGGTAGCCGTGCGCCGAGCCGACGCCTGCGACGTACAGTTCGCCGGGCACGTTCGGCGGCACCGGCCGCAGGCGCGCGTCCAGGACATAGGACTGCTTGCCCGCGAGAGACGTGCCGATGGGTACGGTCCTGGCCGACATGTCGTCGGCGCGCACGGCGTGGCAACTGGTGTAGATCATGTGCTCGACCGGCCCATAGGCGTGGACGAGCCGGACGTGCGGATGATCGCGCAGCAGCCGCGCCATGTGCTCCGGCGACACCGCCTCGCCGCCCGACATCACCTGCCGCAGCCGGTCGAAGACGTCCGGGTACTCGTCGAGCAGGAAGTTGAACAGGCTCGTCGACAGGAACACGGTGCTCACCCCGTGCCGCCGCACCAGACGGGCGATCTGCTCCGGCTCGGGTGTCGGCCCCGGCTGCAGCACACAGGTGGCGCCGTGCAGGAGCGGGCCGAACAGTTCCATCGCGAACGCGTCCCACGGCATCGGCGCGCACTGCAGCCACACCTGGGCCGCGCCGAAGTCGACGTAGTTCTGGCCCAGCAGCGTGCCGGTGATCGCCCGGTGCGGGGCGACCACGCCCTTGGGCCGGCCCGTCGAACCGGAGGTGAACATCACGCATGCCGGATCGTCCGCGGTGACCGCCACCTGCGGCGGTCCTTCCGGCAGCGGTCCGGGGTCGGTCCCGATGTCGAGGACGGTCCTGTGCGTGTCGAGGCGGGCGGCGCCTGCCTCGTCGGTGACGACCAGGGCCGCGTCGGCCGCATCGACGATCGCCGCGACACGCTCCGCGGGGAACCGCGGGTCGAGGAGCGAGTAGCCCGCCCCCGCCTTGAGCACCGCGAGGACACTCACGACCAGGTCGATCCCCCGGTCCAGCAGGACGGCGGCGAACCGGCCGGGGCCCACACCGTGAGCGGCGAGGCGGTGGGCGAGACGGTTCGCGCGACGCTCCAACTCGGCGTAGCTGACGTTCTGTTCCCCAAAGATCAGCGCGGTCGCCCCGGGCGTGATCGCGGCCTGTCCGGATACCGCCTCGTGGACGCAGCGGTCGGACACGCCCGGCCGCCCCTCGGCCCACTCCCCGACCAGCGCGTCGTGTTCGCCCGGCGTCAGGACGTCCAGCCCGCCGACCCGCACCTCCGGATCGGCTACGGCGTGCTCGAGCACGCCCGCCAGGCGGTCCACGAGCCGTTGGGCGGTCGTCCGGTCGAACAGGTCGGTGGCGAACTCCATGCGGCCGCCGATGCCCGCGGGCCGGGCCGCCTCGTCATGGTGCTCGTCGAGGGAGACCACCAGGTCGAACTTGGCGCTGCCGGTGGTGACGGGGGCGACAGCGGCGCGCAGGCCCGGCAGCCGAAGGTCGGCGGCCGAGTTGTTCTGTACGACCAACGCTGTCTGGAACAGCGGGTGTTGACTGGCGGTGCGTGCCGGGTTGAGGTGCTCCACGATCCGCTCGAAGGGCACGTCCTGGTGGTCGAACGCCGCGAGGTCGCTCTCGCGCACCCGGGCGAGGAGTTCGCGGAAGGTGGGATCGCCGCCGGTGTCCGTACGCAGCACGAGCGTGTTGACGAAGAATCCGACGAGGCCGTCGAGGGCGGCGTCGGTCCGCCCCGCCACGGGCGTGCCGAGCGGCACGTCGGTACCGGCGCCGAGCCGGGTGAACAGCGCCGCGAGCGCGGCCTGCACCACCATGAACAGTGTCACCCCGTGCGCCCGCGCCAGATCGAGCAGCGCTTGGTGTGTCCGTGCGTCCAGCGTCACGTCGACGGTGTCGCCGTGTCCGGTGGGCGTGGCGGGACGCGGCCGGTCGGTGGGCAGGGGCACCTCGTCCGGAAGTCCCTCCAAGGCCTTGGCCCAGTGGGCGAGTTGCCGTGACAGCAGGGAATCGGCGTCGGCGCTGTCGCCGAGCAGGCGTCGCTGCCACAGGCTGTAGTCGACGTACTGCACCGGCAGCGGCGACCAGCGTGGGGCGTCGCCGTCCGACCGTGCCGTGTACGCCGTCGCCAGGTCCTCCAGCAGGGGGCGCATGGACCAGCCGTCGGCCGCGATGTGGTGCAGGGTCAGCACCAGGACGTGGGAGCGCGGACCGGTCCGCAGGACCGCCGCCCGTACGGGGAGCTCGGCGGACAGGTCGAAGGCGTAGCGGGCGGCCTCGGCGACCGCCTCGTCCACCTCGGGCCCAAAGACCTCCCGGTACGGCACGTCGAGCCGTACCGTGTCCGCCGGCCGGACCACGGCGACGGGCATCCCGTCGACCGTGTCGAACGTCGTGCGCAGCGCCTCGTGCCGAGCCACGACGTCCGCGAGGGCCGTTCGCAGCGCCTCCACTTCGAGGTCGCCTTCGAGCTTCAGGGTGTGGCTCACGTTGTAAGCGGGGTTGGCGCCGTGCAGCTGGTCGAGGAACCACAAGCGGTGCTGCGCGGCGGAGAGCGGCAGCTCGCCCGGGCGCTCCGCCGCCGTCAGTGCCGGTCGGGCCGCGGCGGCGGTGTCGACGACGGAAGCCAGTGCGGCCGGTGTCGGGCAGGCGAAGAGGTCCCGCAGCCCGACCTCGGCGTCCAGTGCCGAGCGGACCCGGTTGACGAGCTTGGCGCCGAGCAGGGAATGGCCGCCCAGGGCGAAGAAGTCCTCGTCGACCCCCACCTCGCCGACGCCCAGAACCTCGGCGAACAGACCGCACAGGAGCTGTTCGCGCACCGTACGGGCGGCGCGGCCCTCGCTGTCGGCTGCCGTGGCAGGCTCCGGCAGCGCGGCGCTGTCCAGCTTCCCGTTGGGGGTGAGGGGGATCTCGTCGATGCGTATGTAGACGGCGGGCCGCAGATGTTCCGGCTGCCGGCCCGCGACGAACGCGCGCAGCTCCGCCAGGTCGAGGTCACCGTCGGGCACGACGTACGCCACCAGCCGGTCGTCCCTGACCACGACGGCGCAGCGCCGCACCGCCGGATGGGCCGTCACATACGCCTGGACGGCGGACGGTTCGATCCGGAAGCCGCGTACCTTGACCTGGTCGTCCGTACGCCCCAGGTACGCGATGGCGCCGTCGGCACGCCAGCGGCCCAGGTCGCCGGTGCGGTACATGCGGCCGCCGTCCGGCGCGGCGACGAAGCGCTGCGCGGTGAGGGCGGGTTGGCCGACGTAGCCGTGGGCCAGGCCCGGTCCGCTCATGTAGATCTCGCCCGGGACGCCCGTCGGCACCGGACGCAGATCGGGTCCGAGCACCCAGGCCCGCTTGCCCGCGATCGGCCTGCCGACCGGGACGGGGGAGTCGTCGGTGGTGATGTCGTGGGTCAGGGTGAAGATCGTGTTCTCCACCGGGGAGTAGCCGTTGACGAGGCGCAGCCCCGGGTGACGCTCCAGGAGCGTGCGCACGTGCGGCACGGACGCCGCCTCGCCGCCGGTCATGAGGTGGCTGACGCCGGCCAGGGCGGCCGGGTGCTCGTCGGTGAGGTGATTGAGGAGGCTGGCCGAGAAGTGTGCGGTGGTGACCCCGTGCTCGGTCAGCAGCCGGGCGATGACGCCGGGATCGGTGGTGTGGCCCGGCTGCAGGACGCAGGTGGCGCCGTGCAGCAGCGGCCCGAAGAGTTCGAGGGCGAAGGCGTCCCAGGACACCGGGGAGCACTGCAGCCACACCGCGTCCGCGCCGAAGTCCGTGTAGTCCTGGCCGAGCAGGGTGGCGGTGAGCGCCCCGTGCGAGGTGATCACGCCCTTGGGCGTGCCGGTCGAACCGGACGTGAACATCACGCACGCGACGTCGTCGGCGGTGACCACGATGTCGGGGGCGTGCCGGGGAGCGGCCTCGATCGCGTCGGCGTCGGCGTCCACCAGGACCGGGGACGTGGCCGGCACGAGACCGGCGAGGTCGCGCGTGGTCACCACCACCGGGGCGGACGTCCGCTCCAGCGCCTCGGCGAGACGCGCCGAGGGGAACCGAGGGTCGAGCATCGTGTAGCCGGCCCCTGCGGACAGGGCGCCCAGGACGGCGACGACCAGTTCCTCGTCGCGTTCGAGCAGGACACCCACCACGTCACCGGGACGTACCCCGCGCTCGACCAGATGGTGGCCCAACTGGTGTGCACGTGCGGCGAGTCGGGCGTACGTGATCCGCTCCCCGCCGCATATCAGGGCGGTCGCCTCCGGAGTGCGCTCGCCATGCCCGGCGACGATCGCGTGGAGCGGGCGAGGCTCGGGCGCGCGCGGCGAGCCGGTCCACTGCTCGGACACGGCGAACCGTTCCCGCGGGCCCATCACATCGTGTGCGCCCAGCGGCAGTTCGGGATCGCGGGCCACGGCCGACAGCAGACGCGTGAACCGCTCGACCATCAGCTCGGCGGTCCCGCGGTCGAACAGATCGGTGGCGAACTCCAGGTAGCCGGTCAGGCCGCCCCGGCTCTCGTGCAGCGACAGGGTCAGGTCGAACTTGGCCGCCAGGTTCGGCACGTCGACGGGGGTGCAGACCGTGCCGTCGAGGCCGGCCGCCGGTGCCGCGTTGTTCTGCAGGACGACCATGACCTGGAACAGCGGGTGCCGGTCGGTGGTCCGGACCGGGTTGAGGTCCTGGACGAGCTGGTCGAAGGGCAGGTCCTGGTGGTCGTACGCGGCGAGGTCGGTCTCGCGCACCCGGCCCAGCAGATCGGTGAAGGTGGGATCGCCGCCGGTGTCCGTGCGCAGCACCAGCGTGTTGACGAAGAAGCCGACCAGGCCCCCGAGCGCCTCGTCCGTACGCCCCGCCACCGGGGTGCCGACGGGGATGTCGGTGCCGGCGCCGAGACGGGTCAGCAGGGCCGCGAACGCCGCCTGGACCACCATGAACGACGTCACGCCGTTCGTCCGGGCGAGCGCCGACAGCGCGGTGTGCGTATCGGCGTCGACCCGCACCGGAAGGGACTCGCCGCGGTGGGTCGGGCGCGCCGGGCGCGGCCGGTCCGTCGGCAGGTCGAGCTGCTCCGGAAGCCCGGCCAACCGGGCGCGCCAGTGGGCGAGGTGGTGATGGGCCGGGGAATCCGCGCTGCGCGCGTCCCCCAGATGATCCCGCTGCCAGAGGGTGTAGTCCGCGTACTGCACCGGCAGCGGGTGCCAGTCCGGCACGGCACCGGCCCGGCGGGCGGCGTACGCGGTCGCCAGGTCGTCGAAGAGCGGACGCAGCGACCAGCCGTCCCCGGCGATGTGGTGCAGGGTCACGAGCAGGGTGTGCTCCCGCTCGCCCGCGCTCAACAGCAGGACCCGCACAGGCGGTTCGACGGCCAGGTCGAACACGTGCCGGGCCGCCTCGGTGACGGCCTCGGTCACCCCCGACACCGGGACGGCCAGCGCCTCGAAGAGGCTGTCCGGCCCCTGCGCCGCTCCCGCCAGCTCCCGCGCGGTCAGGACCCGCTGGTGGGGCACCCCGTCCGAGACCGGATAGACGGTGCGCAGCGCCTCGTGGCGCAGGACGGTGTCGGTGACGGCGGCCCGCAGGGCGGCGCGGTCCACCGGGCCGGATACCTCGACCGCGTACTGGACGTTGTACGTGCTCGACCCGCCCTCGACCTGATCGAGCAGCCAGAGCCGGGCCTGGGCGGCGGACAGCGGCACGCGCTCGGGGCGCTCGGCCGCGACCAGCGCGGGCCGGGCCCGCCCTGCCGAACCGAGGGCCGCGTCGAGCGCGGCGGGAGTGCGGTGGGTGAACAGCGCCCGGATGCCGACCTCGCACCCGAGCGTCGTCCGGACGCGGTTGACGAGCTTCGCGGCGAGCAGGGAGTGACCGCCCACGTCGAAGAAGTCGACCTCGGGTCCGACCTCGGGCAGCTCAAGCACCTCCGCGAACAGCCCGCACAGGATCTCCCCGCGTGCGGTGCGCGCGCCGTCGGATCCCGTGGTGGCGCGCTCCGGCGCCGGAAGCGCGCCGCGGTCGAGCTTGCCGGTGGCCGACAGCGGCAGTCGGTCCAGGACCACGTAGGCGTTCGGGCGCAGATGCTCGGGAAGCCGCTCGGCGACCCGGCGGCGCAGGGACGGCACGTCCGCCGGGCCGTCCGTGACGACGTACGCGACGAGTGCCTTCTCCCCGGGCCGGTCCTCCCGGACGACCACGGCGCTCTGCCGGACGTCGGGGTGCCCCTCGACGACCGCACGCACCTCGCCGGGCTCGATGCGGAAACCGCGGATCTTCACCTGGTCGTCGGAACGGCCCAGGTACTCCACGGTGCCGTCGGCGCGCCAGCGACCCAGGTCGCCGGTGCGGTACATGCGCAGGCCGGGCTCGAACGGGCAGGCCACGAACCGCTCGGCGGTCATCCGGGGCTCGTGCAGATAGCCGTGGGCGAGACCGGAGCCGGACATGTGGATCTCGCCGGGAACGCCGACCGGGACCGGCTGGAGGTGCTCGTCGAGGATGTACACGCCCTTGGCCACGACGGGCCGCCCCACGGGGATCGCGCCGGCGGTGTCCGCGGGAACGATCGGGTGGGTGAGCGTGAAGATGCAGTTCTCGACCGGGGAGTAGCCGTTGACCAGACGCAGGCCGGGATGCCGGTCGAGCAGGCGCGACACGTGCGCGACCGAGGCCGGTTCGCCGCCCGTCAGGACCGTCGTGATGCCGTGGAAGATCTCCGGGTGTTCGTCGACGAGGTGGTTGAGCAGTCCGGCGGAGAAGTGCACGGTCGTGACGGAGTGCTTGGCGACGAGCTCGGCCACCACCGCCGGGTCGGTGTCGAGGCCGGGGTGCAGGACGCAGGTGGCGCCGTGCAGCAGCGGCCCGAAGAGTTCGAGGGCGAAGGCGTCCCAGGACACCGGCGAGCACTGCAGCCAGGTGTGGTCCGGGCCGAAATCGGCGTACGTCTGCCCCAGCAGCGTCGACGTCAGCGCGCCGTGCGGGGTCACGACGCCCTTGGGCCTACCGGTGGATCCGGAGGTGAACATCACGCACGCCACGTCCGCCGCGGAGCCCGGCACGTCCGGCGCGGTCCTGGGCCGCAGTCCGACCGACGCGTCGTCGACGCGCAGCATCCCGGGGAAGCCCAGCGCCGGTGTGGAGACGACGTGCGCGATGCCGCCCGCTTCGACCAGGCCGGCGAGCCGCGCCTGCGGGAAGCGGGGGTCCAGCATCGTGTACGCCGCGCCCGCCTTGAGGACGGCGAGGACCGCCACGACCAGGTCGCAGTCGCGGTCGAGGAGCACGCCGACGAGATCACCTGGCCGGACACCTTCGTCGATGAAGTGGTGAGCCAACTGGTTGGCGGACGCCTCCAGTTGGGCGTACGTCAGGTGCGTGTCCGAGGCGATCAGCGCGCTCGCGCCGGGGGTGCGCGCGGCCTGTTCGGCGACGACCTCGTGCAGTCGGCGGCTGATGCCGTCGCAGTGGCCGCCCCACCGGTCGAGCAGCAGTTCACGCTCCGCCGGCGTCAGCAGGTCCGCACGGCCGACGGGCGTGTGGGGTTCCGCCGCGAACACGGTCAGGGCGCGGGCCAGCAGCCGCGCGACGCGCTCGACGGTCTCCCGGTCGAACAGATCGGTCGCGTACTTGAGGGCGCCGGTGATCCCGTCGTCCGACTCGGCCAGGTCGAGGGTGAGGTCGAACTTCGCCACATCCAGGTCGACGACCTCGTGCTCCGCGTGCAGACCGGTGAACTCCGCGGTGAGCGCAGGGGTGTTCTGCAGGACCAGCATGATCTGGAAGAGCGGGTGGCGGGAGAGCGAGCGCTCGGGGTTGAGGTCCTGGACGAGCTGGTCGAAGGGCAGGTCCTGGTGGTCGTACGCGGCGAGGTCGGTCTCGCGCACCCGGCCCAGCAGATCGGTGAAGGTGGGATCGCCGCCGGTGTCCGTGCGCAGCACCAGGGTGTTGACGAAGAAGCCGACGAGATCGTCCAGTGCGGCCTCGCCCCGGCCCGCGACCGGGGAGCCGAGGCAGATGTCGGTGCCCGCGCCGAGCCGGGTGAGCACGGCGGCCACCGCGGCGTGCAGGACTATGAACAGGGTGCTTCCGGTGTCCCGGGCCAGGCGCAGCAGGCGCTCGTGCGTCTGCGCGTCCACGGCGAACGGCACCGTGTCCCCGTGCGGGCCGCGCACCGCGGGCCGGGGGCGGTCGGTGGGCAGGGTCGACTCCGCGGGGAGCCCCGCGAGGGCGGCCTTCCAGTACGCGGCCTGCCCGGCCAGCGCGCTCGCCGGGTCCTCGGGCGACCCGAGCACCTCGCGCGCCCACCGGGAGTAGTCCGCGTACTGCACCGCGGGCGCGGCCCCCGCGGGCTCGGCGCCGCGCTCCCTGGCGTTGTACGCCGCCGCGAGATCGCGCAGCAGCGGCGCCGTCGACCAGCCGTCGCCGGCGATGTGGTGCAGCACGAGCAGCAGCAGGTGATCGTCGTCCGCCAGACGCAACAAGTGGGCCCGCAACGGGATGTCGTGCGCGAGGTCGAACGCCTCGGAGGCCAGCTCGCGCACCCGGGAGCCGAGCGCGCCCTCGGTGCTGCCGGCGGCCGTCCAGGGCACGTCGGCACGGTCGAGCACCTGCTGCACCGGTACGTCGCCGACGACGGGGAACACGGTGCGCAGGGCCTCGTGCCGGTCCACGACGTCGGCCAGCGCGGCCCGCAGCGCCCGGACGTCCAGCGCGCCACGCAGCCGGAGGGTCAGCGGGATCGTGTACGTGGCACCGCCCTCGACCTGGTCGAGGAACCACAGCCGCGCCTGGGCGAAGGACAGAGGGCTCGGGTTGGGGCGCTCGCCCCCGCGCACCAGGGCGGGGCCGGCCGAGGCCGCCTCACCGACACGCAGCGCCAGCTCGCGCGGAGTGCGGGCGGCGAACACATCGGTGACGCGGAGCCGCACACCGAGCAGCGCGCGGACCCGGCCGATGAGGGTCGCGACGAGCAGCGAATGGCCGCCCAGCGCGAGGAAGTCGTCGTCCACGCCCACCGACCGGACGCCGAGGAGCTCCGCGTACAGGGCGCACAGCGCCTTCTCGGCCGCGGTCCCGGCGGCGCCGCCCGCGCCCGTGACCACCTGAGGCTCGGGCAGGGCGGCCCGGTCGAGCTTGCCGTTGGCGGTCAGCGGCAGCGCGTCCAGCTGTACGTACATCGACGGTACGAGGTGCTCGGGCAGCAGGTCGGCGGCGTGCGCGCGGAGCTCGGCCACCTCCATGGGGCGGTCCGCGACGACGTGGGCCACCAGGCGCCGGTCGCCCTCGGCGGCCTGCCACACGGTGACGGCGGCCTGACGTACGAGCGGATGGGTGGTCAGGGCGGCCTGGACCTCGGCGGGTTCCACGCGGAAGCCGCGGATCTTGATCTGGTCGTCGGCCCGGCCGAGGAACTCCACGACCCCGTCGCGGAGCCTGCCCAGGTCGCCGGTGCGGTACATGCGGCCCCCGTCGGGCGCGGCCACGAACCGCTGGGCGGTCAGGCCCGGTTGCCCGAGGTAGCCGTGGGCCAGGCCCGCGCCCGCCATGTAGATCTCGCCGGTGTCGCCGTCCGCGACCGGGCGCAGGTCCGGGTCCAGGAGCAGCACGGTCTTGGTGGCGAGGGGGCGACCGACGGGGATGGTGGTGTCGGTGGGCCGGATGCGGTGGGTCAGGGTGAAGACGGTGTTCTCGACGGGGGAGTAGCCGTTGGTCAGGTGCAGGCCGGGGTGGCGGTCCAGCAGTGCGTGCACGTGCCGGGGCGAGGCGGCCTCGCCGCCCGTCATCACCTGCGTGACGTCGTCGAAGGCGTGCGGGTAGGTGTCGACCAGGTGGTTGAGGAGGCCGGCCGACACGTGGACGGTGGTGACGCCGTGCTCGCGGATCAGCTCGGTGATGGCGGACGGGTCCGTGGTGTCACCGGGCTGCAGGACGCAGGTCGCGCCGTGCAGCAACGGCCCGAAGAGCTCCAGGGCGAAGGCGTCCCAGGAGACGGGGGAGCACTGCAGCCACACGCGGTCCGCGCCGAAGTCCGTGTACGTCTGGCCGCACAGCGTCGTGGTCAGCGCCCGGTGCGGGGTGACGACGCCCTTGGGCCTGCCGGTGGAGCCGGAGGTGAACATGACGCACGCGGAGTCCTCGGGCGACACGGCGACACGCGGCGACGTGGCCGGACGGGACGCCACGGCCGGGTCGGCGGGGTCCACCGTCGACCACCGCGGGTCGTCGAACGCGCCACCCGGCACCGTGACGACGGTCCGCACCCCGGCGTCCTCGCACACCGACACCAGGCGCCTGGCCGGGAACCGCGGATCCAGCATCGTGTACGCGGCGCCCGCCTTGAGCACGGCGAAGACGGCGACGACGAGAGGAACATCCCGGGGCAGGCACACGCCGACCACGTCACCCGGGCGCACTCCGCCCGCGACCAGGTGGTGAGCGAGCCGGTTGGCGCGCTCGTCAAGGTCCCGGTAGCCGATCCGGGCGCTCCCGCAGACGAGGGCGGTCGCGTCGGGGGTGCCCGCGGCCCGGCACTCGAACTGTTCGTGCACGACGTCGGCGGCCGCGCCGACCTCGTGCGGGACGCGCGTCCCGCCGGCTTCCTGTGGCCTGATCACCGCACCTCACTCCTACCCGTCTCGGTTATCGGTCGTGTCCGTGGCGCGGGCGTCAGCCGCGCAGCGCGGCGAGGCTCGCGGGCCGCAGGTCCGTCCAGTGCGTCTCGACGTACGCCAGGCACGTGGCCCGGTCGGCGGGTCCGTGCGCGGTGTCCCAGCCGGAGGGGACCTCGATGGCGGCGGGCCACAGGGAGTGCTGGTTCTCGTCGTTGACCAGCACGAGGAAGTCGGCGTCGGTGGCGTCGAAGGGGTTGGTCATCGCAGGGCTCCTTCGGGTTCGGTGGGTGCTTCGTCTTCGGTGGGTGCTTCGTGGGAGGAGGTCGTCCGACCGGCGAGGTGCGGGATCGGGCGCGGGCCGCAGACCGACTCGACGGCGGTGGCGATCGCCAGCGCGTCGCGGGTGCGGGGCGGGCCGAACACCGATATGCCCACGGGGAGCGCGTCGTGCGGTCCGCTCGGGACGGTGACGTGCGGGTAGCCGGCCAGGGCGGGGACGGTGGAGGTGTTGCGGGTGCGACGGTCGCCGCCCACGTGGTCCACCGGCCACGCCGGATCGCTGGTCGGCGCGATGACAGCGGACACGCCGTGCCCGTGCAACGCGTCGCGCAGCAGGGTGCGGGCCCACTGCCGGGAGCGGGCGCGCCGGGCCGGAGCCAGAGCGCGCTGCTCGTCGGTGACCGCGAGAGCCCGTTCGAACAGGTCCTGCCCGAACGGTGCGTCGAGCGCCCGGGTGGCCTCGACCAGCGCGGCCAAGGTGGGCGGCGCGCCCCGGCGACCGGCGAGGTAGTGCTCCAGGCTCGGCCGGAACTCCGCCACCAGGGCCTCCAGCGCGTCGTTCAACACGCCGGAATCCACAGTGAGTTCGACCGGGACGACGGTCGCCCCGGCCGCGGCGAGCGCGTCGACGGTACGGTCCAGGGCCTGTTGGGCGGCCGGGGCCATCAGCCGGCCCGGCCACACCCCGAGTCGCAGCCCGGCCACATCGACGGGACCGGTCGGCTCCTCGCCGGTCAGCGCCGCCAGACAGATCGCCGCGTCGGCGCAGCAGCCCGCCAGCACTCCGGGCGTGTCCAGCGCCGGTGAGATCGGCACGATGCCACCCAGCGGCAACAGGCCGTGCTCGGGCTTCACGCCGACGACGCCGTTGACGGACGCGGGGCACACGACCGAACCGTCGGTCTCCGTGCCGATCGCCAGCGGGACCACGCCCGCGGCCACCGCGGCGGCCGAGCCGGACGACGATCCGGCGGGGCTGTGATCGGGTGCGTGCGGGTTCCACGTCTGGCCGCCGGCCCCGGACCACCCCTCGATCCCTCGCACGGAACGGAAGTTGCCCCACTCGGACATGTTCGTCTTGCCGACCAGCACGGCGCCCGCGGCCCGCAGCAGCCCCACCACGTCGGCGTCCGACGCGGGAGGGTGCTCCGTCAGGAGCGGCGAACCGGCCGCCGTGGCTAGGCCGCAGGTGTCCACGTTGTCCTTGACCAGGACCGGTACCCCTTCGAGGGGCCGCGCACGTCCCCCGGCCAGGCGGCGGTCGCTGATCCTGGCCTGGGCGAGCGCGGTCGGATCGACCGCGAACACCGCGTTGATCCGCGCGTCGACGGTGGCGATCCGCCTCAGGGACGACTCCACCAGATCGACGGCCCGTACGTCCCGGCGCCGCAACCGTGCGCCCAGCTCGGCCAGCGAGGGCCAGGAGCCCGAGAACTCAGTCAAGGCGGGCCTCCCGCAACGTCCGTGAGGTCAGGAACACCGCGACCGCCGCGGCCGCGACGACTCCGTGCAGGCCCAGCGTCACCGCGAAGCCGAAGGAGTCGACGGCCACTCCCATGAGGAGGTTGCCGAGCAGCGGAGCGGTGAACGAGAGCAGCGACATCAGTGCCATCACGCGGCCGCGCATCTCCTCCGCCGCACAGCGCTGGATCAGCGACATCAGCACCAGGCTGGCCTGTGCGGTGGCCGCGCCCATCAGGGCGTAGCCACCCGCCGCCGCGGCCACCGAGTGGACCTGCCCCAGCAGGACGAGCACCAGCGCCTCGCCGGTCACGCACACCACGAGGACGGCGGCGGCCCGTCGGCGTACCGGCAGCGCGAGGCTGGTCAGGAACGCGGCGGCGGCGCCGACCGTGAACGCGGACAGCAGCACACCGGCGCCCGTGGTGCCCGCGTCGAGCGAGTCGGCGAGCAGGACGAGGCCGACGTTGATCGGTCCGGCTCCCGCGAGCTCCACCAGCCCGACCACGCCCAGCAACAGGCGCAACTGCCGGTGCCGTGCGGCGTACCGCATCCCCTCGGCGACCCGGGTGATCAGCCGGGTCCGGTCCTGCGGGACCGAGGATTCCCCCTCGCCCGGCCCGCGCCCGGCGGAAACCGTCGCCCCGCGCGGCCCGCAGACCGCCACCGCCGCCGCCGACACCAGGAAGCTCACCGCGTTCGCGGAGGCCACGGCCACCATCCCGCCGAGGCCGAGCAGCCACGCACCGACCGGACCGCCCGCCGCCTGACCGGCCCGCAGACCGATCAGGTAGAGGGCGTTGCCCCGCACCAGGTGCTCCGGCGGCAGCAGCAGGGGGCGCAGGGCGCCGCTCGCGGGCAGGAAGAACGCGCCGAGCAGACCCAGCACCGCGGCGACGCCGAACAGTACCGGCACCGACGGCCCCGTGATCGCCACGGCAACCGCCGCGACGGCCATCAGCACCCCACGGGCCAGGTCCGACCACACCATCACCCGGGCGGGACCGTGCCGGTCGGCGACCGCGCCCGCGCCGAGCAGCGCGGCGATCCGCGGCACCCCGGCCAGCGCGAGCACCGTGCCGGCGGTCGAGGCGCTGGTCGACCCGACCACCGTCGACGCGAGGGCGATGGTCCACGCCGCGTCACCCACGCTCGACAGGCCGGTGGCGCCGACGAACGAGAGGTAGCGGGGGGACACCGGACCGGTGCGCACGGGGGAGGCCTCCACGGTGCCGGCGGACATCAGCGCACGTCCGACGGGAGCGGAGCCGCTTCCCGGTGTGCCACGGCCGACGGAGCCCAGACGTCCTCGGCGGACAGGGCGTCCGGCCGGTACTTGCCCAGCGCGCTGATGAGCAGCCGCATCTCCAGGGCGATGCACTCGACGAGCCGGCGCAGACCGTCCCGCGGATCCTCGTCCACGGCCAGCAGCGCCGCCCGGCCGAGGCCCACCGCGCGGGCGCCCAGGGCGAGGGACTTCACCGCGCGGGTGCCTTCCCACATGCGCCCGGACACCAGCAGACAGCCGTCGGGGACACCGATGCGGCGCAGGCACTCGGCGAGCGGCAGGCCGACACCGGCGAGGAACGCCTTGGGCGCCCAGCCCGTCCCGCCCTCCGCGCCGTCGACGGTCACGGAGTCGGCGCCGGCGGCCCACGCCACCCGGGCGGCCTCGCCCACGTCGCGGCCCGGCGGCAGCTTCACCCACACACGGGCCCGCGGGTAGTTGTTGCGCATCAGGCGGATCTGCTGGCGCAGCACCTCCTCGGTGAACGTGCCGGGGCTCGCGCAGCGCAGTTGCCGTCCGCTCGCCCCGTCGAAGACCCGCTCCACGGCGAACTGCCCGGCCAGCGCGGCCGCCCGGGCGTCGTCGACGACCGTCATCCCGCCGAGGCCCGGCTTGGCGCCCTGGCCGACCTTCAGCTCCAGTGCGAGGCGGCCGCTGTCCAGCAGGGGAAGGGCGGCCGGCGCGCTGTAGATGAGGTTCCACACCTCGGCGTCGGCGTCCTCGGTGCTCTGCTGGACGACGACCCCGCCGATCCCGTCCGGTACGGCGTCCGCGTAGGCCCGTATCCGCCCCAGCAGCGTGGCGTCCTCGGCGCCGGTGAGCTGGCCGGACCCGTTGACCGGGGCGACGTTCTCGCCGATCACCATGGGGATGCCGAGGGCGCCCGCCTGCCGGCTCGCGGCCTGCCCGAGGTCGGCGCTCGCGACCTGCGTCGATCCGAACGCCGAGAGGTAGAGCGGCAGCGCGGAGGCGAAGCCGCCTATCCGGGTGCCCAACTCGACGTCGCTGTGCAGCGGTTCCCGTGCGAGGTCGATCAGCTTCTCCAGCCGCTGCGGCATGAACACCGGGGGTACGAGACGGGCCTCGTCCAGGAGGTCACCGCCGCGCTCGTCCCCGGCGCCGAACAGGGCGCGGCCGTAGTCGTGGAGCTCGGGGAACGCCGCCGCCGGTCCGCCGCGGGCGCGTTCGCGCACCTCCGCGTCGGGGAAGTGGCCGGCTCGCAGGACACTCACGGGGCCACCACCCCGGGGACCTTGGGGAAGGCGCTGGCCTGCCACGCCGAGTGCAGTCCCGCGATGTAGCGGGTCAGGCGCTCCAGGCCGATCCCGAAACCGGCGCTGGCGGGGATGCCCTCGCGGACCACCTTCAGGTACCAGGCGTACTTGGCGGGGTTCTCGCCGGTCTCCCGCATCCGGGCGATGATGGTGCCGTAGTCGTGCTCGCGCTCGCCGCCGCTGCACAGCTCGCCGTAGCCCTCGGCGGCCAACAGGTCGAAGTTGCGCAGGTGCCCGGGCCGGTCGGGGTTCTCCTTGTCGTAGAACCCGCGCGATCCCTTGGGGTAGTCGGTGACGAAGAAGGGCTGGTCGGACTTGGACGACAGCAGGGCCTCGCCGGTCCAGTCGATCTCCGCGTCCGGATTCTGGTCGTGGCCCATGGAGTGCAGGTCGGCGACGGCGGACGCGTGGGTGCGCCGGCCGAACGGTTCCTGCGAGAGCAGTCCCGTGAACGCGTCGGCGTCCCGGCCGAGTACCGCGAGCTGGTCGGGGGCGCGCTCCACGACCCGGCGCACGATGTGTTTGACGACGCCTTCCGCGACCGCCATCGCGTCTTCCCTCGACGCCCCCGCGATCTCCACGTCTATCTGGTGGAACTCGGCGAGGTGGCGGCTGGTGGAGCTGGTCTCCAACGGCTCGAGGCGGACGTTGGGAGCGACGCAGAAGATGCGGTCGAAGGCGGTCAGCGACGCCTGCTTGTACAGGATCGCGCTGGTCATCAGTTTGTAGCGGTGACCGTAGTAGTCCACGTCGACCTGCTTGGCGCCCCGGGCGCCGGGGTCGGTCACCGGGCCGATCACGGGCGGCAGCAGCTCGGTGAACTCCTGCCCGGACAGATACTCGCGGGCCGCGTTCAGCATCGTGTGCTGCATGCGCAGCACGGCCTGGGTGACCGGGGACGTCAGGTGCTCGCGCGGGTCGCCGGGCGAGGTGGGGTTCTGCTGGGTGATGTCCATGCCGGACTCTCCTTCGTGAGGTGGCGGGGCGTCGGAAGGGGGATGGTCAACCGACGCCGAGCGTCGAGTCGTCGGCGCTCACGGCTCGTTCCAGAGCGGCGCCGTCAAAGGTCTGTTCTACGTAGGACAGGGAGCGCAGGAGCTGTGCGGCGTCCGCCCCGTGGCGATCGTCCCTCTCCACGAGGCCGCCGAGCGGGAGGGCCCCGGTGTGCGACCAGCGCAGGCGGCCGGTCGCGTCGACGGTCGAGCGCGTGCGGCCCGCGTTGTCGGGATGCAGGCAGTACGGCACGTCGAGATAGCCCCGCTGGACGGCCCGCACCAGGGCTTTGCCCAGGTCGGCGTCGAGATCCAGGACGGCCTCGACCAGGGTTGTGGCCTCGGTGAGGATGCCGGTGTCCGGCGGTTCGGGCCGGACGATCGCGCGTTCTGCGTCGGCCGAGGCGCCGGCGACCCGCAGCGCGGTCACGTTCTCCTCGACGGTGGGAATGCGGTGGGCCTCGGCGACCGTCTTGACGATGAGCCGCTCGGCCCCGGTGCGCACCGCCAACCGGGCGGCCTCCGCGAGCAGTTCGGTCGCGCCGCCCTCGGTCCGGGGGAACACGCCCATGTACGTGTAGAGGACGACGTGCCAGTCGGTGTCGGCGAGGAACCGGTTGGCAAGGCACCGCAGCGCGCGGACCGCCTCGGCGTCCTGCTCCGGGTGCGTCTGCTGCGCGTAGCTGAGGGAGACGCTCTCCACGCCGTGCTGCCGGAAGAACATCCCCTCCAGCACGCTGATGGCCACGAGCAGGCTCGGCGGGCAGAGCTGGCCCATCATGCAGCCGCCGAAGGACTCAAGGTGCGGCCGTACGCCGCTCTCGCGCAGCTCGGCGAGGAGTTTGCAGGACTCGGCCCAGTAGCGGACGGCGTCGGCGACGGGAACGCGGCTGTAGGGCAGGCAGTACGAGAGGGGGCCGCCCTCGCTGGCGTGGAGGCCGCACGCGCCGAGCGCGGCGAAGATGTCCTGCGGCCGTGCGGAGCCGTGCCGCACCTGCACCGGGAAGGTGTCGTCGTGCAGGCCGTTGAGGACTTCGCGGGTGAACTCGGGCGGGTAGGCCACGATCGGGTAGCCGTTCAGGGGGTCGCCGGCGGCCAGGGCCGCGTAGACGGCGGCGTGGTTGCCGACCCGGGTGAAGCTGTCCAGGGTGATCGTGCCGACCGCGCACACCCCGGCCTCCCGCACGGCTCGCAGACCGGCGCGCATGCCCGCGGGATCACCGATGCCCATCCTCGGCTGGACGACCAGCCGGCCGGACGCCGTGGCCCGGGCGACGAAGTCCCCGAAGGACAGGGCGGTCCCGGCGCCGTCGGTACTCATGACGAGACGCCCTGCGGCAGGCGTGCCAGGAAGGTGCGGAACGCGCCCATCCCGCTGCCGTCCTCGAAGACCCCGTCGAATCCGGCGTCGGTCAGCGCGGCGGCGCGCTCGCGCCCCCCGGACCCGCCGATGCCGAGCTTGCCGCCGATGACGACGGACAGCCGCGCCAGCTCCTCGTGGGCCCGCAGCTTGCCGATGACCCGCTTGCCCTCGTGGAAGCCGTGCCCGTTGACACTGCTGATCACGACCAGGTCGGGGGTGCGGCGCAGGCAGTTGTCGAGCAGCAGCTCATCGGGGACACAGGCGCCCAGGTTCACCACGTCGTGCCCCCACTCCTCCAGCAGCAGCTGGAGGTACACGAGATTCCAGGTGTGCGCGTCGGAGGCGAGGCTGGTGACCATGATGCGCAGCCCCTGTATGCCGCTCGGCTTTCGTCCGTTCAAGGCGGTGCTCATCTCTCTTGCGGGAAGGGATGGGTTCGTCGAGGGCGGATACGGGTGTGGCGGATAGGGGTGCGGGGGGTACGGGTGTGAGTGAGGCGGTGCGCATGGCGTGCTCAGTCCCAGCCCGTGGTGTCCTTGGACTGCGCGAGGGAGGCGGACCCGGCCGCCGACACGTGCGAGGTGGTGCCGTCCGCAGGACCGTCGGTGAGGGTGACGGCCCCCAGGACCGGAGCGGTGGCGAGGACGAGAACCGCGACGAACTTCGTGAAGCGGGCACCAGTGGACATGACGAACTCTCCTCTTGTGAAGGACGGGTGGCGTGGATCGCGCTGAACCGGGAGGGAAGTGGCGTGCACCCGAGCCGGAGCGTCCCGCGGTTGACGCTCCGACCCGGCCGCCGCCCCGTGTCTGCGGGGCGTCCCTTGTTGCCGGTGAAACAAGATTCGCCTGCCGCTCCGGTGCGCCGCTAGGTCTTGCCGGTGTCCTGATCCGGCCCTCGCATAGTCCGTCCACCGTCGCCCTCGGCGTTCCAGAGCCCGTCATAGAACTGCGGCACGAGCGCCGCCGAGCAGGTCGCGACACGGGCGCCCCGCAGCACGTACTCACCCTCCAGCGCGCGCGTCACGAAGGCGCGTGCCGTGCCCTCCGCCTCGGACAGCGAACCGGCGGTCACGAACACCCCGACCGTCAGTTTCCGGTCCACGTCCGGATGGATGCTGATGTGCTGGATCCCTTCGTGACGACGTGCGTGGGATCGAAAGATCGCCCTGAGGCGCTCGGGCTCAGGGGGATCGACCGCCAACTGGACCCGTGCGTGAACAAGCTGCATCTTCCGAGCTTGCGGAAGGCGACGCGGAGCCAACAAGGCGAGCTCGCGGCCGGTCTATGCCAGGTCCCGAAGCGGCCAGTGCCGCGGGCGAGTTTCGGTCAGAGAACACGAGCATCTCCCGCCGGGCTACTGTGAGTTGATAGCACTGATGTGATGGGCACCGATCGGTCGACTGAGGGGGCGGGGTGCTGGACGCGCTCGGACTGGACGACACCTGTGCGAACGTCTACAAGGCCCTCCTGGCGCAGCCACAGGCGAACCTGGCGGAGCTGCGGGCCATGCTCGGCCTCACCGAGGCCGAACTGGGCGGCTCGCTGGACAAGTTGAGTGAACTGGCGCTGATCCGCCCGTGTCTCGAGGAGCCCCACATCTTCCGCGCCGTCGACCCGGAGCTCGGCATCCAGGTCCTCATCGCGCAGCAGCAGGAACGACTCGTCGCCGAACAGCAGAGAGTCGAGCGGCTCCGCGCCGCCGCCATCCGGCTCGCTGCGGACTTCGCCGCGAGCCGCCCCCGCAAGAACGTGGCCGACGTCGAACAGCTCGAAGGCATCGAGGAGATCCGGGACCGCATCCACGTGCTGGTCCGCGAGGTCAAGACCGAGGTGATGACCTTCGCCCCCGGCGGTGCGCAGAGCGCCGCCAGCATGGAGGCGGCCAAGCCGCAGGACGAGGAGCTCCTGGGGCGCGGCGTGCGCATGCGCACGCTCTACCTCGACAGCGTCCGCAACAGCCAGGCCACCGTCGCCTACGCGAAGTGGCTCACGGAACTCGGCGGTGAGGTGCGGACCACGCCCTCCCTGCCGGTACGCCTCATGATCATGGACCGCGACGTCGCCATCGTGCCCACCGACGGCGAGAACAGCGCCGCGGGCGCCCTCGTCCTGGGCGCGGACGGCACCCTCACCGCGCTCTGCGCCCTGTTC
The DNA here is from genome assembly GCF_055593965.1 of Streptomyces sp. NPDC040622. Classification (NCBI taxonomy): domain Bacteria; kingdom Bacillati; phylum Actinomycetota; class Actinomycetes; order Kitasatosporales; family Streptomycetaceae; genus Streptomyces; species Streptomyces sp. NPDC040622. The sequence goes on along the minus strand of NZ_JBVIXD010000008.1, from coordinate 256,321 downwards.
GACTCCCTCTGGGAGAGGGCCACTCCGCTCGGCACCGTCCCCCGCGACCGCGACGAGGACGGCCTCACCCCGCAAGAGGTCGAGGTCCTGCGGATGCTGGCCAACGGCCTGACCGACGAGGCCGTCGCCAAGCGCCTCGGCGTGTCCCCGCGCACCGCGCGCCGCTTCGCCGCCGACCTGATGGAGAAGCTGGGCGCGCGCAGCCGTTTCCAGGCCGGCGCGCGGGCGGTCGCGAAGGGCTGGTTGCGCGGGGACGAGTAGTGGGGCCGGCGCACTTTGCCGGATCGGCAACATCTCGTGCGAAATCAGGGGAGGGGAGCGAGGCTGAAGCCCGTTTCCCGACAGAGCCCGACACGAGGAGCCCCGATGAGCACCACCGACGCGGTCACGTTCTGGGACGACGTCTATGCGGCCCGCCCCGCCGCGCACGCGCCGCGGCCGAACGCACGCCTCACCGAGACGGTCACGGACCTGCCGCCCGGCGAGGCCCTGGACCTCGGATGCGGCGACGGCGGCGACGCGCTGTGGCTGGCCCGGCAGGGATGGCACGTCACCGCTGCCGACGTCTCGGCGGTGGCGGTCGAGCGGCTCGCCGGCCTCGCCGCCGCACAGGGCCTGGGCGACCGGATCCACGCGGTACGGCACGACCTCGCGGAGTCGTTCCCGCAGGGCGTGTTCGATCTGATCTGTGCCCACTACTTGCAGACGCCCCTCGAACTGGACAGGGCCACCGTCCTGCGCACGGCCGCGCACGCCCTGCGCGCCGGCGGTCGGCTGGTGGTCGTGGACCACGGATCGACCGCGCCGTGGTCCTGGAACCAGGACCCCGACGTCCACTACCCGACCCCGCGGGAAGTCGTCGACGGCATGGATCTGGACTCCGCTGCCTGGACGGTGGAGCGGGCCGAGGCGGTCACGCGTGTCGCGAACGGGCCCGAAGGGCGCACCGCCGAGGTCATCGACCACGTGATGATCTTCCGCCGCACCGCCTGACCCGGAAGCCGTCTGACCTGGAAGCCGTCTGACCTGGAAGCCGTCTGACCCGGGAACTGACCCGGGAACTGACCCGGGAACTGACCCGGGAACTGACCCGGGCACCGCCCGAACCGGGCCCGAGTCAGCCGCCGTTGCGCAGTTGTCCGCCCGTCCCAGGAGACACCATGTCCACCACCCCTCGCCGCAGACAGCGCGGCGACAGCCCGCCGCCCCGGACCGGTGACAGTGAGGCCGAGGTCCTGCGCGTGTTCCTCGACTACCTGCGGACGTCGATCGCCGCGAAGGTCGAGGACGCCCCCGAACCGCAGGTCCGCGAGGCCAAAGTGCCCTCGGGCACGAATCTGCTCGGCCTCCTGAACCACCTCACCTGCGTCGAACGCGCGACGTTCCTGGGGGAGCGGGTCACTCACTGGCAGGGGACGTTCCGGGCCGCGCCACAGGACGGCGTCGCCGAGGTCGTCGCCCGCTACCGCGAAGCGGTCGAGCGGGCGAACGACGTGCTCGACGGGTGCGCCGACCTCGCCGCGCCGCTGCCCCGGCCCCGCCCGGACACGCCCGCCCCGAGCGTGCGCTGGGCGCTCACCCACCTGATCGAGGAGACCGGCCGGCACGCGGGCCACGCGGACATCCTCCGCGAACTGATCGACGGCGCGACCGGACGCTGACCCGGCGCGGTCCACCTGGTCGGTCGACGCCGACGCCGACGCCGAAGCCGAAGCCGACGCCGGTCGAGCCGGAGCCGGTCGAGAAGTTGCTGGTGTCCGCGGCACATGCTGGTCACACTGAGTCCCGGACACCGTCACGCGTCAGGAGTTGGTCGCACCATGCCCGAGCAGACTTCCGCGGCCCCGCCCGACCCCGGCCTCTTCGGGCCGGCGTCGGTGACCTGGCAGGCGCACTCCGACCCCATGATGTGGATCGCGGGAATACGGGCCCTGTACCTCCAGGCCCTGCATCCGCGCGCGGTCCGCGGCGTCATGGAGAACTCCGACTTCCGCAAGGACGCCTGGGGCCGGCTCATGCGCACCGCCCACTTCGTGGGCACCACGACGTACGGCACGACCGAGGTGGCCGAGAAGGCGGGCGCCCGCGTACGCAAGATCCACACGATGCTGAAGGCCACCGACCCGGCGACCGGGGAGCGGTACGGCGTCGACGAGCCGGACCTGCTGCTCTGGGTGCACTGCGCGGAGATCGACTCCTACCTCCACGTCGTACGCCGTTCCGGGTTCCGCCTCACCGACGCGCTGGCCGACCGGTACGTCGACGAGCACCGGCAGAGTGCCCGCCTGGTGGGCCTCGACCCGGCGGACGTGCCCGCGTCGGCCGCCGACCTCGCCGCGTACTTCGCGCGGACGCGGCCCGAGCTCGCCGCCGGAGCGGACGCCCGCGCCGTCGACGACTTCCTGCAGCGCCCACCGACGCACCCCTTGCTCGTCCCGGCACGGGCCCTGCTGTGGCGGCGCGTCGCGAACCTGGCGTACGCCTCCCTGCCGCCGTACGCCCACGAGTTGTACGGCAGGGCCGCCCCGCCGCCCGCCACGGTCACCCGCCGCCTCCGCCTCACCGGCACCGTCCTGCGCGCCGTCCCCTCCCGTGTGCGCTGGCAACTTCCGCCCAAGCACATCCTGCGCGCCGTGGCCCGGCTCGGCCCCGACACCCGCCCGGCCCCGTACAAACTCGACAGGCAGGACGCCATACTGGACGGGCCGGGGAGGGCGCAGCGAGGCAACGGGGGCGACAGCGGGAGATGGCGGACACCAGACTGATCCAGAGCCGTTACCGGCTTCTGGATCTGATCGGTCGCGGCGGCATGGGCGAGGTGTGGCGGGCGCGCGACGAGTCGCTCGGGCGTCAGGTCGCCGTCAAGTGCCTCAAGCCGATGGGGGTCCAGCACGACCAGTCCTTCACGCGCGTGCTGCGCGAACGCTTCCGGCGCGAGGCGCGCGTCGCCGCGGCGCTCCAGCACCGCGGCGTCACCGTCGTCCACGACTTCGGCGAGCACGACGGCGTGCTGTACCTGGTCATGGAACTGCTCGAAGGGCGCAACCTCAGCCAGCTCCTGGAGGACAACCAACAGCACCCCCTGCCGGTCGCCGACGTCGTGGAGATCGCCGAACAGATCTCCGGGGCCCTCGCGTACACCCATGAACAGGGCATCGTGCACCGGGACCTGAAGCCCGCGAACATCATGCGGCTCGCCGACGGCACGGTGAAGATCTGCGACTTCGGCATAGCGCGGCTCGGTGCCGACATCGGCTTCACCTCGCGCCTGACCGGCACGGGCATCGCGATGGGCACGCCGCACTACATGTCGCCCGAGCAGATCAGCGGCGAACCGGTCGACCAGCGCAGCGACCTCTACTCGCTCGGGTGCGTGCTCTACGAGATCGCCACCGGCGCCCCGCCGTTCGACATGGAGGACGCCTGGGCCGTCCTGGTCGGCCACCGCGACACCGTGCCCCGGCCGCCCCGCGAACACCGCGGCGAACTGCCCGAGTACTTCGACCGGGTCGTCCTCGACCTGCTCGCCAAGGAGCCCGCCGCACGGCCGCACGACGCGCGGGAGCTGGGCCGGCGCGTCGCCGCGGGCCGCACCTCGATCGGCTACGTGCCGACCGTCGTCACCCCGTCCGCGCGGCGCCCAGGACACCTGCCGTCGCCCGAACCGCGCCTGCCCTCCTGGACGCGCGGCATGACCACCGGGCACAAGGCGAGCGGCGCGTCCGTCCTGCGCACCACCCCGCCCGACGCGGCGGCGGGCCTGACCGGCGAGTGGATCCCGCGTGTCGACGCGCGTCGCGCCGCGGCCCCGCGCGAGCCCGAACGGCCCACGCCGTCGCCGGAGCTGGTCGCCACCCTCACCAGCCGGCACAACGCGGGGCTGAGCCTGGGGCGTCTCGGCCGCTGGTCGGAGGCCGGCGAAGTGCACCGCGCGGTCGCCGCCGAACGCGAACACGCCCTCGGCCCCGACCACCCCGACACCCTCGCGAGCCGGTACGAGGTCGGCTTCACGCTCAGCCGCACCGGCCGCGCCGCCGACGCCCTGCGCGAGTACGGCCGCGTCGCGCAGGGGCGGGAGCGTGCGCTCGGCCCCGAGCACCCCGACACCCTGGCCGCCCGCCAGGAGATGGCCTACGTCATGGGCCGGCTCGGACGGCACTTCGAGGCCCACCAGACGTACACCTCGGTGCTCGCCGTGCGTGAGCGGACCACGGGGCCCGACCATCCCGACACGCTGCGCTGCCGCCACAACCTCGCGTACAACCTGAGCCGTCTCGGCCGCCTGGAGGACTCCTACCGGCTGGCGGAGGAGGTCGCCGCGGCCCGGGCGCGGGTGCTCGGCCCCACTCACCCCGACACGCTCGTCACGCGGTACGAAGTGGCGTACGCGATGGGGCAGTTGGGGCGCTGGCCCGAGGCCCTGCAGACCTACCGCGAAGTCGCCGACGCGCGGCTGCGGGTGCTCGGCGCCGACCACCCCGACACGCTCGCCGCCCGCTACGAGGTCGGCATAAGCCTCGGCCGGCTCGGCCGCAGCGGGGAGGCCCTTGAGCTGTACCGTGCCTTGATCGACGACCGCACGCGCGTGAACGGCCCCGCCGACCCCGAGACGCTCCGGGCCCGCCACGGGCTCGGCGTGAACCTCGGACGGCAGAGCCGCTGGGAGGAGGCGCTCGCCGAGGCCCGCGACGTGTGCGCCCTGCGCGAGCGGGTGCTCGGCGCCGACCACCCCGACACGCTGGTGAGCCGCCGCGAGGTCGCCGTCGGCCTCGGCTGGCTCGGCCGCTGGGCCGACGCGCTCACCGAGTACCGCAGGGTCGCCGCGACCCGCGAACAGGTGCTCGGCCCCGACCACCCCGACGCCCTCGCGAGCCGCAACGACGAGGCGCACTGCCTGGAACAACTGGGCCGCGGCACGGAGGCCGTCGAGCTCTACCGCAGGGTGGCGGCACGGCGGCAGCGACGGGCCACCACCTGACACCTGACAAAAGCCTCTGTTCATCGCCCTGGAGGGGTACTTCAGGTCGGCGAGGAGGGCGTCGAAGACTCCGGTTCGACGCCGGCGCGTAAGCGGCGGTGGCCGCTCATGCCGTGTGCGGGGTGAACCCGCCCGACGTGGTTACCAGTGGGGTGTCCTCCCCGATCCGTGGGGCCGGGCGCAGGAGGTCAGGTCAAGGGCAACGTGGTGGAGTGGCTTTAACGCGGGGTGGGAACGGGTCGCGCAGTGGCGCAGCGCGGGGGAGAGCGCGCAGCGTGCGGTCGGGCAGGCCCGCTCGGGGCTGAACGCGGCGGAGAGCGGCCTGCCCTTCAACCCCCGGCGCCCGCTGCCCGCCCGCCGCGGCTACCTGACCTTCGAGGGCTACCGCCAGACGCTCGATGCCTTGGAGCGCGCGGTCTACCAGCTCGGTTCGCTGCCCCGGAGCCTCGGGCAGTGGCGCGAGGCGGAGAGCACCTACTCCTACGCCCCGGTCCTGCGGACGTACGCCGACTTCGCCGTCAGCCTGCGTGACATCGCCCGTGTCATCGCGGAACTGGACAGCGACACCCTCGCCGAGCAGGCCGGGGAGATGTGCAGGCTGGCGACCATCGCGCAGGAGGCGCTGCGGAAGGTCCTCGGCGCGGTCCAGGACGACGGGCTGCCGCTCTCCGACTCCTCGCGGCCCTACGGCGTCCTCGTCGTCGAGGCCGGCCGTCTGATGGAGGAGTTCCAGAACACCTGCGACGTCCTCAAGGGCACCGCCGACGTCTGAGCCAGCACCTCGGTGGGAGCCGACACCGAGGGCCGGATCCCCTCGTGGGGATCCGGCCCTCGGGCGTGGGTGGGTGTACCGGTCAGTGCTCGCCGGCGTCCTTGATCTTTTCCTTCGCCTCGCGGGCGTCGCCCTGCATGCGCTTCGCGCGGCCCTCGACGGTCAGGCGTTCGTTGCCCACGGCCCGTCCGACCGCTTCCGCGGTGGCGCCGATGGTCTGTTCGGTCTTGGCCCTGGCCTTCTCGCCGGCGGTCATGTCCGCTCACGCTCCTTGGCTTCGACATCAGGTTCTGCCCTCCGTCTGGCCACTGCGCGCGAGCGCAAACATCCTCGGAGGGATCTATTCCAGATGAGGGGTGAACTGGCCGCGCCTGCCCCTCCATGTCCGCGCGACCGGTTCGGAAGCAGAGGTTCCGGGTGTGCCCGCGGTGCGACCAGATGCCCTTCCCGGTGTGAAAGTAACGTGGTTTTCGCGTGTTTGTGTGATCGCGGAAGGAGCACACGGTGGCCAGGAGGTCGATAACAATGTTTCCCCTGATTCTGGTTCTTCTGCTGGCTCTGCTCCTGTTCGGCGCGGGCTTCGCGCTCAAGGCGCTGTGGTGGATCGCGGTCATCGTGCTGGTGGTGTGGCTGCTCGGCTTCGTGATCCGCCCGGCGGCGAGCGGTGGCCGAAAGGGGCGCTGGTACCGGTGGTGACGCGCCCCGCCGGCTGACGGCGGCACATGGGCGGCGGCACGCCACGACGGGTGGCGTGTGCGCCTGAAGGAGTGGGCCCGGCCTGGGACGGCCGGGCCCACTCCCCTGTTCGCAGGTCCGTGCCGGCCACGAACCGCGGGCAGGCGACCCCGCCGGATCGCCACGCCTGGTCCGGAACGGAGGGCCCCGGCGGCAGGCGCCCGTGCTAGGAAGAGCCATGCCTGATCGTGATGCGTACGACGCCGTCATCGTCGGCGGTGGCCACAACGGTCTTGTCGCCGCCGCCTATCTCGCCCGCGCCGGACGGTCCGTGCTGCTCCTGGAGCGGCTGGCCGCGACCGGCGGCGCCGCCGTCTCCAGCCGCCCCTTCGCCGGGGTCGACGCACGGCTCTCCCGCTACTCGTACCTGGTCAGTCTCCTGCCCAAGAAGATCGTCCGGGACCTCGACCTGGACTTCCGGGTGCGCACCCGCACCGTGTCGTCGTACACCCCGGCCGAGCGCGAGGGACGCCCCACCGGACTGCTCGTCGGCGGCGGCGAGGCCCGCACCCGGCAGGCGTTCGCACGGCTCACCGGGGGACAGCGCGAGTACGACGCGTGGCGCGGCTTCTACGCCATGACGGGAGAAGTCGCCCGCCGCGTCTTTCCCACCCTCACCGATCCGCTGCCCAGCCGCGCCGAGATGCGCGCCCGCGTCGACGACGACACCGCATGGCGCACCCTGTTCGAGGAGCCGCTCGGCGCGGCGATCGAGGAGCGCTTCGCCGACGACCTGGTGCGCGGGGTCGTCCTCACCGACGCCCTCATCGGCACGTTCGCCGACGCCCACGACCCGTCCCTGCGGCAGAACCGCTGCTTCCTCTACCACGTCATCGGCGGCGGCACCGGCGACTGGAACGTGCCCGTCGGCGGCATGGGTGCCCTCACCGGGGCCATCGCCGACTCGGCGCGGATGTCGGGGGCGCTGCTGCGCACGGGGTGCGAGGTGACGGGGATCGCCAGTGACGGGGAGCGCGCCGAGGTCACCTACCGGGCCCAGGACGGCGAACGGACCGTCGGCGCCCGCCACGTCCTGGTCAACGCCTCGCCCCAGGCCCTCGCCGCGCTCCTCGGCGACGAGCCGCCCCCGCCCGCCGAAGGGGCCCAGCTCAAGGTCAACATGCTCCTCAAGCGGCTGCCCAGGCTGCGGGACACGTCCGTCGACCCGCGCGAGGCGTTCGCCGGGACCTTCCACATCGCCGAGGGGTACGAGCAGTTGGCCGCCGCGTACGCCCAGGCCGACGCCGGATCCCTGCCCGCCGCGCCGCCCTCCGAGATCTACTGCCACTCGCTCACCGACCCGACGATCCTCGGCCCCGACCTCGTCGAGAGCGGCCACCAGACCCTCACCCTCTTCGGGCTCCACACGCCCGCCCGGCTCTTCGCGGGCGACAACGACGCCGCACGCACCGAACTCCTCGGGGCCACCCTCGCGCAGCTCGACGCGCACCTCGCCGAGCCGATCGCGGACTGCCTGGCCCTCGACGCCGAAGGGCGCCCCTGCATCGAGGCGAAGACCCCCCTGGACCTGGAGCGGGACCTGCGGCTGCCCGGCGGTAACATCTTCCACCGCGACCTCGCCTTCCCGTACGCGCAGGAGGACACCGGCCGTTGGGGAGTGGAGACCCGCCACGCGAACGTCCTGCTCTGCGGCGCAGGCGCGGTGCGCGGCGGCGGAGTCAGCGGCATCCCCGGACACAACGCGGCCATGGCGGCGCTGGGCGTGTAGACGCGACCTCACCGCACACCAAGAATCTGACACTGCATCAGAAAATCTCTTCCCTCGTCCGGGCCGCTGCGGCATCCTGCGCCCATGCAGACGGAGTTGAGCAAGAGACTGGGAGTCGAGCACGCCATCTTCGGCTTCACGCCCTTCCCCGCGGTGGCCGCCGCTATCAGCAGGGCGGGCGGGTTCGGGGTGCTCGGCGCGGTCCGCTACACCGCCCCCGACGAGCTGGCCAGAGACCTCGACTGGATGGAGGAGCACGTCGACGGGAAGCCCTACGGGCTCGACGTCGTCATGCCCGCGAAGAAGGTCGAGGCCCAGGACGGCAAGGCGCTGACCGAGGCCGACATCGAGGCGATGATCCCCGAGACGCACCGGCAGTTCGTCAGGGACACCCTCGCCAAACACGGCGTGCCCGAACTGGCCGAGGGGGAGGCGTCCGGCTGGCGCATCACCGGCTGGATGGAGCAGGTCGCCCGCAACCAGCTCGACGTCGCCTTCGACTACCCGATCAAACTCCTCGCCAACGCGCTCGGTTCACCCCCGGCCGACGTCATCCGGCGCGCCCACGACCACGACGTCCTCGTCGCCGCCCTCGCGGGCAGCGCCCGGCACGCCCGCAAACACGCCGACGCGGGCATCGACATCGTGGTCGCGCAGGGGTACGAGGCGGGCGGTCACACCGGCGAGATCGCCTCCATGGTGCTCACCCCCGAGGCCGTCGACGCGGTGGCGCCGCTGCCGGTGCTCGCCGCCGGGGGCATCGGCAGCGGGCAGCAGATCGCGGCCGCCCTCGCGCTCGGCGCGCAGGGCGTCTGGCTGGGGTCCCTGTGGCTCACCACCACGGAGGCCGACCTGCACTCGCCCGCCCTCACGCGGAAACTGCTGGCCGCCGGTTCCGGGGACACGGTCCGCTCGCGCGCCCTGACCGGCAAGCCCGCCCGCCAGCTGCGCACCCGGTGGACCGACGCCTGGGACGACCCCTCGGGCCCGGGGACGCTGCCGATGCCGTTGCAGGGGCTCCTCGTCGCGGAGGCGGTCTCGCGCATCCAGAAGTACGAGGTGCCGGATCTGCTCGGCACGCCGGTCGGGCAGATCGTCGGCCGGATGAACAGCGAACGCAGCGTCCAGGCGGTGTTCGACGATCTGACGCGCGGCTTCGAGCGGGCCGTCGACCGAGTCATCCGCATCGCGGAGAGGGGAAACCAGTCGTGAGCACACCCCCCAACGGCTTCTGGGCCCAGGCCGCCGCAGATCCCGGCCGCACCGTCCTCGTGGCGCCCGACGGCGAGGAGTGGACGGCGGGCCGGCTGCACGGCGCGGTCAACCGGCTGGTGCACGGGCTGCGGGCCGCCGGTCTCGAGCGCGGCGACGCGTTCGCCGTCGTCCTGCCCAACGGCGTGGAGTTCTTCGCCGCCTACCTCGCGGCCTCCCAGGCCGGTTTCTACCTCGTGCCCGTCAACCACCACCTGGTCGGGCCCGAGATCGCCTGGATCGTCGCCGACTCGGGCGCCAAGGTGCTGATCGCCCACGAGAAGTTCGCCGACGCGGCCGTCGCCGCGGCCGACGAGGCGAACCTCCCGGCGAGCCACCGCTACGCCGTCGGCGACGTCCCCGGCTTCCGCCCCTACGCCCAACTCCTGGAGGGCCGACCCGAGTCGGTCCCGGCCGACCGCACGCTCGGCTGGGTCATGAACTACACCTCGGGCACCACGGGCCGCCCTCGTGGCATCCGACGCCCCCTGTCGGGCAAGCTCCCCGAGGAGTCCTACCTCGGTGGCTTCCTCGGCATCTTCGGGATCAAGCCCTTCGACGGCAACGTCCATCTCGTCTGCTCGCCGCTCTACCACACGGCCGTGCTGCAGTTCGCGGGAGCGGCCCTGCACATCGGCCACCCACTGGTCCTGATGGACCGGTGGACGCCCGAGGAGATGCTGCGGCTCATCGACGCCCACCGGTGCACGCACACGCACATGGTGCCGACCCAGTTCCACCGGCTGCTCGCCCTGCCGGAGAAGAAGCGGGCCGCGTACGACGTGTCCTCGATGCGGCACGCCATCCACGGCGCCGCGCCCTGCCCCGACCACGTCAAGCGGGCCATGATCGAGTGGTGGGGCGAGTGCGTCGAGGAGTACTACGCGGCCAGCGAGGGCGGCGGCGCGTTCGCCACCGCACAGGACTGGCTCAAGAAGCCGGGGACGGTGGGCAAGGCCTGGCCCATCAGCGAGCTGGCGGTCTTTGACGACGACGGGAACCGCCTCGGCCCCGGTGAACTCGGCACCGTCTACATGAAGATGAGCACCGGCGGCTTCTCGTACCACAAGGACGAGTCGAAGACGAGGAAGAACCGCATCGGCGACTTCTTCACCGTCGGCGATCTCGGCATCCTCGACGAGGACGGCTACCTCTTCCTGCGCGACCGCAAGATCGACATGATCATCTCGGGCGGGGTCAACATCTATCCGGCCGAGATCGAGTCGGCGCTGCTCACCCATCCCGCGGTGGCGGACGCCGCCGCGTTCGGCATCCCGCACGACGACTGGGGCGAGGAGGTCAAGGCCGTCGTCGAGGTCGTCGAGGGCCGCGGCGGGGACGAGGCGCTGGCCGCCGAGATCCTCGCCCACTGCGAGCACCGCCTCGCGGGCTACAAGCGGCCGAAGAGCGTCGACTTCATCGAGACGATGCCCCGCGACCCCAACGGCAAGCTGTACAAGAGGCGGTTGCGCGAGCCTTATTGGGAGGGCCGCGAGCGCGCGATGTGACATGCATGCGGAGCCGGCCAGGCCTCATCGTGACGTCCTGCCCGGACAACCCCGTGAGCACACGGGCCACCGTCTCTCGCGTCACCCGCAGCCGCGGCCACACCTCACGCTCACCCACGAGCCGTGAGGTCAACTCGGCTATCTCCGCCTCGTCGAGTTCCTTCACCGGGACACGGGCAGCCGCCTCCCGCGTCCCCCTGGAGCGCCTCACTGGTCCCCCTGAAAAGGGTCCCTACGTTGTTTCTGAATCAATGCAGGAAAGGACGTCGTCGGGGGTGAGGAAGTCTCCGGAACGGTGGTCCGCGGCGCCGAGGGCGACGGCTACGACCGCCCGGGCGGCTCGGGCGGCGGGGACGCCCTTACCCTGCTCGAGCTGGCTGCGCAGCCATCGGGTGCGGCGTGCGTGCCAGACGGTGGGCGGGTCCTCGGAGAGGGCAGTCGAGGTGAGGCCGGCCGTGACGATGCCGGGATGCACGCTGAACGCCGTGACGCCGTGTTCCTTCGCCTCGTGGCTGAGGTTCTCGATGTACTTGATTCCGGCCGCCTTGGAGACGGAGTACGCCGACAGGCTTGGCCAGCGGTGACGGCCCGCCTCACTGCTGATGCTGATGATGCGGCCGCTGCCCTGGCGTACGAGGTGGGGCATGACGGCGTGGACAGTGGCGGCCGTACTCATCACGTTGGTCCGAAGGGTCTGCCACCACTCGTCGAGAGAGACCTCCCAGCTGGGGCCGACTGGCCCTTCGACCCCGGCGTTGTCGATCAGGCAGTCGATGCGTCCGAAGTGTTCCACGAGCCGTTCCACCGCGGATGCTGCCGCCTGCGGGCAGGTGGCATCCGCAGGCAGGGTGAGCACCTGGGCCCCGTCGGAGCGCAGGTCCTTGGCCAGCGCCTCCAGGGCGCTTTCACCGCGCGCGCTCAGTCCCGTGCGGCAGCCCTGGTCTGCCAGCCGGGCGGCGACGGCAGAGCCCAGACCGCCGGTGGCGCCGGTCAGCAGGACGACGGGTCCGGTGCTCACGGCGTGCTCGTGTGGGGTCATCGGTTCACTCGCCCCCTTCGCCAGGAGCAGTCGTGCCTGCGTGCTGCTCGCGCAGGGCCCGACGGTCGAGTTTGCCTGTCGGCGAGGTCGGCAGTCTCGTGACGACGTCGACGGTCCGCGGGACTTTGTAGCGGGCGAGCATGCCGTTGCAGTGCTCGACGAGGGCGTCGGTCTCGGGCTGTTCGCCGTCGGCCGGGACAACGAGGGCGTGCGGGATCTCGCCCCGGTGCGGATCGGGGCGGCCGAGCACGGCGGCGTCCTGGACCGAGGCGTGGCAGCGCAGGGCGTTCTCCACCTCGGTCGGATTGATGTTGTAACCGGCGCTGACGATGGTGTCCTTGCTGCGTCCGACGATGCGGACGGCGCCCCGCTCGTCCTGCAGCGCCAGGTCGCCGGTGTGCAGCCACCCGTCGGAGTCGGTGGCCCGCTGGGTGTCCCAGGAACTGACCCGGTATCCGGCGGTGACCTGCGAGCCGCGTACCCAGATCTCTCCCGGAGTGCCCGCCGCCGCGTCCTCGCCCTCCGCAGTGGGGTCGGCGAGACGGATCTCGATGCCGGGCATCGGAGTGCCGGCTGATCCAGCCATGGATCCGTCGGCCGGAGCGCAGAGTCCGGCTCCGGAGAGCTCGGTCATGCCCCAGCTCTGGATCAGGTCCAGGCCGGTTTGACGGCTCCATTTCCCCCCGCTCGCTTCACTTACTGACTGACCTGCCGTCAGGCAGCGTCGCACGTGGGGTAGTTCGACGGGGCCCGCCTCCAGGACACGCAACAGGGAGTCGTACAGCGCGGGCACGCCCTCGATGACCGTCACCCGGTGGTCGCGCATCAACTGGCTCCAGCGGACGGGGTCGTTGGAGCCACTCAGTACCAGGCGCGCACCGGACAGCAGGGTGCTCATGGCGGCGAGATGTCCGTAGGTGTGGGCCAGCGGGGAGGTCACCGCGACCGTGTCGTCCGCTTCCCGGTGCAGGCCGCGCCAGAGTTCCGTCGCCAGGTGCAGGGACTGCTCGGTCTGGACGACGCCCCTGGCGGTGCCGGTGCTGCCGGAGGTCAACATGACCAGGCGCGGCTGCTCCGGTCCCGCCCCGGTCGGCGTCGGCTCGACGTCACTGGAATTGGACTCCGGCAACAGTGCGTACTTTGGGGGAAGCGCGAGTTCCATGACGTGGACTTCGGTGCACAGCCGTTGCGCGGCACACAACTCCCGCATCTCCTCGGCCCGTTCGGCGACAGTGAACAGGTGGCGCGGGCGGGTGAGGCGCAGGGCGCGGGAGATCTCGTCGGGGGTGAGCAGCATGTTCAGCGGGGTCACTGTGGCCCCGGCCTTGAACGCCGCGAGGTAGGCGGCGATCCAGCTCGCGCCGTTGGGCGCGAGCAGTACGAGGCCATGCGGCTCGCCGGCGGTGCTCTGAGCGCCGATGCCCATGGCCAGGTGGGCGGACCACCGGTCCAGGTCCTGGTACGAGCAGCGTCCCCAGTCGTCGACGACCGCCTCTTGCTGTGCACCGGCGCCGATGGCGTTGAGCAGGCCCAGACGGAACATCAGTAATCATCTCCAGTCAGCAGGGACAGCGGCTCGTCGTGGCCGGCCACCACGTGACCGGTGGTTTCGGGCAGCGGCTGGGGCGAGAGGAAGACCGGGTTGAACCGTTCTTGGATGCACAGGACCGGAGTGCCGCGGGTGCTCATCACATAGGTCTTGCTCACGCAGGGCCGGGCGTCTTGGGACAGCGGCCACGTGGCATGCGCCACCTGCAGGATGCGACGCTCCGGCAGCAGCCCGGCGTCGGCCAGGGTGGGTCCGATGGGCCTGGAGCGGTCGGCAGCCACCGCATCGATCCGTGGCTCGACCCCGATCCGTACCACCGCGGTGTTGTCGGACACCGGCTCGCCGGCCGACGTCAGCAGGCGGGTGCGACGTACCAGGTACGCGTCGCTCTTGCGTCCCTGCAGGATGGCCCTGGCTGCAGGGGAGAGCGCAGACCCGGGCACCTGCTCCAGGCGGCGCACCTGGGCGGTCAACGTGTCGTTCACTGCGGCCTGCAGCAGTAGTGTGGTCAGGCCGTCGCTGATCAGCGTCATACGTGTCGTCGGTGAGTCGAATTCGGACACGCGGTGCGTCAGGTCGCCGCGCGAAGCATCTTCGGGCACAGGCCCGGTGTCGGGGTCCTTTTTCAGCGGACCGTCGGGATGACTCACTGAATGGTGCACAGGGAAGAACCCCTTTCGTTTCCGGAGCTGGCTTCCCGGCCGGTCGGGCAACGGACGCATTCACTGCGGCTCTCGCATGACCAGGGAAGTCGTTCGGCTTTCGACCCTGGCACGTTTCGGAATCCACACAGCAACTGAACGCGAAATCGATGACGGGCAACGAATGCGCCCAGCCTTGCCGTCGGCGACTCGTATGTGCGTCCTGAACTGCGTATTCACGGCATCGCGTCAGTATCGGGTACAGAATTTCCATGATCGAAAATGTGAATACGCTAGGTAGTCAGCGAGTTGTGCGAGGGTGCGGGCCGCCGGGTATTCCGCCGGGACACGGGTCTGTGTCCCGACCGACCTCTACCCAGAGCTCCCGGACCGGATGGATAGCAGAAGTCAACCCTTTTGGCGGAGAGGGTTCGAAACCCGGAGTGGTACACCATCGCCTGGGGGCGCATCTTTTGGCTACGGGCGCACTCCGTAGTTAAGACGGTGTCCTATGTGGTGAGTCGGACGAGTCGTTGTTGCAGCACAAGGCGGCGGCGATTCCAAGAAGGGCCAGGTAGTTGGCCGGTTGGCGTTCGTATCGGGGTGTGGGGGCGTGTCTCGTTTGGTGACCGGCGACCATGAGCTTCAGAGCGAGGCTGTCGTGGACGTTCGCCGCGGAGAGCCCAACGACCACCACTGGTCACAGAGCCGGACCCGTCTGACCGGAGAGTTCAGAACTCGGGTTCCGCGAAGGTCTCGACCCTGTGCCAGGACGGGGCGGCACGAGGCCCGCTCCACCGATCAGGGCTCAAGGCCACTGGTTCTGTGCAGGGATTGATTCGTGCCGCCCCTTCACCGCCCATTGGGGGCCGCGCCAGTTGGGGGTGGCTTCGCCGGTGAGGCGACGGGCCATGAGGTCGATCATGGCGCGGCGGATCATGGCTTCGGAGCGGTGGGGGTGTCGCTCGTAGTCGCGGGCGAGTCTGTGGTGCTGCATGAGCCAGCCGATGCTGCGTTCGATGATCCAGCGGCACGGAATGATCGTGAACCCGAGGATGCCCGGCGGGCGTTGGACGGGGTGGAGGCCGACGCCCAGGCGGGCGCCGTGCTCGATGGCGGTGGTGGGGCAGCCGGCGTCCACGTCGGCAGCTCGGTGCGGCAGCGAGCCGGCAGCTGGGCGCCCACCTCCTCGATGCGGCGTTCCTTCTGCGCGATGCGGAGCGCGAGCCGGGCGGCGAGGGCCTTCTGGTCGGCGACGGAGCAGATCCGGAATCCGGTGGCCTTGAGGATCTCCTTGCGATGGGCCTTGGCGGTACGGCCGGTGAAGTCGTAGAAGCGATGTCGCCGACCGGGACCTTCGCCTGTCGGTCAGGTGGTCGACCTCGTTGGGCAGCTCGAACCGGCCGGGGGGCCTTGAACAGCAGGAACTTGAGCATCGCGGTGAAGTCAGGCGCGTCGCCCCGGGCTTCTTCCGTAACAGGGCCAGCTCGCCCGGGTCCAAGGCGAAGTGTTCGACGACCCCCGTCCGGTCCCAGATCCCGACCCACGCGAGCGCCCCCGGGGCTCATTCGCCTACATCGTGCCGGGCCATTGCCGTGCATTCCCTCGGTCAGCCCAACGTGTCGGCCCGGCTTCGGAAACGGCTGGCTTGGCGAGGCAGGGACTCACGGGCCGGGAATGCCGGGCGCCCGGCGGGGGCGTCGCTCTCCCCGCCGGGCGCGGGTACAGGACCTCCATGTTCCCGCGCAGCACCTCATCGGCCCACGTGTCGGGCTCGTGACATCTTCTCTGCGCCTTCTCCCGCAGGGGGCGATGTCCAGGCGCCACAGGGCGGCGATCTGGTTCTACGCCAGGGCCTTGGGGAGGTCCGGCGGCGCCGGCCGCCGATCGATGCCGAACGTCGGATCGCATGCGATCCAGCCCTGGCGCTGCCACCAGGCCCTCCTGCTGGCACCGGTTCAGAACTTCGGCGAGGCCGGGGGCTTCGACTGTGAGGACATCGAAGCCTTCGTGAAGGTACCGGTGGCCGGTGGCCGGTGGCCGGTGGCCGGTGGCCTGGGAGTCTCCCGCGCCCCTGGCCAGGCAGCGGACACATATGGGTCACGGAACCAGCGCTTTACGAGCGCCGCTTGCTGGAAGGGCCGCATGCGTGTCCCGCGACGGGTGCCGATCCGGTGCCCGGTGCCCGGAGAGCAGACGGGCGAGGTACTCGACCACGGGTCGCGGGGCATCACACTTTCTGAGCAAACCTCAGTACCTGGCTCCAGGCGCTGCCCATGTCAATTAGGGACATTCGTGTGATCCTGGCGTTATGCGCGCTGCGCCGACCCTGCTCAGGGGTGCGGCTCACTGCGGCCCTGTATAGGCGCGGGGGGTTCCGCGGCGGCGCGGCGGGGTGATGACCGCGCCCGGAGGCCCGGTAATGCCGCGTCCCGGCAACCAGCGCCACTTACCCGGAGGAGTGCAGTTATGTCGGCCTACGGAATCGAGCGCCTCGAAAGCGCGGCATCTCATTGGGCAGCGCACAACCCCGATGGCATCGCCATGTTGGCGGCGGACGGATCCACGAGGTTCGCGGAACTCCCAGGACAGACAGCGCAGATTGCGGGGCAGCTATGCAATGCAGGGGTGCGTCCCGGTGCACGAATTGCCTGGCTGCTAGGGCGATCGCGCTTCGGCCTAGCAGGCCTACTGGCTATCTGGCGGCTCGGGGCCACCGCAGTTCTCGTGGATGAGAGGCACCCCTCAGATCGCATCAATTTCATTCTTAGGGATAGTGGCTCAGGTTTCGTGCTGGGCGAGGACATACCCGCTGGTTCCACACCGTCGGATGTGGTGATCACGAGTATCCTTGATCGCAACACTGAGCTCGTCGACGCGAGTAAGTATCCCCCTCGGGACAGCGATGCCTGTGCCTACATGGTGTACACATCGGGAACGTCCGGCTGGCCTAAGGGGGTTGAAATCACTTATGGAAATCTCGCCGCATTCCTCGATGGTATGGCGGCCATGGGACTCCCGACCGGCGGAACTGGTATCAATCTCGTTTCGCCCGGATTCGACGGATGGCTATCCTGTACCTTCCAATACTTGCTGCATGGGCAGGGTACGGTGATTGTGGATCTTAAGCCGCGCGGGGGTGAGGCCCCCACTGACGGGTTGGCTACCCGAATTGAAGCGGCCAACCCAACTGTCGTTTGTGCTACGCCCACGGTCATCTCGGCTTTGGAGTGGATACCTCATGCCGAGCTGTACGTTATCGCAGGGGAGCCCTTTCCGGCGGCTCTTCTTCCCCGTCTCAAAGGTATTCCTCGCATCATAAATCTCTACGGCCCGACCGAGAGTACGATCGCTTGCAGCTACGCGGACACCCAGAACGGAGACGATCCGCTGACTATCGGGCGGGAGATTCGGGGATACGAAATTAACATCCTCGACTTCGACGGGAAGGAGGTAAGCCCCGGCGAGTTGGGAGAAATGCATATAGCTGGGGCGGGTGTCGCCCGGCGCTACCGAAACCTGGGCGACCTCACCGCGCAACGGTTCGTTCCCAACACCATCGTGGGTCACGGCCGTATGTTCAGGACTGGTGACATGGCGAGACGCCGTGCTGACGGTCAAATTGAGTTCTACGGCCGGACAGACAGCCAAGTCAAGATCCGAGGATACCGAGTCGAACTCGGCGAACTGGAAGAGACGGCTGCTGAGCACGAGGACACTGTCGCAGCCGCCGCCTTCATGATGCCTTCTGGCGACGCGCTGGGTCTCGCTGTCATCACCTCGGACACCGGTGCCGGCGACGACTACAAGGTCGCCCGTCTTCGGCAGCACTGTGAACGGCTCCCGGAATATATGCGCCCGGCCTCTGTGCGCGTCGTCGAAGGGTTTCCGGTCAGTTCAGCCGGAAAGCTAGACCGCGAGACCCTCGCACGCGCCGCCTTCCAGGGGGCCGAAGGGGCCCCACCCCGCACGGATTTGGAGAAGTCGATCTGTCGGGTGTGGGGAGAGCTACTCACCTTTCCCGCCAGCGATGTACACGCAACCTTCAGCGAGCTCGGCGGTCACTCGCTGCTAGCTGCCCGGGCGGTTTTGGAACTTCGTGAGTCGACCGGCGTCAACGTCACCCTGAAACACCTCACCCCAGACATCACACCCGCCGCCCTCGCAGTAATCATGGAGGGTCTGGGCGACGAGAGCGAAGAGGCATCAGTAGCGAAACGGGACGGCGAGTCCGGAGATGCATCATGCCGATAGATCTCACCGACCCGACGGCGTTCAAGGAGAACGCCTTCTGGTCTCAGTTCGAGTGGTTGCGGGCAAACTCACCCGTATACTGGCATGCCGGAAGAGACGGCCGCGACGGCTTCTGGTGCCTTACGCGGCACAAGGATGTCATCGCGACTGCGAAAGACTACCGAACCTATAGTTCACGCTTCGGAATGCGGCTGGGAAGTAACACCGAGGCTGTGAACGATGTCGCTCAACGCATGCTCATCGTGTCCGACCCGCCCGACCAAACCCAACTCAAGAGGGCACTGTCGCAGTGCTTCGGCTCTCTGCCTGCCCTCGAAGCGCTATCGGGCCGCATTGCAAGCGAATCTGTCACCCAATCACTTCATCTTGGCGATGTCGATTTCGTCGATATCGCCAGAGCGATCCCCAATCGTGTTGTCTGCTCGATTATGGGAATTCCGAGGGCTGACTGGGACTGGCTCGGTGGCATCACTACCGAGGCATTCGAAGGGCTGGATGAGAACGCGCGAAGCGCGGCTCATGGTGAGATATTTCTCTATTTTCTGAATCTCGTGAAAGAGCGCAGAAAAGGCGACGGGTGTGACTTCGTCAGCCGTGCAGCCAACAGCACGATGAAGGATCCAAAAACTGGGGAACAGCGCCCCCTGACGGATGATGAAATCGTGTTCAACTGTAACGGCGTACTAGCTGGCGGAAACGAAACCACTCGATATGCTGCAGCTGGCGGAATCCTGCAACTTGCTCGAGACCCTGAACAGTTTCGTCTCCTGCGCGCGGAGGGTGAGGCAGTTATCGATTCCGCAGTGGAGGAATTTCTCCGTTGGACGGTTCCTGGAATGCATACCATGCGCACGGTTCTGAAACAGACCTCCATCGGCGGCGTCTCACTTTCTCCCGGAGAACGTGTCGTCCTCTGGAACGGTTCAGCCAACCGCGACGACGAGGTCTTTCACGACCCGGATCGCTTCGACGTGACGCGGCACCCTAATCCACACGTGAGCTTCGGAGGCGGAACTCACATGTGTCTCGGTTCCCGGTTGGCGCGCCTCGAACTCAAGGCGCTGCTGCGTGAAGTGGGCCGCCGGGTGAAGTCGATCCAGCAGGTCGGTGACGAGGCTTATAACGCCTCAAACTTTACGTGGGGATTGGTCAAAGCCCCGCTCCGCTTCACCGCCCTCTGAGCTGCGTGAGCGGTGAGTTCGCCTGGGGGCAGGACAGTCGTCAGGGTCACCCGCCTCGACATGGCCCTCCGATGCCGGCCCCAGATCCCCGACGCACGCCGGACCGGTGCGGCCTGCGGTCCTTCGACGTCTCGGAGAGCAAAACGTCGCGCTGACGTACCGGCCCAACGGATCGTCCAGCTTCAGGTTGTTGCCGGACGCCGGGCTGAAGCGGCGTCACCACTCCACGCCAGTACGCGGCCCGGGCCACGATCAGGGAACGCTCCGGCATCCTTGCCTTGATCTCCTGCGCCCGCCATTTCGCGGAGGGCCGCAGTCCCTCTCGGCGCTCTCGCCCGCCTCGGCGAGACCGGGCTTCACCAGGCAGGACCCCAGCTTCACCTGAACGCTTCCCACTTGGTCTCCTCGGCGACGAGCGCCAGGCTGATGTCCTATCCCGGGCCACCCAACCACCCGTCCTGTGCGGTGCCGCCAGCCGCCCCTCCGGCGGCGGTCGCGGAGGATTTTCCAGCTCTTTGGGCGAAGGTGTGCTCAACACAACCCACACCGGATCAGTCCGCAACACCGCGCCCATACACGGGAATGCCCAGTTCGCAGCCTCCTGCAACAGGCCTTAGTGTGCAACGAACTTGGGCGCGGACCCGTGCGGTGGGGAGGTTGCGTGGGCTTAGTGGAAGGTGTGGGCCGACAGCGAGGTCGGTGGGAAGGATGGCTCCTTTCGTTCCTGGGCCGTGGGCTCGTACAGAGCTCACAGCCCAGCAACGCCTCACAGGCACCCCGGTTGTCAGGTGCTTGCGTGCCGTAAGTCCATTCCCATGTCCAGAACAGGTGCTGAGTGGGTGAGGGCCCCACAGCCAGGTAGTCGACCCCGGTCTCGGCCATGGGCCGGGCCGTATCGAGGGTGAGGCCTCCGGAGGCTTTCAACCGGGCCTGGCCGGACACCATCCGCACCGCGTGACCGACGTCAGCGACGGACATGTTGTCCAAGAGGATGAGGTCGGCTCCGGCGTCGATCAGCCGCATCATCTGGTCTAGGTGGTCCGCCTCTGCATCCACCGGTTTGTCGGGCCATCGGGAACGCACCGCCCGGAACGCTTCCACGACGCCACCAGCCGCCACCACATGGTTGTCTTTGATCATGACCATGCCCGAGAGGCTCATCCGATGATTGGCGCCCCCGCCGCAGCGCACCGCGTACTTCTCCAGCATCCTCAGGCCCGGGGTGGTCTTGCGGGTGTCGCGTACCACCGCTCGGGTTCCCGCGATCGCATCGGCCCAGCGCCGGGTGAGGGTCGCGATCCCGCTCAGGTGGCCGAGGAAGTGGAGTGCGGTCCGCTCCGCTGTGAGCAGGCCGCGTACCTGCCCGTGGGCGGTCAGGACGACGGTGCCGTCGCTCACACATGTCCCGTCGACGACGTGTCGCTCCAGCCGCAGGTCCGTTCCGCATACGCGGTGCAACACCAGCTCGGCCATGCGGATCCCGGCCAGTGTTCCGTCGCCGTGGGCCACGAGTTGGGCTGTGCCGTGCTGCGTGCGGCTCATGACGGCGGCCGAGGTGATATCAGGCCCGCCGTTCAGGCACGCAGCGGCCCGTAGTGGCCGTCCGGGTCGAGGACGACGACGGGGTGCCGGTGCTCGTCCACGACCCTGCTGCTCCACACGCCGAGGAACTCCTCGCAGGTGCCCAAGCCGCCGGGCAACACCAGGAAGGCATCAGCCAACTGCGCCATCTGTTGCCTGCGTTCGCTCAGGTCGTCGGTGATGATCAGCTGGCCCGCCTCCTGGTCGGCGTCGGCCAACAGGGAACGGCACACCACGCCGGTGGTCGGTGCACCGGCGTGACGCGGTGCTCGGCCGAGGACGCCCATCAGGGCGGAGCATTGCCCGCCCCACAGCAGTCCCCAGCCGTTCGTGGCGATCGCGGGGCCGATGGTGTCCGTGATGCGCGCGTACCGCCGTAGCACGGCAGGTGCGGAGGAGCAGAAGACGCAGAGCTGGAAGGTTCCGGGGTCGGGGTACTGGCTCACGCGGCGGGTACCGGGCATGTGAGGGCCTCCATCTCCGATGGGTGCGGCTCCTCTGAAGGGAGCCGTTCATCGAACAGGGCGAACTACACTCCACCTGTACGTGGTCTGTAGCTTTCCTGCATGGCGAGATATCCAGATCCAGGTGCGGTTGAGTGGGTGGAGTCCGGTGGCGGGCCGTTGATCGTGGTGCCCGAGGTGGCGTTGGCTTCGTGGTCCGGCGTGGACGGCGACTGGCCGGAGGACGATTACGACAGAGCGTGTGCCGTCGACGCCTACGCCGACTTGATCGCGGTCGGACAGTCGTGGGCCCTGGTCCTTGGCGATGATCCCGCCTCGACGTCGTTCCTCCCCGAGCACAGGGTGTTCGTGCGGTGGGGTGCTGCGGAATCCGAGGAGGAACTTCTCGGGAGTATGGATGCCGCGCTCGCTGCTGCTGCCTGGGAACCTGAACAGTTCTGGGATGTTCCGGGACCTGTGGTCCTGTTCGACTCGGCTTGGCCCGGCGATGAGCTGGAGCCGGAGAACCATCTGCGTGTGGAACTGGAGCCGGGACAGTACTCGGTACGTGCCGCGTACGTCGAGCCGAATCCGCGGACCTTGCTCACGCTGGTCCAGTTGAGACGCCTCCATTAGCTTGTGCCGCACGGTTCGCTGATCCGGATGTAGCCGGGGCTGCGTGTCTCTACCGTGAGGGTGGAGGGGGCCGGATGGGGTCGCTGTTCGAGGAGTTGGCGGCTCGGGAGGCGGCCGCCCGGGTGCGGGTGGAAGAGCTTGAGGCAGAACTCGCTCTCGTATCGGCACAGTTGGGGCAGGCCGGGAGGGGCTGGAGCGGTTGCGGGTCACGCGGGAGACGGTGGCCGAGGCGTCCGCCTGCGCGTCCTGCTCGACTTCGTGCATGTCGCGGAGTATTGCTGGACGGCCGCGCACGCCTTCCATCAACCGGGCAGTCGCGAGGCCGAGACCTGGGCCGCGGACAAACTCACCGCGATCCCCGCCGGACAAGCCGATCGAGCCGCTGCCGAGATGACCGCCCAGGCCGTAGCCGCACAGCTTCCCGCAGCCCGCCGGGAGGCCGTCACCACCTGCCACCGCTACCTCACCAGCCACCTCGACCAACTCCACTACGACACCGCCCTCACGGCGGGCTGGCCGATCGCCACCGGCGCCGTCGAAGGAGCCTGCCGCCACCTGATCGCCGACCGCCTCGACATCACCGGCGCCCGCTGGGACTCGACGGAGCCGAAGCCGTCCTCCAACTCCGCGAACTGATCATGAACAGCGACGTCGACGACTACTGGAGCTACCACATGGCCCGGGAACATCGATGCCTCTACCCCGGCCCTGACCAGCAGAAGTACAAGCTCACAGCCTGATCCCGAACGTCACTTCAGAAGAGCCGCACCCAATGCCGATGCTGACGATGTGCGACTCGTCAGCAGCCCCGAGTCGTTGGGCGAGGCACGGGTTACACGGCTGCCTCTCCGACCGCAGAGGCCTCGAACACCAGCTGATGGTGGGCTCCGGCGCCTTCGGCCCGCTTGCGGATCCCGCCCCCCGCAGCATGCCCTCGGCCCTCAAGTCCGGCCCGCCAGGTCGCTGCCAAATCCGTGACCAGGCAGGCGAGATGACGCCGAGAGATCCCTGTGAACAGTCGATGTGCGCGTACCGCCTGATTGACCATGATCCCCACAACCAGATCATGCCACCGGCCACGCACTACGCCGTACCCGCTATCACGCATCAAATCGACAGGGCCGTGGTAATCGGAAGTAGCGGGACGTTCCGACATGGCGTCCCCTCCCGGCCCTTCAGCTTCCGGCAAGCAGAGCACCGGGCACGGCAGGATCAGGGCTGCAGTACAGCTCTCTGTTGAGGCGGATGAACTCGGCACGGGACAGGACACCGTCGCAGTTGCGGTCGGCGCCGTCGTACACGACGCGAGCTGTGTCCGGTGGCACGACGAGCGTCTCGGTGAAGGCCGTGAACTCCTCCAGGGTGAGGTGGCCATCGCCGTTGGTGTCGCAGGCATCGAAGATGGCATCACACAATGGCCTCATAGCCCAGTCGAAGGCGCCCGGACGGTGCATCGAGCCGATCACAGAGGAGACGAAGGCTTCCCTGGCGACCCGGTCGAGGCCGCCGGTGCTGTCCCGCACCGCGTCCCACAACCGCAGATAGTGCTCGGTCAGCCGGAGGGAGAGCGGTCCATAGGGACTGATGCCCGCCGCCGTAGCGATGTGCAGGGCCCGGCGCAGGTAATCGGTGCGCTGCAGCACACCGTTCTCTTCCACGTCCATACAGCGGAAGATGAGGGCGATGCGCTCTTCGTACGGGATCATTTCTGGGCTCCTTGAGCATGCACGCCCCACGTGACGACCAGACCGTGCCAATGGTGGAGGGTGAGCAGCGAGGCGATCGGCGGGCGCAGACCGCTGCGGCGCAACCACCGCAGCAGGGGAATGTCGAGCAGCTTGCAGCCGGTCTCGACGCGGGTCCAGGCAGGCCAGAACGCCGCCGCCCGCGTGACGCCGAAGGCCGTGGCCAAGGCGTCCGGCACGGGCCGGTCGGCGAGTTCGGCGTCGACGGCAACGCGTAAGCCCGAGGTCAGCGGTCCGGCCTGCCACTCGACGGTACGGCCATCAGGGAGGTGGCTTCGGGTGCCGGCGCGGCTGAGGGACCGGCCCGGGCCCAGCACGCGCGTGCAGTGCTGTGCCTCGCGCAGTACCGGAGAGGGCAAGGGAGTCGTGAGGGGCGTCACCTCGTCAGATCCCCGCGCCGCCGTCGACAGTGAGCACCTGTCCGTTCACGTTGGTGTCGTCGAGCAGGAGACCGCGAACAACGGGCAGCAGATGCCCCGCCTCGGTCATGCGCCGTGTAGGAGTGCGCCGGACGATCGCATCCAGCTCCCCGTGGCCGAGGGCGGACGACATCTCGGAGGCGAAGAATCCTGGGGCCACGCAGTTGACCAGCGCCCGGCCGTGCAACTCGCGGGCCAGGGAGCGTGCCATGGCCTCCAGGGCGCCCTTCGTGGCGGAGTACACGCTCAGTCCCGCATAGCCGCGCCGGGCGCAGACCGACGTGATGAACACAATCCGGCCGGGTACTCCGGTGGGCAAGAGCTGCCGAAGGAACAGCCGCGTGAGCAGGACCGGGACCATGAGGTTGGTGCGGACGATCTCCTCGGCGCTCTCCGCCGACGTGTGGACGAGCAACGAGTCCTGCCCCATGGCGGCATTGTGGACCAGGCCGTCGAGGGGGCCGATGCGCTCGTCGGCAGCCTGCACGAGGGCAGCGAGCGCGGCATCGTCCCGGGCGTCGAGTGCCGCGCAGTAAAAGGAGTCCGGATGGTCATCCGCGAGCGCGCGCAGGCCGGGTGTAAGGGTCCGGGCACAGGTGGCAACACGGATACCTTCGGCAAGCAGACCGGAGACCAAGGTGAGGCCGAGCCCGCGTGAGCCTCCGGTGACGAGCACCGAGCGGGCGGCGGGACGTACTTCCGTATCGGACACGGCATCAGTCACGGCTCTTGAGGGTTTCTGTGAGGGGGACGGTGTCCAGGTTGTTCAGGACGCGGGGCACGGCATGCTCGGGAAGCCGGTCGGCGCACCAGGCCCGCAACTCCGACTCGCTGACGTCATCGGTGGTGACGATGTCGGCGGTGACCAGCTGGCCGACCAGGGGCGCAGTGCGGCCCTGTACCCGGGCCCAGCCGATCGCCGGGTGGGCAACGAGCACCTCGCGTACCGCGTCGGCGCAGACTTTGAGGCCGCCCACGTTGATCTCGTCGCGTCCGAGACGCCCGGTCAGTAGGACCCGTCCCTCTCGTACCTCGGCGCGGTCACCCGTGGTGATCCAGCCGGTAAGCTCGGTGGCGGTGTGGGGGGTGCGTACGTGCAATTCGCCGTTGTCGATACGCAATTGGGGGCGCCCCTTGACGGGTGTGCGGGTGAGCCAGGATGCGGGGAACCCGGCCTTGCCGTCATGGACGACAACGCAGATACCAGCTTCGGTCGATGCGTATATCCAACTGATCCGTGCGGCGGGGAACTCGGCCGCCAGCCGGTCGAGGAGCGTCTGGTCGACGGGTTCCCCTCCGAGGGTGATCTGCTGCAGCGCGAGTGCGCCCAGGCTCTTGCCTCCGGCAGTCAGTGCCAGCCGCCAGAAGGTGGGTGTCGCGGACAGTGCGTTCACGCGCTCCGCCGCGGCGAGCGGCAGCCAGTCGGCCGGCTCTGGGGTGGGTGCGACGACCAGGTCCTGGCCCGGGTGCGCGAGGGACAGGGTGACCAGCTGCCACCAGGCGTAGGTGCCGGGCGAGAATGGCAACAGCCACCGATGCGGGGGCGGCGGTGCTGCGACGGTGGTCAGCGAGGCGTAGGTGTGGGTGAGCAGTTTAGGTCGCCCGGTACTGCCACTGGTGGTGAGCCATATCCGCCCGGGGGACAGCGGCTGCCCGCGCTCGTACGGACGTAGGGGAGCGCTCCCGATGCCTTGTACGGTGAATCCTTCCCGGCGCAGGTCGTCGAGAAGCCGGTCGTCCGCGCGTTCTCGCGCCATGATGAGGAGTTCTCCGGCCCCTCGTCTCTTCTGTGCGAACGCCGCCGCCAGCATTTCCCGAGTGGAGGCGCTGACCAGAGCCACGCGGCCCGTGACCTGTACATCGGGCAGGTCACGCCACGTTCCCCGGAATCCCGGAGCTACGATGCTGTTTCCGAATGCTTGCGCAGTCACGCGGTCTGGATCCTGGCCAGGTATTCCAGGGCGTCCTGCAGTGTGACAATGTCACGGAGTCCCGGGGCGTCGAAGTTGAGCTCCCTGCCGATCTCCGTCTCCACGCGGATCGCCACTTCGGAGAAGTCCAGGGACCGGAACCCGACTTCGCGCAGTGATGCGTCGTCCCGGTCGGGTAGCGTTTTCCCTTGCCTGGCTAGGACGTCTTGCATCATTTCTCGCAGACGTGCCTCGGGCAACGATTCCATGGCTGGACCCCCTCGACTTTACGTGCAGCCCCTGACAAGGGCGACTGCGATCGATACTTCAAGTTTTACCTTGGAGGCCCGAGTTCACACATCGCGGCCCCAACCGAAGACATTCGCGCCAGTCGCCTGCGAACCTCCGCCGCAAGAAATTCCCTGCTGCTCTTACTCGTGTCAGATAATCAGATATAAGAATGAATGCATCGCGTGCCGGGCTGTTTGACGGTACGAAGGCCTCACCCGGTCCGCTTCTCGTACGCGATGACTTCGGTCGTCATGCCGCGTCGCCGCGTACGGCACCCCAGCCCGCAGCCCGCAGCCCGCAGCCCGCGCACAGAGGTAACAGCCCAGCCGGAGATCGGGCTCCAGGAGGGCGATCGGCCATAGGGGTCAACCTCGCCAACTGAAACGGTGAGGTTAACGGGCCCTTCCAGTCGGCCACATGGCTCAAGGGGAGAGGGCCTGTGATGGACATATGCTGATATGGGTTTCCTGATGACATTTCGTCACGTCCGATATGGATCATCCGAAGGGCACCCAGATGAAGCACCCTCGAAGGGCCACCGCATGCGCGGCCGCCGTCACCGTCGCCGCACTTCTGAGCCCGGCAGTCGCGAGCGCGGCGCCGCCGGCCGCCGACCCCACGCCGCCGCCCGTGCAGCACAGCCAGACCTGGGCCGACGCACCCGCCGCCGACCGGGCGTCCGCGCGCGTCCTGCGGCTCGAACAGCAGGCCCAGGAATCCCCTTCGTGGGACTGGGTGGCGGTAGCGTCCTCCGTCGCCGCGTACTACGGCAAGCCGATCTCCCAGAAGGACCTGTGCCGCAAGGTGGCGGAGAAGAAGGCGCCTGGCGAGGACTGCCGCAGGCGCGGCGGTGACATCCGCGACATCCGCGACGCGCTGGAGGCCTCCGGAGTCACCGGCAGCAAGCTGTCCGCCCGCAAATTCACCTTCGAGCGCCTCCGTGCCGAGATCGACGCGGGCCGGCCCGTCATCGGCCACCTGGAGGCACCGGGCAGCGACGTCTCGCACACCCTGGTCGCCTACGGCTACGACGCCGCCAAGAACTGGATCTACTGGGCCGACTCCTGGCCCACCGCCTCCCGCTACAACTGGGGCGACTTCCATACCGTCCTCAAGAACTCCGAGTACCGGCTGACTGCCACCCTGGTCAACGTCGGCCCCGGCAAGAAACCCGCCGCCAAGCGGACGGATCCGTCAGCCCCCCGTTCCGCCTCCCTGCCCGAGGGCCTCGGCGGCGGCACCACCTTCGACGAGGCACGCAACAGCTCCAGGACCGCCAAGCTGCTGCCCATCGCCATGCGCAAACAGGAGCACGACGAGTGGTGCTGGGCGGCCAGCGGTTCCACGCTCGCCCAGTTCTGGGGCCGGAATTTCACCCAGAACCAGTTCTGCAACATGGGCCACGGCAAGAATGCACACTCGTGGCTGCTCAACTGGCCCTGTGTGAACAAGCCGGCCAGTTTGAGGCAGGAGCAGACCGCCCTGCGCGCCGCCGGGATCAAGCCGGGCCAGCAGTACGGCAAGCCGCTCAGCTTCGACCAGGTCAAGTCGGAGATCGACGCGGGCCGACCGGTTTACAGCGGCATCAACTGGACCAATGGCGGCGGCCACGCCCACCTGATCTTCGGGTACGACACGGCCACCAAGTCCCTCTACTGGGGCGACCCCTGGATGACTGCGAACCGCTACAACTGGGCGCCGATCGACTACTACACCCAGAACGACTCCTACCGCTGGGCCCTCGGAGTCAAGAACATCTTCCGCGAAAAGCGGACGTCCGGGACCTGAACGGGCCACGGCGGCCGGCGTCCCGGAGAACCGACGATTCGTGAAAGTCGATCTTGCGGCCTCTGGGCGGCGGCACGGCAGGCCGGGGCCGTCATTCGTGAGAGCGGCATGGTACGCGGGGGCCCGGGCCTGCCGACGGCGACTGCCTGCGGGGGCGTGGTTGAAGAGGAGCAACGAGTCGCCGGACACGGTGAGTTCACCGGGGATGGTCTCCTGCGACTGCCAGAAGCGTCGGCCGCCCTGCCAGGGGCAGTGCGGGGTGCCCAGCAGCAGGCCCGTGCCGTTCGCTGTGGTCTTCCCGGTGAACGCGACGGCGTTGGAGCCCATGTCGGCGTCCTGCGTGGAGAACATCTCGCGGGCGGCCTTCGCCGTGCGGCCAAAATCGGCCGAGCGGTCCTTGTCCGTCGAGCCCGGCGGGGTGGCGGACGTGATGCCGTCGATCCCGCGCCCCTGCCCGCCGAGCACCTGCACGGCGAAGCCCTGCCGTGCCACGTCGAGCGCGGTGATCGGGCGGACCCAGTCGGCCTTCGCGCAGGCCGTGTCGGTGATGCGGTTCCGCTTCAGCCAGGCGTGGCAGCCCGCGGCGAAGCCCCGCATGAGCTCCCTGAACCGGCGGCTCGGTCCTGCGGGCGCCGGTGGGCCGAGCAGCTTCTCCACCGTCCCGGCCTCCCGCACGCCGCGGAAGCACAGGTCGCTGCCGAGGTTGGTGGACGCCGAGGACGGCGCGGCGCCGGGAGAGGCGTCGGGGCCGAAGTGCCGGGAGCGTTGAGCGTGCCAAGCGGTTGGTCATGTGGGGCGTCCCTCGGCACGTCCCGTGCGGTGGACCTTGACCGGGGCGGCGCGCGGCCCGGAGGATCACGCCATGACGGGTGTACGCGACAACACGGTCGACGGAGTCCTCAGGCGCAGCGCGCGCCGCTCACCGCGGCGCACGGCACTGCGCTACGGCGAACGGTCCTGGACGTACGGGGAACTCGACGACGCCGTGTCGCGCGCGGCCGGCGCCCTGCGCGAGAGCGGCCTGGGCCACGGGGACCGCGTCGGCGCCTACGCCCACAACTCCGACGCCTATCTGATCGGCTTCCTCGCTTGTGCGCGGGCGGGTCTGATCCACGTGCCGGTCAACCAGAACCTGACCGGTGAGGACCTCGCGTACATCGTCCGGCAGTCCGGCAGCTCCCTGGTCCTCGCCGACCCCGACATCGCCGGACGCCTGCCGTCCGCCACCCCCGTACTGGCCCTGCGCGACACCAACGACTGCCTGCTCACACGGCTCGCCACAGCGCCGCCGTACGGCGGGGACGGGCCCCGCGTCGACGACCTGGCGCAACTGCTCTACACCTCCGGCACCACGGCGCTGCCCAAGGGCGCCATGCTCTCCCACCGGGCCCTGGTCCACGAGTACGTCAGCGCGATCACGGCCCTCGACCTCAGGGAGAGCGACCGGCCCGTCCACTCGCTGCCCCTGTACCACTCGGCGCAGATGCACGTCTTCCTCATGCCCTACCTCGCGGTCGGCGCCGAGAACACCGTCATCGACGGGCCCGACGCCGAGCAGATCTTCGACCTCGTCGAGGCGGGCCGCGCCGACAGCCTCTTCGCGCCGCCCACCGTGTGGATCGGTCTCTCCCGCCACCCCGGCTTCGCCACCCGCGACCTCGCGGCGCTGCGCAAGGCCTACTACGGGGCGTCGATCATGCCGGTACCCGTCCTGGAGCGGCTGCGCGCCCGGCTGCCGGGACTCGCGTTCTACAACTGCTTCGGGCAGAGCGAGATCGGCCCGCTCGCCACGGTCCTCGGGCCCGAGGAGCACGAGGGGCGGATGGATTCCTGCGGCCGCCCCGTCCTGTTCGTCGAGGCGCGCGTCGTCGACGAGGGCGGCAGGGAGGTGCCGGACGGCACCCGGGGCGAAGTCGTCTACCGCTCACCGCAGTTGTGCGAGGGCTACTGGGACAGACCGGCGGAGACGGCGGAGGCGTTCCGCGACGGCTGGTTCCACTCGGGGGACCTCGCGGTGCGGGACGCGGAGGGCTACTTCACGGTCGTCGACCGGGTCAAGGACGTCATCAACTCCGGGGGAGTCCTCGTCGCGTCGCGGCAGGTCGAGGACGCGCTGTACGAGCATCCGGGCGTCGCGGAGGCGGCCGTGATCGGTCTGCCGGACGAGCGGTGGATCGAGGCGGTCACCGCCGTCGTCGTACGCGGCGACGGCGGTGACGGCGACAACGTGCTGACCGAGGCCTCACTCATCGCCCACGCGCGCGAGAAGCTCGCCCATTTCAAGGCGCCCAAGCGGGTGCTGTTCGTGGACGAGCTGCCGCGCAACGCGAGCGGGAAGATCCTCAAGAGGGAGCTGCGGGAACGGTTCGGCGAGGTCTGACCCGGTCCGGCCCGGGCGGTTCCCCACCGCGGTCAGGTCGTGGCGTGGTGGCGTCCGCCGCCCTCGGTCGAGTTGGCGCGGTCGGCCTCGTCCCGGGCGAGCAGGGAGAGCAGGGAGGCTACGGAGAGGTCGGATTCGGCCGGGTGGCGCAGCACCCTGCTGGGGTCGATCCGGTAGGCGTTGCTCCGCCCCTCCTTGGTGTGGGAGAGATAACCGTCCTGCTCCAGGTCCGCGATGATCTTCTGGACAGCGCGTTCGGTGAGCCGGCAGTGAGCGGCGATGTCACGGATGCGGGCGTTGTGGTCGTCGGCGATGACCGCCAGCACGCGCGCGTGGTTGGTGAGAAAAGTCCATCCGGTATGTGGCTCAGGCACTCCATCCATGAGTCAACTCTATGACTTGGCATGCACGTTTTCAAAAACACGTACTCAATTTCAGGTATCAGTTGACGGGTGTGGGCCGTGGCGGGCAGCCTGATGGCGGTGGCAGGGAACGAGGAGAGGGAGAGGTCATGCCGGACCCCACACGCTCTCGGCATCCCCTCGCAGGCGAGGGCGTGGTCCATGGCCCGGGGAGCCGCGTCGTGGCGCCCCGGCCGACGCCTCCTGTCTCTCCCGTGCCGGGCGGGGTCCGGAGGGTCATGATGGTGCGGGGCGATCTCGACCTGCACACGGTCAAGCGGCTGCGGCCCGATCTCTGTCTCGCCCTCACCCACGCGGACGGCGGCATCGACCTGGACCTGCGCGATGTGGAGTTCTGCGACTGCTCCGGCCTCAACGTCCTGATCAGGCTGCGTGAACAGGCCCTGAAGATGGGCAAGACCGTCGTCATCACCGTCAGCAGCCCCATGGTGGACCGGCTGCTCGAACTGACCGGCACCCGCCACCTTTTCGTACCCGCCGGCGAAAAGGGCAAGGAGGAGGAGGGAGGCACGGCGGACGACGTGGACGAGCCGGCCGGGATCGGAGTGTGCCCGGTCGTTCATGAGATGCCCCGGGAGGAGTCCGATCAGGAGCTGCGCGTCGTGGTCGCCCAGCTGCGACGGGCCATGCGGACGCGGCCGACCATCGACCTGGCCCGCGGCATCCTCATGTCCTCCTTCAACCTGAGCCCCGAGGCGGCCTGGGACGTGCTGGTCACCGCCTCGCAGAACACGAACACCAAGCTGCACCTGCTGGCCGGTGACGTCGTGGGCGCCGTCCAGGGAGGCGCCCTGCCCGACGCCGTGCGACGGCAGTTGGAGGCCGCGGTCACCAAGGCGAACTCGGCGCCCGCCGGGCCGGGGGCGGGGCCGGGCCCCGTTGCCACCGTGGTCGAGCCCTGCCCGCCCCCGGACGGCGTGCCATGAACGGTGCCCTCCCGCTCAAGGTCGTCGCGTGCCAGCCGCCTCGGCGCCGCGGATCGGCTCCTCAGCCCCGCAGGTCGACGATCCGCTTGAACTTGCCGACCGACCGCTCCAGCGTCTCCGGGTCGACGATCTCCACGCCGACCGAGACACCGATGCCGTCCTTGACCGCCGCCGCGATCTCCCGGGCCGCGGCGGCGCGGCGCTCCGGCGGTGTGTCCGGGCGGGCCTCGGCCCGTACCGTCAGGGCGTCCATGCGGCCCTCGCGCGTCAGACGCAGCTGGAAGTGCGGGGCGACGCCCGCCGTGCGCAGAACGATCTCCTCGACCTGGGTGGGAAAGAGGTTGACGCCCCGCAGGATCACCATGTCGTCGCTGCGGCCCGTCACCTTCTCCATCCGCCGGAAGACCCGCGCCGTGCCGGGCAGCAGCCGGGTCAGGTCCCGTGTCCGGTAACGGATCACGGGCATGGCCTCCTTCGTCAGTCCGGTGAACACCAGCTCGCCGCGCTCGCCGTCCGGCAGGACCTCGCCCGTGAACGGGTCCACGACCTCGGGGTAGAAGTGGTCCTCCCAGATGTGCAGCCCGTCCTTGGTCTCCACGCACTCCTGCGCGACTCCCGGGCCGATCACCTCCGAGAGGCCGTAGATGTCGACGGCGTCGATCGCGAAGCGCTCCTCGATCTCCCGCCGCATCTCCTCCGTCCACGGCTCCGCGCCGAAGATGCCGACCCGCAGTGATGTCGAACGGGGATCCACGCCCTGCCGCTCGAACTCCTCCAGGAGCGTGAGCATGTACGACGGGGTCACCATGATGATCTCGGGGCGGAAGTCCTGGATCAGCCGCACCTGGCGCGCGGTCATGCCGCCGGAGGCGGGGATCACCGTGCACCCCAGCCGTTCCGCGCCGTAGTGCGCGCCCAGGCCGCCGGTGAACAGGCCGTACCCGTACGCCACATGGACCTTGTCGCCGGGGCGGCCGCCCGCGGCCCGGATCGATCGCGCGACCACGTCCGCCCACATGGAGAGGTCCTGCTCCGTGTAGCCGACGACCGTCGGGAGTCCGGTCGTGCCGCTGGAGGCGTGCAGGCGGCGGACCTCGGACTGCTCCACCGCGAACATCCCGAACGGGTAGTTGGCCCGCAGGTCGTCCTTGGTGGTGAACGGGAACCGTGCCAGGTCGGCGAGCGAACGGCAGTCGTCGGGCCGGAGGCCCGCCTTGTCGAACGCCGCCCGGTAGAACGGGACGTTCTCGTACGCGTGCAGCAGGGTGTCCTGGAGGCGCTCCAACTGCAGGGCCCGGAGCTCGCGGGGGCCGAGCCGTTCCGCCGCGTCCAGCAGTGGCGGCATACGCGTCATAGGGAATGCTCCCGTCGTCAACGGGCGACCGATCATTCGGTCGTCGATCTTCTGGTGAGCTCAGTAATCCAGGCCCTGAGGTGGGCGTCAAGAGATCGCGCGCCGCTGCTTCGAGCTGCGGCGCGAGGGCATGGGCCACCGTCATGGGCCAGGCCGGGACGGTGGCGTCCGGACGGCGTTGCCCGGGCGGGACGCGGAATGTGATGATCATCCCCATGCCGACATTCAGCGCATACGACGGGACGGAGCTCGCCTACCACGAGAAGGGGGACGGCGAGCCGCTGGTGTGTCTGCCGGGCGGTCCCATGCGCGCCGCCGCCTACCTCGGCGACCTGGGCGGCCTCACCGCGAACCGCCGTCTGATCCTGCTCGACCTGCGCGGCACCGATGACTCCGCGGTGCCGGACGATCCGGCGACGTACCGCTGCGACCGGCTCGTCGACGACGTCGAGGCCCTGCGCGCACACCTGGGACTCGCACGGGTCGACTTGCTCGGCCACTCGGCGTCCGGCAACATCGCCACGCTCTACGCGGCCCGCCATCCGCAGCGGATCCGCACCCTCGTCCTGGTCGCCCCGGGCACGCACGCCGTCGGCCTCACCGTCACCGACCAGGACCATCGCGAGGCGGCAGCGCTGCGTGCGGACGAGCCCTGGTTCCCGGCGGCCGACGCGGCGTTGCGGGAGATCGCGGCAGGACGCAGCCCCGCCGAGGTGTGGGACGCCCTCGCGCCCCTCGCCTACGGACGCTGGGACGCCGCCGCCCAGGCGCACCGCGCGGCGAGCGCCACCGAGAAGAACGCGGAAGCGGCGGCCGCCTTCTACGCGGAGGGCGCCTTCGACCCGCCCGCCACCCGCGCCGCGCTGCGGTCCCTGTCCGCGCCGGTCCTCGTCCTCGCGGGGGAGTGGGACGGCGGCCCGAACCCCGCGCACGCCGAGGAGTTCGCCGGTCTCTTCCCGCACGGCGTACGCCAAGTGCAGCCGCGCGGCGGACACTTCCCGTGGCTGGACGACCCGGAGTGGTTCGCGCGGCGGGTCGCGGGTTTCCTCGCACAGGACTGAGGGCCCGCCCGCCCCGCATGCGGCGCGGGGCGCGCCAGGCGCTCGTACGATGGCCGTCGGCCGTGAGCGATCACCGTCACCCGCGGCCGACGACGTCCGTCACCGACCCCCAGGGGGAACCGCCGTGCGCTTCGCCACTCCCGCCCGCAGCCTGCTCGTCGCCGGTGTCCTGGGCGCCGCTCTGCTCACGGGAGGAGGCGGCACGGCCGTCGCGGACACCGCTCCCCGCGCCGCGGCCACCCCGTCCGCAGGCCCCTACGCACAACTCCACCCGCTCGCCGGCCTGTCCGCACAGCGCCTGGCCACCGCCGATCTCGTCGCCGCCGCCAAGTACGGCACCGACAGCCCCATCGACGACCCGGCCCGCGAGCGACAGGTCCTCGACGCGGTGGCCACGCAGGCGAAGGAGGCCGGCGCCGACCCGGTCGCGACCGTGCGGGTCTTCCGCGACCAGATCGAGGCCAACAAGGTCGTCCAGCGCGGGCTGTTCCGGCGCTGGGACGCCGACCCGTCGCAGGCCCCCACGGAGCGCCCCGACCTCGCGGAGGTCCGTGCGGAGATCAACCGCGTCAACGGCGCGCTGGTGCGGGGCATCGCCGCGTCCGCGAGCGCCCGAACGGCGCCGTACTGCGGGCCTGTGCTGACCGCCGCGGCCCTGCGCGTGCGGCACGCGGACCGGCTCGACGCCCTGCACTCCGCCGCCCTGGGCCGGGCGCTGCGGTCAGTCTGCGCGGGCTGAGAGCCGGGGGCGGTCGCGGGGCACGCGGCAGGCGAACCACGGCATGCAGTGCTGGGTGACGGTGCCGACCGCCACGGCGTACAGCACCGTGCCGGCGCCGACCGTCCCGCCGAGCAGCCAGCCGACCGCGAGCACGGCCAGTTCGATGACGGTACGGACCCTTCGCAGCGAGTGGCCGGTCAGTGCGGCCGCACCGGTCATCAGGCCGTCGCGGGGGCCGGGGCCGAAGCGTGCGCCGACGTAGACGGCCACGGACAGGCCGTTGAGCACCACGCCGCCGCCGAGCAGCCCGATCCGGGCGGGCAGGCCGAGGTTCTCGGGAACGACGTACAGGCCGAGGTCGCAGGAGAGGGCCAGCACGGCGATGTTGGCGAAGGTGCCGAACGCCGGCCGCTGCTTCAGAGGTATCCAGAGCAGCAGGACGAGCACCCCGACGACGGCACTGATCATGCCGAAGCTGAGCGGTGTGCGGCGCTCCAGGCCCTCGTTCAGGGCACTCCACGGATTCAGGCCCAGGGCGGCCCGGACCAGGAGGGAGAGGCTGAAGCCGTACAGGGCGAGCCCGATGAGGAGCTGGGGAAGTCGTCTCCAGGGGCTTTCGCGAAGAGGGACGTACGAGATGTCCTGCCGCATGGTCGGGGTGCCTCCGTGCCGGTGTGCGAATGCGTGTACGAGGGCGCGTCATGCGTGTGCGCGCCCTCGTACACGCGGTTCATGAACGTGCGCTCCTTGAAGGCCGATGCCACGCCTTCAAGGCCATTGCGGCAACTCTGTAGAGTGATTGGCCCGGAAAACACAGCCAATCCCAGGAGAATGGTGTGGTCGCAGCGAGAGCGGAGCGTCCTGTCGGCGAAGCGGCAGTGCGCACGGAGCGGACGCTGGGCAGCCGGCAGCTCGCCGCGATGCTGCCCGACCCGGCGGCCAGGCGGCCCGCCTACCGCCACCTCGCCCGGGCGATCGGCGACCTGATCCTCGACGGGCGCATCGCGCTGCACGTCAGGCTCCCCGCCGAACGGGAGCTGGCCGCCGCCCTCGGCACCAGCAGAACCACGGTCACCGCCGTGTACGACCTGCTGCGCGAGAGCGGATATGCCCACAGCCGTCAGGGCGCCGGTACCTGGACGGCGCTGCCCGAGGGCCGTGCCCCCAGCGGCGTCCGTCGGCTCCTCGCGGCCGAGGACACCGCGATCGACCTGGCCAGGGCCGCACCCGGGCTTCCTGAGCGGGAACTGTCGGACACCCTCGTCCGGATCGCGCCGCGGCTGGCCGGGCACGCGGACACCCCCGGCTACCACCCCTACGGACTGCCGGACCTCCGTGCCGCCGTCGCGGAGCGCTACACCCGGCGCGGTCTCGCCACCGTGCCCGAGCAGATCCTGGTGACCTCGGGCGCCCAGCACGCGCTGACCCTCGTCCTGGGCCTTCTGTGCGGTCCCGGCGACCGCGTCCTGACGGAGAACCCCTCGTACCCGAACGCCCTGGAGGCCATGCGGCGCGCCCGGCTGCGCACGGTCTCGGTGCCGGTGACCGACCAGGGCTGGGACATCGGCATCGTCGAGTCGGCGTTCCGTCAGACCGTGCCCCAACTCGCCTATCTGATACCCGACTTCCACAATCCGACCGGCTGTCTGATGCCCGAGGCGGACCGGGGTGGGGTGCTGCGCGCGGCCCAGCGGTCCGGCGGCTGGCTCGTCGTCGACGAGACCCTCGCCGAACTCGCCCTCGACGTACCCGCGCCGCCCCCCTTCGCCTCTCACGCGGCGCCCGGCGGCGCGGGACAGCTCATCACCGTCGGCTCCATGAGCAAGACCCACTGGGCCGGCCTGCGCATCGGCTGGCTGCGGGCCCCCGCTCGCGTGGTGACCGAACTCGCCGGGCAGCGCGTCGCCACCGACATGGGCGGCTCGGTGCTCGACCAGCTCCTCGCGCTCGACCTCCTCGACCGGGCGGACGAGCTGCTGCCGCCCCGCCTCGCACAGCTGCGCGCCCAGCGCGCCGCGCTCGCCGCCGCCCTGACCGAGCACTTCCCGAGGTGGACTTGGCGGCTGCCGCCCGGCGGTCTCTCGCTCTGGGTGGACCTGGGGGACCCGGTCGCCTCGGCGGTTGCGGAGCGGGCCCTCGGCCACGGCGTGCGGATCGAGAGCGGCTCCTGCTTCGCCACCGACCCGGGCGTCTTCGAGCAGCGGCTCCGCATACCTTTCACCCTCGCGCCCGACACCCTGCGCGAGGCGGTACGGCGCATGGCCGCAGCCGGGGCCGAGGGGCCCGCGCCGTCGTCCGCCGCCTGGCGCCCGCACTGGGTGGCCTGATCCCTTATCCCTGAGCACTGAGCCTTGCGCCCTGAGCACTGAGCCCTGCGCCCTGAGTCACGAGTCACGAGTCATGAAAGGATCAGTGCCCGATCGTTGACCCAGGCGTAAGAACACAGTTCAGGAGCGCGCACGTGGCCATGGACCTCAACCTGCTGCGCGTCCTGGACGCGCTGCTCCAGGACAACAGCGTGACCCGCGCCGCCGAGCGGCTCGGCACGTCCCCCGCCGCGGTGAGCCGCACGCTGGCCCGCCTGCGCCGTGCCGTCGGCGATCCGCTGCTGGTCCGCGCGGGGCAGGGGATGGTCCCCACGCCGCGGGCCCTGGAGCTGCGCGAGGAGGTCGGCGCGCTGCTGCGAGGATGCGACAACGTGCTGCGGCCCGGGGCGGGGTTCGACGCCGTCCACCTGCGGCGCACCTTCACCGTGCAGGCCGCCGACGTGCTCCTGGTCGGACTCGCGGGGACCCTGGCGGACCGGCTCCACGCCGAGGCCCCGCACGTGGACGTGGTCTTCCTGCCCGAGGCCGTGGAGGGCGGGCCCGCGCTGCGGCAGGGCTGGGTGGACGTCGAGTTGGGTGTGCTCGGTCACCTGGACCCGGAGATCCGGACCCGGGCGCTGTCGACGATGCGGCTGGTGGGCGTCGCCCGTGAGGGGCACCCCCTCTTCGACGGGCGGATCGATGCCCGGCGCTTCGCCGCGGCCGACCACATCGGCATCTCCCGGCTCGGCAAGCGCCAGGGCCCCATCGACGCCGCGCTGGCGGAGCTCGGCCTGCGGCGCCGCATCGCCGTCGTCGTGCCCAGCCACCCCAGCGCGATGATGCTCGCCCGCGAGACCGATTTCGTCGCCCTCGCCCCCGACGGCTGGCTGCCGGGCACCATCGCCGCACTGGGGCTGCGGTCCTTCCCCATCCCGCTCGACCTGGACCGCGCGGAGCTCGGGATGGCCTGGCACCCCCGCAACTCGTCCGACCCGGGGCACCGTTGGTTCCGCGACCACCTGGCCGCCGCGGTGCTCGGCGTCGAGCAGGACATCCGCCCGGCACGACGCGAGCACGCACCGGACGCCGCGGGCCCGGCCTCCGGGTGACGGCAGGGGTGTGAAGACCGGCCCTGGGCCGGCCTTCCGGCGGGGCGCGGTCCTCCGGCGGGGCACAGTCCTTCGGCGGGGCACAGTCCTCCGGCGGGGCACCGGGACGGAACTCGCCGTGGGTGCGGGGCTCAGGGTGTCCCGGTCAGGACGTCCCGCCGCCCGCCGCCACCGCCTTCGCCCACCGGTAGTCGGCCTTCCCGCTCGGCGAGCGCTGGATGCTGTCCGTGAAGACCACGGCCCGCGGGATCTTGTAGCCGGCGAGCAGCGTCCGGCAGTGGGTCTGTACCGCCTCAAGGTCCAATGCGGGTGCTCCGCCGCGGAGTTGGACGACGGCGGCGACCCGGCTGCCCCACCGCTCGTCGGGGACGCCCGCGACCAGCGCGTCGTACACGTCGGGGTGTGACTTGAGGGCCTGCTCGACCTCCTCCGGGTACACCTTCTCGCCGCCCGTGTTGATGCACTGCGAGCCGCGTCCGAGCACGGTGACGATGCCGTCCTCGTCGACCGTCGCCATGTCGCCGAGCAGGACCCAGCGCTCGCCGCCCTTCTGGAAGAAGGTCTCCGCGGTCTTCGCCGGGTCGTTGTAGTAGCCGAGCGGGACGTGGCCGCGCTGCGCGAGGCGGCCCACCTCGCCCACCGGGACCGGCTCGTGCGTCGCCAGGTCCACCACCTGGGTGCGTTCGTTGACCTCCAGGCGGAAGCCCTTCTCGGGGCCGGAGTCGTCCGTCGCCTTGCCGTTGGAGCCCGACTCGGAGGAGCCGAAGTTGTTCAGGAGCAGCACGTTCGGGGCGAGGTCCTGGAACTGGGCGCGGACCGTCTCCGACATGATCGCCCCGGACGAGGAGACGCTGAACAGGGACGACAGGTCGGTGCCCCGGAGCGGGCCGCGCAGCGCGTCGATGAGCGGCCTGAGCATCGCGTCGCCGACCAGCGAGACGCTGGACACCTTCTCCCGCTCGATCGTGCGCAGCACCTCTTCGGGGACGTACTTGCGGTGCAGGGCGACCCGCTGCCCGTAGTTGAAGGCGATGAAGGACGTCAGCGTCGACGTGCCGTGCATCAGCGGGGGAGTGGGGAAGAAGGTGAGGCCGGGGCCGCCCGCCGCGACGCGCTCGGCCAGCTCCTCGGGCCGCTTGACCGGCTCGCCCGTCGGCTCGCCGCCGAAGAGGCCCGCGAAGAACAGGTCTTCCTGGCGCCACATGACGCCCTTGGGCATGCCCGTCGTGCCGCCCGTGTAGATGATGAAGAGGTCGTCGGCCGAGCGCGGCGCGAAACCGCGTTCCGGTGAGCCGGCCGCCTCCGCGTCGGCGAAGGCCACCACGTCGAGCGGGGGAGCCCCGGCGGGCGGTTCCCCCACGCGTATCAGGTGCCGCAGCTTCTCCGTGCGGGGCAGTGCCGCCGCCACGCGCTCGGTGAACTCGGCGTCGAAGACGAGTGCCGCGAGGTCCGCGTCGCGGTAGAGGTAGACCAACTCTTCTTCCACATAGCGGTAGTTGACGTTGACGGGCACCAGGCGCGCCTTGAGGCAGCCGAGCACCGTCTGCAGGTACTCGACGCCGTTGTACAGGTGCAGGCCCAGGTGCTCGCCCGGCCGCAGGCCGCTGTCGATGAGGTGGTGGGCGACGCGGTTGGCCGCCGCGTCGAGCGCGGCGTACGTGAGGTGTTGCTCCGCCCCCGTGCCGGGATGATCGATGTAGACCAGTGCCTCGCGGTCGGGGACCACGTCGACGACCGACTCGAACAGGTCGGCAAGGTTGTACTCCACCGCACTCCTCCTGACCCCGGCGTCCCCAGTGACGTCTCGCTTGGCGGTCATCAGAGCAGAGGCACCCACAAGTGGGAAGGGGCCCCGCGCAAGAAAACTGACTGAGTGTCAGAAAACTATTGAACTGACTCCCCGGCTACTGCAACCTGTTCCAGGTCCGGCGGCGACAGGACGCCCGGCGATGGAGGGAGCACGGCAATGGGTGGGACCGAACACCTCTCCGTGCGGCGCGAAGGCGCCACACTGATACTCACGCTGAACAGGCCCGAGGCGAAGAACGCGCTGTCGCTGGCGATGCTCGTGGGCCTCTACGACGGATGGCTCGCGGCCGACGAGGACGAGGAGATCCGCTCGATCGTGCTGACCGGGTCGGGCGGCTCGTTCTGTGCGGGCATGGACCTCAAGGCCCTCGCGGGCAAGGGCATGGAGGGCGAGCAGTACCGGGACCGGCTCAAGGAGGACCCGGATCTGCACTGGAAGGCCATGCTGCGCCACCACCGGCCCCGCAAGCCCGTGATCGCAGCCGTCGAGGGTCACTGCGTGGCGGGCGGCACGGAGATCCTGCAAGGGACCGACATCCGCGTCGCGGGCCAATCGGCGACCTTCGGCCTCTTCGAGGTCAAGCGCGGACTGTTCCCGATCGGGGGCTCCACGGTCCGCCTGCCGCGCCAGATCCCCCGTACGCACGCCCTCGAAATGCTCCTCACCGGACGCCCCTACACGGCGTCCGAGGCCGCCGCGATCGGCCTGGTGGGCCACGTCGTCCCGGACGGCACCGCGCTGGACGAGGCGCTGGTCATCGCCGACCAGATCAACGCGTGCGGGCCGCTCGCCGTCGAGGCCGTCAAGGCCTCCGTGTACGAGACCGCCGAGATGACGGAGGCGGACGGTCTGGCGGCCGAGCTGAAGCGGGGGTGGCCGGTCTTCGACACGGCCGACGCGAAGGAGGGCTCAAAGGCCTTCGCGGAGAAGCGGGCCCCGGTCTTCCGGCGCGCGTAGCCGCCTCGCGCCCGAAGCCCGCCCTTGGCCCGCCCCGGCCCGTCGCACGGGTCCCCGCGCCCCTTCCGGGGCGCCCTCGTCGTCACGTGAAACGGAGTGCTCGAATGACATCCGCCCCCTCCCCGGAGGTGCTGCGCGCACCTCTGGTCGTCGAATTCCCCTTCACCCGCTCGCTCGGACCCGTGCAGAGCGCCTTCCTCACCGGTCTGCGCGAACGCACCGTTCTCGGCGTGAGGACCGGCGACGGCCGCACCCTCGTCCCGCCCGTCGAGTACGACCCCGTGACCGCCGAGGAGATCCGCGACCTCGTGGAGGTCGCCGCGACCGGCACCGTCACCACCTGGGCCTGGAACCACGAACCCCGCCGCGGCCAGCCCCTCGACACCCCCTTCGCCTGGGTCCTGGTCAAGCTCGACGGCGCCGACACCGCCCTCCTCCACGCCCTCGACGCACCGGGCCCCGACGCCGTACGCACCGGCATGCGGGTCCGCATCCGCTGGGCCGCCGAACGCGGCGGCGCCATCACGGACATCGCCTGCTTCGAGGCGTACGAGGGGGACGGCGAGGCAGCCCAACCCGTCGCGCACAACGGGCAGTTCGCCGACGCGGTGACCGGAATCGTCGCGGCGGCGCGCCTCGACTACACCTACTCGCCGGGCCGCGCCCAGTCGGCCTACATCAACGCCCTCTCCCAGCAGCGGACGGTCGGCGAACGCTGCCCGTCCTGCCGCAAGGTCTACGTTCCGCCCCGCGGTGCCTGCCCCACCTGCGGCGTCGCCACGGCGGAGCGCGTGGAGGTCGGCCCGCGCGGCACCGTCACGACGTACTGCATCGTCAACATCAAGGCGAAGAACCTCGACATCGAAGTCCCCTACGTCTACGCGCACATCGCCCTCGACGGCGCCGACCTCGCGCTGCACGCACGCATCGCGGGCATCCCCTACGACCAGGTCCGCATGGGACTGCGCGTCGAACCGGTCTGGACCGAGGGCGGCCGCTTCCCCGACCACTACCGGCCCACCGGCGAACCCGACGCCGACTACGACTCGTACAAGGAGCTGGTGTAGATGGCGCCCCCCAAGCCGTCCGTGATGCGCCCCGCCCGCGACGTCGCCATCGTCGCCTTCGGGCAGAGCGACCACCTGCGCACCACCGACGAGCTCTCCGAGGTCGAGATGCTCATGCCGGTGCTGCACGAAGTGCTGGCCGCCACCGGCCTGAAGACCAGCGACATCGGCTTCACCTGCTCCGGCTCGTCGGACTACCTCGCAGGCCGCGCCT
This sequence comes from Streptomyces sp. NPDC040622, assembly GCF_055593965.1. Classification (NCBI taxonomy): domain Bacteria; kingdom Bacillati; phylum Actinomycetota; class Actinomycetes; order Kitasatosporales; family Streptomycetaceae; genus Streptomyces; species Streptomyces sp. NPDC040622. The sequence goes on along the minus strand of NZ_JBVIXD010000008.1, from coordinate 213,541 downwards.
TCTCCTTCACCATGGCCCTCGACGGCGTGGGCGCCTGGCCGCCGATCTCCGAGTCGCACGTCGAGATGGACGGCGCCTGGGCGCTGTACGAGGCGTGGGTGAAGCTGCAGACCGGCGAGGCCGACACCGCGCTCGTCTACTCCTACGGCAAGTCCTCGCCCGGCTCCGTGCGCGACGTCCTGACCCGCCAGCTCGACCCGTACTACCTCGCCCCGCTCTGGCCCGACTCCGTGGCCCTCGCCGCGCTCCAGGCCCAGGCGCTGATCGACGCGGGCGAGACCGACGAGCCCATGCTCGCCGGGGTCGCGAGCCGCAGCCGTGCGGACGGCGCCGCCAACGCCCACGCACAGCTGACCGGTTCGCTCCCGCAGGGCGACTACGTCGTACGCCCGCTGCGCACCGGGGACTGCCCGCCGATCGGCGACGGGGCCGCGGCGGTGATCCTCGCGGCCGGGGAACGGGCCCGGGACCTGTGCGAGCGGCCGGCGTGGATCCGGGGCATCGACCACCGCATCGAGGCCCACGGCCTCGGCGTGCGCGACCTGACCGAATCGCCGTCCACGCGGCTGGCCGCCGAGCGGGCCGGGGTCTTCGAACGTCCCGTCGACACCGCTGAGTTGCACGCGCCTTTCACCTCGCAGGAGGTCGTCCTGCGCAAGGCCCTCGACCTCGGCGACGACGTCGCCGTCAACCCGTCGGGCGGCGCGCTCGCCGCCAACCCCGTGATGGCCGCCGGACTCATCCGGCTCGGCGAGGCAGCCGCCCGCATCCACCGGGGCACCTCGGACCGGGCCGTCGCCCACGCCACCTCCGGGCCCTGCCTGCAGCAGAACCTGGTCGCCGTCCTGGAAGGAGACGCCCGATGAGCACTTCCGTGGGCACTGGGCCCGTGCGCCAGGGGGCGGTGGGCAAGGAGCCCGTCGCCGTCGTCGGCATCGGCCAGACCAAGCACGTGGCCGCCCGGCGTGACGTGTCGATCGCGGGTCTGGTCCGCGAGGCCGCGCAACGCGCACTGACGGACGCGGAGTTGACCTGGTCCGACATCGACGCAGTCGTCATCGGCAAGGCTCCCGACTTCTTCGAGGGCGTCATGATGCCGGAGCTGTACCTCGCCGACGCCCTCGGTGCCGTCGGCAAACCCATGCTCCGCGTCCACACCGCGGGCTCCGTCGGCGGGTCCACGGCGCTCGTCGCCGCCAACCTCGTCGCGGGCCGCGTCCACGGCACCGTCCTCACCCTCGCCTTCGAAAAGCAGTCGGAATCCAACGCGATGTGGGGGCTCTCCCTGCCCGTCCCCTTCCAGCAGCCGCTCCTCGCGGGAGCGGGCGGATTCTTCGCCCCGCACGTGCGCGCCTACATGCGACGCACCGGCGCCCCCGACACGGTCGGCTCCCTCGTCGCGTACAAGGACCGCCGCAATGCCCTGAAGAACCCCTACGCCCACCTCCACGAGGAGGACATCACCCTGGAGAAGGTCCAGGCCTCCCCGATGCTCTGGGACCCGATCCGCTACTCGGAGACCTGCCCGTCCTCCGACGGTGCCTGCGCGATGATCCTCACCGACCGGGCGGGCGCGGACCGTTCGCCCCGGCCACCCGCCTGGATGCACGGCGGCGCGATGCGCAGCGAGCCGACGCTCCACGCGGGCAAGGACTTCGTCTCCCCGCAGGCCGGCAAGGACTGTGCGGCCGACGTCTACCGGCAGGCCGGGATCACGGACCCGCGCCGGGAGATCGACGCCGTGGAGATGTACGTGCCGTTCTCCTGGTACGAGCCGATGTGGCTGGAGAACCTCGGCTTCGCGGCGGAGGGCGAGGGCTGGAAGCTCACCGAGTCCGGCGTGACGGAACTGGACGGCGACCTCCCGGTGAACATGTCCGGCGGCGTCCTGTCGACCAACCCCATCGGCGCCTCCGGCATGATCCGCTTCGCCGAGGCGGCACTTCAGGTGCGCGGCCAGGCCGGCGAGCACCAAGTCGACGGCGCCCGCCGAGCACTCGGGCACGCCTACGGAGGCGGTTCCCAGTTCTTCTCGATGTGGCTCGTCGGGGACCGGCCGCCCACCACCTGAGGCCGCTCGGCGCGCGGCGGGGACGAGGTCCTTCCGTCGCGGCCTGTCCGGCGCCGGGAGCGAAAGCTAGGCTGGCGCCGGACGACGCACTCGGGAGGAGCACGGACGTGGCCGAAAGCACCACTCAGCAACACCCGCTCGCGGGCTGGGACAAGCCGCAGCTCGACCTCAGCACGGCGGACTGGCGATCGAGCAGCGAGGGGCGCGGAGACGTGGAGATCGCCTTCGTCGAAGGCTTCATCGCGATGCGCAACAGCGGCCGCCCCGAGAGCCCTTCCCTGATCTTCACACCCGCGGAGTGGGGAGCCTTCGTCCACGGCGCCCGCGCGGGCGAGTTCGATCTGACGTAGCGGGGGCCGGGGGGGGGGGGGGGGCCCTGGGGGGGGGGGGGGGGGAGGGGGGGGGGGGGGGGTTTCTCCGCGGGACAGGGTGGGTGGGGGGGTTGGTACCCGGGGGTTTTCGCGCCGCAAAAACCAAAACCCCG
>NZ_JBVIXD010000008.1:27557-210976 GCF_055593965.1 Streptomyces sp. NPDC040622 | reverse complement strand
GGGGGGGGGGGGGCGCTTGGTGCGGGGGGGGTAGGGTGGGGGCGTTTGTGTGGAGGGGGGGGGGGTGGGGTGGGCCACTGGTCGCGGGGTGTGGGGGGGGGGGCCCCCCCCCCCCCCCCCGGCTGCGCGGTGCTCCGCCGCGGACCGTGCCGGTGCGGGTGTTCGGCCCTCGGGGCTTTCAGCGCAGCACCACGCAGCCTCTGGCCTCGAGCTGCCGCAGGAGGGCGTCGGTGCAGCGCACCTCGTTCCACCGCAGGTCCAGCTTCTCCAAGGAGGGCAACTCCGCCACCCAACGGGGCAGTTCGGTGAGGTGGTTGGCGCGCAGGTCGAGGCGGCGCAGTCGCGGGAGAGCGCGGAGGGCGTCCGGGACGGCCGTGAACGCGTTGTCGCGCAGCTCCAGCTCGCGGAGTTCCGTGAGGCGGCGTGTCCCGCGGGGCAGATCGGCGAGGCGGTTGCCGCGGAGCCACAGTTCCCGCAGTCCGGTGAGCGAGCCGATGGTCTCGGGGAGCCGGGTCAACTCGTTGTGCTGGGCGCGCAACTCCAGGAGCCCGCGCAGGCCGCCCAGCGAGTCCGGGAGCGCGGTCAGACGGTTCTCGCCGACGTTGAGGTAGGCGAGCCGGGTGAGGCGGCCGAGGGGCGCGGGCAACTCGGTGAGCTCGTTGTCGTGGAGGTAGAGGAAGCGGCTCAGGCCGGTGAGGTCGCCGAGCTCGTCGGGGACCGTGCGCAGCCGGTTGTGCCCGAGGTCGAGGGTGTGGAGCGCCTGGAGCGTGCCGATGCGGGCGGGAAGGCGGGTCAGCGCGTTGTCCGGGAGGAGCAGGACCTCCAGGCGCGGGTGGTGCCAGACCTCGTCCGGTACGTCGCTGAGCTTGCCGTGCCAGTAGTTCAGTACGGATGATGCGTCGGTCACCGGGACTCCGTCGTCGGGGGGCGCCATTATGGGCCGGGAGGGCGGTCGCCCGGGGCGGGTGTGGCGGGTGGGGCCCAGGGGTGGGGTGTGGCCGGGACTCCGGGCCGCCCGCCGGGCCGCCCGGGTACGTCGTGGCTGGTCGCACACTTCCCGCACCCCCCGCGGGGCACCGGGGCCGGCGCGTCGGGCGGGCCCGCCCCCGCGCCGGTTCGCCCGGCGGGCCACGTACCATGGGCGCATGTCCTTCCTCCGCCGCCGCAGCTCCGCCACTCCCGCGGGCCCGGACTTCGATGTCCTGGCCATGGACCCCGGTGACTGGCCCGGCAATCTCGGCGCGGGCCTGCTGCCCGCCCCCGACGGCAGCTGCCAGGGCGTCTTCCTGCGCTACGACCTGTTCGGCGGCCGAGGCCCCGCGATGATCATCGGCAACCTCCCCGAGGGGTCGCCCGCGCGCGAGACCGCCGAGGGCGAGGTTCCCTTCGAGGTGGCCCAGCTGCTTCTGGCCCTGGAGAACGACGAGGACATCACGGTCGTCTCCGCCGAGGACATGCCGGTGATGCAGGGCGACAACCTCCTCATCGTGCGCCGCCTCAAGCTCTCCGAGAGCCGGATCTCCTGCGTGCAGTTCGACCGCAGCGACAACGTCCTGGTGACCATCGCCGCCTGGGACCGGCCGATCACCGATGACCTGTACGCGCTCCTGAAGCCGCTGCCCGCGGAGCTCTTCCAGCAGGGCTGACGGCCACTGACGACGACCCCGGACCCCACCGGCGCACTGCCCCGTTCCCACAGCGGAACGGGGCAGTTTTGTGTCGTGCTCTTGCCAGCTCAGTCATCGGACTTTTAACGTGACCGGTCATGACTCAGGCGATCACGCGAAGAACGACCATGAGGTCCGCTCTCGGCGGTGCTGCCGCCCTGGCGGCGGGCGGTGGCACGTTTGCCGCAGCCGATTCCGCCGCAGCCACCGCCGGGCACGCGGAGCACCACACCTCCGATGAATCGCTGCTCTGGTACGACGCGCCCGCCGTGGACTGGGAACGCGAGGCGCTGCCGATCGGCAACGGAGCCCTCGGCGCCATGGTCTTCGGCACCCTCGCCTCCGAGCGGCTCCAGTTCAACGAGAAGACCCTGTGGACCGGCGGTCCCGGCTCCCGGGAGGGCTACGACTTCGGCAACTGGCGCGACGCCCGGCCCGGCGCCCTCGACGCCGTGCGCGACGAGCTCGACGAGAAGGGCACGCTCGGCCCCGACGCCGTCGCGGCGAAGCTCGGCCAGTCCCGGCGGGGCTATGGCGCCCACCAGACCTTCGGCGACCTCCACATCGACGTACCCGGCGCACCGGCCGCGCCCGGCGCCGCCTACCGTCGCTCCCTCGACCTCGGCCAGGGCCTCGCGACCGTCACCTACCAGCACGAACAGGTGACTCACCGCAGGGAGTTCTTCGCCTCGTACCCCGACGGAGTGATCGTCGGCAGGCTCTGTGCCGACCGCGCGGGACAGGTCACCTGCACGTTCCGCCACACCTCGCCCCGCGCCGACCGCACCGCGCGGGCGGCCGGCGACCGGCTCACCGTGCGCGGCCAACTCGCCGACAACGAGCTGAAGTTCGAGGCCCAGCTGCGCGTCACGCACCAGGGCGGCACGCGCGTCGCGAACGGCGACGGCAGCATCACCGTGACCGGCGCCGACCATGTGTGGTTCGTCCTCGCGGCGGGCACCGACTACGCCGACACCTACCCCGACTACCGGGGCGACGACCCGCACGCCACCGTCACCGGCGCCGTCGACAAGGCCGTCTCGGCGGGGCACGGCACGCTGCGCGACCGCCATCTGCGCGACCACCGCGCGCTGTTCGGCCGCGTGGCCCTGGACATCGGCCAGGCGCTGCCCGCCGGCCTTCCCACGGACCGGCTGCTCAAGCAGTACGGGTCGGGAGCGGACGTCGCCGCGGACCGGGCGCTGGAAGCCCTCTTCTTCCAGTACGGCCGCTACCTCCTCATCGCCTCCTCGCGGGCCGGCTCACTGCCCGCCAATCTCCAGGGCGTCTGGAACAACAGCACCACGCCGCCCTGGTCGGCCGACTACCACACCAACATCAACCTCCAGATGAACTACTGGCTCGCCGAGGCCGCGAACCTGCCCGAGACGACGGCCCCGTACGACCGTTTCGTCGAGGCCCTGCGTGCGCCCGGGCGGCGCACGGCCAAGGAGATGTTCGGCAGCCGCGGCTGGGTCGTGCACAACGAGACCAACCCGTACGGGTTCACCGGGGTCCACGACTGGTCGACCGCGTTCTGGTTCCCCGAGGCGGCCGCCTGGCTCACCGCGCAGCTCTACGAGCACTACCGTTTCGGCGGCTCCACGGACTACCTGCGTACCACCGCGTACCCGGTGATGAAGGAGGCCGCCGCATTCTGGCTCGACAACCTGCGGGCCGATCCGCGCGACGGCACCCTGATCGTCACGCCCAGCTACTCGCCCGAGCACGGCGACTTCACCGCGGGTGGCGCGATGGCCCAGCAGATCGTCCACGACCTGCTCACCAACACGCTGGAAGCGGCCCGTGTCCTCGGTGACGCGCCGTCCTTCCGCGCCGAGTTGGAGAAGACGCTGGCGGCCCTCGACCCGGGACTTCGCATCGGATCCTGGGGACAGCTCCAGGAGTGGAAGGCCGACGTGGACGAGCGCACCGACGACCACCGGCACGTCTCCCACCTCTACGCCCTGCACCCCGGGCGGCAGATCGAGCCCGGCAGCAGGTGGGCGGAGGCCGCGAAGGTCTCCCTCACGGCGCGCGGCGACGGCGGCACCGGCTGGTCCAAGGCATGGAAGGTCAACTTCTGGGCCCGCCTGCGCGACGGCGACCACGCGCACAAGATGCTCGGCGAGCAGCTCAAGTCCTCGACGCTGCCCAACCTCTGGGACACCCACCCGCCGTTCCAGATCGACGGCAACTTCGGCGCCACCTCGGGCATCGTGGAGATGCTCGTGCAGAGCCAGTACGACACGATCGAGATCCTGCCGGCCCTGCCCGCGGCCTGGCCCGAGGGGGCGGTGCGGGGCCTGCGGGCGCGCGGCGGAGCGGCCCTCGACATCGACTGGGCGGCGGGGCGCGCCACCCGGATCGCCTTGACGGCCTCGCGGACGCGCGAACTCGTCCTGCGCAGCGCCCTGTTCAGCGGCGGGGTGCGAACGGTGAAGGTGCGGGCCGGGCAGCGGTACGTCTTCGACTGAGCGGGCCCAGTGGGCGTGGGCGGCCGCGTGCGGCGGCGGGGGCGGTTGACGAGCGGAGGGGGTGCGGGCCGCGGCCCGCACCCCCTCCCCGTTCCTCACAGGTGTCAGTGGCCCCCGTTCCTCGCGAGGGAGCAGGTGGCTCTGGCGGTCTTGTGCGGGTCGCTCACCGAGCGCGCGGTGAGGGTGATCCGGCCGTGCTTGCCGCCGTCGGGCCGGGCGGTGACGGCCACGTCGACGTCGACCGTGGAGCCCGCCTCGGCTGTGGCCAGTTCGCTGGGCAGCCAGGCGGACCAGCCGCGGCCGGTGGCCTCTGCGGAGAGCCGGTAGACGTCGGAGCCGAGGTAGCGCCGGGCGTCCTCGGGGTGGCCGCCCGGTCGGTCGGCCGGCGCCCTGCCGGTGTTCTTGAGCGGGAACGTGCAGGTGGCGCGGCCCTTGACGGGGTTGCCCGCCGCTTCGCCGTGGCGCAGCGCGGTGCCGCGGCGCTGCGGGCCCGCGCCGTCCAGGGACTTGACGGCGATGGTGTACGACAGCACGCCCGAGCGGCCGCGCCGGATGTCGGTGACGTAGAAGTGCAGCCGGTTGGCGCGGTCGACGTACTCGTAGGAGCTGCCGGAGTCCGCCCCGGCATGGAAGAGTGCGTCGCTGAGCTGGCGGTAGTCGCCCATGGTGATCTTCTGCGGGGTGCCGTCGGGGCGGATGAAGTCCACCATGTCGATGTCCTCGGGGTGGGCGTCGACGACCCAGGCGAACGGGGCCCGGTCCTCGTTCTTGGTCTTGGTGATCAGTACGCCGTTGTCCGGGGTGAAGGAGTCCATGCCCATGCGGTCCACGACCTCGACCGTGTAGTTCTGGTAGCCGCCGCCGTCGCACAGCGGGTCCGTGTCACGGTCACAGGCGGGGGAGAGGTCGCGGGACATGGCGATGTTGACCCCTGCCAGGCCCTTCGCGCCGGGCGGCGCCGAGCGCGCGGTGACCTTGGCGACGACCGTGCCGGAGTCCTTGAGGGCGTCGCGGTCCAGGCGCAGCACGTTCTTCTCGTCCACGATGCCGAGCTCCAGCTTGTCGCGCAGGATGTGCTGGGAGCCCATCGAGCCGCCGTCGGTGGCGGGGATCTTCCACCGGGTGTGCGGGCCGCCGGGGCCGTTGAACGAGCCGCGCGACAGCATGCTCCAGATGCCGGTGTAGGAGCGGCTCAGGGGAGTGCCGTAGGGGTTGTTGTAGTTGTCGCCGATGCCCAGGATGTGACTGAGCTCGTGGGCGTACACCCCCATGCCGGAGCTCTCGGCCTGGGTGGAGGAGCCGGTGACGGCGTTGGGCCAGATGCGGGCCGCGGCCTGCCAGGAGGTCCACGGGACGTAGCGGGTGGCGGCCGCGTTCCCGCCCGAGGAGATGGGCGCGGGCGGCCCCCACACGGCCGGGACCTGGCCCTGGGAGCCGAACTTCATCTGGCCGAACTCCTGCCAGGTGGACGACTCGTCCTGCCCCGCGGTGAGGAAGAAGACGAAGTCGTACTTGGCCGCCTCCGCCTCGCCGACCTGGGCGACCCAGGCCGCCTTGCCGTTGGCGCGGATGTCCTTGCCGCAGGTGGTGCCGGACGGGCAGGCGCCGGGGTTCATGCCGGGCTCGATGCCGTACTGGAAGGACTTGAACGGCATGCGGTACACGCCGAAGGCCTTCAGGTCGACTCCGACGCGCCCGCCGGAGTCCTCCATCCAGTACTCGTTGATGGTGTGGCCGCGGTTGAGGTCGCCGGGCTTGTTGAGGAAGTCCTCGTAGAACTGGGGCAGTTGTGTGCGCGGAACGTTCGCCGCGGTGGGCTGGGGGTTGCCGAAGACCGTGGATCCGGGTGCCTGGCTGAGCGTGAACTCCTCGTCGGGGTAGTCGAGGAGCACCAGCGCGCCCTTGAAGGTGCGGTCGGTGGGCTTCACGTCGGGGTTCGCCCAGTCGGTGCCGGGCACGGAGCGGTACTCGCTCCAGGACATGTCGTCGGGATTGCGCCAGTTCTGCGGGTCGATGGGCCGGATCAGGGACGGCCGGTCCTGGCCGGTCCCGCGGGTGTCGTCGGGCGCCGCCTGCGCCGTGCCGGCGGCGGCGGCCGCCAGGGCGGCGAGTGCGGTGACGGCGACGGTGATGCGACGGGCCGGGCCGCGGCGCGGACGGGTGCGGTGTCCGCGCGCGGAGCGTCTGTGACGGAGGAACATGGCTCACCTCGTGCCTCTTGCCGGGACAAAATGGACAAGTGCATGACAAGCCGTTCTTGTGGTGCGTACCCCGCTGCCAAGGTAGGTCGCCCGAAGCGGTGATGCCAGAGTGCCGATGGGCCGTTCCCGGGACGGACCGCGCTCCGACGGCGGTGCGTCAACCGCCCCCGCGGCGGGCAGGATGGAGTGCCGTCGCTCGGCGGGCGGCGCAGTGCAGCGTTCACCGATCCGCTCGGCGTCTCCCCCCTCGGAAGGAGTCGGTCATGGCAGGCGACCGGCACGGCCACCCGATGTCCCGCACCGGCGACGAGGCCGTGGCGCACTACGAGCAGGCGCTGGACCACCTGCTGTTCTTCCGCGCCGAGGTGGCCGACGCGTCACGGCGGCTGCTCGACGCCGCCCCGCGCTCGGTCATGGGCAACGTCCTCGCCGCCCACCTCGGCCTCCTCGGCACCGAGGAGAAGGAGGCCGCGGACGCCCGCAACGCCTTCGAGCGCTTCAGGGAACACGTACACCGCGGCGAGATGACACCGCGCGAACGCATGCACGTCGCCGCCGCCACCGCCTGGCTCAGGGGCGACATCCACCGGGCGGGCCGCGTGCTGGGCGACATCGCGGTGGAGTACCCGCACGACGTGCTCGCCCTGGCGGTGGGCCACCAGATCGACTTCTTCACCGGCAACGCGCCACGGCTGCGCGACCGCGTCGGCGGCGCGCTGTCCACCTGGGACGCCGGGGACCCCCACTACGGCCCCGTCCTTGGGATGTACGCCTTCGGACTCGAAGAATCCGGTCACTACGAGCAGGCCAGGGAGACGGGCCTCCGGGCCGTCGAGCGCGGACCGCGCGACGTGTGGGCCATCCACGCCGTGGTGCACACCTACGAGATGCAGGGGCGGTTCGCCGACGGCATCCGCTATCTCGACGCCCGCGCGCAGGACTGGGCGACGGGCAACTACCTGAACGTGCACAACTGGTGGCACTACTGCCTCTACGCCCTGGAGGCAGGCGACACCCCTCGCGTCCTGGAGATCTACGACGCGGCCCTGCACCACGCGGAATCGACCGGCGCGGCGATGGAACTCCTGGACGCCGCCGCCCTGCTGTGGCGGCTGCACCTGATGGACGAGGACGCCGGAGACCGGTGGCAGCGCCTCGCCGACGCCTGGGCCGCCCGCCACGACGGCGCCTACTACGCCTTCAACGACGTGCACGCGGTGATGGCCTACACCGGAGCGGGCCGCACCACCGACGCCGAACGCCTGGTGCGCCAACGCGAGGCCTATGCCGCGGGCGGCGGCCCCGGCACGTCCAACCGCGCGATGACCGCGGACGTCGGACTGCCCGTGTGCCGCGCCCTGATCGCGTACGGACAGCACCGCTACGACCAGGCCGTGGACCTCCTGCTCGCCGTCCGGCACCGCCTCGGAGACTACGGCGGGAGCCATGCCCAGCGCGACGCCGTGCACAAGACCCTGTTGGAGGCAGCCCTGCGCGCGGACCGCCACGAACTGGCCCGCACGCTCCTCAGCGAGCGCATCAGCCTGCGCCCGGTGTGCCCCTACAACTGGCTGGCCCAGGCACGCCTGGCCGACGAACTCGGACAGGGCGCGCAGGCCGCCGTGGCCCGCGCGAAGGCCGCCGACCAGGCGGCCGAAGGGCTGGCGGCCCTCAAGCGCTGAGGCGCGCCGCGCCGCGGGCCCCCGCCCCCCGCACCGACGCCGGCCGCCGTGACGCGCGTGCGCCGCGAACCCCGACTGACGGCCGGCCGGCGATCCGCACCAGTTCCGCGTACGCACAGCGCAGCGCGACCAGCGACTCCTGGGCCTCGCGGTAGGCGTCCGCGTCCGGGCCGCGGCGGTGGGCGAGGGTCCTCAGGGCCGCGCTGCGGCGGTCCAGGGTGGAGAGCCAGGCGCGGTGCGCGGTGGGCAGATGGCGGCGCAGCTGGTAGCGGCTGCCGACGCCCATGCGCCCGCCCATGCCCAGGACGGCGTCGCAGACCAGCAGCACCGGCGGCTCCAGCGCCTCGTGCTCGGCGAGTGCCGCGAGCACCGCGCACTGCCGGGCGGTCGCCGGGGCCGTGCTGATCTTCTCCGTGCTCAGCCGCAGGTGCCCGAGCAGGGCGTGCTGGATACGGGTCATGCGGCCCAGCGCCACCGAGACGGCGCCATCGCCGGGAGAACGGCCCGCCAGGGTCTCCGAGAGCCGGAACAGCCACGCCCCGTGGGCCTCCAGGCGCACCGTGGCCAGCATGAGAAGGTCCAGGCGTGACAGCGGCCGGCCCGGCGGCGCCCAGCGCACGATGGGTGTCAGGCTCTCGGCGCGGGCCAGCTGGTCGACGGGCAGGGACCGGCCGGGCTTGCGCACCGGTGCCCAGTTGAGCAGCGACAGCGTGGGCAGCGCCACGATCTCCTGATGGCCGCTGCGGTGCGCGAGCGACGACCACAGGGAGAGGAACTCCTCGTTGGCGGTCCGGCGCGAGACGGGCGCGTGCGGGTCGAGGCCGGTCCAGTCGCAGGCCGCCACGACGACCGCGACGCGCATCGCGGCCGCCTGCGCCCGGTGCTCCGGCAGCCGGGCGACGCGCTGGCGCAGCACCGTCAACGCACCGGAGCGGTCTGCCACGTCCACCGAGTGGCGGGCGTCCTCCGGTGAGGGCGCGGCGGCGGTCGCGTGCGCCAGCGCGTCCAGGTCCGTCCAGGCCCCGGAGAGGTGGGGAGCGGGCAGGCGCGGCGGCAGGAAACTGTGCGCGAGCGGTTGCTGCGAGGCGTCGGTGCGGGGGACGGGGCTCTCGTGGTGCAGCGTCGTGGGTGCAGTCATTGGGGCGGCCCTTCTGTGCGCACCGGAGAGGGGGGCCGGCCCGCCATCCCCGCCTCCTGCAACAGTCGGCAGGGAACGCGGTGTTGACGGGCCGGTAGTTGATCTTCCGTAGCGCCATCGTCACAGCTCGATCCGCTCGAAGCCGTACACGAAGGTCCTCAAAGCGCGGGACTTTCGACCCTGGGGGAGCTCAGCCGTTCTGAGGCCTCGGCGCCCCCGGCCACGCCTCAGTGGCGGCATCGTAGAGTGGACACCCGCATCCCTATTGACGAGATATGTGACTTTTGAGCAGTGAAGATCCTGGTCATCGAGGACGAGCCGGCACTCGCCGACACCCTGCGCCGGGCCCTGTCCTCGGACGGCCACTGGGCGGATGTCGCCCATGACGGGCACACGGGCCTCGAGCTCGCGCTGACCGGCGGCTACGACGTGGTCGTGCTGGATCTGATGCTGCCCGGACTCAGCGGGCTGGAGGTCTGCCGCCGGTTGCGCGCCCTCGACGAGCACGCCCTCGTCCTCATCCTGACCGCACGGGACAGCGAGTACGAGGAGGCCGACGGGCTCGACGCCGGCGCGGACGACTACCTCACCAAGCCCTTCTCGCTCGTCGTGCTGCTCGCGCGGCTGCGCGCGCTGGGCCGCAGGGCCGGACGCGAGCGCCCCGCGACCCTGCAGGCCGGCGACCTCACGCTGGATGTCGTCGCACGGCTGTGCAAGCGCGGCGAGCAGAGTGTCGAGCTGACCGCGCGGGAGGCCGAGGTGCTCGGCTGCCTCCTCGCCGCGGACGGCGGCACCGTCTCCAAACAGGACATCCTCGACGAGGTGTGGGACTCGCCCGCAGACCTCGACCCCAACATCGTCGAGGTGTACGTCAGCTCGCTGCGCAAGAAGATCGACACGCCCTTCGGACGGCACACCATCCGCACGGTGCGCGGCATCGGCTACCGGCTGGCCCCCGATGCGCCCTGACACCGACGGCGCCCACCTCCCCCACAAGCTGCGCTTCCCCCGAAGACTCCGCCCGCGGCTGCCCCGCACCCTGCGCGCCCGGGCCACGGCCGCCGCCGTCCTCATCATGATCGTGGCCCTCTCCCTCGGCGGCGGATGGCTCTACGTCACCCTGCGCGGCAACCTCATGGAGAACACCGCGGCCCGCACCGAGCTCGCCGCCCGACAGGCCGCCGCCGACCTCGCCACCAGGCCCGGTCCGCCGCGCGGCGACATGCAGGAACCGGCCGACGGGGTGGACGCCGTGCTCGTCCTGGACGACAAGGGCCGCGCCCTGGCCAGCACCGCCCCCCACCCGGCCGCCCGCGCCGCCGGCCTCGCGGACTTCCGGCCCGGCCCCGGTCAGGACTCCGCGGTACGCGACTTCGCCGCCGCGCCCGCGCTGGCCGGCCACACCAGCGTCGTCGCCGTGGTCCGCACCCCCTCGCCCGACGGCGACCGCTACGTCTACGCGCTGACCGTGCTCAACGCCGTGGCCGACGCCGAACGGGCGCTCGGCGTCGCCGTCCTGGCCGGCGGCCCGCTCGTCGTCCTGCTCACCGGAGTCATCGCCTGGTCCGTGACCGGCGCCGCGCTGCGGCCCGTCGAATCCATCCGACGGGAACTCGCGGCCGTCAGCGCGGACCGGCTCGGCCGCCGCGTGCCCGCGCCCGGCGGCCAGGACGAGATCACCCGCCTCGCCCGGACCGTCAACGACACCCTGGAACGCCTGGAGCACTCGGTCACCCGGCAGCGGCAGTTCGTCGCCGACGCCTCGCACGAACTGCGCAACCCCATCGCCGCGGCGCGCGCCGAACTCGAACTGGCCCTCCTCCACGAGCCCGCACCCGGCACGGCGGCCTCCCTCGGCCAGGCCCTCGACAGCACCGTCCGACTGGAACGGATCGCCGCCGACCTGCTGCTCCTCGCCCGCCTCGACGCCCGGCAGCCGCCGGCCGCGCAGCTCGTCGACCTGTCGTTGCTGGCCGCGGAGAAGATCGCCCGGCGGCGCTCGGCCCCGGTTCCGCTGCTCCTCGACGCGGCCGACGCCCCCGTCCTCGTACGAGCCGATCCCGGACAGGTGGAGCGGCTGCTCGCGAATCTCCTGGACAACGCCCAGCGCTTCGCGCGCTCCGAGGTGCGCGTCACCACCGCGACCGATCCGGCCACCGGCACGGCACTCCTGGAAGTCGCCGACGACGGCCCCGGCATCCCGCCGCAGGCGGCCGAGGAGGTCTTCGACCGGTTCGCCAGACTCGAGGCCGACCGCAACCGCGCCAGCGGCGGCACCGGCCTCGGCCTGGCCATCGCGCGGGAGATCGCACAGGCCCACGGCGGGACCCTGCGGGTGGCGCCGGGCGAGCGCGGCGCGTGCCTCGTCCTGCGGCTGCCCACGGCGGGTCCGCCCTCCTGCGAAACGATCCCTGCCTCCCGGCAAACGATTCCCGAAGATTCCTGAAGACCGCAGCTGATTCCTCAGGATCCTCAGGATGCCCTCAGGAAAGGGCGTTCAGGATCGTCCCCATGTCTCAGCACCGAGCCGTCAGCCCCCGCTCCCGACGACATCGTGCGCGCCCTCGGCACTCGCCCCGGCGGGGAGTCTCCCGAAGGGCCCGGCTCGGCCGCACCCTGCTGGGCCTCACCGGTGTCCTCGTACTCGGCGGCGGCGCCGGCGCCTGGTACCTGTACCGCGAGCTCGACAGCATCGGCTCCTCGTCCGCCCTCGGCGCAGACGCCCCCAAGTCGACGGACGGCACGACGAACATCCTGCTCATGGGCCTGGACACCCGCAAGGACCAGAACGGCGAAGAGCTGCCCGCCGACGTACTGAAGAAGCTGCACGCGGGAAGCTCCGACATCGGCGGCTACAACGCGAACACGCTGATTCTGCTGCACGTCCCGGCCGGTGGCGGCAAGGCCAAGGGCTTCTCCATCCCGCGCGACGACCTCGTCGACATACCCGGCCACGGCAAGGACAAGATCAAGAAAGCGTACGGGCTCGCGAAGGCGGCGGAGGAGAACCGGTTGCGCGGCGAGGGCGTCACGGACGGGCACCGGCTGGAGCGGGCTGGCAGGGAAGCGGGCAGGACCTCGCAGATCCGGACCGTGCGCGACTTCCTCGGCGTCCCCGTCGACCACTTCGCGGAGGTCAGTCTCGCCGGCTTCCACCACCTGGCCGACGCCCTCGACGGCGTCGAGGTCTGCCTCAACAAGCCGGTCAAGGACCGCTACTCCGGTGCCGATTTCCCCGCGGGCAGGCAGAAGCTCGACGGGCAGGAGTCCCTCGCGTTCGTACGGCAGCGGCACGGCCTGACGCGCGGGGACCTCGACCGTACGCGCCGCCAGCAGGCCTTTCTCGCCTCGGCCCTGCACCAGGCGAACAGCGTGGGCACGCTGACCCACCCCGCCCGGCTGCTCGACCTGAAGGACGTGGTCAAGGACAACGTCGTGCTCGACAAGGGCTGGGGCGTCCTCTCTTTCGTCCGGCAGGCCAAGAACCTCACCGGCGGCAACGTGGAGTTCACCACCCTGCCGGTGGAGAGCTTCGCCCGGCACAACGGCGAGGACGTCAACATCGTGGACCGCGACCTGGTGCGCCGACGGGTCCAGGAACAGACCGGACACGGAAAGCAGCCCCAGGACAAGGGGCACGCGGGGGAGTCCGGGAAGAAGTCCGGGCAGAACTCCGAGAAGGTCGCCGGGGGCGGTGTCCCGTGCGTGGACTGATCCTGCGAGCCGTGCCCGTGGTGCGTGGCACGGACGCCCAGGGACGCCGGGCCCGCCGCACCGAGGCCCTGCTGCTCGGCCTCGCCCTCCTCGTCGTCAGCTACGGATACGCCTCCGCCGGCCTGGCCACGACCGGCGGCCTTCCCACAGGGCTGACCGGCTTCGGCGTTTCCCAGCTCTGCCTCGCCGGAGCCGCCCACCTCGCGGTCCGCAGGTTCGCGCCGCACGCCGACCCGCTCATCCTGCCCCTCGCCCTCCTCCTCACCGGCCTGGGCCTCGTCCTGATCCAGCGCCTGGACCCGGCCTACGCCGCACGCTACGACTCGGCTCCCGCGAGCGGCGGCCAGCTCGTCTGGACCGTCCTCGCGGTGGCCGTCACCGTGGCCGCCCTGTGGGCGCTGCGGGACTACCGGCAGTTGCAGCGCTACCTCTACGTCACCATGGCGGCGTCACTGGCCCTGCTCATGGCCCCCGCGTTCTTCCCCGGCGACAGCTACGGAGCCAAGCGCTGGGTCCACCTGGGCCCGCTCTCCTTCCAGCCCGGGGAGTTCGCGAAGATCAGCATCGTGGTGTTCTTCGCCGGGTTCCTGGTGCTCCACCGCGACGCCCTGGCCTGCACGGGCCGCCGGGTGCTCGGCATGACCCTGCCGCACGGACGGCAGATCGGCCCGATCGCGGCGGTCTGGCTGCTCAGCCTGCTGGTCCTGGTCTTCGAACGCGACCTCGGCACGTCCCTGCTCTTCTTCGGCGTCTTCGTCGCCATGCTCTACATCGCCACCGAACGCACCAACTGGGTCGCCTGCGGGATCGCCATGACCCTGGTGGGCGCCGTCGCCGTCGGCGCGACCGAACCGCACGTGCGCGGCCGGATCCTCGCCTGGCTGCACCCGTTCGACATCTACCTGCCGGCCGAGCAGCGCCCGCCGGGGCTGATCTCGGCCCAGGCGGCGGAGGCCCTGTTCAGCTTCGGCAGCGGCGGGGTCACGGGCAGCGGCCTGGGGCAGGGCCACCCCGAACTCATCGGCTTCGCCGGGCGCAGCGACTTCATCCTCACCACCGTCGGCGAGGAACTGGGCCTCGCCGGGGTGATGGCGGTGCTGCTGCTCTACACCCTGCTCGTCGCGCGCGGTTTCCGTACGGCCGTGATCTGCGGCAACCCGTTCGGCAAACTGCTCGCCGCGGGCCTGTCCCTGGTGCTCGCGTTCCAGGTGTTCATCATCGTGGCGGGCGTCACGGGCCTGCTGCCCTTCACCGGGAAGGCGCTGCCGTTCCTCGCCCAGGGCGGCTCGTCCATGGTCGCCAACTGGCTCCTGATCGCGCTCCTCCTGGCCGTCAGCCACCGGGCACGCCAGGACCTGCACCGGGCCGGACAGGGGCAGCCGGGCGACGGCCCGTGACGTGCGACGGGTCCGGGCCGCCCCACGCGGACCCGGACCCGACTGCCCCGGACGGTGCTACGAACCCGACCGCACCACCTGGACGTCCGCCGCCCGCACGTACCCGATGCGGTGCCCGTACTGGACGACGTAGTACATGTCCTTGCCGCGCACCACCTTGTGCGGCGCGGTGTCGAAGGTCGGGGAGTAGAAGTACTCGCCCGGCACCTTGTCACCGACCACGTACTTCTGGCCCGCGAGGATCTTGTACGGCAGCGGCGAGACCGCCTGCACCGGCACGCCCTGCGGGTAGGCCTCCTTCTCCGGGTAGGCGCGCCCGTACACCGGAACCTCGGTCGCGCCCGCCTTCGGCGTGACCACCAGGCCCTTCGCGTCGACCGCCGTGGGCTGTTTCTTCGGGTTCTTGAACCAGGCCTTCTGGCCGAGGTACCAGACGGCCGTCCAGTCGCCCTTGCGGTCGGCGACCGCGTACTGCTGGCCGGTGGAGAGCCGCGCGCCCGTGTCGTTCACGTCGATCGTGGAGTCCTGGCCGCCGGGACGCTTGCCGATGTCCTTGATCAGCGGTGCGTCGTCACGGGGCTCGGTGTGCACGCGCACCGCGGCCGAACCGTGCGGCACGCACGTCTCGCCGGGCTTGACGCAGCCCGTGTACTCGGGGCGGTTCGCGGAGTACTCCGGCGCCACCGTCACCACGCCGCCGTTCTTGCCCGCCGTGCGGTGGAACGGCTTGCCGAGCAGCGAGAAGTAGTGCTGCCAGTCCCAGTACGGACCCGGGTCCGTGTGCATCCCGGAGATCGTCGACGCCAGCGTGCCCTGCACGTTGTCGTGGCCGAGGATGTGCTGGCGGTCCAGCGGGATGTCGTACTTCTTGGCGAGGTACTTCACCAGGCGGGCCGACGAGCGGTACATCGCCTCCGTGTACCAGGTGTCGGGCGCGGTCAGGAAGCCCTCGTGCTCCAGGCCGATGGACTTGGAGTTCACGTACCAGTTGCCCGCGTGCCAGGCGACGTCCTTGGCCTTCACGTGCTGGGCGATGTGGCCGTCGGTCGAGCGCAGGGTGTACTGCCACGACACGTAGGTCGGGTCCTGCACCAGGTTCAGGACACCCTCCCACCTGCCCTCGGTGTCGTGGATGACGATCGAGTCGATGCTCTGGCTCTTCGGCCGGTCCGACAGGTCGTGGTTGCCGTAGTCGGGATTGCCGTCGGGGTCCTTGAACTCCTCGTACGGGGCGGGGATCCACTCGCACGACACGGTCTTCGGGCACTCCGTCTCACCCGCGGGCGCGCTGCGCAGACCCATGCGCTTCACCTGCGCCGCGTCGGGCTTCAGACCCGGCTCCGGTGCGAGCGTCACGCGCTGGCCGGCGTCCGTCGTGCGCCGCTCGCCGTCGCGGATCACGGCGAACACGTCGTTGGCGTACGTGGCCGCCGTGGCCCGGTCGTCCGCTCCGGAGAAGCGGGCGATGGCGCCGTACCAGTCGGCGGGGTCACTGCTCAGGGGCTTGCCGAGGCCCCGCTGGGCGGCGGCGAGCAGGGCCGCGCCGCCCTCGACGTTCGCTGCCGGGTCGGTGCGCAGTTCCTGCGCGGAGCGGCCGGTCAGCCCGGCCGCGCGGGGCAACGTCTTGAGCCGGGCGGGGAGTTCTGACTCCTCGGGCACCTCGGTCTTGGGCGGCGCCGCCGGGCGGGAGGTGTCGCCGCGCGGGTCCTCCTTGCCCTCGCTGTGGTGCGGGGCCGAGGCGAGGGCGGCGCGCGCGTCGGTGAGGTGCATGGGGCCGAAGCCTCCGGTGACGCTGGCCGCGCCGCCGTGCGCGTCCCAGCGCGACTGCAGGTACGAGACGCCGAGCAGCACGCTCTGCGGCACGTCGTACTTGGCGGAGGCGGCCGCGAAGGCGCCCTGCAACCGCTCCGGGGACGCGTCTCGGGGAACGCCGGACGACGGGGCCGCGCCGAGCAGCGGTACCAGCAGACCGGCCGACGCGAGAGCGCCCGCCGTCCTGACGGTGCGTCTGCGCGCGGACGCGGTACGGGCGGTGTCGGATGCTCGCAAAGCAGCCTCCTGGAACTCCTGGGCCGGTGAAGCGTGACGGGGCGTGCGGGGCCGGGCGTGCGTCAGTGGTACCGGCTCGCCGACGATCCGTCAATCATGCCCAGGAGAAGGGATTTCCCATGTCAGCGCCGGTCCCGGCGGGTCAGTGGCGGGTTTTCGCCGAAGGTGGCCCCACCGCCTGCGGCGCGTCAGTGGAATGGACCATTGAGCGGTGGGGAGATCCACCTGTTCGGGGGAGTGCTCCGGGAGTCCGGCGCGGGAGCGGTTCGGGAGGCACGCACGGGTGGCGACGGGCCGGATTCCGCCCCGCGCCGCGGATTCAGTCGAGCACCGCGGTGGCCTCGACCTCGACGAGATGCGCGGGTACGTCGAGGGCCGCGACGCCGATCAGCGTCCCCGGTGCCACGGGGGTGCCCCCGAGCTTCGCGGCGGCCCGGGCGACGCCCTCCAGGAACAGCGGCATCTTGTCGGGGGTCCAGTCCACGACGTACACGGTCAGTTTCGCCACGTCGCAGAAGGACCCGCCGACCGAGGCCAGCGCGGTGCCCACGTTGAGATAGCACCGTTCGACCTGGGCGGCGAGATCGCCCTCGCCGACCGTGGTGCCGTCGGCGTCCCAGGCGACCTGCCCGGCGATGAAGACCAGCCGCGAACCGGACGCGACGGCCACCTGCCGGTAGACGCCGACTTCCACCAGGCCCGGGGGATCGATGAGAGTGACGGACATGCGCATTGCCTCCTCGTCGGGGAGCCCGTGGGCGGGCTCGCTGGCACAGGAGACCGAGGCGCCCCCGCTCTCCTGCGGTTACTGGGGAACCGTAGGAGAGCGAGGGCTGACGTGGAAGAACGCACTTTTTGGTGACCGAGGAACCTGAGGGTGACCCAGGAGTTCGACGGCTCACCCGGGGCGGACCGGTCATCGCCGCACGGCGGGACCCCCGATCTCCAGACGCGGCCAGTCCGCCAGGTCCCGCAGCAGCTGCCGGTCGTGCGTCGCGACCACGACCGCCGCGCTCGTGCCGCGGATCGCCCGGGTCAACTCGTCCACCAGCGTCGACGACAGGTGGTTCGTCGGCTCGTCCAGGAGGATCAGCCCGGGCTGCACGGCCAGCGCCAACGCCAGGTCCAGGCGCCGCTGCTGCCCCTGTGACAGCTGCCCGACCGGGGTGCGCAGCGCGTCCCGGTCCAGCAGGCCGAGCGACCCGAGCGGCACGACGTCGCTCTCGTGGAGCGCTCCGCGGGCCATCAGCCGTCCCACGTGCCGGGCGTGCGTCTCACGGGCGGTGAGTTCCGGGTCCGACTCGGCCGTCTCCTGGGTGACGCGGACGACGCGGGCTCCCGCCGCCGTCCGCACGTGCCCGTCCGTGGGCGTGAGCGCACCGGCGAGGACGGCGAGCAGTGTGGACTTCCCTGCGCCGTTCGATCCCGTGACGAGCAGCCGGTCGCCGCCGTCGAGGGTGACGTCGACCGGGCCGGCGAGGCGTCCCTCGACCGCCACGCCGTGTGTCCGCACCAGGAGTGCGCCCCGCCGTACCGCGAGGTCCGGCCAGCGCAGCGCGGGCGGCGGCTCGGGCACGTCGATCCGGTGCGCCTCCAGGGCGTCCTGCCGGCGCTTGACGGCCTGGACGACCCCCGGCGCGCGGGTCTGACGCTGGTGCTTTCCGGTCCCCTTGTCCGGCCGCCAGCCGGTGGAGAGCCGGTCACGGGCCTTGGCGGCGGCGTCCCGCAGCCGTCGGTGTTCCTCCTGCTGCTCCTCGTGGTCCTGCTCCCAGCGTTCGTACGCGCGATGCCTGGCGTCCTGCCAGGCGTCGTACCCGCCCGCGTAGAGGTGTGCCTTTCCGTCGCGGGCCGGATCGAGGTCGAGGTACCGGTCCGCGACGTCGCGCAGCAGCGC
Source organism: Streptomyces sp. NPDC040622 (assembly GCF_055593965.1). Lineage (NCBI taxonomy): Bacteria > Bacillati > Actinomycetota > Actinomycetes > Kitasatosporales > Streptomycetaceae > Streptomyces > Streptomyces sp. NPDC040622. The sequence continues at coordinate 192,757 of NZ_JBVIXD010000008.1, read as the reverse complement.
CCGGTCGTGGCTGACCACGGCGAGGCCGCCGTCGTGCTCGCGCAGCCTGCGGGTCAGGAAGGCGAGCCCGTCGGCGTCGAGGTGGTTGGTGGGCTCGTCGAGCAGCAGGACGTCGTGGTGCGCGCCGAGCAGGCACGCGAGCCGGACCCGGTAGCGCTGCCCGACCGACAGGTTCGACAGCGGGCGGTCGCGGTCCGTGCAGGCGCCGAGCGCTTCGAGGGCGACGTCGACGCGGCGTTCGGCGTCCCAGGCGTCGAGCCGGGTGGCGGCGTCGAGTGCGACGGCGTACCGGCTGTCGGCGGTGGGGTCGCCGTCGGCCATGGCAAGCGTCGCCTCGTCCAGCGCGGCGAGGGCCGCGAGCGAAGCGGCCAGCGCCCGGGACGTCAGGGTGCCGACGGTCTGCCCGTTGTGCGCGGACAGTTCCTGGCGGGCCAGGCCTAGAGTGCCGGTTTGGTGCACGGCGCCCTCATCAGGGGTGATCAGCCCGGCGAGGACGTGCAGCAGCGTCGTCTTGCCGCGGCCGTTCTCGCCGACGACGGCGATCCGCGACCGGGCGGAGACGGTGACCGAGACATCGTCCAGCACGGTGCGGGATCCGCGGGTGACGGTGATGCCTTCGGCGCGGACGTGGGCGCTGCCGCCCGCCTCGGCGGACGGGGACATGGCTTCGGGGGTGGTGAGGTTCAAGGGTGCTCCGCAGCTCGCAGGGGAGCCGGGCAGCGGAAGGGGCCGCCCGGCGGGAACCGGGACGGCGAGCGCTGATTGAGCAGGGAGAAGGCGCCGCCGTCAGCGGGCGGAGCGAACCTTCTGCGACCAGATACCTCGTGCCATGACCGTCATGCTAACAGCGGCGCCCGTGACCTCCGAGTTCTTTTCGGCGGGCGCGGGCCGGGGCGATGACGCTCGGGTCCCGGTGCGCGGACGGGGCGGGACGACCTGGCCGGGCGGCCGTCAAGGGACGTCGCCCGACCAGTCGAAGCGGTCCGGATCGCGGGGGCGCGGGTCGTACGTGGCCCGGCCCCCGGCGCCGTACTGCCCCAGCTCGGTCGGGAGCGCGACGCCCGTGTCGATCTCGGCGCGCGTCCATCCGGTGATGTCGAGCAGCAGCCCGTCCAGCGGGCCGCCGACCAACTCGGCGTAGCGCTGCCCCGGTCGCGGGCCCGGGTGGTCGTGGTCCTGGCCGTAGACGCGTCCGCGCAGCAGTTGTTCATCGTCGCTCTCCATGCCGTCCAGCCTCCCAGCCGCCACTGACAACGGCGTGACGGCACCGGCGTGACGGGACCGGCCTGACGGCACCGGCCTGACGGCAAGGGTCCGGGGGGAGCACGGTCCGAGCCGCTCTACTCCTCCGGCGCATCCTTCGCGCTCCCGCCGGCCCCCTCCTTCCGTACGTACAGGTGCAGGAACGAACAGAGCCCGGCCGCGCCCGCGACGACGCACACCGCGTCGGTCACGTCGCCGCCGAACAGCTCCATCAACTGCCGGTCACCCGCGGCCAGGGCCACGATCTGGCCCGCCACCACGGCGCAGCCGCCCAGGAGGAAGGCGACGAGCAGGACGCGGGTCGCGCCCGAGAGGAACGTACGCAACAAGCTCTGCATGGAAGGGTCTCCGTTTCCCCGCACGCGGCTCAGCCCGGGATCCACAGCGCGCCCACCGCTATCAGGACGCCGAACAGATATGACGGCACCAGGTAGTACAGGGCGACGGGCAGGAAGATGCGTGCGGGATTGATGTCGGCGATGCCGGCGGCCACGTACAACGGCGCGGCGCCCGGCGGCGAACAGCCCTCGGAGGACGCCCACACGATGACCGCGGCGAACGCCACGTGCGCGGGGATCCCGGCGGCGACGAGCGCGGCGAAGGCGACGGGCCCGACGGCCGCGAGGGTGGACGTGGTGTTGAGGGGTCCCGCGACGATGACGATGACCAGGCCCACCACGAGCGCCGCCACCACCGGTGGCACACCCTCAAGGTCCTCCAGGTACGGCGCCAGCTGTTCGCCGAGACCGAGGCGGTCCAGGACCTCCGAGGCGGCGAACGCGGACACCATCGTCACGCCCACAAGGCCCAGCTTCGGACCGATCTCGCCCAGGGTGCGCCACCATGCGCCGCCGCCGTGCGGCAGGGCCCGCCGCTCCACCAGGAGCCCCGCGATCAGCATCATCACCGGCAGCCACACCAGCAGCGGCACGGCGTCGGCGGCGTCCAGACCGCCGAGCCGGTCCGTCGCCCAGTCGCTGCCCGGCGACGTCGTGAGCAGTACCGGCACGGCTACGGCGGCCAGGACCAGCAGCGAGGTCCAGCCCGCGCCGAACGACTCGCGCAGCGGCCGGATGTCCTTCGGCGCCATGGTGCCGACACCCCGCCTGCGCACGATCACGTACGCGATGACGAGCCGCATCGCCACCATCCAGGCTCCGGTGACGAAGAGCGTGGCGACGACGTCGCGCGAGGAGAGCACCGGCACGACCGTCGGCGCGGCGAGGAGCACGAAGAACGCGCCGCTGAACGGGAAGGTCGCGCCGACCCCCGCGTTGCCGGACAGCACGAGCGCGGCCGTCTCGCCGCTGGCCCGCGACCGCTTCATCCACGGGATGGCCAGCGACCCGACGGTGGCGACGATCGCCGCGCCGTTGTGGGCGACGGCGCCGAACAGGCCGGAGGCGACCGTCGCCGCGTACGCCGAACCGCCCTTGCGGCGGCCGAGCAGCGAGCTGAGGATGTCGATCATCCGGTGCACCAGACCGGTGCGCGTGAGGAGTTCGCTGACGAAGACGAACGCGAGCGCCGCGAACGTGATCTCCGATTTCAGCCCCTCGACGAGACACTCCCAGGCCACGCGTGGCGCGTCCGTGCTCCCGAACGCCGCGCTCGCGAGGAACCCGAGGATCATGGCCTCGCCGATGTTCCGCCTGAACGCCACGTTCCACACGATGATGACCCCGATGAACGCCACGAGGGCGAGGATCGCGTTCATCGGTTCGGGTCTTCCAGACCGGCTGCCAGGTACGCCTCCCGCGCGGCGCCCGCGGTCAGGTGCCGCAGCAGCGCGCCGGCCTCCGGGCGGCTCGCGGCGTGCGCGCCGAGCGCGACCGACAGGTCGGTGTAGTGCTGCACCTCCTGCGGGAGCGGGCCCACGACGTGCGCGTCCGGGACGAAGCGCAGCTCGCTCAGCTGCTGCACGGCCAGGTCCGCGCGCCCGTCTAGCACCGCGAGCGCGGTGAAGCCCTTCGGCACCACCGTGGCGCGGGAGTTGACCTCGTCCGCGATGCCCAGGCGCTCGAGCAGCCCCGCGAACGCGACTCCGCTGGCCCCTGTACGGGAGTACGCCACCGACCGTGCGGACGTCAGCGCCCGCACGAGCGCGTCGGTACTGGACAGGTCCACGCCGGGCGCGCCCGGCGGCACGGCCACCCCGATGCCCACCCGGGCCAGCGGGCGCAGCGAGAAGGCGTCCAGCACCCCGGCTGCGGCCAGCTTCTCCAGCGCACCCGTCACGCCGACCATGACGTCGGGGAGCTCTCCGGCGCCGATCCGGTCGACCAGCACGTTCGTGGGCTCGTAGACGCCGTCGACGCCGATGCCGCTGGTGGCCGTGAACGCCTCCAGCACGGTGTCGTCCAGTGCCTTCTTGATGGCCAGCGCGCTGAACAGCACGACGTCGCGGGGGAGTCGGGGCGACAGGTCCGCGCGCTGCCGCTCGGTCAGCCGGGCGTGATCCGTGCCGTGCAGCAGCAGGTGGACCCGTGCCGTCTGCTCCAGTTCCTCGACGGCCTCCAGGGCCGCGTCGAGTCCCGCGGCCGCGACGAGCGGGCCGTGGTGGCGCAGCAGCAGCGCCGCGTGCGTACGGGCCTTGTCCTCGGCGGCCTCCGCGAGGCGGACGTCGCCCGGTGCGGAGTAGGGCAGCAGCGCGAGCCGCCCTACGCGCATCGCGCCATAGGCGGTGAGCGGGGGGCAGCGCGTCGTCCGCGTCGAGGCCGTTGAGGCACGACAGGGCCGCGGCGTGCGGGGAGTGCGTGTGGACGACGGCGCGGGCGCCGGGCCTGGCCCGCAACACCGCCGCGTGCAGGAACGCCTCCTTCGACGGGGGCGGCCCGTCGAGGTGGGCGCCGTCGTCGTCGATGACGGACAGCTCCCGCGGGCCGACCTGCGCGAGGTCGGCCCCGGTCGGTGTGATGAGGATCGTGCCGTCCCCGGTGCGCAGCGACACATTGCCGGTGCGGCCGTGCACGAGGCCGCGGGCGGCCAGGTGACGGGCGGTGGCGACGAGCGCCGCGCGCCCGGCGGGGTGTGAGGTGTGCGAGGTGTGCGAGGTCATGGTCGAGCTCCTCGGTCGGGTCCGTGCGGGACGGGGGAGTGGTCCGGGGGCGGTGCGGAGGCGGCGGCGAGGAAGTCGGGGCCGCCGAAGTTCCCTGACTTGAGCAGCAGGGCGAGCGGCGGCCCCGACGTCGGGCGGATCCACGGGACGCCCGGCGCGGCGGCCCGGCCGATCCAGCCACCGGTGACGCCCAGCGCCGCCACCACCGCCCCCGACGTCTCACCGCCCGCCGCGACCAGGCGCTGCACCCCGCGCGCCACGAGCCCCGCGGCGATGCGCCCGGTGGCCTCCTCCAGCACGGCCGCGGCCCGTGCGGCCCCCAACGCCTGCTGAATGGAGTGCAGTTGATCGGGGGGCGCCGACGAGTGGAACACCGGTGCCGCGCCCGGCGGGAGCGCGTCGTACCAGTCGAGGGCGCGCCCGGCGAGGTCGGCCGGGTCGGGGGCGGCGCGCGGATCGAGCCGGTGCGCGGGACGGCCCAGGGCGCGCAGCGCGTCGAGCTGCTCCAGGGTGCGCGCCGAGCAGCTTCCGCTCAGTACGGCGGCGGGCCACGCATCGAGCGGATCGTCGTCCTCGTGCACGCCCTGAGCGCCCCGCGCGAGAGCGCGGGCGAGCCCTGCGGCGAGACCGGCCGCGCCCGCGGACAGCGGCGCGTCGGCGGCGACACGGCCGAGCGTGCGCAGGTCGTCGTCAGTGATCGCGTCGGCCAGCAGATAGCGGCCGCCATGCCCACTTGCACCGGCGCCGGTACTGGCACCGGCGACGCCCGCCCGCACGGCCCTGACGCCCTCGCGCACGGTGCCCCACCGCAGCAGCTCCACCGAGCGGCCGGTCTGGGCGCGCAGCAGCCGGGGGAGTGAGGAGTCCGTCATCGGGGTCACCGGATGGTCGCGCAGGGGCGATTCGGCCAACGGCACGCCGTCCACGAAGAGATGCCCCTCGTACTGGGTGCGTCCGTGCTGCGGCGAGCTCGGCGTCAGCAGCACGGTCGGCGCCTCCAGAGCGTCGGCGAGCGCGTCGAGGACCGGCCCGATGTTGCCCTCGGCGGTGGAGTCGAAGGTCGAGCAGAACTTGAAGTAGACCTGCCGCGCTCCGTGCGCGCGCAGCCGGTCCAGCGCGGCGAGCGAGTCCTCCACCGCCCGCGCCGGGGGAGCCATCCGGCTCTTGAGCGCGATGACCACCGCCTCGTGCCCGCCGGGCGGTTCGACCTCGCGTCCGGGCACCCCGAAGTACAGGACGGTCCGCAACCCGCTCTCCCGCAGGGCCAGGGCCACGTCACTGGCCCCGGTCACGTCGTCGGTGATCACTCCTAGCACGGGGCACCCCCTTCTTTGAGTACGGCGCCTTCGCGTGAGGTGTCTTCGCGTACGGCGTCTTCGAGAGCGGCACGCAGCGCGCGGGCCGCGGCGTGCGGTCCGGCATGCACCGGCAGCCCCAGCGCGGCCGACAGCTCGTCGGCCCGGGGCGCGAGCGAGTACTGGGCCAGCAGTACGGCGTCCGCGCCCGCCGGTTCGGGGAGTTCACCGGGGGCGATGACCTGCCCGACGGCCTCGACGGAGGAGTGCGCGGCGCGCGCGGCGGCCCGGAAGCGGTCCAGGGAATCGTCGAGGGCCGCGTCGAACGAGGCCAGGACCAGGACGCGGCGGTGGCCGCCGGCCAGGGCCGCGGCGAAGACGGCGGCGTCCGCCGCGAGCACGGGCACCGTTGCCTCGGCGCGCTCGGCCACCGGCCCGTACAGCGAGCAGGTCAGGAGCACGCCCCGGGCGCCGCCCGCCACCGCGTGGTCGATGAGCCGCCGCATCCTCGCCTCCAGGGCGGGGGTGAGTCCGCCGTGCGCGTCGGCGTCGGTCAACAGCGTGTCGTCGAGCAGGTTCCACGGCTCGGCCCGCGGAAAGCCGTCGGCGAGCCCGGCCACGGCCGGGCCGGTCGCGGCGGGCGTGGCGCTGATCAGCGCGATGCGCGGACGCGGCGTGAGGGAGAAGGGGGCGCTCACGCGGTCACCTCCGTGATCCAGCCGAGCCCCGCCACCGTGCCGTGCGCCGGCCGGTACTCGCAGCCGATCCACCCGTCGTAGGAGGCCTGGCGCAGCTCGTCGAGGACGCGCGGCCAGCGGACCTCGCCGGTGCCCGGCTCGGTGCGGTCGGGCGGGTCGGCGATCTGCAGGTGCAGGGTGTGGTGCAGGTGGGCGCGCAGCGTCCGCACCAGGTCCCCTTCGGTGACCTGCGCGTGGTACAGGTCCAGGAGCAGTCCGGCCCGGCCGTGGCCGAGCGCCTCCACGACGGCCGCGGCCCGTGCCTGGGTGCCGAGGAAGTAGCCGGGGGCGTCCCGCTGGTTCTGCGCCTCGACGACGAGTCGGACGCCGGTGCCGTGCGCCAGGTCGGCGGCCCGGTCGAGGTGGGTGACGTACGTGGCGAAGGCACGCTCGTCACTGACGTCGGGCGGCACGATGCCCGCCAGGACGTGGAGGAGTCCCGCCCCGAGCTCGGTCGCGTACTCCAGGCCGCGCTCGATCCCGGCACGGAACTCGGCGGTCCGTCCCGGATGGCAGGCGGTCCCGGCACGCGTCGCCGAACCCGGCTCCCCGGCGGGGGAGTTGATGAGCACCTGCCGCAGCCCCGCGCCGTCGAGCAGCGAGCGCAGCCGCGCCGGGGGATACGGGTAGGGCGCGGCGTACTCGACCCCGGCGAAGCCCGCGTCGGCCGCCGCGTCGAAGCGCCGCTCGAATGGCAGCTCGGTGAAGAGCCACTTCAGGTTGGCCGCGACCCGTGGGCCGTTCGGCACCCGCAGCCCCGGCGCCGCCTTCCCGGCACCACCCGGCGCAGCGAGGACCGGGCCCGGTACCGGCGCCGTGGGGATCGTTCCACGCCGCTCAGGTATGCGTCGTCCTTCCGTGCCCATCACCGCACCTCCGCCCCGGCCGGGAGGCACGCCGGGTTGACGAGGTGCTGCGGCGTGCGGCCGCGCAGCACGTCGACCACCTGCCGGGCGGCCGAGAGGCTGGAGCGCGACCTCGCCTGCCCGGTGGCGCCCGCGATGTGACCGGTGACCAGAATGTTCTCGAATGCCCGCAACGGCGAGTCCGACGGCAGTGGTTCGTGCTCCGTCACGTCCAGGGCGGCGCCCGCGAGCAGCCCCTCGGCGATGACCTCGGCGAGCGCCCGCTCGTCGACGATGCCGCCCCGGGCCGTGTTGATCAGATACGCGCCCGGTCGCATCCGGCGCAGCGCGGTGCCGTCGATCAGATGCCGGGTCGACGCGTCGAGCGCGAGGTGCAGGGTCACGAAGTCGGCCTCGCCCAGCACCGTTTCCAACGGGAGCGCGCTGATTCCGCTTCCCTCCAGCAACACGGGATCCAGATGCGGATCGTGGCCGATGACGTGCATGCCGAGGGCCAGGCCCAGGTGGGCGACGGTCCGCCCGATCGCGCCGAGACCGACGACCCCGAGCGTCGCGCCGGCCAGCTCCCGGCCGCTGGGCTGCGACCAGCCACCGGCCCGCACGTCGGCGACGCTCTGGGGGATGCCGCGCGCGCAGCCGACCATGAGGCCGAGCACGTGCTCGGCGACGGACTGCCGGTTGGCGCCGGGGGTGTGGGTGACGGCGATGCCGCGCCCGGTGGCTGCGGCGACGTCCACGTTGTCGTACCCGGCGCCGCAGCGGCCGACGACCCGCAGGCCGGGGGAGGCGGCCAGGGCATCGGCGGTGAAGGGGTCGGTCCCCGCGACGACGCCGACGGCGCTCGCGCGGGCGAGGGCCTCGCTCAGCGAGAGTCCCTGCGCTTCCCGGTCCGCGGGCCGAGCGAAGACGGTCCGGAACCCGGCCTCCCGCACCAGCAGGTCGACTTCTCCGCCGGGTTCGAGATACGCCGTGGTCAGCAGCACACACGCGTCGTCATCACGCATCGGGATCCTCCTTGATCCATCGCTATACTATAGCGATACGAAAAATAGTATAGGATTGTGCCGTGATCAAGAGGGATGCGGAGCTGCGCTAAGGTCGGGCTTCGAAGGAGGCACGATGGCTACGACCCGCCCGTCAGCCCGGCAACCCCTGGCCGACAAGATGTACGAGGTGCTGCTCGGGCAGTTCATGGACGGTCTCTGGTCGCCGGGGCAGTCCCTCAACATCGGGGCCCTCACCCGCGAGCTCAACGTCAGTCAGACGCCGCTCCGCGAAGCCCTCGCGCGCCTCGAACACACCGGTCTGGTGCGCCGTGAGGCGCTCAAGGGCTATCGGGTCGCACCGCTCTTCACCGAGCGTGAGCTGATCAAACTGATGGACGCCCGGCTCGTCCTGGAACCGGCGATGGTCCACGAGGCGGCCCGCCGCACCACACCGGAGTTCCTGGACGAGCTCAAGACGAGCATCGCCGACCTCAAACGGTGTGCGACCGAGCCCCGTTCGGCCTCGGTGCGCACCTACTGGGCCGCGGACGAGCGCTTCCACCTGCGCATCGCCGCCCAGTGCGACAACCCGTTCCTGGAGTCCGCCTACCGTTCCCTGGGCGGGCATGTCCAGCGCTTCCGCCTCTTCACCGAGCTCGGCTCCTCCGAGGCGGAGTCCCCGGCCCGCGAACACGCCGCCGTCCACGAGGCGTTGGCGGCGGGCGACGCGGAGGGTGCGGCGAAGAAGATGCGCCGCCACATCGAGAACGCCAAGGCCCGCGCCCTGACCGACCGCCAGGCGGTGGGGGAGGACTGACGCGCCCTCCCCTGCGGGCCGGTACGCCCTCTGCGGCCTGGTCGAACCCTGCGGCCTAGGTCGAAAGTCCGGGGGTGCTGACGGCCTCAGCCGCCCGGGCATGGTTCGGCCGCTCGCGCAGGCGCATGTCGATGGTCGGCGGCACCGGCGGGTCGGCGATGATCGGTCTCGGCGCGACCGTGGCCGTTACGGACCGCGCCGACCAGGGCCGACTGGAGCGGCCTTTCTACAGCCACTCAGCGCAGCCACTGGTCCTGGTCGGCGGGGCGGTACAGCGTGACGGCCTTGGGCAGCTTGTCGAGCACCAGGCGCCGGTAGGTGGCGTCGGTGACCTCGCCGTCGTAGGCGAAGTGCGGTTCGCCCCGCAGAACTTCCAGGTCCAGACGGCGCACCTGGGCGGTCGTCAGGACGCGGGAGCTGTGGAGCGTCCCGGTCAGCACGGCCAGGAGCAGCCGGGTGCGGGCCAGTGGGGTGCCGGCGTCCACGGCGCGGACGTCGAGGAGTCCGTCGTCGAGCTGGGTGCGGTAGGTCGGGGCGAACCCGGCAGGGTGGTAGATGCCGTTGCCCGCGAAGAGCAGCCAGATGCTGCGGGGGCGGCCGTTGATGACCACCGAGAGCGGGCTTCCGGTGGCCAGCACCTTGGCGAGCCCCACGGTCAGCGCGGGCCACTTGCCGATGCGCTTCTCCAGCCGCTCCCTGGCGTGCACGAGTTCCGAGTAGACCCCGATGCTGAACGTGTTGAGGAAGAGCTGATGCTCCCCGTCGCCCCCCGGGGAATCGGTGGCGGCGCGGGAGCCGGGTCCGGCGGGGTCGGCGGGGGAGTCCTGCGGGACGGCGCTCCGGGGCGAGGACGCCCGGCCCACGTCCGCCGTGACGGCGTCGCCCGCCTGGATCGCGCGGGCGACGTCCGCCAGCGTCTGGTTGCCGAGGTCCACGGCGAAGTGGTTGAACGTGCCGCCGGGGAAGACGGCGAGGGGCACGTGGTGGTCGGCGGCCACCGCGCTGCCCGCGTTGACGGTGCCGTCCCCGCCGCACACGCCCAGCGCCCCGCCGTCCTCGACGGCGCGCACGGCCGCCGCGTCGAGCAGGGCCACGAGGTCGTCACCCGGCTCGAAGACGGTGATCGCGGCCTCGGGCAGCAGTGCGCGCAGCGTCTCGGCGGTGTCCTTGGTCCAGGCGATGCCGGAGGACGGATTGACCACCAGATGCAGGCCCTTGCCGTCCTTGAGCGCGGGCGCGGGCCTGCGCGGCGGGGCGGCGGCGGCCGCCGCCTCCGGCTTCACCGGCCACCAGCGGCAGGTCAGGAGTGCGGCGCCCACCCCCACGAGCACGCCGGCCGCTGCGCGGCCCCGGTGCCCGAGCGTCTCCTGGCCGCGCGCGTAGGCGAGCCCCGCGGCGAACGGCAGCACGGCGAGGCCGTGCCGGGGTGACTCCAGGGCGACGCCGGAGGCGAAGGCGGCGGCGGTCGCCATCGGGCTGGCGGGCAGCGAAGCGGCGCTCGGACGCGGAGCGAGAACCCCCGGGAGCGCGGGGAGCGAGTCCAGGACAGGACGGCTGCGGCGGGCGGCCGGTTTGGCCACGGTCTGATTGATGGCCGCGACGATCGCCACGGACCCGATGCCGCGCAGCGCCGCCCGGCGGGCGCTCCTGCCGCCCGACGCCCCGAGCACGGCCGCGACGCCCAGCCACACGGCTTCACTCTGGGCGGCCTTGCGCAGCAGGCGCGGCGCGGCGGCCTCCCGCGCGTGGCGCGCGGTGGCGAGGGATGCGGTCAGCCGGTTCACCGTGCGCGGTATGTTCCACAGCTGTCCAGGTCGCTTCATGCGGTCACGTCACCTCTGCACTGGGGAAATCGGCTGCGTGCGACCGGACCGGACCGCAGCACTGCCTAACCCTAGCGGCGCGGGGCGCCGGTCTCCGACGGGACTGCCGGTTGGGGCCGCCGTCGAAGGCGGGGTCCGGGGCTGCGCCCGAGTCTTCCCGCGCGGACCCGATCTCATGGCCGCACTCATGGCGGCCGGTGTGCGGCCGACCGCTGGGCGAACGCCCCGCGTACGAGAGGGGCCCGGAAGGATGACGCCCGGCGGCGCGGAGAACGGGCTGCCCCGCGGATCGAACCGCCGAAAACCCGGCAAACCGCAAACCCTGAAACGCCGTGATCCGCACCGACGTGACGAAACCGGTCGACAGCGCTCATGACCTCACGCAATCATGGCGTGACACAAGGTGAGGTCCGTTCGCCGGCGGCCGCACCGCGAGGGGGCACCATGGAACCGTCCGAAGCAACTGTCGCCCTCGACCGCGATGTGTTCATGCGCAGTCTCATTCGTGAGTTGGCACGCGTGCTCGAGGACGTCGTCGGTCTGGAGGAGGCGGCGGGGTACGTCAGCCTCGTCGGCCAGACCATCGGCGGTGACATCAACCGCCAGTACACCAAGGCGCTTTCGGTCGACCGCCTCGACCGAGGTCAGGTCGCCCAGGTGATGGTCGACCTCAAGAGACGCCTCGGCGGTGACTTCTTCGTCGTGGACGAGGACGACACGCGCATCATCCTGGGCAACCGGGTGTGTCCCTTCGGGGAAAAGGTCGTGGGCCGCCCCTCGATGTGCATGATGACGTCGAACGTCTTCGGCGCCATCGCCGCGGAGAACCTCGGCTACGCCCGCGTGGAGCTGGAGAAGACGATCGCCCGCTGGGACGTCGGCTGCCGCGTCGTCATCCACCTGCGGCCACCGGCCGACACCGAGCAGAGCACCGGGCGTGAGTACTACGGCGACCTTCCGTGATCCGCGATGAGGCACTGGTCCTCTTCCGCAAGATCACCGCTCTGCTGACAGAACCCGTGCTGCTCGTCGCCGCCGACACCGAGGTCCTCGCCGCGAATCAGCCGGCGGTCAGACTGCTGCCGGGCGTCGAGGACGGCACGTCCTTGAACGACCTCGTCTCCGAATCGGCCGATGACGTAGCCAAGTTCGTCCGACAGTGGCTGCGCACCGGCCACCCCACACCTGCGGGCCTGACCCTGCGCGGCTACGACGGCTCCCGGGTGCGCTGTCGCTGCTTCGGCGCGCGGGCCCAGTGGATGCCCGCCCCGACCGTCCATGTGCGGGCCGTCCGCATCGACCCCGGCGACCGCTTTCTCACCGTCAAGGAGAGCGTCAACGCCTACGAACGCGAGCGCACGCTCCGCTTCCGCGCCACCGAGGACCGACTCGCCCTCACCGCGTCCCTGGCCGCCGCGCACGCCAGGCTCGATCACCTGCACGCGCTCGTGGCGGCCTGCGCCGCGGCCGCCACAGCGGCAGCCGTGGTCCAAGTGGTCGCCAAGCACGTGCCGCCCGTCCTCGGCTGCGCGCGGGCCGACCTGCACCTCACCCCCGTGAGGCGCACCCCGCACCGCGTCCGCATCCCCGTGCCCCCGGACGCCACGCTCGTTCTCACCGGCGACTGCTCGTGCCCGCCGGAGCACCTGTCATCGGTGACGACGCTGATTGCCGGGGCGCTCAGGAACGGGTAGGCGGCGCGAGCGCAGGGCGCGGCGACGCAAGGACGGCGCGCCTCAGACGAAACGCCGTACGAACCGCAGCGCCGCGTCGGCGACCTCCTGCCACCTGCTGTCGAGGGTCAGCGCATGGTCCCGGCCGTGCAGTTCGACGATCTCCGTCACACACGCATTCCGCTTCTGCCGTTTGTACGCGCCGCTGGCCAGCGCCCAGGGGATGGCGTTGTCCTCGCCGCCCGAGACGATCAGCAGGGGCCCGCGCTCCGGGCTGCGGCAGTCCACCCTGACCTCGGTACGCGGATTGAGGTTGGCGAGGGCCGCCTGCATGGGCGGGGCGCACGGCGCGGGCACGGCGTACCGGTCGTAGATGGACCGGGCCTCCTCCTCGCTGACGGCGTTGGCGTAGGCGTAGCGGAACTGCTCGTAGGTCAGTGGCTTGGCGCGCTTCCGGTTGGCGGGGTTGGCGATCATCGGGATCAGGGAGCGCACGGTCGAAAGGGGCATCGCGAGGACACCGCGGAAGGGGGCGGGGTCGATCGCCACCGAGGCGGCCGCGAGGCCGCGCCCGGCGAGGATCTGGGTGAGGAGACCACCCACGGAGTGCCCGATCACGACGGGCCGCTGCTCCAGCAGGCCGATGCGGCCCGCCAGATGGTCGGCGATCTGCCCGACGCTCCTGCCCGCGACGGCCTCGGGCCGCTGCCGGGCATCGGCCACCGTCGGCGGCTCGCCGGGCCACGTCAGCGCGACCGGAGAGAACCCCGCGGCCTCGAAGTGCGGGAGCCAGTGGTCCCAGCTGCCCGCCAGCATCCACAGGCCGTGCACGAACACGGCAGGCGTGCGTCCGGAGGCGTTGGCCCGGTCGATCTGCTCAGTATCGGTTGCGGACATACCCTGACGCTACGGTCACAAGTCGGCGAGCGGCAGGGCAAGATGACGGTGTGGCCGATACTGCCGCCCGCGCTTCCGGATCGTGCCCTCGGGGTGCTGCCCGCGTGTGAACCCCGGTGCCGACGGGACCCTTGGGGCAGTGAGCGCCGCTCGGGTGTCAGCGGGCGGCGCTTGTGCGTCAGCGGGCGGCGCCCGACAGGACCCGGTCCACCTGGCGCGGCGACAGCGCGTGCTCGACGGCGAGGATGCCCGCGCCGATCGCCGCCGCGTTCTCCCCGGTCCGGCTCGGCTCGATGCGCAGCACATGCGTGGCCAGCGGGTGCGAGCGGCGGTACACCGCTTCCCGCACGCCCGCGAGCAGTTGGTCGTGGACGGCGGCGAGCGCCCCGCCGACCACCACCGTGTCCGGGTTGAAGAAGTTGACCAGGCCCGCGAGGACCTCGCCGACCGATCGGCCGGCCTCGCGCACCATGCGCACCGCGTCGCGGTTGCCGGACTTGACCAGGCGTACGACGTCGCTCCCCGAGGTCGCCTCCAGGCCCAGCGCCGACAGCCTGCGGGCGAGTGCCGCGCCGCCCGCGACCGCCTCCAGGCACCCGGTGTTGCCGCACCGGCACGGGTCGTCCCCCTCGCCGACGCGGATGTGCCCGATGTCGCCCGCGCTGCCCTGCGCGCCCCGGTGCAGGCGGCTGTCGGCCACGATCCCGCAGCCGATGCCCGTGCCGACCTTGATGTAGAGGAGGTAGCGGGTGTCGGGGAAGGCGCGGCGCTGTTCGGCGAGCGCCATCACGTTCACGTCGTTGTCGACGAGGGCGCGGGCGCCGAAGCGGTCCGCGAAGAACTCGGGGATGGGGTACTGGTGCCAGCCCGGCATGATCGGGGGATCCACCGGCCGGCCCGTGGAGAACTCGACGGGCCCCGGCACACCGACGCCGATCGCCTGCAGCCCGCCCGCGTCCCGCCCCGACTCCTCGAGGAGGGCGTGCAGGGTCCGCTCCACGTGGCCGAGAACCGCCTGCGGGCCGTCCGCGATGGACAGCGGGTCCTCGCGCAGCGCCAGCGTCTCGCCGCCGATGTCCATCAGCGCCACCCGGCAGTGCGAGGCGCCCAGGTCGACGCCCGCCACGGCGTGTTCACGGGTGCGCAGCCGGAGCCTGCGCGGCGGGCGGCCGCCGGTCGAGTTGCCGTCGGCCTCCTCCGCGAGGAAGCCGTGCGCGATGAGGGCGTCCACGCGCTGCGACACGGTCGAGCGCGCGAGCCCCGTCAGACGGGCGATGTCCGCACGTGTCGCCGCCGCCCCGGTGCGCAGCAGCGCGAGCACCTCTCCGGGAGAGGACGGCACGGTTGCGGGGAGGTGATCCGGCGCTCCAGGCATGACGCCACCCTAGGGACGACTTTTACTGCTCACAAGGCCGATGCTGTTCGACGATCGACCTAAGTACCCGTCAACTCGCTGCCAAGTAAACGTGCTTGAGCCCTTGACAGGTCAAAGCCCGCTCATCACATTGCTCTGCAGACCGCTGCCGATGGAGCCGAGGGTGCAGGCGATGCAGGCGAGCCAGGTGAACCGGACGATGCTGACGATGCGCGGTGTCTCCAAGAGTTTTCTCGGGGTACGGGTGCTGCACGGGGTCTCACTCGATCTGGCCGCGGGCGAGGTGCACGCGCTCGTCGGTGAGAACGGGGCGGGAAAGTCGACGCTGATGAAGGTCCTCGCCGGCGAACACGTCCCGGACGAGGGCACCATCACGCTCGACGGCACGGAGCACGCGTTCAGCCATCCCGCGCAGGCCCAGGCCGCCGGGATCGGCATCATCCACCAGGAGTTCGCGCTCCTGGAGCACCGCACCGTCGCCGAGAACGTCTTCCTCGGCCGGGAACCGACCCGCCGCGGCCTCGTCGACCGCCGCGCGATGGAGGCCCGTACCGCCGAACTCCTCGGCGAGGTCGGCGTGTCCGGCATCACGCCGCGCACGTACGTCCGCGACCTCTCCGTCGCCCGCCGGCAGACCGTCGAGATCGTCAAGGCGCTCGCCTCCGACGTGCGCGTGCTGGTCATGGACGAACCGACCGCGCCGCTCGCCGACCACGAGGCGGGCCTCCTGCACGCCCTCGTGCGCCGCCTCGCGGACCGGGGGCTCGGCATCCTGTACATCTCGCACCGCCTGCGCGAGGTCTTCGACCTGTCCCGGCGCGTCACCGTGCTCAAGGACGGCCGCCACGTGATGACCGTGCCCACCGCGCAGACCGACACCGATGCCGTCGTTCGCGCCATGGTCGGCAGGGAACTGAACGCCTACTACCCGCCCCGCGCCCGCCCCGAGGACATCGGCGACGTCCGCCTCACCGTGCGCGACGGCGGCAACGGACACCTGGCCGGCATCGACCTGACCCTGCGCGCGGGAGAGGTCACCGGCATCGCGGGCCTGCAGGGATCCGGCCGCACCTCCCTGGCACGGGCCCTGTTCGGGGCGGCACCCTTCACCGACGGCGCCATGACCGTGGACGGCGCCGCGCTGCGCCCGAGTTCCCCGCGCCAAGCCATCCGCGCGGGCATCGCCCTGGTCACCGAGGACCGCAGGGCCGAGGGGCTCGCCCTGCGCCAGTCCGTGCGCGACAACGCCCTCCTCGTCACCCGCGCCGTCCCCGCCCGGGACCGCCCGCCCGCCGCCCGCGACCTGACCGCGCTCCTGGAACGGGTCCGCCTGCACGCGCGCGGCGAGGACCAGCAGACCCAGTACCTCTCCGGCGGCAACCAGCAGAAGGTCGTCATCGCCAAATGGCTCGCCGCACGGCCGCGCGTGCTGCTCTTCGACGAGCCGACCCGGGGTGTCGACGTCGGCGCCAAGGCCGCCGTCCACACCCTCGTCCGGGACCTGGCCCGCGAGGGCCTCGCCGTCCTCATCGTCTCCTCCGAGCTGCCCGAACTCCTCGGCATGAGCGACCGGATCCTCGTCATGTCCGGGGGGCGGATCGCCGGCGAACTCCCGCCGGGCGCCGCCGAGGAGGACGTCATGCGCCTCGCCACCGGATCCCCGCGGACCCGTCCGGCGCCCGACCCGACCGCAGAGGAAGGAGCCGCATGACCGGCACCGCCGTCGCGCCGCCGCCCACCCTGAAGCAGCACACCCGCCGCCGCAGCCGCCTCACCGACCCCGCGGTCGGCATCTGGCTCGCCGCGGCCGTCGTCACCGCACTCGGCTGGATCGTCGTCGCCGCCCGCGGCGGGGACTTCCTCACCCTCGCCAACGTCGTCGGCATCCTGCAGAACTGCGTCGCCCTCGGCCTGGTCGCCGTCGGCCAGACAGCCGTCATCCTGACCGGCTCCCTCGACCTGTCGGTGGCCTACCTCATCAGCCTCGGCACGCTGGTCGCCGCCACCACCATGGAGGACGGCGGCGTCGTCACCGCCGTCCTCGCCGTCCTCGCCCTCTCGGCGGTCGTCGGCCTCGCCAACGGCCTGATCGTCACCGGTCTCAAGGTCAACGCCTTCATCGCCACGCTCGGCGTCGCGTTCATCCTGCGCGGCTGGATCGAGGACAACTACACCGGACCCGCGGGCAAGGTCCCCGCCTCCTTCCAGCACGTGGGCTACGACCGCGTCGGTCCCGTCCCCGTCTCCCTCTTCCTGCTGCTCACCGTCGCCGCGGCCCTCTGGCTGATCACCCGCCGCACCCGCTTCGGCCATCACCTGTACGCCACCGGCGGCGACGAACACGCGGCCCGCCTCTCCGGAGTGCGCACCCGGCGCACCGTCATCGCCGCGCACGTCCTGTGCTCGCTGTGCGTGGGCGCCGCCGCACTGTTCCTGGCCGCGCGGCTCGGCGCCGGCGCCCCCTGGGCCGGCACCGAGGCGCGCTACGACCTGGAGTCGATCGCCGCCGTCGTCCTCGGCGGCACCGCACTCGCGGGAGGACGCGGGGGAGTGGTGGGCACCCTCGGCGGCGTCCTCGTGCTCGCCGTCCTCGACTCCGTCTTCAACCAGCTCGGCGTCGACCCGTTCTTCAAGAACGTCGTCCGCGGCGTCGTCATCATCGCCGCCGTGGCCCTCTACGCCCGGCGGGGCAGCAGGAGGCCCGCATGACCACGGCCACGGCCACCCGCGGCACGTACCAGCGCGCCGTCCGCTCCCTCGGCACCGGCGCGCCGGTCTACGCACTCCTCGCGGCGCTGCTCGTCCTGCTGGCCCTCACCGATGTGGGCTTCTACGAACCCGACCGCTTCCTCGCCTTCGTCAAGCGGGCGGCGCCCCTGGTGATCCTCGCCGCCGGCCAGTACCTGGTCATCGTCTGCGGCGAGTTCGACCTGTCCGTCGGGGCGATCGTGACCGCCGGGGTCGTCGCGGCGGCCGAGGTCTACGGCTCGTTCCCGGACGCGCCCTGGGTGCTGATCGCGGCCGGGATGCTCCTCGCGGGCGCTCTGGCCGGGCTGGTCAACGGACTGATCACCACCCGGCTGCGGGTCCCCTCGTTCATCACCACGCTCGGCATGATGCTGATCCTCGAGGGCGCCGTCTTCTACTGGACCGGCGGCTCCCCGCACGGTCAGCTCCCGCAGGACTTCCGGCAGCTCGGGCGCGGCACCGCGATGGGCTGGCTGCCCTGGGCCGTCCTCGCCTGCCTGGCGGCGGGTCTCCTCGCCGTCCTGCTCATGCGGTCCGACTTCGGCCGGACCCTGATCGCCACCGGCGACAGCGAACGCGCCGCCGCCCTCGCGGGCGTGCGGGTGCACCGTGCCCGCATCATCGCCTTCGTCCTCTCGGGCGCGGCCGCGGCGCTCGCCGCGGTCCTGGTCGGCGGCTTCTCCGGGGTGTCCGCGCAGGCCGGCCGGGGCTACGAGTTCGAGGCGATCACCGCCGTGGTGCTCGGCGGTGTCGCCCTCGGCGGCGGGCGCGGCAGTGTCGTCGCCGCGATGGCCGGCGCCTTCTCCCTGCAGGCGCTGTTCACACTGCTCAACCTGCGGGGCGTCTCCGGCGCCCTGGAGTCCACCGTCCAGGGCGTCATCGTCATCGCAGCCGTCGGCATCGGGGCCGCCGACCGGTCCCGGCCGCGCCGCCGCCGTACCCACTCCTCCGGAGGGACACCCTCATGATCCGCAGACGCATCCTCGCGTCGGCCGCCGTCCTGCTGACGGGCGCCCTGCTCGCCTCGTGCTCCAGCGACACCCCGCCCGACGCGCCCGCCGCGGCGAGCGCGAACGAGGAATCCGGCGGCGGCAAGCCGTCGAAGTTCTTCGACGAGGGTGAGTACAAACGGCAGTTGGCGCTCGCCGAGGAGACCCCGAAGGGCCCGGCGGGCAAACCCTGGGAGCAGATGCTCGAACCGCAGATGACCAGCACCGCCCAGTACAAGAAGAAGGACTCGGGCGGCGTCCACCTCTGCTTCTCCAACGCCGGGGTGTTCAACCCCTGGCGACAGGTCGGCCTGAAGAACATGAAGGCCGAGGTCACACTCCATGAGGAGATCTCCGACTTCACCGTCCTGGACGCGCAGGGCAAGGACGACAAGCAGATCTCCGACATCCAGGAGCTCGCCGGGAACAAGGACTGCGACGCGCTCATCGTCTCGCCGAACACCACAGCCACCCTCACCCCCGCCGTGCGGGAGGCCTGCGGCAAGCTGCCCGTCATCGTCTTCGACCGCGGTGTGGAGAGCGACTGCGCGGTCACCTTCGTCAACCCGATCGGCGGGTACGGCTACGGTGCGGTGGCCGCCGACTTCCTCGTCGACGAGGTCCGGCCCAAGGGCAAGATCCTCGCGCTGCGCATCTCGCCCGGCGTCGACGTCCTGGAGACCCGCTGGTCGGCGGCGAAGCTCGCCTTCGACAAGAGCGAACTCGACGTGGCGGACGTGAAGTTCACCGACGGCGACCCCGCCAGGACCAAGTCCGTCGTGGCCGACGCGATCTCCCGGCACGGTTCCATCGACGGCGTGTGGATGGACTCCGGCGCCACCGCCGTCGCTGCCGTGGAGGCCTTCGAGGACGCGGGCGTCGACGTGCCGCCCATCACCGGCGAGGACCAGCAGGACTTCCTGCAGGCCTGGAAGGACAAGAAGCTCACCGCCATCGCGCCCACCTACCCGACCTTCCAGTGGCGCACCCCGGTCATCGCCGCGCTGCGCGTCCTGGCCGGCCAGGACGTCCCCAAGGAGTGGAAGCTGCCCCAGCCCACCGTGACCCAGGACAACCTCGACACCTACCTGAAGGACGGCATGCCGCCCCTGCACTACGCCATGTGCGGGTGCGCGCGGCTGCCGGGATTCCCCGGCGACTGGGGAGGCAAGAAGTGACCGCCGTCTCCGCGCGACAGCAGCCGTACGACTGGCAGGTCGGCGCCAACCCGTGGATCTGGCACTCGCCCGTGACCACCGACGCCCTCGCCGAGACCCTCCCGCGGCTCGCCGACTGGGGCTTCGACTGCGCCGAGCTCCCCCTGGAGAGCCCCGACGACTGGAACCCGGCGGCCGTCGGCAAACTCCTGGACGCCACGGGAATCACCCCCGCCGCCGTCGTCGCGGTCATGTCCGACGGACGCAACCTCGTGCGCGCGGACCCGGTCACCGCCCGCACCACACAGGACTACCTCCGCCGCTGCGTCGACGCGGCCCACGCGGTGGGCGCCCCCGTGCTGGCGGGCCCCGTGTACGCGCCGGTCGGCCGCACCTGGCCCATCGACAGGGCCGCGCGCGCGGCGGCCTACGAGGAGTGGCGGGACCACCTGGCCCCGGTCGTCGCGTACGCGGCCCGTGCCGGAGTCCGCATCGCCGTCGAGCCCCTCAACCGCTACGAGACGAGCCTGCTCAACACCGTCGACCAGACCCTGGCGGCCCTCGAAGGCCTCCCCGAGGAGTCGATCGGCATCGCCCTGGACACGTACCACCAGAACATCGAGGAGCACTCCCTGCCCGCGGCCGTGCGTGCGGCGGCGGGCCGCATCGTCCACGTGCAGGTGTGCGCCAACGACCGGGGCGCGCCCGGCGCCGACCACCTCGACTGGCCCGGGTTCCTGACCGCCCTGCGCGCGGCGGAGTACCGGGGCACCCTGTGCATCGAGTCGTTCACGGCCCACAACGACGCCATCGCCGTGGCCGCCTCCGTCTGGCGGCCGCTGGCCGGCAGTCAGGACGCGCTCGCCACGGACGGCCTCGGCTTCTTGCGCCGCACCCTCGCGGCCCTCTGAGTTTCCGGCAACCGGCACCCGCACGCCCGTCCACCCAGCGCCCCACAGAGAGGACCACCTCATGGGCTGTCATGCTCGTGACATAAAGGGTCTCGGAGGTCTACGAAGAGGAGCCGTCGCCCTGGTCGCGGCGCTCCTCCTCACCGTGGCCTTCCTGCCCGGCACCGGAGCCACGGCGGCCGGCAAGGCCCCCGCCTTCCGTGCCCTGCTCTTCACCAAGGCCGTGGGCTACGTCCACGACTCCATCCCGGCCGGCGTCACGATGGTCCAGGAGCAGGCCGCCGCGGAGAACTTCGAGGTCGTCCAGAGCGACGACGCCACCGTCTTCGACGACGCCAGGCTCAAGGACTTCGACGTCATCATCATGCTGCAGAACTCCGGCATGGTCTGGGACACCGACGCCCAGCGCGACGCCCTGAAGAAGTACGTGAAGAGCGGCAAGGGCGTCGTCGCCCTGCACAACACCCTCGACATGGGCGTCGAGGACTCCTTCCCCTGGTGGGACGACCTCATCAACGCCGGTGCCCACATGCCCGCGCACTCGCCCGGCGTCCTCAAGGGCACCGCCAAGGTCGCCGACCGCGCCCACCCCTCCACCAAGGGCCTGCCCGAGCGCTGGGAGCGCTCCGAGGAGTGGTACAACTTCGACAAGAACCCCCGCGGCGACGTCCACGTGCTGGTCACCGCCGACGAGACCACGTACGACCCGGGCGGCTCCAAGATGGGCGCCGACCACCCCATCTCCTGGTGCCGCAACGCCGAGGGCGGCAAGGTCTGGGCCACCGCCATGGGCCACGACAAGGCCTCCTACACCGAACCCGCCTTCCGCGAGCACGTCCTCGGCGGCATCAAGTGGGCCGCGGGCGACCGGCCCGGCGACTGCGGCGGCACCGTCTGGTCCGGCTACGAGAAGACCGCCCTGGACGACAACACCGCCGACCCCATGGAGCTCGACGTCGCCAAGGACGGCAAGGTCTTCTACATCCAGCGCAGCGGCGAGGTGAAGATCTTCGACCCGAAGACCCACGCCACCTCCACCGCGGGCAAGCTCGACGTGTACACCGGCGGTGAGGACGGCCTGGTCGGCATGGAGCTCGACCCCACATTCGCCGACAACCGCTGGATCTACCTCTACTACGCGCCCTCCTCCGCCAAGGACGACGTCAACCGCCTCTCGCGCTTCACGGTCAAGAAGGACAACACCCTCGACCTCGCGAGCGAGAAGAAGCTCCTGGACGTCCCCGCCTACCGCGACCGCACCTTCCCCGAGCCCGGACACACCGGCGGCGCCGTCGAGTTCGGCCCCGACCGCACCCTCTACCTCGGCGTCGGCGACGACACCCCGCCCAACCTCGACCCGGCGTGGCAGGGTTACGCCCCGCTCGACTGGCGCCCCGGCAAGCAGATGCTGGACGCGGCCCGCACCGCCGGCAACACCAACGACCTGCGCGGCAAGATCCTGCGCATCAAGCCCAAGGACTCCGGCGGCTACACCGTCCCCCAGGGCAACCTCTTCGCCAAGGGCAAGGCCAAGACCCGCCCCGAGATCTACGCGATGGGTTTCCGCAACCCGTTCCGCTTCACCGTCGACCCCAAGACGGGATACGTGCACGCCTCCGACTACGGTCCCGACCGCGGCGGCCCCACGACCGAGCGCGGCCCCGAGGGCCTGGTCGAGTACAACGTCATCAAGAAGGCGGGCAACTACGGCTGGCCGTTCTGCCACGGCAACAACCAGGCGTATGCGCCCTACGACCCCGACACCCAGAAGGCCGGCGCCAAGTTCGACTGCGCCAGGCCCGCCAACCCCTCGCCCAACAACACCGGTCTGAAGGACCTGCCGACGATCCAGCAGCCCGAGATCTGGTACGGCTACGGGGAGTCCGAGGAGTTCCCCGAGATGGGCGCCGGCGGATCCGCCCCCATGAGCGGCCCCGTCTACCACTACGACGCGAAGAACCCCTCCACGACGAAGTTCCCGGCCTACTTCGAGGGCGCGAGCTTCTTCTACGAGTGGGCGCGGGACTCGGTCAAGGAGGTCCGCTTCGACCGGGACGGCAAGCTCCTGAAGATCAACGACTTCCTGAAGACGGCGAAGTTCGCCAAACCCATGGACATGACCTTCGGGCCCGACGGATCGCTGTACGTCCTGGAGTGGGGCAGCGAGTTCGGCGGCGGCAACAACGACTCGGGGCTCTACCGCATCGACTACGCCCAGGGACAGCGCATCCCGCTCGCCAAGGCCAAGGCGTCCGCCACCAACGGTCCCGTCCCGCTGAGGGTCGACTTCTCCAGCGCGGGCAGCACCGACCCCGACGGCGACCCCCTCACCTACGCCTGGGACTTCGACGGCGACGGCACCTACGACTCCACCGACGCCGGTCCCTCGCACACCTACACCGCCAAGGGGGACTTCAACGCCCAGCTGAAGGTCACCGATTCCTCGGGCAAGTCCGGCTACGCCAACGTCCCCGTCACCGCGGGCAACACCGCGCCCAAGGTGACCATCGAGACGCCGGTCGACGGCAAGCTCATCGACTTCGGCGACAAGATCCCGTACAAGGTCACCGTGACCGATCCGGAGGACGGCACCGTCGACTGCTCCAAGGTGACGGTCAACCCCGCACTCGGCCACGACGACCACGAGCACCCCACCACCGACATCCCCGGCTGCGAAGGCACGGTCGACACCGGGGACCTCGGCGGCCACCCCGAGGGCGCCGACCTCACCTACGTCCTCAACGCGAAGTACACCGACAAGGGCGGCGACGGCGTCGGAGCCCTGAGCGGGTACGGCCGTTCGGTGCTGCAGCCCAAGCACAAGCAGGCCGAGTACCGGGACGACCAGTCGGGGACCCGCATCGTGTCGCAGGAGGGAGCCGAGAACGGCAAGCGCATCGGCGACATCAGCAACGGCGACTGGATCGCGTACAGCCCGATGAGCGTGGAGGGCATCGGCAAGGTCACCTACAAGCTGTCCTCGCCCTACGGCGTCGGATCCGTGGAGCTGCGCGCGGACGCGCCCGACGGCAAGCTGCTCGCCACGACGCCCGTGCCCAACACCGGAGGCTGGGACACCTACCAGTCCACCCCCGCCGTCCCGGTCGAGGCGCTGGCCGGAACGCACAAGCTGTACCTGGTCTTCACCTCGCCCCAGGACAACTCCTTCGACGTGGACGCCGTGCAGTTCTCCACGTCATAGTCCACCGGGACACAGACCCGAGGCAGTAGCCGCAGGCATACGGAAGTCCGCGGTGCGCCACTGTCCCGAGCGCACCGCGGACCTTCCCCCGTCAGCGGGTACCGACCGCCGCGCGCACGGCTCGGCGGGCCAGCTGGCAGTCGTCGTGCAGCCGCCTCAGCAGGAGCCGCTGCTCCTCACCGGACGGCACGGCACCGGGATGGGCCGGGCCGGAGGCCGTCGGGGCCGAGTCGTGCATCGAACGCTGCACGGCCGACTCGTACGTCCGGATCTCGCGGGTCAGGACCAGCATCAGGTTCACCAGGAACGCGTCGCGCGCGGCCGGACCCGCGGACTGCGCCAGCTGACTGATCTCGCGTCGCGCCACCGGTGCGTCGCCGAGGACGGCCCACAGCGTCGCCAGGTCGTACCCCGGCAGGTACCAGCCGGCGTGCTCCCAGTCGACCATGACGGGTCCCGCGGGCGAGAGCAGGATGTTCGACAGCAGGGCGTCGCCGTGGCAGAACTGCCACATGGCCTGGGTCCCGTTGCCCTGGTGCGTGACCGAGTGCGCGATGCCGTGCAGCAGCTTCTGCAGGTCGCCCATGTCGCGGTCGGTCAGCAGGCCCAGCTCGTGGAAGCGGGAGATCTTCCTGCCGTACTCCATCGGCCTGCCGAACATCTCGGCCGGCGGCCGCCACTGGTTGAGGCGGCAGACGGCGCCGAGTGCCGTGCGGATGTCGGCACGCGGCGGCGCCTCGATGGGGTGCCGGTGCAGGGCCGCCACCCGTCCCGGCATGCGCTCGATCACCAGCGTGCAGTCGGCGGGGTCGGCGGCGATGAGCCGCGGCGCCCGGACCGGCGGGCGGTGCCGGACGAACGAGCGGTAGGCCGCTATCTCGTGCCGGATCCGCTCGGCCCAGAGGGGCGAAGGATCGAGCAGGCACTTGGCGACGGCGGTACTGCGGCCCGTGGTGCCGACGAGCAGCACCGTGCGCCCGCTCCGGCGGAGTACCTGTACGGGGTTGAACTCCGGACAGATGCGGTGCACCGAAGCGATCGCGGTGCGCAGTTGCGCCCCCTGGGGGCCGGACAAGTCGAGTCTCCCGCTGAGCGGTTGCGAGCCCGGTCCCGGCCCGCGAGGCGTACGACCGGCACTGAGCGGGGCGCCCGGGGGACGCACCGGCTCCAGATACGGGCCGGTCCCCGAGGAGGGGGACACCTCGCGTCCCCGGTGGACCGGGGGGCGCGGGTGCAGCGGCCGGGGCGGGGCGGACACGGAGGACGATGCTGCGTACATGGGCGATACAGATCCCTTCGTGTGCCTGTGAGTTGCGTGCGCCTCCCGGCCCGATCACTTCGGGTGCACCCTGGGGAGTGCCTTGCGGCGACCGGGTCGGGGTGGCGCATTCCTACCTGACACCCGGTGTCCCCTGGCACACCATGTGGCGCACCCTGGCGAACCCTGGCGAATAGTCGCTCAGCAACTGACAGAGGGTTACTGTCAACTCAGCCGAGAACCTGGGGGCTTGACGTGAACGGACAACCCAACACCCGCCTGTCGGACCTGTTCGGCCTGGCCGGCTGGTCCAAGGGGGAGCTCGCGAGACTGGTGAACAGGCAGGCGGCGGCCATGGGCCACCCCCAACTGGCCACCGACACCTCGCGGGTGCGGCGGTGGATCGACATGGGAGAGATCCCGCGCGATCCGGTGCCACGGGTGCTTGCGGTCCTGTTCACCGAGCGTCTCGGCCGTGTCGTGACCACTGAGGATCTTGGTCTGGTCCGGCACGGGCGCGCAGGGAAGCGGCGTGGCGACGGGAGTGTGGAGCACCCCGACGGCGTGCCGTGGGCGCCCGAGCGGACAGCCGCGGTCCTCACCGAATTCACGGGAATGGACCTCATGCTCAACCGACGCGGCTTGGTGGGCGCGGGCGCTGCGCTTGCCGCAGGCTCCGCACTCAGCAGCGCCATGCACGACTGGCTGCACGCCGACCCGGCCCTCGCGGCCGACGCACCCCGTTTCGAAGATCCCCTGCACGCCGACCCCGCCGGGTTCGACCGCTACGAGGCCGCCCCCATCGGGTCCCAGGAGATCGAGGAACTGGAGCGCTCGGTCGAAGTGTTCCGCGCCTGGGACGCGGCCCGCGGCGGCGGGCTGCAGCGCAAGGCGGTGGTGGGCCAGCTCAACGAGGTGGGTGGCATGCTCTCCTACCGGCACCCCGACCATCTTCAGCGGCGCCTGTGGGGCGTCGCTGCCAACCTCGCCGTGCTCGCCGGCTGGATGTCCCACGACGTCGGCCTGGAGCCCACGGCCCAGAAGTACTTCGTCATCGCCGCGCACGCGGCCCGCGAGGGCGGCGACCGCCCGCGCGCGGGGGAGGCACTGTCCCGAGCCGCGCGCCAGATGGTGCATCTCGGCAAGCCGGACGACGCCCTGGACCTGATGAAGCTCGCCAAGTCCGGCGCCGGCGACGAAGCGCTGCCGCGCACCCAGGCGATGCTGTACACCATCGAGGCCTGGGCACACGCGTCGATGGGACGCGGCCAGGCCATGCGGCGCACCCTCGGGATCGCCGAGGATCTCTTCGTGTCCGACAAGGGGGACGTGCCGCCGCCGAGCTGGATGCAGATGTTCGACGAGGCGGACCTGCACGGCATGCAGGCCCTGGCCTATCGCACCCTGGCCGACCACGAGGCGTCCGCGGCGAACGACGCGCAGCGGCACGCCAAGGAGGCGATCGAGCTGCGGGCCAAGAACCGTGACCGGTCGCAGATCTTCGACTACATCTCGCTGGCCTCGGCCTGCTTCATCGCCAACGATCCCGAGCAGGCGGACCGGTACGCGCGCCTGGCGCTGGTGTCGATGCGGGCCAACTCCTCGCACCGCACCTGGGACCGGCTGCGCGAGATGTACCGGCTGACCTCACAGTTCTCCGGCTACCCGGGGATCCAGGAGCTCCGCGAGGAGATCAAGCTCGCGCTGCCGAAGGGCAAGGGAGCGGGGAGGACCGCCAGGGCGTAACGCATCGGAGCACGAGATCCAGTACCGCGCGGCCCTCAGGGGCGCCGGGGCGTGCAGGGCGGTGTGGGTGCGCCCAGGGGCCCGGTGTTCTCAGACCCGTGCGACGAGCAGGCAGGCGTCGTCCTCGCGCGGAGCCTCGCCGAACTCCTCGACGATGGTCCGCACGCACTCCTGTGCCGTACGCGCCCCGGTGAAGTGAGGGGCGAGGGAGAGCAGCAGGCTGGTCGCGGTGTCCCTGTCGCGCCGCGGCACCAGACCGTCGGTGTGCAGCAACAGCAGGTCGCCGGGCCGCAGTTGCTCTTCGGTCTGCTCGTAGGTGGCCCCGGAGGTGGCGCCGAGGAGCACGCCGCGCGGCGGCTTCAGCGTGCGCCCCGCCCCGTCGCGGAACAGCAGCGGGGCGGGGTGTCCGGCCTGCGCCCAGGTGAGGCGGTGCGTGGCGGGGTCGTAGTGGCAGCAGACGGCGCTGCCCAGCGCGGGCTGGACCGTGGCGTCCAGCAAGTGGTTGAGCCAGCCCATGAGCCGGCCCGGCGGGGCGCCGGCGACCGCCATGCCGCGCAGCGCGCCGATCAGCATCGCCATGCCGGAGGTGACGGCGACGCCGTGCCCGGTGAGGTCCCCGACGCTCAACAGGGTCTGGCCCTCGGGCAGTTCCATCGCGTCGTACCAGTCGCCGCCGATGAGGGAGCTGGTGGCGGAGGGGAGGTACTGGGCGGCCAGGTCGAGTCGGCCGGGGCCGCCGTCCGGAAACCGCAGCGAGTCGCGCCACGGCGGCAGGACGGCCTCCTGGAGCTCGACCGCGAGGCGGTGCTCGGTCTGTGCGATGTCGCGGTGGCGCCGGAGCGAGTCGCGGCTCTCGTGCACCACGCGCTGGCTGCGGCGCAGTTCGCTGACGTCGCGCAGGACCGCCCACATGGAGGCGGTGGAGCCGTCGGTGGCGAGCACGGGCTCGCCCATCATGTGGACCTGCCGCAGCCGCCCGTCGGGGCGCTGGACGCGGAACTCGCCGTCGATGGGCTTTCCGTCGATGAGGCAGTCCGTGACCATCGTGGTCAGCAGGGGCTGGTCGTCGCAGTGCACCAGGGAGGGGAGTTCGTCCAGGGAGAGCGGGGGAGCGGCGGGGTCGCGTCCGAGGATCTCGTAGAGCTCGCCGGACCAGTTGGCCTCGTCGGTGAGGAGGTTCCACTCGGCGCTGCCCACCCGGCTCAGGAGCGACCCCCTGCGCGGTTCGTCGGACGCCGCGGCGGCCGGTGCGGCGCACTCCTCGTCCGCCCGCGGCGGCCCGTCCCGCAGCTGGGCGAGGTGGTCGTCGAGGTCGTTGAGCTGGTGCACCGCCAGGTCGCACAGGGCTCGCTGCCAGCGTCCCGCGGGGTCCGCGTGGTCAATGGTCACGGCGTCGCGCCGGACGGCGTCGACTTCGCCGCGGAGCCGGCGCGTCTGCGAGATCAGCGCGTCGACCGGGCCGCGCTCGGGCGGCTGGGCGGCTGCGTGGTCCGCGAAGACATGGGGCGGCATGAGGTGCTCCGGTGAAGGTGCGGTGCGACCAACTTGACGGGTGGTGGACCGCTAATGACTTTCGCACAGCCGATGGTGGCCCGTAAGGGATTTGGCAACACACGATGCGGTGGTGCTTCTGGCATATGCCTTTGTCCTGCGGATACGCGGACCGGCGTTGGGAGTCCAGAGGTGAATGGTGAGGAAAGAGTAAGGCATCGGGGCGGAATGTGGTGGTCCGGTGGAGGGGGCGGGGGTGAGTGGAGGTCAGGTACCTGATCGTGGGCGACAACGGGGGTCCCGAGGCGATTCCTGTCCGTCACCCGGGGTGTGTGCGGACGCGAAATCCCCCGCTCGCACGGCCTGTCCGGCCTTCAGAACGGCGCGAATTGGCTCCTGTCCGGAGTCGCTCTCCCGTCGTCGCTTATCGGACGCGAACCGGACTTCGCACCGGGTCGGCGGGGCACGCGTCCGGAACGCGGCTTTCCTCCGTGAGCTCTGGGGGCTAGCCCGGGGGCAGGGGGGCGTCGGACCTGCGTGCTCCGGACGCGGGTAGAACAGAGTGGCGAATCCGCGGAGTGGCGCCGAATGTTTCCCTTCTTCACGCGAGTTCCCGTGAGTTCTCGGGAGTTCCCGCGCACTACGGCGTGCGCCCCGGCGTCCGGCACGGGACTCCGCGACTCCGCAGGGGTCAAAATCAGCCGAACAAGGCCGGAGAGCGGCCGAATTCACGGTGCCGGGACACCTCGCGGTCGCCCGTGCCCGTCACCGCGAGAACTCCCGTCGTCGCAGGTCACACGGCATGCTCTCGCCGTCGCGGCGCCCGTGTGCAATACCCCGCCGGTGCACATGCTTCAAAGCTTGAGCACAAATTACACACATACCCTCTTCACGCTGGCTCCGATGGTCTAGATTGACCGTGCTTCAGCTGTTCGTGCACAACGCGACCATTAATGATCTATGGGTTCGGCGCCACGGAAAGCCATCATTTGCGTCCCCGGCGCGAGGCGTGGGGGTGATCGGTTCCAGGGCCCCGGCAGGGGCCTCGGGTGCGGGGAGCATCCGGGGTTTCCACGGGTTCCCGCGTACGTCGAGGGTCCGGCAGGACATGTGAGTGCATTGCCGCAGGGTGGGCTGTTCAACCAGCGTCGAATCAACCGGTACGTCATGCGCGGAAGGCGGGGGCCTTCCGTGGCGAGGAACAGCGCGGCGCGGAGGGCGGGGCCCTCCGGGGGGAGAAACAGTGCGGGAGACGGGGGTCTCCCGGGGGGAGGGGCAGTGTTAGGCGACCACGTCGTACCACTGGGGACCTGGGGGGTTCTGTGCGGCAGGGGGGATTAGTCAGCCCGTTTCCGTCGGCGCGCGAGCGTTTGGCGAACGGGTCCATCGGCAAGCCTGCAATCGACTGGGAGCAGCGGTACCGACGTACCGTCATAGCCAGCGATACCGTGGCCACCGCCTTCGTGGTGGCCTCCATCGGCAACTTCTTCGGCGCCCGCGACGCGGCCAACTGGCACGAGAAATGGGTCATCCTCGCCTTCGGCACCGAACTGCTGGTGCTGGGAGCACTGGGAGTGAGCCGGTCCTGGGCTCCGGCCGTACTCGGCCAGGGCGCCGAGGAGTTCCGTCGGCTCGGCCGTTCGCTGTTCGCGGCGGCCGTCGTCCTGGCACTCGGCGGGATCGCCCTCACCTCGCGCAACATCAAACTCTGGATCTTCGTCGCGATCCCCGCGATCGCGCTCGTCACCATGACCGCGCGGTATCTGCTGCGCCTCTGGCTGCACAAACAGCGGAAAGAGGGACGATGCCTGCGTCCGGTGCTCGCCGCGGGCAGCCCGGACACCGTGCGCGACCTGATCACCCGGGCCCGCAAGTTCCCGCACCTTGGCTGGCGGGTGGAGGCGGTGTGCACGGCCGAAGGCCTCGTGCTCGACGGTGACCACCTGGACGGAGTGCCGGTCGTCGGCCGGCTGGCGGACGTGGCCAACCACGTGCGCCGCGACGGGTACCGCGTCGTCGCGGTCACCCCGGACGCCCACTGGTCCCCTGACCGGTTGCAGCGGCTGGCCTGGAACCTCGAGGGCAGCGAGGCCGAAATGGTCGTCGCCCCCGTCCTGATGGAGGTGGCCGGACCGAGGTTGCACGTCGACGCGGTGCTCGGGATCCCTCTCCTGAGAGTCAGCATGCCGGCGTTCACCGGGGGCCGCCGGGCCGTCAAAGAGGTCGTCGACCGGCTGGGCGCGGCGTTGCTCGTGATGCTGTTCGCGCCGCTGATGGTGATCGTCGCGCTGCTCGTGATGGTGGACAGCCGCGGCGGCGCGGTCTACCGCCAGCGCAGAGTCGGCAAGGACGGCCGCGAGTTCACCATCTTCAAGTTCCGCACGATGGTCTCCGGGGCCCACGGGGTACGAGCCGCGCTGGCCGACAGCAACGAAGGCGCGGGGCTGCTGTTCAAGCTCCGCAGGGATCCGAGGGTGACCCGGGTGGGAGCGGTACTGCGCCGGTACTCGATCGACGAGCTCCCGCAGCTGTTCAACGTACTCACCGGATCGATGTCGCTCGTCGGCCCGCGGCCCCCGTTGCCCGAGGAGTCCGCGGCCTACGGCCCGGACATCCGGCGGCGGCTGCTCGTGAAGCCGGGCCTCACCGGCCTGTGGCAGATCAGCGGGCGCAGCGACCTGCCGTGGGAAGAGGCCGTCCGTCTCGACCTGCGGTACGTGGAGGACTGGTCGCTCGCCCTGGACTCAGTGATCTTGTGGAAGACGCTGCGTGCGGTGTTCTACGGCCAGGGGGCCTACTGATGCGCGGTGTTCGGCGACCGGCCGACGCGCGGACCGCAGGCCGTGAGGGCCTGCTTGGGGGGAGTGACGGGGCATGAGAGTCAGCGTTTTCGGGCTCGGCTACGTGGGCTGCGTGTCGGCCGCGTGCCTGGCCAGCATGGGCCACGAGGTCATCGGCGTGGACGTCAACCAGGTGAAGGTCGACCTGGTCAACGACGGCAAGGCCCCGGTGGTCGAGGAGCGGATCGGCGAACTCATCGCCGAGGTCGTGCGGACCGGGGCGTTACGCGCCACCGCCGACGTCCGTGAGGCGATCATGGACAGTGACGTGTCCCTCGTCTGCGTGGGCACGCCCTCGGAGCCCAACGGCAGCCTGTGCACCACGTACTTGGAGCGGGTCACCGAGGAGATCGGTGCCGTGGTGGCCGAGCGGGGCGGGCGGCAGACCGTCGTCTTCCGCAGCACCATGCTGCCGGGCACCTGCCTGAACCTCCTCGTACCGATCCTGGAGAAGTACGTCGGCGGCACGGCAGGCGTCGACTTCGGGGTCGCGGTCAACCCGGAGTTCCTGCGCGAGGGAACGAGCGTGCGGGACTTCTTCGACCCGCCCAAGACCGTCATCGGCGAGCTCGACCCGGCGAGCGGCGACGTGGTGTCGGCGCTGTACGAGGGACTGCCCGGCGAGGTGTTCCGGGTACCGGTCCCGACGGCCGAGGCGATCAAGTACGCGGACAACGCCTTCCACGGACTCAAGATCGGCTTCGCGAACGAACTGGGCGCGGTGTGCCAGGCGCTCGGGGTGGACTCGCACCAGGTGATGGACGTGTTCCTGGCCGACCGCAAGCTGAACATCAGCCCCGCCTATCTGCGGCCCGGCTTCGCCTTCGGTGGCTCCTGCCTGCCCAAGGACCTGCGCAGCCTCGTCCACGCGGCGCAGCGGGCGGACATCTCGGTGCCCATCCTGTCCCACGTGCTGCCCTCGAACTCCGACCACCTGCAGCGCGCGGTGGATCTGGTCGAGCGCACCGGCAAGCGCCGCGTGGGCCTGTTCGGCCTCTCCTTCAAGCCCGGCACCGACGACCTCCGCGAGAGCCCGCTCGTCGAGCTGGCGGAGAAGCTCTTCGGCAAGGGATACGACCTGCGGATCTACGACGCCAACGTGAGCCTCTCCCGGCTGCTCGGCGCGAACCGCGAGTACATCGAGACCCGGCTGCCGCACCTCGCGCAGCTGCTCGCGGACTCCGTCGACGAGGTGCTCGACCACGCCGAGGTGTGCCTGGTCGGGACGAGGGACCCGGCCGTTCTCGCGGCGCTGCCCCACGGCGAAGGACCCGCACTGATCGACCTCATCCACCTTCCCGACGCAGATGCGCGACGAACCGAACCGGGGTACATGGGCCTTGCTTGGTAACACATCGTTTGACGACACGGCCGGCGCCGACCGGCCGGGCCGACGCGCGCTGATCCTCGTGGAGAACCTGTCGGTGCCCTTCGACCGGCGGGTCTGGCAGGAGTGCACGACCCTGCGCGACGCGGGCTGGGAGGTCCACGTCATCTGCCCCCGGGGGGAGAAGCGGGACACGGAGCCGGAGGCGGTGATCGACGGGGTGCGAATACACCGCTACCCGCTGAGCGCCGCCACCGGCGGTCCGGCCGGCTACCTGCGGGAGTACGGATCGGCGCTGTGGCACACGGTCCGCCTCGCCCGCAAGGTCGGCCCGGTCGACGTGGTGCACGCCTGCAATCCGCCCGACCTGCTCTTCCTGCCGGCGCTGTGGATGAAGAGAAGCGGCGCCCGGTTCGTCTTCGACCAGCACGACCTGGTGCCCGAGCTGTACCTCTCCCGGTTCGACCGCGGCAAGGACCTGCTCTACCGCGCCGTGTGCGCGCTGGAACGGCGGACCTACCGGGCCGCGGACGTCGTGCTCGCCACGAACGAGAGCTACCGGGACGTCGCGGTCATCCGCGGCGGTCAGCGGCCTCAGGACGTCTTCGTGGTGCGCAGCGCACCGCAGGTCGACCGGTTCCAACCGGTCGCCCCCGAGCCGGAGTTGAAGCGCGGCAAGCCCCACCTGCTGTGCTACCTCGGTGTCATGGGCCCTCAGGACGGCGTCGACTACGCCCTGCGGGCCCTGGCGAAGCTGCGCGACGAGGTCGGACGCACCGACTGGCATGCGGTGTTCGTCGGCGGCGGCGACACCTTCGACGCGATGGTGGAGCTGTCCCGGCAGCTGGGGCTTGCGGAGCAGGTGCAGTTCACCGGGCGCATCCCGGACGCCGACCTGGTGCGCTACCTCTCCACCGCGGACGTGTGCCTGTCTCCCGACCCGCACAACCCGCTCAACGACGTGTCGACCATGAACAAGGTCCTCGAGTACATGGTGATGGGCCGGCCGATCGTCTCCTTCGACCTCCGCGAGGCGCGCGTCTCCGCCGGCGACGCCGCCGTCTACGCGCCCGCCAACGACGAGGCCGAGTTCGCCCGGCTCATCGCGCTGCTCCTGGACGATCCCGAGCAGCGGGCCCGGATGGGCAAGGTCGGCCAGGAGCGGATCAGCGGACCGCTCTCCTGGCAGAACTCCCAGCGCTCGCTGCTCGCCGCCTACACCGCTGCCTGCCGTGACCACGCTCCGGTGTCCACGGGCGGCACGGCCCGGGCACGGAGGAGGCAGCACCATTGAGTGACGACACGATACGCCTGGTCACGATCGGGCGGATCTTCCGTCGGCGCTGGCGGCTGCTCGCCATCGTCGCGGTGCTCGGCGCCCTCGTCGGCTACGGCGCCTCCCTGCTGTTCCCGCCGAGCTACACCACGTCGACATCGGTGCTGCTCGCGGGGCAGTGGGAGGAGCGCGAGCTGCTGACCCAGGCGGAGATCGCGGCCAGTTCCGCGGTGGTCGACCGCACGGCCGGCGCGCTCGACTGGTCCGGCGTCAGCGCGGCCGAGCTGCGGGAGGACGTGACGGCCAAGGCCGCCGACGGGAACATCATCAAGATCTCGGGCACGGCCGACACTCCGGAGCGCGCCCAGCGGCTCTCCGACGAAGTGGCCCAGCAATTCGTCACGTTCGCCGCACGCATCGCGGGCGAGGACACCGACCCCGACGACGCGGAGACCGGGCCCGAGGCGCTGCGGCAGAAGGTGGTGCAGACCAACCGGCGCATCAGCGACCTCGCCGACGCTGCCGACCCCGGCCAGACCGTGGAGGGCGTGCAGGCCCGCACCGAGCTGGAGAAGCTGCGCACCGCGCTGCAGGAGGCCATGAAGAAGCTGGACGAGGCCGACCCGGCGACCAACAAGGCCGGCATGGTCGTCATGGGCCCGGCGGCCCGGCCGACCGGCGAGGCTCCGCCGACGAAGACCCAACTCGTCGTCGCGGGAGCCGTGCTGTTCTTCCTGCTCGCGGTCATCGGCCACCTCACGTCCGCACGGATGAGCCGCCGACTGCGCACCGAACCGGAGATCGCTGCGGCGCTGGGCTCGACGCTCCTCGGCACCGTCGACGTGCCGGGCGAACGGTCCGCGCACCGGCCCAAGGGCAGTGGCCCGAGGGCTCTGGTCCGCCGGTTCCTGGGCCTCGACACCCGGTGGGACCTGCCGAGCCCGCAGCCGTCCGGCGGAGAGGCCGGCCGACAGATCCGCTACCGGCGGGTGTGCGCCCGCCTGCGGACCCAACTGCCCTCCCCGCGCCCGCTGGTGGTCGTCGTCCCGGACGGCGACGAGATCGCCCGCCGGGCCGCGGAGCGGCTCGTCACCGAGGCCGAGAACGACCCTTCACCGAGTTCGTCGAGCAGGGGACACCTCACGATGCGCGTGGTGGACGTCCTGGTGTCCCGGCCGCTGGTGCCGGACCGCGGCGCCGAATCCGGCGCCCTGGTCGTCCTCAGCGCGGGCACCTGGACCGCGCAGGAGCTGACCGGCGTCGCCGAGGCGTGCGCGGACGCGGGGCACGAGGTCGTCGGCATCGTCGTCGCGGGACCGGTACGGGCCCGTGAGACGCGGTCCGCCGACCGGCCCGCACGCCACGCCACACCGGCGATGGCCATCGGCGACGACGCGAGGGGAGGTTCAGCGTGACGACGAGCAAGGCGTCGGAGTCGACTGCCGCCACTCCGCTCTTCGACCTGCACGCACTGGTGGTGGCGGTCCGCAGACGCCGTCGCCTCTGGTGCTCCCTGGCGCTGCTGGGTCTGTTCCTCGGCGCCGCGGTGGCGGTCCTTCGGCCCCCGCCGCCCGCAGCCGTGACCAAGGTGCTGATCGCGCACCAGGACGACCAGCCGAACGACACCGGAACGCTGATCCGTACCGACGTCGAGCTGCTGGGGACCACGCGGATCGCCGACCAGGCCCTGCGGTCCCTCAAGTCCACCGAGAAGCCCGAAGACTTCCTGCGGGACTACCGGGGAACCGGCCTGACGAACAACCTGCTGCAGATCGACGTGACGGGCGAGAGCGACGCGCAGGCGGTGGCCCGCGCGAAGGCGCTGGCCGACGCGTTCGTCGCCGACCACGTGCGGCGGATGCAGGAGGCGGCGAAGGCCGAGGCCAAGGCCCTGCGCGACCAGCGTGACCGCATGCGCGACGAGCTCGCCAAGGTCAACGAGTCGATCGGCGGACGGTCCCCCGAGAGCGACTCGAAGGAGGCGGCGAGCATCGAGTCGCTCTTCGCCCGCCGGGCCGAGCTCAACTCGCGGATCGCCGACTTCGACCAGCGCGCCGAGGAGGCGCGCATCGGCACGCCCAAGCTCATCACCGGCACACAGATCGTGGACGCCCCGCGCGCGGTGCGGCACTCGCTGCCCAAGGCCGTCGTCACCAACGCCGGGATCGGGCTCCTCCTCGGGCTCGTCCTCGGGCTCGCGGTGGCCGCGGTCGGCGCGGTGGTGGCGGACCGCCCCGTGCTGCGCCGGGAGATCGCGTCGAACCTCGGCGCCTCGGTCATCGCCGAGCTGCGCCGGGCATCCCGGCTGCCGACCGTGCCGTGGCGGCGCAGACGGACCAGGGCGGCACACGAACGGCTCGTCACGACCCTGACCCGCAGCGTGCGCGGCTCCGCGGAGGCGGTGTCACTGCTGGAACTGGGCTGTGCGCGCAGCACGAGCGTGCTCGCGCTGAGCGTCGCCAGGGCGCTGGCGGAGCAGGAGCCGGTCGCCGTCATAGACGGTCTGCCGGGGCCCCAGCTCGCCAACGTCCGGCGGGGGCCGGGGGACCCGGACGTGGTCAGCGGCGAGCGCGCCGCGGCCCTGCCGCACCAGACGCGCAGGATCGGCGTCGGCTCGGTCGCGCCCGGCACGGCATGGACCGACCTCCAGTACCTCGGCGGGCAGACCGTGCTCGTCGTGCGTGCCGGGCACGGCAGCGCCTCCTGGCTGCACACCGTGGCACGGCAACTCGCCGACCAGCGCATACCGGTGATCGGCGTGGTGCTGATCGACCCCGACCCGCGGGACAGGACCGACGGCACGCTGTGGGACGGGCTGCACATCGCGCTGAGGGGCCACAGCGAGCGGCTGGCCCGGCAGAACGACAGGGGCCAGTCGCAAACGGAACGGCCGACCTGGGCCGTACGAGTCCCGGACACCGACCAGGAGGCGCGGTAAGACGTGTGTGGCATCGCAGGCACCTACCGATGGCCGGACGGGAAGGTCGTGACCGACCGGCTCACCGAGACCCTCGCCCATCGCGGACCGGACGGGGCAGGCCGGTACGGCCACCCCGCCGGTGACGGCGAAGTACACCTCGGGCACCGCCGTCTCGCCATCATCGACCTGTCCGAGACCGGCGCCCAGCCGATGGTCTCGGACGGCCTCGCCCTGACGTACAACGGCGAGCTGTACAACGCGCCCGAGCTCCGCGCCGAGCTGGCCTCCGCCGGGGTGCGCTTCCGCGGCACCTCCGACACCGAGGTGGTCCTTGAGGCCTGGCGCCGCTGGGGCACCGACTGCCTGTCCCGGCTGCGCGGCATGTTCGCGTTCGGGATCTTCGACGAGCGGACCGGTGAACTGGTGCTCGTCCGCGACCAGTTGGGCATCAAGCCGCTGTTCGTGGTCCGGCGCGGCGGCGGCCTGGTGTTCGCCTCCGAGCTCAAGGCACTCGCCGCCGTCACCGGCGGCTCGCTGGAGGTGGACCACGCGGCGCTGGTGGCCTCACTGCTGTACTACTGGGTGCCGGACTCGCGCTGCGCGTTCCGCGAGGCCGAGAAGGTGCCGCCGGGGAGCTGGCTGAGGTGCCGGCCCGACGGCCGGGTGGAGAGCGGCCGGTTCTGGAACCTGAAGGACGTCGCCAGCGAGGGCCGGGAGCGGGCCCTCAGCGGCGAGCTGCCGGACATCGCCGCCGTCGTCGAGGAGTCGACCCGGCGCCACCTGCTCTCCGACGTACCGGTGGCGACCTTCCTCTCCGGTGGTCTCGACTCCAGCTATCTGACCGCCCTCGCGGCCCGCGACCGGCCCGGGATCTCCGCCTACACGATCGGATTCCGCGCGGAGGACGCCAAGTTCGAGGCGATGCCCGACGACCTGCGCTACGCGCGGCAGGTGGCCGAGCGGTTCGGCGTCGACCTGCACGAGATCGAGATCGCGCCCAACGTGCTCGACCTGCTGCCGCAGATGACGTACAGCCTGGACGAGCCGATCGGCGACCCCGCCGCGATCAACACGTTCCTGATCTGCCAGGCCGCCCGGGAGGCCGGGGTCAAGGTGATGCTCTCGGGCATGGGCGCCGACGAGTTGTTCGCCGGGTACCGAAAGCACCTGGCCAACCTGCTCGCGCTGCGCTACCAGCGCGTCCCGCGGCCCCTGCGGCGCGGTCTGTCGAGCGCCGTGGACCGGCTGCCGGTCGCCACGGCCCGCCGGGGGTACCGGTCGGTGCGCTTCGCGAAGCGGTTCCTCTCCTTCGCCGACCTGCCGGAGGAGACCGCGTTCCGGCGCAGCTACACCATGTACGACCAGGACGAGCTGCTCGCCCTGATCAATCCGGACCTGGCGGGGACGGTCGACGACGTGCTGACCGAGCACGCGGACATCTATGAGGACAACGAACTCGACGACTTCGTCAACCGCATGTGCCTCGGCGACGCCCGGATGTTCCTGCCGGGCCTGAACCTCGCCTACACGGACCGCTCCAGCATGGCCGCGTCCACCGAGGTGCGGGTGCCGTACGTGGACGTCGAGGTGGTCAGGGCGGCGTTCGCGGTGCCCGGCGACCGCAAGATCGTCGGACGGCAGGGCAAGGCCGTCCTCAAGGAGGCGGCCACCTCGATCCTGCCCCGGGAGATCGTGTACCGGCCCAAGGGCCTGTTCAGCGCCCCGCTGCGGGCCTGGATGAGCCGGGATCTGGCGCCGCTGGTGCGTGAGGTGGTGAACGACGGCGTGCTCGTCAACTCCGGGTTCCTGCGGCGCGACGCCCTGGCCCGGATGGTCGCCGAGGACGCCGCGGGGCAACGGGACTTCTCCAAGCACCTCTGGCATGTCCTGACCTTGGAGTACTGGTATCGCGGCGCGACCTCCGGCTCCGGCCGGAGCCGGGCAGCTTGACAGCGTAGAAAATCAAGAGGAGCTCGGGTGAAACAAGTTGTGCAGAACTACAAGAGCGGCGAACTGGCGCTGCTCGACGTGCCGGTGCCGGGGTGCAAGCCGGACGGCGTGCTGGTGCGCAGCGCCTATTCGCTGATCTCCACCGGGACCGAGCTCATGAAGGTGTCCGAGGCCGGGATGTCGATGGTGGGCAAGGCCCGCTCCCGGCCCGACCAGGTGGCCAAGGTCATGCAGAGCGTGGCCACCAACGGGGTGCCCGCCACCTACCGCAAGGTGATGGGCAAGCTGGACTCGTACACACCGCTCGGCTACTCGCTGTGCGGAGTGGTCGAGCAGGTCGGCATCGGGATCGACGACGTGAAGGTCGGCGACCTCGTGGCCTGCGCGGGCAACGAGCACGCGCTGCACGCCGAGCTGAACTGGGTGCCGAAGAACCTCTACACCCCGGTGCCGGACGGCCTCGCGCCGCGGCACGCGGCCTTCGGCACCGTCGGGTCGATCGCGATGCAGGGCGTACGCCAGGGCGAGCCGCAGCTCGGCGAGGTGGCCCTCGTCATCGGCCTCGGTCTGATCGGTCAGTTGGTCGTGCAGCTCCTCACCGCATCGGGCGTCCGCGTCGTCGGGGTCGACCCCGATCCGGCGCGCTGCGAGCTCGCCGAGCGCCTGGGCGCCGCGGCCTGCGGCGATCCCGAGTCCGCCGCCGTGCAGGCCGCCGTCGTCGAACTCACCGGCGGTCACGGCGTGGACCAGGTGTATCTGGCCGCCGGCGGCGGCAGCAACCAGCCCGTCGAGCTGGCCGCCCGGCTGTGCAGGGACCGCGGCCGGGTCGTCGACATCGGCAAGTGCCGCCTCGACCTGCCGTGGAACGCGTACTACGAGAAAGAGCTGGACGTCCGGTTCTCGCGCTCCTACGGTCCCGGGCGCTACGACCCCGCGTACGAGCTGGAGGGGCGCGACTACCCGATCGGGTACGTGCGCTGGACCGAGCGCCGCAATCTGGCATGCTTCCTCGACCTGGTCGCCCGCGGCCGCGTCGACGTGGAGCCCCTGGTCTCCCACATAGCCGACTTCGACGACGCCGTCGACACCTACCAGCGGCTCAAGGACGGCGATCTGAAGGCGGTCGCCGTGCTGTTCCGCTACCCCGAACAGACGGCGGAGAAGGAGACGCGGGCGCCGTCGGTGGCCGTGCCCGCGGTGCGCCGAGGCGGCGCGTCCGCGCCGGCCCGGGCCGCCAGGACGCCGGTGCGCCTGGCGTTCGTCGGCGCGGGCAACTACGCGACGTCGATGCTGCTGCCCCACCTGACCGGGCGCGACGGCGTCGAGCTGTCCACGGTCGTCACCACGACGGCGCTGTCCGCGGCCAACGCCAAGCGGAAGTTCGGCTTCGCCGCCGCCACCACCGATCTCGACGCCGTGCTCGGCGACTCGTCCGTGGACGCGGTGTTCGTGGTCACCCGGCACAGCTCGCACGCCGAACTCACCAGCAAGGCCCTGCGGGCCGGCAAGACGGTGTTCGTGGAGAAGCCGCTGGCTCTCACCGAGGACGAGCTGGCCGGCGTGCTCGCCACGGTGGAGGAGACCGGCAACGACCGGCTGCAGGTGGGCTTCAACCGCCGGTTCGCGCCGCTGCTGCACGAGGCACGCAAGCAGTTCGGCACCCGCACAGGACCCGCGAACCTCCGTTACCTGATCAACGCGGGCCGGCTGCAGCACGGCAGCTGGTACCTCCAACAGGGCACCGAGGGCACGCGGTTCGCCGGCGAGGGCGGGCACTTCATCGACACCGCGAGCTGGCTCCTGGACGCAGACCCCGTCTCGGTGTACGCGGTCGGCTCGTCCGGCAACGAGGACCTCCAGGTCGTACTGCGCTACCCGGACGGATCCACCGCCACCCTCAGCTACGTCACCACCGGCTCGGCCGCCTTCCCCAAGGAGACGCTGGACCTCGTCGCGGACGGCAAGGTGCTCCGGCTCGACGACTTCGTCCGCGCCTCGGTGTACGGCCGCAAGCGCTGGGTCAGCTCGCGGCTGCCCAAGGCCCGGGACAAGGGCCAGAACGCCGAACTGGCCGCGTTCATCAGGGCCGTGCGGACCGGCGGCCCGATGCCGGTGCCGCTGGAGTCACTGGTCGCCACCACGGCGGCCACCCTCGCCGTGCAGGCCGGCGTGGCCGGCGGCGCGCCGGTGACCCTGGCGAGGGCGCGATGACCTTGAGCCCGAGCTGGTACGTGCGGCGGCTGTCCCGGATGGGGCCGCGGGAGGTCGGCGGCCGGGCGGCCGACGCCGCGCGCAGACGATGGTGGCGTTCGGCACGGCCGCACTGCCCGAGCGTCACCGGCGCCCGGTTCACCGCGACCCTGCCCGCAGGGACGATCGCCGCGATACCGCAGGACGCCGCGAAGCGGCTCGTCGCCGAGGCGGACCGGCTGATGGCCGGGCACGTCGAGTACTTCGGGGTGGTCCGCGACGATCTGGCCGACCCGGACTGGTGGTTCGACCCGAAGACCGGACGGCGGGCGCCGTGGGGCTACGCCTTCGACGTGCCGTACCGGAACGAGGAAGTCGTCGGGGACATCAAGCAGATCTGGGAGCTCTCCCGGCACCACTACCTCACCGTGCTCGCCGCCGCCTACGCGATCACCGGAGACGAGCGGTACGCCGAGCGGGTGGCCGAGCACCTGCGCCTGTGGTGGGCGGCCAACGCGCCGCTGCGCGGCGTGCACTGGATCAGCGGCATCGAGCTGGGGATCCGGCTCCTGTCCTGGGTCTGGGTCCGCCGGCTGCTCGACGGCTGGCCGGGCGCGGCCGCCCTCTTCGAGGACAACCCGGTGGCGGTGAACCAGATCTGGCACCACCAGCGCTGGCTGGCCGCCTTCCCCAGCAGGGGATCCTCGGCGAACAACCACGTCATCGCCGAGGCCGCCGGGCAGTTCGCCGCGGCCTGCGCGTTCGGCTGGTTCCCCTCATCACCCCGCTGGCGGGCCGACGCGCTGCGCTCCCTCGACCGCCAACTGCGCGGCAACACCTACCTGTCCGGACTCAACCGCGAGCTGGCCACGGAGTACCACGGACTCGTCCTTGAGCTGGGCCTGGCCGCGGTCGCGGAGGCGGACGCCTCCGGCGTGCCGGTCCCCGCGACGGTCCGGCTCGTGCTGCTGCGGATGACCGACGCGCTCGCCGCCGTCGTGGACGGCCGGCTCCGGCCGCCGCGCCAGGGCGACGCGGACGACGGTCACGGTCTGGTCCTCGACGGCCCCGGCACCGACCGATGGGGCTCACTCCTCGCCACCGGGGACGCCGTGTTCGGCAGGCTCGCCTGGTGGCCCGCGGTGAACGGCACCGACGTGCGCACCCCGCTCCTCGCCGCGCTGATCCGGCCCTACCCGACGAAGGGGTCCGCACCGGCCGTGTCCCGCCCGGCGAGCCGTCCC
This sequence comes from Streptomyces sp. NPDC040622, assembly GCF_055593965.1. Classification (NCBI taxonomy): domain Bacteria; kingdom Bacillati; phylum Actinomycetota; class Actinomycetes; order Kitasatosporales; family Streptomycetaceae; genus Streptomyces; species Streptomyces sp. NPDC040622. The sequence goes on along the minus strand of NZ_JBVIXD010000008.1, from coordinate 150,718 downwards.
GCGCACTTCGCCGACGCCGGGATGACCATCCTGCGCGGCCCGGGGGAGATCTGGTGCCGCTGCGACGGCGGTCCGCACGGATTCCTGTCCATCGCCGCCCACGCCCACGCGGACGCGCTGTCCGTGGAGGTCCGGCACGACGGGGTCGACGTGCTCGCCGACCCGGGCACGTTCTGCTACCACGGGCAGCCCGAGTGGCGGCAGTACTTCCGTTCGACCCTCGGTCACAACACCCTGGAATGGGACGGCGGGGACCAGTCGGTCTCCGGCGGCCCGTTCCTGTGGACCCGGCATGCCCGCACCAGGGTCCTGGTCGCGGAGCCGTCCGAGTCCTCCGACGCGTCCGAGGCCCCCGACGGGGGGACGGCCCGCTGGTGTGCCGAGCACGACGGATACGAGCCCGCCGTGCACCGCCGACGCGTGGAACTGGATCGTGAAAGCCGGGAGTTGACGGTGGTCGACGAGGTGCACGGTTCGCGGGGCGCCGTACGCCTGGCGTTCCACCTCGGTCCGGCGGTCACCGCGGACCTGGCGGGCAACCGGGCGGCGCTCACCTGGTCCCGGGACGGCGAGGACCGCTCCGCGGTGCTCGACCTGCCCGGGGAGCTGGCATGGCGGGCGCACCGGGGCGAGAGCAACCCGCCGCTCGGCTGGTATTCCGAGGGATTCGGGCGCAAGGAACCCACCACGACGCTGGTCGGCACGGGCTTCGCCGACGGCGCGCAGGGGTTCACCACCGTACTCAGGTTCCAGGGCTAGGGGGCACGAGTGGGGATCAAGTGGCGGCACTGGGCGATACCGGCGGCACCGCTGGCGCTGGTCCTGCTGGCGGCGACCGGCTGTGAGAGCACGTCGGGCGCCCCGGCGGCGGAGCCGACCACCGCCCCGACCACGTCAGCCACCCGGTCCGTGGCCCGGGTGTGCGCCAAGCCCGGGGCCGGACCCGCGAAGGCACCGGCGGGCGCCGTGAAGGTCAACCCCAAGGTGGTCGGTGACCTGGCGGCGAAGACCAAGAGCAGCCCGTCGAACACCACGTTCTGGCTCGCACCCGGCAAGCACAGGCTCGACCCGGACCGCTACGCCCAGGTCGTCCCCAAGAAGGGCAACCGCTACCTCGGCGCGCCGGGCGCGGTGCTCGACGGCCGGAAGACCAACCAGTACGCGTTCGGCGGTGCGGCCCACGACGTCGCCATCCGCCACCTGACGGTGCAACGGTTCGTGGCCCCGCCGGACGAGGGTGTGGTCAACCACGACTCGGCCGACGGGTGGGTGATCGACCACGCGACGATCCAGCACAATTCCGGTGCCGGGCTGATGGCCGGCGCCCGCCAGCAGGTTCGCGCCAGCTGCCTGCGCGACAACGGCCAGTACGGCATGAACGCCTACAAGGCCCACGGCCGCATCACCGATCTGGTGGTCGAGGGCAACGAGATCGTCGGCAACAACACCGGCGACTGGGAGCGCAAGCGCAAGGGCTGCGGCTGTACCGGCGGCATCAAGTTCTGGGCCGTCGACGGCGCGGACGTGCGCGGCAACTGGGTGCACGACAACCGGGGCACCGGGCTGTGGGCGGACACCAACAACAACGACTTCCGCATCGAGGGCAACGTGCTGGAGTCCAACGACGGTGCCGCGCTGATCTACGAGACCAGCTACAACGCGGTCATCAGGAAGAACACGATCCGCAAGAACAACTGGGTCGAGGGCCGCAAGTACGCCGAGCGCGGTGACAACTTCCCCTTCGCGACGGTCTACCTGTCCGAGTCCGGTGGTGAACCACGCGTCGAGGCCCGCACGGACAAGATCGAGATCTACCGGAACGTGCTGGAGAACAACTGGTCGGGGATCACCCTGTGGGAGAACGCCGACCGGTTCTGCAACAGCCCGGCCAACACCTCCTCCGGCGACTGCACGCTGCTGGTGAAGAAGACCGACCGCTGCGCGAAGCCGGCGATCGCCAAGGCACCGCTGTACGCCGACTGCCGGTGGAAGACCCAGCGGGTGGACATCCACGACAACCGCTTCGCCCTGGACAAGTCCGTCGTCGACTGCACGTCGAAGTGTGACCGCATGGCGGTACTCGCCAACTACGGCACCTATCCCGACTGGTCGCCGTACAAGGGCGAGCAGGTGGCCGAGGCGATCACCCGCGAGCAGCACAACCGCTGGCACGACAACGTCTACGTCGGACCGTGGAAGTTCGTGGCCCACGACCCGAGCCGGGTGCTCGACTCCGGGCAGTGGCAGGCCACGCCGTACCGGCAGGACGCGGACAGCACCTTCCGCGCACGGGACGGTGGGTGAGATGCGCCCAGAGCACACGACTCACACGGCTCGCACGACGCACACAGATCACGCAGCTCACACGGATCACACGGAGCGCCCCGACCACACCTCGAAGATCGTCGGAACGGCCTGGGGGCTGCTGATCCTCAACACCCTCGGCTCGGCCGGGGCGAAGACCATCATTCCGCTGCCCCGTTCCCTGATCCAGATGGCGACCATGGGCGCGCTGGTCGGCGCGTTCGCGCTGGCCCTCGCGGTCAACCTCCGGCTGCGCATCCGGCCCAGCGCCTTCGTGTTCCTGCTCACCCTGCTGCTCGTGCCGAGCGTCATCTCCAGCGCGGACCTGGAGGGAGGGCTCGGCGCGCTGTTCCGCTGCGGCAGACTGGCTCTCTTCGTCTGCACACTGTGGCTGCTCAGCCGCTGGTGGGACGGTGGCCTGACGTTCGTACGGCACCACATCCGGCTGTACTTCGTGGTCCTCGGGTCGGTGGCCGCCGGCCTGGTCATCGCGCCGGGCGCGGCCATGCCCGAGCTCTACGGCGGACGCCTGGTCGGCGCACTGTGGCCGCTCACCCCGCCGCAGATCGGCCAGTACGCCGCAGTGATCATCGGGCTCACCGTGCTGCTCCTCCTGGGCCGCAGGACCGACCGGCGCAGCGCGACGGTCGTCATCGTGCCGTCCTTCGTCCTGCTCGCCCTGACCCACACCCGCACGGCCACGCTCGGTCTGCTCATCGGCCTGGCGCTGGCGATCGGCTCGCTGGTCCTGACCAGCGCCGCCGCCCGGCGGTTCTTCGCCTGGGCGGTGCTGATCGCCGTCGTCGGCGCCGTGGCGTTCAGTGCCGCGCTGCAGGCGTGGTTCCTGCGCGGGCAGACCGAGGAGAACTTCTCCAACCTCACCGGCCGGGCCAAGGTCTGGGACGCCCTCCTCGCGGCGCCCCGCTCGACCACGGAGCAACTGTTCGGCATGGGCCTGGGCGACAAGTCGTTCGGCGGGCTGCCCATCGACAACAGCTGGCTCGCCGTCTACCACGAGCAGGGTCTGACCGGCACCGCGATCGTGGCGGCGATCATCGTGGTGCTCGGCGGCGTCGCGCTGCTGCGGCCGCCGTCGCTGCAGCGGGCCTGCGCGATCTTCCTGATCAGCTACTGCGCGATCGCGTCGTACACCGAGGCAGGTCTGGGCGACGCCTCGCCGTACCTGCTGCATCTGGCCGTGGCCGCCTCGCTCCTGGCGGCACCCGCCGCGGCGGCGCAGCTGCCGGCGCCCCCGGCCTCCCGACGACGTGTCCCGCGCTGGGCGCGGAGATCGGAAGTGATCTGAGCATGCACGTCCTCGTGGTGCACAACCGCTACGCCTCGGCCCAGCCGAGCGGCGAGAACAAGGTCGTCGACCAGGAGGTGGCCCTGCTGCGCGCGGCAGGACACCGGGTCGAGCTGTTCGAGCGGCGCAGCGACGACATCGGCGCCCTGTCCCTGCCGGGCAAGGTCGCGGTGCCGCTGCGGGTGCCGTGGAACGCGGCGGTCCGCAAGGAGCTCGCCGGCCGGCTCCGCACCGAGCGGCCGGACGTGGTGCACGTCCACAACGTCTTCCCGCTCCTGTCGCCCTCGGTGCTCGCCGCCTGCGCGGACGCGGGCGTGCCCGCCGTCGCCACGCTGCACAACTACACGCAGATCTGCCCGCCAGGCACCCTGCAGCGGGACGGCAAGCCGTGCACCGAGTGCGTCGGCTCGACGCCCCTGCCCGCCGTGCGGCACGGCTGCTACCGGAACTCCCGCCTGGCGACGGTGCCGCTCGCGGTGAGTCTGTCGGCCAACCGGCGCCGCTGGTGGACCGGCGTGGAGCGGTTCTTCTGCATCTCCGCGGCGCAGCGCGACGTCCTGGTGCGAGCCGGGATGCCGGCCGAACGGCTCGCGGTGAAGCACAACTTCGTGCCCGACCCACCGGCCCGCCGGTCCGGCGATGGCGAGCACCTGCTCTATCTCGGCCGCCTCGCGGAGGCCAAGGGCGTGCGGCTGCTCATGGCCGCGTGGGACGAGCTCGCGGCGGGCGGCGGTGTGGGCGTGCCGCTCGTCATCGCCGGCACGGGGCCGCTGGAGCAAGAGGTGACCGCCTGGGCGGCGGGCCGTGACGACGTGCGCTCCATCGGCCTGTGCGACACGGCCCAGTGCCAGGAGGCCATCGCACGCTCGGTCGCCGTGGTGGCGCCCTCGACGTGGCTCGAGGCGTTCGGCCTCGTGGTCGTGGAGGCGATGGCGGCCGGGGTGCCGACCGTCGCCGCCGCTCACGGCGCCTTCGTCGAACTCGTCGACGAGGGGGTGACCGGGCTGCTTCACGAGCCGGGCGAGGCCGCCTCGCTGGCGTCCTGTCTGCGCCGGATCACGTCCGAGCAGGCCCTCAACCGGGAGATGGGACGGGCGGCCCGGCGCCGATACGAACAGGGGTTCAGCCCGGCCGTCGGGCTCGAGCGTCTGGTGGATGGCTACCGCACCGCGATCGCGGGTCGGTCCGGCGGCGGGGACAGCCCGCCGCCGGCAGCAAAAGGAAGCACTGGCTCGCGGTGGGGGACACGCGCGAGCAGATATGGGGGGAACTAGATGACACGATGCCGACTCTGCGGCTCGGCGGCGCTGGGGAGCGTCGTCGATCTGGGGGCGACACCGCCGTGCGAGAGCTTCCTCGCCGCGGACCAACTGGACCTGCCCGAGCCCGCGTACCCGCTGCACCTGCGGGTCTGCACCGAGTGCTGGCTCGCGCAGATACCGCCGCTGATCAAGCCGGAGGAGACGTTCACGGAGTACGCGTACTTCTCCTCCTTCTCGACCTCCTGGGTGGAGCACGCGCGCACGTTCGTCGCCGACGCGGCACAACGGGTGGGACTCGGCCCCGACGCGTTCGTGGTCGAGGTCGCGAGCAACGACGGGTACCTGCTGAAGCACGTGGTGGACCGGGGAATCCGCTGCCTGGGCATCGAGCCGTCGGTGAACGTCGGTGCGGCCGCACGGGACGCGGGCGTGCCCACGGTCACCGAGTTCCTCTCCCCGGACACCGGCTCGGCCGTCCGCGCCGAGCACGGCCCGGCGAACCTGGTCGTGGCCAACAACGTGTACGCGCACATCCCCGACGTGGTCGGGTTCACGCAGGGGCTGCGCGCGCTGGTCGCCGACGACGGCTGGGTCTCCATCGAGGTGCAGCACCTGCTGACCCTGATCGAGGAGAACCAGTACGACACGATCTACCACGAGCACTTCCAGTACTACACGGTCGCATCCGCGATCCGAGCCCTCGCGAGCGGCGGACTCGCCCTCGTGGACGTCGAGTTGCTGCCCACGCACGGCGGCTCCATCCGGCTGTGGGCCCGGCCGGCCGAGGTGGCGGGCGAGCCGAGCCGGCGCGTGGCCGAGGTCCTCGACCGGGAGAAGGCCGCCGGCCTCCAGGACCTGTCCGGGTACACCGAGTTCTCCGCCCGCGTGGCCAAGGTGCGCAGGGACCTGCTCAAGTTCCTCATCGAGGCGGCCGAGCGCGGCGAGACGGTCGTCGGCTACGGCGCCCCCGGCAAGGGCAACACCCTGCTCAACCACTGCGGCATCCGGCCCGACCTGCTCGCGTACACGGTCGACCGCAACCCCTACAAGCACGGCAGGTTCACCCCCGGCACCCGTATCCCGATCCTGGCGCCGGAGCAGATCGCGGCCGACCGGCCGGACTACGTCCTCGTCCTCCCGTGGAACCTGCGGGCCGAGCTCGTCGAGCAGCTGTCCTTCGTGCACGAGTGGGGCGGCCGGCTCGTCTTCCCCATCCCGGAACTGAGTATTGTCGAGGTCACCTCATGAAGGTCGTTCTGTTCTGCGGCGGCTACGGGATGCGGATGCGCAGCGGAGCCTCCGACGACGTGCCCAAGCCGATGGCGATGGTCGGCCCCCGGCCGCTGATCTGGCACGTCATGCGCTACTACGCGCACTACGGGCACACGGAGTTCATCCTGTGCCTCGGGTACGGCGCCCACCACATCAAGAACTTCTTCCTCAACTACGAGGAGACGACGTCCAACGACTTCGTCCTGCGGGGCGGGCGGACCGAGCTCCTTTCGACCGACATATCCGACTGGACGATCACGTTCGCGCAGACCGGCATCGAGTCGCCGATCGGGGAGCGGCTGCGCCGGGTGCGACAGCACCTGGACGGCGACGAGATGTTCCTCGCCAACTACGCCGACGTGCTCACCGACGCCCCGCTGCCGGAGATGATCGACCGGTTCGCCGCACGTGACGCCGGTGCGTCGATGATGGTCGTGCCGCCGCAGTCCTCCTTCCACTGCGTGGAGCTGGGCGAGGACGGCCTGGTCGGCGGCATCACCGCGGTCAGCGACATGCCGCTGTGGGAGAACGGCGGCTACTTCGTGCTCCGCCAGGAAGTCTTCGACCACATCCCCGAGAACGGGGACCTGGTCGCCGACGGCTGCGGCCAACTCGCCAAGCGGGGCCGCCTCGTGGCGCACCAGCACCGCGGCTTCTGGAAGCCGACCGACACCGTGAAGGAGCGGGCCGCGCTGGACGCCGCCTACGCCCGAGGCGAGCGCCCGTGGGCCGTGTGGGAACGGGACACCGCCGGAGCGCGCGCGTGATCCGGCTCGGGACAGGACCCCTGGAACGGATCGTCGCGGTGGGCGCGCACTGCGACGACATCGCCATCGGCGCGGGCGGCACGCTCCTGACGATGTGCCGGGCGCGCCCGGGCCTCCGCGTCGACGCGCTGGTGCTCTCCGGCGGCGGCAGCGAACGGGAGCAGGAGGAGCAGGCCGCGCTCGCCGCCTTCTGCCCCGGCGCCGACCTGCGGCTGACCGTGCTCAAGCTGCCGGACGGCCGGATGCCCGCGCACTGGGAGGAGGCCAAGGCCGCGGTCGAGGAGCTGCGCATGCGGACCGACCCGGACCTGGTCATCGCGCCGCGCACCGACGACGCGCACCAGGACCACCGCGGCCTGGCGCAGCTCCTGCCCACCGCGTTCCGCGACCACCTGGTGCTCGGCTACGAGATCGTCAAGTGGGACGGCGACCTCGGCCGTCCCTCGGCGTACCAGCCGCTGTCGCCGGAGACCGCCGAACAGAAGGTGCGGCTGCTGCAGGAGCACTACCCCTCGCAGCGGCACCGTCCCTGGTACGACCGGGAGGCCTTCCTCGGCCTCGCACGCATCCGCGGCATCGAATGCCACGCGCGCTACGCCGAGGCCTTCGCCGTCACCAAACTCACGCTCAATCTCGGCACTTTCGATCTGGGGGAATGAACCTTGCGCGTACTGCTGACCGGACATCAGGGCTACCTGGGCACCGTGATGGCCCCGGTCCTCGCTGCCGCCGGGCACGAGGTCGTCGGCCTTGACGCCGGCCTGTTCGCCGACTGCGTGCTCGGCCCGCCGCCCGCGGACCCGTCGGGGCACCGGGTGGACCTGCGCGACGTCACGGCCGAGCACGTGACCGGGGTGGACGCCGTGATCCACCTCGCCGCGCTCTCCAACGACCCGCTGGGTTCGCTGGCGCCCGAGCTCACGTACGACATCAACCACCACGCGTCCGTGCGCCTGGCCCGACTGGCCCGCGAGGCCGGGGTGCGGCGCTTCCTGTACGCGTCGACCTGCTCCGTCTACGGCGCCGCCGGCGGGGGCGACCTGGTCGGCGAGGACGCCCCGCTGCGCCCCGTGACGCCGTACGCGGAGTCCAAGGTGCGGGTGGAGGACGACCTGCACGCGCTCGCCGACGGCGACTTCAGCCCGGTGTTCATGCGCAACGCCACCGCCTTCGGCTACTCGCCCCGGCTGCGCGCCGACATCGTGCTGAACAACCTGGTGGGCCACGCGCTGCTGTCCGGCGAGGTGCTCGTGATGTCCGACGGCACGCCCTGGCGCCCGCTGGTGCACGCCGCCGACATCGCACGGGCCTTCACCGCCGCGCTGACCGCGCCGAGGGAAGCGGTGCACGACCGGGCGTTCAACATCGGCAGCGAGACCAACAACGTCACGGTCGCCGAGATCGCCGAACAGGTCGCCGACGCGGTGCCCGGCTCGAAGGTGGTGATCACCGGGGAGACCGGTGCCGATCCGCGGTCCTACCGGGTGGACTTCGCACGGTTCCGCGCCGCGGTGGAGGGCTTCGACTGCGAGTGGACCGTCAAGCGGGGCGCGGTCGAACTCGCCGACGCCTACCGCGAGCACGGGCTGACCCGCGAGGGCTTCGAGCAGCGCTTCACTCGCCTCGCCGTGCTGCGCGCGGCGTCCGAGGCCGGCGCCGTCGACGACACCCTTCGGTGGCGCGGATGACCGCAGTCGGCGAGGAGATGCACGCGCTGGTGGAGCGGCTGTACCCGCTCTGCCGGAGCATCACGGGCGACGGCGTGCGCGCCACCCTGGAGATCGTCGACGAGTACGTCCCGCTCCAGGTGCACGAGGTGGCGACCGGCACGCAGGTGCTCGACTGGACGGTGCCGCAGGAGTGGAACATCCGGGACGCGTACGTCGCCGACGCCACCGGCAAGCGGGTCGTCGACTTCGCCGCGTCCAGCCTGCACGTGCTCGGCTACAGCGTCCCGGTGTCGGCGACCGTGCCGCTTGCCGAGCTGCGCGGCCACCTGCACACCCTGCCGGACCACCCGGGCTGGGTGCCGTACCGCACCAGCTACTACAAGCCGGAATGGGGATTCTGCCTGGCCCAGGAGACCCTGGACGCGCTGCCGGACGGCGACTACGAGGTGCGCATCGACTCGACCCTCGCCGACGGCCACCTCACCTACGCCGAGCACGTGGTCCCCGGGCAGGTCCCCGACGAGGTGATCGTCTCCTGCCATGTCTGCCACCCGTCGCTGGCCAACGACAACCTGGCGGGCATCGCGGTGGCGACGTTCCTGGCCCGGGCACTCGCGGAGGTGACGCCGTACTACACCTACCGGTTCATCTACGCGCCCGGCACCATCGGGGCGATCACCTGGCTCGCCCGCAACAAGGAGCGCATCGAGCAGGTCAAACACGGACTCGTGCTGGCCTGCGCCGGTGACTCGGGCCACCTGACGTACAAGCAGAGCAGGCGCGGCGACGCGGAGATCGACCGGGTGCTGCGGCACGTCCTCGCCGCCTCCGAACGCCCGCACCAGGTCAACGAGTTCACCCCGTACGGCTACGACGAGCGGCAGTACTGCTCGCCCGGGTTCGACCTCGGCGTGGGCTCGCTCAGCAGGACCCCGTACGCCGGCTACCCCGAGTACCACACCTCGGCGGACAACCCGGACTTCGTCTCCCCGGAGGCGATGACGGACACCCTCGCGGTCTGCCGCGAGGCGTTCGCCGTGCTCGACCGCAACCGCCGGTACCTCAACCTCAGCCCCTACGGCGAGCCCCAGTTGGGCCGCCGTGGGCTGTACGAGGCGCTCGGCGGCCGCAGCGACACCAAGCAGGCCCAGATGGCCATGCTCTGGGTGCTCAACCTCTCCGACGGCGAGCACAGTCTGCTGGACGTCGCCGAGCGCTCCGGGCTGCCGTTCCACACCGTCGCCGGCGCGGCCGACGCCCTGCACGGCGCCGGGCTGATCAAGGCATGACGCAGATGACCGCCGAGGGGGAGAAGCGGACGGCCAGGCGGGCCATGGCCGGCCGGCTCTCCTGGGGGCTCGCCGACCAGGCGGCCTCCAGCATGACCAACTTCGCGGTGGGGATCTACGTGGCCCGCTCGCTGGGCGTCACCGCGTTCGGCGTGTTCAGCCTGGCCTGGCTGACCTACGGCGTGGTGCTCAACGTCGCCCGGGGCCTGGCCACCGACCCCCTCGTGGTGCGCTTCAGCGGCGTGCCCGAGGCCTCCTGGCGCACGGCCGCGGCCCGCTCGTCGGGTGCCGCGCTCGGCGTCGGTACCGTGCTCGGCGCCGTGTGCCTGCTGGTCGGCCTCGGTCTCGGCGGCCGGGTGGGCCCCGCGTTCGTCTGCCTCGGTATCGCCCTGCCCGCGCTGCTGCTGCAGGACGCCTGGCGCTTCGCGTTCTTCGCGGCGGGCGCCGGGCGCAAGGCGTTCACCAACGACCTGGTGTGGGGCGTCGCGCTCATTCCCGCCATGGTCGTGGCGGCCCGCGTGGGCAGCGTCGGCGCCTTCGTGCTCGCCTGGGGCGCGTCCGCCGCGGTGGCCGCGGGCTACGGCTGCTTCCAGTCCGGTCTCCGGCCCCGGCTCACCCGGGCCCGCGGGTGGTTGGGCGAGCAGCGCGACCTCGGCTACCGGTACCTCGTCGAGAACGTCAGCCTCAGCGGAGCGAGCCAGCTGCGCGCCTACGGGCTCGGCGCGATCGTCGGGGTCGGCGCGGTGGGCGCGGTCCGAGGCGCCGAGCTGCTCCTCGGCCCGTTCCTCGCCGTCCTGATGGGCCTCTCGCTGGTCACCGTCGCGGAGGCGGCCCGAGTGCTGCGGGGCTCCCCGCACCGCCTCGCCAGGTTCTGCCTCCTCCTGGGCGGCGGGCAGGCCGCCGCCGCCCTGCTCTGGGGCACGGCGCTGCTGCTGATGCCGGACCGGGCGGGCGAGTTCGTGCTCGGCGGTGTCTGGGGCGCTGCCTCGGAGCTCATCGTGCCGGCCACGCTCGGCGTCGCGGGCGCCGGACTCGGCAGCGGCGCGGCGGCCGGGCTGCGCGCGCTCGCCGCGGCCCGGCGCAGCCTGCGCTGCCAGCTGTTCGCCTCGGCCTGTTACGTCGGCGGCGGGCTCGGCGGGGCGGCCGTGGCCGGCACGGTCGGCTCGGCCTGGGGCGTCGCCGCCGCGACCGTCTGCGGCTCGGCCGTGTGGTGGCTGCAACTGCGCTCCGCCCTGCGCGAGCGCCACCGGAATTCCCTTCCCGAAGTGAGGACGTCATGACCGCCCAACCCCGGCTGAGCATCGGCCTGCCCGTCTACAACGGCGAGGAGTACCTGGCCGAATCGCTCGACGCCCTGCTCGGGCAGACCTACGAGGACTTCGAGCTGGTCATCTCCGACAACGCCTCGACCGACGGGACCCAGGACATCTGCCGCGCGTACGCCGCGAAGGACGCGCGCATCCGGTACATCAGGCTGACCCGGAACATCGGCGCCGCGCCGAACCACAACTACGTGTTCACCGAGTGCCGCGGCGAGCTCTTCAAGTGGGCGTCGCACGACGACCTGTACGCCCGTGACCTGTTGCGGCGCTGCGTGGAGGCGCTCGACGAGCGGCCCGACGTGGTCCTCGCCCACAGCGACCAGGCGGTCATCGACGAGGACGGCAAGGTGAAGGTCCCCTACGACTACGGGCTCGCCACCGACTCGCCGCGCGCGCCGGAGCGCTTCCGCAGTCTGCTGTTCGAGCCCGGTGGCGACGACTTCTACGGCGTGATGCGGGCCGACGTGCTGCGCCGCGTGAAGCCGCACGACAGCTACCACCACGCGGACCGCACGTTCGTCGCCGAGATCACCCTGCACGGGCCCTTCCACCAGGTGCCGGAGTTGCTGTACTTCCGCCGCGACCACCCCACCCGCGCCGAGCGCGCGAACCCCTCCAAGCGCTCCCGGTGCGTCAACCTGGACCCGCGCAGGGCGGGAGTGCTGCACCCGACGCCCCGGCTGCTCGCCGAGTACGTCTGGGGCTTCGTCTCCGCGGTCCGGCGGGCGCCGCTGTCCGCGGCCGACCGGGGCGCGTGCTACCGCCACCTGGCGGCCTGGATGACCAGCCGCGCCCGGCCGGGCGCCGGCGAGCGCGTCGAGGACCGCGCACCGGTCGACCCGGACCGCCTCACCGTCTCCGTGGACGCCCTCGTCGCGGGCCGCGAAGGGGAGCGGGCATGACGTCAGCGGACGAAACCCCGGTGCGCGTCGGGGTGTTCGGCCTGCTCGGCTCCGGCAACCTCGGCAACGACGGATCACTCGAAGCCGTGCTCGGCTACCTCCGCGCCGAGCACCCCGAGGCGGTCGTGGACGCCCTGTGCGGCGGACCCGAGGCCGTCACCTCCCGGTTCGGCATCCCCGCGACGCGGCTGCACTGGTACCGCGGCGAGTACCGGACCGCGTCCCGTGCGGGTGCCGTCGCGGGCAAGGGCGTCGGCAAACTCGTGGACGTCTTCCGCACCGCCGCCTGGGTGCGCCGGCACGACGTGGTGATCGTGCCGGGCATGGGCGTTCTGGAGGCCACACTGCCGCTGCGGCCGTGGGGCTTCCCGTACGCGCTGTTCCTGCTCTGCGCGTCCGGCCGGCTGTTCGGCACCCGCGTCGCGCTGGCCGGTGTCGGCGCCGCCCCGATCGGGAGCCGGGCGACCCGGGCCCTGGTGCGCCGCTCGGCGCGGCTCGCCACGTACCGCTCGTACCGGGACACCCTGTCCCGCGACGCGCTGCGGGCGATGGGCGTGGACACCGCGCGCGACGAGGTCTATCCGGACCTCGCCTTCGCCCTGCCCGCGCCCTCGGCGAGCGCGCCCCCGGCCTCCCCGGGCCCGGTCTGCGTCGGCGTCATGGCCTTCCACGGCGGCGACGACGACCGCGCCCGCGCCGAGGAGATCCACCGGCGCTACCTCGAAGGGACCACCCGGTTCGTCCGCGCGCTCGTCGAGGACGGCAGACAGGTCCGGCTGCTCACCGGTGACGAGTGCGACGCGCCGGTGGTCGCCGCGATCCTCGACGCGGTGGACTCGCCGCTGGTCACCGCGGCCAAGGCGGACTCGCTCGCCGACCTCATGAAGGAGACGGCCGCCGCCGACGCCGTGGTCGCGACCCGATACCACAACCTGGTCTGCGCGCTGAAGGCCGGTACGCCGACACTCGCCCTCAGCTACGCGGCGAAGAGCGAGGCGCTGATGGCCCGGATGGGTCTCGACGCGTACTGCCACCCGGCCCGCGAGGTGGACGCCGACCGGTTGCTCGCACAGTTCCGGGAGCTGGAGCGGTGTTCGGCGGAGCTGCGGCGGACCCTCGCCGAGCGGAACCTGGTCGTCGCCCGGCAACTCGAGGACCAGTTCACCGCCTTGACCGCCGCCCTGTTCCCTGCGACCGACCACATCCACGCCCACGCCCTGCGGGAGACTCCTTGATAGCGACCCAAGTCCCGGCGATCACCGGGGCGTTCCTGTTCGAGTCGACGCCGTACGCCGACGAGCGCGGCTTCTTCTGCCGCACCTTCGACGCCGACGTGGCCCGCTCGGTGGGCCTCGACCCGAACGCCTTCCTCCAGGACAGCCTGTCCCGCTCCGCCCAGGGCGTGGTGCGCGGCCTGCACCTGCGCTCGGGCGCGGGCGAGGCCAAGCTGGTGCGCTGCTCGTACGGGCGGATCTTCGACGTCGTCGTGGACCTGCGGCCCGACTCGCCGACGTACCGCAACCGGGGGTTCTTCGAGCTGTCCGACGAGACGCAGGCGACCCTGTACATCCCGGCGGGATGCGCGCACGGCTTCCAGGCGCTGACCCCGACGGCCGACACCTCCTACCGGATCGACCGTCCGCACGACCCGGCCGAGGACGTGACGATCGCCTTCGACGACCCGGAGCTCGCCGTTCCCTGGCCGCTGCCGGTCACCTCGATGTCCCGGCGGGACCGGGAGGCGCCGACCCTCGCCGAGGTCCTGAAGCGCAGGTCGTGAAGCACGAGGGCCTCAAGCACGAGTCCTGAGGCACGAGGTCCTGAAGCACGGAGAGAAGTGAGAGGGACGTGGACACCGAAGAATTCCGCCTGCCCCGGTCGCACCTTGCGAACGAGCGACTGCACGAGATGGTCCCCGGGGGCGCACACACCTACGCCAAGGGCGACGACCAGTATCCCGAGAACCTGGCCCCGGTCATCAGCCACGGCCGCGGCGCCCACGTGTGGGACATCGACGGGAACCGCTACATCGAGTACGGCTCGGGACTGCGGTCGGTCAGCCTCGGCCACGCCCACCCCCGCGTCCTGGAGGCGGTGCGGCGGGAACTCGACCGGGGCAGCAACTTCGTGCGGCCCTCCATCGTCGAGGTCGAGGCCGCCGAACGCTTCCTGGCCACGGTGCCGACCGCCGAGATGGTGAAGTTCACCAAGAACGGCTCCGACGCCACCACCGCGGCGGTACGCCTGGCCCGCGCCGTCACCGGGCGCCCGCGGGTGGCCCTCTGCGGCGACCACCCGTTCTTCTCCGTCGACGACTGGTTCATCGGCACCACACCGATGTCGGCGGGCATTCCGGCGGCGACCACCGAGCTCACCGTGGCGTTCCCCTACGGCGACCTGGCCGCCACCGAGGAACTGCTGACCCGGTATCCGGACGAGATCGCCTGCCTGATCCTCGAACCCGCGGGCCATACGGAACCGGCGCCCGGATACCTCGCCGCCCTGCGCGAGTTGGCCGACCGGCACGGCTGCGTGCTGATCTTCGACGAGATGATCACGGGCTTCCGGTGGTCGGAGGCGGGCGCCCAGGGCCTGTACGGCGTCGTCCCCGACCTCTCGACCTTCGGCAAGGCGCTGGGCAACGGGTTCGCCGTGTCCGCGCTGGCCGGGCGCCGCGACCTGATGGAGCGGGGCGGGCTGCGCCACTCCGGGGACCGGGTGTTCCTGCTCTCGACCACGCACGGCGCGGAAACCCACTCCCTGGCCGCCGCGATGGCCGTGCAGACCACCTACGCCGAGGAGGGCGTCACCGCGCGGCTGCACGCCCTCGGCGAGCGGCTGGCGTCCGGTGTCCGCGAGGTGGCGGCGGGCTCGGGCGTCGGCGACCACATCGTCGTCCGGGGGCGCGCCAGCAACTTGGTCTTCGCCACCCTCGACGAGTACGGGCAGCCCTCGCAGGAGTACCGCACGCTGTTCCTGCGCCGGCTCCTCGCGGGCGGGGTGCTCGCCCCGTCGTTCGTGGTGAGCAGTGCGCTCGACGACGCCGACATCGATCGCACGGTCGACGTGGTGGCCCAGGCGTGTGCGGTGTACCGGAAGGCGCTGGACGCCGCCGACCCCACGCCATGGATGGACGGGCGACCGGTGAAGCCGGTGTTCCGCCGCTCGGCGTGAGGCGACGTGCGGGGTGAGTGCCTGAGACGACGTGCGGCGAGCGGCTGAGGTGACGTGACGTCAGTGGTGCTCGTGACGGCCGGCGGCGGTCGCCCGGCCGGTGCGGCGGTCGGCCGTCCGGTCGACCAGCCGTGCGGTCGCCGGCACCACTGCCAGCGCGGTGCACCAGCCGCCGAGGACGTCGGTCGGGTAGTGCGCGCCGAGGGCGACCTGTGCCCACCCCATGGCGGCGCCTGCCACCAGCGCCGCGGCGAGTACGAGCACCGTCCCTGTTGCCCTTCCGAGGCCGAGGCGACCGGTCGCGAGCAGGGCCGCCATGAGGGCGAGCGCGGTGAGGAAAGCGGTGTGCCCGCTGGGATAGGACAGGTTCCCGTCGCCGTGGATGGTCCGGCCCACCAGGTGCTTCATGAGCGTCGCAGCCCCCACCGCCATGACGACACCGGCGACGACGAGCACCGCGGCGCGGGGACGCCGCAGTACCAGGCACCCCGCCACGGCGGCCACGACCAGCAGGGCCGCTCCGGCGGGCTCTCCCCAGAAGTCAGTGGCCAGAGCGACGTTCCGCCACGGCGGGCCCACACTGTCCGCCGTCGGCCGGATGATCCACCGGTCCACCCTGCCGGGCTCGCTGTGGCCGGCGTACAGGACGCCGATCGCGACGACCACCAGTGCGGCGAGCGTGGCGATCAGCCCGAGAGGCGCGCGCAGCGACGGGGGCAGCACCGGCGACTCCGGTCGGCCGGTCACGCGCCCACCGCGCAGCGACCGACGTCCAGCACCACTCCGGCCAGGCGATCCAACGCGAGCCCCCTGTCGTGTCCGACCCACCCTGCCAGGGACGATGACGGCTCCACACTAGCCAACAACCCGGTCCTGGCACACCGAAGTTGGGCAATCGAGGCGTGTGCGCCGAGACCTGGGCGAGGGGCCGTGAAGCCGGACTGCGCCAAGGTGTGGACCCTGCCGGGCGGCAGGACACGTCGCTCCCGTCCAGGCCGGCAGCCTGATCCAGCACTGAGGCGGCGGGGAGTCGGCGGGGGAGTGCGGGGCACCGGGCAGGAGGCGGCCAATGCGAGACTGCGGGGCATGAGCACGGAAGAGCGCACCATCCTCGTCATCGGTATCGGCGCCGGCGACCCCGACCACCTGACGCTGGGCGCCGTGAAGGCGATGCGGCGCGTCGACGTCTTCGTCGTCATCGGCAAGGGCCCCGACAAGTCCTCCCTGACGGATCTGCGCCACCGCATGATCGAGGAGCACGCGCAGGGCCCGTACCGCGTCGTGGAGGTGGACGACCCGAGCCGGGAGCGGCGCCCGATGGACCGCGCCGACTACGCCTCGGCCGTACAGGACTGGCGGACCCGGCGCGCCGACGTCTTCGAGCGGGTGATGCGTGAGGAGATGGAGCCGGAGGAGACCGGGGCCTTCCTCGTGTGGGGCGACCCCTCGCTGTACGACAGCACCCTCGGGATCCTCTCCGACATCGAGGCGCGCGGCGCCTTCTCCATGGCCGTCGAGGTCTTCCCCGGCATCAGCAGTGTCTCCACCCTCGCCGCACGGCACCGCATCCCGCTGAACCAGGTGGGCCGCCCGCTGCACATCACCCCCGCGCGCCGCCTCGGTGACGTGGGGCAGAACGACGACGGAGACATCGTCGTCATGCTGGACGCGCACGAGTCGTTCACCGACGTGGAGGGGGACGACGTCTGGATCTACTGGGGTGCTTACCTCGGTACACCGGACGAGTTGCTGGTCGCGGGGCCGCTGCGCGAAGTGGCCGGCCGCATCCGGCAGATGAGGGCCGAGGCGCGCGCCCGGCACGGCTGGATCATGGACACGTATCTGCTGCGGATCGTGGACGCGGGGCGAGCGGAGCCGGGGGCCTGAGCCGGAGGCCTGAGCTGGAGGTCAGCCCGAGTCCCCCTTGAGGTAAGGGGCGTAGCTTGGCTGCGATCACTACCGTCTACGCAAGGAGTTGATCGCATGAGCGACCTCATTCGTCTGCCGGGTGAGGGACGCAAGCTGGTCACGAAGGCGCAGGAAGTGACCTTCAAGGCCACGGGGGCGCAGGGTTCCTCCGCGTCCATCTTCGAGGTGGTCGTGCCGCCCGGGTTCGACACGGGCGGTCACTTCCACGAGCACTCGGAGGAGTTCTTCTACATCCTGGAAGGCGAGTTGGAGCTGCTGGCCTTCGAGCCGGCCGAGCGTACGGACGACTGGCTCGACTGGGAGTCCGTCGACGGTGACCGGGTCGTGCGGGCGAGCGCGGGCAGCAGCATGTTCGTGCCGCCCAACACCCCGCACGCCTTCAGGAACGCCACGGATCAGCCGGTGCGCATGCTCTTCCAGAGCTCTCCGTCACCCGATCACGAGCTGTATTTCGAGGAGATCGCGGAGATCTGGTCGACCGGCGACTCGGTGGACCCCGAAGCGGTGAAGCGCATGCGCAGCCGCTACGACGTCAAGCAGATCACCCCCATGCGGTTCCAGCCGCCCGTCACGCAGACCGCGGGTGCGGGCAACTCCTGACCCCGGTCGGGTTGTTGGCCCCTCCGTGTCGTCGGGGAGATCCGCCCACGACGGCGGCCGTCGTCGCCGGTCCGCACCTCGGTCGAGGCCGAGGACCGGTGGCGACGGCACGTGTACGCGGGCGGGGGAGCCGTGCTCATCCGGCCGCGGCGCAGGCCTCCGCCTCTGCCAGGTACCGCGCCACCGGGCCCAGGGTCAGCATGCCGCTGGCGGCGCCTGCGTCCTCGGCACGGGCGCCGCGCAGGGCTGTCGCGGCGCGCGCGGCGACCTGAGGGTTGCCGAGGCGTACGGCGGCGCGGGCGGTGAGGCACCACAGGGCCTCCTGCACGTGGTCGTGCGGCGGTTCGGGCACGGTTGCCAGGGCACGGCGGGCGTCGTCGGCGCGGTCGTGGGCAAGCAGCAAGTGGGGCTGCGCCCAAGGCAGGAACGGGCCCCAGTCGAGGTGGGCGTCGGTGGGCGCGGGGCGGTCGTGCAGGAGTCGGAGACCCAGCAGGGCCAGCGGGAAAAGGCCGCGGTGCAGGCCCGGCATGCCGGCACGGGCGAGGGCGTTGTCGGCAGCGCGGTAGCGCGCGGCTGCCGTGGCGGCACCGGGTCCGGCGGGTTCGGTGCTGCGGGCGGCGGTGGCCCGGGCCCTGAACCACGCGGTGAGGACGGGTACGAGGGGCGACTCGGCGGTGACGGCGAGCTGCTCGGCGGCCCGCTCGTGTTCCGTCGCGGCGGCGAGATCGCCGAGGGCCGAGGCGGACTGCAGGCGGACGAGTCGCCCGAGGACGGCGAAGGCCGGCAGATCGTGGTGGGTGGCGAGGTCCAGGATCTCTGCGCCGATCGCGTCCCGCTCCGGTGCGAGCCCGGGGCGCGAGAACGACTGGAGGAAGACGCCGTTGAGGGCGAACGCCAACAGGGCGGGGCTGTCGAGGCCTCGCGCCAGCGCCTCGGCCTCCCGAGCCGCCCGTCGCGCCCGCTCAAGACCGGTGCGCGAGAGGTCGGCGCTGCGGCCCTCGACCGCGACCGTGGCCAACAGCCGGGCACGCAGGTGAGCGGGACCGTCGGCGCCGAGTGCGGCGAGCGTGCGCTCGGCCGCCGCGACGACGGCACGTGACTGCACGGGGTCGTCGGCGCGGCTCCAGAGGGCGGGCACGTCGTAGGCCCCGATGATCCGGGCGGTCAGGGCGACATCGCCCGTGCGCTCCGCCGCCTCGACGGCGAGAAGGCGGTCGCGCCGCGAGTGGACGAGGGCGTCACCGCCCGCCAGGGCGAGGGTGCGGGCCAGGTCCACGGTGGTCCTCGGGCCGAGCTGCCGGCCGAGCCGTGCACCGGGGACCGGGCACGCGCCGGGTGGGCCTTCGAGAGCCGCGGACCGGTTGAGGATGTCCGTCTCCAGGCGCTGGAGCTCGGCACCCGGGTCGAGCCCCAGTTGATCCACCAGCATCGAACGCGCCCGGCGGAGGGTGGCGAGCGCGTCGGCCTGGCGCCCCGCACGGTGGAGCGAGCGGGCGAGCAGCGCCCAGGCCGGCTCGCGCCACGGGTGCTCGGCCACGTGGGCCCCCAGACCGGCGACGAGCTCGGCGCCCTCGCCGCGGTCGAGCAGGTGGCGGGCGTGCAACTCCACCCCCTCCAGCCGCAGCTCCGTCAGCCGGGTCCGCTCGCGCTGCGCCCACGCGGCCTCGGGCACGTCGGCGTACGCGGGCCCGCGCCAGTCCGCGAGCGCCGCGCCCAGGTCGCCCACCGCACCGGGGTCGCGGCGGGCGCGGGCCAGGGTGTCCTGGAACCGGTGGGCGTCCACCGCCGTGCGGGGCAGCCGCAGCGCGTAGCCGGAGCCTTCCGTGACGAGGACGCGTGGCGCGGTACGGGGCGGCCGGTCGGGCTCCACGGCCCGGCGCAGCGCGGCGACGAACGTACGCAGTGCCCCGACGGCGCGGACCGGCGGCTCGGCCCACAGATCCGCGACCAGGGTGTCGGTGGTGACGACCCGTCCCTCGGCGGCGACGAGCCGGCCCAGTACCTCGCGGTGGCGGGGGCCGCCCAGCTCGACGGGGCCGCCGTCGTCACGTACCGCCCGCACGGCACCGAGCACATCGATTCGCATGCCCCCATCCTGCGGGCCGCGCGTCCGCCGTGCCGCACCGTGCTGATCGGCTGCTGATCGGTGGCGTCCACGCTGATCCCGTCAGTCCGCGGCCCCCCCCGGCCCCCGAACCCCGATCAGAGAGAAGAGCCCCTTCATGACGTTCGCCATCACCGGATTCGACCTCGTCCGCCTGCCCGGCACGGACGGTGTGGAGCTGGCCGCCTCGGTCGGCGGCAGCGGCAGCCCCGTCGTACTGCTGCACGGTTTCCCCCAGACCCACCTCATGTGGCGGCACGTCGCCGCCCGGCTCGCCGATGACCACACGGTGATCTGCCCCGACCTGCGCGGCTACGGCGCGAGCGACAAGCCGCCTGCCGCCACTCCCGACGTGTACGCCAAGCGCGCCATGGCCGCCGACGTCGTGGCCCTGGCGGCCGCGCTCGGCCACGAGCGCTTCGCCCTCGTCGGCCACGACCGCGGCGCCTTGGTCGCCTTCCGCGCGGGCCTGGACCACCCCGAGACCGTCACGCACCTCGGCATCCTCGACGTGGTGCCGACGCTCGACATGTGGAACGTCCTGCACGGGGTCTCCGCGGCGGTCGGCTACCACCTCTACCTCATGGCGCAGCCGCCCGGCCTGCCGGAAGAGATGATCGGCCACAGCGCGGACGCGTTCTTCGGCTCGTTCCTCGACGCCTGGGCCGCCGACCCGGCCGCCCTCCCGCAGGAGGTACGCGCCGCGTACCTGCGGGCGAGCGCCGCGGCGGTGCCCTCGATCGTCGCTGACTACCGGGCTTCCGCGGGCATCGACGTCACCCACGACCAGGCGGATCTGGACGCGGGATCCCAACTGGCCATGCCGGTGACGGTCGTCCAGCAGGACTGGGGCGCGCGGCTCGGCTACGACGCGGCCGGGGTGTGGAGGGCATGGGCGCCGGACCTGACCCACCGGCTGACCCGAGCGGGACACTTCATGGCCGAGGAGGCGCCCGACGAGATCACTGGAGCGATCCGGGACCTGCTGGCCCGCTGAGTCCGCCGGCCCCGGGTACGGGCGCACGGCGGTCGCCTCCTCGTACCCGCCTCACCCGGCGGGAGCCACGTCCGCACGCGCCGCGCTCCGGCGGTTCAGCGCCAGCACCGTCAGATGCGCGACGACCGCGGTGATCACGATCAGCGGCATCTGGTCGTGCGCGTCGTCGCCCATCAGCAGCACCGTCAGCACCGCGCTGCACAGCGGCAGCCCCATCACGGCCGTCGACGCGGCGCAGATGCCGAGGGCCAGAGCCGGTGCCGTGCCGAGGCCGGGCAGTCCGGCGCAGGCGAGTGCGGTCGTGGCGCCGAGCAGCAGCGCGGGGAAGATGGGGCCGCCGCGCAGGCTGCCGAGGCTGATGCTCCAGGCGAGGCCCTTGCAGAGCACGAGTGCGAGCAGTGCTGCCACGGACCACGTACCGGGGTGTGCGGCGAGTTCACCGAGGGTGGCCTGCCCGGAGAGCGCGGCCTCCTCCGGTGAACGGTCGGTGAGCAGGGCGTACGCGGTGAGGCAGACGCCGACCGCGAGGGCACAGGCGAAGGTGCGCGCCGCGGTCCGACGGCGGCCGGTCCAGCGCCCGGTCGTGCGGCCCAGGCGCCGGGCCAGGAAGACGCCGCACGCGATGAGTGCGGCGAGCGGGATGCCCCAGAGGAAGTCCCCGGCGTCGGGGTTGGCCCCTGGCGGGACGGCGGGCAGGGCGAGACCTCCGATGGACAGGCCGGTCCACTCGCCGAAGCCGGTGAAGACCAGCGCGCCCGCGGCGCTCGCGATGAGGCAGGGCAGCAGCAGCGCCGCCAGCCGGATGCCGCCGAGTCCCGCGGCCTCGACGACGAGCACGGCGGCGACGAGCGGGCCGCCGAGGATGGTGGAGATCGCGGCCGTGGACCCTGCGGTCGCGACGAGCGCCGTCGTCTGCTCCTGCTGGGCGTCCGCAGTCCGCAAGCGGCGTACCGCGAACATCGCGAGGGCGCTGCCCACCGCCATCAGGGGCGCTTCCGGGCCGAGCACGACGCCGAGCGGGAGGGTGGCGAGCGCGGCCAGGACGACGCCGGGCAGTTCCCGGGGACCGATGGGCGTCCCGCCGAGTCCGTTCACCGGCAGGTGCCCACCGCCTCCCGGCGCGCGGGCGACGATCGGCGCGAGGATGGCTCCCGCGAGCGCAAGGGCGGGCAGGGGCCACCACCAAGGGGCTCGCGCGTAGCCGACGGCTCGGGGGAGGGACCGCCACACCTCGTGCTGGAGCCAGTGCTGCAGCCCCACGAAGAAGAAGCAGGCCAGCGCGATGGGCACCCCGAGGCACAGAGAGATCAGCAGCACTCGCAGGTAGGGGCGGCTGAGCAGGACCTGGTGCGGGGCCGGTGGCGCTTCCTTCGTCTCCGTGGCCGTGGGCGCGGACTCCGGGCCTTCGGCGGCGCTCATCGGCGGCCCGCTCGTCCGGCGCGACGGGCACCGGCCGGCCTGCCCCGCAGCTCGTTCGTGGCGAACCTGGCGCGCACAGCCGCGACCCCTGAGACACCCATGACACCCATGCCGCCCATCCAAGGGCGCGCCGGTGCGACGTGCGCGCGGCGGTGGGCTGAACGGGGACGGCCGGTCGTGGAGCGGCAGCCGTTGGACCGGGCGGGCGACATGTCGGCCGGTCCGGCATGAGCGCCCGCCCGGGGGGTGAGGGCTGGAGCATGGCCGTCTTGCCGCGGATCGCCCCCATGCTCGCCACGTCCGGCTCCCTCCCACGGGAGCGGGACGAAGCGCTGTGGGGCGTGGAGACGAAGTACGACGGCCAACGCGCGATCGTCTACCTGGCCGGAGACGGATCGCTGGTGCTCAGGTCCCGCGCCGGAAACGACATCACCGCCGCCTACCCGGAGCTGCACGCCCTCGCCGGGAGCGTCGCCGGACCCGCGGTGCTGGACGGCGAGATCGTCGTCCTCGACGAGCGGGGCCGCCCGGACTTCGAACGCCTGCAGCCCCGGATGGGCCTGTCGACCGCACGGGCCCGCGCCGCCCGCAGCGCCGCCCACGACCCCGTCCACCTGGTCCTGTTCGACGTCATGTTCCTGGACGGACAGTCCCTGACCCGCCAGTCCTACGCCGAGCGCCGACGGCACCTCGAACGGCTGGTGAAACCCTCCCCGCGCTGGTCCGTGCCGGTTTCACTGCCGGGCCACGCCCGCGAGGCGCTGGAGTCCACCCGGACCCACGGCTTGGAGGGAGTGATCCTCAAGCGCCTGGACTCGGTGTACGAGGAGGGCGTGCGCTCCCGCGCCTGGATCAAGGTCAGGAACGCCCATACGGTGGACGCCGTCATCGGCGGCTGGGTCCCGGTCCGCAGGCAGGCCCAGGGGCCGCCCGGGGCGCTCCTCATGGGTGAGTTCCGGGACGGCGTACTGCACTACGCCGGCAGCGTGGGCACGGGCTGGAACGAGCGGGAGAGGGCCGACCTGGCCGAGCTCCTGGCCGTCGCCGCCGTCGACACCTGCCCCTTCGGCTTGCCGCCGGACGTGCCCGGTGCCCGGTGGGTGCTGCCGCGCCTCGTCGCCGAGATCAGCTACACCACCCGCACCCGGGCCGGGCGGCTGCGGCACCCGGTGTGGCACCGGCTGCGGCCGGACCTGGCGCCCGAGGGCCACGGCTGACGGTGACGGCGGGACGGAAGTTCAGGGGACGCAGGCCCCGCACCGCAGGCTCGTTCGTGTGTTCGAGTGTGATCGCTCCCGGATGCGGATCTCGCGTGGTGCCCCGAGGCTGGTGAGAGGGAGCGATGGAGAGGTAGGTGCCCCATGTCCGTCATGGACAAGCTCAAGCAGATGCTCAAGGGCCACGAGGACAAGGCCGGTCAGGGAATCGACAAGGCGGGTGATTTCGTCGACGGCAAGACGCAGGGGAAGTACTCCGGTCAGGTCGACACCGCCCAGGACAAGCTCAAGCAGCAGTTCGGCTCGGACGGGCAGCAGGATCCCCCCAAGAGCTAGGGGAGAGGTCGGCCGATCCGGCTGACGCAGAGGCCCCGTTCCTCCGTGCGCAACGGAGTGGCGGGGCCTTGCCGGCTCCCCGGCCGGGCCGGCGGGCTCACCGGGTGGCGCCGTCCGCCGTGGGCGGACGGATGTCGTGGAACCGCGGTGCGCCGGGTTCCGGTGTGATGCGGGTGGCGCGGGCGGTGAAGCTGATGGCGTGGTACCAGCCGCACAGCATGAACAGATCGAGCAGTTGCTGAGGGGTGAACTCCGCGCCGAGCCGGTCCCAGAGGCCGTCGTCGATGTCGTGGCCGGTGTGCAGGGCGTCCGTGGCGTCGAGGAGCAGCCGGTCGCGCCCGGCCGTCCAGCAGGGGTCCGCGCTCGTGCCGAAGGTCAGTGACTCCACCTGGCCGGTGGTGAGTTCGGCGCGCTCCGCGAACCGGGCGACGTGCACACCCCATTCGTACTCGCAGCCGCACAGCGCGCAGGTGCGGTCGATGACGATCTCGCGCTCGCGCAGGCCGAGGCTGAGCCGGCGGCTGAGCTGGTAGGAGCCCCACCCGTGCAGCGCCTCGGCGAGCTGCTGATGGTTCGCGAACAGGCGGAACAGTGCGATGGGTGTCTCGCCGTTCGGCATCATCCGCCCCAGTACGGACGCGGCTTCGGGCGGGTAGGGCGCCTCCAGCGGCGGTATCCGTTCGGGCACGAGGGCCTCCGGTGCTTCGATTTCCGAATCGATGCCGCGAGAGTAGTGCTTCTGAAATCGAAGCGCCAGCTGTACGGGAGGGTGGGGTCGGCCGGGCGGGCCCCGCACGCGACGCCCGCCCGGACCGTCCCGTGGCCGTCAGGCGTTGACGTCGAACGGCACGCCGGACGGCAGTGCGGCGGCCAGGTGGCTGGGGAAACTGGCGTCCTTCAGGCCGAAGTTGGCGCTGCCGAAGTCGTAGGCGGTCAACTTGTCGCGCAGGCCCGCCGGATAGCCGTTCCAGCCGACGAGGGCCGGGAACTGCCAGGCGCCGCGGTGGTTCTCCGGCGGCTCGTCGTTCGCGGTCGCGGGGCGGAAGCAGTGAGTGCCGATGCCGTCCTTGTGGTAGACGACCTTCGGGTGGGTGCCGTCCCAGCGGATCTGGTCGCGGGGGTAGATCTTGAAGCTGCCGTGGGCCGAGGTGGCGACGTACTCGGCGCGGCCGTCCTTCACCCACACCGCGACGTGCTCCCAGTCGTGCCGGTGGCCGCCGAGCCCGCTGCCGGCCACGGCCTGGTCCTTCTCGAAGTAGAGGCCGTAGAGGACGGCGCACCAGCCGTTGTTGCACTTGGAACGGGCGTAGCCGTTGGTGTTGCCGAGATCGCTCGCGTCGTGGCACTGGCCGTTGACGGCGCCGCTCGGCTTGAGGCCGCCGTTGACGGTTCCATCGGGGCCGATGGCGGGGCTCGGGTAACAGCCATCGCCGTCGTAGTCGTACGCGGGCTGGAACGTCTGCTCGGTGCCGTCGGCGTGGGCGGGCAGGAACGGCGGCGGATCGGCGACGGCCGATCCGGCAAAGGCGACCACCAGGGCGAGGGCGCCGCCGACGGACAAGGACGTTCTGCGAATGGCTCTGCTCGGCTTCACTTCGGTCTCCTGCGTCACATGGGGGGCACGACAGATTTGTCATGCCCGCACCATCCCCGGGCCACGCGCACGGGCAACACGCGGGAACGCGAGGGGAATTGCGGAGGTGGATGTCACCGAAGGATCGAGGCCGCCCGTCCGACGAGCCGTCGCGCTCGGGCCGCTAGTTCGGCTGCCCCTCCAGTGCCCGGGTGCCCGCGGCGCAGCTGTCCCTCAGGTCGTCGAGATCGGCTGCCGACAGGTGCTTGCGGGCGGAGCCGCGGCGACCGCCGTCGAGGCGGGCGCACGCGCCGTCCAGCCACCGCGGGGAAGGGTCGACCCCGACGAACGCGGCGAGGCGGGCGAGTTCCTCCCGGGGTGCGTCGAGCAGGTTCTCGTAGGCGAGTGTCATGCGCTGGTCGGCGGGCAGGCCATCGATGAACCGAGTGCCCTGCACGATCAGTTCGGACCACAGGTCGCCGAACCGGCGCAGGGGGAATTCCCGGTCCCGTACGAGGGCGGCGTCGAAGGTGTCGCCGAGCAGCGGCGCCAGGTGCGGAGGCAGGGACCGCACCTGTTCCTCCGTCAGGTCGCCGAAGCTGTCGACGCCCGTCCGTTCCCTGATCTCGCGCAGCAGGGTGATCGTGCGGTATCCGGGGTGGCGGCTCATCGACAGGGCGCAGTCCGGACCGTCCCGGAAGAGGTGCACGAACTTCGCGTACGGGAAGGTGGCCAGGAGTCCCGGCGCCCAGCCGGTCGAGTAGCCGGAGCGTTCCACCACGGCGGTACGGCCGAACCGTGCGCCGAACCAGGCGAAGAGCGCCTCGTGGTGCTGGGCCGCGGTGCGGTCGGGCCAGTCGAGGACCGCCGCACGGATCTCGTCGAGCAGGCCGTCGGGGTCGTCGGTGAGGTGGGGCAGCACCATGAGCGAGAGTGCGGGGATGCCGTCGGTCTCCGCCCGGTACCGCCCCGGGCCGCGGGTGTAGAGGAACTCCGGCATCAGCACCCCGCTGCGGATCATGCTCGCGAAGTAGGGGGTGGGCCGGAACAGGGCCTCCCAGAACTCCGCGCCCGACACGCGGCCTTCGGGGAAGGCCGCGTCGCCGACCGACGCCATGTACTCGTTGAGGCTGAGCACGTCGGGGTGGGAGTTGAGGATGCGGGACAGCGCGGTGGAGCCGCTGCGGCCCGTACCGATGACGAAGGTCAAGCTGCGCAAGGTCTCTCCGGTGGCGCGGGGCGGGTGTTCCGGGGCACTGAGCACCTCAGCACACCCGCGCCGGGTGCACCAGGTCGCACGCGCGGAGGTGTCGTCGTGTCCGTGATGGGTGGTGTCTAGTCCGAGAGGTGGGCGTCCATGGCGGAGTTGAGATCGGCCATGAACGCTTCGAACTGTTCCAGGAGCTGCGGCGGGTAGTGCGCCATCGCGGCGTCGAGGCGGTGCGCGAGCGGGCCGAAGAACTCGTCCGCCCGTTCCTGGATGTGGCCGCCGCTGCGCAGTGTGATGACGCGTCGGTCGGCGTGTTCGCGCACGCGGGTGATGTGCCCCGCCGCTTCGAGGCGGTTCAGCAGCGCGGTGGTGGCTCCCGTGGACAGGGGGATGCGCTCGCTCAGCCGCGCCGGTGACAGGGGAGTGCCGCGTTCCTCGGCGGCGGCGATCTCCAGTACCGCGGTCGCGTCGGTGGAGTGCAGGCCGAGCCAGGCGGCGAAGCGGCGGCTGAGTTCGGCGTAGTGGCCGCCGTAGGCCCTCAGCGATTCCATCAGCCGCTCACGCTGCTCCGCGAGGCCGTCGCGCATCGCTTCCTCCATGCGGATCCCTCTGTCTTTCTCTGCTGGTGTGCGGCCCCCACGGTCACCGCGCTTTGACAACCTACCGCCACCACTTTACCTTCACGGTGGAATTACTTCACGATGGAGGTATCTGGCGTGCGTGACCCGTCCCCCACCCCTGACGAGACGACCGGGCCCTACCGATGGCGATGGCTGATCCTGGCGGTGATGATCGTCGCGGAGATCATGGATCTCCTGGACGCCTCGATCGTCAACGTGGCCGGACCGGATTTGGAGAAGTCCCTTGGCGCCGGTTCCGTCGGCCTGCAGTGGGTGATCGGCGGCTACGCCCTCACCCTGGGTGCCGGGCTCGTGCTCGGCGGCCGGCTCGGCGACCGCCACGGGCGGCGCCGGATGTTCCTCTTCGGTCTGGCGGCCTTCACCGCGAGCTCGCTGCTGTGCGCGACCGCGCCGAACATCGAGGCGCTGATCGCCTTCCGGCTGCTCCAGGGCGCCGCCGGAGCGATGCTGCTGCCCCAGGGCCTTGGCCTGCTGCGGGAGAACTTCTCCGGGCCCGAACTCACCAAGGTCTTCGCGGTCTTCGGCCCCGTCCTCGGCCTGGGCGGCATCGTCGGCCCGGTCCTGGGCGGCTTCCTCATCGAGGGCGACTTCTTCGGCCTGGGCTGGCGATCGGTGTTCCTGGTCAACCTGCCCATCGGCCTGGCCGCGCTGATCGTCGCCGCGAAGTTCGTGCCCAAGAGGGCGGGCGACCCCGCGGTACGGGTCGACATGACCGGCGCCGCTCTGGTCGTGATGTCCTGCGCCCTGCTGGTGCTGCCGCTCAACCAGGGGCAGGAGAACGGCTGGCCGCTGTGGACGTGGCTGTCCATGGCCGCCTCGGCGGTCGGCTTCACCCTCTTCGCCCTCCAGCAGCGCCGCACGGCCGCCGCGGGCCGCGAGCCGCTCGTGACCCCGGGCCTGCTGCGCAAGCCGGCCTTCACCGTCGGGCTCGGCGGCATCGCCCTGTTCTTCGGCGGGCTCATCGGCACCCAGCTCGTGCTGACCCTGTTCCTCCAGATCGGCCGGCACTTCACCGCGGGTGACGCGGGCCTCGGCAACCTGCCCCTCGCGGTGGGAACTGCGATCGGTGGCGCGATCAGCGGCGCGTTCCTCGCCGACAGGATCGGCCGCAAGGTGCTCCAGATCGGACCGCTGGTCCAGCTGGCCGGCGCGGTCGTGCTGTGGTTCGAGCTCGACGGCCTGGATGCCGCCTCGTTCTCGATCTGGGACATCGTGCCCGGCGTGGCGGTGGCGGGCATCGGCGCGGGCATGGTGATCGCCGCCCTGTTCAGCTTCATCCTGGCCGCGGTCGACGACGACGAGATCGGATCCGCATCCGGTGTCCTGTCGGCGGTCCAGGCGGTCGGCGGCTCCGTCGGTGTCGCGGTCTTCGGCTCGGTGTTCTTCGCCCGGGCCGAGAGCGGCGACTTCACCGGCGGCTTCCACCGCGCACTGATCGTCCAGGCGTGCCTGCTGGTGGTCTTCCTCGCGATCACCTTCCTGCTGCCCAAGAAGGGCCGTCCGGAGGAGGAGCAGCACGGCACGAGCCGGCACGGCATCCCCGAGCCCGCCGCCGACGCCTCAGGCACCGGGCGGCACCTCACCGTGTGAGGCCGTGATCACCCGGCAAGAGCGCTGGGGCGACCGCGGATCGTCACCGGATACGGGTGGCGGAGACACGTAGCCCGGTCCGGCGAGCAGGCCCCCGTGGGAGTCGGGCACCGACCCGGCGGGCCGAGCAGATGGTCGACTGCTGCCGGGGGGGCGGGTGCCGGCTGGGCGGAGCGCTCCACCGGCCGGCACGAGGCCGACGCCCTGTTCGAGGCGCGCCGGCTCGCCCACCCCGTGCTGGAACGCCCGGGCCCGGTCCTGAGGGAGGACGTCCGCGTGCTGAAGGAACACATCCCGGAGACGCTCGGAAGGATCGAGCGGGCCGCGGACCGGTAAGACATCCTCATCACCGACATCACCGGTATAACCGACATCGCGCACGGTCGGGGACGGGAACCCGCGCCCGCTGCTGCTCACAGAGCCCGGCGACGACGCCGCGCGCACCCGGGCCCGGGCCGCCTTCGCCGACATCATCGCGGACGCGATCGCGCTGGGGACGGCAAGGGCACCGGGAAACACGGCGTGGGCCTCCGGAAACGGCCAAGCCTCGCCGCCGAGATCACTCCGGAGGTCATGGCGATGCACCGCGCGGCGAAGCCGGCCCTTGACTCGTACGGGGTGCCGAACCCGAGCAGGATCCTCTGCTGACCGTGCCCCGCGCGATTGCGGTCCCCGAGCGATCGCCGCCCCGCGTGCTCGCCGGCCCCGCCGTCCCGCCGCAGGCGCCGGGGTCAGGTGGTCCGTGCGTCCTCCGGAGCCGTCGTGTACTCGACCTCCTGGCGGCCGCAGCCCTCGGCGAGCCCCTTCAGTGCGGCGACCTCCGTCTTGTCCGCGGTCAGCCCCCAACGCAGCTTGGTGGCCGTCCAGTCGGCCGCGTAGGTGCAGCGGGCGTCGGCGAGCGGGGGCAGCCACTGCGCCGGATCCTGGGCGGCCTTGGCCCGGTGGACCTCGGTGGTGACCGCGGCCAGGCTGCCTTCGGCGTCGAGGTCGCCGGCGAAGGCGTCGTGGCGGGCGGCACTCCACCGCGACGCCCCCGAGTCCCAGGCCTCGGCCGCGGGGACCATGGAGTCGACGGCGATGCCGGCGGGGTTCGTGCGCGTCTCGCCGTCGTAGTACGAGAACCACGTGCCCCTGGCGACCTTGCACCGGCCCACGACGACCGGCTCGGTACGGGACTCGCTGATGAGCACCTTGGCGCGGGTGCCGCACCGCTCGTGTTCGGCGCCCACCCGGTGCCCGGAACCCCTGCGTTCGTGGCCTTCGTGCGCCTCCGCCGCGAGCGGCAGGGCGTCGACGGCGGCGGCCAGGGAGAGGCGGTGCGGGCCGGGCTCGGCGGAGGTGGAGTGGGCGGGCGCGGCGGCGAGGGCCGGCAGGGCGAGGAGGGGGACTGCGGCGAGGGCGCGCAGCGAGGTCTTGAGCATGCTGTGGTGATAGCCGTCGCCGGACGGCAGCCGCAGAGAAAGCGGGGTCACGTCACCCGTGCGGGCGGATCAGTCATACCGGAGAGGCCGCGGGAGCTTGCGGGAGAGGCCGCGGGAGCGAATTGCGTACCCGCACGGCGGTCACGGTTTCAGCCCCATGATCCGGGCAACCCGGCACGGAGCGAGCAACCGAGCCTTCCCGGGAGGGTTCGGCAGTGAGCTCGCCTCGCGCCCCCTCGCCGAGTGGCGAGGGGGCGCGACAAGCGCAGGCAGAACATGCGGGTTATGTGTGGCCGATGACGTCCGGCGGTGACGTCAGGCGGGCGGGGGCTCGGGTTCGGCGCACTGGCTCCTGCTGCGCTGGAGCGTCAGGCGCCGTTCGAGCTCGCGGCCTATCTCGGTGGGCAGGGCCCGTGTGCAGCCCCAGTCGATCAGCGTCTCGGCCACGTCGCGGAGCTTGGTGTTGGTGTTCATGGAGACATCGCGCAGTACGTCCCAGGCCTCGTCAGGGGTGATCTGTCCGACGCCGACGAGGATCCCGATCGCTTGGTCCACCGTCGCGTGAGAGTGGACAGCCTGCCTGAGTTGGGCGACCTCTTCCCTCAGATCGGCGACCGTGCTGTCCGCACCGGTCGCCTCCTCTGCGTCTCGCCGGCTGTCGTCGGTCAATCGGGCCTCCTGCGCGGGAGATGCGGATGGTTCTCACTGTTGCTGCCCCCGCACCGCCGCACAATGCCCCAAGGGGTTCGGTCACGGCAACCCGCGGACCTGTCGGGCGTAGACGGCCGCGTACGGTCCGGGTCAGCACCCGGCCGCGTCGCCGTGGACGCCAGGCTTAGGAGCCCGGCCGTGGCACGGTCGGTGCCACCCGTCCTTTCCGGACTTGCGGTGGTGCTGGGACGCGGCCCAGATTTTTCTGGGTTTCAGTGGTCCGAGGATGTCGAGAACGTGCCACCGGCTCCGTCCCAGGGCCATCAGCGGCCACCACCGGCCGCACGAGGAAGAAGAAGGAGAAGCCAGCATGGCGATTCAGCGGATGGACAATGTCGGCATCGTCGTCGAGGACATGGACGCCGCCGTCGCGTTCTTCGTGGAACTCGGAATGGAGCTGGAGGGCACGGCGCAGGTCGAGGGCCTCGTCGCCGACCAGTGCACCGGACTCGACGGCGTCCGCTGCGACATCGCGATGGTGCGGACCCCGGACGGTCACAGCAGGCTCGAACTGGCGAAGTACCGCAGCCCCGAGGCGATCAGCTCCGGGCCGCGCAACAAGCCGCACAACATTCTGGGCACGCACCGCGTCATGTTCGCCGTCGACGACCTCGAGGACACGGTTGCCCGCCTGCGCCTTCACGGCGCCGAAGTCCTCGGCGAGATCGCCCGCTTCGAGGACAGCTATCTGCTCTGCTACGTCCGCGGCCCGGAGGGCATCATCGTCGGACTGGCCGAGCAACTGGACTGAGAAGCGGTCCACCGACGACCAGGGAGCTGAGGAGAACGATGAGGACCGCGCACCGCATGCGCTTCGAGGGGTGGATCGCGGGCCTCGGCACCTCCGCCGGCGTGCGCCTGGTCGTCGGTTACTGGCCGGAGTCCCCTCTGGGCCCCTTCGCCGACGTCATGGCGGAGCGGGCCGACGGACGGCGCGTGCTGCTCGCGCCGTCCGAGCGCGTGGCGGAGTTCGTCGCCGCGACGTACCGCTTCGACGAGGTCGTCATCTGCCCCGTCGCCGTCGTCCCCGCCCGCGAGCGGTGGACCGTGACGGCGGGACCGCTGCGGCTCGCCTTCCGGCCGGGCCGGCCCACCGTCCTCGGACGGCTGCTGCGGACGGTCCCGGGCCGCCTTGCGAGCAGTCCCGGCTGGGCCGCGCTGTGCGACGTACCGGCCCGCCTGCTGATGCCCGGCGTGCGGACCCGCGGCAGCGCGGGCGCGGGACGCCGCGAGTGGTACGCGGCCCGGGACCTGCGCGTCATCACCGAGGCCCGCGCCACCTGGGACGGCCAGGACCTGGGGGCGCTGACCGCCGTGGATCCTCCGGTCCGCTTCGGCTTCGGTTCCGTGCCCCGCGAGCCCTCGCTGACCCGCGTGATCACCACGGTGGAACTGCCGGACGACGAGCCGCCCGGCACCTCTCCCGCATGCCGGAACGCCTGATCTGACTCAGGCTGGTGACGCGGCGACGCAGCACACCCGCGCCCACGTC
The DNA here is from genome assembly GCF_055593965.1 of Streptomyces sp. NPDC040622. Lineage (NCBI taxonomy): Bacteria > Bacillati > Actinomycetota > Actinomycetes > Kitasatosporales > Streptomycetaceae > Streptomyces > Streptomyces sp. NPDC040622. The sequence continues at coordinate 118,210 of NZ_JBVIXD010000008.1, read as the reverse complement.
CGACCCGAGGGAGCCAACCGCCATGAGAGCCGATCCGTATCACTCGGAGCTGTCCTTGACGGTGAACGGCACCGACCACCGCCTCACCGTCGACCACCGCACCACGCTCCTGGACGTGCTGCGCGAAGGACTCGGCCTCACGGGGGCGAAGAAGGGCTGCGACCACGGACAGTGCGGAGCCTGCACCGTGCTGGTCGACGGCCGCCGCGTGAACGGCTGTCTGCTCCTGGCCGTCGCCCACCAGGGCGCCGACGTCACCACGGTGGAGGGCCTGCACGATCCGGACGGCGGGGGACCGCACCCCCTCCAGCGGGCCTTCCTGGAGCGTGACGCCTTCCAGTGCGGCTACTGCACCCCGGGCCAGCTCTGCTCTGCCGTCGGCGCCCTGGCCGAAGCCGAGGCCGGGCGGGCCTCCCACGTCACACCACCGGGCGAACCCGTCGAACTGACCGGCGACGAGATCCGGGAACGGCTCAGCGGCAACCTGTGCCGCTGCGGCGCCTACCCGCACATCGTCCAGGCCGTAGAGGACGTGGCCCGGTGAAGCCCTTCGCATACGTCCGCGCCCGCAGCGTCGAGGAGGCGCTGGCCGCACACGCCGAGCGGCCCGGCTCCCGCTACCTGGGCGGCGGCACCAACCTCGTCGACCTGATGAAGCTCGGCGTGGCCCGGCCCAGCGCACTGATCGACGTCAGCGCGCTGCCCCTGGACACGGTCGAGGAGCTCCCCGACGGCAGCGTCCGCGCCGGCGCGACGGTGCGCAACAGCGACCTCGCCGCCCACCCCCTCGTACGGGACCGCCATCCCGTCCTGGCGCAGGCACTGCTCTCCGGCGCCTCGGGGCAGCTGCGCAACGTGGCCACCACGGCCGGCAACCTCCTCCAGCGCACCCGCTGCCCCTACTTCCAGGACCTCGGCAAACCGTGCAACAAACGGGAACCCGGCACCGGCTGCGCGGCGCGCGAAGGGGTCCACCGCGACCACGCGGTCCTCGGCCACTCACCGCAGTGCATCGCCACCCACCCCTCCGACATGGCCGTCGCCCTCGCCGCGCTCGACGCACGGGTGGAGCTCACCGGCCCGCAGGGCCGGCGTACCGTACCCGCCGCCGAATTCCACCGGCTGCCGGGGGACCGGCCCGACCTGGACACCGAGATCGCGCCCGGTGAACTGATCACCGGCGTCCTGCTCCCCCCGCACTCCGAGGGGCGGCGCTCCGCCTACCGCAAGGCCCGCGACCGGGCCTCGTACGCCTTCGCGCTCGCCTCCGTGGCCGTGGTCATCGACGTCGAGGACTCCGTCGTGCGGCACGTCCGGATCGCGTTCGGCGGCCTGGCCCACCGGCCCTGGCGCGCCCTGACCGCCGAACAGGCGCTGACGGGCGGCCCGCCCGGCGACGACGCGTTCGGCGCGGCCGTCGACGCCGAACTGTCCGCCGCCGAACCCCTGCGGGACAACGCGTACAAGACGCGCCTGGCCCGCAACCTCGCGTGCGACGTCCTGCGGCGCCTCGCCGGCCCGCCGCCCCACGCCTGACCCCGCCCGAAGCCGACCCCGCCCCCTCGCGGGACCCAGGGAGAACGCCATGCCGCAGAACGCCCCCTCGCTCGGCGCGCCCGCGGAACGCAGGGAAGGCCCCGACAAGGTGTCCGGGGCCGCACGGTACGCCGCCGAACACACGCCTGAAGGCTGCGCCTACGCCTGGCCCGTCCCGGCAGCGGTGGCACGAGGCAAGGTCACCGGCATCGACGTCGCCCCCGCCCTCGCCGTGCCGGGAGTCGTCCACGTCCTCACCCCCTTCGACGCCCCCCGACTGGCCGAGCCGGACGACGCCACGCTCTTCCTCCTGCAGAATCCGAGCGTGCCGCACCGCGGCTGGTACGTCGCCCTCGTGGTCGCCGACACCCTGGAAGCGGCACGCGAAGGCGCCGCCGCGCTGCCCGTCACCTACGACGAAGAGCCCCACGACGTCACCCTGCGCGCCGACCACCCCGACGCCTACGTACCGGAGGACAGCGACGGCACCTCCGGCGAACACGTCCGCGGCGGTCCCGACGAAGCCTTCGCCGCCGCCCCGGTCGGCGTCGACACGGCCTACCGGGTCCCGCCGCTGCACAACCACCCGATGGAACCGCACGCGGCCACCGCGCGGTGGCACGACGGCCGGCTGACCGTGCACGACTCCAGCCAGGGCGCCACCACGGTCCGCGAGGTCCTCGCCGGAATGTTCGAGCTGCCCGAGGAACGGATCACGGTCGTCTCCGAGCACGTAGGCGGCGGGTTCGGGTCCAAGGGAACGCCCCGCCCGCAGGTCGTGCTCGCCGCGATGGCCGCCCGGGCGACCGGACGGCCGGTGAAACTGGTCCTTCCCCGGCGCCAGTTGGCGACCGTGGTCGGCCACCGCTCCCCGACACTGCACCGGGTGCGGCTCGGCGCGGAGGCGGACGGCACCCTCACCACCGTCATCCACGAAGTGACCGCGTACACCTCCCGCGTCAAGGAGTTCGTCGAGACGGGCGCGGCCGCCACCCGCGTCATGTACGCCTCGCCGCACGCCCGCACCACCCACCGCGCCGTGCCGCTCGACGTCCCCACGCCCTCCTGGATGCGGGCCCCGGGCGAGGCGCCCGGCATGTACGCGCTCGAATCCGCCATGGACGAACTCGCCCAGGCCCTCGACATCGACCCCGTCGAACTGCGCCTGCGCAACGACACCTCCACCGAGCCCGACACCGGCAAACCCTTCAGCAGCCGCCACCTGGCCGAGTGCCTGCGCGAGGGCGCCCGACGGTTCGGCTGGGCCGCGCGCGACCCGCGCCCGCGCTCGTCCGCCGAGGGCGACCTGCTGATCGGCAGCGGAGTCGCCGCCGCCACCTACCCGACGCTCGTCGCGCCGTCCAGGGCGAGCGCCCACGCCCACCCCGACGGCACGTTCGTCGTCCGCGTCAACGCCACCGACATCGGTACGGGCGCCCGTACCGTGCTCGCCCAGGTCGCGGCGGACGCGCTCGGCGTTCCGCTGGACCGCGTACGCACCGAGATCGGCAGCAGTGACCTCCCGTCCGCACCCCTCGCCGGCGGCTCTTCGGGCACCGCGTCCTGGGGCTGGGCCGTCCACGAGGCCTGTACGCGACTGGCCGCGAGCCTGGCAGGACGGGCGGACGGGCACCTTCCCCCGGAAGGGCTGAGCGAGAGCGCCGACACGGCGGGCACCGCCGACGCCGAGGACGACTACGCCCGGCACGCGTTCGGCGCCCACTTCGCCGAGGTCGGCGTCGACAGGGTGACCGGCGAGGTCCGGGTGCGCCGCCTGCTCGGCGTCTACGCGGCGGGCCGGATCCTCAACGCCCGCACCGCGCGCTCGCAGTTCGTGGGGGCGATGACGATGGGGCTCGGCATGGCGCTGACGGAGGGCAGCACCATGGACACGGCCTTCGGGGACTTCCCGGAGAGCGACCTCGCCTCCTACCACGTGCCGGCCCACGCGGACGTGCCCGCGATCGAGGCGCACTGGATCGAGGAGGACGACCCCCACCTCAACCCGATGGGCAGCAAGGGCATCGGCGAGATCGGCATCGTCGGCACGGCCGCCGCGATCGGCAACGCGGTGCACCACGCCACCGGCCACAGGCAGCGCGAGCTCCCGATCACGCCGGATCGTGTCTTGGAGGCTCTGGAGGCTCTGGAGGCTCTGGAGGCTCTGGAGGGCGCGGCGGGAGCGAAGTGACGGCATTCCCCTGCTCAATCCAGTGGATCAGCGGCCCGTCTCCTGCGAACATCAGCTGTTCTGACGGAAGGGGAACAGCCCCACCGGCATGAAGGGGCTGTCCGTGCGCAGAGCCATACCGTTGATGTTCGTCGCCGTGTCGATCGCCGCCACCGTGTCCTGCGGCTCTTCGGAGCCCTCTCAGGATCCTCTCGGAGCGGCGGAGTTGAGCGACGCGTTGCCCACCGCCGACGACCTCCCCGGCTTCACCGCGAAGGCGCAGAGCGGTCCGCTCCTGGAGAAGCAGGACGTCCTGACCGTGGACGAGCCCGCCTGCCGGCCCATCGCCGACATGATGAGCGTGCGCCCGAAGCACCCGCGCGAGGCCGTGGCGTGGGCCACGCTCGACGGGAAGGGTGCGGCGGCGAGCGGCAGTCTGTCGCTGTCCAGCCACGCCCGTGGCGAGGCCGAGAAGTGGATGAGCGAGCTGAAGACCGCCCGCACCGCCTGCGAGGAGTTCACCGCCACCTCCGAGCGGGGCTGGACCTACGGGTTCAGGGTGGATCCGCTGCCCGCGGTCGCCGCGGGCGACGAAGCCGTCTCGTACGTCCTGACCAATACCGAGGCTCCGGAGGGCGGGGGCAACACGGTCAGCGTGGTGCGGACCGGGGGAACGTTCGCCACCTACCTCCTCGAAGGCGAGCGGCACACCGTGAGCGCGCGTGCCGCCGACGAGCAGCACGAAGTCCTGCGGCGCGCGTCCCGGTGAGCGGGCGCACGGGTGGTGCGGGGTGTGTTGTCAGTGGCTCCCGGTAGTTTGTGATCGTCTGCTCGGGCACGTGCGGACACGTACGGGGACTGTTGCACCACGGGGGTACACGCCATGAGTTCGACCACTGTCTGGAGGGCCACCGGCGACTACGAGCTGGCGCTCGACCCCTGGGCCGAGCCGAAGCCGGTGCTCCGCTGCCGCACAGGGGCGGGGCGCGAGCTGAAGAAGGTGCCGGGCGCGCTCAAGTCCGAGCCGCTCGCGCGGGAGTTGACCGCCCTCGCGGACTGGATCGGCGACCATGCGGCCCAGGCGCTGACGCGGGTCGAGCGGTGGATGACGCAATCGTTGCCCGTACCCGCCGTGCTGATCCGGCAGGTGTGGCCCGACCCTTACTGGCGGCGCGCGCTGCGCTACGCGGTGATCGCACCGTACGGCGGCGTGGGCGAGGGAGCGGACGACCGGGCGGGCGAGGCGGAGGCGGGGCGCGCCGGGATCCTCACCGGTGTCGCGCCGGGTCCGGGCGGCGCGTTGCTGGTGACGGGACTCGACGGGGAACGGGAGCTGGACGACGCCGTCGTGGTGATCCCGCATCCCGTGCTGCTCGACCCGCGCGGCACCGGACTGCTCGCACGCTGGCGGCAGTTGCTCGACCCGCTGGGCGGGGAGCAGGGGATCGAGCAACTGCACCGCGCCGTGTACACCCGGCCCGACTGTTCGCCGGCACCGCCGTCACCGACAGCACGGAGCACGGGAAGGGGGATCGGAGCATTCAACGGCGCCACCTACGAATCCGGGGCGCGCTTGGAGGGCCTGGTGACGCGGTTCGGCGGACGCATCGGCGGGGAGCGTGCCGGCTTCACCTTCGGCCACCAAGGACGCAGCTACGACATGGTGGCCGACCTGCGTCATCAAGGCCCCGTGGCCCCCGTGCAGGTGCACGACTTCTGGTTCGCCGACACCAGGGGGCGGCAGGGGACGGGGACGTACGACACGGTGCCCCGGCCCGTCTGGTCCGAGGGCGTCAGAGTGATGGCAGCCCTCTACGACGCACGGGAGCCCGTCCAGAGGAGCGCCTGCCGTCCCCTGCCGGACGGCTCCGCCGACAGCTACCAGTCCTTCCTCGTCGCCTGCGCGGAGCACGCCACCACGGGCGCGCCACAGGCCGAGGCCCCCAGCTACCGGGAGCCCGCCGACGCACGACAGCTCCTCGGCGCGGGTGCCGTGCCGGCCGGCGAGCCCGCGGGCCCGGACGAGGAGCGGCTGGTCGCGCGCCGGTACGGCTCACCGCTGCTCGCGGACGACGAGCGTTTCGTACGACTCGTGGTGGCGCGCGCGGTCGGGGGACAGGACGCCGTGGCGCGGACGCTCGGCCTGGAACCGGACGCGGGCGACGCCGAGCCGGTCGGCAGGGCGGCCGAGCGGCCCCTGGATTTCCTGTCCCGCGTCTGCCGGGCGCATCCAGACCTCGCGCGCCGGGCCGTGGAGCTGCTCGCCCCGTTGCGCAGCTGCGCGAAGACGGCCGACACGAAGCCGGGACGGGCCGCGACCCAACTCCGTGCGAGCCTGCAGAAACTGACCGCACCTCACCCCGAGCTCCTGCCGTACGCCCTGGACGAGGGCGCGCGGATCGTGGCCGCGGCGGGCAGCGTGGCGATGGCCGGGCCGCTCTACGCCGAGGCGAGGGCCGCCGAGAAGCGGCTGGGCGGCATCGACGAGCGCGCTCTGCGGGACCTCGTCTGGGAGTTCCGCGTCCTCGGCGTCGTCGACGCGAAGCTGCTCGGGCAGTACCGGGACGACATCGCCGCCCGCTCGTCGGCGAGCGCCGCGTACGAGACGTACCGCTGGTTCGTCCGCGCCTGGTGCCGCAGGGAGAAGGGGATCCCCATCGCCGTCGTGAGGGAGGCGGTCACGCACTACCGGCAGCGTGACATCCCCGCGTCCTTCGCCGTCGACTTGGCGGAGGGCACGGAGGGCCCCCTGCCCGCCGACGACACCAACACCGAGATCTTCCACCTCCTGCTGCGCAACGGCGGCCTGGCCAAGGCGTCCGCAGCCGTGTGGGAGGCATGGGCGGCGCCTCTGGAACGGGACGTGGCCGAGCATCCCGACACGGCCGAGCACATGCTGGGGCACCTGCCGGAGCCCCGGGGCACCTCGGCCACGGCGAAGACCGGCGCCGCGGAGGCCTGGCTCGCCCTGCTGGCGCGCGTCGGCCTTCTGGAGGGCCTCACCGGCGGAACGGAACCGGTCCGCGCCGACTCGGTGAAGCGCGCGAACGCCTGGCTGACGCGGTTCTTCAGCCGGTACGCGGGACTGCGGCAGCCCGTGGCCGGCCTGGAACCGGTGGTCGCGGCCGTCGCGGCCCGCACGCGCGCGGCGGGCCAGACCCGTGACCCGCTCCTCGGGCTGCAGAGCGAGTCGTTGGGCGGTGACTTCCGGCGCACCGGCACCGACCTCGGGTTGCTCGCCCTCATGAAGCGGGTGGGCATGCCGCTCGGTGAACCGACGGACGCGCAGCGCGTCTGCGCCCTGCAGTGGATCCAGCGCCGGGGGACGGATGGCGTCGAAACCGTCCTGGCCGATCCCGCCTTCCGGGACGAGATCCGCGCCGAACTGACGGAGGACGTACGGGGGAGCCTGGGATACACGGTCACACGGCACCGCCTGACCCCGCTGCCGAAGGTCACCAAGCGGGTGGCCGCACTGGAGCCGCTCCGGGAGCTGATGGCCGAGGTCCTCGACGAGCGGGCGCGGCGGGTGCGGGAAGGCGGCGCGGAGGGGCTGTTCGCCCTCCAGGACCTCCTGCTCCACGTGGAGCCGTTCGTCGTCGCCGGGGCGGCGAAGCACTTCGACGTGTACGTGCGAGAGGCCCTGTCCACCGATCCGGCCCGCCTCCTGGCACAGACGCTGCGCGCCCGCTGCCTCGCCCACGGGCACGACGGCGACACGACAGCCGCGTGCGCTCTGCGCGAGGTCACCGTCGAGCAGGCACGGCAGCTCCTGGAGTCGACGGACGCCGACACGCGGCACCGCCATGCGGGGCAGGCCGCCGTGGAGCCTGCCACCCGCAGGAGCAGATACCTCGCCTATGGACCGGATTCCGCCTTCGCCGATGACATGCTGCCCGTCATCGGGAAGGCGCTGCCCGAGATCACGGACGAAGCCTGCCGTACGCGGGCCCTGGGCGTGGTGCAGGGCGTGCTGTGGTGCCAGATGTGGCTGTCGACACTGCGGGGGTTCACTCGGGCCAGTCGGAGTTCTTGATGACCTCCACGAAATCACCGCGGTGAAAACCGGTGACGTAGTGGGCCAGCACGTCCGCCTTCACGTTGCCGAAGGTGGTCTGCGGTCGGTCCTTGATGCCGTCGGTGAACGCGGCGAGGATCCGGTTCTTGAAGTCCGGGCGGGGGTGGGCCGCGACGACCGCCGCGCGCTGCTCGTCGGAGACGGTGTCGTAGCCGAGGCCCAGGACGTCCAGTTCCACGCCGCGGGTGACCAGAGCCACCTCGGGGGTCATGTGCAGGGGGATCTCGGGGGTGGTGTGCAGGGCTACGGCCGTCCAGACGCGGTCGGCCCGCTCGCCGGTGATGCCGTGCGCGTGCAGGAAGCGGCGGGCCTCGTCGGCGCCGTCGATCTCGAAACGCTGGTCCGTGCGCCGGAACCGTTCGGTGAGCCCCAGATCGTGGAACATCGCCCCCACGTACAGCAGCTCGGAATCGAAGGTCAGGTCTTGTGCCCGGCCGCGCAGCGCCCCGAAGAGGAACACGCGCCGGGAGTGGTCGAAGACCAGCGGCGACGCGGCCTCGCGCACCAGCTCGGTCGCCTCGCGCGCCAGGGTGCTGTCGGGGATCCGCACGCCCGCGATCGTCTCGCTCATGATGTGCGCCTTTCCGTGCTTGCTCGGTGTGTGCCTCCACCGTCGCCCGACGGCGTAGCCTGGTGCCATGTCCATTCGGCCAGGTGAACCACGGATTCAGACATGGGTTCAGACATGAGCTCCGCCATGACGGAGCGGGTGGCCTTCCTGGTGTTCGACGGTGTGACCCTGCTCGACGTCAGCGGCCCGGGAGAGGTGCTGCACCAGGCGGGCCGGCTCGGTTCCCCCTACGACATGGTGCTGGTCTCTCCGCTCGGCGGCGACGTGCAGAGCTCCTCGGGGATGGTGCTGGGCGGCTCGACCGCGGTCGCCGACGCCGGCTCCTTCGACACGGTCGTGGTGGCGGGCGCCGACCGGCTCGCCGACCGGCCCATCGAGGACGAACTGCTCGCGGCGGCGGGAGCCCTCGCCGCACCGGCCGCCCGCGTCGCCTCCGTCTGCAGCGGCGCCTTCGTGCTCGCCGCGCTCGGCCTGCTCGACGGGCGCCGGGCGACCACACACTGGCGGCACGCCCAGACGCTTGCCCACCGCTATCCGCGGGTGCGGGTGGAGCCGGACGCCCTCTACCTCCGCGACGGGCGGTACGTCACCTCCGCGGGGATCAGCGCGGGCATCGATCTGGCGCTCGGCCTGGTGGAGGACGACCACGACGCGCACGTCGCGCGGGACATCGCCCGCGAGCTGGTCGTGTTCATGCAGCGGCCGGGCGGCCAGTCCCAGTTCTCCACGGCCATCACGACGCCGCCGGCCCGCAGCGATGTGCTCCGCGCCCTGATCGCGGCCGTGCTCGCCGACCCGGCAGGTGACCACAGCCTGCCCGCCATGGCCGCGTCCGCGGCCGTCAGCACCCGGCACCTGACCCGCCTGTTCCGCACCGAACTGGGCACGACCCCCGCCCGCTGGGTCGAACGCGTCCGCCTCGACCACGCCCAGCGCCTCCTCCTGGAAGGACACGCCGTCACCTCGGCGGCGGAGCACAGCGGCCTCGGCAGCGACGAGAGCCTGCGGCGCGCCTTCGCCCGGCACGTGGGCAGCACGCCGAGCGAGTACCGCAGACGCTTCACGACCACGCACGGGCAGGGAACCCCGCACGCATGACGGGTGTTCGTGATGTCAGTGGCGGGTGCCAGGATTGAGCTCATGACGATCAAGGACGTGGCCCGGCACGACGTGAGTGCACGGCGGATCGAACGGGCCCTGGAGGGCATCGAGTCCCGCACCCGCGGCCACTGGCACACGCTGGAGTACGACTGCTACTCCGACGAGGAGCTGCTGGCGATGCGGGACGACCTCCTCGACCACGTCGCCGCCCGCAAGGTGGCGCGCGGTGGGCTCGACGCGCCGTCACCCGCCGTGCTGCGCACGGCGGCGGAGTGCTCCCTGGGCTTCCTGGAGCTGGGCTGCTATCCCAACGGTGACCAGGAGCTCCGCTTCCCGCTCATCGACGAGAGCATCAGCAGTGAGGACAAGGACTTCGAGGCCGCGGTCGAGCACGCGTCCACGGCGGGGGACTGGCTCGACGCCTTCGCGCTGTGCGTGATCAGCGGGATGGTCTGGGAACGGGACCGCGTGGTCGGGCTGTTGCTGCGTGATCACGTGTCCACGATCATCGAGGGCGTGCCCTACTCGCGGCTGGAATCGAAGTCGGACCCGGGGGAGCGGGCGGAGATGGAGAGCCTCTCCTCCTACCTGACCCCGGCCAGTGGCCATCTGCCCCGGGACCGGCCGTCGGTGACGCTGTGCATGCCGCAGGTCGACGAGCGTCTCGACGCGGCCCTCCGGCTGAACGCGCTGGGCGCGCTGACGCCGGATCAGCGACTGTTGCGGGTGCTCGTGGAGGACGACCAGTCGGCCTTCGAAGAGGCATTGGCGGACCGCCTCGACCGGCTCCGGGAGAGTGCACCGGCCGACGCGGAGCCCCGCAGCCTGCTGCCGCACAAAACCGTCGCCCTTGTCGCGCTGGCCGTCCAGGTGCACGGCTGGGACTTGCGCGTCCGGTCCGCCTATCTGCCCCCGGACCTGCTGAGCGCCCCGGAGGGCGCGCCGGCGGTCAGCCGCTGAACCAGGGCCGGGGAGGCGAGAGGTGGGCGGACCGGTGGCGGCTCAGCGGACCCGGTCGTACACCAGCGCCGTCTCACCGAGCTCGCCGGTCTCCTGGCGCGTGGGCTTCCACCGCGAGCCCGGCAGGCCGTCCTCGAACAGGCGCTGACCACCGCCCGCGATCTCCGGGCAGACCAAGAGGTACAAACGGTCGAGCAAGTCAGCGGCGAGGAGCGCCTTGATGACGGTCGGGCTGCTGTTGGCGAGGATGTCGCCCTTGCCCTCGGCCCTGAGTTCGGCGACGACGTCGGCGACCGGGGCGTTCACCACGCGGGTGCGGTCCCAGGGCGCCTCGGTCAAGGTCGTCGACAGGACCACCTTCTCCGTCTCGGTCAGCCACTTCGCGTACCCGCGATCACGCGGATCGGCGTTCTCGTCCTCGGCGACCGTCGGCCAGAACCCCAGGAACCCCTCGGCGTTCACCCGGCCGAGCAGGGCCGTCGTCGCGTCCTGCCGGACACGGCTGAGATGGTCCCGGGCGACCTCGGTGGTCGCGTAGCGGACGATCGAGCCCAGGTCGCCAGGACCGGCGGGGCCGTTGTACCGGCCGTCGAGCGTGAGGGCGATGTTCGCTGTCACCTTGCGTGCGGTCGACTCGGTCATGGCTGTATGCCTTTCCCTGGGCGTGCGGTCGGGTGTGCGGTCAGGATGTGCTCGGGTCTGCGCTCGGGTGTGACGCTGCCTCGGTGGTGGCTTACGCCTCCTCGTCGAGCGCGGCCGCGAGCTTGTCGAGGCTCTGGCCGAAGCCGATCTCGATGCCGGCCACGAAGTCAGCGGAGTCGACGGTGCTGTCCGTGATGTGCCAGATCGCCTCTAGGTCCGTGCCGGTGGCCGCGTCGGTACCGGTGGGCCGCAGACCGAGGTCGACACGGGCGGTGAAGGCGGGCGTCCCGTCGGGGAGCAGGGGGGAGAGCCGGTAGGTCAGACGCGCGCCCGGACGTACGTCGTCGACGACCCCTTCCGCGCGTCCGGCCACCGCGTCGGAGCCGTCGGTGTCCTCAACGTCGCGGTACTCCTGGACGATCCGCCCGCCGGCCCGTGCCTCGAAGACGAGCTCGGAGACGCGGAGGTCGTCGGGCGCCCACCAACGGGCGAGCAGGGAGGCCTCGGTGAGGTGGCGCCAGACCAGTTCGGGGCGCCCCACCAGTGAGCGGACGAACCGGAAGGAGCGGCCGTCGGCCCATCCCGCGGCCTGGGCGGCGATCCGCTCGGTGTGCAGGGTCTGCCCGTGGCGCTCGTGGGTCGTGTGCGGGCCGTCGGCACGCTCCGCGGTGTCGGAGAGCCGGGTGAGCGCGGCCGCCAACTCGCGCAGCGGAGCGGACCGGAGCGTGTAGATACGACGCTGGCCGGTGCGCTGCGAGGTGACGACGCCGGCCCGTTCGAGCGTCTGCAGGTGCTTGGTCGTCTGGGGCTGGCGCGCCTCGGCGAGTTGGGCCAGCACGCCGACCGGGCGGGGCCGCTCGGCCAACAGGGTGACGAGTCGCCAGCGGGCCGGGTCGGCCAGCGCGGTGAGGAGTGCGTCCATGTCCACGAGTATTCGCCAATACGAATATTCGTGTCAAGGAATATTTGAATGCTTCGGTCGAGTGCGGCCGACGCCGGAGTGTCCGGTGGCGGACACAGCAGTGGCCGGGAGTCGCCTCCCGGCCACTGGGACTACGTCCAGGGAGCGGCGCGTCAGCCTGCCGCCCCGAGGGTGCTGTCGATGTCGCCCAGGAAGTCGTCGAGGTCGTGGGGCGTGCGCGACGTGATGAGGTCCCAGCCGTTGGCGCCGCAGTGCATGACGGGCTTGTCGACCCAAGTGCCCTTGGCGTTCCGGATGTCGGTGGCGACCGAGGCGTAGGAGGTGAGGGTCTTGCCCTCGAGGACATCGGCCTCCACCAGCAGCCACGGTCCGTGGCAGATCGCCGCCACCTTGCGGCCGGACTCGGCGAAGGAGCGGACCATCCCCACGGCGGTCTCGTCGAGCCGCAGACTGTCGGCGTTGAGGGTCCCTCCGGGCACCAGCAGCAGGTCGTACGAGGACGCGTCCGCGTCGGCGAGCTTGAGGTCGGGGCGGACGGTCTTGCCGGGGTCCTTGTCACCTACGAGGGAGTGGATCTCCTCGTCCGACACGGCGGCGACATCGACGTGCGCGCCGCGGTCGCGCAGGTGCTGCACGGGCACCACCAGCTCGTCCTGCTCGACTCCGTAGTTGGTGACGATCGCCAGAACGCGCCGGCCGTCGAGGGTGTTGTCAGCCATGACGTTGCCTTTCCTTGGTGCAGTGCAGTGCAGTGCAGTGCAGTGCAGTGCAGTGCAGTGCGGTGGGTGCTGTGCGGTTGGCGTGCCGCTCGCGGGTCGGCGCCTGCGTATGCCGTGCCTCGGCGTCGGCCCGCTCCTCGCTCAGCGGGAGGTGCGGCCGGACACCATCCGGTACACGAACAGGACGATGACCGCGCCGACGACGGCGGCGATCCACGTGGAGAGGTGGAAGAAGCCGTTGATCGAGTGCACCCCGAAGATCACCTTGCCGAGCCACCCGCCGAGCAGTCCGCCGACGATGCCGATCAGCATCGTGACGATCACTCCGCCCGGGTCCTTCCCCGGAGTCAGTGCCTTCGCGATCGCCCCTGCGATCAAGCCGACCAGAATCCAGGCGATGACGCCCACGGTGCTACCTTCCGTTCACTTTCGAAGTCGTTCGGACGCTTCCGGTACCCCTCCTCAGCATGCCCACACGCCGAGGAGCCGCCAGGCGAGCCCGGCGACCGGAGTAACCGGTGCAAGAGGCTGGTGCCCGGCTTCCCGGCCGGAATTCGGGACCAACGGCCCTTCCTGGAGGGCTGGAAGTCCTGAGGTCATCCGCTCTGTCTCTCCACCTCTTCACCCACCTCTCCACCCCCCACCTCTCCGTCTCTCTGTCTCTCTGTCTCTCTGTCGCGGAGTCGGGCGGCTGCTGTGGCCTACCGGCTCTGTTACGTCCGCGGCCCCGAGGGCATCGTCGGCGGCCTGGCCGAACGGCTCGACTGAGATCCGCCGAGGGGTCGTGCACGCACAGAGATCACGGCTGCCGGTGAAGGTACTGGGCTTCGCCGTTGCCGAGTGACCAGTCCGCGTTGTCGTTCTCGGTCAGGACGACGAACATGTTGCGTTGCTCGGTACCCGCGTACTCCTCGGCGAGCTCGGCGATGCGCCGGTACAGCGCCTGCTTCTGCGAGTCCGGCCGGCCGGACCGCAGGGTGATGGCCACGTACACGATGCCGTCATCGCGCCGCACGCCCAGGTAGGTCCCGTGACGCAGCAGCCCGTGCTGCCCGTCGTGCCCGTTCAGGATCTGGAAGTGGTCGTCGTCGGGGAACCCCATGATCTCCCCGAGCGCCTCGTGAACGGCCCGTCCCAGTGCCTTCAACCGCGGTGCGTCGCAGTGCATGGCGTCGATACGGACGAGCGGCATGGTGCCTCCAGGGTTGGTCTGCGAGGTGACACGATCACTGTACATACCAGTAGGTACAGGGATCGCTGCGGGTCACGTCGCCTTGGTGAGCGTCGTGGCCGGCTCGCCCATGCCCTCGGGCGCGCTCCTCTCGGAAGCCGGGGTCTCTGCGCGTGGACTGTGGCCGCGGAGGATGGCGTTGACGCGTGGTGCGTCGAGGGTGTTCTCCCAGCGGGCCACCACGAGCGTGGCGACGCTGTTGCCCGCGAGGTTGGTGAGCGCGCGGCACTCGGACATGAACTTGTCGATGCCGAAGATCAGCATGACGCCCGCGGCCGGGACGGTGTCGACCGTGGAGAGGGTCGCGGCGAGCGCGATGAAGCCCGCGCCGGTGACGCCTCCGGATCCCTTGGACGTGAGGATCATGACGGCGAGCAGTCCCAGCTGCTGACCGAGGCTCAGCGGGGTGTCGGTGGCCTGGGCGATGTAGAGGGTGGCCAGCGAGAGGTAGAGGGAACTCCCGTCGAGGTTGAAGGAGTAGCCGGTCGGCACGGTCAGCCCGACGATGTCACGACGGATGCCGAGGTCTTCGAGCTTGACCATGAGCCGGGGCAGCGCGCTCTCCGACGACGACGTGCCGAGGACGAGCAGGAACTCCTCGCGCAGGTGGTGCAGCAGCCGGAAGATGTTGATGCGGAGCAGGGCGGTGACGGTGCCGAGGACGACGATCACGAAGAACGCCGACGTGCCGTAGAAGAGCGCGATGAGCCGGCCGAGGCTGGTGAGCGTGGACACGCCGTACGTGCCGATGGTGTACGCCATCGCGCCGAACGCGCCGACGGGGGCGGCCAGCATCACGTAATGGAGGATCTTGAAGACCACGGCGCCGAGGCGCGTGATGCCGTCCACGATCGGCTCGCCGACCGGGCCCACGGCCTTCAGGGCGACGCCGAACAGGACCGCGAAGAAGATGACCTGGAGGATGTTGCCCTCGGCGAAGGCGCCGACGGCGCTGGAGGGCACCAGGTCGGTCAGGAAGTGCCACCAGCTCTGGTCCTGCCCGTCCTTGACGTACTGGGCCGCGTCACCTTCCAGGCGGAGTTCGCCGGGGTCGGCGTGGACGCCCGCGCCCGGTTGGAACACGTTGACGGCGACCAGGCCCACGAGCAGCGCGGTCAGCGTGCCGGCCTGGAAGTACACGAGCGACTTGAGGCCCACGCGACCGACGCGGCCGAGACTGTCGACGCTGCCGATGCCCGCCACGACGGTCAGGAAGACGATCGGCGTGATGAGCATCTTGATCGCGGAGACGAACGTGGTGCCGACCGGTTCCATCGCGGTCCCGACGCCGGGCCACAGCCACCCGGTGAGGATGCCGGACACGATGGCGCTCAGGACCCAGAAGTAGAGCTGCCGGTACCAGGGCTTGGGCCGGGACGGGAGATCGGCTGCGGACGCTGGCGGTGGGGAGGCGGAGGGCGCGGGTGCTGCCATGGCGTTACTCCTCGTCGAGGAACGATGTGCGGGCCCGGACCGGCGTGACTTCCCCGCGAGACGAGAAGGGGGGCGAAGAGACGCCGAAGAGATGCCGAAGGGATGCCGAAGGGATGCCTGAGGGAAGGGGCGACGGTCAGAGGAGTTCGAGGAACTTCTCGGTGAACTGGGCCGTGGTCGCGCTCCCGCCGAGATCCGGCGTACGGACATCGCTCTTGGCGAGGACCGCTGCGATGGTGTCGGTGACGTCCCGGGCGGCCCGCGGGTGGCCGAGGTGATCGAGCATCATCGCGGCCGACCAGATCGCGCCGAGCGGATTGGCGATGCCGCGTCCGGCGATGTCGGGCGCGGAGCCGTGCACGGGCTCGAACATCGAGGGGAACTCGCGCTCGGGGTTGAGATTGGCGGCCGGCGCGATGCCGATGGAACCCGCCACGGCGGCGGCCAGATCGCTGAGGATGTCGCCGAAGAGGTTGGAGCCCACGACCACGTCGAAGCGGGCCGGATCCAGGACGAACTTGGCGGCCAGCGCGTCGATGTGCTCCTGCTCCCAGGGCACCCTGGGATGCGCGGCGGCACGCTCGGCGGCGAGCTCGTCCCAGAACGGCATGGTGTGCACGATGCCGTTCGACTTCGTCGCCGAGGTGAGCCGCCCGCCGCGGCGCGCGGCGAGGCCGAAGGCGAAGTCGAGCACCCGGGTGACCCCGGCACGGGTGAACACCGCCTCCTGCACGGCCATTTCCTCCGGCAGTCCCCGATGGAGGCGCCCGCCGATCTCGCTGTACTCGCCCTCGACGTTCTCCCGCACGACGACGAAGTCGACCTCTCCGGCCGCCGCCGTGCGCAGCGGCCCGTCGACGCCGTCGAAGACACGGATGGGGCGCAGATTCACGTACTGGCGAAAGCCGCGCCGGATCGGGATGAGCAGCCCCCACAGCGAGACGTGGTCGGGCACGTCGGGTCGCCCGACGGCGCCGAGCAGGATGGCCTCCTTGTCACGCAGCCGGTCGAGGCCGTCCGCGGGCATCATCGAGCCCTCGCGCAGGTACCGCTCGCAGGACCAGTCGTCGTAGGAGGTCCAGGAGAAGCCGAAGCCGTGGCGGCGTCCGACGGCTTCGAGGACCTGCTGTGCCGGGGGCAGAACCTCGGTGCCGATGCCGTCGCCGGGGATCAGGGCAATGCGGTGGTTCGTCATGCGTCGATTGCAGCAACGCGGCCGTCGCGCCGTCCAAGTCGCCGTGTCGATATCGCTGATAAGGCGCGCTTATCGCTTGTCGGCCATTGCCCCACGGTCTATCGCCCGTTGCCCGTCGCTCATCGCTCATCGCGCCTCGGTCGAGGTGTCGGCCGTCGCGGCGAGCGCGGTCTTCACGAAGGCCTGCGCGGCGGGGGCGAGTCCGGTGCGGCGGCTGACCAGGGCGACGCTGAGCGTGCTGATCGGCTCGATGTCGAGTACTGCGGCACCGGCCTGCTCGGCCATCGTGCGCCAGGACTCCGTCACCACGGCCACCCCCACCCCCGCGAGCACCAACGGCAGGATGGCGACGCGGTGTTCGGTCTCGGCGGCGATGGTGAACGCGACGCCGCTGTCCCGCAGCGAGTCCACGTAGGCGCGCATGCCCGTACCCGGCTGCCCGACGATGAGCCTGCACCCTGACAGCTCCTCGCACCGCACCGAGCGACGGCCCGCGAAGGGCCCGTCACCGGGGGCCACCAGCACGAATCGCTGTTCACCCACCGTGTACGACACCACGTCCTTGCCGGTCGGTCCGTCGGGCAGGGGACCCGGCGCTGCCAGGAGGCCCAGCTCGGCGGCCCCCGTGCGGACCATGTCGACGACGTCCTGAGACGTGAAGGCGGCCTTGACGGCGACTGCCACGCCGGGCCAACGTCTGCTGAAGGCGCGGATCATGGTGGTCAGCGGCTCCACCGCCTGGGACGGCATCGCGGCCACGTCGAGGCGCCCCTCGCGCAGCTCGTGCACCGCGGCGACACTGGCGCGTGCGGTACGCAGACTGCGGACCGCAGCTCGTGCCGGTTCGATCAGCGCGTGACCCGCCTCGGTGAGGACGGCGCGGCGGCCGATCCGGTGGAAGAGCTCGCCGCCCAGGTCGCGCTCCAGTGACCGGACGGCCTGCGAGAGGGCGGGCTGGGACACGTACAACCGCGACGCGGCCCGGTTGAATCCGCCCTCGTCGACGATGGCGAGGAAGTACTCCAACTGCCGGACGTCCATGGCGCCATCATCCCCCGGGCGCCGCGTCCTTCGGCGTGCGGCCCCTCAGCGTCGCGGGGCGCGGGCCAGTGCCACAGGTCGCAGGTCAGTACCGCAGGGCGCAGGCGATCCGTCCCCGGTCGGTGAGCGTGCCCCCGGCCAGGAAGCGGACCCGGGCCCCGCCGTCCAGGGCCCGCTCGACGATCTCGTCCACGATGTCGTCCCGGGCGTCGAGGTCGCCGCTCTCGGCGGGCACCAGGTGCCCGCCCTGATCCCGTACGGTCGCCCGGTAGCTGTCCTCGACGGCCAGCAGCTCGACGCGGTTGCCCATCGCGTTCTGCCAGACCTCGTCGAGCCCGGCCGCGTACTGCTTCCGGCCCTGGGCGGAGTCCAACGCCTCGAGCGTCGCCTCCTCCTCGCTCCTGTCGCGGTCGGCGAGCGCGGGGAGCACGGCCTCGTGGACCGCCGCCGCAGGTCCCCGCGCCAGACCGCCGTGCCGGATCTGCGTGGCCTTGTGGGTGGCCGTGCCGACATCGCCGAGCAGGGCGAGAGCGGCCGCCTCGCCCGCCACCAGCAGCGGCCGCGGATCCGCGGTGAGCACGGTCGCCAGGGCCTGGTCCGCCTCGCGCAGGAACGCGCGGGTCTGCTCGCCCTGGAAGGTGCTCGGCAGGTCGCCGATCCGCTCCTTGCGCTGCGCGTCGGGGTCCTCGAGGCTGCGGGTCAGCGGGAAGCCGTCCGCCCGGTGCTCGGCGACGCGCTCAGGGGTGCCGTTCCAGAGCGTGACGCGGTCCGCGGAGACGGCGAGGACCCAGTACGGGCGCTCGGCCGCCTGGGCCGCGACGAGATTGCGGGTCAGGAACGTGTCGGCGAGCACCACCCTGGCCGGCACCGTGCGGGTCAGGGACCACACCTGGTGCTCCCCGGGCGCCGCGAGGACGACCAAGCCCTCCTCGGCGTGCACCAGGTCCACCTCGTCCAGCGCCTGGTCCAGTTGCCCGGCGACGTCGGCCGCACGTTCGGCGGTGACGGCAGGGTCGGCCCGCAGCCGCTCCTTGGCCTCGGCGACGAGGTTGCGCAGGCGCACCGGATCCTGTGCGTTGTCCGGCTCTCTGCGGTGCGTGGGAAGCACCACGGTGACGGCGGGGTAGGGGCGCGGTTTCCGCAGCTCGGCCAGGGTGGCGGAGGTCAGTGAGCGCTGCATGGGGGCCCTTCCCGGACGAGGTGTTCTATGTGGCCTTCTGTGCCGCCTTGCACGATATGACGGAATCAGCGGCCAGGCACCTCGTCCCCGGGGAGGGGGCGGAGCGAGGCTGCCGGAGGCCTCCCGCCGCGCCGCCCGCGCGGTGTGTCAGTGGGCGATGCCGTCGATCAGGTCGCGAGCGCCCTGGCGCAGCAGCGCGACGGCGACGGACGTGCCCAGGGTCGCGGGGTCGAGCGGGCCCGCCCACTCGTGCGCGTTGAGCACCGTCTTGCCGTCGGGCGTGAACACGCAGGCGCGCAGCGAGAGGTCACCACCGCGCTCCGAACGCGCGTACCCGGCGATCGGCGAGTTGCAGTGTCCCTGCAGGACGTGCAGGAACATGCGCTCGGCGGTCGCCTCCCGCCAGGCGGCCCGGTCGCCGAGGTCCGACACGGCGTCGATGGTGGCGGTGTCGTCCTCGCGGCACTGCAGGGCGAGGATGCCCGCACCGATCGGCGGGCACATCGTCTCCACCGACAGGATCTCGCTGGCCAGCTCGGGACGGCCGATGCGGTCCAGGCCCGACTGGGCGAGCAGCAGCGCGTCGGCGTCGCCCGCGGCGAGCTTCGCCAGCCGCCGGCCCGCGTTGCCCCGCATCGGAACGCACTCCAACTCCGGGTGCGAGGCGGCCAGCTGCGCCACGCGGCGGACCGAGGACGTGCCGATGCGGGTCCCCGCGGGCAGCTCGTCCAGGGTGAGCCCGCCGGGGTGGATGAGCGCGTCCCTGATGTCGTCCCGCTTCAGGAACGCCGCGAACGTGGTGCCCGCCGGCAGCGGCCGGTCCGCGGGCACGTCCTTCACGCAGTGCACCGCGAGGTCCGCCTCTCCGGCGAGCAGCGCGGCGTCGACCTCCTTGGTGAAGGCTCCCTTGCCGCCGAGCGCCGCCAGATCGCCCATCCAGCGGTCCCCGGACGTGGTGACCGGCACGACCTCGGTACGGACGCCCGGGTGCAGCGCGGCGAGTTCGGCGCGGACGCGCTCCACCTGGGCGAGGGCCATGGGGGAGGAGCGGGAGACGATGCGGATGAGCTCAGGAACGGACATGTGCTCCACGATAAGGGCTCCCGAGGGGTGCCTCGGACAGGCGTCCAACTGATCAAAGGACCTTCGGTGCGGGGGAGTTGGTGTGCGGCGGGCGGACGTGGCGCCACGTGGGGGCGCGCCTGCCGGGGGCGCCGGGGGAGTCCGCGGGGCGCCGTGGGGGCGTGGCACCTGGGACCTGCCGAGCGCCGGAGGACGTACCGACCGGGGCGCGGGGCGCGCCCGCCTGCTCGTCTCGGCATGCGCCGGCGGCGGCCGCCTCATAGCGTGAGGTGCACGAAGCGACGGCCGAGCGCCGTGTCCGCCCCTGGGAGGCCCCATGTCGACCCCTGACGCGCCGGAGCGTCCCGCGATCGGCCTCGCGCCGATGGCGGCCACCCATCTGGCCGACGTCCTCGCCCTGGGCCGCCGGGTCTACGACACCTCCGTGAAGCCGTACACGTCCTGGTCCCTGTCGGCGATCGCCGGGCACATGGACGACGAGGCGTCCGCTTGCTGGGTCGCGATGGACGGAGAGCGCCTGGCCGGGTTCGTCCTCGGATCGATGGGCTTCGACCACCGCCCCGACTGGGGCAACCTGGAGTGGATCGCGAGCGCCCCTGAGTACCAGGGACGGGGCATCGCGAGCCGTCTGGTGAAGGCCTGCTGTGCGACGCTCACGGAGGCGGGCGCGAGCGCCGTCGTGACCGACGTCGAGTCCCGCAACACGGCGTCGGCCGCCCTGATGCGGCGCAACGGCTTCGAGGCGAGCGTGTCGGTGACGCTGTTCGTCCGCGAGATGCCGCGGTAACACGCCGAGGCGCGCCACCCGAGCCGTCGGAAACACGGCCCGGTGTATCCCTCCCGGATCACCTCTGCGCACGGCCTCCGGGTTCCAGCGGCGGAGCCTGGACGCCCAGGCAGGTCTTGCACTGCGGCTCGTTGCCGCGCTCCCCGTGCCAGGCGTCCGCGCGCGGCCGGACGAAGACCGCGGCGGCGGCCGAGGCGAGGACGAACAGCGCCGCGCAGCCCACGGCCGCCTTGCCGAACGAGGTGTTCAGCGCGTCCGGGTCCGTGTACGCCGTGCCGGACAGGCCGACCGCGAGGGGGAGTCCGGCCACGACGAGGAGCTGCGCGATGCGCGCCGCCGTGTTGTTGACGCCGCTGGCGAGCCCCGCGCGGCTCGCGTCCACCGAGGCCAGCACGGTGGCCGTGAGCGGCGCGACGAACAGGCTCATGCCGAGGCCGAGGACGACCACCGCGGGCAGCACCTCGGTGACGTACCCCGCGCCGGGCCGCACCCGCAGCATCAGCAGCACCCCGGCGGCCGCCACCAACGGCCCCGCGACGAGCGGCAGTCGCGGGCCGAGGCGCCGCGCGAGGTCACCGGCGGACGCGGAAAGGAGCAGCATCAGGACGGTGATCGGCAGCGTCGCCGTGCCGGCCTGCAGCGCGTCGTACCCGAGCGTCGTCTGCAGCTGTACCGGCAGCATGAACAGGATGCCGCCGATGGCCGCGTACAGGCACAGCGTCATGATGTTCGCCGCGGTGAACAGGCGCGAGCGGAACAGTTCGAGAGGCATCATCGGAGCGCGCCTGCGGTGCTCGACCACGAGGAACGCGAGGCCCGCCGCGAGGCCCAGGACCCCCGGCAGAACGGTGCCCGCCGTCGACGTGTCGCCGGACGCCCCGATCAGCGCGAAGCTGACGCCCGCGAGGAAGAGCGCGGCCAGGCACGCGCCGGGCACGTCGAACGGCCGCCGGGCCGCCTCCTCGTCGCGGCTCTCGGGCACGTGCCGCACCGCGAAGAGCACCAGCGCGGCCAGCGGTACGTTGATCAGGAAGATCCACCGCCACCCGGGCCCGTCGATCAGCCAGCCGCCCAGGAACGGACCGATCGCCCCCGCCACACCGCCGAGCCCCGACCACGCGCCCACCGCGCGGGCCTGGTCCTCGGTCCGGTACGAGGCGCGGACGAGCGCGAGCGAACCGGGCGTCAGCAGCGCGCCCCCGATGCCCTGCAGCGCACGGGCCGCGATCAGTGTCCCGGCGTCCTGCGCGAGCCCGCACAGCGCGGACGCGGCCGCGAACCACACGACGCCGATGACGAGCGTGCGCCGCCTCCCGATGCGGTCTCCCAACGCCCCGCCGAGCAGCAGCAGGGCCGAGAGCGTGAGCATGTAGGCGTTGACGACCCACTGCAGCGCGGAGATCGAGGTGTCGAGGTCCCTGCCGAGGGTCGGCAGGGCGACGTTGACGACCGTGCCGTCGAGCATGGCCATGCCCGAGGAGAGCACCGCGCACGCGAGGACCCAGCGGCCGCGGGCGGACGCCAGCGCCACACCGCCCTCGGGGGCCGGGGCCGCGCGCGGAGTCGGGACCGGACCGGAAGCCATCGCGTCACCCGCCCTACATGTGGACCGCGCCGCCGTCCGTCTCCGTCGGCACCGGCGCACCTCTGCGGTACAGGACGACGGTAACGACGAGGCCGATCGCGAAGAAGAGAGCCGACCACCAGTACGCGGTCGAGTACGACTGCATCGCCGCCTGTGCCTGCACCTGGGGTGAGGGCTGCTTGCCCACCAGGTAGTTGGACGCGGCCGTGGTCGCGAGCGTGTTGAGCAGGGCGGTGCCGATCGAACCGCCCACCTGCTGGCTGGTGTTGACCATGGCGGAGGCCACGCCCGCGTCGTGGGCCGCGACCCCGGCGGTCGCCATGCTCATCGCCGGGGCGAAGACGAGGCCGAGGCCGAGCCCCGCGACGAGCAGCGGCGGCAGCACGTGGGCCGCGTACCCGCTGGTGACGTCGAGGGCGGTGAGCCAGGCCATGCCGGCGGCGGCGAGCCCCATGCCCAGCGGCACGATGGGCTTCGCGCCCATCCGCGGCACCAGGTTGTTGGTGGTCACCACCGACGCCACGACCATCACCGCGACCATGGGCAGGAAGGCCAGACCGGTCTTGACGGGGGTGTACTCCAGGATCTGCTGGAGGTAGTACGTGAGGAAGAGGAACACGCCGAACATGCCGGCGCCCGAGATGAACATCGCGAGGAACGACGCCCCGCGGTCCCGGTCGAGGACGACGCGCAGGGGCAGCAGCGGGTGCGTGGCGCGCGTCTGCCACCACGCGAACGCCATCAGGAGTACGGCGCCGACGACCAGGAATCCCCAGGTCTGGACGTCGCTCCAGGCGTGGGTCTCCGCGTTGGAGAAGCCGTAGACGATGCAGAACAGGCCCGCCGACACCAGCACGGTGCCGGGCACGTCCAGCTTGGGCCGGTCCGGGGGAGCGCCCGCGTGCAGCAGGCGCGCTCCGCCGATCATGGCGATGACGGCGAACGCGAGGTTCACGTACAGGCACCAGCGCCAGTTCAGGTACTCGGTGAGGACACCGCCGAGCAGCAGGCCCACCGCACCGCCCGCGCCGGCGATCGCGCCGTAGATGCCGAACGCCTTGGCGCGCTCGCGGGCGTCGGTGAACGTGGTCGTGAGCAGCGAAAGGGCCGCCGGCGCGAGCAGCGCGCCGAACAGACCCTGCAGGGCGCGGGCGGCCACCAGCATGGAGAAGCTGTTCGCCGCGCCGCCGATCGCGGACGCCACCGCGAACCCGGCCAGTCCCGCGAGGAAGACGATCTTGCGTCCCACGAGGTCGGCGATGCGGCCGCCGAGCAGCAGCAGGGAGCCAAAGGCGAGCGCGTACGCCGTGACGATCCACTGCCGGTTTCCGTCGCTGAACCCCAGATCGCGCTGGGCCGAGGGCAGCGCGATGTTCACGATCGTCGCGTCGAGGACGACCATGAGCTGGGCGATGCCGACCACGGCGAGGATCAGCCAGCGGTGTTCGTGACGCCCGCCGCCGGTGTACGGCACGGAGCCGCTCGACGGTTCGGACCCGCGCGCGGGTCCCGGCGTGGGGACGGGGTCAGGCGCGGGCACGGCTTCACGGTCCATGGTGGCCTCCAGATACCCCCGCCCCACGCTAAACGCCCTGGTCGGGTGGCGCGACCGGGGATCTTCGCCCCCGTGCCGGGGCCTCGGAGAGGGAAGGCCCCGGCACGGCGGGGGACCTGTCAGGCCGTGCGGTCCGCCGCGAGCAGCAGCTCGCTCACGCGCTCCCTGGCCCGTGCCACCCGCGAGCGCACGGTGCCGATCGGACAGCCCACGGCGGCCGCCGCGTCCGCGTACGGCAGGCCGGCGAGCTGGGTCAGGACGAACGCCTCACGGCGCGGCGCGTCGAGCGTCTCCAGGAGATCGAGCAGGGCCACGCCCTCCTCGAACCCGGGTACGCCGCGGGGCTGGGCCCGCTCGGCGGCCGCCTGCCAGTCGCCGGTGTCGGCGATCCGGGGCCGGGCCGCGGCCGAGCGGAAGCGGTCGGCGACGGTCCGTCGCGCTATGGCGAGCAGCCAGGTGCGCGCGCTGGCGCGGGCGGCGTATCCGTGCAGCGCGGTCAGGGCCCGCAGGTACGTCTCCTGGGTCAGGTCGTCGGCGCCGTGCACGTCGCCGCTGAGGTGGGCCACGAAGCGCCAGACGTCGCGCCGGGTGGCCTGCACGAAACGCTCGAACGCCTGGTTGTCGCCGTCGCGGGCCGCCAGCGCCCACTGGGTGATGAGGTCGTCATGGGCCGCGTCCGCGTGGGGACGTGAGCGGACAAGGGCAGGAGTCATCGCAGAAGGTCCTTCGGTGAAGGGAGTCCGGGAATGCGGCGCGGACGCACGGCGGGTCAGTGCCCGCGTGCGTGGACGCCGAAGATCCGCCCGGCACCGAGGGGTGCGGGCGGTTTCAGGAACTGACCGGAAGGACCGGTGGACCTCTGCGGGAGACGACGTATTGAAGAAGGACCCCGCGCAGCCGCGGCACGGGGACGAGTGCGCCGACGTGCGGCGGCGCCGGGGGAAGGGCCGCGACCAGGGTCGCGAGAACGCATCGCAGCGGTACGAAGAGGGCCGCGGCGAGCGCGCGACCGGTACGGAAGACGGCCGCTTCGCCGCGCCACAGCCACAGGGCGCAGAGCAGGGCGGCGAGGACGTGGGCGAGGAACATGCCGAAACCGCCGTGCCCGAACACGGACATGATCCAGTGGGCGGCACCCTCGTCCGGCATGGTGGCGGAGTGCGGCGAAGCGGCGGACAGTCCGGCGCCGGACGACGGCATGGTGTTCGGCATCGGGTGGTTCACGTGATTCATGCCGTCGCCGCCGCGAACCGGCGACGCGCCCGTGCCCGTCGACGTGCCCATCCGCTGTGCCAGGGAGAAGAGTTCGTGCAGGGACAGTTGCGCGGCGACCGTCGCGCCGATGACGGTCGACGCCCCGCGCTCGCGCCCGGTCAGCCACCACGCGGCGGCCGCCGTGGCGGCGAACGCGTATCCCACCGCCCACCAGGGCAGTGCGGCACCGGACATGAGTGCGTGGCCGAGGGCCGTCGCCACCACGCACACGGCCGCGAACACCGCGGCTCGTGCGAGGCGGAAGGCGGGCCCTGAGGTCATGGGGAGCATCGTGCCAGGCGGCGGCGGAGCCGCGGTCGGCAAGTCCTCAAGGCGCCCGAAGTGTGCGGTACTGTCCCGATTCGCCGCCGCATGCCCGGCGTTGGGTGACCGCATGCCCAACGGTGCGACGAGGGCCCCGGTCGGCGCGGGCAGCCGTCCCGGACGGCACGGGGATCTCCTTCCGCGTGCCGTCCGCGGGGCGTTGCTCCTGGGAGCGGCCGGTAGCTGGGAGCGGTCGGCCGTCAGGACCGGTCGGTCGCGTCCCGTCCGTCCAAGGCCTCGACCGTTTCCCGCGGCCCGGGGACCTGCGGGGCCGCGGTCCCACCACCGGACCCGGTGTCGGCGGTCTTGCTCCGGCGGGTTAGCACGCCGCCCACGTAGCCCGCGATGGGCTGCGTGTAACGGGCGGTCAGGGGGCCGACGATGACGAGGATCAGGACGTACGCCGTCGCCAGCGGCCCCAGCGACGGCTCGATGCCCGCGGTGACCGCGAGCCCCGCGATGACGATGGAGAATTCGCCCCGCGCCACCAGCGCGCCGCCCGCCCGCCAGCGGCCCTTGACCGAGACGCCGGCACGGCGGGCCGCCCAGTAGCCGGTCGCGATCTTCGTCAGCGCGGTGACCACGGCGAGCGCGAGCGCGGGCAGGAGCACCGGCGGAATGCTCGACGGGTCGGTGTGCAGCCCGAAGAAGACGAAGAAGACGGCGGCGAAGAGGTCCCGCAGCGGTGCCAGCAGCGAGTGCGCTCCCTCGGCGACCTCACCGGACAGCGCGATGCCGACCAGGAACGCGCCGACGGCGGCGGACACCTGGAGCTGCTGCGCGATCCCCGCGACGAGGATGGTCAGACCGAGGACGACGAGGAGCAGTTTCTCCGGGTCGTCACTGGAGACGAACCGCGAGATGAGCCGCCCGTAGCGCACCGCGATGAACAGGACGATCCCGGCCGCGCCCAGCGCGATGGCGAGGGTGAGACTGCCCGCGGCGAGGCCGACACCCGCGAGCAGGGCGGTGATGATCGGCAGATAGACGGCCATCGCCAGGTCCTCGAGGACGAGGATGCTCAGGATGACGGGGGTCTCGCGGTTGCCGACCCGGCCGAGGTCGTTCAGGACCTTGGCGATGACGCCGGACGACGAGATCCAGGTGACGCCTGCGAGTACGACGGCGGCGACCGGGCCCCAGCCCATGAGCAGCGCGGCGACGGCACCCGGCAGGGCGTTCAGCGTGCAGTCGACCAGCCCGGCCGGGTACTGGGTCTTGAGGTTGCTGACGAGGTCGCTGGCCGTGTACTCGAGGCCGAGCATCAGCAGCAGCAGGATGACGCCGATCTCGGCGCCGATCGCGACGAACTCCTCGCTCGCGCCGAGCGGCAGCAGCCCGCCCTCGCCGAACGCGAGTCCGGCCAGCAGGTACAGCGGGATCGGCGAGAACTGGAAGCGGCCCGCGAACCGGCCGAGCAGTCCCAGGGCGAGGATGATCGCCCCGAATTCGATCAGAAAGACAGCGGAATGCACGCGATCACTCCCTGCCGAGTATCGTCGCCGCGGTCTCCACGCCTTCGCGCGTCCCGATGACGATGAGGGTGTCGCCGCCGGCGAGGCGGAAGTCCGGGGCCGGTGACGGGATGGCGTCGGCCCGCCGGAGCACGGCCACGATGGAGACGCCGGTCTCGGTACGCATCCGGGTCTCGCCGAGGAGCCGCCCGTTCCAGTGCGACGTCGCCGACAGCAGCACGCGCTCGGCGACCAGCCCCAGGTCGGTGGTGTGGAGCAGGTTCGGGCTGTGGTGCGACGGCATCAGGGCGTCGATCAGCGCGTCCGCCTCGCCCGAGCTCAGTCGCGTGGACAGGGCACACTCGTCCGGATCGTCGGAACGGTAGGCGCTCAGTGTCCGGGCGCCGTCCCGGTGGGCGACCACCGAGAGGCGCTGCTGTTCTCGGGTCGTGAGGTCGTAACGGATGCCGATGCCTGGAAGCGGCGTACGGCTGAGTCGTGAAGCGGGCACGGCTTCTCCCCTTGCGTGATGGATGATCATCCCCCGCTGTCACCCTATCGGGGCCAAGGATTGGCAAAATCCCGCCGATGCCGCCAGGGCCCGTCCGGCCGGCGGCCCCCGCGCCGTGGCGGTGCCGCCGGCCGGACGGACCGGGGGAGAGGACGGTGGGTCAGTCGGTGAGGGTGACGCAGGGGAGCCCCACGCTCTCGCCGCCGCGGAAGCCCTCCGCGCAGAGCCGGGTGCCGGCCGGGAAGTGCCGCTGGGGGTAGGCCTGGTCCCGGTAGGTTCTGAACTTGTCGACGTCCTCGACCTTGGTGTTGGCGCTCCAGCCGTTGGTGGTCCACACGCGCGCGCTGATGCGGTGCGGCTGGTTGGTGTTGATGACCGACACCTCGACCCGGCCCAGGTAGGTCCCGGAGTCATAGGTCTCGATGCAGACCGCGTTGTTGCACCACTTGCCGTCGGCGGCCGCCGAAGGGCCCGTGGCGATCAGGCAGCCGAGGGCCGCGGCCACGGCCCCGATTCCCGCGGCGAGCTTCTTGGTGATGTTCTGCATGGCGAGCGACCCTCAAGCCTTCTTCATGGCCCCGCGACCAGGCACGGGGTGCTGTCGGTTGGTGTCCTGCGGGGCCGGGGTCCACCGCCACGGCGACGTCCGCACGGTCCCGCGCGGACCAACGCGACACAAGATCATGAGTTACGCGGGGTCGGGCTCGGTGCCGGGCCCCGCGCCGGGTGCGCTCCGCAGGACCGTCTCGACCGAGTCCGCCTCCTCGGGGGACTTGTCCTCGCGGTAGCGCACGACCCGGGCGAAGCGGAGAGTGACACCTGCCGGGTAGCGGGTGGACTTCTGCAGGCCGTCGTAGGCGATCTCCACGACGAGCTCGGGGCGCACCGTGACGACGTAGCCGCTCTCGTCGACGGCCAGCTCCTGGAGACGCACCGTCTGCCAGGCGAGCATCTCGTCCGTCATCCCCTTGAAGGTCTTGCCCAGCATGGCGAACGTGCCGTCGGGCCGCCGGGCGCCCAGGTGCAGGTTGGAGAGCTTGCCGGTGCGGCGGCCGTGGCCCCACTCGGCGGCCAGGACCACCAGGTCCAGCGTGTGGACGGGCTTGACCTTCAGCCAGGAGGCGCCCCGGCGGCCCGCGCTGTACGGGGCGTCGAGCGCCTTGAGGACGACCCCCTCGTGACCGCGCCCCAGCGTGGCCTCGAAGAACTCCTGGGCCTCACCGCGCAGCCGCTCGTCGGCCGGGTCCGTGACGAGGGCGCGCCGCACCCGCATCGGCTCGGGCACCAGGGCCGCCAGTTCCGCGTGACGTTCGGTGAACGGCAGATCGAGCAGGTCACGGCCGGCCACGGACAGGGCGTCGAAGAAGACGGGGGAGAGGGGCAGTTCCGCGGCCGCCGCCGTCACGTCGACGCGGGAGCCGACGCGCCCCGCGATCTCCTGGAACGACCGGGGCCGCCCGCTGTCGTCCAGCGCGATGACCTCGCCGTCCAGGATGAAGGCGGACCCCGCGAGGCCGCGCGCCGCGGCGGTCAGCTCGGGCAGCCGGTCGGTGATGTCGTCGAGGGTGCGTGTGTAGACGCGTACGTCGTCACCGTTCCGGTGGACCTGCACACGGATGCCGTCCAGCTTCTCCTCGACCGCGCACGCCCCCACCTTGTCGATGCCCGCGTCGACCGACGCGGCGCTGTGCGCGAGCATCGGCTGTACGGGACGGCCCACCGTCAGCCGGAACTCGTCCAGCGCCGCCGGGCCGCGCGCGAGCAGCGCCTGGGCCACGGGACTCACCGAACCGGCGAGCATCACCGAACGCCGCACCGCTGCCGACGGAGTCTCCGTGGCGACCGCGAGCCCTTCGACGGCCACGGCGTCCAGCGCGCCCTGCCGGACCTCGCCGGTGAGCAGCCCGGTCAGGAACCGCTGCTCGTCGGCGGTCGCGGCACCCATCAACTCCCCGACCAGGCGCCGCCGCTCGGCCTGCGAGCCACTGCCGGACACCGCACCGGCGGCGGTCAGCGCCGCGTCCACGCCGCGTACCGTCAGCGTCGCCTCGCCGGCGGGCGGCGGCCCGTCCTTGAGCACGCTCCAGCCGATGCCGAGCCTCCCCTGCGGCAGCCGTCCCGACAGATAGGGGATGGCGATCGGCACGTCGTCCGGCTCGGCGGCCCGGAACAGCTCCGCGAGCAGGGCGATCTTCCGGGACCGAGCCGAGGTGGCGGCCACTTCCTTGGAGACGTGCGCGAGCCGGGCGAGGAGCATGAACCCATCGTGCATCGGGGCCGGGCGTGGCGCATGGTCACGGGGCCGGCCGGAGTGGCGGGGGCAGACGGGGCCGTGGCGTCGGGTGTCCGGACATCATCGGAAGGCGGACAGGGCGAGCGGTGGCCGGTGCTGTCGTAGCGGAGGCCACCCGGTGATCAGAGAGCAGAAGTACCCCGAGACAGCCGATCGCCGCGCTGTTCTGGTTGCTCGACGGCGCCACGACGGCACCATGAAGCCGCCGGTACTGACCGTCGGCGAGCCGGGACCGGTAGGTCTCGGCGGTCAGAACACTGACGGGTTCGGCGACGATGAGCGGCAGGAAGCGATCGAGGTCCGACGTGGCTGTGGGGCGGAAGATCACGGAATCCGGACTCACGCGCACATCCTCATTCCGCCTCGGGCCCGAAGTCCTCGGCGAAGTAGCTGTCGTGGCGGACACGGAACTCCTTGAGCTCCTCGGGGCCCCGCCGCGCCACCTCGGCGACTTGTTCGAAGTACTCCTCGCGCGGGGCGCCCGGGGAGAAGAGCATGAGCATGGACATGGGCTCGTCGGTCACGTTCTTGAAGGCGTGCAGGCCGCCGACCGGGACGTAGAGGAAGTCGCCCTCGCGGCCGGTGACCCACTTCTCGCCGTCGAACAGCTCCAGTTCGCCGGAGAGGACGTAGAAGGACTCCGACATCGCCCGGTGGAAGTGGGTCTGTGCCCCGGCGGACCGAGGGCCCAACTCCGCCTTGTAGAGACCGAACTCGCCACCGGTCGACTCGTGGGTGGCGAGGTAGTGGGTCGCCCCGCCGGGTGAGGAGACCTCCGGAGGGGTGTCGGCCGTGCGGAAACTCGCGCTCACCTCACCTCTGGCGCCGTGGTACCGGGGCTTCGGGTACACGAGGTCTTCCGAGTACGACATGACGTGCTCCTTCGCTGAGTGACCGAGCCAGTGGGTCCCTGCGGCACTGAGTCCCTGCGCTGAGTCACCTGGTGATTCGCCGTCGAGCGGCGGGTCTTGACCGGTCGGCGGCCCTTCACCGGCATGGTGTCTCGCGCGCCCGGGAGGGAGCATCGGACTTGCGGACGACGTGGGGCGGGTCCGGGGCGGAGGGCCGGGGGCCTAGGGCATTGGTCGGAGAGGGACCTGACCGTCCAGCGATCCGGCCGGGGCTCCGTCCATGGCCCACGCGAGCCCCTTGCCGCGGCCGTGGATCCTCTTACGGCTGGGGGCAGACGGCCTCGATGTTGTTCCCGTCGGGGTCGCGGACGAAGGCCGGGGTCGCGGACGAAAGCTCTGTAGCAGGACTCGTGGTACTCGGGTCGGAGCCGGGGCGCGTGCGGGATTTCGGCAGCCGTCGCGAGCGCCGCCGCATGGAGACGTCCATGGCGGCGCGGCCGGCCCCGGCGAAGGCGATGTGCACCTCGCGCGCAGGCTCAGGATCGGTGGCGGGGACCAGCCACAACGGGTGGCCGGTGACCCCGAAGCTGATGTTCTCGCCGAACCGCTTCTTGCGCTCGCCCCTCCACGGCAACCCCCGTTCCCCCGCATGCCTTGGAGACCCATCGTGAGATCCGGCCCCTCGCCAAGGCAGTCATCGCCAGGCCACTTCTCGTGGACCGCGTCCGCGGGGAACTGTCAGTGGCTGGTGACAGGATCACCGGCATGGGTCTCCTACGCACCACTCCGCCGCGGCCCGTGGAAGTGACCGCGGTCTTCCCCGAGTTGGTTCCCCTGGCACGATCCGCGCTGCGGCTGCATCCGCGCCCGGGGTCGCCTTCGTTCAGGGACAGCTCGGTCGGTGGGCCATTGTTGTGGCCGGCCGAGGAGCCGTGGCCGCACTGCGAAGACGCGCACTTGCACAGGGACACCGGATTCCGCCGGTCACCGACCGAGGTGCGGCTCGAGAGGCGCTTGCAGTCCCGGCTGAGCCCTGATGGGCCGGCTCCCGCGCTCACGCCCGAGGAGGCGGCGCTCCAGGAGCGCAATGCCGCGTGGCTCGCCGAACGGTTCGACGCCGGTCCTCCCCGGCCCGACGCATGCCCGGTCCCGCTGTTGCCGGTGGCTCAGCTGTTCCTGTGTGACGTACCCCTGCTGCAGCCGCCCGGGCAGGCCGATCTCCTTCAGGTTCTCTGGTGTCCGTACGAGCACGAACCGGATGGCAAACCGGCGACCAGGCTGTTCTGGCGGTCCACCGCGGAGGTCGGCGACGTCCTCGCCACACCACCGGAGCCGTACGAGGCGGACTATCCGGGTTACGTGCCAGAGCCGTGCGTACTGGCGCCGGAAGCGATCACCGAGTACCCCAACAGTCTGGACCTGAGCCCGGAACTGCGGCGGATGCTCGATGACTGGGACAGGTGGCAGGCAGCCGGCGCCGGCGTGGACAGCTCCTACGCGGAGGACCCGAGTGACTTCTATTCCACTCATCTGGGCAACGCACCCGGCTGGAAGGTCGGCGGCTGGCCCCCGTGGGGCCGCACCGACCCCGTCCGTCGCCACTGCGCTGTGTGTGAGGCGCGGATGGTCCCGCTACTGACGATCGCTTCCTGGGAATGGGACGGCGGTGAAGGCCACAGCTGGGCGCCGCAGGAAGACCAGGCCGCCGCCCGCGCCCGCTCCTCGTGCGCGGGTCAATTTCCTTCGCAGCCGACCAGGGTGGAAGTGGGCAGCGCGGACAACATGCAGATCTACGTCTGCCCGGCCTCCCCCGAACATCCGCACACCGACTTGATCCAGTGACCACTCCCTCTCCGCGAACGAGCCCACGCGGACCGTCAGGGGCAAGCTACGAGCTGTGGCAGATGTAGATCGGTCCGATCCAGCGTTCGCAGTCGGGCTGTTCGGGGGACGGCGGGTCCGTCGGGGTCGGGTCTACGGGGGTGGGGTCTACGGGGGTGGGGTCGACCGGGGTCGGTGGCACGGGCGTGGGGGCCGTCGGCTTCGGCTCGACCGGAGTCGGCTCCACGGGTGCAGGGTCGGTCGGGGTCGGGGTCGGGGTCGGCGGAGGCGGGGGCGGGGGCGGCTGCGTCGGTGCATCCGTCGGCGGATCCGTCGGGGTCCGCGTCACCGGGGGAGTGGTCGGCGCTTCCGGGGCGGGCTCCGTCGCCTCTTCTGGCGCGGCCTGATCGGGCGAGGGCGAGACCTGCCCGGGAGCCTGCTGCCGCTCCGCCGCAGGCGTCGGTGTCGGTGTCGGTGCCGGTGCGGCTCGGGGCGGACGCGCGGCCGGTACGTCCGCCGCGCCGGCCCGTCCACCGCCGCCCTCCTCATCCCGAGGCGCATCCCGAGCCGTATCCCGAGGCGCATCCCCTGGCGCAGGCGCCTGCCCGGCAGCCCACCACGGCGGCGCCGACGGCCGCGGCACCCCGCTCTCCGCCGTGGCGACCCGCTGCTGCGGCACGGCGGGCTGACCCGTTCCGCTCAGGACGAGCCCCGCCGCGACGGCCGCACCCGCCACGGTCGCGCCGACCGCCCCGGCAGTGACGGCGGACATCTTGCCGCCACCGGTGAGCACGTGCCGTATGCCGTGCAGAAGCCCGCCGCCGTGGCCCGGGGACCCGGCGGCCGCCGTTCCCGCGGCCGTCCCCGCTGCCGACGGCACGAGGAACCTGCCCGCGCCGCCCAGCACGAAGACCAGCAGGGCGGGTCCCGCGATGGCCGGCAGCCGGTCGTTGGCCCGGCTCAGCAGCGCGAGGCGCGCGCGGCAGTCCTCGCAGTCGCCGAGGTGGGCCAGCAGCCGTTCGGACTGGCGGGGTGACGCCTCGCCGCGGACGTGGCCGGGCATGCGCTCCCAGTGCGTCTCGCAGGCGGGGTCGGAGGGCGAGCCGGGGTGGGCGCGCAGGAAGGCCTGCCGCATGCCCTCGCGGGCCCGGTGCAGCAGCACGGCCGTGGCGCCGCGCCCGGCACCGATGCGCTGCCCGATCGCGTCGAGGGGCTGTCCCTCGGCCTCCGCGAGCCAGAGTGCCTTCACCCACCGCTCGGGCAGCTGCCCCAGCACCCGCGTCAGCAGGTCGACGGAGGAGACGCGCACCGCGGGATCCGGTTCCGCGCCGCTCGCGCCGAAGGGGGAGTCCCCCGCGCCGCCGGCCCAGACGGTCTCGGGGGCCTGCGGATCGCGTGGGGTCTCCCGGCCCGCCGCACCCCGGCCGACCGCCGCCGCCAGGTGCCGCACGGTCGTCATCAGGTACGCCGGTACGTTCTCGATCTCGTGGCCGGCGGACAGCCGCCGCCACACCCGGAAATGCGCCTCGGCGACGAGGTCGTCGGCTACCCAGGCGTTGCCGGTGAGGGAGCGCGCGTAGGCCACGAGGCGTGGCTGCTGTTCCTCGAAGACGCGGGTGTACTCGCCTGTGGCGGGTGCTCGGGCGGGCGTGGTGGCCCGCTCGGCCGCGTCGGTCGGCGTCTCGGCGGCCGGCGCGCCGGATATGCCGGAGGGGACGTCGGCAGGGACGTCGGTCATGGCAGGACACTCTCCTGTTCCCACTGCGAGGGTTTGAGACGAGTTCGCACCATTAAGCGAAAAATATCTGACTTATGAAAGGGGAGTGGCGTAGGTCACATGGATCTTTTGGCGTGTTGGCGTAATGACAGCCCTTGGCGCGGGGTCAAAAGGGCACTGGAGTCCCCGGAAGCGGAATGCCCGGAACCGGAATGCCGGGGACCGGACCGCCGAGAACTGGAACGCCGATACACCGCACCGCCAGAAGTGGAGCCCCCCCATGGACGTCACCCTCGAACAGCCCGCTCGTGCCCGTCTCGTCACCCCTGAGGGCCGCGAGCGCGCGCTGCCCGTGGTCCTGCGCTACTCGGCGGCGGATCCCCTGGCCATCCAGATGGTCTTTCCCTCGGAGGCGTCGCTCGACGGCGCGGAGGTGACCTGGATCTTCGCTCGGCAACTCCTGGAAGAGGGGTTCGGCGCCCCCGCGGGCAGCGGCGACGTCCATATCTGGCCCTGCGGGCGCGCGCGCACGGTTCTCGAGTTCCACTCCCACCAGGGTCTGGCGCTGGTGCAGTTCGACACGATGGCGCTGCGCCGCTTCCTCGTGCGGTCGTACGCCGTGGTGCCCGCGGGCGGCGAAGGGGAGGACCTCGCGCTGGACGAGGGGCTTTCGCGCCTGCTCGGCAGCGTCTGAGTGATCGTCCGGGCTCGCGGATGCCGGGGGCGTGGCCGGGGCGGCGGCGTCCTCGACGTCCCGCGCCCTCGCCGCGCACACGCGCACGCATCATGCAAGGACTGCCCACCCGATCGCCGCGTGGGCCACTGGCGACCGCGACACGCGGACCGGTCGGAGTCAGGCGTACAGTGCGGGCCGCTCGGCCATCTCCACGGTGACGCGTGTGCCGGTGCGCAGTGCCTCGACGCCGGCCTCGGCCACCACCGTCGTCGCGTACCCGTCCCACGCGCCGGGCCCCGTGGCCCGGCCCTCCCGTGCGGCGGCCACCCACGCCCGCACCTCACGGTCGTACGCGTCGGCGAACCGCGTCAGGTAGTCCTGCGGCACCTCCTCGTGTGCGGTGCCTCCCGACCGGACGACCATCGTGTGCGCCTCGCCGAGCCGGGCGCTGCCGCGCTCGCAGACCGCCTCGCACCGCACCTCGTAGCCGAATCCGCAGTTGACGAAGATCTCCACGTCGACGACGGCCCCCGCGGCCGTCTCGAAGACCACCAGCTGCGGGTCGATCAGCCCCTGCGGCGCGTTCGCCGACGGCGTCGGCCGCACCACCGTCACCGCCGTGATCTCCTGGCCGAGCAGCCAGCGCGTCGCGTCGATCTCGTGCGAGACGGAACTGCTGATCAGCATCGAGGACGTGAAGTACGGGGGCGAGGACACGTTCCGGTGGCGGCAGTGCAGCAACAGGGGGCGGCCGAGTCGACCGGAGTCGAGGAGCGACTTCAGGGCCGCGTACTCGGTGTCGTACCGGCGCATGAAGCCCACCTGGATCAGCCTGCGGCCCAGCCGGGCCTCCGCCGCCACGACCCTGAGGGCCGAGGCCGAGTCGGGCGTGAGGGGCTTCTCGCAGAACACGGGGAGGCCGCGCGCGCAGGCCGCGAGCAGCACCTCCTCGTGCGCCGCCTCGGGCGAGGCCACCAGGACCGCCTCCACCCCGGGCGCGCTCACGGCGGCCGCCGCCTCACGGTGCACGGAGACTCCCTCGCGCCCCGCCACCGCCGCCTCGGCCCGCGCCGTGTCGGGGTCCGCGACCGCCACCACGCGGGCCCCGCCCACCGTGCCGCCGATCCGCCGCACGTGATCGGCGCCCATGCGGCCCGCGCCGAGCACGGCCACCCCCAACAGATCACTCACCCGACGGCCTCCCTGTGTCCGCTCAGTCGACGACGCGTCCCGCGTCCGCGCGTCGGGCCACCGTAGCCGCCCGCCGCCGTACCACCACGAAGCAGCCCACGAGCAGGACGACCGAGCCCGCCACGACCATCAGCACGGCGGGCCAGTCGGAGTCGGCGGACGGTTCCATGGCGAGGGCGGCCTGCCCGGCCGCGTGCGCGGGCCCGGGCGCCGTCTTGGAGGCCTTCGGCGGCGGCATCAGGGATCCCACGGGCCGCACCTTCCCGGCGGCCGAGAATCCCCAGTCGAGCAGCGACCTCGTCTCCTCGTACACGGCACGCCCGCCGCCCCCCTGAGGGTTCATCACCGTCACGACGAGCGTGCGCCCGCCGCGCTGGGCCGCGCTGATCAGGGTGGAGCCCGCGTTGGTGGTGTAGCCGTTCTTGACGCCGAGCAGACCCGGATAGGGGCTCACGCCGTCGGCGCCGGTCAGCAGGCGGTTGGTGTTCTGGATGGGGTACGACCAGCCGCCGGCGGGGAAACGGGCGACGCGGGTCGAGCAGTAGCGGGCGAACTCCGGGTTGGCGAGCCCTGCCTTGCCGAAGACTGCCAGGTCGTACGCGGAGGAGACCTGCCCGGCGGCGTCGTAGCCGTCCGGCGACACCACGTGGGTGTCGCGGGCACCCAGCTCACGGGCCTTGTCCCGCATGTCCTGGACGGTCTTCCGCAGCCCGCCGTTGAGCCCGGCGAGGACGTGCACGGCGTCGTTCCCCGAGCTGAGGAAGACGCCCCGCCACAGGTCGGCGACGCGGTAGGCGCGGCCCTCCGCCACGCCCACCATGCTGCTGCCCTCGCCCACCTTGTCCAGCTCGTGGTCGGCGACGACGTGCCGCGTGCCGGCGTCGAGGCGGGGGAGCGCCGTGAGGGCGAAGAGCGACTTGAGCGTCGAGGCGGGCGGCAGCGGGCGGTGCGCGTTCCGTGCGGCGAGCACCTCTCCGGTACGGGCATCGGCCACCACCCAGGCGAGGGCGGAGACGTTGCCGGGCAGACCGGGTGCGCCGGGGCCGGGCCGCACCTGGGTGCCCGGCCGGTCCAGGAGGGTGGAGGAGTACGCGGGAATCGGCCGCGGCGGCGCCGGTTCGGCGGGGGCGTCGGTGGCCGAGACCGGTGAGGACAGGAGGACCAGGGCACCGAGCGTGAGGGCCGCGGTGCGTACGGAGGAGGAGCGCGAAAGGTACCTGATGACCATTCAGTCACCGTAGGAGCGCTGCCCGGAGTCCGCAGATCGGCTTGGACCGGCTGGGGTATCGCTGCTCCGGCCGGGGTGTCCGCCCGTCGTGCCTGATGGCGCGTCACATGGCCCTGGAGCGGGGTTCCTTTCCGAGCACGGGCCGAGCCGGGCGAGCCCGCCGGGGCTCTCAGAGGGCTCTCGGGCACGGGTTGGCAAGGCCCCTGGGGCCAGTTACGGTGATCTCGTCCCGACCGCCCGGCGATCCGGCGGCTTGCGTGCCTCAGCCACGCGGCGATCGCCTCGACGTGGCACTTCGGACTTCCGTGGGCAGCCCTTCCACCCCGGCTCCACTTCTTCGTCTCCTCCCCCTTCCCGCATCGGCGCTCCGTGTCCAGGAGCGCCCTTGGACAGGCCTCGAAGGGGCCCCGACCATGAGGAGAAGTGGGGCATCGTGCGCAAGGACGCGACGGTGGGGGACCGTGCCGGCGGCGCGGAAACGCCGACGGCCACCCGGCGGTGGGCACTCCTCGCCCTGTCCGTGGGGGTGTTCTGCATCCAGCTCGACTCGTTCGGCCTGAACCTCGCCCTGGCGCGGATCGGCCGCGACCTGCACGCGGGCGGCGCCGGTCTCCAGTGGGTGATCAGCGCGTACCTGCTGTCCACCGGCACGCTGATGCTGGGGGCGGGACGGCTCGGTGATCTGCTCGGCCGGCGGCGGCTCATGGTCGCGGGGCTCGCCGTGTTCGGCGCGTCGTCGCTGGGCTGCGCCCTCGCCCCGACCCTGCCCGTACTCGTGGGCGCGCGGGTGGTCCAGGGCGCCGGGGCCGCGATGATCATGCCGGTGGGGCTGTCCCTGCTGACCAACGTCTACCCGGCCGAGCTGAGAGGCCGTGCCATTGGGTCGGCCATCGGCATCGGCGGGATCGCCACCGCCTGCGGTCCGTTCATCGGTGGCGCCCTGACCGAGTCGGTGTCCTGGCGCGCGCTGTTCTGGCTCGACGTGCCGCTCGCCGCGCTCGGCGCGGTCTGCGCCTCGCGCAGCACCGAGAGCCGCGACACGAGTGGGTCCCGCAACGTCGACCTGCGGGGACTGGCTTGTGCCACGGCCGCGCTCGCCGCGCTCTGCGTCGTCATCGACCGAGGGCCGCACTGGTCGTGGCCCGCCACGTCGGCGGGCGGGACCGTCACGGCGGTCCTGCTCATCCTGTTCGTACGGCGGGAGCGGACCGCGTCCCGTCCGCTCGTGGAGCTCGGCCTGTTCCGCAACGGGCCGTACGTGGCGCTCACCCTGGCCGGTGCGGCGGCCAACACCGCCACGGTGATGTTCCTGTTCGTCGTGCCCCTGACCTTCCAGGGCCGGTGGGGCCTCCCGGTCGTCCTCGCGGGCACCGCGTTCCTCGCCCCCGCGCTTGCCATGGCGCTCGCCGGGCCGTTCGCCGGGCGGGTGGCGCCACGGGCCGCGGTACGGATGATGGCGGGCTGCCTCCTCGGGGGAGCTCCGGTCCTTGCGTGCCTCGCCCGGACCTCCTCCCTCACCTGGTACGTGGCGGTGGCCACGGTGGGCGGTGCGCTCCTCGGAGTGGCCAACGCGCTGACGCTCATCGCCACCCAGGCGGTCATCCGGCCGGAGCGGGCCGGGGAGGCGTCCGGAGTCACCAAGACGGTCATCACCGTGGCCGCCGGCCTCGGCGTCGGCCTGGCCGGGGCCGTCACCGACCGGGGCGGTGGTGCGGGTGCGGAAGCGGCCGCCGATACGGCCCTGCTGATCACCGCGGCGGTCTGCCTGGCCGCGGGCGCCGTCCTCGCCGGGTGGATCAGGCTGCGGGAGAACGTGGTGCGGGCGGGGCCGGGGGCCTCGGGGGGATGACCCGCCGACCGGGATCCGGGCCGCCGGGCGGTCCCTTGGGTGCGTCTTCCGCGTGGAGCACCGAGGCGCCCTCCAGCAGCACCGCCACTGCGATCACCGCGCACACCCCGTTGCTCACCAGGTCGACCGCCCTGGAGCCGCCGCTCTCCGGGCGCACCGGGAACGACGTCCACATGTAGGTGAGCAGCGCCCCCGCCGCGAGCGCGAAGACGTGCCGCGGCCCACCCCGTCCGCCGCGACCAGCGCAGGACACCGGCGGTGCCGCACCCCGCGACGAGGCACCACACCGCGGCGCCCACCCATGCGTAAGCGTCGGACGTCACGAGGACCGACGGCCCCCAGTAGAGGCTCGTCCCGGCGAGCGACGCGGCACCGGCCTGCCAGGGACGGGGCGCGTTCCCGGGGGCCGGGGGCCGCCGCCACGAGCGGGCCCTGAGGGCGAGTACGACCAGGGCGGCGATATGACCGCGGCGACGGCGGCGAGTTGGGCGGGGGACGCGAGGAAGTGCTCTTCCGCGTAGTTGCCCCAGAAGACGAGTCCGGCGCCGAGCAGGTACACCGTGGCGGGCACCGTGTAGCCGGTGCGTCCCAGCCACGGTGTCGTCCGGCGCCCGGGGACGCAGGTCTCCATGAGGGCGATCGGTACCAGGACGCTCCACACGGTGTGCGGCGCGAGGATCGCCTGGGTGAGCTCGACGCTCATGCCGATCCCCGGCAGAAACGACGAACCGTGCAGCAGATCCTGGCCCGCGTAGGAGTCGTTCCACAGGAGCTGGTCGACGGGTCCTTCCTCGATCAGCGCGTACGCGACGGCCAGCAGCGCCATGGCGGGCCACCCGCCCCCGTACCGGCGGGCCGTCTCCCGCACGAGGAGGGCGCCGCAGCCGTACAGCGGCGCGACGACGATCCCGAGGCCGAACTCGGCCGCCGTGAGGTTGCCCAGCAGGAACTCGCCGACGAACGGGGCCAGCAGGAAGAGCGCGACGGCGGGGACCGGCCGCCCGGTGGAAGCCATGCTTCGACGCCAGGCGGCGGGCCCCGCGTGAGAATCGTCCGAAAGTCGACGACGGACGGACCAAAGTCGCCGGGACGCCGGAGTTCCCTGGCCGGTGCCTGCCGGGACCGTCAGGCGGGGAGGTGCTTCTCGAGGGCCGTGACGAGCTCGGCGGCGTCGGGCTCGGTCTGCGGGGAGAAGCGCGCCACGACATCGCCCGACGGAGCGATCAGGAACTTCTCGAAGTTCCACCGCACATCGCCCGTGTGCCCCTCCGCGTCCGCCGTGCCGACGAGCCGCTGGTAGAGCGGATGCCGGTCCGCGCCGTTGACGTCGACCTTCTCCGTCATCGGGAACGTCACGCCGTACGTCGCCGAGCAGAACTCGGCGATCTCCTCGGACGTGCCGGGCTCCTGGCCCATGAACTGGTTGCAGGGCACGCCGAGCACGCTGAAGCCGCGCGCCGCGTACTGCTCGTGGAGCCGCTCCAGGCCCGCGTACTGCGGGGTCAGCCCGCACTTGGAGGCGACGTTGACGACCAGGACGGCCTTGCCCTCGTACTGGCGCAGGTCGGCGGGGCCGCCCTGCAGGGCACCGATCTCTTCTTCGTAGACAGACATAGTTGCCGAGCCTACGCCCCGCGGTGCAGCCGGCCGCGGGCGACCAGCTCGACCGTGAGGGCCACGGCGACGGACTGGACGGCCATCAGCGCGATCAGCACGAAGAGCTGCACGGCACCGGCGAGTACGGGTGAGGCACCGCCCAGGAGCATCCCCACGAACGCGCCGGGCAGGGTGACGAGGCCCACCGTGCGGGTCTGGTCGAGGCCGGGCAGGAGCGCGTCGGAGGCGGCCGGGCGGATCACCTCCATGCGGGCGTCCTGGTCGGCCAGGCCCAGGGCGATGCCGGCCTCGAACTCGCCGAACCGGTTGCTCAGTTCGTCCAGGGCGCGGCGGCCCGCGAGGACCGTCGCCGTGAGCCCTCCGCCGATGAGGATGCCGGTCACCGGGATCATCGCGATGCCGCGCACGGGCAGCAGTCCCGCGAGGGCCAGGCCGGTCACCACCGGGACGACGGGCCCCGCGATCGGCAGCGCCGCCCACCACCAGGTGCCGTTCGCCGTGATGCGCCGCCCCGCCGTGCGGGCGGCCACGGCGAACATCAGCAGCAGGAAGCCGAACAGGGCCGCCGTGTGGTGGACGACCCAGCCGATCACCAGAGAGACGGCCCCCAGCTGGGCGGTGGCCCGCACCCCGGCGACCAGGATCTCGCGGGCCCGCCCGCGCGATCCGTCGGGGGCGAGCCGGCGGACGGCGGCCGTCGTCGCGGCGGCGAGCAGCAGCACGAGCAGGGTGACGGCGAGAGCGGTGTTGACCGGCAGCAGGGCCTGGGCGGCGAGGGGACGCACGGGCTCACCCTAGGACCTGCCGGATCGCTCGGCGCCGGTGACAGGCGCGTCGGAGTTCTGCCCGTGCGGGGGAGGGGGACGTGCTGTGTCGGGGCGCTCGACCTGTAACGATGTGACGGGTAAGACGTGCAGAGACAGAGAGGCTGAAGTCATGGCGCAGCAGGTGCAGGGCGTGATCGCCCGCGCGAAGGGCGAGCCGGTGCGGATCGAGACGATCACGGTGCCGGATCCGGGCCCGGGAGAAGCCGTGGTGAAGGTCCAGGCGTGCGGGGTCTGCCACACCGACCTCCACTACCGGGAGGGAGGCATCAACGACGACTTCCCGTTCCTGCTCGGGCACGAGGCGGCCGGCGTCGTCGAGTCCGTCGGTGACGGCGTCACCGAGGTCGCGCCCGGCGACTTCGTGGTCCTGAACTGGCGCGCGGTGTGCGGCCAGTGCCGCGCCTGTCTGCGCGGCCGCCCCCAGTACTGCTTCGACACGCACAACGCGAAGCAGAAGATGACCCTGGCCGACGGCACCGAGCTGTCGCCCGCGCTCGGCATCGGGGCCTTCGCCGAGAAGACCCTCGTCGCCGCCGGACAGTGCACCAAGGTCGACCCGGCCGCCTCGCCCGCCGCGGCCGGGCTCCTCGGCTGCGGCGTGATGGCGGGCATCGGCGCCGCCATCAACACCGGAAACGTGGGCCGGGGCGACTCGGTCGCGGTCATCGGCTGCGGCGGCGTCGGCAACGCCGCCGTCGTGGGAGCCCGCCTCGCGGGCGCGGCGAAGGTCATCGCCGTGGACATCGACGACAAGAAGCTGGTGACGGCGAAGAACCTCGGCGCCACCCACACCGTCAACTCCCGCTCCGCCGATCCGGTCGCGGCCGTGCGCGAGCTGACCGACGGCAACGGCGCCGACGTCGTCATCGAGGCGGTCGGCCGCCCGGAGACGTACGAGCAGGCCTTCTACGCCCGCGATCTGGCGGGCACCGTCGTCCTCGTCGGCGTACCGACCCCGGAGATGAAGATCGAGCTGCCCCTGCTCGACGTCTTCGGCCGGGGCGGCGCGCTCAAGTCGAGCTGGTACGGGGACTGTCTGCCCTCGCGCGACTTCCCGATGCTCATCGACCTGTACCAGCAGGGGCGCCTGGACCTCGACGCGTTCGTCACGGAGACCATCGCCCTCGAAGACGTGGAGAAGGCCTTCGAGCGCATGCACCACGGCGACGTCCTGCGTTCGGTGGTGATGCTCTGATGGCGGCCGAAGCCACCGCGCCCGGAGTGCGCGTCGACCACCTCGTCACGTCGGGGACCTTCTCGCTGGACGGCGGGACCTGGGAGGTCGACAACAACGTGTGGATCGTGGGCGACGACAGCGAGTGCGTCGTCATCGACGCCGCCCACGACGCGGACGCCATCGCGGACGCGGTGGGGGAGCGGCGCCTCGTCGCGATCGTCTGCACGCACGCCCACGACGACCACATCGACGCGGCCCCGGCGCTCGCCGCCCGCACGGGCGCGCCGATCCTGCTCCACCCGGCGGACACGGAGCTGTGGAAGCAGACCCACCCCGACCGGGCCCCGGACGGTGAGCTCGCCGACGGGCAGGAACTGACCGTCGCGGGCACGGTCCTGACGGTGCTGCACACGCCGGGGCACTGCCGAGGCGCGGTCAGCCTGCACGCCCCCGCCCTCGGCACGGTCTTCACCGGCGACACGCTCTTCGCCGGCGGCCCCGGTGCGACGGGGCGTTCCTTCAGCGACTTCCCGACGATCGTGGAGTCCATCAAGGAGCGGCTGCTGACGCTGCCGGGCGAGACGGTGGTGCGCACCGGACACGGGGACAGCACCACGGTGGGCGCCGAGGCGCCGCACCTCGAGGAGTGGCTCGCCCGAGGTCACTGACCTCCCCGTTCCGTCAACTGGCGTACGTCTCATGGCCCCGCGTGGTTCGCCGCGCGGGGCCATGAGACGTACTGGCCCTGTTCCGCAATCTCAGATAAGTTAGGCAAGGCTTACCTAATGGAGGTTGAGGATGGGTGTCCGTCACAGCAGCACGACCGTGCCCACAGCGGCGGCACGCGCTCGTTCAGTGCTCGCCACCGCATGGTCCTGCGCGGTGACCACGGAAATCGGCAGGGACGAACTCGTGGGCGCGCACAGCGTCACCGAGGACGGCAGGATCCGGCTGTCCCCGCCGGAGGACAGTGCGCTCGCCGCCGCGCTCATCTGCGCCCCGCGCGGTGAGCCGTCCACCCTGGTCGAGTTCGCCGACGTCGCACCCGTGCCTCTCAGGGACCGGATCCGCGCACGGCTCTGGCTGTCCGGGTCCCTGGCGTACGACGGGGAGCACCTCGTCTTCGAGCCGACCTGCGCCGTGCTGCACGACTCCGGCGGGGAGCGCCACGGGGTCGAGCTCGACGAACTGGCCCTGACCGTGCCCGATCCGCTCGCCGAGGCGGAGTCGCGGCTGCTCACCCACCTCGCCGACGCCCACCCGGACGCCGTCGAGCAACTCACCCGCCTCATCAGCCCCGACAGCCTGCAGGGTGTGGTGCGGGTGCGACCGCTCGCCCTCGACCGGTACGGCATCTCGTTGCGTCTGGAGCGCGCCCGCGGCCAGGCCGACGTCCGGCTCCCCTTCCACCACGTCGTCGAGGACGTCACACAGGTGACGGACTGCATGCACGCGCTCCTGATGAAGGCCCGCCTGTCAGCCACGCGGCGCGGCCGCCCCGTCGGAGGCTGACCGCATCGACCGCAGTGCCAGCACCAGCACCCCGATGTCGTCCAGGAATATGGGATCGGGCAACAGGTCCGCGGGCAGCACGAGATAGGCGATCGCGCCCCAGAAGACCCACTGTCGCTCGACGGGAAGTCCGGCTCTGCGCAGGGCGCGGCGGGTCCGGACGAGACGTACGAGCAACACGACCGCGACGGCGAGCGTCGCGGCGACCAGAACGGCGGCGCCGACAAGGAGAACGGCCAGTTCCGTGCTCATACCCCCACGTTAATCACGTTGAGGTCCCGCGTCCCGTAGGCATGATGGCGGAGTGACACAGCATCCGATGCCCACGAAGCCCGCCCAGTCCCCTGTGCCCCTCCAGCCCGTGGCACCCGCCCAGGCCCTGATCCTCGTCGACATGCAGTCGGCCTTCGTCGGCGGTGACACCCCCGTGCCCCACGCGGAACGACTCCTCGAGCGGGTGGAGGGTCTGCTGGCCAGGGCGCGCGAGGGCGGTGCGCTCGTCGTCCACCTGCAGAACGACGGCGAGCCCGGCGCCGAGGACGAGACGGGCACTCCCGGCTGGGAGCTCCACCTGCACGTCGACGCCGACCGGGGCGAGGTCGTCCTGCGCAAGACCGT
Source organism: Streptomyces sp. NPDC040622 (assembly GCF_055593965.1). NCBI lineage: Bacteria > Bacillati > Actinomycetota > Actinomycetes > Kitasatosporales > Streptomycetaceae > Streptomyces > Streptomyces sp. NPDC040622. Next base: position 73,500 of record NZ_JBVIXD010000008.1, on the reverse strand, counting down.
GGACGACGGCTTCCACGAGTCGCGGCTGGAGGAGCTGCTGCGCGACGCCGGCGTGAAGGAACTGGCCGTGTGCGGCGTGATGTCGGAGATGTGCGTCAGGGCGACGGCCGCCATCGCGCTGGATCTGGGCTTCCGCGTCGTTCTGCCGCACGACGCGCACGGCACGTACGACATCCCGGCCGCCGCGGGCATCAGCGACGTGGTGCCCGCAGCGACGGTGTCGCGCGTCGCGGAGTGGTCACTCGGCAGCGACGTCGAGATCATCGCGCGGGCGGCGGAGCTGGGATTCACGAAGGCGTAGCGGCGGAGGCGCGGCCCCGGCGGCCCGCCCCTCCGCCGTCCGTCACCCGGCCTTCGTGCTGTTCCGCAGCCGCCACTGCCTGAGCCCGTGGGCCCGGTGGTCGTGCTCGAAGCCGGGACCGAGGTGGCCGGCCCGCTCGTACGCCTCTTCGGTACGCGGGTCGTCCCGTCGGGCCAGTCCCCAGGCGGCCTCCAGGCGCAGCATCCGGTCCTCGTCGTCCAGCAGGGACATCAAGGCGTCGGTGACGCCGGGGGCGTGGCCGGGCGAGGCGGCCAGCGTCGCCCCGGCCGTCCCGCGCACGCGGGCGTCCGGGCTGTCGACCAGGGCGATCAGTGCCCGGGTGACCTCCGGCAGGAGCGTGGCGTCGCGTACGCCCACCTCGCAGGCCCGGAGCCGCACGTCCGGGTCGGGATCGCGCACGAGGGTGAGCACCGCCTCCCTGGCCGCCGCCGAGCGCAGGTGGTTGTCCTGGACGAACGCGTACGGCACTTCGCGGCGCACGCGGGCGTCGGGATGGCCGACGTGGCGGAGTCCGATGGCTTCCTGACCGGGGTGCTCGTACTCGGAGAGCGCCTCCAGCACTATGGCGAGCAGCGCGCTGTCCGTCTCCTCGGCGGCCCAGTCGAGCAGAAACTCGCTCTCCCGCGCCCCGGACCGGGGATGGCCGGTGTCGCAGAACGCGCGCGTCCGCAGATAGTCGGCCACGAAGAGGCGGTGCGCCGGATCGGGGTGACGCCGGTGGGCCACCACCGCCGACCAGGTCGCCTCGCTCCGGCGCCGGGCGAGGACGGAACAGGCCGCCCACCAGTCCACATGCTCGCGGTCCGGCTCGCGCAGGGCGCGGGCGAACAGTGCGTCGACCGGCGTCAGGACGAGGAAGGCCTCTTCGAGCGAGGTCAGGACGGCACCGTGGCCGGCCCGTACGACGTGGCCGCCCAGCGACACCAGTTCGACCCAGTCGCACGCGTCGTCCGGGACGCGGGCCGTGACCGCGGGGCCCGTCGCGCCGGTCCTGCGTCGCAGCTCTTCGGCCGCTCCCGTCTCGTACCAGCCACGGGCCAGGGCGAGGAGCCGCTCACGGGCGGCCACCGGCAGCCGCAGCCGGGGTTCCTTGCCGAGCACGGCCGCGCAGAGCGCGGGCGAGCCACCGTCAACGGCACGCCACAACGGAGTCGTGCCGTCCGGCAGCACCCGGTCGGGATCGGCTCCGCCTTCCACCAGGGCTTCGGCCACGGGCGCGTCGTACGCCGCCACCGCTGCGCACAGCACGGGCAGCCCGTCGGCATCCGCCGTGTCCGGATCCGCGCCCTCGGCCAGCTGGGACCGCACCGCCTCGGCGTCCCGGTCCCGCACCGCGGCCGTGAGCCGGCCCCCGAGTCCGCTCCCGCCCATCCACCCGCCCCCTTGCTCCCCTTGCTCCGCCCACCACCGTAAGGACGGTACGCAGGAGTCCGGTTGGGCGGGTGGGTGTGCGGGGAGGGCGAACGCGGGCTGGGTCGCTCCCCTTGCGGTCAGCCGCAGTTGAGGTTGGCGACCGGGCCGATCTTGGTGCCGCTGACCGGGCCGCTGCTCCAGTGCAGGATCACGCGGTGGTCGTGGACGCCCGCACAGCCCGCGCCGAGCCCTCGGCCCGCGCTGCCGACCCAGCGCTCCTCGGCGTCGTTGGCCCAGCCCCACCAGCGCGAGCTCTGCAGCTGGGCGGTGAAGGTCCAGTTGTTGGCACAGCCGGAGCTGGAGGCCCCGGCGCCGACGTGGCCGGGCCGGTCCTGCGCGGGGGCCGTGACGTCGAAGGTGCACCCCTGGACGGTGAACGTCATCTTCTCCGGAGCCTTGGCGGTGTCGGCCCGCGCGGCCCCGGGGGCGGCGAGGCCGAGGGCCGCGAGGGTGCCCGCGGTGGCGATCATGGCGGCGTAGCGGCGAGGGACGCTGAACATGGTGACTCCCCGTGTGAGGCGGTTCTCGGGTCGACGCCCCGGCCGTGCGGACCGGGTGCGGTGGCGTCCGTGCCGTGGTCACGGCGGTGCGCCATAACGGGATGAACGCCCCGGAACCGGCACGGACACGGCCTGACCCCCGCTCGGCGGCTGTGTTCCCCCGGAAGCCCGCCGGTGCCGCGTGGCGCCGAGGCGGGGCCGCGGGCTTCAGCCGCGGATCATCGACATCAGCAGGGCGTGGGTCTCGGCGTCGGCCGCCACCACGAGCCCGCGGCCATCCCGTCCGACCGGCCCGCCGTCGATCCCGGTGACCACGCAGCCCGCTGCCCGGCACACGGAGATCCCGGCGGCGAAATGCACGCTCCGCGAAAGGTCTCCGCCGTCCGTCACGTACGCGGCCCGTCGGCCCGCCGCGACCCAGGCCAGCGCCAGCGTCGTGGAGCCGACCCGGGGCCGGAAGTGCTCGACGAAGTCGGGGCGGGCCAGCAGGTCCACGGCGCGGAAGCCGGGTGCGCCCGGGAACGGCGGATCCAGGTTGACGTCGACCAGCCGCGACGAGGACGTCGGGACCAGCGGGGTGTCGGCGTCGCCGTCGCGCATCCAGGCCACCGTGCCGTCGGTGCAGAAGACCTCGCCGGTGAAGGGGTCGGCCACCGCTGCCGCCCCGTCGCGCAGGGCGACGTTGACGGCGACCAGCATGGTGCCGACGGCGTAGTTCAAGGTGCCGCACAAGGGGTCCACCAGCCACTGGCGCGGAGCGTCGGCCGCGCCCCGCTGCCCACCCTCCTCGCCGAGCACCGCGTCCTCGGGCCGAGCCGCCCGCAGGACGTCCAGGATCGCCTTCTCGGCCGCCACGTCGGCGGCGGTGGCGAAGTCCCCGCCGCCCTTGTCGACGCGGGCCAGGCGCTGCCCGTACAGGCCGCGCACCACGTCGGCGCCGGCGCGGACGCTCGCTGTCGCGACGTCGGCGTCGGTGGAACTCGTCGAGACCGCAGGTGAGTTGATCATGCCGGGCAGCCTACTGAGGCGCCCGGCGGGACTGGTCGCGGCGGGCGCGATCCCACGGGACGCGCTGTCACTGGAGCGGCGGCTCTTCGTCCTTGATCTCGTCCTTGATGTGGTCGGGCATGCCGGTGTTGGGGATCCCGAGCTTGCGTGCGTACCGGTCGTTCAGCTCCGACCAGCCGAAGTCGACGGCCGCCGCGCCCCGGATGGGCGGGATGGGCCGCCCCTGGAGCAAGGCCTCGGCCACGTCCAGGCAGAGGTGCCAGCCTGCCGCGACCTTCGGGATCCAGTCGCGTTCCGCGACGGTGTGCCGCAGTGCCAGCCGGGAGCCGGTGTCCGTGGCCGTGAGCTCCCAGCGGAGCAGGTCGGTGCCGAGGGTGTACTCCAGCAGCGTCGAGGGCTCGGCGCGCACGACCTCGGCCGGCATGTCCTGAGGAGCCTCGTCGTCGATCATCGTGATCGTGGCGGCGCCCGCCTCGGCCAGGCTGCGGTCCCCGGTGTAGGGAGCCCACGCGGCGAGCTGATCGGGCTCGGTCAGCGCGGCCCACACCTTCTCGGGCGGATGTCGCAGGTCGCGGGTGAGGACGAGGGTCCAGCGGCCGTCGGACGTCTCGCAGTCGACCGGGCCGAGCGGGCTCGGACGGTAGGGGTCGGGGCTCATGGCTGCTCCAGGGCGTCGAGGTGGCGGTCCCACAAGGTGCGATAGGGCTGGAGCCAGTCGTCCAGCGTCTGGAAGGGGCCCGCGTCGATGCGGTAGATCCGCCGCTGCGCGTCGGTGCGCGAGGTGACGAAGCCCGCGGTCCTGAGCACCTTGAGCTGCTTGGAGACCGTGGGCTGGCTGAGGCCGAGCGAGTCGGCCAGGTCGTTCACACTGCTCTCGGCCTCCAGGAGCCGGGCGAGTATCCGGCGGCGGGTCGGCTCGGACAGCACGGTGAACGCATCGGGGACCATTCCCTTATATTCCGATCCGAGTATATGCCTGTCAAGGTATACACTCGGATCGGAGCACCTGCGGAGAGCAGTAGACTCGTCGCCCGTGGCGGACACCCAGTACGAAGACCTGTTGCAACTAGTGCTCACCTCGGGGACGGCCAAGGCCGACCGGACCGGCACCGGCACCCGAAGTGTCTTCGGGCACCAACTGCGGTACGACCTTTCGCAGGGGTTCCCGTTGGTCACCACCAAGAGGGTGCACCTGAAGTCCATCGTGTACGAGCTGCTGTGGTTCCTGCGGGGCGACTCGAACGTCGGCTGGCTGAAGGAGAACGGCGTTCGCATCTGGGACGAGTGGGCCGACGAGAACGGCGAACTCGGACCGGTCTACGGCGTCCAGTGGCGCAGCTGGCCCACCCCGGACGGCACCCACATCGACCAGATCAGCGACGTGCTCGACACCCTGCGCCGCGACCCCGACTCCCGACGGATGATCGTCTCCGCGTGGAACGTCGCCGAGCTGGACAAGATGGCGCTCGCGCCCTGTCACGCGTTCTTCCAGTTCTACGTGGCCGACGGCAGGCTCTCCTGCCAGCTGTACCAGCGCAGTGCCGACCTCTTCCTCGGGGTCCCGTTCAACATCGCCAGTTACGCCCTGCTCACGCACATGGTGGCGCAGCAGACCGGCCTGGAACCCGGCGACTTCATCTGGACCGGTGGCGACTGCCACATCTACGACAACCACGTCGAGCAGGTCACCGAGCAGCTCTCGCGCACCCCGTTCGACTTCCCGAAGCTGAACCTGCGCCAGGCCGACTCCCTGTTCGACTACGCGTACACCGACGTGGAAGTCCTCGACTACAAGCACCACCCGGCCATCAAGGCCCAGGTCGCCGTATGAACATCGGGCTGATCTGGGCGCAGACCGTCGACGGCGTGATCGGCGCGGACAACACCATTCCGTGGCGGCTGCCCGAGGACATGGCGCACTTCAAGGCGACCACCCTCGGCCACCCCGTGGTGATGGGCCGCCGGACCTGGGAGTCGCTGCCCGTGCGCTTCCGTCCGCTGCCGGGCCGGCGCAACATCGTGGTGACGCGCAACGAGGGGTGGGAGTCCGAGGGCGCGGTGCGCGCCGGATCCATCACCGAGGCCCTCGACCTCGCAGGCCGGGCGTCGGAACAGCCCGCCTCCGGCTCGGTCTGGGTGATGGGCGGCGGGGAGATCTACCGCGCCGCCCTGGAGCACGCCACCGAGCTCTCGGTGACGGAGATCGACACTCCGGTGACCGGCGACACGTACGCCCCGACTCTCGACCCGCGGTGGCAGGTCGCCGAGGACACGGACTGGCTGCTCTCGACGACCGGCCTTCGCTACCGCATCCGCGGCTACCGGCGATAGGCGGGCGGACCTGCCGGTGTGGCAGCGAATCCGTCAGAGCGGCAGCGCGCACACGGCGATCGGCGCCGCGAACGGCGTGCCCGCGAGGCTCAGTGCGCCGCTGCCGCCGTCGACCCGGAAGACACTCACCGAGCTCGACTTCTGGTTCGCGGTGAACAGCAGCCGCTGGGACGGCGAGAAGGCCAGCTGGCGGGGGAATTCTCCGCCGACGGGGACCGTGTCCAGGAGGCGCAGCCGGGCGCCGTCGCCCTCGATCGCGTACCGCGTGATGCTGTCGTGCCCCCGATTGGCGAGGAAGGCGAAACCACCCTCGCGCGTCACCACGATCTGCGCCGGGTAGCTGGTGCCGCTTCCCGTGCCCGTCGACTGCGGTTCACCGGGCGTCAGGCGGCCGTTCTCGGGGTCGTACGCGCAGACCACGACGGTGTTGTCCAGCTCGTTGGCCAGATACGCGAAGCGCCCCGAGGGATGGAAGGTCAGATGGCGCGGACCCGCGCCCGGCCGCAGGCCCGCTCGGGAGACGCCGCTCAGCGTGCCCGCCTTCTCGTCGAGGCGGTACGTGTACACGGTGTCGTTGCCGAGGTCGACGGCCAGGACGTGGCGGCCGTCCGGCGTCGTGCTGATCTGGTGGGCGTGCGGCCCGGTCTGGCCGGGGCCCGGCGCCGGATCGGAGTGCGTGACCAGGTCCGTGCGCTCACCGAGCGCGCCCGACGCCTCGATGGGGTGGACGGCCACGCTGCCGGTCCCGTAGTTCGCGCTGAGCAGCCAGCGCCCGCCGGGGTGCACGGAGAGGTGACAGGGGCCGCCTCCGCCGGTGTCGCGCGTGCCGAGGACCTCGTGCCCGCCGGAGGGGGACAGCGCGACGGCGGTCACGCCGCCGTTCTCCCGCTCGTCGACGGCGTAGAGCGTGCGGCCCGAAGGGTGCACGGCCAGGTAGGAGGGATCGGGGACGCCGGTGATCGTGCCGGCACCGGTGACGTGGCCCGTCGCGTCGTCGTACGTGGCCAGGCCGATGCCTGTGCCACCCCCTTCTTGCGAGGTGTACGTGCCCAGGAACAACCGGCCGTCGGCGCGCGGCCGGTGCGCCGCGGAGGACGCCTCACCCCGGTGTGCGGGGGCCGGGCGCTCCCGCTCCGCAGGCCCCGACGAGGCACAGGCCGAGGTGGCCGACACGATCCCCGTCGCGGCCGCGCCCACCACCGCACCCAGGAACCGCCGTCGCCCCGGGCCGCTCCCGGCACCCGTGGCCGACCCCGCTCCACCGTTCATGGCTGCACCTCGTGCGTCGGTAGTGACGTATGTGACAGACACAGTGCCTCCTGCACGAGAGGCGGGACAAGAGGGGGTGCGTCGGCGTGCCGCATCCGGGGAGTGTCGGCCGAAGAGCCGATATTGCGCCAACTAGCGCGCATCGCCAGCCGACTTGACCACCGAGAGCCACGACTCCGATACGGTGTGCGAGCTATTGGCGCCGCCCACGTACAACGTGCGGGCGGCGCGCGGAGTGCTGACCGCACGTAGACGCCCGAGGAGTCGCTGAGTGGACCACAGCCGTGTGATCCGGATCCGTACCGTCCTGGCCGCGCTCGGTGTCGCCGGCGCCATGGCGGCAGCGCCCGCCGCGAGCGCCACGGCTGTCGCCGCGCCCGCACCGCCGACGTCCGCCGCCGCGGCGCACGACCCGTGCACGGGCGAATTCCACGGAGACACCCGGCTCGGTCCGAAATGGCTTCCCAAGAAGGGGCAGCGGCCCGTCGGCCCGCTCCTGAAGAACTGGAAGCGGACGGGCAAGCTCGCACCGAAGGCCTTCCTGAAGAAGTACTGGGAGGGCCCGGCGGAGACCGGCAGCTGGAAGTACCCGCCCAACGACGGCTTCGGGACCGTCAACGGCCAGGTCGACAAGCACCCCGAGCTCCTGGAGAAGGGCGAGGACCTCGACCGCTTCGGCTCGGAGTTCGGTGGCTACCTCGCGCCCGCCGGTGACGCGTACGCGAAGCGCGCCCTGCCGCCGCAGAACCTCAACACCCGAGATGCCGCGTTCGCCTGCGACTACCGCGTCTACGAGGTGAGCAAGCCGTTCTACGTCTGGCAGGGCAGCATCGCTCCCTGGTTCGAGCAGCCCGGCGGCGGTCAGCAGATCAAGCTGGACCCGATCTTCCTGGACCCGGGCGAGGGGCAGCGCCTGAACGTGAAGTGGCTCCTCGACCACGGCTACCTGGCGCCCGCGAACGACTAGGGCCTGTCTTCACACCCCTGTCTGCAGCGCGAGGAGAGAGGCGGGCGCGGGTTCCGTGGATGTCCGGGAAGCGGCGGCGGCCCTGCGCGCCGCCAAGGTGGCCGACGGTTACTACTGGATCGAGGGCGTCCACGAACCGGCTCCCACGCCTCCCGACTTCGTCTACCTGCGCAGGGTGACGGGCGGGGCGTGGGAGGTCGGGGTGTACGAACGAGGCGGGCACCACCCCCTCGCCCGGCACGCGGACGAGGCGACGGCCTGCGCCGACCTGCTGCGTCAGCTGACGTGAGCCGGCGACGCGCAGCGGCCGCGGAGTCCTCAAGGTCCAGGTGAACCCGAGGGTAGACCTCACCCTAGACCTGAGGTTGAGGGTGGTGCTCCGAGGCACTCCGTTCCCGGGGCAGCAGGAGTGGCGTGGCCAGCATCAGGACACCGGCCGTCGCGATCGCCGCCCGAGGGCCGACGACACCGGCGAGGAGCCCCCACAGGGCCGTCATGGCCGCGGTGTTGAGCTTGCTGGAGACCGACCACGCGGACAGGGTGCGGGCGACCCGGTCCGCGGGGGTGCGGTCGAGCCGGTAGGTGGCGACCAGCGGGTTGAAGACCCCCATGCAGGTGATGAGACCGAACTCCACGGCCATGACGAGCAGGAGCCCGGTGACACCCGGGTGCACGAAGGCGAGCCCGACGGACCAGCAGGCGCGCAGCGCACCGACCGTGAGCATGATGCGGCGGCGCCCGAACCGGACGACCAGCCGGCTCGACAGCCGCGAGCCGACGAGGCCGCCGATGCAGGGCAGCGCGAAGGCCAGTGCGTACTGCCAGGGCGCGAAGTGGAGGGGGCCGAGCATGAGGACGGCGATCGGCGGCATGGCCGCCATGATCAGGCCGCTCACCAGGACCGTGTTGAGGAAGAGCAGCCGCAGCCCGGAGTCGCCCAGGATGAACCGCCAGCCGTCCAGCAGGTCGGCGGCCCTGGGACCGGTGCGGGGAGGCGCCGCCTGTTCGGCGCGCGTGGGGTGAGCTTCCCTGCCGCCGATCGCACGGATGCCCACTGCGGAGAGCAGATAGCTGACCGCGTCGGCCAGCACCGTCATCACGGGCCCGAACAGGCCGACCGCGGCGCCGCCGAGCGGCGGCCCGAGCATGGTGGCCGTCCAGGCCGTCGACTCGAACCGTCCGTTCGCGACGAGCAGGTCCTCCGGAGGGACCAGCGACTTGAGGAAGGCGCCGCTCGCCGCGCCGAACGTGATGTCGGCCGCGGCGACGACGACCGACACGACGAGCAGCTGCGTGAAGCCGAGCACGTCGAGTGCGTACGCCGCGGGGATGCTGAGCAGCACCGCGCACCGGACCAGGTCCATGGCCACCATCACCGGCCGCTTGCGGCGGAACTCCACCCATGGTCCGAGCGGCACCGCCGCCACCGCCCCCACCGCGAGGCCCGCTGCGGCGAGGATCGCCACCTCCGTAGTCCCCGCGTCCAGCGCCAGGATCGCGACCAGGGGGAACGCGTCGAAGGCGAGTCGCGTCCCGAACGTGCTCACCGTGTACGCCGCCCACAGCCACCCGAACCGCCGCCCGAGCGACCGTCTCCCCGCCATGCCTCACGTCCTCCTCACGGAACCCGCGGGTCGACCTCGCGCCGCCCTCGCGACATCCAAGCGACTGGTCGGCCGCCCGGGCAAACAACCGCCCTGCCCCTGAGGTACAACCATCCGTTGTGCCGTGCGCGTGCTCGTGCGTCCGAGGCGCCGCTCTAGGGTGGCGGGCATGGATCTCGGTGCAGTGCGGGCCTTCGTCGCCGCCGCGGACGCGGGGCAGTTCCAGGGCGCCGCCGTCGACCTGGCGATCACCCAGCAGGCCGTCTCCAAACGCATCGCCGGGCTGGAGAAGGACCTCGCGGTGCGGCTGTTCACCCGCAGCGCGCGCGGGGTCCGGCTCACCATCGACGGACAGGCGTTCCTGCCCCACGCCCGTGACCTGCTCAAGGCCGAGGAGCGCGCGGCCGCCTCCGTACGGCCCGGCAGCCGCGCGCTGCGCGTCGACGTGATCGGCCGCCGGCTCGCACCGGCCGACCTGCTGCGCGGCTTCCACCGCGCGCATCCCGGCACCCCGCTCGACGTCGTGACGCTCTTCGACGCCGAGGCTGCCATCTCCGCCGTCCGCGCAGGCACGATCGACGCGGCGTTCCGCGCCGTCACCCGGCCGGCGAGCCGCCTGCCGGACGGCATCGAGGCCGTACGGGTCCACGACGAGCCCATCCAGCTCCTCACCGGACCGGAACACGCCCTGGCGGGGGTCCGCACGGTCGCCCCGGACCGGCTCGCCGGCCACCGGATCTGGATGCCCGGCATCGTCACGGGAACCGAGTGGGCCGCCTACTACGAGGCGCTCGCCGACGCGTTCGGGCTGACCATCGAGGCGACAGGCCCTGACTTCGGCACCGAGCCGCTCCTGGACACCATCGCCGACTCGCCCGGCCTCGCCACCCTCGTCGGCGAGCAGACCCGGCTCGTCCGGCCCGCCGACGACGATCTGCGCCGCATCGTGCTGCACGAGCCGACGCCGCTCTACCCGCACTCCCTGATCTGGCGCGCCGACAACCCGCACCCCGCGCTCACGACGCTGCGCGAGCACCTCGCGGCAGCCCGGTCCGGCGGCCGCGACGGCGCGATCTGGACGCCGGCCTGGGCGCGGTGACCGACCGGGCGCGGTGTCCCACCCGAGCCCGCTGTCTCACCCGAGCCCGCTGTCTCATCCGAGCCGTCGGTCGACGACCGTCTCCCCGCCCACCACGACGACCTCGGCGACGGTCCCCGGGATCTCCTCGGGGCGGGCGCGCAGAATGTCCCGGGAGAGCACGACGAAATCGGCGAGCTTGCCGACGGTCAGCGAACCGCGCTCTTCCTCAAGAAAGTTGGCGTACGCCGAACCCATCGTGTAGCCGTGCACGGCGGTCGCCACGTCCAGGGTCTCCTCGGACTGCCAGGGCGCGCCGCCGCCCAGCGGGCGACGCGTGACCGCGGTGTAGATGCCGGCCATCGGGTCCATCTCGGCGACGTTCCAGTCGCTGGAGAGCGCGAGCACCGCGCCCGCCTCGTGCAGGCTGCGCATCGGCCAGGCCTTGTGCCAGCGGTCCGCACCGATGTTCTGCGCCCAGTCCTTGCCGGGGCCCGCGATCTCGGGGGCACAGTGCCGGGGCTGCATGCAGGCGACGACGCCGAGCTCCGCGAAGCGCGGGGTGTCGTGCGGGTCCAGACATTCGACGTGTACGACCTGGTGGCGGGCGTCGCGCGGGCCGTTCACGGAGCGGGCGTGCGCCACCGCGTCCAGGACCGTGCGGATGCCTCGGTCGCCCGTGGCGTGCACGAAGCACTGGAAGCCGCGGGCATCCAGCTTGGCCAGCAGCTCCGCGAACTCCTCGGCCGGGTAGAAGGTGTCGCCCCGGTGGCGCCCGCAGCCGGCGTACGGCTCCAGGAGCGCGGCCGTGCGGGGCTCGACGACGTCGTCGATGTACAGCTTCAGCGGGCCCACCCGCAGCCGGTCGTCGGCGTGGCGGTCCGCCGCTCCGGCGAAGTCGTCCAGGTCGGCGTCGGTGGTGCCGCGCGGGTGGAAGAGGGCGGCGACGATCCGCGAGCGCAGCCGGCCCTCGTCGCGCGCACGCTCGAAGAGCGCCAGGTCGTCCAGCGAGTTCTGCGGTTCGACGACCGTGGTGATGCCGTAGCCGATCGCGTCGTCCAGGCTCTTGGCGAGGCGTCCGTACTGCCGGTCGGGCGAGGCCCACGGCACGCCGAGCGCGCGCAGCGCCCGGTGTCCTTCGCGGCTCAGGCCCCGGATCGCGAAGTCCTTGACGAATCCGGTGGGCTCGCCCGTGGCAGGGTCGGTCTCCGCGCGGCCGAACGGCAGCGTCGTGTGGTCCCGGTCGATGCCGAGGCGGTGCAGGGCGGCCGTGTTGAGCCAGGCGGTGTGCACGTCGTAGCTCAGGACGAAGGCCGGGGTGTCGCCGGTGACCGGGTCGAGATCGGTGGCGCGGGGCATGCGGCCGTCCGGGATCGCGGAGTAGTCGAAGGCCTCCGCCTCGATCCACTCGGCGCCGGGGTGCGCGGTCCGCCAGGCGCGGATCCGTTCGTGGATCTCGTCGAGGGTACGCACGCCGGCGAGCTGTACGCAGGCGTCGTCGGAGCCGAGCCGGACGTGGTTGTGCGCGTCGATGAATCCGGGCAGCACGAGCCGCCCGCCGCCGTCGATCACGCGCGTGTCCGCTCCCGTCCACTGGTCGGCCTCGGCGTCGGGGCCGAGCCACAGGATGCGGCCGTCCCGGACGGCGAGCGCCTGGGCGGCGGGCAGGTCCGGGTCGACGGTGTGGATCCGGGCGTTGCGCAGGACCAGGTCGGCGGGGGAGGGGAAGGTGGTGGTGCGGGCCATGAGGGGTGAACTCCTGGGCTGGTGCGGGTGGTTCATGTCGAGCGGGGCCGGGGAGGGGAGTCGGGGTCGGGGCGGGGGCGGCGGGGCGTGCGGCCCGGCTGGGCGAGGGCCGGTGCGGTGACGGTGCGGCGGGCCAGCACCCAGTAGGTGAGTCCGGCGACGACCGAGCCGAGCAGGGTGAGGTCGCCCCCGCCGAGCGGCGCCACCAGTGGCCCCGTCCACAGCTCGGAGTCGCAGGTCAGGGTGGCGAAGAGCATGCCGGTGACGAGCGCGGTCAGCCCGGCCGGGTGGAAACCGGCGCGGTACCAGTACGCTCCCGCGTGCCCCGGCTCGTGCAGGGCATCGGTGTCGTAGTGGCAGCGGCGCAACAGCATGTCGGCGAGAAACACACCGCCCCACGGCGCGAACACGATGATCAGCAGTGACAGGAAGCTGAGCAGCGACTCGGTGAAGTCCGTCAGGAACAGGGCGCCCAGAGAGCCGAGCGCCGTGACGACGACACTGATGACGATGGCCTTGGCGCGGCTCCACGGGATGCCGAGCACCTGGAGGTTGAGGCTGGAGGAGTAGAGCGTCAGGATCGAGTTGGTGACCGAGCCGCCGAGCACCAGGATCAGGAACACCGGCCGGAACCAGCCCGGCAGGAGCCCTTCCACCCCGGCGACCGCGTCCGTCATGTCGGCCTGGCTCGCGGCGGCGACGCCTGCCACGCCGAGCGCGACGGACGAGACGAAACCGCCGAGCGCCCCGGCCACGGTGATCGAGCGCAGCGAGGTGTCCGGCGGCAGGTAGCGGGTGTAGTCGGCGGGCATCGGCAGGTAGGAGAAGGGGCCCGCCAGCATCACGACGAAGGCGAGCGTCCAGCCGGACAGCCCCGCTCCGCCCCCGGTGCCGCCCAGGTCCGCGTCCGGCAGGAGCAGGAGCAGCAGGACGCCGAAGCCCGCCGCCAGGACGTACGCCATCCACCGCTCGGCGAGCTGCACCGTGGCGTGGCCCCACATGGCGACCGTGAACGTCATGGCGAGGGTGACCGCGAGGGCCAGGGCGCGTGCCGTGTTCCCGCCGTCGAGGCCGAGATCGGTGAAGAGGGCCTCCAGGGCGAGTGTGCCGACCACCGTGTTGACGACGGTGTAGCCGATCGAGACGATCCAGTTGAGCAGCCCCGCGGGGAAGTTCCCGAGGACGCCGAACGCCGCCCGGGAGATCACGAGGGTCGCGGTGCCGGTACGGACACCGCTGAGGCCCGCCGCGCTGATGGCGAGGAACGACAGGCCGCCGATGACGACCACGGTCACCGCCTGCCAGAAGCTGAGGCCGAAGGAGACGGCAAGGGCGCCGTTGATCACGTACGTGAAGGTCAGGTTGGAGCCGAACCAGAGCCAGAACAGGTCCTTGGCGCTGCCGTGCCGGTCCGCCTCCGGGATCGGGTCGATGCCGTGCGTCTCGACCCGGAACACCTCGTCGCTGGTGACTCCCGTACTCATCCCGGCGGACACCGGGGCTTGTTGCGCCATGCGGGACCTCGCTCTCCGGCATCCAGAGTTTGAATGCCGTTCTATGATTTAGAACGGCATTCAAAGTGCGGCACGCGCCCCGGCGCCGTCAAGACCTTCGGCGAAATCGGCAGGGTGACGGGCAGGGATAGGGTCGGCGCACACGGACGGACCAGGTACGCGGGCGGGAGCACAGGTGGCACGGAGGCGGGACGGGCAGGTCGCGCGCGACCGGATGCTGGACGAGGCGATGACGGCCATCGCGGAGAACGGCCTCGCCGCGCTCACCATGTCCGCGCTCGCCGACCGCCTCGGCACCAGCGGCGGCCACATCCTGTACTACTTCGGCAGCAAGGACCGGCTGCTCCTGGAGGCCCTGCGCTGGAGCGAGGCGGCGCTCACCGAGGAGCGCCGCACCCTGCTCGCGGGCCGGTCGGCACCCGCCCGCAAACTGGACCGCTTTCTGCGGCTGTACCTGCCCAAGGGGCCGCGCGACCCCCGCTGGATGCTGTGGATCGAGCTCTGGGCGCGTGCGGGGTCGAACGATCCCCTGCGCGCCGCCCAGGACGAGCTCGACCGGGGGTGGCAGGAGGACCTGGCGGCGATCCTCGCGCAGGGCGCGGCTGCGGACGTCTTCGCCGTCGACGACGGGACGGACCGCGCCGGTGAACTGCTCGCGCTCCTCGACGGGTTGAGCACCCGCGTGGTGCTGGGCCAGCGGGGCGCCGACCGCAGGAGTGCCCTGGCCTCCGCGCGGTCGGCGGCGGCACGGCTCGTCGGAGCCGGGCCCGGCCGACCGGGCGGGGCGCCGGCGTAGCCCGAGCGGCCGACTGGCGAGGCGGCCGTGCCGGTCACCGTGGAAGAGTTCCAGGCATGACCGAAACGTACCTGTACATGGCACATCCCCGGATCACGGTCCTCGGCGTCCAGCCCGGCCACCCGCCGTTCCGCATCGTGCAGATCGACGGAGAGATCGCCGGCAAGGCGAAGAACGTCACGGACGTCCTCGACGCGGCCGCCATGGCGGGCATCACCGTGCACGACCTCGACGACCCGGACGCCGTGCTCTGGGTGGGCGGCGACAAGTTCACCTGGGGGCCGACCGAGGAGACGGACGGGGGCCCGGGCGCGGACGAGGGCGCGCAGCGGCTCCTGGACCCGGCCCAGGAGCCGCTCGTGGAGGACCCCGGCAGCGCGAGGAGCTAGCCGGCGCCGGCGCGCCAGGGGCGGCCGGCGCCCACGGGGGTGGGCCGTGGACTCAGGGCCGTCCCGTCGACGGCACCTCCTCCGCGGCGGGCACGGGCCCCGGCCGCGTACCGTCGCCGAAGGGGCGCCCGCCCAGCGCCTCCCGGTGATGCGGCGTCAGCCACCCGGACAGGTCAGGGCCCCTCGGCACGATCGCGGTCGGGTTGATGCCGGTATGCACCTGGTAGTAGTGCCGCTTGATGTGGTCGAAGTCGATCGTGTCGCCGAAGCCCGGGGTCTGGAACAGGTCGCGCGCGTACGCCCACAGGACCGGCTCCTCGGCCAGTTTCCAGCGGTTGCACTTGAAGTGGCCGTGGTAGACGGCGTCGAAGCGCACCAGAGTGCTGAACAGCCGGATGTCCGCCTCGGTGATCGTGTCGCCGACGAGGTAGCGGCGGCTCGACAGGCGCTCGGAGGTGAGCTCCAGACGGCGGAAGACATCGTCGTACGCTGCCGCGTAAGAGGCCTGGTCCGGGGCGAAACCGGCGCGGTACACGCCGTTGTTGACGTCACGGAAGATGCCCTCCATGACGGTGTCGATCTCGTCGCGCAGCGGCTCGGGATACAGGTCGGGCGCCCCCTCGCGGTGCAGTGCCGTCCACTCCGTGGCGAGGTCCAGCGTGATCTGCTGGAAGTCGTTCGTGACCAGCTTGCCGCTCGGCACGTCCACGACCGCGGGGACGCTCACGCCGCCCGGGTAGCCCGTCTCCCGCGCCTCGTACGCCTCTCTGAGGAAGCGGATGCCGAGGACCGGGTCGCGGTCGTCGGGGTCCAGGGTGAACCGCCAGCTCCGGTCGTCCTGGATCGGATCGGTGACGGCCAGGGACAGAGCGTCCTCCAGGCCGAGGAGCCGCCGCGCGATGAGCACCCGCCCGGCCCAGGGGCACGCTCGGCTCACCACCAGGCGGTAGCGCCCGGATTCGACGGGCCAGCCGTCCGCGCCGGCCGCGGTGATGCGGTCCGCGAAGTGGCTCTTGGACCGCTTGAACTCCTTGTGCCCGTAAGAGGCGTTGCCCTGGGAGGAGCCGTCCGGGGCCGTCGTGCCGTCCGCCCCGTTCTCCCGCGTCGCGCTCATGACTGGCTCCCCTCGCACGCGCAGGACCGCGAGACCGGCACCCGGGGCGCGGGGTCGGCCGCTCGCGGGGGAGGCGCGAGATCGTAGATGCGGTCGATCAGCACCGCTTCGTTGCCCGCGAGGCCCGCGCGGCGCAACGCCTCGTCGGCCTCCGCGATCGGCCCCGCGAGGAGCGTCGCCGCGGCCACGGGGGAGCCCGACGCGGAGTCGGACAGCGCGGCGCGCGCGGTGTGCAGCAGGCGCAGGCAGGCCTGGGCGGCGAGCAGTTCGTCGGACGTCGTGCCGGTCATGTCGAGCGACTCCTCTGCGCTGGATGGCGATGACGGCATCGGGGATGCCACCTCCACTCTGGCGCACGGGTCTGACAACGGCGTCCTACCCGGCCGGTGCGCGGCGGGTGAGCCGCAGGGTGAGTCCGTCCGGCATCAAGGTGAGACGCTCGGCGATGCGCAGCCGGTAGGCGGGATCGGCGTGCAGGTCGTAACGGCGGAGCAGCAGGCCGAGCACCAAGGTCGCCTCGTGCAGCGCGAACTGACGTCCGATACAGGCGCGGGCGCCGGTACCGAACGGCTTGAAGACGTGGCCGGGCCTCGCGCGTACGGCCGAAGGGGCGAACCGGTCCGGGTCGAACTCCTCGGGACGCTCGCCCCACGCCGCCGGATCCCGGTGCAGCATCGTCGCCAGGACCAGCGCCCACGCGCCGCGGCGCATCGGATGGACGCCGCCGAGGACGGTGTCCTCGCGGGCCTCGCGGGCGAACCCCGGAGCCGTCGGCCACAGGCGCAGCGACTCGTCGAGCACCCGGCGCAGATAACGCAACTTGGCCACCTGCTCGTACGCGGGCTCTTCCTCGGCACCCCAGACCTCGTCGACCTCGGCCCGCGCGCGGGCGAGCACGTCCGGCGAGCGCGACAGGTAGTGCAGCGCGAACGACAGGGCGCCCGACGTCGTCTCGTGCCCGGCC
This sequence comes from Streptomyces sp. NPDC040622, assembly GCF_055593965.1. Classification (NCBI taxonomy): domain Bacteria; kingdom Bacillati; phylum Actinomycetota; class Actinomycetes; order Kitasatosporales; family Streptomycetaceae; genus Streptomyces; species Streptomyces sp. NPDC040622. The sequence goes on along the minus strand of NZ_JBVIXD010000008.1, from coordinate 56,485 downwards.
ACCAGGAAGGTGATGACCTGTCGGCGGATGTTCTCCGCGGTGAGCCGCTCCCCGGTGTCGGGGTGGGCGACCTCCAGCATGCGGTCGAGCAGGTCGCCGTGTCCGCCCGACCCGGACGTGGCGCGGCGGGCGGCGACCACCGCGTCCACCGTGCGGTTGAGGTAGGCCATGTCGGCGTCGTTGCGCCGGTCGGCGCCGCGCAGCAGCAGCGGGGTCAGCAGGGGCGGCACGACGTTGCGGCGCTGGGCGAAGGAGAGCGTGCCGACCATCGCCGTCACGAAGGGGTGGGGCGCGGAGCGCTCGAAGGAGCCGAAGTCGTGGCCGAATCCGGTGCGGGCGATCGTCTCCAGCGTCAGCTTCGTCATGTCGCCCGGCACGTCCACCGCCCGGCCCGCCGACTCCCGCTCGTCCCAGCGCGCCGTCAGCTGCCGCGCGACGTCCAGCATCAGCGGGTGGTAGCCGGCCATCGCGTCACGGCTGAAGCCCGGCGCGAGGATGTCGTGCGCCAGCTGCCAGTTGGGCTCGTGGTTGTACGCGGTGAACAGGCCGTCGCCCGCGACCGGGCGGAGGTTGGCGACCCCGAGCCCCACGTGCTTGGCGAACCGCGACTCGTCGGCCATGTCCGCGGCGAGCTCGGCGCCCCACACGAAGACGAACTCCTTGCCGAACGCCTTGCGCCGGAAGATCGGACCGAGTTCGCGGGCCATCTTCATCGAATCCTGCAGCGGGGTGCGGACGTTGGCGCCCAGGACGTCGCCGAGCAGCGGCAGCCTGCGCGGCGGGTGCGGGATCCGGTGCAGCTCGGGCCAGCCGAGTTCGGCGCTGCGGAACCCCTTCGGGGGAGCGATGGGTATGCCCTGTCCGTCGGGGCCGTTCGCCGCCGCGGACCGCGTCGTCTGCGCCATGTGCCCATCTCCCTTGTCCGACGCGCCCGTTGGGCTTGTTGTACGTGGATTCAACAGGAGATCCCAGTCTGGTACCGCTATTGAATTCGCGTCAAGTAAGGTGCCTGCATGGCCGCGAACCCCCCGGAGCGCACGCGCCGCAGACTGAGCACCGAGGAGCGGCGTGAACAGCTGCTGTCGGTCGGGGCGCGGCTTTTCGCGCAGAAGCCCTACGACGACGTGTGGATCGAGCGCGTCGCGGAGATCGCCGGCGTCTCGCGAGGCCTCCTGTACCACTACTTCCCGACGAAGCGGGACTTCTTCGCCGCCGTCGTACGGCGCGAGAGCGAGCGCATGCTGCGCCTGACCGCGGCGGAGCCCGGCCTGCCGGTGCGCGATCAGATCAGCGCCGGCCTCGACGCCTTCCTGGGCTACGTGGAGAGTCACGCGCAGGGCTTCCGGGCCTTCCACCGGGCCGAGGCGGCGGGCGATCCGCTGGTGCGTGAGGTCTACCGCAACGGCCTGGCCGCCCAGGAGCGGCAGATCCTCGCGGCGCTCGCCGCGGACCCGGACGCCGCGGACATCACCCAGGACGTGCCCGCGCTGCGCCTGGCCGTCCGTGGCTGGCTGGCGTTCATGGTGGCGGTCTGCCTGGAGTGGCTGGAGGAGCCGGACCTGACGAGAAAACAGGTGCGGGACCTGTGCGCCAAGGCGCTGCTGGGTGCGATCACACGCTGAGGCCGAGGGCCGCGCGCAGCGTGGCGGGTGCCGTGAAGAGGTGGCCCCGCACGCCGAGGGCCTCGGCGGCCCGGATGTTCTCCTCGCGGTCGTCGACGAAGAGGACGCGCTCCGGCTCTGTGTCCAGTGCGGTCAGGCACCAGCGGTAGGCGCCGGGTTCGGGCTTGGCGTGGCCGATACGGCAGGAGAAGGCGCACACCTGGAAGTGCTTGAGCCAGGAATGGCGCTCTTCGTAGTCGGCGGCCAGCTCCTCCGGGATGTTGGAGAGCAGTGCGACCGGCCGGCCGGCCGCCGCCAGCTCCTCGACAAGAGCCACCATGGACGGGTCGACCGCGCGCCAACTGGCGAGGTCGGCCTCGACGAGCCGCGCGACCCGGGCGTCGTCGAAGTCGGCGCCGAGCGCGTCGGCCACCTGCCGCCAGTACTCCGGACCGCTCACGTCCCCGCGGTCGTAGGGCCGGCGCAGCCCCCAGTAGGCGTCCCAGAAGGCTGGTTCGGGCCCACCCGCGAGCGCGGCCAGGCGGTCTCTGCCGTCCTTGGACTGGTGCCGCGCGATGACGCCGAACATGTCGAAGAGCACGATGCCGTGGTCGACGGCGACACCTTGGGGAGCGCGGTCCGAGGGCTGGGGACGGTGGTTCACGGGGTCATGCCTTTCGTACGGTGACGCCCGCCGCGGTCAGTGCGCCGATCTCCTCGTCCGGCGCGGCGTCGTCCGTGACGACGGCGTGCAGGGCGCAGGCGGGGGCGACGGAGGCCAGGGCGGTACGGGAGAGCTTGGCGGCGTCCGCGACGGCGATGACGCGGCGGGCCGAGCCGATCGCGGCGCGCTTGACGGCCGCGTCGTCGAGGTCATAGGCGGTCAGGCCGTCCGCCGCGGTCAGTCCGCAGCAACCGATCACGGCCGTGTCGAAGCGAAGGGCGGCCAGGGAGGCGGTGGTCAGCGGACCGGTGAGGGCCAGCTCACCGGGGCGCGGCCGCCCGCCGGGCACCAGCAGGGTCACGTCCGGCGCGCCCGACAGGGCGTTCACCGCGTGCAGTGACAGCGGCATGACCGTCATGCGGCGGTGTGCCAGCGCGCGGGCGACCTCCAGGCAGGTGGTGCCGCTGTCGACGACGACCGACTCGCCGTCGGAGAGCAGGTCGGCCACGACGGCGGCGATGCGCCGCTTGCCCGCCCGGCCCTCCTGCTCCCGCAGCGCGAACGGCGGCTCCTCGCCGCGCAGCAGCAGGCTCCGCGCGCCGCCCCGGTACCGCTCCAGGACGCCCTGTCCTGCCAGGGCCTCCAGGTCGCGGCGGATGGTCATCTCGGAGGCGCCGGTGAGCTCGGCGAGCTCGGCCACGCCGAGCCGCCCCGCCTCGCGCACGGCATCGGTGATCTGCCTCAGTCGATCTGTACTGGCCACACGCACAGTAAACATTCAAGATGTTTGAAAAGCAATCTTCCGAACATCGAATCTGTTCGTTATGTTCGAACGCATGGAAAGAACCCTGCGCAACGGCCGGCTGGCCACCTTTGCCTACTTCGCCCTGAACGGCTTTCTCATGGGGATGTGGATCGTCCACATCCCCGCCGTCGAGGACCGGGCCGGGATCAGCCACGCCGTGCTCGGCTGGCTCCTGCTGCTGCTCGGCGCGGGCGCCTTCGCCGGCATGCAGATCGTCGGGCCGCTCACCGACCGGCTCGGCGCCAGGACCGTCGTCCCGGTCAGCGCCGGCCTGTGCGCCGCCGCGGTCGTCCTGCCGGGTCTCGCCACGAACGTGTGGACGCTGGGCGCCGCACTGCTGGCGCTCGGCCTCGGCAACGGCTGCCTGGACGTCAGCATGAACGCCCACGCCGTACAGGTCGAGCGGGGTTACGGGCGGCCCGTCATGTCCGCCTTCCATGCCACGTTCTCCATCGGCGGCGTCCTTGCCGCACTGGTCGGCGCCCGCACGCTCAGCTGGGGCTGGAGCCCGGCGGCGACCCTCGGCACGGTGGCGCTGCTCGGCGTCCTCGCCGCGGCACTGTCCGCTCCTGCCCTGCTGCGACCCGAGCCCACGAACGCCAAGAACGGGGCCGCGAACGGGAACGAGAACGGTTCGCGGAGCGAAGCCGCAGCGACGTCACGGAGCGGAACTCCGCGGCGGATCTGGGCACTTGCCGCCCTCGCCCTGATGCTCATGCTCTGCGAGGGCGTCGCCAACGACTGGAGCGTGCTGCACCTGCGCGACGTCCTGGACGCGCCGGCCTCGGCCGCCGCTCTCGCCTACGGAGCCTTCGCCACCGCCATGACCCTCGGCCGGCTGCTCGCCGACCGGGTGGCCGCACGGTTCGGTCCCGTGGCCATCCTCCGGTACGGCGCGTCCGTGGCCGCGATCGGCCTCACCGTGGCGGCTCTGTCCCCCTGGATCCCGCTCGCCCTGCTCGGCTGGACGGTGTTCGGCGCGGGCCTGTCCGGCTGTATCCCGCAGCTCTTCAGCGCCGCGGGCCACGCGGACCGGGACGCCGCAGGGGCCAACGTCTCGCGCGTCGCCGGCCTCGGCTACCTCGGCATGCTCGCGGGCCCCGCCGTCATCGGCCCGCTGACCCACTTCATGCCGCTCAACCTCACGTTCTTCCTGCCGGTCGCGTTCTGCGTGGTCGCCGCCTGCACGGCGGGCATCCTGCGCGCGTCCCGGCCGGACCCGCGCGCGCGGGGCCACCACGCGTCCGTCCGGGAGGACTTCATGTGACGGGGAAACCGGCCCGGAAATGGTCCAGGAGCGCCCGGCGCGCGTCGGCCGCGGCGAGCCGGTCCGCCGCCCAGAGGAAGAAGTCGTCACCGAGCGCGTCGACCCAGTCGTACGTCGGGTCCAGGGGGCCGGGATCCGGTGCCGGATAAGGGAGTTCGATGCCCTGTCCCTCGTCCGGTCCTGTCACGACGAACAGGCGGCTGCCGTCCGGCCGACATTCCTGGCGGACGGACACCTCCGCGCAGTCCCAGCGCCGCGCCCCGTACTGCAGCCAGAGCGCCCCGCCGTCGGAGCCCTCCGCGTACAGGGCGGCGGGCGCGTGCTCGCCGTCGCCGGGCAGGTGCGCGAAGCCGTGGCAGGGGCCGGCCGGGGCGGGGGAGAGGAGTCCCGTCGCGGGAGTCAGGTCCCACACCCGCCCGTGCCGGTCGTAGTCCGCCAGGGTCGTCATCGGCCGCGCGGCTCCAGACCGAGCTCCCGGTCCACGGCGGCGCTGCTCCTGGTCGCGGCCTCGATGACCGCGCTCCAGCTGCCGTACTTGGCGAACTGCTGATCGGCCGTCGGGCCCAGCGGATTGCCGTACTTCTTCATGTTGCGCTCCTCCAGGGCCCGCACGGCCTCGGGTGACATGCCCGCGCGCGTGATGTCCTTCGCCTCGTTGCGCATCGCGACCAGGGTGCGGGCGATCTCCTCGTCCGACCTGCCCTCGGCGTGCATCCTCTCGGCCACGAGCTCCATGTCGTCCAGGAGCCGGTGGTACCGGATCCGGGTCTCGCGCGCCTGCTCGCGCTGCTCCGGAGTCATCTCCCGGATCATGCAGACGGCGGGATCGTTGCTCGTGCACGGCTCGGCGGCGGAGGCGACCGACGCGGCCACGGTCCGGTGCGGGGCGGCCGGCTGGGCGGCGCGGGCCTGGCCCGGGGTGACGAGGAATCCGCTCACCGCGGTCACCGCGGCCAGCAGGGGGAGGAGGAAGAGGGTGACGAAGCGGGTCCGGGCCGGCGAACCGCCGCGGTGGACCGGCGCCGTGGGGGTGGGCGCGGATGTCGACATGGAGAGCCTTCGCGTGGGGGGTGCGAGCGTGGGGATGAAGCGGACGTTACGGCGAGGTGGGCTGGTCACGCGTGCATGGCAGTGGTGCGTACGGGTGATCCGGGCCGGTCGGCCGATTCCCCGGGGGGTGCGAGCGGCGTCGTCGGACGCGCGTGACTCGTCGTCGTACTCGCGTGCGAAGATCCCGTGCATGCACTGTGACCCCGACCGCGACGTCCCGCGGTTCCGCGTCGACCGAATACGCGGCGGCGACTTCACGCAGGCCGGACCGCGCACGAGGTGCCCCTGACGTGGCCGGCCTCGCACGCTCCTCGCTCCTGATGGCCTTCGGCACCATCGTCTCCCGCGCCACGGGGCTCATCCGGCAGGTGCTCCAGGGCGCCGCCCTCGGCACCGGCCAGCTCGCCTCCACGTACAACACCGCCAACACCGTTCCCACGAGCCTCTACACGCTGCTCATCGGCGGCGCCCTGAACGCGGTGCTCGTGCCCCAGCTGGTGCGTGCCCGGGCCGACGACCCCGACGGCGGCAGCGCGTTCGAGCAGCGCCTCATCACGCTCGTCGTCTGCGTCCTCGGCGTCGGCACGGCGCTCGCGGTGTGGGCGGCGCCGCAGATCGTCGGCCTCTACATGAGGGACACGCAGGCCAACCACGAGGCGTTCGAACTCACCGTGGTCTTCGCCCGGTTCCTGCTGCCGCAGATCTTCTTCTACGGGCTCTTCGGCATCCTGGGACAGGTCCTCAACGCGCGCGAGAAGTTCGGCGCGATGATGTGGACGCCCGTCCTGAACAACGTCGTGCTCGTCGCGATGTTCGGCCTCTACCTGGCGACGATGACGATCCCCGAGAACGTCGGGGACATCACCGACGCGCAGGTCAGACTGCTCGGCATCGGCACCACCTGCGGCATCGCCCTGCAGGCCCTCGCGCTCGTGCCCTTCGTGCGCGCCGCGGGGCTGCGGTTCCGGCCCCGGTTCGACTGGCGCGGCACCGGCCTCGGCAAGAGCGCCCGCGCCGCCCGCTGGACGCTGCTGCTCGTCCTCGCCAACCAGGTCGCGCTGACCGTCGTCGCGAACTACGCCAACGCCGCCGACCAGCGCCTGCCGAAGGACGGCGTCGGCTACACGGCGTACTCCTACGCCCAGACCATCTGGCTCCTGCCGCAGTCCATCGTCACCGTCTCCCTGGTGACCGCGCTGCTGCCGCGGATGAGCAAGGCCGCGGCCCAGGGCCGCACCGCCGACCTGCGCGGGGAACTGTCGCGTGCCCTGCGCGTCACCGGCACCGTGATCGTGCCCGCCGGGTTCTTCTTCCTCGCCTTCGGTCCGCGGACCGCCCAACTGCTCTTCGCGCACGGCGCGTCCGACGCCGGGGCCACCGAGCCCCTCGGCCACATGCTCCAGGCGTTCGGGCTGGGGCTGATCCCGTTCTCCGCGCAGTACCTGCTGCTGCGCGGGTTCTACGCGTTCGAGGACACCCGCACCCCGTTCTGGATGGCGGTCTGGGTGGCGGGCGCGAACATCGCCCTGGCCACCGCCTGCCATCACCTGCTGCCCGCACGCTGGGCGGTCACCGGCATGGCCGGGGCGTACACCCTCTCCTACGCCGTGGGGCTGCTGCTCACCGCACGCCTGATGCGCCGACGTCTCGGCGGCCGCCTCGACGGACGCCGGCTGGCCCGCACGTACGGGAAGCTGATCCTGGCGTCCGCCCTCGCCGGAGCCCTCGGCTGGGGCGCCGCCCGCGCCGGCGCCGAGGTGTCACCGGCCGGCACCGCTGCGACGGCGACGGCCCTGACGGCCGGGGCCGTGACGATGGCGGTCGGCTATCTCGCCCTCGCGCGGGTGCTGCGCATCGGGGAGGTGCGGATGCTGTCCGGCCTGCGCCGCTGAGGCCGGACGGCATCCGCCGCGCACGCCGTCAGGCCGCCCGGGCCGAGCGGTGGCGGTACGTGCGGACGAGGTCCGCGTAGTACCGGCCGCTGCCCTTGACCGTGCGGCGCTGCGTCGCGTAGTCGACGTGGACCAGGCCGAAGCGCTTGTCGTAGCCGTACGCCCACTCGAAGTTGTCCAGGAGCGACCACGCGTAGTACCCGGCCAGCGGGGCGCCCCTGCGGGCCGCGCGGGCGCACGCGGCCAGATGCTCCCGCAGGTACTGGGTGCGCTCCGCGTCGTCGATCGCCCCGTCGGCGCGGACCACGTCGGGGTAGGCCGAGCCGTTCTCGGTGACGTACAGCCTGCGTGCCCCGTACTCCTCGGTCAGCCGCATCAGCAGGCTCTCGATGCCGCTCGCGTCGATCTCCCAGTCCATGCCGGTGTGCGGCACGTCGGGGCGGTACACCTGGCGGGCGAACGGCGCCGGGCCCGCCGGGTCGTCGGTGACGATCGCGGGGAAGTAGTAGTTGAGACCCAGCCAGTCCAGCGGCTGCGCGATCGTCGCCAGGTCGCCCGCCCGCTCCGGCAGGTCCACGCCGTACACCTCCCGCATGTCGGCGGGGAACCCGCGCCCGTGCAGCGGGTCGAGCCACCAGCGGTTGGTGTGCCCGTCGACGCGCCGTGCGGCGGCGACGTCCTCCGGCCGGTCGGAGGCGGGCTCCACCGGGGAGAGGTTGTTGACGACGCCGATCTGCGCGAGGGGCGCCGCGGTCCGGATCGCCTGCGTGGCGAGCCCGTGCCCGAGCAGCAGGTGGTAGGAGGCGCGCACGGCGGCCGTCAGGTCGGTGAGGCCCGGCGCCATGCGGCCCTCCAGGTGGCCGATCCAGGCGGAGCAGAGCGGTTCGTTCAGCGTCGCCCAGTACGGGACCCGGTCGCCGAGCCGCTCGGCCGCCACCGAGGCGTACGCGGCGAAGTGCTCCGCGGTCTCCCGCTCGGGCCAGCCGCCGCGGTCCTGCAGCGCCTGGGGCAGATCCCAGTGGTAGAGGGTCGCGTTCGGGGTGATGCCCGCTTCCAGGAGCCCGTCGACGAGCCGGTCGTAGAAGTCGAGCCCCGCCGCGTTGACCGGTCCGTCGCCGCCGGGCACGACGCGCGGCCAGGCGAGCGAGAACCGGTAGGAGTCGACGCCGAGCTCCCGCATCAGGGTGATGTCCTCGGGCCAGCGGTGGTAGTGGTCGCAGGCCACGTCGCCGGTGTCACCGCCGTCGATCGCACCCGGGGTGCGCGCGAAGGTGTCCCAGATCGACGGCGTGCGGCCGTCCTCGTCGACGGCGCCCTCGATCTGGTACGCCGAGGTCGCCACGCCCCACGTGAAGTCCGGGGGGAGCGCGGAGAGGTCCGGGTACGAGGGGTCGGTCGTGGGGGAGGGGTCGGTCACGGAGTTCCTTTCGAAAAGGGGTGCGTGTCGGGAAGGAGCGCGTGCGGACTCACTTGACGGCGCCCGCGGTGAGCCCGGCGACGAGATAGCGCTGCAGGAGCAGGAAGCCGGCGACGACGGGGATGCTCACGACGAGCGAGGCGGCCATGACCTGGTTCCAGTACACGTCGTTCTGCGTCGCGTAGCCCTGCAGGCCCACGGCGAGCGTGCGGGTGGCGTCGTTGGTCATCACCGAGGCGAAGAGCACTTCTCCCCAGGCGGTCATGAAGGCGTAGACGGCGACCGCGACGATGCCGGGTATCGCGGCGGGCACCACGACGCGGAACAGCGCGCGCAGCGGCCCGCACCCGTCGACCAGCGCCGCCTCGTCCAGTTCCCTCGGAACGGAGTCGAAGTAGCCGATCAGCATCCAGATGGAGAAGGGCAGCGAGAACGTGAGGTAGGTGAGGATGAGTCCGAAGCGCGAGCCGAACAGCGCGATGCCGGTGGCGTTGCCGACATTGACGTAGATGAGGAAGAGCGGCAGCAAGAAGAGGATGCCGGGGAACATCTGCGTCGACAGGACGGTCACGGTGAAGACGCGCTTCCCGCGGAAGCGGTAGCGGCTGACGGCGTACGCGGCGAACACCGCGATGACCACGGAACAGACCGTCGCCGCGCCCGCCACTATCAGCGAGTTCACGAAGTAGTCCGCCAGCGGCACCGTCTTCCAGATGTCGATGTAGGGCCGCACGGTGAACCCGCTGGGCATCCAGCGGAACGAGCCGGACACGTCCTGCAGCGGCTTGAGGGAACTGCTCACCATCACGTACACGGGAAGCAGCACGAAGCCGGTCAGCAGGGTCAGGAACACGCGGCGCGCCCACAGGAACGAGCGGGGCGGGGCGCTGGGCGAGCGTGCCGGCAGCGAACGGGCGGGCGCCGCAAGGGTCTTAGACATCGGCGGTGTTCCTTCCCCGCGAGGTGACCAGCAGATAGCCGGCCGTCACCAGGAGCAGGAAGAGCAGCAGCAGGACCGACATGGCGGAGCCCGTACCGAAGTTCCAGGTGACGAACGACGACTGGTAGATGTGGATGGAGATGAGGTCCGCGGCCTCGGGCGCCGACTTGCCGAACAGGACGTACGGTGTGTTGAAGTCGTTGAACGTCCACAGGAAGAGCACCAGGACCAGGACCTGGTTCACCGGCCGCAGCGACGGCAGCGTGATGCGCCGCACCTGCTGCCACATCCCGGCGCCGTCGATCGACGCCGCCTCGTACAGCTCCTTGGGGATGTTCTGCAGCCCCGCCATGACGATCAGGAAGGCGAACGGCCAGCCCTTCCACACCGACACCGTGAGCAGGGCGATGAAGCTGTTGTCGCCGATGAGCCAGAACGGCGGGCTGTCGGTGAGTCCCAGCTGGTCGTGGACGACGTGGTTGATCAGTCCCGTGTCGCGCTGGAACATGAACGACCAGGTGATGACGGCCGCGTACACCGGCAGCGCGTACGGCGTCAGGAAGATGGCGCGCAGCAGCCCACGGCCGCGGAAGTTGTCCTGCATGAAGACCGCAGCTGTCGTGCCGATCAGCCAGCACAGGCCCACGGACAGCACGGTGAACGCGACGGTGACGAAGAACGAGTGCAGCAGCGCCTCGCCGACGGGTGCGTCGAAGTCCACCGACAGCTTGTAGTTGTCCAGGCCCGTCCAGGGCGCGGCGCCCCAGTCCCGGATGAAGAACTGCGTCAGTTCCTTGAAGCTCATCACGATGCCGACGCCCATCGGGATGAGGTGGACGACGAGTTCGAGGAGCAGCGCGGGGAGCAGCAGCAGGTAGGGGAGCGAGACGCGGCGCAGGCGCGCGGGCAGTCGCAGGCGCGGCCGGCGGCGCCCGCCGTCGGGCGGCGCGGCCCGCTCCTTCGGGGTGGGGGGTGTGGTGAGGGTGGTCATGGAAAGGCTCTCAGCTCTTCGGCATCTGCTGTTGGGCCTTGGACAGTTCGGCCGTCACGGAGTCGGTGGTGACCTGCCTGCCCGCCGCCGCGTCGGCGAAGAGCTTCTTGATGGCCGTGCCCACCGACGTCTCGAACTGCGACTCGTTGGCCACCTGCGGGAGTGGCGCCGCGCTCTTGCGGAGCGTGTCGCGCAGCACGGCCGTGTCGGCCCGGTCGAAGGCGGCGTCCTCCTGGGCCGTCCTGACCGGCGGGATCGACCCGTAGGCCTTGTTCAGGTGGGCCTGCTCGGCGTCGCTCGTCATGAACTTCACGAACTTGCGGGCGCCGTCGATGTTGTCGGTGTTCTTGAAGACGGCGAGGTTGATGCCGGCGACCATCGAGTTGACCTGCCGGTCCGCGCCGGGCTTCCCCGACGGCACCGGCACGGGGGCCACGCCCCACTCGTCGGGCTTCATGCCCTGCGCCTCGAACGTGGTCGCCGCGGCCTGCCACAGCACCATCGCGGTCTTGCCCTGGGCGAAGTCGCGCAGGGACTGGTTCTGCGCGTACTCGGCGTTGCCCGGCGCGATGATCTTGTCCTTGGCCATGAACTCGACGTACTGCTTCACGGCGGCCACGGCGCCCTTCGAGGTGAAGGTCGGCTTGCCCTGCGCGTCGAAGAAGTCGGCGCCGTGCTGCTTGCCGAGGGCGAAGGCCTGGTGGATGTTGTTGACCAGGTTCGAACCCTCGGCCCCGAGCGCCCACTTGCCGCCCTTGGAGATCTTCTTGCCGTCGGCGACCAGCTCGTCCCAGGTGGCCGGGGGCTTGCTGATGCCCGCCTCCTTGAACATCGCCTTGTTGTAGTAGAGGGCGTACGAGAGCGAGTACAGCGGGACCGCCGCCGGGTCCTTGCCCGCGGTGCCGGTCGAGCCGAGCGCGGCGTCGACGAAGCGGTCCCTGCCGCCGATCGCCTTGAAGTTCTTGGCGTCCCAGGGGAGCAGGGCGCCGCTGGCCTGGAGCGAGGACGACCAGGTGTTGCCGATGTTGAGGATGTCGGGGCCCTGGCCCGACGTGGTCGCCGCCAGGATCCGGTTGAGCAGGTCGGACCAGGGCACGACCTCCAGCTTGACCTTGATCCCCGTCTGCTTCTCGAACTTCTTCAGCTCGGGGGTGAGGATCTTCTTGTCCGCCTCGATGCTCGGACCCTGGTTGGACGCCCAGTACGTGAGCGTCTTGGGGGAGGAGTTGCTGCCCTCGCTCCCGGTGCTGCTACCGCCGCCGCATGCCGTGGCTGCGGCGCCGGTGAGAGCGGTGACGGTGGCAAGAGCTGCCACGGTTCGGAGTCTGCGCATGGCGGATCCGTCCCTTTCGTGGTGGATGAACGGGAATGAGAACAGGCATGAGAGCGCGCCGAGTTCGGTGTCCGAACGGATTCACGACTTAATTTAGGACGTGAGTTAAAACCTGAGAGATAGTCGCGTCAAGGGGTCGCGCACGGGTATGTTGCCGATCGGAGAGGAGCCACATGGCCGAGCGGGGCAGTCGAACGGTGCGCGACCTGCGGGTGGGCAACCGCGCCGCGGTGTTGCAACGGTTGTATTTCGGCGGGCCGATGAGCCGGCAGGCGCTCGGCCCCGCGACCGGGCTCAGTTCAGGCTCTGTGAGCAACGTCGTCGCCGAACTCACCGCGGACGGCGTGCTGGAGGAAGCCGGCAGCGTCGAGTCCGACGGTGGCCGCCCGCGCACCCTGCTGCGCGTCGCCCCCTCCAGTGGACGGCTCATCGGCGTGGACGTGGGGGAGACCCGGGTCCGTGTCGAGGCCTTCGACCTGGGGATGAAGGAACTCGCGCGCACCGAACGCCCGTTGGCGGACTCCGGCTACGACGTGGCGACGATCGTCCGGCACATCAAGGAGGGCGTGGCGGAGGTGACGGCCGAGGCGGGCATCGTGGCCGACGCCCCGCACGGCTCCCTGATCGGCGTCGGCGTGGGCGTGCCCGGCATCGTCGACCGCGACGACACGGGCGGCACGGTCGTGCACGGCCAGACCATCGGCTGGGACGCCGTCCCGCTGGAGGACATGCTGCGCGGGGCCGTCGAACTCCCCGCCGACACCGCCTACTTCATCGACAACGGCGCACGGGCCCTCGGCCAGGCCGAGATGTGGTTCGGCGGCGGGCGCGGGGCCCGCGACGCGGCGATCGTCCTCATCGGCTCCGGCGTCGGCGCGTGCGTCGTCACCGGCGGCGTCATCCACGGCGGCGCGCGGGGCGGCCCCGCCGAATGGGGCCACCTGACCGTCAGCATCCGCGGCCGTCGCTGCCGCTGCGGGGCGCGGGGCTGCCTGGAGGCGTACGCGGGGGCCGAGGCGCTCCTCGCGCGCTGGCAGGAGGCGGGCGGGCAGGTGCCGCCGGGCGCCGACGAGGAGACCGCGGTCAGCGCCCTCCTCGCGGCCGCCCATCCGCAGGAGGGCGCCGCCCCCGACCCGGTCGCCGTCCGCGTGCTCGACGAGACCGCGGAATACCTCGGCGCGGGCATCTCGGACCTCGTGAACCTCTTCGGCCCCGAACGCGTCCTTGTCGGTGGCTGGGCCGGCCTCCAGCTGGGCCCGCACCTGCTGCCCGCGATCCGGGAGTACGCCGACGCGTACGCGCTGCGCCACCCCGCCGCCCGCGCCGTCGTCGACCTCGGCCAACTCGGCCCGGACGCGGTCACCGTGGGCGCGGCGACGCTGCCTCTCGCCGACTTCTTCACCCGCGGCGGCCGCCGCCGCACCGCCCCCTCCGGCACGGAGTCGTCGACGTCCACGGTGCCGGACTGGCGGGTGGTGTTGGAGGGGAGGGGGGCGCGGTGAAGGGCCCGACCGGTGGTTCGGTGCCGGCGTGACTGCGTGAAGACGGTGTCCATGGCCGGCGAACCCGTGCAGATACCGATCGATCAACTCCGTCGCGCCTTCGACGCGGCACCCCGGCACGTCGAGGCGTCAGTCGGCGGACCGCGACGCTCAACGGGGACCTCTGGGCCAGCCACCACTTGGTGTGGCTTGCCGACGTGCTCCGGGCGATCGGCCAGGACGTTCCCTGACGGGCAGTTGGCTCAGCCGAAGTCGTCGGGGACGATGCGGAGCTTCTGCGCGATGCGGGCGAGGGCCTTCTGGTCGGCGGTGTTGAGCGAGTCGAGGACGGTGCGGCGTACGGCGTCCAGGTGGGTGGGCGCCGCCAGACGCACGATGTCGAAGCCGGCGTCGGTGAGTTCGGCGAGGGTGTAACGACCGTCGGCGGGGTCGGGTGTCCGCGCGACCCAGCCGCGCTGTTCACAGCGTTTGACGACGTTGGACAGCCGGGAAAGCGAGCCGCTGGCGAGAAAGGCGAGCTCTCCCATCCGCAGCGTGTGCCGGGGTGCCTCGGAGAGGTGGCTGAGGACGAGGTACTCGAACAGGGTCAGGCCGTGCTCCTGTCGCAGTGGCGACTCCAGCTTGGCGGGCAGCAGCAGGACCAGGGAGATCAACCCCGTCCACGCAGCCTTCTCCTGCTCGTCGAGCCATCGCAGCTCCTCGTCGTCCGTGTGTCCGCCCGTGCCGCTCATGAGCCCTCCCGTGCTGATCATGGAGCTTCCCGCCTGTCCGGCGAAGCTCGCCATTGCTTTGCGCTTGAAGTCATCGCTTGCTAGTTTCACTTTACGCGTGAAGTCATGCATGAGGACACGCACCCCTATGGACGGGAAGAGGAAGCATCATGAGCACCGTCACCTTCGGCATCACGCCGGGCTTCGGCGAGAAGCTGCACGAAGCCCTCGGATACAGCGGGGCCGTCCGCGTCGGCGATCGGGTCGAGACCTCCGGCCAGGCGGGGGTGGATGACGACCTGGTCATCCCCGACTCGCTGGAGGACGAGATCATCCAGGCCTTCGACAACGTGGAGCGCACGCTCGCCACGGTCGGCGCGACATGGAAGGACGTCATCCACGTCAACTCGTACCACAAGGTCGCACCGGGGGATGAGGCCATCGGTGACGACCACAACGCGGTCATGGCCGAGCAGTTCCGCCATCGCCTGGAGGGCCGTGCGCCGATCTGGACCGAGACCGGCGTGACGGTCCTCGGCCTCGCCGCCATGCGGGTGGAGATCCGCGTCACCGCGATCGTCGGCTTCGGCAACTGAGCCGCCACCTCCAGCTCTGGCCGGGCGCCGCGGGCGCAGGGGTGGGGAGGCCGGAGAGCGTCCGGTGGCATGTCGGTCTGCGCCGGGGGAAAACGATGCGCACCGGTCGGCACCGGTCGGCACCGGTCGGCATCGGACGAGGGAGGCGTCGTGGTCATCGCGTACAAGGGGTGGGGCCTGGTTCCGCAGTGGGCTCAGATCATGGCCGCGACAGTGGTGGTCATTTGTCTCGCCGTGGTCGTCGTGCGTCAGCGGCGGGACCGCTGACGCACGCGCTCCGGTTTCCTTGTCAGCGAACCTTGTCGCTCTTGGTCCCGATGTCCTTGACCCTGGCCGGAGTTCCGTCCGGGGCGAACGAGTGGTGGAAGGTGAAGGCGTCCGGCGTGGAGCCGTGGTCGCGGAGGTGCTCCAGTCTGGAGACCCCGTCCTGCCAGGTGGGTATCACGCCGTCGGCGACCCACCAGAACACGTAATTCGGGTTGCCTGTCCTCTCGAACCAGTCGTAACGCCTGTTGAGTGCCTCGCGGTGCAGACCGGTGTAGATGGCGTCGAAAGCGGGACGCACGCCGGTCCAGAGGGAGAGGGTCGCGGCCAGGGCGGTGGTTTCCACCGTGCGGCCCTTGTCGTACCAGGCCGGTACGGCGAACGTTCCCCATGCACCCCAGTCCGCCTCGAAGAGCAGCCCCCGGTCACCGTCCGCCGCTTCGGCATGAGCGAGGTATCCGGGATGCTGACTGATCTTCTGGTAGACGGCCCCACCGATGTCGTAGAACTCGCGCGTGAGAGGTGTGGAATCGGCGAGGGGTGACTTCAGGACGCCGAATGTGTACAGAGCAAGCTGGGACATGCGTCTCTCCCTGGTGGGGACTGCTTGGTGTGGGCCCGGTCCGGTGGCTTGCGCGGGGGCGGGGAGGCGTGGGGCGTGACCGACTCGTCCCGTCACGGCCGGCTCAGTCTGAAGGAACCCCCGTGCCACCGCGGCTGACCACCGGGGACGAGATGAAGGTAGCTGCCTCCGCGAGACGTGTCGATATTGCATTTTCCCTGCCCGCGTGGCTTCTTGAGCAGGTTCTTGCGGCAAATGGGGCAGCCGTGGAGGCTGCGGAGGAGCCGCGTCGACGGCTCCGCTCACGTGGGTGTGCCGGGGCGACGGGGCGGCATCGACCGGGTTCGCCGGCACCGGCAAAGGACAGCTGACCCCTCGGAACGGAGGAACTAGCGGGGAGGCGCGCCCGCCTCGATGTCCGCGATCAGCTGATGAATGAGTGCGGCGGCCGGCGGGCCGGCCACGGGGGTGACCGCGGGGGAGTCAGCGGTATCTCCGCCGGGCAACGCCGTTGCGCACAGGGACACGGCAGAGGCGTGTGCGGCGCCCGCCACCCCGACGGCTCCGGCGAGCGCTTTGTGGGCCCGGCGCCAGGCCCGGCTCCGGCGCCCCCGCAAGTGGTCGACGAGTGCCTGCGCGTACTGCGTCATCGACCGCGTCCAGAGGTCGTGCCGCGGGTGCGGTCCCGCCGAGGCGCGACGGACGCTGCGCCACGCGTCGGCGGGTCTGACCCTGACCTGCGCCACGGCCAGCAGCGCCCAGCTGACGGCCACCGGAGGACCGTGCTCCGCGTGCACGGGAATGGTGTCCGCCGCCTCCCGCAGATGCTCGATGGCCCGCTCCGTCCTGCCCTCCTCCAAAGCGAGTGCGCCCAGCACGTGCGACACCCGCCCGACCGTGGCGTCGTCGCCCGACAGCACCGCCACGCGCCAGGCCCGGCCGAGGAGTTCGGCGGCATCCGGGGAGTCGGTGCACACCGCGAGCCAGCCGGCCAGCCACAGTGCCTGCCCGCACACGCGGGCTTCGGGCCGAACGAGCGGCAGCAGCCGGTGGAGCAGGGCGCGTCCCTCTTCGGCACGACCGCACACCGCCCACCAGAACCACAGGTCCACCGCCACCGTGAGGGAAGTCGACGCCTGGTCGGCGTCGCCGGGCTCCCGGGTCACCGCGGCGCGCAGATTGGCCTCCTCCTCACGGACGAGCGAGGCGGCCCTCCCGTGCAGCCCCGTGCTCCACAAGTGGTGGGCGGTGGAGGCGACATGGCCGTACCAGTACAGATGGCGTCCGGTGACCGCGGCCGTCTCCCCGGCGGACTGCAGCCGTTCGGCGCCGAACCCGCGGACCGCGGCGGGCATTCGGTAGCGCGGAGGGAGAACCCCGCCGGGATCGCGGACCGGCTCCACGACCGAGGCGAGGACCAGACGGGCCAACGCGGCCGGCACGTCCTGGGCGGCCAGCCCGCCGCCCGCGCACACATAGGCCGCGGCCTCCTGGTCGAAGCACCCGGTGAACACGCTCAGCCGGGCCCACACGGTTCGTTCCGCCGTGCCGCACAGCGCGTACCCGGCGCCGACGGCCGCGCGCAGCGACCGGTGCCTGCGCAGGGGTGCGTCCACCACACCGAGCCAGCCCTGCCCCGATTCCAACATGCGGGCGAGCTGCGCCAGCGGATACTGCGCCGCCTGGGCCGCGGCCAACTCGACGGCCAACGGCACGCCTTCGAGCCTGCGGCAGATCACCTGCGCGAGGCGCAGCTCCTCGGCGTGCGCACCGCGCGTGGGGTCGTGACGCCCGCGCAGCGGATCGCGGGCGCCCGCACGGCGCCGAGCGGCACGTACCCGGTCCAGGAAGAGGGTGACGGCGGGGCCTGGGGTGGTGCCCGTCCCCGTCCCCGTGCCGGTGCCGGTGCCGGTGCCGGTGCCGGTGCCGGTGCCGGTGCCGCTGCCGGTGCCCGTGTCCCTGCCGGGGCCGGTGTTGGTGCTGGTGCCTGTGCCCCTGCTAGGGCCTGTGCCTGTGTCGGCGTCCTCGCCACTGTCCGGGCCCGCGCCCTCCCCGACGTCCAGCGGCCCCAGCCGCAGCACCACCTCCTGGCCGAGACCCAGCGGATGACGTCCTGTAGTCAGGACCCGGACCTCCGGCGCCCCTTCGAGGAGCGCCCGGACGAGCCGCACGACTTCGCCCCGTACCGGGTCGAAGTCGTCGAGCACCACCAGCATCCGCCGCGACCGCAGCCGAGCCGCGAGCTCCGCGACGCCGTCCGGCGCGGGGCGGGGGCCGTTGCCTCCGTCGACCGCCGGGTCGGTGGCCCCGCTCCCGCCGACCCGGCGATCGACGGCTCGGCTCCCGTCGGCTGCTGGGTGGGGGCCGTTGCCCGAGTGGTCCGACGAGTGGAGCCCCTTGCCTTCATCCTCCTCCGCCGGGTCGATGGCCTTGCCCTCGTCGCCCGTCGAGTTGGCGGCTCTGGCTGCGTCGACCGCTGGGTGGGAGCTGTGGCCGCCACCCACTGGGGGGTTGGTGGCTCTTCCCTCGTCGACCGCCGGGTGGGGGCTGTTGCCCGCGTGGTCCGACGCGTCGGCGCCCTTGCCGCCATCGTCCGCCGGGTCCGCCGGGTCCGCCGGGTCCGCGGGGACCGCCGGGTGCGCGGCCCCGCTCCCGCCCACCACACCTTCGCCGTCCATCGCCTCCACCACCGCCTGCACGACCGACCGCCGCCGCGACGGAGCGCCGCCGTCCCACCAGCGCACCCGCACCACTCCGTCCTGCATCGACCCGGCCACCGCGGCGGCCGCGTGCTCCGCGAGCAGGCTCTTGCCGACGCCCGCGCCGCCCACCACCGTCACCAACCTGCCCTGGGCGAGCATCCTGCGGAGTGCGGCCAGCTCATCCGCTCGTCCGACCATGCCGCCCCCGGCGCCCCGCCCGGCCGCCGTCAAGCCTGCCGCAGTCGGCCTCCCGGCCCCTTGAACGGATCGTTCCGGCCTCCCGGTGGCCTCCGCGTGACCCCGTACTCGCACACCCACCAGCTCCCGCTCGCCTGCCTCACCACCGCGAGCCTCGCCGCCCGCCCCGTGCCGCCGACCCGGTGCAGAATCGTCACTGCACCGCATGCGGCTGATCGGCTAACTCCGCTGGGACACCCGGGGTAGTGAAGCGTCGAGCCGAATCATGCGGGACAGCTACGCGTCGCATCCCTGTGCGGGTCCCGGGCGCGTCAGTCAGGTGGATCACGCCGCACTGCGTCCTGCCAGACGTGACCGACGCAGCCCCCACCTCAAGACCCACTCCAAGATCCTCTCCAAGACCCACTCCCGACGGGACCGCCACCACCGCCGGGTCCGCCCCCGATGCCAAGGCGGTCCAGGCCGCGGACAAGCCCGAGCGGCTGCCCGCGAAGGAAACCTGGCGTGCTCTCTACCGCCACTTCCGCCCGCACCGCGGTGTCGTCGCCCTGGGTGCCTTCCTGACGCTGATCGGCTCGGCGACCGGGCTCGCGCAGCCGCTGGCGGCCAAGTCGCTCGTGGACCGGCTGGGCGGCGACGAGTCCATCACCGGCGTCCTGCTGCTCCTCACCACGCTGGTGGTACTCGGCACCGCGATCGAGTCCGTGGGCGCGTACGTTCTCGAGCGCACCGCCGAGTCCGTGGTGCTCGCGGCCCGGCGCACCCTGATCGGTCGGCTGCTGCGGTTGCGCCTCGCCGAGGTGGAGCGGACCCAGCCGGGCGACCTCATGTCGCGTGTCACCTCGGACACGACGTTGCTGCGGGCCGTGACGACGCAGTCGGTGGTCTCCGCGGCCTCCGGCGGTCTCACCTTCCTCGCGACGGTCGTGATGATGGGGCTGATGGACCCGGTGCTGCTCGGCGTCACGCTGGGCGTGATCGTGGTGATCGGGAGCGCGGTGGCGCTGGTCATGCCGAAGATCGCACGGTCCACGCAGCGGGCGCAGGAGGCGGTGGGCACGATCTCGACCGCTCTGGAGCGGGCGTTCGGCGCCTTCAGGACGCTGAAGGCCTCCGGCGCCGAGCAGCGCGAGTCGGCCGCGGTGGAGGCCGCCGCGCAGGAGGCGTGGCGGCACGGCGTGCGGTCGGCGAAATGGCAGTCGGTGGCGTGGAGTTCGGTCGGCCTCGCCGTGCAGGTGTCGTTCCTCGCGGTGCTCGGGATCGGTGGCGCGCGGGTCGCGTCGGGCGCCATCTCCGTCTCGACGCTCGTGGCGTACCTGCTCTTCCTCTTCTATCTGATCGACCCGGTGTCGCGCCTGGTAGAGGCGGCCTCGCAGTACCAGGTGGGGTCGGCGGCGATCGCGCGGATCGTGCAGGCGGAACGCCTGGAGACGGAGGAGCTGGAGACGAGCGAGATGGGGGAGACGGGTGAGGCAGAACAGACGGGCGAGGCAGAGGAGACGGACGGGGCAGAGGAGACGGACGGGGCAGAGGAGACGAAGGAGATAGGTGCGACAGTCGCGACCGAGGGAGCGGGGGCGGGCGTGGCTGGTCGCACGGCGACCGGCGCGGCCTCGGTCACCTTCGACGACGTGAGCTTCCGCTACCGCGACGACCTTCCCCCGGTCCACCACGGCGTGAGCTTCCACGTGCCGGGGCCGGGCATGACCGCGTTCGTCGGGCCTTCGGGCGCGGGCAAGACGACGGTGTTCGCCCTGATCGAGCGGTTCTACGAGGCGACGGGCGGCCGGGTCCTCGTCGACGGCAAGGGCGTGCGGGAGTGGCCGCTGGCGCGGCTGCGGGCGGCCATCGGGTACGTCGAGCAGGACGCCCCCGTACTCGCGGGCACGCTCCGCGAGAACCTGCTCTTCGCGACGCCCGGTGCCACCGACGCCGAGATACGGGACGTGCTCGCGCGCGCCCGGCTCGACGCGGTGGTCGAGCGCCTGCCCGAGGGGCTGGACACGGTGGTCGGCCACCGGGGATCCAAACTGTCCGGCGGCGAGCGGCAACGCGTGGCCATCGCCAGGGCGCTGCTCAGGAAGCCCCGGCTGCTGCTCCTCGACGAGGCGACCTCGCAGCTGGACGCGGTCAACGAACTCGCGCTGCGGGACGTGGTGGCCGAGGTGTCCCGCGAGGTCACGGTCCTCGTCGTCGCCCACCGCCTGTCGACGGTGACGCTGGCGGACCGGATCGTGGTGATGGACGCGGGCAAGGTGCGCGCGGTGGGCACGCACGCAGAGCTGGTGGCGGCGGATCCGTTGTACGGCGAGTTGGCGGCGACCCAGTTCCTGGCGACGTCGGCATGACCGACGGACCCACGCCTCCCCGACCAGCTCCTCCGCGACCGGCTCCTCAGCGACTCACACCCCCGCGACCGACACCCCCGCTGCCACGGCCCTCGATGCCGGTTGCGTCGCGAGCCCCGGGTGGCCGCTTCGCTCCCCCTCCGTCCGTCCTCAACAGCCCCTGGTTCGTGCCCAGTACCTTGCGTCACGTGGTCTACCGTGACGACATGACGAGCCCGAGCCGCAGCACGGTCCACAACCGATTTGCCGACCGAATCATCGACCAGACAGCCCTGTTGACCGAGTCCATCGCCGGCGCCGATGCCACCGCCCCCGTGCCGGGCTGTCCCGGCTGGACCCTCGCCCACCTGCTGCGCCACGTCGGCGGCACGCACCGTTGGGCCGAGACGGTGGTCCGCACCCGCGCCACCGGCCCCGTGCCGGACGAGCAGGTCAACCTCGTCACGCCCCAGGCGGACGACGACGTTCCCGCGCTCTCCGCCTGGCTTACGGAGGGAGCGGCCCGCTTCGCCGACACGCTGCGCGAAGCGGGGCCGGAGGTCCCGGTGTGGACCGTCGCGCCCGGCGGCACCCCGCTCTTCTGGGCCCGTCGCATGACGTACGAGACCGTCGTCCACCGCTTCGACGCGACGGCGGCCGTCGGCGGGACGTACACCCTGGACGCGGACGTCGCCCTCGACGGCCTCGACGAGTGGATCGAGTTCAGCACCCTGCCCCAGGCCTACGAGTCGGAGGACGTGTACCGCACGCTGCTCGCCCCCGACCGCACGCTCCACTTCCACGCGACGGATGCCCCCGAGGGGGCGGGGGAGTGGCTGATCGACCTGACCGAGGCGCCGGTCACCTGGACCCACGCGCACAAGAAGGCGACCACCGCGGTACGCGGCCCGCTGACGGACATGCTCCTCCTCCTCTACGGGCGCCGCACCCCGACCCCCGCCGACGGCATCGAAGTCCTGGGCGACGAGGTGCTGTTCACCGAGTGGGTGAGGGGCGCGGGAGCCTGGCTGCGCCGGTGACTCGGGCCGCCGACCGGCGGCCCGTGGCCCGAACTTGAACTCCTCCATGACGCGGCGCCCCTTTCGGGGCGCCGCGTTCCCTCGTCGCGCACGCAGACGCGGAACTCCGACCGCCGTCAGCAGCCGTGCGCCGAGCCCTCCTCGCAGGGAGCCCCCCCCTGCCGAGGTGGGGTTGTCCGTACCCCGCGTCAGGGGGGCCTCTCCATGGTCCGGCGCTGTCTCCACATGGCTCAATGATCACGGGACGGGCGCACTGCCCGGCCATCCGGTCGACATCTCAACGCCCCGGACCCACAGGGGGGTTGGGTGCGGTCGGACGTCTTCCAGCGATGTGAGGCAACCACCATGACGCAGCTGCGAAACGCCACCCCTGACACCCCTGACACCCCTGACACCCCTGACGCCCCTGACAGCCGTGACACCCCCGACGGTCGGGACATCCGGGGCGACCGCCCCCGCCCCGCTTTCACGCGCCGCAGGGCCACCCTGGGGGCCGTGGCCGCGATCGCGGTCACGGCGACACTGGCGATGCCGGTCTCCGCCGCGTGGGCCCAGTCCGGTTCCGTGCCGCCCGGGTACAGCCGGTCCGACCTCCAGAAGGGGCTGGACGACATCGTCCACAAGGGCGGAGTCGTGGGCGCCGAGGGTACGTTGGTCGACGGCAAGGAACGCCGCTCCGCGCGCAGCGGCACCGCCGAACTCGGCACCGACCGGCCGATGCCTCGGCAGGGCTACTTCCGCATGGGCAGCAACACCAAGACCTTCGTCTCGACCGTCATGCTGCAACTCGTCGGTGAGGGGCGCATACGCCTCAAGGACACCGTCGACCGGTGGCTGCCCGGCGTGGTCGAGGGCAACGGCAACGACGGCAGGCGGATCACCGTGCGGCAGCTGCTGCAGCACACCAGCGGCCTGCCCGACTACGACGACAGCCTGCCCGTCTTCGACGAGGACGAGTTCCAGAAGCACCGCCTGGACCACTACGAGCCGCGTGAACTGGTCGACCTGGCCCTGCGGAACCGCCCCCTCTTCGAGCCCGGCAAGGGCTGGGGCTACTCCAACACCGGTTACATACTCGCCGGGATGATCATCGAGAAGGTGACGGGACATCACTGGAGCGACGAGGTCCGTACCCGGGTCATCGAACCCCTCGGCCTCAAGCACACGTTCTCCGCAGGATCGCGCACCGGCCTGCCCCGGCCGCACGCCAAGGCCTACCAGCAGTTCGAACCCGGGGGCCGGCTGGTCGACAGCACCGAGGTCAGCATGACCTGGGGCGGCTCGGCGGGGGACCTCGTGACCACCTCGAACGACCTCGCGCACTTCTGGCAGGGGCTCCTCGGCGGCAAACTGCTCGCGCCGCGGCAGATGGCCCAGATGCTCAAGACGGTGCCCGCCCCCGAAGAGGGCAGCACGGTGGTCAAGGAGTCGGCGGGCCTGGGCATCTTCCGGACGGAGCTCAGCTGCGGAGGCGGCTACTGGGGGCACGGCGGGACCACGCTCGGTCACCTGAACGCCAACGGCTTCGTGGACAAGGGCAAGAAGGGGGTCATCGTGATGCGCTCGACCAACCTCAACGACGAGCGGCGCGACGAACGCACCGAGCGGCTCATCGACGACGCCCTCTGCGAGAAGAAGTAGGCGCGCATGCGGAGCCGTTGATGTGAGGCGGGTCGGCGGTGGAGCCTCAGCGGTGCACGGTGGGAGCCGCGTCCGTCACCGCCGTGCGGATCAGCTCCAGGAGTGCGGGGTCGCCGTCCAACGAGCTACCCAGAAAGCTCAGTTCGGGGTCGACCGCGGTGCAGGCCGCGGTCGGCATCTGCCCCAGCGCGTTGGCCAGGCAACCGACCGCCGCTCGCGCCTCGGTGTCGCCGGACGCGGCGCGGGCGCGAGGAGGCTGTTGTTGCTGTTGTTACGCTGAGGCGCATGTCTTCCGTACTTGTCGTCGGGTACGACCCCAAGGCCCTGCCCGGCACCGACGCCGAGGTCGTTCTGGCAGCCCTGGACGAGGAGTTGAGCCGGTTTGGCGAGCGCGGCATCGATGCCGCGATCACCGTGGTGTCGTTCGGCCGGGAGGCCGAGGCCACGCTCGTCGCGTCGCTCACCGAACGACCCTGGGACGTGGTGGTCGTCGGCGGCGGCATCCGCAAGACCGAGGAACTGCTGCTGCTCTTCGAGCAGATCGTGAACCTGATCCGGCGTCACGCGCCGCAGGCGGCCATCGCGTTCAACAGCGCTGCCGCCGACAGCGTCGGGGCGGCGGAACGCTGGCTCTGAGACCCGTGGCAAGTGGGGGCTGTCGTCCGCGCGGCCCACGGCGAGGCCGCGGCCACCCGGGCTCTGATCGAGGTGTTGCTGCCGGCCCGGCAGATGGAGTACGACCACGTAGTCAACGGACTCGCGGCCGTCCACCGGGCCGGGCCACTCACCGCGGACGCGGTCGCGCCGGAAGCACGCGGCCGCAGACGGCGGGACGATGGAAACCTCCGAGACCGAAGAAGCCACCACGGGCTCATGGCCGAGTGCGACGAGCGGGCACGGCGACGCCCTGCCCGAGCTTTCGGGTGAGGGCAGCGCCTGCGGCTCCTGCGGTGCCTGCCGTGCCTGCGGTGTGGCTCGGCGGCCCGCTTGCGCATGCTCAGTGACGGCTGGGACCGTCCGTCAGCCGATGCCGTCGATGATGCGGAAGTCGCGTTCGACGCCGTCGGGGAGGGCCACCAGTGCCTTCCGGTACGCCTCGCTCTCGTAGGCCGCGACGGCCTGTTCGAAGCTGTCGAACTCGATCAGAACGACGCGTTGCGTGATGCCGGCCTCGTGGGCGACGACTCGACCGCCCTGGGACGGGATCCGGGAGAGGACGCGCCCGCCCCCGGCCCGGACAGCCGGACCGGCCAACTCGTCGTAGGCGGTCAGGTTCTCGGGTCCGGAGTTGGCGGGGTAGACGCTGACCCAGTAGCCCTTGGCCATGGAAACCTCCTGTGTTGGGCCGGACACGTCCGACTTCGAATCGACACGCGGATCGATCGCTGCCGGCGACGGGTACCGCGGCCGGTTGAACCGCCATAGGCGCAGGTTAGAGCTTGATGTGCGGTCGAGGGAAAGACCGGTCCGGGCTAGGGTCAGCACGGATCGTTATCAATCGGCAGGGAGGACACGTGGCGCCGGACACGGTGAGCCTGCGGTACTTCCTGGTGCTGGCACAGGAGTTGAACTTCACCCGCGCCGCCGCACGGATCGGCATCGCACAGCCCGCGCTCAGCTCCCGGATGCGCCGATTGGAGGCGGAACTCGGCACGGCCCTGCTGGCCCGCAACACGCGCAGCGTCGTATTGACCACGGCTGGTACGGCTTTGGCGGAGTCCGCGCCACCCGCGCTGGCGGCACTTGACCGGGCCTGGGACACCGCCCGGAGCGCGGCGGCCGGTGAACTGGGCACACTGCGTATCGGACACAGCCTCAGCACCGGGGCCGAGACGGTACCGGCCCTGGTGGACAGGCTGATGCGCGGAAACAGCGGACTTGAGGTCGGTGCGGTCCCGATGGCGACACCGGAGATCTCCCCCGCGGTCGCCGACGGCCGCATCGATGCCGGGATCACCCGCGGTGAACAGCCGGGCCGTGGCGTGCGCCGGTTCCTGCTGCGACGCATGCGCGTCGGGGTCCAGTTGGCGCAGCACCATCCGCTGGCCGAACACCCGGAGATCGAGCTCGCCGACGCGGCCGCGTATCCGCTGCGACTCCCGGACCGAGCGGCCAACCCCGTGATCCACGATCAGCTTTCCGCACTGTTCCGAGACACCCGGCCACACCCCCGGTTCCACACGCCCGCGGTCTCTTTCGACATGTCTCAGCACGACCTGCGCGACGGGGTCACCCTCGCCCCGGCCGGAGAAGCCGCGCTCGCGGCGTCTCCGGCCGGTCTCACCTGGCGACCGCTGCGGGGCGCGCCCGGCCTGACGATCCACCTGGTCCTCCCACGCGAGCAGTCGCCGCTGCACCATCGCACGCGTGCCGTCGCCGAAGCCCTGGCGCACGAGCTGCGCTGGCTGCCGGACTGACGCGCGAGAGGCCGGCAAGACGGACAAGCGGGCATCAGGGCTCGGTTCGGGTCGTCAGCGCACCACGGTGGCGGGGACGACCGGAGCCCGTCAGCCGACGGTGAGGACGACCTTGCCGCGGCCGTGCCCGGTGGCCACCAGGCGGTGGGCGTCCGCCGCGCGTTCCAGGGGGAACGTGGCCCGCAGGTGCACGTCCACCGCCCCTTTCTCGTACAGCGCGGTGAGTTCGGCGAGGCGGGCCGCGGACCGGGCGCCGCCCCAGTCGGGCAGGCCGAGGCGGGCCGCCTCCTCCGTGGCGACCATCGTGATGACACGGTCGCGGTCCTTGGCCACGGCCACCGCGGCCCGCAGTCCCTCCGGGCCCGCCGCGTCGAGCGCGGCGTCGACGCCTTCGGGAGCGACGGCCCGGATCCGGTCGACGAGGCCTTCGCCGTACGTCACCGGGATCGCGCCGAGCGCCCGCAAGTGGTCGTGGTTGCGCTCGCTGGCCGTACCGATCACGGTGGTGGCGCCCCACGCCCGGGCCAGCTGCACCGAGAAGGTGCCGAACGCTCCGGCCGCGGCGCCGACGAGGACAGTGTCCCCGGGGCGCACGCGCAGCCGGGTGAGGGCCAGATGGGCGCCCTGGCCGTTCCCGGAGAAACCGCCCGCCACGGTCCACGGCATCGCGGCCGGCTTGTGCACCAGCTGTTCGGCGCGCGCCACTGTGTACTGCGCGTATCCGCCGAGCAGGGAGTAGCCGAGCACCTCGTCGCCCGTGGCGAAGTCGCCCACCCTGTCGCCGATCCGGTCCACGACGCCCGCGAACTCGTTGCCGGGAACGACAGGGAACCCCGGCTCGGCCCCCGGCGGCAGCCGGCCCTCCCGGACCCCCAGGTCGAACGGCTGCACACCGGCGGCCCTCACCCGGACGCGCACCTCACCGGGCCCCGGCTCCGGAACGTCGAGTTCCGTCGGCCGGAGCACCTCGGGCGGTCCATGGGCGGACAGCGCGGCAGCGGTCATACGCATGGCGGTGACAACTCCTTGATGTGTGTGTACGGGGGGGCAGGGGAGTGGCGGGTGGTCAGGTGGCGTAGGGGCGGGCCGCCTTGCCTTCGCGCAGGGTGCGGCCCCACCAGGTGAGCTGGTCGAGCATCGTCTTGGCGGCGGCTTCCGGGCCCGTCGGATCGGCCGGCTCGCCGGACGCGTCGAAGCAGGCACTCGCGCCGTGGAAGCTGACGGTGTCCCGCACCGTCACCGCGTGCAGCTCCGCGAAGACCTGCCGCAGGTGCTCGACGGCGCGCAGGCCGCCCGAGAGCCCGCCGTAGCTGACGAAGCCCACTGGCTTCGCGCGCCATTCCGCGTAGTGCCAGTCGATGGCGGTCTTCAGCGAGGCGGGGAAGCTGTGGTTGTACTCGGGGGTGATGACGACGAACGCGTCGGCGGCGTCGATGCGCGAGGTGATCCCGGCTGCCTGCGGGGCGAGGCGCTGGGACAGCGTGTCCGAGAGGCGCGCTTCGGCCAGGTCGATCACGTCGATGTCCAGGTCGGAGCGGTGCGCGGCCTGCCCGGTGAACCACCTGGCGACGGTGGGCGCGAAGCGGCCCTCCCGGACGCTCGCGACGATGACGGCCACCTTCAGGGGCTCGCCGTTCGCCGGGCCGCGCCCCGTGTCGGCCCGCTCGGCGGTGGTGATCTGCTGGACGTCGCTCATGGCTGTCTCCTCGGCTCGTTGTTGCCGTCCTCCGGCACCGACGAAGCTACGAGGACGGTCCCGGCCACCGCATCTGTCGCGCGACCGGGATCGGTACCTGCGCAGGGACTAGGACGACCGGCCGAGCCCGCCCCGGTCGTCCGGCAGATGCACGGACGGTAAGCGCCTCCGTACCGTCGCCCGCAGGACGGTCGCAGGCCGCACCCCGGGTCCCCGCGGGGGCGGCCGGGTGGGCGGCGCGCGTGATCGGCCCGTGTACTCCGGGGTGCGCCCGGGCAGGTAGCACCGGAACGGCCACGGCAGGGCAGGCCACGGCAGGAGGAGGAGTCGGACATCATGGCACAAGACGCGGCCCGGGACTGGGAGTTCACCGACGACCGGGATCACCTGGTGAGGAGCGCCCATCGCCCGTCCCGGCCGGTCGCCTACTTGCCGACCGGCGCGGCACTGCACGATCACGGCATACACCCGGCTGGTGTCTTCGGCTCCGCGCACGACGACCCGGCCCGGCCGGATCCCGCCAAGGCCGGCGCCCTTCCGGCGGACCTCCCTTACTTCGGTGCCGGTTCCGCACTCGACCTGGACGCCCTTCTCGCGTCCGGCCCCGACCTGGTCGTGGCGCTCACCTACGGCGGCGGCCAGGTCTACGGCATCGACCCGGAGGCCGCCAAGCACCTGGAGGAACAGGTCCCCCTGGTGGTGCTGGACGTCGGCGGCGGCCGCAGTCTCGCGGGCATCAGGGACCGCCTCACCGCCCTCGCCCACAGCCTGGGCGCCCCCGCGTCGCCCGACGCGGATGCCGAACTCGTCGCCGCCGAGGCCCGGTTGACCCTCGCGGCTGCCGCACCCGTACGGCCCCGCGTCCTCGCCCTCTCCCCGGCCGGGCCCGACTCCGTCCATCTGGCGCGCCCGTACGCCTGGCCCGACCTCGCCGCGCTCGCAGGCCTCGGCGTCGGCCTGGTCGACCCGGCCCCGGGACAGGGTGCCAACTGGGCCACGACGACCTGGACCGAGGCGGCCGCGCTGGAACCGGACCTCGTCCTCATCGACGTCCGCAGCAACGCCGAACCGCTGGGCGACGCCCTGGGGCCGGGCGTCCCCGCCCTGCCCTGGAACCCCGAACTGCCGCCCAGCACACAGGAACACACCCGTTTCCACATCGCGATCGCCGAGGCGCTGGAGGCCGTGCAGCTCTGAGCGCCGGCTCTCGGCGCGGGGGCCCGGGGGTCGGGGGCCAGGCCTTCCCCCCCCCCCCGCCCCCCTCCGCTTTCTCCCCTACAAACCTCTTTCCCCCCCCGCACCCAGCGCTTTGG
>NZ_JBVIXD010000008.1:0-27547 GCF_055593965.1 Streptomyces sp. NPDC040622 | reverse complement strand
GACAAAAACCCAGCCCCCCACGCTGGCGGCTCGGGGGAAGGGGAGGGGGAAGACGAATAGGGGGGGGGGGGGGCGGTGGGGCTTGGAGCGCGGGTTTGTGGCGTGGCCCTGGGGCGTCGGGGCCCCGCGCCTGCCCCTCCCACCGGCCACGTACCGTTGATCCATGACACGACTGCTGCACATCACCGAGCGCGCGCTGTGGGAAGCGGCCCGCGACGCCGGGACGTACACGATGTCGACGCGGGGAAAGACGCTCAGTGAGGTGGGTTTCATCCACTGTTCGCTGCCGGAACAGCTGCCGGGCACGGTCGCCCTGGTCTACGGGAGTTACGAGGGACCCGACGAGCTCGTGGTCCTCACCATCGACAGCGAACGCCTGAGCGCGCCGGTGCGGTTCGAGGCCGCGAAGCCCGGCGGTGTCGAGTTCCCGCACGTGTACGGCCCCTTGCCGGTGGACGCCGTGATCGAGGTGACCCCGTGGCCGACGGCATGACATTTCCGCCCGCCGTCGCGGGCCCGCCGGGCGGGATCGTCCTCATGTCGGATCCGCGGGTCGCCGCCGTTCCCGTACGCGAGTGCGGGGAGCGACTCGTCGACGTACGGGATGCGCATGGCGCGGGAGCCGGGCGGGAAGGCAGGTACCTGCTGGTCGACGCCCGGCAGCAGGCAGAGCCCGAAGCCGTGTTCGCGCTGCTGCGCGAGGGCGTACTGCGGCGTCTTGCGCGGGCCGGGGAACTGCTGCCGCCGGGCCTGCGGCTGCTCTTCGTGGAGGGGTACCGGCCGCCGTCGCTGCAGCGCCGCTACTTCGAGGAGTACGCCGAGCAGCTGCGCGCCCTCCACCCGCACCGGCCGGCCGCCGAGATCCACGCTGCCGCCAGCCGCTACGTCTCCCCGCCCGACATCGCCCCGCACAGCGCCGGCGCGGCCGTCGACCTGACGCTCGCCGACGCCGAGGGGCGCGAGCTCGACCTGGGCACCCGGATGAACGCGGACCCGGAGGAGAGCGAGGGCGCCTGTTACACAGGCGCGGCCAACATCAGCGCCGAGGCCCGTACCCACCGCACGATCCTGGGCGCCGCCCTGACGGGCGCGGGACTGGTCAACTACCCCACCGAGTGGTGGCACTGGTCGTACGGCGACCGCTACTGGGCCCTGGCCTCGGGCGCCCCGTCCGCGCTGTACGGGCCGAGAGAGGCGGGCCCCGCCGGATCGTGGTCCGGCCCCTGATCCCGATCCGGGGTCGTGTCCCTGTCCGTGAGGTAGCGGTGCAGGTGGGCCGCTCCCTCCAGCATCGCCCGCGCCCGCAGGTCCAGTGACGTCCCGCGCCGTGCCAGGGCCGCGCGGAGCGCCCCGACGCCGCCACTGCGGCGCAGGTCGTCCAGGACCGGACGGATCTGCGGCAGGAGGTAGTGGCTCTGCCGGAGCAGGTGGACGATGCGAGCGTCGCGCACGTCGGCGGGCAGGTAGGAGCGGTAGTGCGTGACCGGGTCGCGCGACGGCGTCAGGAGCCCGGCGGCCTCCCAGACCCGCAGGGCCGAGGCGCGCACGCCCAGGTGGGCGGCCGCCTCCCCGATGCGCAGCCGCGAGCGCGGCAGGGCGGGGGCGGCGGGCCCGTCCTCGGCGATGGCCTCCAGGGCATCGCCGGTCGTCCGCAGGGAGGTGCGCTGCTGGTGCAGGGCGGCGTGCCCGGCGTCGACGAGGGCCAGCGCACGCGGTACGTCCCCGGCGTGCACGGCCCGCATGACCGCCTGGGCCGGGCCCGATCCGTGGCCGCGGACCAGGGCCCGGTAGGCGAGCAGGGCCTGTCGGTGCCCGGCGTCGAACCGTCGGTAGCCGGCGGGGGAGCGCGGGGCGGGCGGCAGGATGCCCGCGTCGGCGTAGTTGCGGATCTGCTGCGGGGAGACGCCCGCGGCACGCGCCAGATCGACCGGCCGGAGGGCGGCCGTCCCCGTCTCCTTCGCGGCTTCAGCGCTCAACGCCGACCTCGCCGGCAGGCCGGCTCCCGCACCGTTCCCGGGGCTGACAACGAGGGCCGGACGGGTGCGAGCGGCACCGGAGCACGGCGCTCGCGGCCCGGCACGGATCCGGATGGCAGAACTCTGGATGCCGGGGTACGCATGAAGGGCAAGGTGCACCTCCGATCGGGAACGGGTGGTCGTCGTGCCCAGGGCACAGATCAAGGACGAGAAGGTTTATCAGGCGCTGCGCCGCGAGGGCGCCGGCAAGGAGAAGGCGGCGCGCATCGCCAACGACTCCGGCGGGTCCCGCTCGGCCACCGGCCGCAAGGGCGGCCGTGCCGGGACGTACGAGGACCGATCCAAGGACGACCTGTACAGCGAGGCCAAGAAGGTCGGCATCGACGGGCGCTCCAAGATGACCAAAGCAGAGCTGATCGACGCGCTGCGCAACCACTGAACCGCCGCACCCTCCGCCGCCGCCCACCGTCCGGGGCGCCGGCCCGGCGTCATGCGCTCCTGCCGGTGTTGAGCCGGGCGGCCTGGCGCGTCAGGTAGTCGCGTTCGGCGAGGTGGGGTGCCTTGTGGGCGGCCTCGGCGTACAGCCGTGCGGCCGTCGCCGGATCCCCGTCGCGTTCGTGCAGGTACGCCGCCACCGCGGTGTGGCGGGGCAGCGAGTCGTCCAGCGCGGCGAGCGCGGCCAGGCCGGCGCGGGGTCCTTCGGCCTCGCCGACGGCCACCGCCCGGTTGAGCCGGACGACGGGGCTGTCCGTCAGGCCCGCGAGCTCGTCGTACCACTCGACGATCTGCGCCCAGTCGGTCTCCTCGGCGGTGCGGGCGTCGGCGTGCAGGGCCGCGATGGCGGCCTGGGCCTGGAACTCGCCGAGCCGGTCCCTGGCGAGGGCCGCCTGCAGGATCGCGACGCCCTCGGCGATCGCCGCGGTGTCCCAGAGGCGGCGGTCCTGCTCGGCGAGCGGCACGAGGCCGCCGTCGGGCGCGGTCCTTCCGGCCCGGCGGGCGTGATGGAGCAGCATGAGGGCGAGCAGGCCCGCCACTTCGGGGTGGTCGATCGCCGCCGCGAGCTGCCGGGTGAGCCGGATGGCCTCGGCGGCGAGGTCGATGTCGCCGGAGTAGCCCTCGTTGAAGACGAGGTAGAGGACGCGCAGCACGGTGGCGACATCTCCGGCACTGTCGAACCGCACGCCGGAGACGGTGCGCTTGGCACGGCTGATGCGCTGCGCCATGGTCGCCTCGGGCACCAGGTAGGCCTGGGCGATCTGGCGGGTGGTGAGACCGCCGACGGCGCGCAGGGTGAGCGCGACGGCGGACGACGGGGTCAGTGAGGGGTGGGCGCACAGGAAGTAGAGCTGCAGGGTGTCGTCCGAGGCCGACGCGGGACCGGGCACCGGTTCCTCCTCGGCACGGTCCTCGCGCCGGCGCCGTGCGGCATCCGACCGGGAGGCGTCGAGGAACTTGCGCCAGGCCACGGTGACGAGCCAGCCCTTCGGATCCCGTGGCTGTTCGGCCGGCCAGCCGCGGACCGCCTCGACCAGCGCGTCCTGCACGGCGTCCTCGGCCGCCGCGAAGTCCGCCCCGCGGCGGACGAGGATGCCCAGCACCCCCGGCGTGAGGCTCCTCAGCAGCGCCTCGTCCATCGCCGGGGTCACCCCGTGACGCAGGGCGACGCGGTCAGGAACGGGCGCAGCTCGAGCCACTCGTGGATCGGCTTGCCGCCCGCCCCGGGAGCGGCCGACAGCTCTCCGGCCAGCTCGAGGGCGCGCTCGTAGCTGTCGACGTCGATGACCATCCAGCCGGCGATGACGTCCTTGGTCTCGGCGAACGGTCCGTCGGTGACCGGCGGACGTCCCTCGCCGTCGTAGCGGACGAAGGTGCCCTCGGGGCCCAGTTTCTGGCTGTCGACGTACTCGCCGGTCGTCTGGAGTCGGGCCGCGAAGTCGTTCATGTACTGCACGTGGGCCGCGACCTCCTCGGGCGTCCACCGGTCCATGGGCACGTCGTTGACCGCCGCCGGAGCGCCGCGGTAGTGCTTCAGGAGCAGGTACTTGGCCATGCTGTTCTCCTCGGTGCGGGTGCGACCATTGTGGTCGTCCTCACCGCCGGGGCGGAGCCGGGGCCGGGGAACTCCGACTCACGTGGACGAGCGGGGCTCGGGCTCCCTGGCCGCCGCCTGGGCGATGTTGCGTGCCATGCCGCCGAAGACCACGGCGTGGAACGGCGCGACGGACCACCAGTAGGCGTGCCCGAGCAGCCCGCGCGGATGGAACACCGCACGCTGCTGATAGCGGGTGCGGCCCGAACCGTCCTGCCCCACACGCATCTCCAGCCACGCCAGACCCGGCAGCCGCATCTCGGCCCGCAGCCGCAGCAGCCGGCCCGGCTCGATCTCCTCCACGCGCCAGAAGTCGAGGGAGTCGCCGATCCTGAGGTGGTGGGCATCGCGACGGCCGCGGCGCAGGCCCACGCCGCCGATGAGCCGGTCGAGCCAGCCGCGCACCGCCCAGGCGAGCGGTGAGGAGTACCAGCCGTTGTCGCCGCCGATGCCTTCGATGACCCGCCACAGCGCCCCGGGCGAGGCGTCCACGAGGGCCTCGCGCCGGTCGGTGTAGAGGCTGCCGCCGCTCCAGTCCGGATCCGTCGGCAGGGGGTCGCTCGGCGCCCCGGGCACGGAGGCGGAGGACCAGCGGGTGGTGACCTGAGCCTCCTGGATCCTGCGCAGGGCGAGCCGGAGCGCCTCGGTGAAGGGCAGCGGGTGGCCGGGACCGTCGGGGACGTACCGCACGATGTCGCGCTCCCGGCAGACGACCTCATGGCGCAGGGACTCCGCCAGTGGCCGCGCGATGCCGCGCGGCACCGGCGTGACCAGGCCGATCCAGTAGCTCGACAGGGTCGGGGTCAGCACGGGGACGGGCACGATCAGGCGGTGCGGCAGACCGGCGACGTCGGCGTACGCCCGCATCATGTCCCGGTAGGTGATGACGTCCGGGCCGCCGATGTCGAAGCCGCGGTTCAGGTCGTCGGGCAGGCCGGCCGAGGCGACCAGGTAGCGCAGTACGTCGCGCACCGCGATCGGCTGGATGCGGGTGCGCACCCAGCTGGGCGTCACCATGACGGGCAGCCGTTCGGTGAGGTAGCGCAGCATCTCGAAGGACGCGGAGCCCGACCCGATGATCACCGCCGCGCGGAGCACCACACTGGGGACTCCCGAGTCGAGAAAGATGCGCCCCACCTCGGCCCGCGAGCGCAGGTGCGGCGACAGATCCGCATCCGGCACGCCCGCGGGGGTGAGTCCGCCCAGGTAGACGATGCGCCGGACCCCCGCCGCCCGTGCCTGCTCGGCGAAGGTGCGGGCCGCCCGCCGGTCGGTCTCCTCGAACCCGGACCCGGTGTTGAGCGCGTGCACCAGGTAGTACGCCACCTCGACGTCCCGCAGGGCCGGGGCCAGGGACTCCGGGTCCGTGACGTCGCCGCGGACCACGTCGGCCCGGCCGGCCCACGGGTGGTCGCGGAGCTTCTCCGGGGAGCGGGCCAGGCAGCGCACGCGGTGCCCCGCCTCCAGCAGTTCGGGCACCAGGCGGCCACCGATGTAGCCGGTGGCCCCCGTGACGAGGATGTGCCCGCCACGACGAGGGGTCTCTTCGCTGTCAGTCACGTCTGCAGTCTGACCCGTTCGCGCGCGCGGCGCGACAGCGCCCGGGTCGTGCGGTGGCCGGGTTCGAGCCCCGTCACTCCCCGGCGTCGAGCGCCCCGGAGACCGCGTCCATCACCCACTGCCAGTGCGCACGCCGGTGCTCGCGCTCCTCGGCGTCCGCCATCCGTTCCTGGTGGAAGCGGAGAACCGTCCTGGCCCCGTCGTCCGCCGGGCTGATCGCGACCTGGACCGTGGTGGTGCCGTGCGTGACGCGGATGCGGTCCCCCGGGCGGTAGCCGCGCACCTCGCCGGTGATGCCCGCGTCGGTCCGGTAGGGAGTGCCGGGCTCCGGCGAGAGCTCGGCCCCGGGGCCGAGCCAGAGGGCGATCCCGTCGGGCCCGCTGATGAAGTCCCAGACCGCGGCGGGCGGATGGGGCAGCGTGCGGGACACGCCGATCTGCCAGCCGGCGTCCTCGGTGAGTCCGGTGGGCATGATGATCACCCTTCCTCGGAGCGGCGCGCGCGCAGCGTCCGAACTTTGTTGCGGTTGCCGCAGTGCTCCATGGAGCACCAGCGGCGACGGCCGGGGCGGGAGGTGTCGACGTAGACCAAGGCGCAGTTCCCGGCCGAGCAGGTCCGGATCCGGTGCGCGAACGACCCCGTCAGCAGGTCCACCGCGTCCCGCGCGACGGTGGCAAGGAGCCGGGTCCCGTCGGCGGGGCCCGCCCAGCGCCGTTCGCCGCCGGGCCCGAGTGCGGGGACCAGCGGCGCGTGCGCGGCCGCCGCGTTGACGGCGGCGATGTCGTCCGGGTCTGCCGCTTCGCCCAGCGCCCGGAGCGTGGTCACGCGGAACAGGGCGTCGCGCAGCCGCCGGGCGTCCGCCACCTCGGCGTCGGACACCTCCAGGGCAGGGGTCGGCGTCAGCCGCGACCGCTCGGCCCACGCGGCCAGATCCTGCGGCGCGTGCAGCGTCTCGTAGCGGCGGAACTCGTCGGGGCCGCCGGTCGTGAGCAGTTCCAGGCAGAGCGCACCCGGGTCGAATCGGTAGGTCGATCCGCTGTAGGAGCGCATCAGGATGCCGAACGACGGGGGCGGCGGGGACGCCATGGCCTGGTCCATGTAACCAATATAAGAGGTTACCGAGATCCTCACCAGGGGAGCCCTAGACTCTCCGCATGCCCGACACCTCGCTGACGCAGCTCAGCGCCGGAAAGTACCTCCTGGTCAGCAGCTACCGGAAGAACGGCACCCTGGTGCCGAGTCCCGTCTGGGTCGTCGAGGACGGCGACGCCCTCGGGATCTGGACGCCCGGTGACTCGTGGAAGGTGAAGCGGATCCGCAACCGCGCGGACGTCATGGTCGGCCCGTGCGACCGGCGGGGCAACCCCACGGGCGAGCAGCTGCCCGCCACCGCCGAGATCTGCCCGCCGGACGTCACCGCCCGCTACCGCACCCTCATCCTGCACAAGTACGGCGTGGCCGGCTTCCTCGTGCTCTTCGGCAGCAGGATGCGCCGCGGTCTGAAGGGCACAGTCGGGATCCGCATCACGCCGACGTCGTGACTCCCGCCGTCGTCTCGGCGCGGAAGGCGACGACCATGTCGCGGGCGTGGCGCAGTCCCATGCGGTCGAAGTCGGCCTCCAGCACGGCCAGTTCGGCGAGCGTCGCCTCCCGGTCATGCCCGAGCCGCGCACGGCACTTGGCGAGACCGAGCCGGGACAGCGCGGTGCCGCGCGGTTCGTGCATCGCCGTGAACTCGTCGAGGGCCACGCCGTACGTTTCCCGCGCCGCCGCGTAACGCCCTGCGCGGTACAGGACGTTGCCGCGCATCTTGTGGTTGTAGGCCAGCGCGCTCGCCAGATCCATGGCCCGGCACACGTCCTCGGCCTCCGAGAGCAGCGCCAGCGCCCGGTCGGGCTCGCCCCGCAGCGACAGCACGTCCGCCACGCCCCGCAGCGACCAGGCCCGCCCCCGCGCGTCGTCCGCCGCGGTCGAGATCCGGACCGACTCCTCGAACAGCTCCAGGGCCTTCGCGTGCTCACCGGAGTTGCGGTGCATCTGCGCTATCCCCGTCATGGCCCACACCATGTGCCGTGCCTCGCCGTGCGCCCGCCCCTGCTCCAGCAACTCCTCGTGGAGCGCGGCGACGGCCGCGTAGTCGCCCTGGATGCGTCCCGTCTCGGCGAGGCCCGCGAGCGCGTACCCGTGCGCGAGCCGGTCGCCGCCGCCCTCGGCCAGCTCGACGGAGTGCGCCAGCAGCCGCCGGGCGAGCGGCAGTGCCCCGCACTGTCTCGCCAGGGTGCCGCCGCTCCACAGCGCCCAGGCCATGGCCCCGGCGTCCCCGGCGGCGCGGGCGCTGCGGTAGCTCTGCCGCCAGGCGTCGCCCGCGTCCTCCACCCGGCCGAGCCGACGGCTCGCCTCGGCGAGCGCGAGGGCGGCGCGCGCCCGCTCACCCGCGCCGGCCGCGCGGGAGAGTGCGCGGCCGGCCGTCGCGCGGACGTCCTCGTAGGAGGAGTTCACGCTCAGCTCAGAGCCCAGCTCGCCCTGGTACTCCGGGGCGAATGCCTTGACGTACATGGATCCGAGGCCTCTCGATCGTTCGCCGATGTGACGTGATCAAGAAGCTACGAGCCGGGCCCGGGGTGACGAATCCCTCTCGGTAGGGGTCCTCGCGTACGACTCGAGTGCTACGGACGGGCGCCGTGATCAACCTCGGGACGTACGGGGTGACTCCGGGGACGTGACGGGAACGGATCAGGAGCGGACGCGCTCAGCGGGGGACGGGTTCAGGACCCGTCCCATTCCTCGCCCTCGGTCTCCAGCGGAGCGGAGCTCTCCACGGCGGCCGGGACCGCGGCCGGTGCCGGGACCGAGGTCGTTCCGGGCGCGGGGACGGTCGCCGTCTGGAGGGCCGTGATGCACGCGCCGATGGCCTGCTGGAGGTCCTCCAGGCGCCGCACCATGTCGTCCTCGTAGATGTCGTCGATGTCGTCCACGTCGTCGAACGTCAGCTCCTCGAAGACCTTCGTGGCCTTCTGCAGGCTGCTGTAGAACTTCGCGCGCCGCTCCTGCACCCGCAGTTCCGGGTTGCTCTGGACGGTCTGCGCGACCAGGTCGCGCACCGTGTCGTACGCCTCGCGCGCCCACTCGCCCGACTCCTCGCCGTCGTCCAGCTCGTCGATGAGGGACAGGTGGCGCTCGGCCTCCTCGCGCAGCTCGGCGGGCGCGTCGATCATCTGGCCCGCGGGCGTCTTGACCTGGCCCTTCTCCACGATCTGGCGGACGTAGTCGACACGGTCGCCGGCCTTCGCCTCGGCCGCAACGGCCTTCTTCAGGTCGTCCGCGCGGACGATGTCGCGGACCAGCTCGGTACGGAGTGCCGGGTCCTCGTCGAGGCGGTCCATCAGGGCCTTGCGCGCGGCCTCGGCGGTACCGGGGTCGGCGAGGATCGCGGCGCGCAGCGCGGTGGGGTTCTCGGCGACCTCCAGGGCCTTGGTGGGGCGGATGCCCTCGGCCTCGGCCGCCTCCGAGATCGCCTCGCCGCGCTGGCTCAGGGCGCTGGAGCGGGCGGAGTAGTACGCCAACCAGACGTCGGAGTCGGGGAGTTCCACGTCCATGCCGGGGGAGAGCGCCTCGAAGTGCGGCACCATCCCGTCGTCGGCGGCCTTGTCCCAGGCCTTGTAGTAGCGCATGACGCGGTCGGCCGAACAGCCGGCCATCTCGGCGAACTCCTTGGCCGAGACCTTGGGCGTCTCGCCGGCGCTCTGCCCGCCGGGCCGCACGCTGCGGGCGACCTTGAGGCCGAAGGCCCAGCCGCCGGTGCGGGCGTAGATCCCGAACTCGCGGGCGTCCTCGGCCACCAGCGAGGCCGCGTCGGCGGCTTCCCCGGGCACGGTGCCGGGCGTGGCGGTGTCCTCGGGGGCGGCGGTCGCCTCGGTGGCCTCGGAGGGGGTGACATCCTCGGACGGGACAATGGCTACAGTCACAGATGTTCTCCTGGGCGTCACGGGCGTACGAAGGTTGACGGGATACCTTATCGCTCCTATTGGGATGTTTCGTGCGCGAGTTGACGTGCCGGTCGCAAGAGCGCGGCGCGACCGCCTCCGGCCGCCGCCCGCCCCCGCCCGACCCGGCGGGAACGGTGTGACGAATCGCTGGGCGCGGGCTCGGGGCCGCAGTCCGTCGTGCCGCGTCGGCCACTCGCATAGGCTGCCCGGATGAGCATTCTGGATGACGCCCGCCCGGGCATGAACCCCGAGATCCGGCCGCAGGACGACCTCTTCGGACACGTCAACGGCACCTGGCTGGACACCGAGAAGATCCCGGAGGACCGCTCCAGCTGGGGTCCCTTCGTACAGCTGGCCGACACCGCAGAACAACAGGTCAAGACGATCATCCAGGAGCTGGCGGCGGAGGCGTCCGCCGATCCGGGCGCGGCCTCCGAGGACGCCCGGAAGATCGCCGCCCTGTACGCGTCCTTCATGGACGAGGAGACCATCGCCGCGCGCGGCCTCGCCCCCGCGCAGCCCTTGATCGACGAGGTCGCGGCCCTGCGGGACACCCGGGAGCTCGCGGCCTTCCTCGGCCGCTTCGAGCGGATCGGCGGCTCCGGCCTCTTCGGCTCGTACATCGACTCGGACGACCGCGACTCCGACCGCTACCTCTTCAACGTCCTCCAGGGCGGGCTCGGCCTGCCCGACGAGTCGTACTACCGCGAGGAGAAGTTCGCCGAGATCCGCGAGAAGTACCTCGCCCATCTCACCGAGCTCCTCACTCTGGGCAAACACGCGGACCCGGCGGCGGCCGCGCGGACCGTCCTCGATCTGGAGACGCAGCTCGCCGCGGGCCACTGGGAGCGGGCCGAGACCCGTGACGTGCAGAAGACCTACAACCTCACCACCCTGGACGAGCTGATCGCGCTGGCCCCCGAGTTCGACTGGCGCGCCTACGCCGCGGCGCTCGGCGGCTCGGACGCCACCATCGCGGAGACCTGCGTCCGCCAGCCGTCCTACCTCGCCCACCTCTCCACGGTCCTCGCCGGGACGCCGGTCGAGCAGTGGCGCGACTGGGCGCTGACGCGCGTACTGCGCGCCTGCGCGCCGTACCTCTCGGACGAGTTCGTGCGCAACAACTTCGAGTTCTACGGCCGCACCCTCAACGGCACCCCGGAGCTGCGCGCCCGCTGGAAGCGTGCCGTCTCCCTCGTCGAGGGCGCCATGGGCGAGGCCGTCGGCAAGCAGTACGTGGCACGGCACTTCCCGCCGTCGTCCAAGGCGATGATGGACGACCTCGTCGCCAACCTCCTGGAGGCCTACCGCCAGTCGATCGCCCGGCTCGACTGGATGACCGACGAGACGAAGGAACGGGCGTACGAGAAGCTCGCCACGTTCCGCCCCAAGATCGGCTACCCCGACACCTTCCGCGACTACTCCGCGCTCCAGGTGTCCGCCGACGACCTGCTCGCCAACGCGCAGGCGGCGGCAGCGTTCGAGTCCGACCGCGAGCTCGCCAAGATCGGCTCGCCGGTCGACCGCGACGAGTGGTTCATGCTGCCGCAGACCGTCAACGCGTACTACAACCCGGGCACCAACGAGATCTGCTTCCCCGCGGGCATCCTGCAGAAGCCGTTCTTCTCGCCCGACGCGGACCCGGCGGAGAACTACGGCGGCATCGGCTCGGTCATCGGCCACGAGATCGGCCACGGCTTCGACGACCAGGGCGCACAGTACGACGGCGCGGGCAACCTCAACGACTGGTGGACCGCGGCCGACAAGACCGCGTTCGAGGCGAAGTCGAAGGCGCTCGTCACGCAGTACGACGCCTTCTCGCCCCGCAACCTGCCCGGCGAGTTCGTCAACGGCTCCCTCACGGTCGGCGAGAACATCGGCGATCTCGGCGGCCTGACCATCGGGCACACCGCGTACCTCATCGCGCTCGACGGGGAGCCGATGCCCGAGAGCGACGGCATGACCGGCTCCCAGCGGCTCTTCATGAACTGGGCGTACTGCTGGCGCACCAAGCGCCGCAAGGAGCAGGAGCAGCAGTACCTCACGATCGACCCGCACTCGCCGCCGGAGTTCCGCGCCAACATCGTCCGCAACCTCGACGAGTTCCACGAGGCGTTCGGCACGGTCGAGGGCGACGGTCTCTGGCTCGACCGGGCGGAACGCGTACGGATCTGGTGACGCGCGCGGGGCGCCGGCCGGTCAGGCC
The DNA here is from genome assembly GCF_055593965.1 of Streptomyces sp. NPDC040622. Classification (NCBI taxonomy): domain Bacteria; kingdom Bacillati; phylum Actinomycetota; class Actinomycetes; order Kitasatosporales; family Streptomycetaceae; genus Streptomyces; species Streptomyces sp. NPDC040622. Next base: position 15,730 of record NZ_JBVIXD010000008.1, on the reverse strand, counting down.
AGGAACGCCGCCGTGGCCGCCACGAACCCCTCCGGATCGTCCAGGAAGGGAAAGTGGGCGGCGCCGGGCCGCACGACGAGCTCGGCGTACGGGAACAGGCCGGCGAGCTCGGCCATCGCGGGCGGCGGCGAGTTGAGGTCGGCCTCCCCGGCCAGCACCAGGACCGGGGAGCCGAACCGGGCGAGCGCGGCACGGGTGGCCGCGGGATCGTAGGCGCCCTCGGCCCCGAACGCGGCGGCGGCCTCGTCGTTGCGCTGCCCGTCCTCGGCGGCGTGGTGGGCCCGGGCCGCCGCGTCCCAGCGGCCGTACGCGAAGGGAGCGATGGCGGCGAAGGCCTCGGCGGTCACCTGTCCGGCCACGAGGGCCTCCAGGGCCGCGAACGCCGCGGGGAACCACGGTTCGTCCCGGCGCAGGAGCGCCGTCTCGCGCCGGACGTCCCCGGTCACGGGGATGCCGACGGCCATGACGCTCGGTGTGATCAGCGCGAGCCTGCCGACGCGCTCCGGGTGGCGGGCCGCGTACAGCACCGCGAGGTTCGCACCGGCGGAGTGCGCCAGCAGATCCACGGTCCGAAGACCCAGATGCTCGCGCAGCGCCTCGACGTCGTCCACGAGGCGGTCGCACCGGTAGGAGGCGGTGTCCTCAGGTACCGCGGAGTCGCCGGTGCCGCGGAGATCCAGCATGACCAGCGGGCGGTGCGCCGCGAGACCGCCGAGGTCACCGAGGTACGCGGACGCCTGCATCGGGCCGCCCGGCAGACAGATCACGGGCGGGAGCCCGAAGGACTCCCCGCCGCCCCCTCCGGTGTCCGTGTACACGTGGTAGGCGAGCTCGGTTTTGTCGGGCGCGGAGAAGGTAGGCATGGCCGAGACCCTGTCACCGGCGCCGGCCCGGCACAACCGGGTTACGCACGCGGAATCGCGCCTGGTCAGGCGGTGAGTGCCCGCTGGGCGCCGGCCGACAGGGACTCGTCGTCCGGGTGGGCGAGGACCGCCGGCGGACTCGACTCAGCACGCATGGGCCGGGGCTCCCTGCTGGTCCGCACCCCACTCCCGTGGAAACCCGGCGGAACCCTGCCGGTCGGGTGGACGCGGGCCGCCGGGCGGTCGGGCGGTCGGGCGGCCGGTGAAGTCCCGCGCGGAGAGGATCACCGGGTCGGTCGCTCCGCGGTCGGAACCGTGCGCGTAGGGGGGAGCGGGCAGCGAGGTGTGGCCGGCCACCACCGAGTCGCCCCGGGTGTGCCCGCGGGGCGCGGACGGTGGGGCGCGACGCGGGCGCGGGCCTGGCGATCACGGGGCCGGGGCCGGCGTTAGGGTGTGGCGCAAGCATCACCGTACGAAGCCAAAGTGAGTCAGCGTGTCCGCCTCCTTCCAGCCGGTCCTGGACCGCATCGCCGCCGAAATCGACGCAGCCCCGGGCCGGGGCCGCCCCGCCGACTACATCCCGGCCCTCGCCTCGGCGGACCCGAACCGCTTCGCCATGGCCGTCGCGGAGCTCGACGGGACGGTGTACGGCGTGGGGGACTGGCAGCACCCCTTCTCCACCCAGTCCATCACCAAGGTGTTCACGCTCGCCCTGGCGCTGTCCCTGGAGGACGACGCCCTGTGGGAGCACGTGGGGCGCGAGCCGTCCGGGAACCCCTTCAACTCCCTGGTCCAGCTGGAGTACGAGAACGGTATCCCCCGCAATCCGTTCATCAACGCGGGCGCGCTCGTCGTCACCGACCGCCTCCACACCCTGACCGGCGACGCCTCCGGCGCCCTGCGCGCCTTCCTGCGCGCCGAGTCCGGCAACCCGGACCTGACCTTCGACGACGAGGTCGCCGCCTCGGAGGCCGCCCACGGCGACAGGAACGCCGCGCTGGCGCACTTCATGGCGTCGTACGGCAACATCTCCAACCCGGTCCCCGACCTCCTCGACCAGTACATCCGCCAGTGCGCCGTCGCGGCGTCCTGCGGCGACCTGGCGCTGGCCGCCGGGTTCCTGGCCCGCCACGGGATAAGGGCCGACGGCTCCACGCTCCTGACCCGCAGCCGCGCCAAGCAGGTCAACGCGGTGATGCTGACGTGCGGCACCTACGACGCGGCCGGCGACTTCGCCCATCGGGTGGGGCTGCCCGGCAAGAGCGGGGTGGGCGGCGGCATCATCGCGGTCGTGCCCGGCCGGTGCACGGTGTGCGTGTGGAGCCCGGGCCTCGACGAGCGCGGCAACTCGGTGGCCGGTGTGGCGGCACTGGACCGCTTCACGACGCTCACGGGTCTCTCCATCTTCTGACTGCCCTCTTCTCGCTTCTGGCTTCTGGCTTCCGAGTTCTGACGGCGACGCCTCCGGCGGCCGAGTCGTGCGCGGCCGCCGGGCCCAAAGTCCCCCTCTCCAGGTCGAACGTCATCGACCCCGTTGTGCCGGGCATGTCGCGATGGCACCAGATGTAGTGTTTTTTCTGTCGGTTCGGCGGGGCGCTCACGAGCGTTCGCCGAGGCAACAGGGAACCCGGTGCGAATCCGGGGCTGCCCCGCAACGGTGAGTGGTCGCACAGCGGCCCGAGCCCGATACCTGCCGGCGTCCGCCTCCCGTGCCTCTCGTGCGGTGAGGACTCATCTCCGTACTGCCTCGTGGGAGGGCCGACGTGACGCAGATCGACGCCGTGGACTCGGTGACCGAGTATCTGGACCGCAGCGACTGGCGGGTCAACGCCAACGCGAACCAGGGTTATTCACTGGGCGGACTGATCCTCAACGCGGCGGGGAAGATCGTCGCCAACTACTGGCTGGACCAGGTCTACCCCGAGGCCGTCGGCCTGGCCCACCGCGAGGGCGACCTGCACATCCACGACCTGGACATGCTGTCCGGCTACTGCGCGGGCTGGTCGCTGCGCACGCTGCTCACCGAAGGGTTCAACGGTGTCCCCGGCCAGATCGACTCCGCCCCGCCCCGGCACTTCTCCTCCGCCGTCGGCCAGATCGTGAACTTCCTCGGCACGCTGCAGAACGAGTGGGCGGGCGCCCAGGCGTTCAGCTCCTTCGACACCTACATGGCCCCCTTCGTGCGCAAGGACTCCCTGACGTACGCCGAAGTCCGCCAGGGCGTGCAGGAGTTGGTGCACAACCTCAACGTGCCGTCCCGCTGGGGCACCCAGACGCCCTTCACCAACCTCACCTTCGACTGGACGTGCCCGCCCGACCTGCGCGAGGAGATACCGGTCATCGGAGGCCGCGAGACGGACTTCGCGTACGGGGAGCTCCAGGCGGAGATGGACCTGATCAACCGGGCGTACATCGAGGTGATGACGGCCGGCGACGCGACCGGGCGGGTCTTCACCTTCCCCATCCCGACCTACAACATCACCGCGGACTTCCCCTGGGAGAGCGAGAACGCCGAGCGGCTTTTCGTGATGACCGCGAAGTACGGGCTGCCGTACTTCCAGAACTTCGTCAACTCCGACCTGTCACCGCACCAGATCCGCTCGATGTGCTGCCGCCTCCAGCTGGACCTCACGGAACTGCTCAAACGCGGCAACGGTCTGTTCGGCAGCGCCGAGACCGGTTCCCTCGGGGTGGTCACCCTCAACTGCGCCCGGCTCGGCCATCTGCACGCCGGGGACGAGGCGGGACTCTTCGGCGCTCTCGACCGGCTGCTCGGGCTCGCCCGGGACAGCCTGGAGATCAAACGGGTCACTGTCCAGGCCCTGATCGACGGCGGCCTCTATCCGTACACCAAGCGCTACCTCGGCACCCTGCGCAACCACTTCTCCACCATCGGCGTGAACGGGATCAACGAGATGATCCGCAACTTCACGCACGACGCCCATGACATCACCTCGTCCGAGGGACACGCCCTCGCGCTGCGCCTGCTCACCCACGTACGGACGCGGATGGTGGAGTTCCAGGAGCGGACGGGTCACCTTTACAACATGGAGGCCACCCCGGCGGAGGGAACCACCTACCGGTTCGCCAAGGAGGACCGGCGCCGCTTCCCGGGGATCCTCCAGGCCGGTACGGACAGCAATCCGTACTACACCAACTCCTCGCAGCTGCCGGTCGGATGGACCGACGATCCCTTCGAGGCCCTGGAGATGCAGGACGAACTGCAGACCCAGTACACCGGCGGTACCGTCCTGCATCTGTACATGTCCGAGCGGCTCTCCGATGCCGAGGCCTGCCGCACTCTCGTGCGCCGGGCGGTGGAACGGTTCTCCCTGCTCTGTCTGACGGTCACCCCGACCTTCTCGATCTGCCCGGAGCACGGTTATCTGGCGGGCGAGCACTCCACCTGCCCGACGTGCGGCGGCGTGTGCGAGGTGTGGACGCGCGTCATGGGCTACCACCGGCCCGTCTCCTCCTTCAACATCGGCAAGAAGGGGGAACACGCCGAACGCGTTCCGTTCCGGGAAGCGGCGGCGTGATCCGCGTCGGCGGCCTGGCCCGCCTGTCGACCTGCGACTGGCCGGGACGTCTGGTCGCCACGGTGTTCTGCCAGGGCTGCCCCTGGCGCTGCGGCTACTGCCACAACCCCGCACTCCTCGACCCGCGCGGCCGGGCGCCCGTCACCTGGGCGCAAGTCACCGCCCATCTCGCCCGCCGCACGGGCCTGTTGGACGGGGTCGTCTTCTCCGGCGGCGAACCGCTGCTGCAGACAGGGCTCGCGACGGCCGTGCGGCAGGTGCGCGACCTCGGGTTCGGGGTCGCCCTGCACACGGGAGGCGCCTTTCCCCGCCGCTTCGCCGAGCTGCTGGAGGGCGGGCTCGTCGACTGGGTGGGGTTCGACGTCAAGGCGGCCCCGCCCGCGTACGACCGTGTCACCGGCGCCCGCAACAGCGCCGCTCCCGCCCTGCGCAGCCTGCGGCTCCTGCGGGAATCCGGGGTGGCGCACCAGCTGCGGACGACCGTCGATCCCGTGCTGCTCGACGCCGACGAGGTCGCGGAGCTGCGGGCATGGCTGGACGGGCAGGAGTGGGACGGGCACGTCTGGCAGGAGGCTCGGTCGGCCCGACCCGTCACGGGGTGAGGACGACCTTGCCCGCGACGGTGCCGGACTCGGCAAGACGCAGCGCCTCGGCGGCGCGCCCGAGCGGCACCTGGGCGGCGATCTGCGCGGTGACCTCGCCGCGCCGGGCGGCGGCGAAGACCTCGGTCAGGTCGGCGCGCAGCCTGGCCCGGAACCGGTTCCTGGCCAGGGCCTTCCCCGCCCAGACGTTGAAGAAGCAGGCCCGGCGGCGGTTGGGCAGCGCGTTCCACAGCCACACCCGGCCGAGCAGCTTGAGCACGGGCCACTGCTTGGACCCCTCGTCGTCACGGGTGGAGGCGCTGCCGTACGAGACGAGCGTGCCGCCGGGCGCGAGCAGCCGCCACGAGCCGACGATGCCGCGCCCGCCGATGTGGTCGAAGACGGCGGCCACCCCTGCGGGGGCGAGCTCGCGGATCCGCGGGGCGACGTCGCCCCGGTAGTCGACGGGCGTGACTCCGCGCTCCCGGAGGGCCTCATGGTGGCGCGGGGAGGCCGTGCCGATCACCGTCACGCCTGCCGCCTGCGCGAGCTGGACCAGGACGGAACCGACGCCGCCGTTGGCCCCGTGCACCACGACGGTCTGCCCCGCCCGGACCCGCGCCTTGCGGTGGAGCATCTGCCAGGCGGTGACGCCGTTCACCACCAGGGTCTCCGCCTCCGCGGCGCCCATCCCCTCCGGCACCTCCACCACGTCCGCCGCGTCGACCAGCACGTGGCTGGCCCAGCCGCCCACCTTCACCAGTGCGGCGACCCTCGTGCCCATCAGTCGTGCTTCGACGCCCTCGCCGGTGGCCAGCACCGTGCCCACCAGGTCGTAGCCGGGGACGAAGGGGAACGGGGGCTGGTCGTAGTACCGGCCGCGCCGCATCTGCTGCTCGGCGAACGACACCCCGGTCGCCTCCATCCGGATCAGGACCTGCCCCGGGCCCGCGACCGGTACGGCTCCGTGCCGGATCTCCAGTCCCTCGGGCTCCACCTTGCCCGGCAGTACGACCTCGACGAGTGCTTCGGCGTTCATGGCGACCTCCACCGCGATCCACGTTGTTATGTGCTTTCGTGTTCGTTATAAGTTCTAACATCGAGCGTCGGTGAACGTCAATAATGTGCGTGAGACCCTCTTACGGATGTCCGGGGTGGAGGGGGAGGAGGAGCGGTTCACGGGCGAGTCACCGGACGGCAACTGGTCTGGCCTCGTTACCTCACCCAAGGTGCCTACTGTCACCGGAGTTCACGCCGGGCGGCACGCACCGAAGGCCCGGCCAGAGGCAAGGACCCCTCGTGAGACGCACCCCCTTCGTGTTCACCGCCGCGTCCCTGGCGCTGCTGTTCCCGGCCGCCGCCCACGCGACCGCCCCGACGCCCGCCGCCGGGGCCCGCTCCGCGCACGCCATCCCCGCGGCCCCTGCCTTCAGCAGCGCCGGCGGCCGCTACGAGCGGCCCGTCTCCCTGACGCTGCGCGCCGGGCGCGGCACCACGATCCGTTACACCCTGGACGGCACCACGCCCACGCGCTCCGGACGCGTCTTCGTGCCGGGCCGACCGTTGCGCATCACGAAGGACACCAACGTCACCGCTGTCGCGTTCCGCGCCGGCCGGGCGAGTGTGCCTGTGTCGGCCGGCTATCTCGTGAAGAGCGCGGAGAAGCCTCTCGCGCGGCTCGTCGTCATGTCCGACGTGCACATAGGCGACCACCGGAACAACGACAAGAAGTACGAGAGCTTCTTCGACACCATCGGATCGGTCTTCCCCGAGCCCGACGCGATCCTCTCCAACGGCGACATGATCAACGACAACGGGGACGGCCGCGGCGGCGACCACCGCATCGTCTCCGAGATCTTCCGCGCCAACCTCGCGCGCAAGGGCATGGACGACACCCAGGTCCTGCTCTCCCTCGGCAACCACGACGCGGGCCTGGCCGACATCCGCGCCCACTACCCCCGCTCCTGGTTCCCCGACTCCGGCGGCGGGTACTACGAGTCGACCGTGCGCGGTCTGCACGTGTTCACCGTGAACACGGAGACGTACAACTCCGACCTCGCGCAGCGCGCCTGGCTCAAGAAGCGGCTGGCCGAGCTCACCGAGGACCCGGCGAACGCGCACACGCCCGTCCTCGTCCAGGGCCACCGTCCCGCCCCCGGCACCGCGATGGACGGCCAGCAGGCGTCGAACCCCCGGCTCACCGAGGACCTGAGCGCGTACCCGCAGGTGGTGTACTTCTCCGGCCACTCGCACCTGAACATCAACGACGAACGCTCCGTCCACCAGCGGGACTTCACCGCCGTCAACGACGGATCGATGTCGTACGTCGAGATGGACCACGGCTACCAGGCGGTCACGGAGACGGGGCTCGCGGACCGCTTCGAGGCCCCGACCGCGCAGGCTCTCTTCGTCGAGGTGTACCGCGACCGCACGGAGATCGCCCGCGTCAACATGGCGGCGGACCGGCACGACATCTACACCGGCGGCCAGTGGTCGGCCAACTGGCAGCCCCCGTACGCCAGCGCGGGCACCCTCAGCGGGCCGACATGGACGGTACGCCTGGAGGGGGACAGCCCCCAGCAGATCAAGAACGGCTTCACGTACACGGATGCCCGCCGCAACACGAACGCGCCGGAGTTCACCGTCCGGCGCCCGCTCAGCCTGAGCGCGGGGGAGCGCCGGCGCCCCGCCGACGGCACGAAGGGCAGGGTGCTGCGCGTGCGGCAGGCGCGCGACGACCAGATGGTGCACCACTACCGGATCGACGTCGAGAACACCTCGACCGGCGCGAAGGTGCTCTCGACGAAGGTCCTCGCCGAGTACTACTTCATGCCGCGTCCCGGCGCCCTGGACATCCCGCTGCCCGCCACGGAGGCCGGCACACGCCAAGTGGCGCGGGTACGGGCGGTGGACGCGTACGGAAACGCCTCGCGGGAGGTCACGCTCCGGTTCACGGGCTGAGCGAGGACCGCGGGCGGGCGGGGTCCGCGGTCACGGACCACTCGTGGACCGGCCCTGCGTGCCGCCGCCCGCCAGCGTCGCCCGGGCGAGGGCGGCCACCCCGTCGTGGATCTGCCGCGGCGGGGTGCCGTTCGCGCACAGGTGCTCGATGAGGTCGCTGCGTACGGCCGCCAGGAGAGCGTGCGCGAGGAAGTCGGCGTCCTGCTCGCCACGGGCCTCGGTGAGCAGGGCGGTGAGCTCGGCGTGCCAGAGCATGTAGGTGTCGTTCTGGTACGGGCTGCCTTTGCCCGCGCTCTCCAGAGCGAGCATGAGCGGACGCGTGTCCAGCTTCAGACGCAGCAGGGCGTCCAGGAGCGCGAGGGCGCGTCGGTCGGCGGGCGAGCCCGGGCCCAGGGGCGGGGGGCCGGAGGTGACGTCGGCCCGCAGCTGTTCCGTGCGCTGCTCGACGAGTGCCTTGACCAGGCCCGCGCGGTCGCCGAACCGACGGAAGAGTGTGCCCTTGCCGACCCCCGCGGCAGCCGCGATGTCGTCCATGGACACGCGGTCGGGGGTGCCGCGCTCGGTGAACAGGCGGTCGGCGGCGGCCAGTACGGCCTCGCGATTGCGCTGCGCGTCGGCTCGTTCCCTGCGCGGGGGCGGTGGCGTCACGGGGTCTCCACTAGAAAAACGGACTGCCGGTCCGTATAGTCGATCCGGACCGCTGGTCCGTATCGTAGCGCGGGCCGGACACAGACTCCTGGAAGACATCACCATGACGAACACGACGAACGCGACGAACACGACGAACACGACCGCACCGGGCGGCACGCCCGAGGACATCTTCCGGCGCGGCGTCGAGCTGCTCCTGGCGAAGGACTTCGAGGGGTGGGTGGACCTGGTGGCCGAGGACGGCGTCTTCGAGTTCCCCTTCGCCCCGCCCGGCGCCCCGCGCCGACTCGACGGCAAGGACGCGGTGCGCGCCTACATGACCGTCTTTCCCGAGCACATGGACCTCGCCGCCATCCCCTATGTCGAGATCCACCGCACCGAGGACCCCGACGTCGTCATCGTCGAGATGCGCTCCGAGGGACGCTCGGTGAGCACCGGCCGACCCTTCGAGATGTCGTACATCGTGGTCGTCACCGCCAAGGACGGACTGATCACCCACTACCGCGACTACTGGAACCCGCTGACCGCCCTGGAGATCGCCGGCGGAACCGACGCGCCGTTCGCGGGAGCCGGCCGATGAGCGGCGAGAGGATCCTGGTGACCGGCGGCACCGGAACGACCGGCAGCCGCATCGTGGCCCGCCTGGCCGGGTCGGGCCACCCGGTCCGTTCCGCCGGCCGACGGCCCGACCCCACGGCACTCGTCGAGACGGCACGCTTCGACTGGGACGACACCACGACCCACGGGCCGGCGCTCGACGGAGTGCGCCGCCTCTATCTCCTGCCGCCCGTGGCCGCCACGGACCCCGCCGCGCGCGTGCTGCCGTTCCTTGACCGGGCGCGGCGTGCGGGAGTCGACCGGGTGGTGCTGCTCGGTTCGTCGGCCATCGCCGAGTCGGACGCCGGAGTGGGGGAGGTGCACCGCGCCGTCCGTGAGCGGTTCCCGGAGTGGGCGGTGCTCCGGCCCTCCTGGTTCATGCAGAACTTCACCGGAGGCCACCCGCACGCCGACAGCGTCCGCGAGCGCGGTGAGATCGTGACCGCCACCGGTGACGGCCGCGTCGCGTTCGTCGACGCCGGGGACATCGCCGAGGTCGCCGTGCGGGCCCTGACGGACGCACGCCCGCACAACACGGCGCACCTCATCACCGGCCCCGGGGCGCTCAGTTACGCCGAGGTCGCCGCGGTGCTCTCCCGTGTCACGGGCCGCCCGGTCGCGCACCGGTCCGTGTCCGGCGCGGCGCTGCGGGACCGGCTCGCCGCCACCGGCATGCCGGTGGCGTACGCCGAGATGCTCGCCGGCATGGACGAGGCGATCGCGTCGGGTGCCGAGGACCGTACGAGCCCGGCGGTGGAACGCGTCACGGGCCGCGCTCCCCGCTCGTTCGCCGACTTCGCCACGCACGCGTACGCGGCACGCTGACGGCCACGCGAGCAGGGCGGCCCCGTACGGCTGACAGCATCGTGTGCATGAAGCGAGTGAGCGTGCCGGAGCCCGTGACACCCCTGGTCGTCGTGGCCGCCGCGATCGTCCGGGAGGGCCGCCTCCTGGTCGTCAGCAAGCAGGCGGCGCCGGACGTCCTCTACCTCCCCGGCGGGAAGCCCGACGCGGGCGAGTCCCCGATGCGGGCGCTGGTACGGGAGTTGGACGAGGAGCTGGGTGTCGAGCCCCTGGAGCCCCGCTTCCTGGCGGACGTCGAAGCCGTCGCGGCCTTGGAGGGCGTTCCCATGCGGATGACGGTCTTCGAGGCCCGCATCGCCCGGACCCCCGAACAGGCGGCCGAACTGTCCCGGCTGCGCTGGACGTCCGGCCACGAGTCCGGCCTGCACCTCGCCCCGGCCGTACGGGACCACGTGGTGCCGATGCTGCGGGACAGGGGCGCGCTCACCGCCTAGGGCTTGTCGGCGCTGTCATCGTTCTACGGTGCGATGGGTCTGGGCACCTCGTCCGGCGGGGAAGGGGCGGGTGAAGGTGACGTGCTGTCGCTCGGGCTGGCTGGTGGGGGAGTGTCGGCGGGGACTGATGAGTCGTTCCGTGAGAGGAGCCGTGGCAGCACGAGGAGGACGGCTGCCAGTACTGCGGCCAGAAGGACCACCGCGGCCTTGCGCAGTCCGGGGTGGGTGACCAACCGTGCGCGGGTCGATGGTGGGGAGGCCGGGCGGAGGGTGGTGACTTGGCCGGCGCGGGCGTGCAGTGCGGCGCGAAGACGGTCCTCGACGGCTGTCATGGCATCTCCTCCAGTTTTCTGGCCAGAGCCGTGAGCGCCCGGCTCGCCGTGGATTTCACTGCCCCCCGGGACAGGCCCAGGGTCGCTGCGATGTCCGCTTCGGACATGTTCGACCAGTACCTGAGGACGAGGACCTCCCGCTGGCGCACGGTGAGCAGTCTCAGTGCGCGCAGCACTTCCTGGTGTTCCTCCTTGAGGAGGATCTCTTCTTCCGGTGGTGGTGCGGGGAGGATGCGCGGGGGGACGTACGCGCGCACGGTGCGCCTCCTGCGCAGGACATCCCGGGAGGTGTTGACCACGCTGCGCCGTACGTAGGCTTCGGGGTCGGCGATGCTGTCGAGCGTGCTGCCGTGCCGTCGGTAGAGGCCCGCGAAGGCTTCCTGGACGACGTCCTCGGCCGTGGGGACGTCGTCGACCAGGAGGACGGCCAGGCGCACGAGATCGAGTCTGCGGTGGCGGTACAGCGTGTCGACTTCGTCCGACGCTGTGACGGATGACCGGCCCTTGAGGCCGGTTCTCCTCCCGCCCTGGGAGAGGCGGGCCAGAAGCCATCGCCACCGGCTGCGCGGTACGGAACCTCCGCAGGTGAGAACGGCAGCCATCAGAGCCCTTCCCCAGCCGACGGCGTGGTGACGTCCTGACGGAGTGCTTGTCGGCGGTCATCCGATCCGGGGCGCCGGAGGGACAGCAAGAGGGTGCCGCAGCCGGTGTCCCGGCGGGTGTTTTCTGGCATGGGGGTCAATTACCTGTCGAATGAATCGAGCGGTTCGAGGCTTTCAGAGGATGCCCTCTACAGGGAAAGACGTGCGGGGTGTCCACAGGTTGCAGTTCACCGCGCGTTCTGAGCGTGCAGCTGTGGCCCGGCCCGTCCACCAGCCCTCCGGGATGTGGATCGTCGGCAGCGTCCTGCAACCTCGGACAGGTCCACACGTCTGTCAGGTCGTGGAGGGAAGTTCCGTCCTGGCGCGGAACGTGTGTGCCTTGCGTGTGTGCGGCACACCGACGTGCAGGTGAGATCCGAGGAAGACCGTGCTGAGAGTCAGAGTTGTCGCCGCTGCCGTGCTGGGCTGTCTGGGGCTGGTATCGGGATGTTCGGGCCCGGCCGACAAGCCGGCGCGTGATGCGGCGGCGGGGGCATCGACGTCCCCCGCGTCGGAGCCGTCCGGGACGGGGCGCAGTGCTCCCGCGCCGCCGCCGGACCATAAGCCGGTCTCGTACAAGCCGAGTTGGCCCGACCGGACCGTGCGCACGGCTCGGGGACATCTCGTCAACACGTGCGTGCCGAAGGATCTGAGGAGCAAGGCCACCACGCTGACGACCAGTGACGGGGTACATCTGTCGGCGCTGGTCCTGGGGGAGGGGCCCGAGGGTGTTCTGCTGGATCACGAGCAGGGCTACAGCATCTGCTCGTTCGTCGACATCGGGCGGCGGTTGGCGAAGCGCGGCTACCACGTGGTGATCCCCGAGTACCGCAATCACGGTGCGTCCGAGCGTTTGGCCGACAACGAGCACACCGACCGCGATGCCCGGGCCGGACTGGCTGAACTGCGCCGTGCCGGTGCCACGAGGGTGTTCTTGGCGGGCGCGTCGTGTGGCGGTACGACGGCAGCTGTCGCCGGCGTGGACACGCCCCTGCGAGTCGTGGGCCTTCTGATGATGTCCTCGCCTGCCCGGTGTCTCGGGGCCGATGGGGTGGCGGCGGTGCGGAAGCTGAGGGTTCCGACGCTGTTGGTGGTGTCGCCCGGTGACATGGAAGGCGCGGTGGAGAAGCAGGTCCGTGAGGTCTACGCGGCCTCCGCCGCCCGCAAGAAGGAACTCGTCATCAACAAGAGCGGCTTCCACGGAACAGACATGATCAAGCGGGCCGGTGCCTCCGGGGCCGCGTTGCAGGACCGGGTCATCGCGTTCGTGGCGCATTCCTACGACGCCTCCCGTTGAGGGAAGCAGCCAGTTCAGCCCCTGGGGCGATGGCCGTGAGCGGGCATCGCACGCTCCGACCCGGGCCCCGTACCGACGAATGGAGAGATGTTGAAGCGACACAAGCGCACGCGGGTTCCGGTTCGCCTGCTGGGGCTGTCGGCGGCGGCGCTGTCCGTGGCCGCAGCCGCTTCCACGTATACGTCCGCAGCGGGCGCCGTGGGAGCGGGCGAGGTGCCGGGACGGAGCCCGGTGCCTTCCTCCGGGGCCACGAAGACGGTCCGCTACGACTTGGGGGACACTGCCTGGCGTCTGCCGCAGACGGGTGAGCCGGTCGAGTTGGCCGGTGTGGTGCACTACCCCGCCGACCTGGGCACGGGGCGGCATCCGCTGATCGTGATGATGCACGGGCTGCACGACACCTGCGCCGACCGGAAGGCAGAGGCAGCGCGCACAGCTGCCGAGCGCGATGGTGACGACGCCGCGTACGAAGCCGCCAACGCCAAGCTGTCAGCCTGGCCGTGCGCGTCGGGGACACCCGTCCTGCCCAGCGAGCGCGGATACGACTACCTGGGCCGCAGGCTGGCCGGTCAGGGCTTCGTCGTGGTCTCGGTCGGCGCCAACGGCATCAACGCCTCCTCCGTGTGGGGGGATGACAACGCTGCCGCGCGGGCTGATCTCCTCAACCGGCAGCTGCGCATGTGGCAAGAGCTCAGCTCCAGGAACAAGGGTGAGCTCGCCGGGAAGTTCACCGACCCGGCGACCGGAGCGCCGCGACGCGTCGGCTTCGCCCATCACGTGGACATGGGCAACGTGGGGATCATGGGGCATTCCAGGGCAGGAGCCGGCGTCACCTGGCAGGCGGCCGACAGCCATCGCGGGCAGTGGCCCAAGGGTGTCGACGTCAAGGCCGTGGCGGCATTGGCGCCCGCCTACAACGTGATGACGGAGGACATGTCCAACTACACGATCACCAAGACCCCCTTTTCCGCCTTCCGGGGAACATGCGACGGGCAGGTCGGCGGTGAGGCGCTCTGGTTCGCGGCCGACGCGGCCAAGGGGAACCGGAGTGGCTTCTATCGGTTCGCGATCCACGGGGCGAACCACAACTACTTCAACACGCAGTGGTCGCCGCGGAGCCGTCAGGTCGCGGCCTCCGACGACGCCATGCCGGTGGAAGGACATCCCCGGCAGTGCACCGACCGTGAGAGTGCGGCGCCGGCCAGGCAGTTGACCGAGCCGCAGCAGCGCCATGTCACCGCCACGTACCTCCGCGCCTTCTTCCGCCGCTACCTCCTCGGCGACACCGGACAGGACCAGGTGCTGACGGGGGCGCGGCATTCCGACCAGGCCATCACGGACGTGGACGTCACCACCGCTGCTCCCTAGGCAGGGTGGCGGGCTGACCGACGAGCTGGAAGTGGGTCGGTGCTGGTCCTCCCGGCCTGCACGGCCGGGAGGACCAGCACCGGACGCCGCCCGCTGCCCCTGCCGTGATGACCAGGGACAGCGGGCGGACGCGGGCGTCACAGGGGCGTCCGGGCAGGTCCTAGCCGCCTGCCGTGCCCGTGGCCAGGACCGTGACGGTCAGGGTGATGACCGACAGAGCGCCCAACAGGCCCCCGAGGACGAGACGCTGCCGCAGCGCGCGGTACGTCTCCTCGTACTCGGCGCGCAGTTGGTGGCCGCGGCGGGCGATGTGCTGCCAGCCGTGCCGGGTGAGTGAGAGGTGTTCCTCGGTGTAGAGCCGTTCCACCTCCTCCCGCTGAGTGTCGGTCAGCCAGGGGAGCCGGTGGGTGAAGTGCCGGGCCGCCGTGCGGCCGTCGGCGCGGGCCGCCTCGACGAGGAGATGGCCCTCGATCTCGTTGATGAAGGCCGGCCCGTGCACGGCGCGGTCGTCCATCGCCGTCATCGCAGGGCCCGCTGCTCGGCCGCGGCGATCTCGGGGTGGTGCAGGTCGAACGCCGGCGATTCCGAGCGGATGCGCGGCAGCGCCTCGAAGTTGTGGCGCGGCGGCGGGCAGGACGTCGCCCACTCCAGGGAGCGGCCGTAGCCCCACGGGTCGTCGACCTCGACCTTCTTGCCGTACTTGGCCGTCTTCCAGATGTTGTAGAAGAACGGCAGGAACGAGAGGCCGAGGAGGAAGGAGAAGATCGTCGAGACGGTGTTGAGCGTCGTGAAGCCCTCCACGGCCAGGTAGTCCGGCACCCGCCGGAGCATTCCGTTCGTGCCCAGCCAGTGCTGGACGAGGAAGGTGCCGTGGAAGCCGACAAAGAGCGTCCAGAAGGTGATCTTGCCGAGCTTCTCGTCGAGCATCTTGCCGGTGAACTTCGGCCACCAGAAGTGGAAGCCGGAGAACATCGCGAAGACCACGGTGCCGAAGACGACGTAGTGGAAGTGCGCGACCACGAAGTAGGACTCCGAGACGTGGAAGTCCATCGGCGGCGAGGCCAGGATGACACCCGTCAGACCGCCGAAGGTGAAGGTGATCAGGAAGCCGACCGCCCACAGCATCGGGGTCTCGAAACTCAGTGACCCCTTCCACATCGTGCCGATCCAGTTGAAGAACTTCACGCCTGTCGGCACGGCGATGAGGAACGTCATGAAGGAGAAGAACGGCAACAGCACGCCGCCGGTGACGTACATGTGGTGCGCCCACACCGTCACGGACAGGCCCGCGATGGCGATCGTCGCGCCGATCAGACCCATGTAGCCGAACATCGGCTTGCGGGAGAAGACCGGGATGACCTCGGAGATGATGCCGAAGAAGGGCAGCGCGATGATGTACACCTCTGGATGGCCGAAGAACCAGAAGAGGTGTTGCCAGAGCAAGGCGCCGCCGTTGGCGGCGTCGAAGACGTGGGCGCCGAATTTCCGGTCCGCCTCCAGGGCGAACAGTGCGGCGGCCAGGACCGGGAAGGCCAGCAGGACCAGGACCGCGGTCAGCAGCACGTTCCACACGAAGATCGGCATGCGGAACATCGTCATGCCCGG
>NZ_JBVIXD010000007.1:550268-587697 GCF_055593965.1 Streptomyces sp. NPDC040622 | reverse complement strand
GTTGATAGGCCAGATCTGGAAGCCCGGTAACGGGTGGAGGTGACTGGTACTAATAGGCCGAGGGCTTGTCCTCAGTTGCTCGCGTCCACTGTGTTTGTTCTGAAACAACGAACAGTTGTGTCGGCTGAACAGCGTCACTATCCAATTGAAGAGTGTGCTTGTTCGCTGCCCTGTTTTAGATCCTGCGATTTCGCCGGATGTTTCATAGGGTTTCGGTGGTCATAGCGTGAGGGAAACGCCCGGTTACATTTCGAACCCGGAAGCTAAGCCTCAAAGCGCCGATGGTACTGCAGGGGGGACCCTGTGGGAGAGTAGGACGCCGCCGAACAATCTTTGGAGGACCCTTGGTCCCAGCGTCCACGCTGGGACCAAGGGTCCTTTTGTTTTTGTCGAAGCGCGCCGGCCTGCAGGCTGCGCGAGAATGACTGCGGTACCGAAGACTAGGAGTCACCGATGTCCCCCAACTCTCCCGACGAGCGACCGGAGCGCGATCAGCGCCGCCGGGACGATGGTGACCGGGGCGGATACCGCGGGGCTCCCCGTCGGGACAACGACCGTGGTGACCGTGGCGGGTTCCGTCGCGATGACAACCGTGGTGGCGGCTACCAGGGCCGTGACGACAATCGCGGTGGCGGGTTCCGTGGGCGCGACGACCGTCGTGATGACCGTCGTGACAACGACCGCGGTGGTGACCGTGGTGGCTTCCGTCGTGATGACCGGTCCGGTGGTCCCAGTGGGCCGCGTCGTGATGACCGTCGTGATGACAACCGTGGTGGCTTCCGCCGTGACGGCGACCGGCCGGCGTTCCGTCGCGACGACCGTCGTGACGATCGGCCCAGTGGCCCGCGTCGTGATGACCGCGGTGGCGACAACCGTGGTGGGTTCCGTCGCGATGACAATCGTGGTGGCGGCTACCAGGGCCGTGACGACAATCGCGGTGGCGGTTACCGGGGTCGTGACGACCGCCGTGACGACCGTCGCGAGGGTGACCGCGACCGTGGCGGGCGTCCCCCGTTCCGTCGTGATGACCGGTCCGGTGGTCCGAGCGGGCCGCGTCGTGATGACCGTCGTGATGACAACCGTGGTGGCTTCCGCCGTGACGGCGACCGGCCGGCGTTCCGTCGCGACGACCGTCGTGACGATCGGCCCAGTGGCCCGCGTCGTGATGACCGCGGTGGCGACAACCGTGGTGGGTTCCGTCGCGATGACAATCGTGGTGGCGGCTACCAGGGCCGTGACGACAATCGCGGTGGCGGGTTCCGTGGGCGCGACGACCGCCGTGATGACCGCCGTGACAACGACCGCGGTGGTGACCGCGGTGGATTCCGTCGTGATGACCGGTCCGGTGGTCCCAGTGGGCCGCGTCGTGATGACCGTCGTGATGACAACCGTGGTGGCTTCCGCCGTGACGGCGACCGGCCGGCATTCCGTCGCGACGACCGCCGGGACGACCGCCGTGACGATCGCGGTGGTGACCGTGGCGGGTTCCGTCGCGATGACAACCGTGGCGGCGGCTACCAGGGGCGCGACGACCGTCGTGATGACCGTCGGGACAACGACCGCGGTGGTGACCGCGGTGGATTCCGGCGTGACGACAGCCGCGGGGGCGACAACCGTGGGGGCGGCGGGTACCGCGGCCGTGATGACAACCGCGGTGGCGGTTACCAGGGCCGTGACGACCGTGGGCGCGGAGGACCGCGTCGTGACGACCACGGCGGGCGTCCCGGCGGGTTCCGTGGGCGTGACGACCGGCGCGACGGCGACCGCGGTGGGTACCGCGGCGGGCGGGACGACCGGGAGCGCGACCGCGAGCCGATCAAGCGGCTGCCGATCCCGGACGACGTCACGGGTCACGAGATCGACAAGGACGTGCAGCAGGAGCTGCAGAGCCTTCCCAAGGGGCTCGCGGAGGACGTCGCCAGGAACCTGGTGATGGTCGCGAGGCTCATCGACGAGGAGCCGGAAGAGGCCTACGCGTACTCGCGTATCGCCCTGCGGCTGGCTTCCAGGGTCGCCGCCGTGCGTGAGGCCGCCGGCTTCGCCGCGTACGCGAACCAGAAGTACAGCGAGGCGCTCGCCGAGTTCCGTGCCGCCCGGCGGATGACCGGCAGCGTGGAGCTGTGGCCCGTCATGGCGGACTGCGAGCGCGGCCTCGGCCGGCCCGAGAAGGCGCTGGAGATGGCCGGTGCGCCCGAGGTGCAGAAGCTCGACAAGGCGGGGCAGGTCGAGATGCGGCTCGTCGCCGCCGGGGCCCGCCGTGACATGGACCAGATCGACGCGGCCATCGTCACGCTGCAGAGCTCCGAGCTGGCCTCGAACTCCTCGCAGCCCTGGACCGCGCGCCTGCGCTACGCCTACGCCGACGCGCTCCTGGCCGCCGGCCGTGAGGACGAGGCGCGGGAGTGGTTCGCGAAGGTCGTCGAGTCCGACAAGGACGGCAGCACCGACGCCTCGGACCGGCTCGCCGAGCTGGACGGCGTCGAGTTCGTCGACGCTCTGGGCGAGGACGAGGAGCGGGACGAGGAGAGGGACGAGGACGCCGGGCACGACGAGGCCGTGGCGGGGCTGGCTGAGTCGGTGGAGTCCGAGCCCGTAGAGGCGGCCGGTGCCGACGTCGAGGGGACCGAGGCCGACAAGGCCGACGACCGCGACAAGGACTGAGCACAAGCACGGCGAAAGGGCGGGCTCCCTCCGGGGAGCCCGCCCTTTCGCCGTTTCAGAAGTCGAGGTCGCGCAGGACCAGGCCCGTGGCCGGCTTCGGGCCGAAGGACGTCGACTTGCGGGGCATCGTGACGCCCTGGCGGGCCAGGTCGCGGACCACTTCCTCACGGACCGGGTGCATCAGGACCGCCGTGCCGCCGTCGCGCTCCGCCTTCTCGACCGTCGCCGCGGTGTCGTGGATGTACGCGATGTGTTCCGGGGTGTCGGGGATCTGCCACACGTGGTCGAGGAGCGTGGCGTGCAGGACCGTCGCGTCGAGGGTGCGCCAGGCCTCGGGGCGGTCGCCCGGGATCGTACGGGACAGGAGGTCCGGGGACGGGCGGTCGACGAGGTGGAAGACGCCGTCGCCCGCCAGCAGGAAGGCGTTGTCCTTCTCCGCGGCCTGGGACAGGGCGGCCAGGGCGTGGTCGAGCGGGCCCTCGACGGTGCGTATGCGGAAGGATTCCCCGAGGGCCGCGAGGGCGTCGGACACCGGCAGGCGGTGCAGGTAGCGGTGGATGGCGCGGACGCGCAGCGGGTAGCGGGCGGTGTCCACCAGGAGGACCAGGCCGTAGTCCCAGGCGCTCGGGGAGGGGTGCTCGGCGCGCAGGCGCAGATTGGTCGCCCAGCGGTGGTGGCCGTCCGCGATCAGGGCCTGGTGGCGGGCGAGGTCAGCCTGGATCTCGGCGATCTCCGCGGGGTCCGTCACGGACCACAGGCGGTGGTGGAAGCCGTCCTCCGTGGTCGTGGAGAGGAGGGGCTCGCGGCGGGCGGTGCGTTCGACGACGTCCGTGGCGCCGCCGGTGCCGGTCTCGCCGTCGCTGCGGTAGGTCAGGAGCAGCGGCTCGAGGTTGGCGGCGGTGGCCCGCATGAGGGCGGCGCGGTCCTCGACGACATGGGGCATCACGCCCTCGTGGGGCAGGACGATCCCGTCCGTGGTCTCCGAGAGGCGGAGCGCGCCGATGACGCCGCGCTGCAGGATGTCGGTGTCCTGCTGCTCGTAGACGTACAGGCCGGCCTGGGTGTCGGGGGCGAGGATGCCCTCGGCGAGCCAGGTGTGGAGGGTGTCCGCGGCCTGCTGGTTGCGCGCGGCCGGGGTGGTGGCCTGCGGGAGGATCAGCCGGACGATGTTGTGCGGGTCGGCGGATTCCAGGTGGAGCAGGCCGTCCGGCCGTACGACCACGTCGTACGGGGGTGAGGTCACCGCGGCGAGACTGCCGACCCGTTCGGGGACGTAGCGCACGCCCCGGAAGGGGATCAGGTCGAGGCCGCTGTCGTCGGTATGACCCGCTGTGTTCATTAGGGCATCGTATGTGTGTCAGTGGCATGAGCGATGATCGGGGGAGTGGGATCGAGCGAGGAGCGATGCGTAATGAGCCAGACCGCGAGCCGGAGTGCAGACCGGGGCGTCAGGACGGTGCCGGACGGCAGTGGACGGCCGCTGAGTGAGGTCTACGACACGGCTCTGCTCGATCTGGACGGGGTGGTGTACGCGGGCGGGCGGGCCATCGCACACGCGGTCGATTCGCTGGGCGCGGCCCGCGACGGCGGCATGCACCTCGCGTACGTCACGAACAACGCGCTGCGCACGCCCGACGCGGTGGCGGAGCACCTGACGGAGCTGGGCATCGCGACCGAGGGCTCGGACGTCATCACCTCCGCACAGGCGGCGGCCCGGCTCGTGAGTGAGCAAGTGCCCGAGGGCGCGCGGGTGTTGGTGATCGGTGGCGAGGGGCTGCGGGTCGCGCTGCGCGAGCGGGGTCTGGAGCCGGTCGAGTCGGCCGACGACGACCCGGCGGCGGTCGTGCAGGGGTACGGGGGCCCGGACATGGCGTGGGGGCGCTTCGCCGAGGCCTGTTACGCGATCGCTCGCGGGGTGCCGTGGTTCGTGTCGAACACGGACCTGACGATTCCGAGCGCGCGGGGCATCGCGCCCGGTAACGGCGCGGCCGTCGAGGTCGTCCGGATCGCGACGGGTGCCGAGCCGAAGGTGGCGGGCAAGCCGTTGCCCCCGATGCACCGGGAGACGATCCTGCGGACCGGTGCCGAGCGGCCGTTGGTCGTGGGCGACCGCCTGGACACGGACATCGAGGGCGCGTTCAACGGAGAGGTGGACTCGCTGCTCGTGCTCACCGGTGTCACGGACGGCGCGCAGCTGCTCGCCGCGCGGCCCGAGCACCGGCCGACGTACGTGGACGCGGATCTGCGCGGGATGCTCACCGGGCAGCCCGAAGTCACCTCGATGGACGGCGGGTTCGGCTGTGGCGGTTGGACCGCGTCCGTACGGGACGGGGAGCTCGCCCTGGACGGTGACGGCGAGGCCATGGACGGGCTGCGGGCGTTGTGCGCGGCGGCCTGGACGGAGGCGGGGGACGGCGTGTGCGAGCTGGACGCGGCGAAGGTGTTGTCCCGGCTGGGGATCTGAGGAGGGGGGCGCGGCCGGAGGCGTGCAGCCGCCTGATCTGCTCCGGTTCGGTCCGGTGCGGCCCGGGGCGTACGGCCTCGGACGGGGAGCGCCCGCTCAGGAGGGGAGTCCTGGCGGGCGCGGTCGGGGGCGGGCGGAGGTCGGCCCGGTCCAGCGGTTCAGCGGTCGAGCGGTTCAGCGGTCTCGCGGTCCCGTGCCGGGGCGTCAGGCCGTCTCGCCGCTGTCGATGAGCTGGTCCGTGGTCGTTCCCTTGCGCCAGTAGCCCGAGAAGGCCACCTTCTTGCGGTCGAGGCCCCGGTCGCCGACGAGGTGGCGGCGGACGGCCTTGACGGTCGCGGACTCACCGGCGATCCAGGCGTAGGGGGTGCCTTCGGGCAGGTCGGCCCCGCGGATCGCCTCCGTGGTGGCGCCCTCCCGGGTGAGCCAGTGGATCTCGGTGTCGGCCTCGGTGGGCAGGTCCTGGCGGTCGGCGAGGTCGTGGACCTCGATCCAGACACGGGTCGGCAGGCCCGGCGGGAGCGTCTCGAGGATGTTCGCGACGGCGGGCAGCGCCGATTCGTCGGCGGCGAGGAGCAGCCACTCGGTGTCCTGCGGCGGGCAGAAGTCGTACGCCCCGTTCTCCGCGTCGACCGGGCCGAGGACGCCGATGCGGGCGCCGGGCCGTGCGGTCCGTGCCCAGCTGGTCGCCGGGCCGTCGGCGGGGGAGGGGGCCGCGCCGTGGACGGCGAAGTCGACGATCAGTTCGTCCGGGTCGCGGCGCAGTTCGCGGGTCGTGTACGTGCGCATGATGCCCCGCACCGAAGGGTCGAGGGCGCACCACTCGGCGTACCAGTCGAGGGTGTCCCCCGAGGTGTCCGGCATGACCGGGCCGTCCTGGCCCGGGTGCGGGAGGAAGATCTTGATGCGCTGGTCGCGGCCGCCCGTCGCCATGCGCGCGAGGTCGGCGCCGCCGAAGGCCACGCGGATCATGGCCGGGGTGATGTGCTCGGCGCGCAGGACCTCGACGTCGAAGAACTGGTAGGGGGATGCGGTCATCGCTTGAGCCTCTTCGACTTCTCCACGGCGGCGGCGAGCCGCTCGAGGACGGGGGCGTATCCGGCGTAGCTGTAGCGCTCCTCCATGGACCAGGGGACGGTCTGGCCGGCCTTGACGGCGGGGAGCAGGTTCCAGGTCGGCTTCTTCGCGAGGTCCTTGGCGGGCAGCGCGGAGGTGCGGTTGTCGACCATGATGAGGTCGGCGTGGTACTTGTCGGCGTTCTCCCAGCTCAGGAACTCCCAGAAGCCCCACTCGTCGCTCTTCTCGCCCTCGACGAATTCGACGCCGAGGTCCTTGAAGTAGTTCAGGTCGCAGTAGGAGTCGGGGACGGCGACGTACATCTGGTCGGCGGAGCCGGTCATCGCCATGACCTTGAGGCCCCGGTTGGCCTCGGCGGCCTTGCGCAGGGTCCGTTCGGCCTTCTGGAAGCGGGCCTTGGCGGCGCGCACCCGCTCGGTCTCCAGGTCCGCGCCGAGGGAGACGGCGAGGTCGGTGTAGCGCCGAAGGGGCTCCTTGAGGGAGACGCGGGCGCCGTTGATGCCGACGGTGGGGGCGAGCGCGGCGATCTTCTTGCTGCTCTCCTCGGGCACGAACCAGAGGGCGGGCGGCGGGAACATGTTGCTGATCAGCACGTCGGGCTCGAGGGCCGCGTACTTCTCGACGCTGAACTGGCCCCACTCCTGGCCGACGCTGGTCAGCCTGTCGAGGTCGAGGTCGCCGGCCTGCGGGTTGGGCTCGCCGCCGACGGGCTCGGAGGGGCCGAAGATCCCCGTGCACTCGATGCCGTAGTCGTGCAGGGCGGCGGCCGTGCTGACGAAGGCGACGATGTTCTCCGGGCGCCGCGCGGTGCTCGCCGTCTTGCCGCGGTCGTCCTTGAAGCTCCAGGGCTTGTCGGCTCCGCCGTTCCCGTCCCGCTCGCCGTTTCCGCCCTGTTCGCCGTTTCCGCCGCCCTTGCCGGAGGTGTCCGTGTCGCCGCAGGCGGCGAGCAGGGCGCCGAGGCCGAGGGTGCCGCCCGCGAGGAGTATCCGGCGGCGGTTCGGGGCAGGCGGGGGCGAGTGCGGAGGCACGTGCATGGGTGGTGCTTCTCTCGTCGAATTCGAGTGCGAGGGTAGGCTAACCTAACCAGGTGTTGGTCGACAGTCCCCCAGAACCCCGCGCGGAGGCCGCCCCCGGGCCTCCCAGACGCCGCGCGATACGCAGCCTCGGGCTCCTCGTCTCGGTGGCCGCCCTGGTGCTCGTCTTCCTGGCGAGCATCGCGGTCGGCGCGAAGTCGATGTCCATGGACCAGGTCTGGCACGGACTGTTCGAGGACACGGGGACGTACGGCGACGTCGTCGTCGGCGAGCGGCTCGCGCGCAGCGTGCTCGGTGTGCTGGCCGGGGCCGCGCTCGGGCTCTCCGGCGCCGTCCTCCAGGCGCTCACCCGCAACCCGCTGGCCGACCCCGGACTGCTCGGCATCAACCTCGGCGCCTCGGCCGCCGTCGTCAGCGCGATCAGCTTCTTCGGCGTCACGTCGCTGACCGGCTACGTGTGGTTCGCCTTCCTCGGCGCCCTGCTCGTCGGCGTCCTGCTCTACATCCTCGGCGGCGCGCGCGGCGCGACCCCCGTACGGCTCGCGCTCGCCGGCACCGCCATCAGCGCGGCGCTCTACGGCTATCTGCAGGCCGTCATGATCATGGACAATGCCGCGCTCAACAAGATGCGCTTCTGGACGGTCGGCTCGCTGGCCTCCGCCAACATGCACACCATCCAGCAGGTGCTGCCCTTCCTCGCGATCGGCACCGTGCTCGCCCTGTCCCTGGCCCGGCCGCTGAACGCCATGGCCATGGGCGACGACACCGCCCGCGCGCTCGGCGCCCACCTGAACCGCACGCGCGCGCTGTCCATGGCCGCGGCGACCCTGCTGTGCGGGGCCGCGACCGCCGCCTGCGGGCCCATCGTGTTCGTCGGCCTGATGGTGCCGCACATCGTGCGCTCCTTCACCGGCCCCGACATGCGCTGGATCCTGCCCTACGCGGCCGTCCTCTCGCCCGTCCTGCTGCTCGGCGCGGACGTCGTCGGACGCGTGGTCACGCGGCCCGCCGAGCTCCAGGTGGGCATCGTGACCGCGGTCATCGGCGCGCCCGTCTTCATCTTTCTCGTACGTCGTCGGAAGTTGGCCCAGCTGTGAAGGCGCTACGCACCCGGGGCCTCTCCGTCCGGCTCGACGTCCGCACGGTCGTGGTCGTCGCCCTGCTCGTGGCCGCCGCGATCGTCGCGAGCGTCGTCCTGATCGGTACCGGCGACTTCTCCATCCCGGCCGCCGACGTCATCCGCACCCTGCTCGGCAACGGCGACGCAGGGCAGGAGTTCATCATCAACGACCTGCGCCTGCCGCGGGTCGCGGTCGGACTCCTGGTGGGCGCGGCCCTCGGGCTCGGCGGCGCGCTCTTCCAGTCCATCGCCCGCAACCCGCTGGGCAGCCCGGACGTGCTCGGCCTCGGACAGGGGTCGACCGCAGGCGCGCTCATCATGATCGTGGTGTTCCAGGGGAGCGCGGCCCAGGTCGCGGCCGGCGCGCTGGTCGGCGGACTCGTCACCGGCTTCGCCATCTACCTGCTCGCCTGGAAGCGCGGGGTGCACGGCTACCGCCTCGTCCTGGTCGGCATCGGCGTCTCCGCGTTCATCACGGCCATCAACGGCTATCTGCTCACCAAGGCCGACTTCGTCGACGCCGCCCGCTCCGTGGTCTGGATGACCGGCTCCCTCAACGGCCGCGACTGGGACCAGGTCCGGCCGCTGCTCGTGCTCTGCGCCGTCCTCGTACCGCTCGTCCTCGTGTACGGGCGTCCGCTGCGGATGCTGGAGATGGGCGACGACGTCGCCAACGCGCTCGGCGTACGCGTCGAGCGCACCCGCCTGGTCCTGCTGACCGCCTCCGTGCTGCTCACCGCGGCCGCCACCGCCGCCGCGGGCCCGGTCAGCTTCGTCGCGCTCACCGCACCGCAGCTGGCCCGCCGCCTCACGCGCTCGCCGGGCCCCAACCTGATGCCCGCGATGTTCATGGGCGCCACCCTCCTGATCGTCGCCGACTGGGTCTCGCAGCGGGCCTTCGGCGCCGACCAGCTGCCCGTCGGCGTCGTCACCGGCGTGCTCGGCGGCGTCTATCTGCTGTGGCTGCTCGTCACCCAGCGCAAGGCGGGACGCATATGAGGCGCCGCCCCGAACTCGTACCACCCCATGATCAGGAGCGTCCTGCTGTGAACCGGCTCATCGCCGACGACGTCACCCTCGGCTACGACCAGCGCGTCATCGCGGAGAAGCTGTCCGTCGAGATCCCCGACAACTCCTTCACCGTGATCGTGGGGCCGAACGCCTGCGGCAAGTCCACGCTGCTGCGCGCCCTGTCGCGGATGCTCAAGCCGTCCGCGGGCCGGGTGCTGCTCGACGGGAACGCCATCCAGTCGATGCCGGCGAAGAAGGTCGCCAAGACGCTCGGCCTGCTGCCGCAGTCGTCCGTCGCGCCCGACGGCATCACGGTCGGCGACCTGGTCGCCCGCGGCCGCTACCCCCACCAGGGGCTGCTGCGGCAGTGGTCGAAGGAGGACGAGCGGATCGTCGACGAGTCGATGGCGTCGACCGGCGTGCGCGAGCTCGCCGAGCGTTACGTCGACGAGCTCTCCGGCGGTCAGCGCCAGCGCGTCTGGATCGCCATGGCGCTCGCCCAGCAGACCCCCCTGCTGCTCCTGGACGAGCCGACGACCTTCCTCGACATCCAGCACCAGCTCGACGTCCTCGACCTCTGCGCCGAGCTCCACGAGGAGCAGGGCCGCACGCTGGTCGCCGTCCTGCACGACCTGAACCACGCCGCCCGCTACGCCACGCACCTCATCGCCCTGCGCGACGGCGCGGTGGTCGCCGAGGGCGCGCCGTCCGAGATCGTCACGGCGGAACTGGTGGAGCAGACCTTCGGGATCCAGTGCCAGATCATCGACGACCCGGAGACGGGGACGCCGCTGGTGATCCCCGCCTCCCGCGCGGGCCGGGGCGTGCCGGCCAAGGCGGCGGGCTGAGGGACGGGCCCTAGAGGAGCGACCTGAGCCGCAGCAGGTCCCGGAAACCGGCTTCCAGCTTGACCCGGCCCGAGGCCCAGGCCTTCGCGAAGTTGAGGTCGCCCGCCACCATCGACACCAGGTCGTCGCCGGCCATCGCGAGGCGGATCTCCGCCTTCTCGCGCGGCGGGCCCGGGTGGCTGTCGAGCACCGTGATCCGGCCGTTCTCGAGGCGGCCCGTGAAGGTGACGTCGAGATCGGTGATGCGGCAGCTCAGCGAGCGGTTCAGGGCAGCGGCACTGCGCACGTCGCCGTCGGCCGACGCGAGCGTGTCCGAGAGTCTGTCGAGTGCGGTGCGGCACTCCGCCATGGTCGCCATCGTGATCGACCGTACCCCAGGCCTTCGGGGTAGCGTCGTGCCATGAGCGACTCATACGAGGGCCCCGAAGCGTCGTACGCGGGCCTCGAAGAGGGGGAGGCGGCACAGCCGGAGCCCGAGGTTCCGGACGAGCCGTCGTACGACCCCGCCGCCCCCGCGCCCCTGGGCGTGGAACGCACGCCGACCGGCAACGCCGAGGTGGACGCCCAGCTCGCCCGGCTCGGCGACGCCGACCACCTCGCCACGGACGGCCACCTCGAGGTGTACGAGGATGTACACCGGGGCCTGCGCGACGCACTCACCGCGCTCGACGCGCGCCCCGGCCCGCCGGCACCCACCGGCGCGCCGACACCCAGGCACGACAGGAGCTGAACCGAACGTGGCAGGAGTGGCACGACGCCGCCTCGACGCCGAGCTCGTCCGCAGGAAGCTCGCGCGCTCGCGCGAGCACGCGAGCCAGCTGATCGCCGCCGGCCGGGTCGCGGTCGGCAAGACCGTCGCGACCAAGGCCGCGACGCAGGTGGAGACGGCCGCCGCGATCGTGGTCTCGCAGGACGACAGCGACCCCGAGTACGTCTCGCGCGGCGGGCACAAGCTCGCCGGCGCCTTCGCCGCCTTCGAGCCGCAGGGCCTGGCGGTGGAGGGTCGGCGCGCGCTGGACGCGGGCGCCTCCACCGGCGGCTTCACCGACGTGCTGCTGCGCGCGGGCGCCGCGCACGTCGTCGCCGTCGACGTCGGCTACGGCCAGCTCGCGTGGTCGCTGCAGAGCGACGACCGGGTCACCGTGAAGGACCGTACGAACGTACGCGAGTTGACGCTCGAGGCCATCGACGGGATCCCCGTCGACCTGGTCGTCGGCGACCTCTCCTTCATCCCGCTCGGCCTCGTGCTGCCCGCCCTGGTGCGGTGCGCGGCGCCCGACGCGGACCTCGTCCTGATGGTCAAGCCGCAGTTCGAGGTCGGCAAGGAACGGCTCGGCAGCGGCGGCGTGGTGCGCAGCGCCGAACTGCGGGCCGACGCCGTGCGCGGGGTGGCCCGCCAGGCGTGGGGACTCGGCCTCGGCGTGCGCGGGGTGACCGCGAGCCCGCTGCCCGGTCCTTCCGGAAATGTCGAGTATTTTCTGTGGCTGCGCGCCGGGGCAGCCGAGCTGGACCCGGCGGACGTTGACCGTGCCGTGGCGGAGGGGCCCCGTTGACCCAGACCCGAGCTCGTACCGTCTTCCTGCTCGCGCACACCGGGCGGCCGGCGGCCATCCGCAGCGCCGAACTCGTCGTCCAGGGGCTGCTGCGCAGCGGTCTGGGCGTGCGGGTCCTGGAGGCGGAGGCCGCGGACCTGCCGCTGCCCGCCGAGGTCGAGACGGTCCAGGAGGCCACCGCCGAGTGCATCGACGACTGTGAACTGATCGTCGTCCTCGGCGGCGACGGCACGCTGCTGCGGGGCGCCGAGTTCGCGCGGGCCTCCGGCGTGCCGATGCTCGGTGTGAACCTCGGGCGCGTGGGTTTTCTCGCGGAGGCCGAGCGGGACGACCTCGACAAGGTCGTCGACCGGGTGGTCACCAAGGCGTACGAGGTCGAGGAGCGCATGACGATCGACGTCGTCGTGCACCGCAACGGCGACGTCGTGCACCGGGACTGGGCGCTGAACGAGGCCGCCGTGCAGAAGGTGTCGCCGGAGCGGATGCTCGAGGTCGTCCTGGAGATCGACGGGCGGCCCGTCACCGGCTTCGGCTGCGACGGCATCGTGTGCGCCACACCGACCGGTTCGACGGCGTACGCGTTCTCGGCGGGCGGGCCCGTGGTGTGGCCGGAGGTGGAGGCGCTGCTCATGGTGCCGATCAGCGCGCACGCCCTGTTCGCCAAGCCGCTGGTGACGTCGCCGGACACGGTGCTCGCCGTCGAGGTCCAGCCGCGGACGCCGAACGGCGTGCTGTGGTGCGACGGGCGGCGCACCGTGGAACTGCCCTCGGGGGCGCGGGTGGAGGTGCGCAGGGGCGAGGTGCCGGTGCGGCTCGCCCGGCTGCACCACGCGTCGTTCACGGACCGACTCGTCGCCAAGTTCGCGCTGCCGGTGTCGGGGTGGCGGGGGGCGCCGCAGTAGGGCCCTGGTCCTGGACGGGGCGCCTTCCCGTTCGCCGTATCCTCTCGTCCCGGCACGGCGGGGGTCCGCTCAGGTCGCGGCGATCACGCTGATCGCCCGCTCGCGCAGCACGGCGCGCACGGGGATCCCGGTCGCCAGCAGGGTCAGCAGCAGCGTGCCCGTCACGAGCCCGGCCGGCACGGTCCACGGCAGATACGGCAGCGCCGAGCCGAAGGCCGTGCTCAGGATCGGCGCCAGCGTGCCGAGCGCGATCGCGCCGCCGAGCAGCAGCGCCGTACCGGCCACGACCACGGCCTCCCAGGCCGCCATGGCCCCCACCTGGGCCCGACCGCTGCCGACGACCCGCAGCAGCCCGATGTCGCGGCGGCGCTCGAACGAGATCATGGCGAGGGTGTTCGCCGCGGCGATGGCGGCGAAGCCCGCGTACAGCCCCGTCCCCACGTAGTCGAGCCAGACCTCGCCCCGGCCGCCCGCCGATCCCGTGCGGTGCTGGGCGGTCGTGTGCAGGCCGATCTTGGTCAGGCCGAAGCCCACGACCAGGATCAGGGGGACGACCGCGGCGGAGAAGCGGCGGGGCTGCGAGCGGACGTTGAGCATCGCGAGGCGCGCGCTCGGGCCGCCGAACCGGCCGACCAGCGCCGAGACCACCCGGGCCGCGGGGCCGATCAGGCGCGGACCGAGCAGCCCCGCACCGACGCAGAAGAGGATGAGGACGAGGAACGCGCCCTCGCCCGCCTCGTCCGCGGGCTGCTCGGACAGGAGCACCGCGACGGCACAGGCGCCCGCGACCGCGAGGATGCCGAGCGGCGCCCGCAGGACGCCGAGGCCGCGGCGGCCCGTCGCCGCCTCGGACAGGGCGCGGGCCGGGCGCAGCAACGAGAAGCGCAGCGCCGAGAGGAGGGCCGCGACCGTCGTCGTCACCACGGCGACGCCCACGCAGACCGGCAGGGCGAGCCAGCTGAAGCGGAAGGCGGCCTCGGCGGGGAGCAGCCCGTTCTCGACCATGCCGGCGTGCCACCAGCGGGCGCCGAAGCCGCCGAGGACGAAGCCGACCAGCGCCGCGGGGACCGACGCGGCGAGCGCCTGGACCGCCACCGCACGGCGGATCTGACGGGGCCTCGCGCCGATGCAGCGCACCATCGCCAGTTCGCGGTGCTGCTGCGCGACGGCCGTGCCCATCGTCGAGACGACCACGAAGATCGACATGTAGACCGAGCCGAGCAGCAGGACGAGCGCCATGTCGCCCACGCCGTTCTCCGTGATCTGCCGCCGGGCCGCGGCCGGGAGTCCGCCGGGGAGGTCTGCGCGGTCGGTGCTCGTCGTCGCGAGCATCATCGTCGACGCGCTCACCACCGTCGACGCGAAGAGCGCGGCCACCGCCGTGCCCACGAATGCCGGGCGGTGCGCCCGCAGCGCGGCCCATGCCAGTCCTGTTGTCATGTGGATCATGGTCGTACCGGGATGGCGGTACGCACCATGCGGTGGGCCGGTGGGTCGTGCGGGGGATATCCCCACCCCGCACAAGGTGGCCGACGGGTACGGGACGGCCTTCCCGCGGGTCCCCTCGGAGAGTGACACCCGGCTTTCCGTCCGGTCGCCAACCTGCGCCTTCACCGCCCAACACAGGGGTGACGTCGCGGTGCACCGGGGAAACCTCGTATGGTCAGGTGCGTGTTGGAGGAGATGCGGATACGGTCGCTCGGAGTCATCGACGACGCGGTCGTCGAGCTGTCGCCAGGGTTCACCGCCGTGACGGGTGAGACCGGAGCGGGCAAGACGATGGTGGTCACGAGCCTTGGGCTGCTGCTCGGCGGGCGCGCGGACCCCGCCCTGGTGCGGATCGGCGCGAAGTCGGCGGTGGTGGAGGGGCGCATCGCCGTGCCTCCCGGCGCCTCCGCGGTCGTGCGTGCGGAGGAAGCGGGTGCGGAACTCGACGACGGGGCGCTGCTGATCAGCCGGACCGTCTCGGCCGAAGGACGCTCGCGCGCGCACCTCGGAGGGCGCTCCGTCCCCGTGGGCCTGCTGTCCGAACTCGCCGACGACCTCGTCGCCGTACACGGCCAGACCGACCAGCAGGGCCTGCTCAAGCCCGCCAGGCAGCGCGCCGCCCTCGACCGGTACGCGGGCGACGCGGTCGCCGTGCCGCTCACCAAGTACACCGCCGCGTACCGCAGGCTGCGGGCCGTCACCGTCGAGGTGGAGGAGATCACCACCCGCGCGCGTGAACGGGCCCAGGAAGCCGACCTGCTCCGCTTTGGCCTCGAGGAGATCGGGGGCGTCGAACCGCGCGCGGGCGAGGACACGGAACTCGCCGCCGAGGCCGAACGGCTCGGCCACGCGGAGGCCCTCGCCTCCGCCGCCACGTCCGCGCACGTCGCGCTCGCCGGCAACCCCGAGGACCCCGAGGGCGTCGACGCCACCGCGCTGGTCGCCGTCGCCTCCCGGGCCCTGGACGCCGTACGGTCCCACGACCCCGCCCTGTCCGCGCTCGCCGACCGGCTCGGCGAGATCGGGATCCTGCTGGGCGACGTGGCGGGGGAGCTCGCCGGGTACGCCGACGACCTCGACGCCGATCCGCTGCGGCTCGCCGCGGTCGAGGAGCGCAGGGCCTCGCTGACCCAGCTCACCCGGAAGTACGGCGCCGACATCGACACCGTCCTCGCCTGGGCCGAGGAGAGCGTCGAGCGCCTCACCGAACTCGAGGGCGACGACGACCGGTTGGGCGAGCTCACCGCCGAGCGGGACGCGCTGCGCGGCGAACTCGCCGGACTCGCGCAGTCCTTGACCGACGCGCGCGAGGAAGCGGCGTCCCGGTTCGCCGCGGCCGTCACCGAGGAACTGGCCTCGCTCGCCATGCCCCACGCGCGCGTGTCGATCGCCATCAGCAGTACGGAGGTCCCCGAGGGGGGCGACGGCGTGGAGGTCGGGGGGCGCACGGTCGCGTACGGGCCCGCGGGCGTCGACGAGGTCGAACTGCTCCTCGCCCCGCACCCGGGCGCGCCCGCCCGGCCCATCGCCAAGGGGGCATCGGGCGGTGAGCTGTCGCGTGTGATGCTCGCCGTCGAGGTGGTCTTCGCCGGCACGGACCCCGTTCCCACGTACCTCTTCGACGAGGTCGACGCGGGGGTCGGCGGCAAGGCGGCGGTCGAGATCGGACGGCGCCTGGCGCGCCTCGCGAAGTCGGCACAGGTCGTGGTCGTCACGCACCTGCCGCAGGTCGCGGCCTTCGCCGACCGTCAACTGCTCGTCGAGAAGACGAACGACGGGATGGTGACGCGCTCCGGGGTGCAGGTCCTGGAGGGCGAGGACCGGGTGCGGGAGCTCTCGCGGATGCTGGCGGGACAGGAGGACTCGGAGACGGCTCGCGCACACGCGGAGGAGCTGCTGGCGACGGCTCGGGGGGACGGGTAGGGGTTCTGGCCCCTGGGCCTTGGGCGGTGCGGGGTGGGTGGGTTCCTCCCTGCGTGGGCGGGTGCGGGTTCGTTGTGGCTGGTCGCGCAGTTCCCCGCGTGGTCTGGCCCCTGGGCCTTGGGCGGTTCTAGGTGGGTGGGTTCCTCCCTGCGTGGGCGGGTGCGGGCCCGTCGTGGCCGCTCGCGCAGTTCCCCGCGCCCCTAAAAGCCCACCCGCCGCTGGGGGCCGGACGCTTTGCGGGTGCGGGTTCGTTGTGGCTGGTCGCGCAGTTCCCGGCGCCCCTAAAGGCCACTCGCCCCTGCGGGGCTTGTCCACCACTGATGACCGGCAGCCTCCCAACCGGCCGGAGGGGGCGCGGGGGTATGTGCGCACGGAGCACCGAGCGGGCTGTGGCGTCTTTGTTCTTGAGGCGTGGCGTAGGGATAGCGAGTACGTACATACCCCCGCGACCCCGCCCCAGAGCCGAACCCCAGGGGCGCGGGGAACTGCGCGACCAGCCACACCACACCCGCAGACGAAGACGAAAGACGAACACACCGCCCAAGGCGGGCGGACCGCCGCAACCCCCACGTACAAAGCACGCAACCCTCACTCGTGTGGGTGATTGCGCCCACGGAGTTGCCCGGCCAAATGCGGAAGTGACCTTTCAGCGGTGCCGGAACGGCCGTGCGGACTGGCATCCTTGGCGCAGCATCTGCCCGAGTACCAGTCCGAGCACCGACCGACGCAGACCCAGGAGCCCCGGCCGCGTGAGCCACGTGAGCAGCCACTCGCCGCACGGACAGACGCCGCTGCACACCGTTCAAGTCCTCGGAGGTGGCAGCGCGGGCAGCAGCGCGCACGTCAGGTCGCTGGCCGCGGGACTCGCCGCCCGAGGGGTGCGGGTCACCGTGTGCGCCCCCGAGGAGGCCGCCCTCGCCTACGACTTCACCGGCACCGGAGCCCGGCACGTCGCCGTGCCCCGCAGCGGCGACCCGGCCTCCGTGGCCGCTCTCCGCGCCGCCTGCGCCGACGCCGATCTCGTACACGCGCACGGACTGCACGCCGCCCTTCGCGCGGCCCTCGCCCTGACCGGGCGCCGTACCCCGCTCGTCGTCACCTGGCACACCCGCACGCACGCGGACGGCGCCCGTGCCCGGATGCTGCGACTCCTGGAGCGGCGCGTCGCCAAGGCCGCGTCGGTGGTCCTCGGGGCCTCGTCCGACCTGGTCGAGCGGGCCCGCACGAGGGGAGCGCGCGACGCCAGGCTCGCGGCCATCGCGCTGCCCGCGCCGCGCCGCCCGGACACCGTCGAGGAGCCCGACAGCCTGCTCCACAAGGCCCGCGCCGAACTCGGTGCGGTGGACCGGCCGTTGATCCTGGCCGTCGGCGCCCTCGAACGGCACCGCGGATACGACGTGCTCCTGGACGCCACGCGTGCCTGGCGGCACCTGGATCCGCTGCCGCTCCTCGTCGTCGCGGGGGAGGGGCCCGAACGGGCCGCCCTGCAGGGCCGCATCGAGGACGAGCAGCTCCCGGCCCGTCTGGTGGGGCGGCGGGACGACGTGCCCGACCTTCTCGCGGCCGCCGACGTGGCGGTGCTGCCCAGCAGCTGGGAGTCGCGTTCGGTGCTCGCGCAGGAGGCTCTGCACGCGCGCGTGCCGCTGGTGGCGACCGCGGTCGGCGGGGTCCCCGAACTCGTCGGCGACGCGGCCGAGCTCGTCGCGTACGGCGACGCGCAGGCCCTCGCCACCGCCGTCGTACGCCTGCTCGCCGACCCGGTCCGCAGGACCGAGCTCAAGGACAAGGGGCAGGCCCAGGCCGCCTCCTGGCCGACCGAGGACGAGACGGTCACCCAAGTGCTCAGCGTCTACGACGAGTTGACCCAGCCCCTGCCGTACAGCTGAGGCGGCTACGCCACGTGCCTGCGGGCCCGCAGCGCCAGGCTCAGCGCGAGGACCGTCTGCGGGTCGTCGAGGTCGGTGCCGAGGAGTTCGCTGATGCGGGCCAGGCGGTTGTAGAGGGTCTGCCGGTTCAGGTGCAGCTCGCGCGCGGTCTCCGCCTTGCGCCCCGCGTGCGCCAGGTAGGTCTGCAGCGTGGGCAGCAGCGGCGGCTTCGAGCGCTGGTCGTGGGCGCGCAGCGGGCCGATCGCCCGGTCCACGAACGCCGCGAGGACCCCGTCCTCGTCGTGGCGGTGCAGCCGCCACAGCAGCAGGTCGATGTCGAGCCGCCGCGCGTCGTACCAGGGGCGGTCGGAGAGGCCCTGCGCGGCCGTCGCCGTCTCCGCCGCGTGCCGCAGGCCCGCCGACGCGGCCGCCCAGCCGCCCGCGACCCCGACCACCACGACCGGCGGCTGCGCCCCGGGCCGCTGCATCCCCGCCCGCTCGACGCCGGCCCGCAGCGCGGCGGCGACCCGGTCGGCCACCGCGGTCCGCTCGGACTCCGTCCGCAGGCCGAGCAGCAGGGGTACGCGGCCTTCCACGGGGCGTACGCCGAGCAGCGCGGGCACGCCCACCGACGCCAGCTCCTCGGCGACCGCCCGGGCCAGGACCGCCCAGCCGCCGCCGGTCGGCAGGCCGTCCGCCAGCCGCATCACGACCGGCAGGAGCGGGCCGCCCGCCGAGCCGGGCCGGAAGCCGAGGACACGCGCCTGCGCGGGCGCGTCCTCGGCGGCGATCCGCCCCTCCGCGAGATCGGTCAGGAAGTCACCCCGGCCGCGCGCCGCGAGCTCCTCCTCCTGGCGGGCCTGCATCAGCACCACCGCGAGGCTCCCCGCCGCCCGCTCCGCCGCGATGCGGTGCACCGGCTGCGGCGCCGACTCCACGGCCAGCAGCACCAGCCGGGCCCGCACCGAGCCCGCGCCGGGGCCGCCGCCCGGCACGTCCACGACGACGGCGTTCGCGGGCGGGCCCTCCCGGTCGATGGCCCGGCCCCGCAGTCCCTCCCACACCTGGAGCGGGTCCGCGCACTCGGTGTCCGCCCCGGCTGCGTACAGGAGCTGTCCGTCGGCCGTCTCCAGGAACACCGGGTTGGCGCTGAACTCCGCGAGGATCGCGAGGACCTGCGGTATCCCGCCCCCGCCGAGCAGCGCCTCCGTACAGCGCCGGTGGACCTCCTCGGCCTGCTGCAGCAGCGCGTAGTGGCCGTTGACGATCTCGGTGTGCACCTCTTCGGTGACCGTCACGAAGGGCACCTCGCGGTGCAGCTGCACCAGCGGAAGCCCGGCGGCCCGCGCGGTCTCCACGAGCGCGGCGGGCAGCCGCGTGAAGCGCGGGCCCAGTTCGACGACGAGCGCCGCGATGCCCCGCTCGGCGAGCCTGCGCACGAAGGCACGCTGCTCGGCGGGGCGGGCGCCGAGTCCGAGCCCGGTGGTGAGCAGCAGCTCGCCGCCCTTGAGCAGCGAGGCCATGTTGGGCACCTCGCCCGCGTGCACCCACCGCACCGTCCGCTGCAGCCGCTCCGCGCCCGCCACGACCTCGGGGAGCCCACTGCGCAACCCCGGAAGTTCCAGCGCGCGTTGCACGGTGATGCCGCCCTGAGTGCCCTGACTGTCCATGGCGCGGACGCTACCGGGGCGCGCGTACCGGGAACATCTCCGGCCGATCACGGCGCTGTCACCGCGCTCGGCGGTGGTCCGGCGGCCCGGCAACTGCTCGCCCGCGCGCACCACTTGCGGGCACACCGGGCGAGTGTGGCGTACGTCACGGCGACGGGTGGTGGCCCGTCGCCGCAGCGGCGCAGGGGGAGTCGCTAGCCTCCGTACGCCCCCGAAGCCGTCAGCCGCAGTGCCGTGTCGATCAGCGGCACGTGGCTGAAGGCCTGCGGGAAGTTGCCGACCTGGCGCTGCAGCCTCGGGTCCCACTCCTCGGCGAGCAGGCCCAGGTCGTTGCGGAGGGCGAGCAGCTTCTCGAAGAGCTTGCGGGCCTCGTCGACCCGGCCGATCATCGCGAGGTCGTCGGCCATCCAGAACGAGCAGGCGAGGAACGCGCCCTCGTCGCCCTCCAGGCCGTCCACGCCCTCGTCGTCGCCGGACGTCGGGTAGCGCAGGATGAAGCCGTCCGACGTCGACAGCTCCTGCTGGATCGCCTCGATCGTCCCGATGACCCGCTTGTCGTCGGGCGGCAGGAAGCCCATCTGCGGAATCAGCAGCAGCGAGGCGTCCAGCTCCTTGGAGCCGTACGACTGCGTGAAGGTGTTCCGCTCCTTGTCGTAGCCCTTCTCGCACACGTCCCGGTGGATGTCGTCGCGCAGCTCGCGCCACTTCTCCAGCGGGCCGTCCGCGTCACCGGACTCGATGAGCTTGATGGTGCGGTCCACCGCGACCCAGGCCATCACCTTGGAGTGCACGAAGTGGCGGCGCGGTCCCCGCACCTCCCAGATGCCCTCGTCCGGCTCGTCCCAGTGGTCCTCCAGGTAGCGGATCAGCTTGAGCTGGAGCAGGGAGGCGTAGTCGCTGCGGGCCAGGCCCGTCATGTGCGCCAGGTGCAGGGCCTCGGTGACCTCGCCGTACACGTCGAGCTGGAGCTGGTTGGCCGCGCCGTTGCCCGCGCGGACCGGCTGCGAGCCCTCGTACCCGGGCAGCCAGTCGAGCTCCGTCTCGCCGAGCTCGCGCTCGCCCGCGATGCCGTACATGATCTGCAGGTTCTCCGGGTCGCCCGCGACCGCGCGCAGCAGCCACTCGCGCCAGGCGCGGGCCTCCTCGCGGTAGCCGGTGCGCAGCAGCGAGGAGAGGGTGATCGCGGCGTCGCGCAGCCACGTGAAGCGGTAGTCCCAGTTGCGCGAGCCGCCGATGTCCTCGGGCAGGGAGGTGGTCGGGGCCGCGACGATCCCGCCGGTCGGCGCGTACGTCAGCGCCTTGAGCGTGATCAGCGAGCGGATCACCGCCTCGCGGTAGGGGCCGTGGTACGTACAGTGCTCGACCCACTCCCGCCAGAAGTCCTCCGTCGCCACCAGCGCGTTCTCGGGCTCCGGCAGGGCGGGCTGGTCCTTGTGCGAGGGCTGCCACGAGATGGTGAACGCGATCCGCTCACCCGGCGCGACCGTGAAGTCCGAGTACGTCGTGAGGTCCTTGCCGAAGGTCTCGGCGGACGTGTCCAGCCATACGGAGTCGGGCCCCGCGACGGCCACGGTGCGCCCGTCGACCTTGTGCACCCAGGGCACGACCCGGCCGTAGCTGAACCGCATCCGCAGGGCGGAGCGCATCGGCACGCGCCCGCTGACGCCCTCGACGATGCGCACCAGCTGCGGCGCGTCGGTGTCGCGGGGCGGCATGAAATCGATCACGCGGACCGTGCCGCGCGGTGTGTCCCACTCCGACTCGAGCACCAGCGAGTCGCCGCGATAGGTGCGGCGCGTGGCAGCCGGAGGCTGCGCGTCCGGACTGTGCGCGGGCCCCAAGCGCCAGAAGCCGTGCTCGTCGGTGCCCAAGAGGGCGGCGAATACGGCATGGGAGTCGAAGCGCGGCAGGCACAGCCAATCGACTGTGCCGTCGCGGCAGACCAGGGCAGCGGTCTGCATGTCTCCGATGAGTGCGTAGTCCTCGATGCGCCCGGCCACGTGCATCTCCAGTCGAACGGCCACGTTCGCCCCGCGGGGCGCTTACTGATCAGCGGTCAAGTGATCGTTGACGAGCGCTTGTTCCGGGTGCAGGGCGGGATGGAGCCGTGTGCCGGATGGGGGCTCGGCAGCGAGTGTCCGAGCAGGATACGACGCACGTTGGTGATCCGCGCGCCCCTCCCGGCAACGAGGCTCCGCCGAACGGGTGAGCGCCAGGTGGGAGGGGGTGCGGGCGAGAAAATCGGGGGCGTGCCCGTACGGTGACCCAGTGGTGTGCGGCCGGTGGCGGAGCGTGGCCGGAAGCATGCCTGCCGCGTCGCTGATACCCTGGTAGCCCGTGAGCCGGTGGTCATAGAACCCCCGAACCGCAGCGACGGCACCTCCCCGAATCCCTGGTGGGAGCGCCGGTACGCACCCTCCAGACCGCGACCACGGGAGCCCCCCTTTGGCTATGCAGCCCAAATCCACGACGACCAAGCACATCTTCGTCACCGGGGGTGTCGCCTCTTCCCTCGGCAAGGGTCTGACTGCCTCCAGCCTGGGTGCGCTCCTGAAGGCCCGCGGTCTTCGCGTCACCATGCAGAAGCTCGACCCGTACCTGAACGTCGACCCGGGCACGATGAACCCCTTCCAGCACGGCGAGGTGTTCGTCACCAACGACGGCGCCGAGACCGACCTGGACATCGGCCACTACGAGCGCTTCCTCGACGTCGACCTCGACGGCTCCGCGAACGTGACCACGGGCCAGGTCTACTCCCAGGTGATCGCCAAGGAGCGGCGCGGCGAGTACCTCGGCGACACCGTCCAGGTCATCCCGCACATCACCAACGAGATCAAGCACCGCATCCGCCGGATGGCGACCGACGACGTCGACGTCGTCATCACCGAGGTCGGCGGCACGGTCGGCGACATCGAGTCGCTGCCGTTCCTGGAGACCGTCCGCCAGGTCCGCCACGAGGTCGGCCGCGACAACGTCTTCGTCGTGCACATCTCGCTGCTCCCGTACATCGGCCCCTCCGGCGAGCTGAAGACCAAGCCCACCCAGCACTCGGTGGCCGCCCTGCGCAACATCGGTATCCAGCCGGACGCCATCGTGCTGCGCGCCGACCGCGAGGTGCCGACCGCGATCAAGCGCAAGATCTCGCTGATGTGCGACGTCGACGAGGCCGCCGTGGTCGCCGCCATCGACGCCAAGTCGATCTACGACATCCCCAAGGTGCTGCACACCGAGGGCCTGGACGCCTACGTCGTGCGCAAGCTCGACCTGCCGTTCCGCGACGTCGACTGGACCCAGTGGGACGACCTGCTGGACCGGGTGCACAACCCCGACCACGAGGTCACCGTCGCGCTCGTCGGCAAGTACATCGACCTGCCCGACGCCTACCTCTCGATCACCGAGGCGATGCGCGCCGGCGGCTTCGCCAACAAGGCTCGCGTCAAGGTCAAGTGGGTCACCTCCGACGACTGCAAGACCCC
This sequence comes from Streptomyces sp. NPDC040622, assembly GCF_055593965.1. Lineage (NCBI taxonomy): Bacteria > Bacillati > Actinomycetota > Actinomycetes > Kitasatosporales > Streptomycetaceae > Streptomyces > Streptomyces sp. NPDC040622. The sequence goes on along the minus strand of NZ_JBVIXD010000007.1, from coordinate 564,608 downwards.
GGCGGGAGCCAAGAAGCAGCTCGGCGACGTCGACGCGGTCCTGATCCCCGGCGGCTTCGGCGACCGAGGCGTGAACGGCAAGATCGGCGCGATCCAGTACGCCCGCGAGAACAAGCTGCCGCTGCTCGGCATCTGCCTGGGCCTGCAGTGCATCGTGGTCGAGGCCGCCCGCAACCTCGCGGACATCCCCGACGCCAACTCCACGGAGTTCGACGCGGCCACCGCCCACCCCGTGATCTCCACCATGGCCGAGCAGCTCGACATCGTCGCCGGTGAGGGCGACATGGGCGGCACGATGCGGCTCGGCATGTACCCGGCCAAGCTCGCCGAGGGCTCCATCGTGCGCGAGGTGTACGAGGGCAAGGAGTACGTGGAGGAGCGCCACCGTCACCGCTACGAGGTGAACAACGCCTACCGCGCCGACCTGGAGAAGAAGGCCGGGATCCAGTTCTCCGGCACCTCCCCGGACGGGAAGCTCGTCGAGTACGTCGAGTACCCGCGCGAGGTCCACCCCTACCTGGTGGCCACCCAGGCCCACCCGGAGCTGCGCTCGCGCCCGACCCGCCCGCACCCGCTCTTCGCCGGCTTGGTGAAGGCGGCCGTCGAGCGCCAGCAGGGCGAGCGCAAGGCGGGCGCGAAGACCGCCAAGTAACACCGGAGCGATACGGTTGCCGGGGTGCGCGCCTTTTGAGGCGCGTGCCCCGGTTTCTGTTTGCACGTGTGGGAGGACAGGGCGACATGACGATCAAGGACACCGCCGAGGAGTGGCAGGTCACGGCGACGGCCACCCCGTTCGTGGGGAACAAGACCTCCGTCCGTACCGACGACGTGGTCATGCCCGACGGGTCCGTCGTCCGCCGCGACTACCAGGTCCACCCCGGCTCGGTGGCCGTCCTCGCGCTCGACGACGCGGACCGCGTCCTGGTCATCCGCCAGTACCGCCACCCCGTCCGGCACAAGCTCTGGGAGATCCCGGCGGGCCTGCTCGACATCCCCGGCGAGAACCCGCTGCACGCCGCCCAGCGCGAGCTCTACGAGGAGGCGCACGTCAAGGCCGAGGACTGGCGCGTCCTCACCGACGTCTACACCACCCCCGGCGGCTGCGACGAGGCCGTGCGCGTCTTCCTCGCCCGTGACCTCTCCGAGGCCGAGGGCGAGCGTTTCGAGGTCTCCGAGGAGGAGTCCGACATGGAGCTCGCCCGGGTGCCGCTCGACGAGCTCGTGCGCGGTGTCCTCGCCGGCGAGCTGCACAACAACTGCCTGGTGGTCGGCGCCCTCTCGCTGCACGCCGCCCGGCAGGGCGACGGTCTCGACGCGCTGCGCCCGGCCGAGGCGCCCTGGCCCGCCCGCCCCTTCGAGGCCTGAGGGCCCCCGAAGCGTTCCGGTGTGACGATCTACTGATCCGATCGGGCGACCTGTGCGCGCTGCGCGTCCATGAGAGCGGCAGGGCCTGAACTAGGCTCTGAAAGCGTCCCGCCCGGAGTCCCGGCGGGTTCGTGCGCAGGCGGACGGGAGCGTGGCCCGTGACGGATCAGGCGGTCGACACGGACGGTGCGGCGGCGGGTGGCGCGGTGCCGTCCCCCGCGAGTGCCTCGTTGGAGTCGACAAGGGCTCAGTTCGTGGGCAGGCGCCGCGAATTGAAGGAGCTCCGCGCCGACATCGACCGGGCGGGGCTGGACACCCTCTCGGGACGCAAGGCGCCCCGCGCGCGCGTCTTGCTCGTCGCGGGCCGCCCAGGTTCGGGCCGCACCTCGATCGCCGAGGAACTCGCCCGGCAGCTCGCCGGCGACTACCCCGACGGAGTGGTGCGCGCCCGTCTCACGGAACCCGACGGCAGCCAGGTGCCCACCGAGCGCACCGCCCGCGAACTCCTGGACGCGCTGGACGTGCCCGCACCCGCGGGAGCGGGCGAGGACGACCTCGCGGAGATCCTCAGGCAGGCGCTCTCGGCGCGCAGGGCACTGCTCCTCCTCGACGACGCGGCGGACGCCGAACAGGTCGACCCGCTCCTCCCCGACGCCCCCGACTGCCTGGTCGTCGCGGTGTCCGACGGCCCGCTCACCGGCATCCCCGACGTCCGGCCGTGCACGCTCGGGGGCCTGGACAAGCCGGCCGCCGTGGAGCTCCTGGCCCGCGCTGCGGGGCCCGTCCGCATCACCGTCGACCCGCGCTCCGCGGAGTCCCTGGTCGAGGCGTGCGCGGCCCATCCCGCGGCGCTCGTGCTGGCGGGCGGCTGGCTCGCGGTGCGGCCCAAGGCCGCCGTCGCCGACCTCGCCAAGCAGGTGCACGACCTGCCCGACGAGGGCTCGGCCCTCGCCCGTGTCTTCACGCACACCTACGCCTCGCTGCCCGCGCCCGCCGCGCGGATACTGCGCTTCCTCTCCCTCGCCCCGGCCGGCCACGTCGACCCGCACACCGCCTCCGCGCTCGCCGGCTGCTCGGTCTCCGCCGCGCGGACCACGCTCGACGACTTCGTCGCGCTCGGGCTCGTCCGGGCCGTGGACTCCCCGCTGCCGCAGTACGAGGTGCCGGGCTGCCTGGTGCCGCTGCTGCGGGCCCGCACCGAGAGCCAGGACCGTCCCGCCGAGGTGCAGCTGGCCAGGGCCCGGATGCTGGAGCGGACCGTGCGCCTGCTGCAGTCCTGCCGGGCGGTCACGGAGCCGGACGGTTCCGCGGCCCGCAAGAAGCTCGCCGGGCTGCCGAGGGCCCTGCGCTTCCCCAGCCCGCGTGCCGCCGCCGAGTGGCTGCGGATCCGCCAGCCGGCGCTGCTCGCCGCCGCCCGGCTCGCGGTGGCCGACGGGGAGCTCGACACCCTCGCGCGGCGCCTGATGGCCGCCCTGACCCGGGCCCTGGTCGCGCACCGCGGCACGGAGGACGCGGCCCCCGAGCTGTACGGCATCCACCAGCTGGTCCTGGACGTGGCCGAGCGGCGCGACCTGCCGCGCGAGCAGGCCGCGGCGCTGCTCAACCTCGCCGACCTGGACGCGCGGACCGGGCGCACCGAGGACGCGCTGGTCCGCTACCGGGCCGCGCTGGACGCGGGACGGGCCGCCGGGGACCCTTACGCCACCGGTCGCGCGATGGAATCCGTAGGCGGCGCCCACCAGGAGCTGGGGGACTGGCCGCGGGCCTCCGACTGGTTCGGCAGGGCGCTGGCCCACCGGCTCGCCCGGGGGGAGCGCGCGGACGCCGCCCGGCTGTACGGCCGGATCGGCGCGGTGCACACCTACGCGGGCCGGTACGGCGAGGCGTTGCGCAACTGGAGCTCGGCGGTCACCGGGCACCGCAAGAACGGCGATGTGGCCGCCCAGGCGCGGGCGTTGAGCGAGATGGCCCGCGTGCAGGAGTACGCGGGGCGGCCCGAGGAGTCCTTGCGCACCTGCCAGGAGGCCGTCGAGTGGGCGCGGCACGCCAAGGACGTACGCCTGCAGGCGGCGCTGCAGCTCCGGCTCGCCGACACCCTGGAGCGGCTCGGCGACCCCGCCGCGGCCCGGCTGCACAGGGGCGCGGCCGAGCGCATGCTGGGAACAGAGCTCTCGCAGAGCCCGAGGCTTGAAACAAATGGTGGAGCGGAGCCTTCCGCCTGCGAAATCCGTAGTGCATCTGCGGAAGATTGAAGTATTGGAAGGCTAGACAGCAGGAAATCCTTCATTAGACTGGCTCCGCCGCGTACCTCCGTGGCGTCCCCCGTTGCGCCCCCACGCGCACCGGTCTGTGTCGCATTGCCCGAAAAATCCCCTGAGCCAAGGACCGTGATCGACGATGAAGGTCGGCATCCCCCGCGAGGTCAAGAACAACGAGTTCCGGGTGGCCATCACCCCCGCCGGTGTGCACGAGCTGGTGCGCCACGGCCACCAGGTCGTCATCGAGCGGAACGCCGGCGTCGGCTCCTCGATCACGGACGCCGAGTACGTCTCGGCGGGCGCCAGGATCCTGGACACCGCCGATGAGGTCTGGGCCACCGCGGACCTGCTCCTGAAGGTCAAGGAGCCGATCGCGGAGGAGTACCACCGCCTTCGCAAGGACCAGACCCTCTTCACCTACCTGCACCTGGCCGCGTCCAAGGAGTGCACCGACGCGCTCCTGGAGTCGGGCACCACCGCCATCGCGTACGAGACCGTGGAGACGGCCAACCGCGCCCTCCCGCTGCTCGCCCCGATGTCCGAGGTCGCGGGCCGGCTCGCCCCGCAGGTCGGCGCCTACCACCTGATGGCCGCCAACGGCGGCCGCGGTGTCCTGCCGGGCGGCGTCCCCGGCGTGGCCGCGGGCAAGGCGGTCGTCATCGGCGGCGGCGTCTCCGGCTGGAACGCCGCGCAGATCGCCATCGGCATGGGCTTCCACGTGACCCTGCTCGACAAGGACATCAACAAGCTCAAGGAAGCCGACAAGATCTTCGGCACGAAGATCCAGACCGTCGTCTCCAACGCCTTCGAGCTGGAAAAGGCCTGCATCGAGGCCGACCTCGTCATCGGGGCCGTCCTCATCCCGGGCGCCAAGGCCCCGAAGCTGGTCACCAACGAGCTCGTCTCGCGCATGAAGCCGGGAAGTGTCCTTGTCGACATCGCGATCGACCAGGGCGGCTGCTTCGAGGACTCGCACGCCACCACGCACGCCGAGCCGACCTTCCCGGTCCACAACTCGGTCTTCTACTGCGTCGCCAACATGCCCGGCGCCGTCCCGAACACCTCGACGTACGCCCTGACCAACGCGACGATGCCGTACATCGTGGAGCTGGCGAACCGTGGCTGGGCCGAGGCCCTGCGCCGCGACCCGGCGCTCGCCCTGGGTCTCAACACCCATGACGGCAAGGTCGTTTACAAGGAGGTCGCCGAGGCCCACGGTCTCGAGCACATCGAGCTGGAGTCGCTCCTCGGCTGACTCAGGTGACCGACTCCGGTCGGTCTCCGACACTTTCGTCAACGAAAGTCGTCAATCTCACGCCCGCGGCCGGACCTTGAGAGGGGTCCGGCCGTATGCGTATCAGTGTGGACACGCTCAACTGGCCGTGAACGTAACCCTTTAACCGTTTCGCCCACCCCCGAAACGTGGCGATGGCGAGCCGCACACCCTTGACACAAGGGTGTTCTGTTGCCGACACATCGGGCCGGGTACGGCGGATTGTGTTGCTGTGGACCGGTGACACGCCATAGAGTCGCCAACCGTCGGCATGGTGCCACGCTGACCTATCGAGAAATTTCCTGGTCACCAAGGAGGTAAGACGACTTGTGAATGAGTCGACATTTGCTCCCGGGGGTGGTCAACCAGGAACCTCTGAGCGGGGCCAAGGACCCGTGGGGCTCGAGGCCGTCGGCTCGGTCGCTGTCCGCACCTTCGAGGCCCGGCAGGGCCCCCAGCCGACACAGTCAGCACCCCAGAGCATGGATGGCCATCACGTGAACGCCATGGCCGGCGACCGGAGTGGCGATAACACCCACACCCACCTCGCCGACTACGAGGAACTGCCCCAGGGGCACTTCTACGACCCCGACGCCGAGTACGAGCCCGATCCGGAGTACGCGGCCACGCTCGCGCCGGACGCGGCCCGTCAGCGCCGCGAGCGCATCGGCCCGACGGGACGCCCGCTGCCGTACTTCCCGATCCCGGGCCCGCTGACCGATCATGGTCCCGCGAAGATCATCGCGATGTGCAACCAGAAGGGTGGCGTCGGCAAGACCACGTCGACCATCAACCTGGGTGCCGCCCTCGCGGAGTACGGACGCCGTGTCCTGCTCGTCGACTTCGACCCGCAGGGCGCCCTCTCCGTGGGCCTCGGGGTCAACCCGATGGAGCTGGACCTCACGGTCTACAACCTCCTCATGGAGCGCGGCATGTCCGCGGACGAGGTGCTCCTGAAGACGGCGGTCCCGAACATGGACCTGCTGCCCAGCAACATCGACCTGTCCGCGGCCGAGGTCCAGCTGGTGAGCGAGGTCGCGCGCGAGTCCACGCTGCAGCGCGCCCTGAAGCCGCTCATGCAGGACTACGACTACATCGTGATCGACTGTCAGCCCTCGCTCGGCCTGCTCACCGTGAACGCCCTGACGGCGGCCCACAAGGTGATCGTGCCGCTCGAGTGCGAGTTCTTCGCGCTGCGCGGTGTGGCCCTGCTGACCGAGACGATCGAGAAGGTCCAGGAGCGGCTCAACCCCGACCTGGAGCTCGACGGCATCCTCGCGACCATGTACGACTCCCGCACGGTGCACAGCCGTGAGGTGCTCGCGCGCGTGGTCGAGGCCTTCGACGATCACGTCTACCACACGGTCATCGGGCGCACGGTCCGCTTCCCGGAGACCACGGTCGCCGGTGAGCCGATCACCACGTACGCCTCCAACTCGGTCGGCGCGGCCGCCTATCGCCAGCTCGCCAGGGAGGTGCTCGCCCGGTGTCACGCCGAGTGAGTCTGCCCGGGGCCGACGAACTGTTCCGCACGACCGGTGGGATGGCGCTGCAGTCGTCGTCCCCGCGGCGCCCCGCGAACGGCGAGGCGCGGGTGCCCGCTCCGGCGGGCGAGAGCGACGAGAGCGCGGCGGCGGCCGAGGACACGGCGGCGCAGGGCGAGGGCGGTGAGCCCGCCGAACACGCGGCCACCGACGCGGAGGCGGGCGCCGAGTCACGCACCAGGGCGGCCGGCGCCGAGGGTGAGAAGGGCGCGGGACGCCGCTCGCCGGAGGCGCAGGAAGGTTCTGCCGGTCAGGGCGGCGGCAAGTCCGGCGGCTCCTCGACCGCGCAGGCGCGGCGCCGGGCGCGGGCGGCCAACCGGCGGCCCAGCGGGCGCGAGCGGCACGACGAGAAGATCACCGTGTACGTCTCCGCCGAGGAGCTGATGGACCTCGAACACGCGCGCCTGGTGCTGCGCGGCGAGCACGGGCTCGCGGTCGACCGCGGGCGGATCGTGCGCGAGGCGGTCGCCGTCGTCCTGGCCGACCTGGAGTCCCGCGGGGACGCGAGCATTCTCGTACGACGGTTGCGCGGGCGGTAGGGGTAGCGTTCCCGCCTGATGGCCACGAACGACTACTCCGCACCGCCCCCGTCCGGCAGACGCCGCACCTTGGGCCGTGGGCCCGGGGCGGCGCCGGAGCAGGCAGCCGCGGAGCCCGTACCCGCGGAGCCCGTACCCGCGGAGCCGACGGCGGCCGTGGCTCCGGAAGAGCCCGCCGAGCCCGAGCGAGAGGCACCCACCGGGGCCGCCGCGCCCGCCGAGCCCGACGACGGGCGGTTCAAGGTCCGGCTCGCGAACTTCGAAGGGCCCTTCGACCTGCTGCTCCAGCTGATCTCGAAGCACAAGATGGACGTCACCGAGGTCGCGCTCTCCAAGGTGACCGACGAGTTCATGGCCCACATCCGGGCCATGGGCGCCGACTGGGACCTGGACCAGACGACGGAGTTCCTGGTCGTCGCCGCCACGCTGCTCGACCTCAAGGCGGCCCGGCTGCTGCCCGCCGCCGAGGTCGAGGACGAAGCCGATCTGGCGCTGCTCGAAGCCCGTGACCTGCTCTTCGCGCGGCTGCTGCAGTACCGCGCGTACAAGCGCATCGCGGACATCTTCAGCGAACGCCTGGAGGAGGAGGCGCGGCGCTACCCCCGGACCGTGGGCCTGGAGCCGCACCATGCCGAGCTGCTGCCCGAGGTCGTCATCAGCATCGGCGCGGAGGGCTTCGCCAAGCTCGCAGTGAAGGCCATGCAGCCGCGCGCCAAGCCGCAGGTCTACGTCGAGCACATCCACGCCCCGCTGGTCTCCGTGCAGGAGCAGGCCACTCTCGTGGTCGCCCGGCTGCGCGAGCGGGGCGAGGTCAGCTTCCAGGTCCTCGTCGAGGACGCGGGGGACACCCTCACGGTCGTCGCCCGCTTCCTGGCCCTCCTGGAGCTCTACCGGGAGAAGGCCGTCGCCCTGGACCAGGAGGACGCCCTGGGCGAGCTGATGGTCCGGTGGACCGGCGGGGACGGCGCGGAGGCGCCGGCCGTGACCGACGAGTTCGACCGGGCCCCCGAGCCGATGGAGGAGAAGGCGTGAGCGAGCAGAGCCCCGTGGGGGAGCCGGCCGGGCCCGTGGCCGGGCTGGAGCTGCGGCCCGCCCTGGAGGCGGTCCTGATGGTCGTCGACGAGCCGGCCACCGAGGAGCACCTCGCGAAGATCCTGCAGCGGCCCCGGCGCCAGGTCGCCGACGCGCTGCGGGAGCTCGCCGACGAGTACACGGTGCAGAAGCGGGGCTTCGAGCTGCGGCTGGTGGCGGGCGGGTGGCGGTTCTACACGCGCCCCGAGTACGCCGCCGCCGTGGAGGGCTTCGTCCTGGACGGGCAGCAGGCGCGGCTCACCCAGGCGGCTCTGGAGACCCTCGCGGTCGTCGCGTACCGCCAGCCGGTCAGCCGTTCGCGGGTCTCCGCGGTCCGCGGGGTGAACTGTGACGGCGTGATGCGCACCCTGCTCCAGAGGGGTCTGGTGGAGGAGGCGGGCGCGGAACCCGAAACAGGTGCGATCCTGTACAGGACGACGAACTACTTCCTGGAGCGGATGGGCCTGCGCGGCCTGGACGAGCTCCCCGAGCTCGCGCCCTTCCTCCCCGAGGCGGACGCGATCGAGGCGGACACGCTGGAAGGGGTTCCGTCGTTCGACCCGGACGCGCCCGATGCGCCCGGTGCCGAGTACACCGAGCACACAGCCGACTAACGGAAATTTGATGCGAAGCAGCAGCGGCAGGAACAGCAGCGGAAACAACGGCGGGAGCCGTGGTGGCAACAGCGGCGGCCGCGGCGGGAGTGGCGGCGGCCGCGGTAACCACCGCGGCGCCGGCAACAACCGCGATGACAGGCGTGACGACCGGCGGGACGACCGGCGTGACGACAAGCCGGGCAGCGACCGCCCGAAGAAGCCGCGTCCCGAGGAGCGGCGCTACGACGTGGGCCCCGGCGGCTCCCAGAACGGCCCGAAGTCGGGCCGCGGCGCATCGGCGCGCGGCGGCGCCAAGGGCGGACCCAAGCGTGGGCAGCAGCCTGCGCAGGGCCGTGGGCGCTGGGTCCCGGCGACCTCGCGCGAGTACGAGGCGCGGGCCGAGGAGCGCAACCGCGAGCGGTACGCGGGCAAGCCGAAGGTGAACCTCCCCAAGACCTTCCCCGGCGCCGAGCAGGAGGGCGAGCGGCTCCAGAAGGTGCTGGCCCGGGCCGGCTACGGCTCGCGGCGTGCCTGCGAGGAGCTGGTCGACCAGGCCCGTGTCGAGGTCAACGGCGAGATCGTGCTCGAGCAGGGCATGCGCGTCGACACGGAGAAGGACGTCGTCAAGGTCGACGGCCTGACCGTGGCCACGCAGTCGTACCAGTTCTTCGTCCTGAACAAGCCCGCCGGTGTCGTCTCCACCATGGAGGACACCGAGGGCCGTCAGTGCCTCGGCGACTACGTGACCAACCGTGAGACGCGGCTGTTCCACGTGGGGCGGCTCGACACCGAGACCGAGGGCGTCATCCTGCTCACCAACCACGGCGAGCTCGCGCACCGGCTGACCCACCCCAAGTACGGCGTGAAGAAGGTCTACCTCGCGCACATCGTGGGCCCGATCCCGCGTGACCTGGGCAAGCAGCTCAAGGACGGCATCCAGCTGGAGGACGGGTACGCGAAGGCGGACCACTTCCGCGTCGTCGAGCAGACCGGCAAGAACTACCTGGTCGAGGTGACCCTGCACGAGGGCCGCAAGCACATCGTGCGGCGCATGCTCGCCGAGGCCGGCTTCCCGGTCGACAAGCTGGTGCGGGTGGCCTTCGGGCCGATCACCCTGGGCGACCAGAAGTCCGGCTGGCTGCGGCGGCTCTCCAACACCGAGGTCGGCATGCTGATGAAGGAAGTCGACCTCTAGGCAGTCTCCGCGGGCTCTGCGGGGTCCGCCCCGCAGAATCCCTTGCGTGGGCCACCCCCCTCTCTTTATAGTCATCGAGACCATAAAGAGAGGGGGGTGGTTGCGCATGCAGGGGTATGACAAGCACGCCTTCGAGCCCTTTGCCGTCACCGTGGACCTCGCCGTGTTCACCATCCGGGACGGCGCGCTGCACGTGCTGCTCGTCGAACGCGGCCAGGAGCCGTACGGGGGGCGCTGGGCCCTGCCCGGCGGCTTCGTGCTCCCCGAGGAGTCGGCCGAACAGGCCGCGGGACGCGAGCTCGCCGAGGAGACCGGCATCGCGGACGTGCGGCGGCTGCACCTGGAGCAGGTGCGCACCTACAGCGCACCGGACCGCGATCCGCGCATGCGGGTCGTCTCCGTCGCGTTCGCGGCGCTCGTCCCCGACCCGCCGGAGGTCCACGGGGGCGGCGACGCGGCCCGCGCGGCCTGGCTGCCGTACAGCCCGGCGACGTACCGCCCGCTCGCCTTCGACCACGACCGGATCCTCGCCGACGCCCATGACCGGGTCGGCGCCAAGCTCGAGTACACCGGGCTCGCCACCGCCTTCTGCGCCCCCGAGTTCACCCTCGGCGAGCTGCGCCAGGTCTACGAAGCGGTGTGGGGCGCCGAGCTCGACCCCGCCAACTTCCGCCGCAAGGTCGTCGGCACGGCCGGGCTCGTCGAGGCCGTCCCCGGCGCGGCACGCCTGACCGGCGGGCGCGGCAAACCCGCGGCCCTCTTCCGGGCCGGCACCGCCAGCGCCCTGCACCCGCCCCTGCTCCGCCCCGCCCCGGAAGGACAGTCCCGATGAAGAACGCCGCCACCGGATCCCTCCTCGGCCTCGCCCTCGGGGACGCGCTCGGCTTCCCGACCGAGTTCAACGACGTGCCCTCGATCCTCAAGAAGTGCGGGCCCTGGCAGGAGATGGAGCTGCCGAAGCCGGCCTTCATCACGGACGACACCCAGATGACGCTCGCGCTCGCCCGGGGGCTGCGCACCGCCATGGACCGCGGGCCGCTCGGCCCGCGGCGCCTGGAGCGGCCGCTGCGCGAGGAATTCGTGGACTGGTACCAGTCGCCCGAGAACAACCGGGCGCCCGGCAACACCTGCCTCAAGGCCTGCTCCCTGCTCAAGACCGACAGGCCGTGGGAGGAGGCGAGCCAGGTGCACTCCAAGGGCTGCGGCGCCAACATGCGGGTCGCGCCCCTCGGGCTCGTCCCCGGCCTGAGCGACGAACAGCGCGCGGGCGCCGCGCAGCTGCAGTCCGCGCTCACCCACGGCCACCCGACGGCGCTGGCCGCCTCCGACCTCACCGCGCACGCCGTGCGGCTGCTCGCCGCGGGAACCGAGCCGACCGGCCTGGTCGGGCTGCTGCGCTCCTACGCGTACGACCACCGCGAGACCTACCACGAGCGCTGGCTCGGCGAACTGTGGACGCGGGGCGGGGACCCGACGCCGCGGGCGTTCATCGCACGGGGCTGGGACGAGTGCCTGGCCGTTCTGGAGCGCCTGGAGGCCGCGCTGAAGCACGCCAACCCGGAGACCGACCCCTGCCTCGCCACCGGTGCGGGCTGGATCGCCGAGGAGGCGTTCGCCACCGGGCTGCTCTGCTTCCTGATGTTCGTCGACGAGCCGGTCACCGTGTTGCGCAGGGCCGCCTGCACGTCGGGGGACTCGGACTCGATCGCATGCCTGGCCGGCGCCTTCGCCGGCGCCCACCTCGGGGCGGACGCCTGGCCCGCCGAGTGGACCGGACGGATCGAACACCGGGTCGAGCTCCAGGAGTTCGGAGCCCTCTGGGACGCTTGAGGCATGACAGTGGACCTGGGCCCCGACCTCGACATCGACCTCACCGGCGTCGTCGCCGAGCAGAGCGATCCGCTGCTTTTCGCGACGGTCTCCGGAGCGCACCTGTACGGCTTCCCGTCCCGCGACTCGGACGTGGACCTGCGCGGCGCGCACCTGCTGCCGGTGGCCGACCTGGTGGGGCTCAGGGAGCCGGAGGAGACCCGGTCGAAGATGTGGGTGCGGGACGGGGCCGAGCTGGACCTCGTCACGCACGACCTGCGCAAGTTCGTCCGCCTCATGCTGCGGCACAACGGCTACGTCCTGGAGCAGCTGCTCTCCCCGCTCGTGGTGCACACCACCGCGACGCACGAGGAGCTCGTCGCGCTCGCCCCCACCGTGCTCACCAGCCACCACGCCCACCACTACCGGGGGTTCGCCACCACCCAGTGGCGGCTTTTCGAGAAGAACGGCGAGCTCAAGCCGCTGCTCTACACCTTCCGCGTGCTGCTCACCGGCATCCACCTGATGCGCAGCGGTGCCGTGGTCGCCCATCTGCCCACGCTCGTCGGGGAAGTGGCCGCCCCCGCGTATCTGCCGGAGCTCGTCGCCGCCAAGAGCGCGGCCGAGCACGGCGGCGCCGAGGTCGGCCGCGCGCGCGTGGCCGCCGACGTGGAGCGGCTGCACGCCGTCCTGGACCGGGCGCAGGCGGACTCAGCGCTGCCGTCCGTCCACACCGCCTACGACGCCCTGCACGACCTCGTCGTCCGCGCCCGGCTCCAGGAGCCGCAGGGCTGACGCCCGGCGCGCGCGGAACAGGAAGTCGGCGACCCGCTCCCGGTCGGGCCCGGCGGGGAGCGGGCTGCGCACCGCCGCCCGGTCGCTCTCGTCGGCCAGCCGGTCCATCCAGGACTCGACCCGTTCCCAGGGGAGCTCGCCCCGTTTGACGGCGAGCAACGGCTCGCGCAGCTCGCCGACGTCGATGGTCAGTTCGCCGGTGCGCAGCAGGTCGCGACAGGACGTCAGCAGCCGCAGCAGGTGCATCGCGTGCTTCCAGCGCGGGGCGCCGTGGCTCCGCACGTCCGCGTCCAGCTTCTTGCGCTGGCCCAGCGCGTAGCGGGCGAAGGTGTCGTGGGCCTGGCGGGAGAGGAACGCGCCGCGCAGGGCCAGCAGCTCGCGGCCGGTCTCCGTGACGTGCTCCACGAGCGGGGAGTGCAGGCACTCCAGGACGTTCGGGTTGGCGCGCAGCGCGAGCTCGCAGAAGCGCTCGAGCTCCCAGCTGAACTGCTCGTCGGCGGGCCCCTCCACATGGGCCGGCGGCTTGTCGAAGCGCCAGAACAGCGGGGTGGGGGCCTGGAAGACGCCCCTGACGTCGGTGTCACTGCCGTCCGTGGCCAGGCCGAAGGCGCGCGAGCCCATCACGCAGGAGTAGACCGTGTGGTCGCGTACCAGGTCCTGGGGGTGCATGCGGGGAGCGTACGACGCCGGGTCGGCCCAGGGTGATCGAATTTCCGGTGACCGTGGTCTTCTCCTCGGGCAGCGGGCGCGGGGCGGGCCCGTCGGCGACCGAGGCGTCCGCCACGCGGTACTTGCTGCCGTGGCAGGGGCAGTTGATCGTGCCGTCCGCCACCTCCGCGACCGTGCGGCCCGAGTGGGTGCAGACCGCCGAGGAGGCCTTGGAGGTGCCGCTCCGCGGCTGCGTCACGACGACTTCGGCGGCGGCTTCCCGTCCCGGGTGCCGTCCGGCTTCTCGTCCGGGGCCGCGGGACGGCGAGCCGGAGCTTGTGGGGGAGGGCTGCGTGGGGGAGGACGCCGTCGCGCCGGGCGCATCCCCTCCGTACGACGGACTGCTCGTCCGAGTCGCCACGTTGAGCGACAGCATGAACAGGGCGGGCAGCAGCCCGGAGAGAAGAGTGAGCAGCGCACCTGAACGCTTCATACGGGCCTCCCCCGAGGCACGGCACCTGCCGACCCCCGTGCAAGGGGACCCGCGCCCGGCCGTTCAGGGCTGAACAACCCCCAATCGGCCCAAGTGGCGACAGAAAGCGATTCGGGTGACATTGGCATGGTCCGCGGTCCGCGGTCCGGCGTGGTGCGCGGGCCCGGTCCCTCACGCGAAAGGCACGACCATGGCGGGTAACGATCTGGGCAGCCTTCTCGGCGGTCTGCTGGGCGGCGGTCAGCAGGGCGGCTCATCCGGCGCCGGCGGCGGAGGCAACATCCTGGCCGCACTCCTCGGCGCCCTCACGAGCAAGGGCGGCGCGGGCGGCGGCAACCCGCTGTCCGGCCTGCTGGAGGGACTGACCAAGGCCGGACTCGTCGACCAGACCCAGTCCTGGGTCGGCACCGGCGAGAACAAGGAGGTGACCGGCGAGCAGCTGAAGCAGGCGCTGCCCGACGACACCCTCCGGCAAGTCGCCGAGGAGGCCGGAGTCTCCCCTGAGCAGGCCGCGAACGAGATCGCTCAGGTACTGCCGCAGGCCGTCGACAAGCTGACCCCCCAGGGTCAGGTGCCCACGGAGTCGATCGAGGACCTGATCCGGCAACAGCAGCTCTGACCCGCCCCGGTGAGGTGCGGGGCCTGCCAGGTGGGAGCCGGGAGACCCAAACCCCCCGCCCCCGATACCCCCCGGCCTTTGCCCCCCTCTCCCCCACAAACCAGGAGAAAAAGAGGGGTGGAATGGAGGGACAGA
>NZ_JBVIXD010000007.1:530601-550258 GCF_055593965.1 Streptomyces sp. NPDC040622 | reverse complement strand
CCTAGGGGGTAGAGACCACCGAGCCACGAGGGGGACCCACCCCAAAAAACAACTTCCCCCCCCCCCTGGGGTGGGCCGCCCCCCCCCCCCCCCCACCCCCCCCCCCCCCCCACTCCTGCGCAGGGCGCTGACTAGGCTGGCCACCTCTTCATCCAAGACACAGGTGAGACAAGGAGCGGTGACGTGGCGGTACGAGCGGTCCGGGGCGCCGTCCAGCTGGAACGGGACGAGGCCGGGCACATGGGGGAGCAGGTCGGCACGCTGCTCACCACCGTCCTGGAGCGGAACGGGCTGACGGCGGACGACCTCATCAGCATCTGGTTCACGGCCACGCCCGACCTGCACTCCGACTTCCCGGCGGCCGCCGCCCGCGGCCTCGGCATCGTCGACGTACCGCTGATCTGCGCGCAGGAGCTGGACGTCCAGGGCGCCATGCCCCGCATCGTGCGGATCCTCGCCCACATCGACACCGACCTGCCCCGTTCCGAGGTCACGCACGTGTACCTCGGCACCGCGGCCGCACTTCGCAAGGACATCGCCCAGTGAGAACCGCCCTCGTCATCGGCACCGGTCTGATCGGGACCTCCGCGGCCCTGGCCCTCGCCTCCCGGGGCGTCGCCGTGCACCTCGCCGACCACGACCCGGCGCAGGCCCGCACGGCCGCCGCGCTCGGCGCGGGCACCGACACGGAGCCCGAGGGGCCCGTCGACCTCTGTGTCGTCGCCGTGCCGCCCGCGCACGTCGCCGGCACGCTCGCCGACGTCATGCGGCGCGGGGTCGCGCGCGGCTACCTCGACGTGGCGAGCGTCAAGGGCGGCCCGCGTCGCGAGCTGGAGGCGCTCGGCCTCGACCTCACCCCGTACATCGGCACGCACCCCATGTCGGGGCGCGAGCGCAGCGGTCCGCTGGCCGCCACCGCCGACCTCTTCGAGGGCCGGCCCTGGGTGCTCACCCCGACCCGGGAGACCGACACCGAGGTGCTCAACCTCGCCCTGGAGCTGGTCGCGCTCTGCCGCGCGGTACCCGTCGTCATGGAGGCCGACGCCCACGACCGCGCGGTCGCCCTCGTCTCGCACATGCCGCACCTGGTCTCCAGCATGGTCGCCGCCCGCCTGGAGCACGCCGACGAGACGGCGGTGCGCCTCTGCGGGCAGGGCATCCGCGACGTCACGCGGATCGCCGCCTCCGACCCGGGGATGTGGATGGACATCCTCTCCGCCAACCCGGGACCGGTCGCCGACCTGCTCGCCTCGCTCGCCACCGACCTGGACGAGACGGTGGCGGCGCTGCGCGCGCTGCAGTCCGCCGACGAGGCCAAGCGGACCGAGGGCGTGGCGGGCGTCGAGAGCATGCTGCGGCGCGGCAACGCGGGCCAGACCCGGGTGCCCGGCAAGCACGGGGCGGCCCCGGCCGCGTACGAGCTCGTCGCGGTGCTCATCAACGACCAGCCCGGCCAGCTGGCGCGCATCTTCTCCGACGCGGACCGGGCGGGCGTGAACATCGAGGACGTGCGCATCGAGCACGCGACCGGGCAGCAGGCCGGTCTGGTGCAGCTGATGGTCGAGCCGTCGTCCGTGCCGATACTGACCGACGCGCTGCGGGAGCGGGGCTGGTCGATCCGCCGGTAGGCGGCCGCCGCACGGGCTCCCGCAGGGGCTGTCGGGGCAGGGTGTGCGAGCCAGTAACCTTGTGCGGGGCGTCATCGCGCCCCGCTTCCCTGGCCCGCGTACAGCGAAAGGTGTCCACCGCCCGTGGATAAAGCCGAAACCGCCGCCCCGGCAGCCGTGATCGTCGCCATCGACGGCCCCTCCGGCACGGGCAAGTCGAGCACCTCGAAGGCCGTCGCCGACCAGCTCGGCCTCAGCTACCTGGACACCGGCGCCCAGTACCGGGCGATCACCTGGTGGATGGTGCACAACGGCATCGACCTCACCGACCCCACCGCGATCGCCGCGGTGGCGGGCAAGCCCGAGATCCTCTCCGGCACCGACCCGGCCGCCCCGACCATCACGGTCGACGGCACGGACGTCGCGGGCCCCATCCGCACCACCGACGTCACCTCCAAGGTCAGCGCGGTCAGCGCCGTGCCCGAGGTGCGCACCCGCATCACCGAGCTGCAGCGCTCCATCGCGGTGTCGGCGGAGAAGGGCATCGTCGTCGAGGGCCGTGACATCGGTACGACCGTGCTGCCCGACGCCGACCTGAAGGTCTTCCTCACCGCTTCGCCCGAGGCGCGTGCCGCCCGCCGTTCCGGCGAGCTGAAGGGCTCCGACGTCAAGGCGACCCAGGAGGCCCTGATCAAGCGGGACGCGGCCGACTCCAGCCGCAAGACGTCCCCGCTGGCCAAGGCCGGCGACGCCGTCGAGGTCGACACCACCGAGCTCACGCTGCAGCAGGTCATCGAGTGTGTCGTGACCCTCGTCGAGGAGAAGCGGGCCGCGAAGTGAGCGAGGCTCCCGCCGAGCGGGGGGCATCGGAGCGGGGCGCCGAGGTCGGCCGCCGGATCGGTGTCGGCCTCATGTACGGCTTCTGGAAACCGCGCGTGCTGGGCTCCTGGCGGGTGCCGGCGAGCGGCCCGGTCATCCTGGCCGTCAACCACTCGCACAACGTCGACGGCCCGATGGTCATGGGCGTCGCGCCCCGGCCCACGCACTTCCTGATCAAGAAGGAAGCGTTCATCGGGCCGCTCGGCTCCTTCCTGCACGGCATCGGCCAGGTGCAGGTGGACCGCTCGGTCGCCGACCGCACGGCCATCACCCGGGCCCTCGGGGTCCTGAAGCAGGGCGGCGTCCTCGGGATCTTCCCCGAGGGCACCAGGGGCGAGGGTGACTTCGCGTCGCTGCGGGCCGGGCTCGCGTACTTCGCGGTGCGCTCCGGCGCCCCGATCGTGCCGGTCGCGGTGCTGGGAAGCACCGACCGGCCGGGACGGTTGATCAAGCAGCTGCCGCCGCTGCGCAGCCGGGTCGACGTCGTCTTCGGAGATCCCTTCGAGGCGGGCGACGGCAGCGGCCGGCGCACGCGCAAGGCGCTGGACGAGGCGACCGTGCGCATCCAGGACCGGCTCACCGCCCACCTGGAAAACGCCAGGCGCCTGACCGGGCGCTGAGCGAGACTTATCAAGTAGTGCCCCGGTCCGTCACGAGAGGCCGGTGCACCGATCACCACGATGAACGACGAGGTACGGACTTCATGAACGACCAGACCCAGCCCGAGGGCGACGGCTTCGCCGAGCACGACCACGGGGCGCTCGGCGACGCCGAGTACGCACAGTTCATGGAGCTCGCCGCCGAAGAGGGCTTCGACATCGAGGACGTCGAGGGCGCCATCGAGGAGGCGGGCCACGGCCCGCTGCCCGTCCTCGCCGTCATCGGCCGCCCCAACGTCGGCAAGTCGACTCTGGTGAACCGCATCATCGGCCGCCGCGAGGCCGTCGTGGAGGACCGCCCCGGCGTGACCCGCGACCGCGTCACCTATGAGGCCGAGTGGGCAGGCCGCCGTTTCAAGCTCGTCGACACCGGCGGCTGGGAGCAGGACGTGCTCGGCATCGACGCGTCCGTCGCCGTCCAGGCGGAGTACGCGATCGAGGCCGCGGACGCCGTCGTCTTCGTGGTCGACGCCACGGTCGGCGCCACCGACACCGACACCGCCGTCGTGCGCCTGCTCCGCAAGGCCGGCAAGCCGGTCGTGCTCTGCGCCAACAAGGTCGACGGCCCCTCCGGCGAGGCCGACGCCTCCGCCCTGTGGTCCCTCGGCCTCGGCGAGCCGCACCCCGTCTCCGCGCTGCACGGCCGCGGCACCGGCGACATGCTGGACGCCGTCCTGGAGGCGCTGCCCGAGGCCCCCGCGCAGACCTTCGGCACGGCGATCGGCGGACCGCGTCGCATCGCGCTCATCGGCCGTCCGAACGTCGGCAAGTCCTCGCTTCTCAACAAGGTGGCCAACGAGGACCGCGTGGTCGTCAACGAGCTCGCGGGCACCACCCGCGACCCGGTCGACGAGCTGATCGAGCTCGGCGGCGTGACCTGGAAGTTCGTCGACACGGCGGGCATCCGCAAGCGCGTCCACCTCCAGCAGGGCGCCGACTACTACGCCTCGCTGCGCACGGCCGCCGCCGTCGAGAAGGCGGAGGTCGCGGTGATCCTCATCGACTCCTCCGAGAGCATCTCCGTCCAGGACCAGCGCATCGTGACGATGGCCGTCGAGGCGGGCCGCGCGATCGTCCTCGCGTACAACAAGTGGGACACCCTCGACGAGGAGCGCCGCTACTACCTGGAGCGGGAGATCGACACCGAGCTCGCCCAGGTCGCCTGGGCGCCGCGGGTGAACGTGTCGGCGCGCACGGGCCGCCACATGGAGAAGCTGGTCCCGGCGATCGAGACGGCCCTGGAGGGCTGGGAGACGCGCGTGCCGACCGGCCGTCTGAACGCGTTCCTCGGCGAGATCGTCGCCTCGCACCCGCACCCGGTCCGCGGCGGCAAGCAGCCCCGCATCCTCTTCGGCACGCAGGCCGGCACCAAGCCGCCGCGGTTCGTCTTCTTCGCCTCCGGCTTCATCGAGGCGGGCTACCGCCGCTTCCTGGAGCGCCGCCTGCGCGAGGAGTTCGGTTTCGAGGGCACGCCGATCCACGTCTCGGTGCGGGTACGCGAGAAGCGCGGCCGCAAGAAGTAGCGCACGACGTGCCGATGCCCGGCCTCCCGTCGTGGGAGGCCGGGCATCGGCATGTGCTCAGTGCTCGCGGCGCGGTCCCGGCGGCAGGGCCGCGGGGAACTGGTGGTGACCCGTGGCGTGGTGCTCGTGCTGCCCGTAGCGGGCCACCTGGAACTGGCCGTAGGAGCCGTGCCGCTGGTCGTGGCGGGGGTCGTGCCGCGTGTCGAAGCGGTGCTGCATGCCGTACGGCCCCGTGCCGAAGGCGGTGAATCCCAGGTCCTCCTCGCCGGTCCGGTCGCCCGGCAGCGCCCTGAAGGCCCTGAGGTACTCCGAGTACAGCGTGTCGTAGATGGGTGTGGCCGAGTGGTCGCCCGTCGTGTCCTGCGCCGAGCGCATGGACGGGATGGGGTTCTGGTACGCCGGCCGGTGGCGGGAGGGGTCGTATGGGTGCACGTCTGTGCCAACGAAACCGTCGCCCTGCGGATGCGGGGGCCGCGCCGCTTTCCCGGTCCGGCAGGAGGGTGACCGGCGCGTCCGGGGCTGGGGGCGGCCCCCGCGGGGCTCGGGGCTCAGGTGCCGGCGAGCGGCATCGTGCAGGCGACGAGGCGGCCGAGGGTCGCCGCCCGGTCCAGGGCGTCCCGCAGGAGGTCCTCGCGCGGCTGGCGGCCGATGGAGCCGACGGGCGCCGCGAAGAGCAGCACGGTCTGGGTCTTGTTGACCGCGCTGCGCCAGTCCTCGGTGACCTGCAGCGGGTGGTGGGCCTGCCACCAGGCGACGGGGGAGCCGCCGCCGGTGCCGGGCTGCAGGACGGCGTGCAGCTGGCCCATGGCGAGCAGCACCGACCAGCCGGGCAGCGCGGGCGGCACGGAGTCGAGCGAGGTGACCGGCATGAAGCCCTGCTCGATCAGGAGCGGCAGGAAGTCGTCGCCACCGCCGGGCGCGGCGCCGGGGCGGGAGATGGCGCCGGTCGGCTCGACGACGAGCGCGGGGCGCAGTTCGCCCTCGATCAGGACGAGGCCGCTGGTGACACCGAGCACGGCCTGGTTGGACGGCGGGGTCGGCGCGTCGCCGTCGTCGCCGGTGATCGACCGCACGGCGCCCTGCAGCTGCTCCTCGGAGACCGTGACGATCTGGGAGGGCAGGCAGGTGGCGTGGGCGAAGGCGAGCACGGCCGTCTCGTCACCGACGAACAGGACGGTGCTGGTGCGCTCCTGTTCGGCGTCGCCCGGGGTGCGACAGGACGTGCAGTCGTAGCTGCCCGGGGTGTTCTCTCCGGCGAGCAGCCGGTCGGCTTCTTCGTCGCCGATCTCGGCGCGTACGTCGTCGCTGACGTCGAGCATGCGCGGCACGGGTGGCTCCTCGGGATCGTCATCTGGGGTGCATGGGGAGGGTGTGGCGAGCCCGACGGTGTCCGGCTCATAAGAAGACAACGGCGGATCAGTGGCGCAAGTCACGCGCGAAGGCGAACGGAATCGAACCATCCGCAGCGGAGGGTGAGACGGGTGGCGGAATGCGTCACTCCGCGCCAACAGCTGCTGGGGGCACGGAAGTTGACCCGGTGAGCTGAGTCACAGATCGCCGGTGCGGGCGGTGCAAAAATCCGGAAATCAGCCTATGAAGTGGGTGTCCGGAACTCGCCGATACCGCGGGTAACGCTCAACTGGCCTGGCTCGGAAGGGCCGTGGTTGATGCCGGGGGTTGCGGGCTCCTAGATTCCACCGCCGTGTGCAGCGAGCACCGCTCGGGTACGTCCGCCGGTCGCACCAGCAAGCTCGAGCACGACACCGGCGAGCGGGGCCGGCCGGACCCCAGGCGCCGGATGCGCGAGGGGGGCGGCACGGCCAGGGGGACCCCGGGTCCTGCGAGAGGGATATTCATGTCCGCACGTCCCAGGAACACGCGCATGACGGCAGTGATCGGAGGGGCCGCGCTACTGGCCCCGCTGGGGCTGCTTGCCGCGACCGGCCAGGCCGGTGCGGCGGACAGCGGAGTGTGGGACCGCATCGCACGGTGCGAGAGCGGCGGAAACTGGCAGATCAACACGGGCAACGGCTACTACGGCGGGCTGCAGTTCTCCGCCGGTACGTGGCGTGCCTACGGCGGCGGGGCCTACGCGGCGACCGCCGACAGAGCCTCGAAGGCGCAGCAGATCGCCGTCGCCACCAAGGTCCAGCGGGCCCAGGGGTGGGGCGCGTGGCCGACCTGCTCGGCCCGGGCCGGCGCGTACGGCGGCGCACCGTCCGCCGCGGCGCCGGTGCCGAAGGCCGCCAAGCCGGCCCCCAAGGCCGTCGAGCAGCGGCCCGCCACGGCGCCGGCCCGGCCCGACCGGGGGGCCACGCGCGGCGCTCCGGGCAACTACACCGTCCGGCAGGGCGACACCCTCAGCGGCATCGCGGCCCGGCACGGCGCCGGCTGGCGGCAGGTGTACGCCGCCAACCGGCAGGTCATCGGCGCCGACCCGAACGTGATCGTGCCCGGGCAGCGATTGAACGTCTGATCCGATCGTCCGACCGGGTGGGGTCCGCTCCGCGGCGGCGCGGCACGCGCCGACGCCGCCGCGGAGCTGCCTAGCGTGACCCGATGCACCCGAAGCTGACCCAGCGTGTCCGGTCCGTGTCCCTGGTCCTCGGCGCCGTCCTGGCGGCGGTCGCGCTGCCGTCGGCCGCCGCGTCCGCGGCCCAGCCGCGGCAGCCGGTCGCCGCTTCCACGACGTACGACTGTTCCCTGGCCAAGGGGCCGTGGCACTGCCTCGCCGAGTGCGAGAGCAACGGGCGATGGCAGACCAACACGGGCAACGGCTACTACGGCGGGCTGCAGTTCTGGCAGCCCACCTGGGAGGAGCACGGCGGGCTCAAGTACGCGCCGCGCGCCGACCTCGCGACCCGCGAGGAACAGATCAAGGTCGCCGAGAAGGTGCTGCGCACGCAGGGCTGGAAGGCCTGGCCCGTCTGCTCCAAGAAGGTGCGGATCGAGCGGTTCGACCGTCGCGTCCACAAGGTGAAGGCGAAGGAGACGCTCAGCTCGATCGCGCGCAAGTACCACGTGAAGGGAGGCTGGCAGGCCCTGTACAAGGCCAACCGAGACATGATCGGGAGCCGTCCCGACCGGCTCGATGTGGGTGCCGTGCTGGTCATTCCGGGGCGTACCGCGACCGGCCGGGGCTGAGCTCTCCCGGTTCCCCGCTGAACACCACCGCGCCCCGGCGCAGCGCGTGCACGACCACCGTCCGCCCCGTGCCTTCGCACACGGCGGGCGGCAGCCGCTGTTCGGCCGCGACCACGCAGCTGTCCAGGGCGTCGAGCAGGGCGTACGTACGGGACGCGACGGAGGGCGACATGCCCTGCGTCGGCTCGTCCACGAGGAGCACGCCGGCGTCCGAGAGCAGCGCCCGGGACAGGGCGAGCATGCGCTGCTCGCCGCCCGAGAGGGTGCCCGCGCGCCGGGGCAGCAGCGGACGCAGCTCGGGGTAGGCGTCCAGGGCGCGGTCGGCGTCGCCCGCCGCGTGGGACAGCGCGAGGTTCTCCGCGACGGTGAGGGAGGCGAACACCGCCCGGCGGTCCGGTACGAAGCACAGCCCTCGCGCGGCCCGCTCGTGGGCCGGCTGGTGGGTGATGTCCCGTCCGTCGCGGACGACCGCGCCCCCGGCGAGCGCGAGCGTGCCGGCCAGGGCGCGCAGGGCCGTGGTGCGGCCCGAGCCGTTGCGGCCCAGGAGGACGGTGAGGGCGGCGGCCGGGGCCGCGAGGGTGACGCCGTGCAGGGCCTCCAGCGGGCCGTAGCGCACGCGGGCGTCCCGCAGTGCGATGCCGCCCCGCATCCCGCCCCGCAGTCCGTCCCGCAGCCCGGTCATCGGCGGACCTCGTCCAGGACCTGGCCCGCCGGACCCGATGCGACGATGCGGCCCGCCGCCAGTACGTGGACGGTGTCGGCGAGATGCGCGACCAGGTCGAGGTCGTGCTCGACCACCAGGATCGCCGTGCCGTCGGCGGCCAGGGCGCGCAGCAGGGTGGCCAGGGCGCGCACCTCGGCCTCGTCGAGGCCCGCGGCCGGCTCGTCCAGGAGCAGGGTGTGCGGGGCGCCCGCAAGGGCCCTCGCCAGTTCCGTGCGGCGCAGGGCGCCGGTGGGGAGGCCGGCCGCCGGATGCGCGCGCAGGTGCGTCAGGTCCAGCAGGCGCAGGGCCCGGGCGGTCGCGTCGGGGGAGCGCCCCGGGGTCTGTTCCGCGCCCACCCGGACGTTCTCCTCGACCGTCAGGGACGGGAAGACGGCCGGCTGCTGGAAGGTGCGGGCCATGCCGGTGCGGGTGCGGGCGTGCGCGGAGAGGGCGGTGATGTCGCGGGCGCCGAGCGCGATGCGGCCCGTGGCGGGGCGCAGGGTGCCGGCCAGGCAGTGGAAGAGGGTGCTCTTGCCCGCGCCGTTGGGGCCCACGACGGCGGTGATGCGGCCCCGGGGGACGACGAGCGTCACGTCGTCCAGCGCGGTGAAGCCGTCGTAGGTGACGGTGAGGTGGTGGGCGGTGAGGGTGGGGCGGGGGGTGGTGGGCTGCCGTGCGCCCGGCGGCTTTCGTGCTGCCTCCCGTGGGACCGGCCGCGGCGCGGCGGGGACGGGCGCCGCCCCGCGGGCGTCCCCGCCGGGGCGGGGGATCCCCACCAGGGCGGCGCGCGCCGCCCGGCCCGCCGGGGTCAGCCGTGGCGTTCGGCGCAGGCGGCGCGTGGCCGCGCGCAACGCCTCGTACGGGCCGCCGGGGAAGCGGCCGGCCAGCGCCGCGAGGAGACCGATCAGGGCCGCCGCCACGCCGCCGCGCGTGCCCGCGTCCAGGCCGACGAGCAGGGCCGCGGCCGCCAGCGCCCCCAGGACGCTGTCGGAGCCGAGGACCACGACCGCCGCGAACCAGAGGAGACCGCGCACGGGGTCGTACGCCCCGGCGTCGAACGCCCGTTGGCCGAGGGCGAGCATGCCGCCGCCGAGCGCGGCGAGTGCCGCCCCGGTGACGAACGCCGTGAGCTTGAGGGCGGGGACCGGCACACCCGCGGCCGCCGCCCCCGCCTCGTGGTCCCGCATCGCCGCGAGGGCCCGGCCCGTGCGGCCTCGGCGCATCGCGGTGACCAGGAGCGACGACCCGGCGAGCAGGGCGAGTTCGAGGACGTAGTACGCGCGGTCGCCCGCGAGGCCCGCGGGCCGGTCCAGGGTCAGGCCCGAGGTCGCGTACGGCTGGGTGAAGACGAAGCGGCTGACGCCCACCCCGACCGCGAAGGTCGCCAGCGCCAGCGCCAGGCCGTGCCGGCTGATGGCGGGCCGGCCGGTGAGCAGGCCGAGGGGCGCCACCAGGAGCACCGCCACCGCCAGGGCCGGCAGGTGCGGCAGCTCGGGCAGGCCCGGAAAACGGCCTGCCGCAAGGAGCGCGGTGAAGAGGGCGCCCAGGCCCGCGTAGGCCCCCTGCCCCAGGGAGATCTGGCCGCCTCTGCCCGTGACGATCACCAGCGAGAGGAGGATCACCGCGAGCGCCGGGACCTGGACCGACGTCGTCAGGTCCGGGCCCGCGAAGCCGAGCGGCAGGAGGAAGAGCACCGTCGCCACGATCCAGGCGCCCGGCGGCGTCGGGACGCGGGCGGTGGCGGTGCGCGGGAGCGCGTCCCGGGTGCCGATGCCCGGCAGGACCAGGGCCGCGACCAGCAGGGCGATCACGAAGAGGTTCGCCCCCGCGGTCTGGAGCAACTGTTCGTGCCAACCGCCTGGGTGGAGGCGGGTCACCTGGCTCTGTGCCACGCCGAGGCCCAGGGCGACGGCCACGGCGACGGGCAGGCTGCGCAGGCCGGCGGCCACGGCGACGGCCACCACTTCCATGACCAGCAGCGGCATCCCGTACGGGTCCAGGCGCACGAAGGGGGCGAGGAGGACGCCGGTGAGGCCCGCGGTGAAGGAGCCGAAGGCCCAGCCCGCCGCGGCCACCCGGTCCGCGTCGATGCCGAAGAGCACGGCGAGCCCGCGGTTGTCGACCACCGCGCGCAGCGCACCGCCGAAGCGGGTCCAGCGGGTCGTCGCCCCCACGGCGACGGCGAGGGCGACGGCCGCGCCCAGTTGCACCCACGGGTCGGCGGGGAGGAGTTCGGGTGCGTCGTCGCGGGCGCCCGGACCCCAGAGGAGGGCCGCGCCACCGACGAGCAGGACGAAGACGCCGATCGAGGCGACCAGGGTCTGCGCCGGATCTCCCCCGGGGCCCGCCCCCTGGTGGGACCCCGGCCCGAGGACCGCGAGCGGCCGGAAGACCGCGCGGTCCAGGAGCAGGCCGATGCCGGGGGCGACCACGAGCAGGGTGACCGCCGCGGCCAGGGGGAGCGGCCAGTTCCCTTCGGCGGTCAGCTGCCGCAGGACGTACGCGCAGACCATCGCGACGGCGCCGTGCGCGAAGTTGAGGACGCCCGTCGCGCGGTAGGTGACGATCAGGCCGATGCCGGTGAGGGCGGCGGCGCTGCCGACGGTGAGCCCGGCCAGCGTGAGGTCGTAGCTCAGGGAGGACACCGGGTCAGTGCTCCGGGGCCGGCTCGGGGTCCTCCTGCGGGGCGTCGGGGTCCGGTGGGCGCCCCGGCTCGCAGATCGGGCAGGGGGCGAGTGCGCCCGCCGACAGGATGGTGGCGTCCGCGGGGACCGCCTCCGGCTTTCCCGCGACCAGCGGGCAGTCCGCGCGGTGCCGGAGCGTGCCGCCGGGCACCATGAGCAGCGCGCCACTGGTGGCCACCGGAGCCGCGCGGTGTTCGCCGGGGGCCTCGGGTTCCAGCGCCACCAGGAGGCCGTACAGCTCCTCGACGCGTGCCGCCGCCAGGGCGCTCCTGCCATGGGTGAGCAGCACCGCGCCCGCGACGATCAGCGCGGCGCCCGGCACCGTGCAGGAGGCGAGGTAGGGCAGCTGCCGCTCGGCGAACCGTTCCCCGGAGACGCCGTACCAGCCGATCACGCAGAGCACCGCGCCGGCGGCGAGCGCCGCGAAGGCCGCCCACAGCACGGGGTGCACGGCACGGGTGCGGGCAGGGCCGGAGGCACCGGCCGTCCGAACTGTCTGAGCCGCCCGCATCGAGGCCCCCTGGGACACGTCGTCGGTCACGTCAGTCACGTCGATGGGCTGTCCATGTCAGCCGATGGCTTGCACTATGCCTTCTGCAAGCCGACCGTGAAACCTCCGGGCGACGACGGCCCGGACCGACACCCCGGTGGTGAGCCAGATGGTTCTCGGGAGCAGCCTCAGGCGAAGGACGTACCGCGGGCGGGGCAGGGCGCGGGGCGCGGCACTGGCGGCCGTCGCGGTCCTGGTGATCGGCCCGGCCGCCGTGGCCTGCGGTGACGACAGCGGAGGCGGGGACGGCTCCGCGCCGCCCGAGCCGTCCGCGGAGAAGACGACCGAGCCGCCCAGGGAAACGGACGGCACGGGGGACGGCGCGTCCGCGCCCGCCGACGCGGCGGCCGCGAAGAAGGAGGTCAAGGAGAACTGGGAGACGTTCTTCGACCCCGAGGTGTCGATGAAGGACAAGGAAGCGGTCCTGGAGAACGGCTCCGGGATGCGGGAGGTCCTGGAGAGCTTCGGCGGCGACGAGCGGGGAAAGCAGGTCGCCGCGGACGTCGGCAAGGTCGAGTTCACCTCCGCCACCGCGGCGGACGTGACGTACGCGCTGACCCTGAAGGGCGCCACCGCCCTGCCCGACGCCTCGGGGACGGCCGTCGACGAGGACGGCACCTGGAAGGTCTCCGTCAAGACGCTCTGTGCCCTGGTGAAGCTGAGCGGGAATGCGTCGCCCGGTCCGGGCTGCTGAGGCGCTGCTGGTGGTCGCGCTCCTGACGGCCGGCACGGCCTGCGGGAGCCGGCTGCCCGAGAGCGACTTCGAGCGGCGCGGCACGGCGCCCGCCCCGGCCCCGGGAGCGCCGGTCAGGGTCGGCATCATCACCAGCGCGACCAGCCCGGTGGGCGGCACCGCGTTCACCGGGCCGCGCGACGGCGCCAAGGCTTACTTCGAGCGTCTGAACGCGCGCGGCGGCATCGGGGGCCGCACCGTCGAGGTCCGCACCTGCGACGACGGCGGCAGCGGCGTCGGCAACAACGACTGCGTGCACAAGCTGGTGGAGGAGGAGCACGTCGTCGCGCTCGTCGCCACGTCCTCCCTGGACTACGCGGGCGCATCGAGGGTCTCCCACGCGCGCGTGCCCGACATCGGGGGACAGCCCATCGGATCCGCCTACGAGACGTTTCCGCACCTGTACGGGATCTACGGCAGCCTCGCCCCGCGCGACGGGAAGCCGGGGTGGCACGGCAAGCTGTACGGCGGGACCGAGGTCTACCGCTACTTCAAGCGGGAGCAGGGCGCGCGGACCGCCGCCGTCGTCTCCTACAACCAGGCCGCGTCGGCCGCGTACGCCCGGCTCGTCACCCGGGGCCTGAAGGCCGAGGGCTACAAAGTGGTGACCGAACAGGTCGACTTCGCGCTGCCCAACTTCCGTGCCGCCGCGGCCGATCTCAAGGAGCAGGGCGCCGACCTGGTCTTCGACGCGATGGACACGCACGGCAACGCCCGGCTGTGCGAGGCGATGGACGCCGTCGGCGCGAAGGTCACCGCCAAGGTCACCAACGTGCAGAACTGGACCTCGACCGTCGGCGAGGACTACCAGGACGCGCCCCGCTGCCGCAACGCCCTGTGGGCCACCGGGTCGAGCAGGAACTACGAGGACACCGGGCACCCGGCCGTGCGGGAGTTCCGCGCGGCCATGAAGGGCAAGGCGCTCTCCCAGTGGCAGCTGGAGGGCTGGGCCGCCGCCCTGTGGTTCACCGACGCCGCGCGGTCCTGCCTGAGCGGCGGGGGCGACGTCACGCGCGCGTGCGTGGACCGTTTCATGAACCGGAACCAGCCGTACTCGGCGCGGGGACTGCTGGTGCCCGTGAGGTTCGAGCGCCGGGCCGAGCCGCCCTCGACCCGCAGGACGTGTGTGTCCGTGGCGCGCTGGCGGGACGGGAAGGGCTGGATCACCCAGGGGGCCAGGAGCGGGAGTGGCGGGAGCGGCAGAAGTGCCGAGGAAGCCGGAGATGCCGGGTCCGGCGGGAATCTTGACGACAACTGCTTCGATGTCCCCCAGCTCGCCTACCAGCCTTGATGTACGAGACCGCCGAAAGGTTCCCCTTCGCGGCTACCGATCAGGCATCTGTTCGGGAACAGGATGATGATGAAACCCAACCCTTGGCCAGGAATCCCCGTCTAACCCTGCGGTAGGCGGACGAGGGGGACTGTCCGCATGGAAGCGCGGAATACGGGGACGCATGCACATCTCTTTCCTGATTCACAACGCGTACGGAATCGGAGGGACGATCCGGACGACGTACAACCTGGCGAACACGCTGGCCCAACAGCATGACGTCGAGGTCGTGTCCGTCTTCCGGCACCGCGACGAGCCTGTCTTCCGGGCGGACCCGCGCGTCCGCCTCAGCCACCTCGTCGACCTCCGCAAGGGCACCGCGGGCTACGAGGGCGACGACCCGGAGCACCTGACCCCTGCCCGGACGTTCCCCACCGCCGAGGGCCGCTACGACCAGTACAGCGCCCTGACCGACCGACGCATAGCCGCCCACCTGACGGCCCTCGACTCCGACGTCGTCGTCGGCACCCGGCCCGGTCTCAACGTGCACATCGCCCGCCAGACCGCGCGCGGCCCGCTCAGGGTGGGCCAGGAGCACCTCACGCTCGACAGCCACTCCAAGGAACTGCGCCGCCAGCTGCGCAGCGTCTACCCCCGCCTGGACGTCCTGACCACGACGACCGAGGCCGACGCCCGCGCGTACACCCGCAAGATGCGCCTGCCCGGCGTGCACGTCCAGGCCGTGCCGAACCCCGTGCCCGCGCCCGGCATCGAGCCCGCCGACGGCTCCCACAAGTGGGTCGTCGCGGCAGGCAGGCTCGCCCCCGTGAAGCGGTACGACCTGCTGATCAGGGCCTTCGACAAGGTGCGGCGCGAGCGCCCCGACTGGCGGCTGCGGATCTACGGCGGCGGCAAGCAGAAGGACAAGCTGCGCGCCCTGATCGACGAACTCGGTCTCTACAACCACGTGTTCCTGATGGGACCCGCCCACCCGATCGAGCCCGAGTGGGCCAAGGGCTCCATCGCCGCCGTCACCTCCAGCCTGGAGTCCTTCGGCATGACGATCGTGGAGGCGATGCGCTGCGGCCTGCCCGTGGTCGCCACCGACTGCCCGCACGGCCCCGGCGAAATCATCGACAACGGTGTCGACGGGCGGCTCGTCGAGGTGGGCAACGCGGACGCCATCGCCGGCGGACTGCTCGAACTGATCAACAACGACTCGCTCCGGCAGCGGATGGCGGGCGCGGCGCTCCAGGACTCCGAGCGCTTCGACCCGGAACGTATCGCCGAGCGTTACGACGCGATGTTCACCGGGATGCTCGCTCGCGGGGGCTCGCTGGGGGGCCGGATGCGCGGCTCCCTGCACCGCACGCGCGGCGCGTTGCTCGGGGGCGCGTACGCGGTGCGGGATCTCGGCCGGGTACAGACGAAGGGATCGACCGCATGACGGCCTTGGCCACCTCGCAGGCGGCATCGCACACCGGCGACGACGGGGAGGTGTCCACGGCGCCGCGCGCCGACTGCATCGCCGACTCCGCCGGTGGCCTCACCTTCGACGTCACCGATCCCGGCGAACCCGGCGCCCACGAGGTGGTGTACCTCCTGCTGCGCCGCCGCGACGCCGTCTCGGCCGAGGATCACGTGTCCCTGCCGCTCTCACCGTCGGCGGACGGCAGGCTGCGCGCCGCGCTGCCCAGCAGCGTCGAGCTCGCCGAGGGCCGCTGGAACGCGTACGCGCAGGTCGCGGGCGGCGAGCCGCGCCGCCTGATGCCGGGCGTCAACGACCTGCGCTCGCTGGTGGACCGCGCGCCCAGCGGCAGCCGCGGCCACGTCGCGGTGCGCATCCCGTACGCGACGAAGCAGGGCAACCTCTCGGTGCGCAGCTGGCTGCGCGCGCCGCACGCCGAGAGCGGCGAGGTCGAGATAACCGACGACGGCATGACCGTGCACGGCCGCGTCTACGGCACCCCGCTCAGCGCCGCCGCCCACATCGAGGCCGTCCGGCGCGCCGAGCCGGACGTCGTCCACCGCGCCGAGGCCACGGTCGCGGGCCCGGAGTTCACCTTCAACCTGCCCTACGGCCCGCTCGCCGCGCACGGCTCGGGGCCCTGGGACCTGTGGCTGCGCCCGGCCGGCGACGGCGGCCCGCGGGTGCGCCTGGCCCGGCTCCTGGACGACGTCCCGGACAAGAAGGCGATCTTCACCTACCCGGTGGCGCGGCTGACCACGGCGGAGTACGGCACGGTCGAGACCGGCCCGTACTACACCAACGACAACGACCTGGCCGTACGCATACGGGAGGCGAGCGCCGAGGAGGAGACCGTCGAGGCCGACTGACGCGCAGAGGGTTCGCCGACGCGGAGAGGGGTCGCCGCCGCGGAGGCGGTTCGGCAAGCGCGACCGCCGGCCACCGGGCTCGCGGACCGCACCTGTCCTCGATCGACGGCACAATCACGTCCATGTTGGAGACCTCGGCACGACTGCTCCGCCTGCTCTCCTTGCTGCAGGCCCACCGCGACTGGTCCGGCGCGGACCTCGCCGACCGGCTCGGCGTCACCCCGCGCACGGTACGGCGTGACGTGGACCGGCTCCGGGAGCTCGGCTACCCGGTCAACGCCAGCCCCGGCACCGGCGGCGGCTACCAGCTCGGGGCGGGGGCCGAACTGCCGCCGCTGCTCCTGGACGACGACGAGGCGGTCGCGGTCGCCGTCGGCCTGCGCACCGCGGCGGGCCACGGCGTCGACGGCATCGGCGAGACCTCGGTCCGGGCGCTCTCCAAACTCGAACAGGTGCTGCCCGGCAGGCTGCGCCGCCGGGTGAGCGCACTGAACGCGTTCACCGTCCCGATGCTGCGCACTCCGACGGCGCGGGGCGTCGACCCTGCGGTCCTCACCGAACTCGCCGACCTGTGCCGCGACGCGGAGCGACTGCGCTTTGAATACCGCGACCACGAGGGCAGTGCGACGCGCAGGACCGTCGAGCCGCACCGGCTCGTGTGCACCGAGCGCCGCTGGTACCTCGTGGCCTGGGACCTGGACCGCGACGACTGGCGCACGTTCCGCGCGGACCGCATCCGGCCGAGGCCGCCGCACGGGCCGAGGTTCGCCCCACGCACCCCGCCCGCCGAGGATCTCGCCGCGTACGTCTCGGAGGGCGTCTCCACGCGCGCGTACGCCGCCCATGCCGTGGTCCGCCTCCTCGTGCCGCTGGCGGAGGCGGCCGAGCGGCTCACGCCGACCGACGGCACCCTGGAGGCCGAGACCGGGCGGAGCTGCCTGCTGCGCACGGGGGCGCCGAGCCTGGACGTGATGGTCTTCCACGTGATGTTCATGGGCTTCGAGTTCGAGATCGTCGAGCCCGCCGAACTCGCCGACCGGGTCAGGTCGGCGAGGGACCTCCTTGGCCGGGCCCTGGACCGGGGTGTTCCGTCTGCGGATCCGTCGGCGGCTCCTGGGCCGCCTGCCGCGGGTTCAGCGCCGCGTACGCCGCGTACTCGGGATGGTGCAGGTCGAACGCCGGGGACTCCGAGCGGATCCGGGGCAGCGTGACGAAGTTGTGCCGCGGGGGCGGGCAGGAGGTCGCCCACTCCAGGGAGCGGCCGAAGCCCCACGGGTCGTCGACCTCGACCTTCTCGCCGTACTTGGCGGTCTTCCAGACGTTGTAGAGGAACGGCAGCGTGGAGAGGCCGAGCAGGAACGCCCCGATGGAGGAGACGGTGTTGAGGACCGTGAAGCCGTCGGCCGCCAGATAGTCGGCGTAGCGGCGCGGCATGCCCTCGGCGCCCAGCCAGTGCTGGACCAGGAAGGTGGTGTGGAAGCCGACGAAGAGCGTCCAGAAGTGGATCTTCCCGAGCCGTTCGTCGAGCATCTTGCCCGTCAGCTTCGGCCACCAGAAGTAGAAGCCGCCGAAGGTCGCGAAGACGACGGTGCCGAACACGACGTAGTGGAAGTGCGCGACGACGAAGTACGTGTCGGTGACGTGGAAGTCGATGGGCGGCGAGGCGAGCAGGACGCCGGTGAGCCCGCCGAACAGGAAGCTCACCAGGAAGCCGACCGACCACAGCATGGGCGTCTCGAAGGAGAGCGAGCCCTTGAGCATCGTGCCCGTCCAGTTGAAGAACTTCACGCCCGTCGGGATCGCGATGAGGAAGGACATGAAGGAGAAGAAGGGCAGCAGGACCGCACCGGTGGCGAACATGTGGTGCGCCCAGACGACCACGGAGAGCCCGGTGATGGCCGTCGTCGCGCCGACCAGCGGGAGGTAGCCGAAGATCGGCTTCCGGCTGAAGACGGGGATGATCTCCGTGATGATGCCGAAGAACGGAAGCGCGATGATGTAGACCTCGGGGTGCCCGAAGAACCAGAAGAGGTGCTGCCACAGCAGCGCCCCGCCGTTCTCCGAGGCGAAGACGAGCGAGTGGAAGCGCCGGTCGGCCTCCAGCACGAGCAGCGAGGCGGCGAGCACGGGGAACGCGATCAGTACCAGGATCGATGTGAACAGGACGTTCCAGGTGAAGATGGGCATCCGGAACATCGTCATGCCGGGCGCGCGCATGCCGATGATGGTGGTCAGGAAGTTCACCGCGCCGAGGATCGTGCCGAAGCCGGAGAGCGCGAGCCCCATGATCCACAGGTCGGCGCCGATCCCCGGCGAGCGCTCCATGCTGTTGAGCGGGGCGTAGGCGAACCAGCCGAACCCGGCGGGCCCGCTCGGCACGAACATCGAGCCGATGACCATCAGGGCGCCGAAGAGGAACAGCCAGTACGAGAGCATGTTCAGGCGCGGGAAGGCGACGTCGGGGGAGCCGATCTGCAGCGGCATGATCTCGTTGGCGAACCCCGCGAACGTGGGGGTCGCGAAGAGCAGCAGCATGATCGTGCCGTGCATGGTGAAGGCCTGGTTGAACTCCTCGTTGGACATCAGCTGCAGGCCGGGGCGGGCCAGTTCGGCCCGCATCATCAGGGCCAGCAGGCCGGCGATCAGAAAGAAGACGAACGACGTGATCAGGTAGAGGTGACCGATCTTCTTGTGGTCCGTGGTCGTCAGCCAGTCCACCACCACCCGGCCGGGGCGCCGATCCCGCACCGGTCGTTCCGTCGCCCGCGCCGTCTCGGTCCCCATCGCCCGCCCCTTCGCCATCGCGTTCTGGGCCTGCCCGAAGCACAGCCATGATGCTCGCGTCGCCCGGGCTCCGACAGGGGGCGTACGGCTGCTTCGTGTGCCGGACGCGGGGACGTATCAGCCGGAATGGCGAATTCCCCCACGCGCCGTCACCTCCCGTGCGACGGCCGGGATTCGGAATTGCGGAGGCCTCCCAAAGGGCCCGCGTTCGCATTCCGCACAGGCTTTTCCGGGGATGGCGAAGAGCGCTTCGGGATGACGCGAAGATGCCCGTGAATTACATCGTTACCAGTCCGGAACCGCTCGTACGTGTGACGGAGTTCGACCGAAACGCACGTCGTGATCCTGTGACAAAAGCGTGACCGGAGAGGTACCGGTGACGCATGGTGTGCACTCTCCGGCCTTCCGTGCGGCTGCCGCGCCGCCTAACGTGGCGGCCATGGCACCTATTCCGACCCCTCCCACAGAGCCCCTGGACAGCCCGGACGACTACGTCGGTCTGCGGGCCGACGGCGCCGAGCAGCAGGCGCGCGAGCGCGGCTGGTCGCCCGTCAGGTCGCTGCCGCCGGGCACGATCATCACCATGGAGTACCTCGCGGGGCGGCTCAACTTCGAGGTCAAGGAAGGCGTCGTGACCCGCTGCTGGAAGGGCTGAGCGCCCCGCTCCCGCGACCCGCGGTGGGATGGGGGACGGGGGGGGGGGGGGGAGGGAGGGAAAAGAGGCCGAGGGGGGAAGGGGGGGGCCGGGGGGGGGGGGGGGGGGGGGGGGGGGGGGAGCCACCGG
>NZ_JBVIXD010000007.1:383593-530591 GCF_055593965.1 Streptomyces sp. NPDC040622 | reverse complement strand
GAGCACCTCGTGGGGCGGCCCAACTTCGAGTTAAAGGAGGTTGTGGTGACCCTCGGTTGGAGGGGCGGAGCGCCCCGCTCCCGCGACCCGCGGTGCCCTGGCCACCGGTGGCCAGGGCACGACGAAGGCCCCGGCTCCTGAACGGAGCCGGGGCCTTCCGGGTGCGGGGGATGGGCTGTGCGTACCGGCCCCCGCTGTCTGTGGGCCTGTCTGCGGGCGCTTTTCGCGGGTCAGCCGCCCGCCACCGGGCGGGCCGACGGGGTGCCTCGGGTGACGCGGTCGGTGTGCGGCGGGCGGCGGCTGCCCGCCGGGGTGACCGGGGTGCGCTCGGAGCGGGCCGTGTGCGGGCCCGGGGCGAGGTGGCCGGAGGAACGGGGGCCGCGGGCCGCGCCGACCGGCGCACGCGCGTGCGGTCCGTCGTCCGCGGCCGGGCGCTGCGGCACCATCGCGGGGGCGCCGACGGGCGCGGGGCCGTGCTCGGGCACGGTGATGACACCGGCCCTGCGGGCCCGCCAGGACTCCCGGACGCCGAAGATCACGGCCTCGACGCGGGTGATCAGCGGCTCGAACCAGGGCAGCGCGAGCAGGATGAGCAGGCCCGCGGCCCAGCCGAGGAAGACGTCGCTCAGCCAGTGCGTACCGAGGTAGACGGTGGTGAGGCCGACGCTCAGCGAGACCACCGCGGACAGGGCCGACAGATAGCGGCGGGTGCGCGGAGTGGAGGCGAGGTAGGCCAGGATTCCCCAGGTCACGACGGCGTTGGCGGTGTGGCCCGAAGGGAATATATCGCCGCCGAGGCCCATCTCGTTCGAGCCGATCGTGGTGGCGTAGTGCGGGCCGAGGCGGCCCATGCCGATCTTCGCGGCGCCCACGGTGATGTTGAGCAGCAGCAGGGCGGTGCCGAACATCAGGAGGGGGCGCAGGGTGTGCTGACGCCAGGAACGCCAGCCGAGCCAGGCCGCGACCATGACGGCGGTCGGGCCGCGCTGGCCGAGGACGACCCAGTAGTCCAGGAAGGCGTGGATCTCCGGCCACTGCTGGTAGGGCCGGAAGAACATGACCTGCCAGTCGAACCGGACCAGCCACGAGGTGACGAGCACGGCGACGACGATGGCCAGGTAGAAGGCCAGGGTCGCGCTGAAGAGCACGATCCTGTGCCGGCTCATCCTCGGCACGTCGAGGTGGGCCGGTCGTTCCGGCTCACGGTCCAGCCGGGCGAAGACCCGGTCAAGACGGGTGAGGTTTCGTTCGGTACGCACCCAATCGACGTTACAGCGAGTGAGTGCGGGACTAGGCCGAATCAGTGGCTTTGTGATGACGATGTGATGTGGGATTGATCTCAGGACGGGGTTTATTCCTGGGGATTCCCTTTCCGCGGAGAGTTCCTTGCTCAATTCGTTGATCATTTCCGGGGTCGTTTTATGACGCTTATGAATTCGTTCACCGGGTCCTGGTGTGGAATTTCCCGTTCGATCACCGGAGGCCCCGGGAATGATCATGACGTGATCAGGGCGGGCCCGAGCCGTGCAGCCAGAAGGCCCCGTAGACCGCGCTCGCCGCGGCCACCCCGCCGAGGACCAGCGCCGACCTGGACGTACGCAACCGGGCCAGCGCCACCGCGACCGGCAGCAGGAGCGGGAAGGCAGGCATCAGGAGCCGCGGCTTCGAGCCGAAGTAGCCGGCCGCGCAGAGCGCCAGTACGACGACGATCCCGCAGTAGACGAGCAGCGGCAGCGGCTGCCCGCGGCGCACGCCGAGAACGTACAGCCAGACGACCGCGGCGACCCCCACGATCAGGCCGAGGCCCGCGAGCGCGCCCGGCACGGAGGTGAACTTCTCCCCGACGAAGCGCGCGAAGGCGTAGCCGAAGTCGAAGCCGTTGCCCCAGCCCGCCTGGACGTCCAGATAGCCGAAGAGGCCGCCGCCGGTGCGGTGGCCGACCCAGAGCACGTAGGCCGCCGCGCCGACCGGCGCCAGGACGACCCCGAGGAGCATCCGCCAGTGCGCCCGGCGCTCCCGGTGGATCCGTACGGCCGCCGCCACCCAGATCGCGGCGACCACCGCCGCACCCACCGGCCGGGTCAGACCCGCGAAGGAGGCGAGCAGGCCCGCCGTCACCCAGCGCTCCGTGAGCACCGCGTACAGGGACCAGGCGGCGAGCGCGGTGAACAGCGACTCGCTGTACGCCATCGACTGCACGATGCCGACCGGCAGCACCGCCCACAGCGCGGCCGCGCAGACCCCGGCCCGGCGCCCGTGGACGTGCTCGGCCACCGCGAAGATCCCCGCCGCCGCGCAGAGCGACGCGACCCAGCTCACCACCAGCCCCGCGTCGGGGTACGAGAGCGGGCTGATCGCCGAGACGAGCCGCTCGAGCCAGGGCAACAGCGGGAAGAACGCGAGGTT
Source organism: Streptomyces sp. NPDC040622 (assembly GCF_055593965.1). Lineage (NCBI taxonomy): Bacteria > Bacillati > Actinomycetota > Actinomycetes > Kitasatosporales > Streptomycetaceae > Streptomyces > Streptomyces sp. NPDC040622. Next base: position 528,185 of record NZ_JBVIXD010000007.1, on the reverse strand, counting down.
CGAGTGGACGCTGCCGTCCGGCAGCGTCACCTCCCAGCCGTATCCGTGCTCGGCGACGCGGGTGTACCAGAGCGAGTCCCAGCGGGCGCTCAGCAGGGTGTGCGGGCTCTTGCCCGCCGCCGCGCCCCACACCGCGAGGACGGCGAGGCCCAGCGCGCGCACCCCGGCGTACACGAGGAGCGCGGGCGCCGCGCGGCGCAGCACGTGGCCCGCCGGGGCCGGCGAGAGGCGTTGATCAACATCAGTCACGGGCTCGATTATCGGCCGTCGGCGCAGCCGGACACCCCCACGGGGCTCGCCCGGGAGCCGTGGGCGTGGCGCACGCCACACCGCATCCGCACAACCATGAGAGGTCCGCCACGCGCCCCGGGCGGGGACTCGCGTACTCTGACGGCTCACTCGCCTTTGTCTGCGCCGCCGGAGCAGGGAGTTCACCTCCCGCAGGCCGCCGATGCGAGGGACCACTGGGAGGTACGCACATGTCCGGGACGACCACGGCCGCAGCATCGCAGGGCCGTCGGGGATCCGGGGCCGGTGCCGGGGCCAACCGCTGGGTCGTGCTGGTCGTCCTCTGCGTCAGCCTGCTGCTCGTCGCCGTCGACGCCACCGTGCTGCACGTCGCGGTGCCCGCGGTCACCGAGGACCTGAGGCCCGGCGGGATCGAACTGCTGTGGATCGTCGACATCTATCCACTGGTCTGCGCCTCGCTCCTCATTCTCTTCGGCACGCTCGGCGACCGCGTCGGCCGCAGACGCGTCCTCCTCCTCGGCTACGCCCTCTTCGGTGTCGCCTCGGCGATCGCGGCCCTCGCCGACAACGCGCAGGTCCTGATCGCGGCCCGGGCGCTGCTCGGCGTCGGCGGCGCGATGATCATGCCCGCGACCCTGTCGATCCTGCGCCAGGTCTTCCCCGACCGGCGCGAGCGGGCCGTCGCCATCGGCCTGTGGAGCGCGGTGGCCGCCGTGGGCGCCGCGGTCGGACCGCTGCTCGGCGGGTTCCTCCTCGAGCACTTCTGGTGGGGCTCGGTCTTCCTCATAAACATCCCGCTGATGCTGGTCAGCCTGCCCGTCGGACGCTGGCTCCTGCCCGAGTCGACCGGTGACGGGAACGGGCCGTGGGACGTGGTCGGCGCGCTGATGGCCGCGGCCGGACTCTTCGGGGTCGTCCTCGGCGTCAAGCGGCTCGGCGGCGGCGAGTCGCCGCTCGGCCCCACCACCCTGATCTCCCTCGTCGTGGGCGGCGCCCTGCTCGCAGGCTTCGTGCGCAGACAGCGCAGGCGCACGCATCCGCTGGTCGACCTGTCGATGTTCGCGCGGCCCGCGTTCAGCACGTCGGTCGGCTGCATCGTCCTCGCCATGCTCGCCCTCGTGGGCCTGGAGCTGATCGCCGCCCAGTACCTGCAGCTCGTGCTCGGCCTCTCCCCGCTGGAGACGGGTCTGCGGCTGCTGCCCCTCACCGTCGCGGCGATGGCCGCGGGCCTCGCTGGATCCAAGATGCTCGGCGGGCTGGGACCGCGCACGATGGTCTGCGCAGGCTTCTGTCTCACCGCGCTCGCCGTCCTCCTGCTGACCGGCATGGGCGCCCACGCCAACGACGCCCTGCTCCTCGTCGGCTTCGTCCTGCTCGGCTTCGGTCTGGAGACCACGCTCTTCGGCGCGTACGAGTCGATGCTGAGCGAGGCGCCGCCGTCCCAGGCGGGCGGTGCGGCGGCGATCGGCGAGACCTCCTACCAGCTCGGTGCGGGCATCGGCATCGCGCTGCTCGGCAGCGTCATGAACGCGGCGTACGCGCCGGGCCTGTCCTCGGTCGACGGGGTGCCCGCGGCGGACAGTGCGGCGGCGGGCCACTCGCTCGGCGAGGCGTACGAGGTTGCCGCGCGGCTCGGCGGCACGGCGGGGGACGCGCTGCGCAGTGCGGCGCGGGACTCCTTCGTGCACGGACTGCACGTGACCCTGCTGGTCAGCGCGGGGCTGCTGCTGCTCGGCGCGGTGGCGGCGCTGAAGCTGCCGCGGGGCATGGAGTGCGGGGCGCCTGCGGCGCGGGCCGAGCAGGGGGTGCCCGGTCCCCGGGACCCGGCGGCCCGGGTCGGGGTGGATTCGGCCTCTCTTCGCTGAGGGGTTTCCGGCTCTCGCCCTCGGCCTCGCTGAGGCGGCCCCGGCCTTCGGCCGGATCGTCCCCTCACCCGCCCGCCCTGTCGCGGACCCGACAGGCACACCCTGGACGTGCGGCACACTGCGTCGTAACGTCAGCGCGAGCCGTAGCTAACTACCACTGCTAGTTTTGTGTCGCCGGAGGCCCGCATGTCCGCAAGCGCCCGCACCCCGCTGCCGCCCTTCGACCCCACCGATCCCCTCGGCGTCGACGACCTCCTGGACCCGGAGGACCTCGCGATCCGTGACACCGTCCGCACCTGGGCGGCCGACCGGGTCCTGCCGCACATCGCCGACTGGTACGAGCGGGGCGAACTGCCCGGCATCCGCGATCTGGCCAGGGAACTCGGCTCCATCGGGGCCCTCGGGATGTCCCTGGAGGGCTACGGCTGCGCCGGCGCCACCGCCGTGCAGTACGGCCTGGCCTGCCTGGAGCTGGAGGCCGCCGACTCCGGGATCCGCTCCCTCGTCTCCGTGCAGGGCTCCCTCGCCATGTACGCCATCCATCGCTTCGGCTCCGAGGAGCAGAAGCAGCGCTGGCTGCCGGGCATGGCCGCGGGCGAGATCATCGGCTGCTTCGGCCTGACCGAGCCCGACCACGGCTCCGACCCGGCGTCCATGCGGACGCACGCCAAGAAGGACGGCACGGACTGGGTCCTGACCGGCCGCAAGATGTGGATCACCAACGGGTCGGTGGCCGGGGTCGCCGTCGTCTGGGCGCAGACCGACGACGGCATCAGGGGATTCGTCGTGCCGACCGACGCGCCGGGCTTCTCGGCGCCCGAGATCCGGCACAAGTGGTCGCTGCGCGCGAGCGTCACCAGCGAACTGGTCCTGGACGAGGTGCGGCTGCCCGCGGACGCCGTACTGCCCGAGGGCGCGGGCCTCAAGGGTCCGCTGAGCTGTCTCTCGCACGCGCGCTACGGCATCGTCTGGGGTGCCATGGGCGCGGCCCGCTCCTCCTTCGAGGCGGCCGTCCAGTACGCGAAGACCCGTGAGCAGTTCGGCCGGCCCATCGGCGGCTTCCAGCTCACCCAGGCCAAGCTCGCCGACATGGCGGTCGAGCTGCACAAGGGCATCCTGCTCGCCCACCACCTGGGGCGGCGCCTCGACGCGGGCAGGCTCCGTCCCGAGCAGATCAGCTTCGGCAAGCTCAACAACACCCGCGAAGCGATCGAGATCTGCCGCACGGCCAGGACGATCCTGGGCGCCAACGGGATCTCCCTCGAATACCCCGTCATGCGGCACGCGACGAACCTCGAGTCGGTGCTCACCTACGAGGGCACCGTCGAGATGCATCAGCTGGTACTGGGCAAGGCGCTCACCGGTCTCGACGCCTTCCGGTGACCGGTGCTCCGGTGACCGGACAGGGCTCCGGTGAGCGTCCTGCCCCTAGCTCTGGTTGAAGAAGCCGTCCGACGGGCGGCTGCCCGCCTCGCCGTTGACGATCTGGGTGTTCGCGGGCGTGAGCAGGAAGACCCGCGTCGCCACCCGCTCGATCGAACCGCGCAGGCCGAAGGTGAGGCCTGCCGCGAAGTCGACCACGCGCTTGGCGTCGGTGGGCTCCATGGCCGTGAGGTTCATGATGACCGGGACGCCGTCCCGGAAGAGCTCACCGATGCCGCGTGCGTCCCGGAAGCTGTCCGGGGTCACGGTCCCGATCCGGCGGCCCTCCTCCTCGGCCGTCTCGCTCGCCACCCGCACGCGCGGGTCGGTGACCCAGGCCTCCGGCTGGTCGGGGCCCTCGCTCCGGTCGTCGTCGTAGCCGTCGTCGTAGTAACGCTCGTCGTTGTTGTCGTCGACGAGGCCAAGCCAGGCACTCGCCTTGCGCACCGATCCCATGGACGCCTCCTCTCGCAGCGGTTTCCCTGCTTTCCGCGTTCCTATCGTCGTCCATGATGCGGATGCTGCGCCAAGTGGATAGTCGCCGCGCGGGGGTTTCGTGACGGTACTGGTGCAGAGTCAACACGCCGATGTGCGTTGTGCTCCAAGGGTCGTGCTGTGTACGGCTGCTGACAGTGAGTGAAATATGATTCTTCACGGCGTACGGGTGACGAGGGGTGCGTACGGGTGAACGGACCCTCGCCGCGATGCCGGAGTTGATCGGATCCGGGCCGCTCGGGGGAGTCGCGTCCCGCGTCGTCACGGACTACGACGGGCTCGCCATCCCGGTTCTGACGGAGGCTCAGGCTGAGCGGCCGAGCGGCTGAGCGGCTGAGCGGCCGAGCGGCTGAGCGGCCGAGCCGCCGCCCGGTCGACCGGGCGGCGGCGACCCGTACGGAGGCGGTACGCCCGGCAGCCGCGGCTTCTGGGCCGCGTGTGCCGTTGCCGCAGGTGCGACTACGGGCCCAGGGGAGGGCCCAGGGGGTGTCAGTCCTTGATCTCCGGGGGCGAGATCTGCGACTTCTCGATGGCCGAGCCGGTGGTGCCCCACTTCTTCAGGATGCGGTCGTACGTCCCGTCCTTGATCAGACGGTCGACCGCGGCCCGGAACGCGGGCGCCAGCTTCGTGCCCTTCTTGAAGGCGAAGCCGACGTCGAGGCGGTGGTACTCGCCGAGGAACTTCAGGCCCTCCTGCTGCCGCACGGCGTAGCGCAGGCCGTTGATGGTGGACATCACCACGTCGGCGCGGCCCTGCTGCAGCGCGGCCCAGATCGCGCCCTGCTCGGCGTACGTCTTCACGCTGTACGGCTTCTTGCCCGCCTCCTCGCAGACGTGCTTGTTGTCCTCCAGCGTGACCTCGAAGGTGGTGCCCGCGCCGGTCGCCACGTTCAGGCCGCACAGCTGCTCGAAGTCGGTGACCTTCTTCAGCTTGCTGTCCTTGCGGACGGCGAAGCCCTGGCCGTCGTTGATGTACGTGACGAAGTCGATGGTCCTCCGGCGCTCGTCGGTGACGCCGAAGTTGCCCGTGCCCAGGTCGTACTTGCCACTGCCCAGGGCCGGCAGGATCGCCTCGAAGCTCGCGGCCTCCCGCGTCAGCTTCAGGCCGAGCGTCTTCGCCACCGCGTCCGCGAAGTCGATGTCCTGGCCGACGATCGTCCTGCCGTCCTCCAGGTAGAGGGCGCCGGGCGGGGTGCCGCCGACCGAGGAGGCGATGCGGAGCGTGCCGCGTTCGCGCACGTCCGAGGGCAGCAGACGTGCCGCCGCCGCGTCCTTCTTGACGGAGGAGACCACGTCCGCGGTGGGAATCTCGCCGCTCTTGCCCGCGGGGGCGGCGCCCGCCGCGGTGTCCGCGTCGCCGGAACCGCAGGCGGTCAGGGCGAGGGCGGCGGCGGTGATCAGGGCGAAGGCCGCCGTCAGGCGGCGGGACTGCGGGGGCGTGCTCATGGCGTGACGGTCTCCAGCTCGGCAGGGCAGGGCGAAGCGGTCGTACGAGGGGAGGGGTGCCGTCGCCCGCGAAGGACGGGGCGGCGAAGTGCGCGTGTGAAGGCGTGGGCAACGGCGTGCGGGCGCACGGCCGTCGCGTCAGGAGAGCGCGAGGAGCCCGACCCGGGCAGGAGCGAGCGGGCCCGGCGGTCGCCGGACGGGCTCAGGTGCTCAAGGGCGCGGAGAGTGCAGGGGGTCGGCTCAGGAGGACATCAACAAGACGCCGACCACACTCGACCGAAGTCGATGTGGGAGCGCGTGACCAGCCACTGCTGCGGATGCATGGGCCAAGTGGAACAGGCATCCGTTTCTGCGTCAACTGCCGTGAGACGTACGGCTCACATCCTGGACAGCCTTGACAGCGCACGTGAACCGCCCCGTAATCTCGATGGCGGATCGTGCTGAGGGGCTCGGTCCATGTGAAGGCGTCACCCGTGTTCGATCTTCTGTATCCACGGAGCCTTCCGCATGTCTTCCGACACTCTCGCCAAAGTCGCGACCGCCCCTCCGCCCCCGGATCCCGCCGAACTCGCCGACGCGCCACGCATCGTGCCCCGGCCCCGCGTCGGGCAGTGGACGGCGGCCGTCGCCGTCCTGGTCCTGCTCGCGCTCGCCGCCAACTCCGTCGTCCGCAACGAGGCGTTCCAATGGGATGTGGTCGCCGACCACTTCACCTCGGCGTCCGTGCTCCGCGGCCTCGGGCTCACGCTCTGGCTGACCGCCCTCGTCATGGTGCTCGGCTTCGCGCTGGGCACGCTGCTCGCCGTGGGCAGGCTCTCCGCCAACCCCGTGCTGCGGTCGGTGAGCTGGGGATACGTCTGGTTCTTCAGGTCGATGCCGATCCTGGTGCAGCTGCTCTTCTGGTTCAACATCGGCGCGCTGTACCCGCAGCTGTTCGGCGTGAAGACGGTCAACCTGCTCGGCCCGGTCACCATCGCCATCATCGGACTCACCCTGCACGAGGCCGCGTACGCCGCCGAGGTGGTGCGCGGCGGGATCCTCTCCGTCGACCGAGGCCAGGTCGAGGCTGCGCAGTCGCTCGGGCTCGGCCGGTGGCGCAGGCTGCGGCGGATCGTCCTGCCGCAGGCCATGCGCTCCATCGTGCCGCCGGCCGGGAACATGCTGATCGGCACCCTCAAGGGCACCTCGATCGTCTCCGTCATCGCCGTGCAGGACCTGCTCTACTCCGTGCAGCTCGTCTACCACCGCACCTACCAGGTCATCCCGCTGCTCATGGTCGCCACCATCTGGTACGTCGTGGTCACCTCGGTGCTCAGCGTCGGCCAGTACTACGTCGAGCGGCACTACGCGCGCGGCTCGGAGCGTGCGCGATGAGCCCGGCGGGGGAGCGGTCCCGCCCCTCCCTGGTGATCGTGGGCGCCGGCCCGCGCGCCACCGGAATCCTGGAGCGCATCGCCGCCAACGCGCCTGAGACGTACGGCGCTTCGGGGGCGGGCGCGGCGCGGGAGCAGGGGTTCGACATCCACCTCGTCGACCCCTATCCGCCGGGCGGCGGGCGCATCTGGCGGCACGACCAGTCGCCGTTGCTCTGGATGAACTCCCAGGCCCAGGACGTCACCATGTTCACCGACGAGACCGTGGAGGTGACGGGCCCGGTCCTGCCGGGCCCCGCCCTGCACGAGTGGTCCGGGCGCGACGGGCGGGACTTCCTCGGCCGCCGCGAGCAGAGCGCCTACATGCGCTGGGTGTACGAGAAGGCCGTGGCCGCCCTGCCCGAGGGCGTCGTCGTCCACCACCACGCCCGCAGGGCGCTGCGCGTGACCGGTGGGCGCGACACGCGCCAGGACGTGCTCCTCGAAGGCGCCGACCAGCCCCTCGCCGCCGACCTCGTCATCCTCGCCCAGGGCCACCTGGACGCCGAACTCGACGACGAGCAGCGGGAGCTGGCCGCCTACGCCGAGCGCAACGGGCTCGTGCACCTGCCGCCCGACTTCACCGCGGACAGCGACCTGTCGCGGCTCGCGCCCGGCGCTCCCGTCCTCGTGCGCGGCTTCGGCCTCGCCTTCGTCGACCTGATGGTGCTGCTCACCGAAGGGCGCGGCGGACGGTACGAGGGCGACACGTACGTGCCCTCGGGGCGCGAGCCCGTCCTGTACGTCGGATCGCGGCGGGGCGTCCCGTACCACTCGAAGATCGGCTACGACTGGGCGGGCGAACGGCCGCCGCTGCCCCGCCATCTGGGCCCGGCCCAGATCGACGCACTCCTCGCCCTTCCCGGCGGGATCGACTTCCGGCGGGACCTGTGGCCGCTCATCGAGAAGGAGCTCGGCTTCGCCCACTACCACCGCCTCTTCACCGCCCACCCCGAACGCACCCGCACCGCCTGGACCGACTTCGACGAGAAGTACGGGGCCTGCGAACCCGGCAGCCCCGAACTGGACGCCCTCGTCGCCTCCGCCGTGCCCGACCCCGCCGACCGGCTCGACCTGACGGCCCTCGACCACCCCCTGGACGGGGTGCGCCACACCTCCTACGAGGCGTTGCAGGACGGACTGCGCGGCTACATCGCCGACGACCTCGCCCGCAGGCACGACCCCGCGCACAGCCCCGACCTCGCCGTCTTCCTCGGACTGCTCTCCGTGTACGGACAGGTGGTGCGGCTCGGCGACATCGGAACGTGGTGGCACGGCTTCTTCAGCTACCTCGCGTCCGGGCCGCCCGGGCCGCGGCTGCGGCAACTGCTCGCCCTCTCCCGCGCCGGCGTCGTACGGTTCCTCGGCGCGGACGTACAAGTGCGGGCCGAGGACGGCGTGTTCCGCGCGCACAGCCCCACCCTGCCCGGGCAGGTCACCGAGGCCCGCGCCCTCGTCGAGGCGCGGCTGCCGCAGCCCACGCTCGCCCGCACCCGCGACCCGCTGCTGCGCGCCCTGCACGCCGAGGGAGCCGCGTCGACCGCGGCGGGACTCCTCGCCGTCGATCCGGCCGACGGCCGGGTGCTCGACCGGGCGGGCGCGCCGCATCCGCGCCGCTTCGCGCTCGGCCCGCACACCGACGCGCGCGGCGCGGGCGCCTTCACCCGGCCGCGGACCAACAGCCCCACCTTCCGGCAGAACGACGCCACCGCACGCGCCGTACTCGACTTCCTGCGCACGACCTGAGCCCCCGAGGAACCTCATGTCTTCCCTGACCAGTGATCCACCCCTGAGCAAGGGCGACCCGGCCCCCGCTCCGCCCGCCGACGACTACGCGGCGCTCCAGGTCGTGCCCGTGCGCCATCCCTGGCGGTGGGCCGCCGTCGCCGCGACCGCCGTCCTGGTCGCGCAGTTCGCGCACGGACTCGTCAGCAACGCGGCCTGGGAATGGGAGGTGTTCGCCGAGTTCTTCACCGCCGACGTGATCCTCAAGGCGGTCTGGGTCACCCTGCAGCTCACCTTCTACGGCACGGCTCTCGGCTTCGCGCTCGGCGTCGTCCTCGCCTTCATGCGGCTCTCCGCGAGCCCCTTCCTCAAGTCGGTGGCCTTCGCCTACATCTGGGCGTTCCGCTCGATCCCGCTCATCGTGCAACTGCTCTTCTGGTTCAACCTCGCCTACCTCTACAAGGAGCTGCAGTTCGGCATCCCGTTCGGGCCGGGCTTCTTCTCCTTCGACACCATGGGGCTCGTCGGCGCGATGAGCGCCGCGGTCCTCGGACTGGCCCTGCACCAGGCGGCGTACGCGGCCGAGATCGTGCGCGCGGGCGTGCTCGCCGTCGACGGCGGACAGCTGGAGGCGGCCGCGGCCCTCGGCATCCCGCGGCTGCGGCAGTTGCGCAGGATCGTGCTGCCCCAGGCGATGCGGTCGATCCTGCCCAACGCGGCCAACGAGATCATCTCCCTCTTCAAGGGCACCTCGATCGTCTCCGTCATGGCGATCGGCGAACTCTTCTACCAAGTGCAGGTCATCTACGGCCGCAACGGCCGGGTCGTGCCGCTCCTGATGGTCGCCACCGTCTGGTACATCCTCCTGACCAGCGCGCTCTCCGTTCTCCAGCACTACGTCGAACGTCACTTCTCGAAAGGCTCCACGCGATGAGCGCGCAGACCGCGGACCCGGTGTCCGCCACCCCTCCCATGGTCGAACTCCGCTCCGTCCACAAGTCGTTCGGCACCCTGGAGGTGCTGAAGGGCGTCGACCTCCAGGTCGGCAAGGGCGAGGTCACCGTCGTCCTCGGCCCGTCCGGGTCCGGCAAGTCCACCCTCCTGCGCACCATCAACCACCTGGAGAAGGTCGACGGGGGCTGGGTCAGCGTCGACGGTTCGCTCGTCGGCTACCGGCGCTCCGGCAACAAGCTGTACGAGCTGCGCGAGCGCGAGGTGCTCAAGCAGCGCACCCGGATCGGCTTCGTCTTCCAGAACTTCAACCTCTTCCCGCACCTGACCGTCCTGGAGAACGTCGTCGAGGCGCCGGTCGCCGCCCTGAAGAAGCCGCGCGCCGAGGCGGCGCGGACCGCGCGCGAGCTCCTGGCACGCGTCGGCCTCGCCGACAAGGCCGACGCCTACCCCAAGCACCTCTCCGGCGGTCAGCAGCAACGCGTCGCCATCGCCCGCGCGCTCGCCCTGGAGCCGAAGCTGCTCCTCTTCGACGAGCCGACGTCGGCGCTCGACCCCGAGCTGGTCGGCGAGGTCCTCGACGTCATCAAGGACCTGGCCCGGCAGGGCACCACGATGATCGTCGTCACCCACGAGATCGGCTTCGCCCGCGAGGTGGCCGACACCGTCGTCTTCATGGACGACGGCCGCGTCGTGGAACAGGGCGCCCCCGCCGACGTACTCGACAGGCCGCGGCACGACCGCACGCGCGCCTTCCTCTCCAAGGTCCTCTAGGAGCCCCCGCATGCACTCCCGACGCACCGCCCTCGCCGCAGCCCTTGCCCTGCTGACCGCCGCGCCGCTGCTCAGCGCCTGCGGAGGCGACAGCGACGCCGCGACCGGCGGCGGCAGATCCGGCACCAAGAAGGTCGGCACCGTCAACATCGGGCCCGACCAGCACCGCGTGCGCGGCAAGAAAGTCGCGTCGGTCGCGGCCCTCGTCCCCGCCGGGGTACGCGGACGCGGGACGCTGCGGCTCGGCGGCGGCGCCGACTCGACCGCACCGCTCGGCTTCTACGCCACCGACGACAAGACCCGCATCGGCTCCGAGGTCGACCTCGCGATCCTCGTCGCCGACACCCTCGGCCTGAAGCCCACGTTCCAGCAGGTCTCCTGGGAGAACCTCTTCGTCGGTCTGGACAGCGGGAAGTTCGACGGCGTCTTCGGCAACGTCACGGTGACCGAGGAGCGCAAGGAGAAGTACGACTTCGCGACGTACCGCCTCGACAACATCGCCTTCGAGGCGAAGAAGGACGTCGACTGGCAGGTGAAGAAGCCCGCCGACGTGGCGGGCAAGTCCGTCGCCGTCTCCTCCGGCACCAACCAGGAGAAGATCCTCCTCGACTGGAGCAGGCAGAACGAGAAGGCCGGACGCGAGCCGGTCGACATCAAGTACTTCCAGAAGGACTCCGACTACTACCTGGCGCTCCAGTCGGGCCGCATCGACGCCTACCTCGGCCCCCACCCCTCGGCCGCCTACCACGTCGCCTCCGCCGGCCAGACGAAGATCGTCGGCAGGCTCTCGGGCGGCGGCGAGGAGATCCAGGGGGAGATCGCCGCCACCACGAAGAAGGGCAGCGGCCTCGTCGACGCTTATGCCGCCGCGCTCAACCACGTCATCAAGGACGGCAGTTACGCGAAGGTCCTCAAGCGGTGGGGCCTGTCGAGCGAGGCCGTGCCGACGTCGCGGATCAACCCGCCGGGCCTGCCCAAGCCGTAGCGCCGGATCACATCGTTGGGGCGCCGCCGTCGCGGCACAGAGCGCCCCGGAAAGGTTTGCTGATGACCGGACCCATCGGCCGCGGCCCCCTCCACCTCGCCGCCGCCATCGACCAGACCGGCAGTCAAGACCCCCGCACCTACGAGGAGTTGGCGCTCCTCGCCGAGCGCGGCTCGCTGGACTTCGTGACGCTCGGGGACTCCTTCGCGCGCCCCGGCCTCGACGCGCTCGCCGTCGCCGCGCGACTCGCGCCCGGCACCGGACGCGTCGGACTCGTGCCGACCGTCACGACCACGCACACCGAGCCGTTCCACGTGCAGGCCGCCGTGGCGACCCTCGACTGGGTCAGCCACGGGCGGGCCGGCTGGGCGGTCGACGTGTCGACGACCGAGGCCGAGGCCCGGCTCTTCGGGCGGCGCGCCGCGGCACCCCGCGAGGAGCTGTGGGCGGAGGCCGGCGAGGTCGCCGACGTCGCCGCCCGGCTGTGGGACAGCTGGGAGGACGACGCGGAGATACGGGACGTGGCGACCGGCCGCTTCATCGACCGGGACAAGCTGCACCACGTCGACTTCGAGGGGCGCGCCTTCTCGGTGCGGGGTCCCTCCATCGTGCCGCGCCCGCCGCAGGGCCACCCGGTGCGGGTCGTCGACGCGACCCCGCCGCAGGCCCGTGAGACCGCCGCCCGGCACGCGGACGTCGCCCTCGTGCGGGTCGCGTCCGCCGAACGCGCGGACGCCGCACGCGCCGAACTGCGTTCCCTCGCCGCGCGGTCCGGCCGCGACCCGCAGTCGCTGCGGGTGTTCGCCGCGCTCGTCGTCGACCTGGGCGGCGGGGAGCATGCGGCGGAGCCGGGGCACGGGGGCGGCCCGCTGCCCACCGCCGAGGGCCCCGCCTACCGGGGCGGGCCCGTCGACCTGGCCGACCTGATCGCCGACTGGCACCGCGCGGGTGCCGTCGACGGCTTCCACCTCACGCCCGTCGAGCCGCGCCGTGACCTGGAGCGGCTCGTCAACGGCACCGTCGCGCTGCTCCAGCACCGCGGCCTGTTCCGCACCTTCTACCCGGGCAGCACGCTCCGCGAGCACCTGGGACTCGCCCGGCCCGCCAACCGGTACGCCGCCCTCGTGGGGGAGCCCTCATGACCCAGCGACCCAAACAGGTGCACCTGGCGGCCCACTTCCCGGGCGTCAACAGCACCACCGTCTGGTCCGACCCCAGGTCCCGCTCGCACATCGACTTCTCGTCCTTCGCCTCGCTCGCCCGGACCGCCGAACGCGGTCTCTTCGACTTCTTCTTCCTCGCCGAGGGGCTGCGCCTGCGCGAGACCAAGGGGCGCATCCACGACCTGGACGTGGTCGGGCGGCCCGAATCGCTCACCGTGCTGACCGCGCTCGCCGCCGTCACCGACCGGCTCGGCCTCGCGGGCACCGTCAACGCGACCTTCAACGAACCCTACGAACTGGCCCGCAGGTTCGCCTCCCTGGACCACCTGAGCGCGGGCCGCGCCGCCTGGAACGTGGTCACGACCTCGGACGCCTTCACCGGCGAGAACTTCCGGCGCGGGGGCTACCTCGACCGGGCCGACCGCTACACCCGGGCTGCCGAGTTCCTCGCGACGGCCCGCGAGCTGTGGGACTCCTGGACGCCCGACGGGCGGCAGCGGCCCTTCGCCCACCACGGGCAGCACTTCTCCATCGAGGGCGAGTTCACCGTCCCGCGCTCCCCGCAGGGCCACCCCGTCGTCATCCAGGCCGGGGACTCGCCGGAGGGCCGCGAGTTCGCCGCGTCGGCCGCCGACGTGATCTTCACGCGGCACGGCACACCCGAGGCCGGGCGGGAGTTCTACGCCGACGTCAAGGGCCGGCTCGCCGCGTACGGGCGGGAGCCCGACGACCTGAAGATCATGCCCGGGGTCACCTACGTCCTCGGCGACACCGCGGCCGAGGCGCAGGAGAAGGCCACCGAGATCCGCCGCGCGCAGGTCTCCCCGCAGAACGCCATCCTCGCCCTGGAGCAGGTGTGGGGCGTGGACCTCTCCGCGTACGACCCGGACGGGCCGCTGCCCGACATCGACCCCGACCCCACCTCCGAACTCGTCCAGGGCCGGGTGCGGATCGCCGACCCCTTCGCCGTCGCCGCGAAGTGGCGCGCCCTGTCCGAGGCCAAGGGGCTCTCCATCCGCCAGACCGTCATCGAGACCACCGCCCGCCAGTCCTTCATCGGCACCCCCGACAGCGTCGCGGCCGACCTGGTGGAGGCCGTCCGCACCGACGCCGCCGACGGCTTCATCCTGGTGCCGCACCTCACTCCCGGCGGGCTCGACGACTTCGTCGACCGGGTGGTGCCGCTGCTCCAGGAGCGCGGCGCGTACCGCACGGAATACCGGGGCGCGACCCTGCGCTCCCACCTCGGGCTGCGTGAGCCCGTAGGGAAGGATTGATCACCATGAGCACCGAGAACGACGGCGCGGGCCGTACCGCGGACCCCGCGCAGGAGTGGAAGCACTGGCACGAGCAGCGGACGGAGGCGGTGTCCGCCCCCTACGGGCCACTCTCGCTCACCGGCACGCACTGGCTCTCCGACCACCCGGAGGGGCACCTGCCCGGCATCCCCGGGCACTGGGCCGGGACATCCGACGCGGTCGTCCTGACCGCGGGCCCCGACGACGGCCTCGCCCTCGACGGCCGGCCCCTCAGCGGAGAGGCCCGGCTCGACGTCGACCCGGGCCCGGTGGCAGGCGCCCGCGTCGCGCACGGGGACCGACGGCTCGTCGTGCTGCGGCGCGAAGGGCTGTGGGCCGTGCGCGACTTCGACCCGGACGCCACCGCGCGCCGCGCCTTCCGAGGCATCGAGGCCACCGCGTACGACGCGCGCTGGTCCGTGCCCGGGAGGTTCGTCCCCTACGGCGAGGACCGCACCGTCACGGTCGGCAACGCGGACGGCAAGGAGCGCGGCCTCGGCATCGGCGGCGAACTCTCCTTCCGGCTCGGGGGAGTCGAGCACACGCTCCGGGTGAGCGTGGAGGGGGACGGCTCCCTGTGGGCCGTCTTCGCGGACGCCACCAGCGGGGCGACCAGCTACCGCTTCCGTTTCCTGCGGCCCGCCGCGCCCGACCCCGACGGCCGCACCACCGTCGACTTCAACCGCGCGCTGCTGCCCCCGTGCGCCTTCGCCGACCACTTCCTGTGCCCCTTCCCGCCGCCCGGCAACACCCTGGTCACCGAGATCGCGGCGGGAGAGCGGAACCTTCGCGAGAGCTGAGACGTCGGAAAGGAGAGCCCCGGTGGCGTACGACAGGTACGAGACCCACCGGGGCCGGTCGACGTGTATCGGTCGGCGGCCGAAAGGCGCCCTTGTGCGGCTCGTGCCCACCCCCCAATACTCCCGAGCAGCGCTTGTCAGGAGCACGGCATATCCGGAATCCGGGCTTGCTCTTTGGCTGCGCCTCACGGGTCTTCAACCCACAAAGACCCACTGACTTCCCTCGGGAGGAACTACGTGAGGATCAAGCGCACCACCCTTCGCAGTGGTACAGGGAGACACGTCCGTCTGCTGGCCGTGGCCACCGGACTCGTGGCCGCCGGGGCGCTCGCCGTGCCCGCCGCCACCGCGCAGGACGGCACCGCGACCTTCAGCGCCTCACAGCTGGAACGAGCCAGTGACGCCGTGCTCGGCGCCGATGTCGCGGGCACCGCCTGGGGCGTCGACCCGAAGACGAAGCAGGTCGTGGTCACCGCCGACAGCACGGTCTCCCGGGCCGAGATCGCGCGGCTCAAGGATGCGGCGGGGGCCAACGCCGACGCCCTGAAGATCGAGCGCACGCCGGGCACGTTCCAGAAGTACATCTCGGGCGGCGACGCCATCTACGCGAGCAGCTGGCGCTGTTCGCTCGGCTTCAACGTGCGCGACAGCGCGGGCGCCTACTACTTCCTGACCGCCGGTCACTGCACCGACGGCGCGACCACCTGGTGGTCCAACTCGGCGAAGACCACCGTGCTCGGCACCACGTCGGGTTCGAGCTTCCCGACCAACGACTACGGCATCGTGCGGTACACCAACAACTCGGTCACCAAGTCCGGCACCGTGGGCAGTCAGGACATCACCCGCGCCGCCGACGCCACCGTCGGGCAGAACGTCACCCGGCGCGGCTCCACGACCGGGATCCACAGCGGCCGGGTCACCGCGCTGAACCAGACCGTCAACTACGGTGGCGGCGACGTCGTCTACGGCATGATCAAGACCACGGTCTGTGCCGAGCCGGGCGACAGCGGCGGTCCGCTCTACGCGGGCTCCACCGCCCTCGGCCTGACCTCCGGCGGCAGCGGCAACTGCTCGTCGGGCGGCACGACCTTCTTCCAGCCGGTCACCGAGGCGCTGCGCGCGTACAACGTGAGCGTCTTCTGAGTTCGTAGCCGACAGCGTGTGGGCCCCCGTCCGAACACCGGCCGGGGGCCCGTCCTTGCCTCCCGTCCCCCCTCTCCCTTTGTGTCCGGCGCGGGGCTACCGTCGAAGAGAACGCCCAACACGCCCAATTCGGACCCTGGGGGCCGGCATGGTCGAGGAGCTGGTGGCGGCGGGAGTGACCGTCGGGTCTTTCGGAGTGGTCTACGCGATGGCGGCGGCGCGCGTGGTCAAGCAGTACGAGCGCGGCGTGGTCCTGCGCCTCGGAAAGCTCCAACGCGCCGTGCGCGGACCGGGGTTCACGATGGTGATCCCGGGCTTCGACCGGATGCGCAAGGTCAACATGCAGATCGTGACGATGCCCGTGCCCGCGCAGGACGGCATCACGCGGGACAACGTGACGGTCCGCGTCGACGCGGTCATCTACTTCAAGGTGGTCGATGCCGCGGAGGCCGTCGTGCAGGTGGAGGACTACCGGTTCGCGGTCTCGCAGATGGCACAGACGTCGCTGCGTTCCATCATCGGCAAGAGCGACCTGGACGACCTGCTCTCCAACCGGGAGAAGCTCAACCAGGGCCTGGAGCTGATGATCGACTCGCCGGCGATCGGCTGGGGCGTGCAGATCGACCGCGTCGAGATCAAGGACGTGTCGCTGCCGGAGACGATGAAGCGCTCCATGGCCCGCCAGGCCGAGGCCGACCGGGAGCGGCGCGCCCGCGTCATCAACGCCGACGCCGAACTGCAGGCGTCCAAGAAGCTCGCCGAGGCCGCCCACGAGATGTCCGAGGAACCCGCGGCCCTTCAACTGCGTCTTTTGCAGACGGTGGTGGCCGTCGCCGCCGAGAAGAACTCCACCCTCGTCCTGCCTTTCCCGGTGGAGCTGCTCCGCTTCCTGGAGCGGGCCCAGCCGGCCCCGCCGCCGCAGCAGCAGTCGGCCCCGCCGCGGCAGCCGGCCCCGGCGGAGCCCGTGAAGCGGCTGGATCCGGAGCCCGCGAAGCTGCCGGATTCCGGAGCGCGGGACACGGAAGCCGGAGAACCCGGCCCCGCCTGAGGGGCGATATCAAGACAGGACTAGTCCTCACAGGCTGACGATCGTTCCTCGCACGCGGTGTTTGCAACGGGAACCGACGTGGTGGGATCAGGGCCGTTCAACGCACAGGGGGCGCACAGGGTTTGTCGAGTACACGTCCGGAAGTAGACCTTGTGTGCCACCAGAGGGCATCGGGATAGTGGGCGAGGCCACATGGGCATGGACGCGGCTTCTTCAGCGTGGCAATTCCGTGTCTCGTAAGCCCCTGCGGCCCGTCAGGCCCCCACGCCGGACGGGTCGTTCCCCCCACAGGAGGTCGTGAGTTTTGAAGCACCGACGCATACCCAAGCGGCGTGTCGCCGTGGCAGGCGCGGGCATCG
Source organism: Streptomyces sp. NPDC040622 (assembly GCF_055593965.1). Taxonomy (NCBI): domain Bacteria; kingdom Bacillati; phylum Actinomycetota; class Actinomycetes; order Kitasatosporales; family Streptomycetaceae; genus Streptomyces; species Streptomyces sp. NPDC040622. Next base: position 511,050 of record NZ_JBVIXD010000007.1, on the reverse strand, counting down.
CCGCGCTGGTCGCCGCGGGAGTCACCTTCCAGACTGCGAACGCCAGCGAGAACTCCCCGGCCCCCACGCCGGACACGCTCTCGGTGGCGAAGGCCGGAAAGCTCGCCTCGACCCTGACCAAGGACCTCGGCGCGGACGCCGCGGGCACGTACTACGACGCGAAGGCCAAGTCCCTCGTCGTCAACGTGCTGGACCGCAGTGCGGCCGACGCCGTCGAGTCGGCCGGCGGCAAGGCCAGAATCGTCGAGAACTCCCTCGCCGAGCTGAAGAGCGCCCGCGCGACGCTCGACGACAAGGCGGCCGTGCCCGGCACCTCGTGGGCGATGGACCCCGCCACGAACAAGGTCGTCGTGACGGCCGACCGCACGGTCAAGGGCGCCGAGCTCGACAAGGTCGGCTCGATCGTGAAGAGCCTGGGCGGCAAGGCCGAGCTGAAGCGGAGCAAGGGCGAGTACAAGGCCTTCATCGCCGGCGGCGACGCGATCTGGGGGAGCGGCTCGCGCTGCTCGCTCGGCTTCAACGTCGTCAAGGGCGGCCAGCCCTACTTCCTGACGGCGGGGCACTGCGGCAACGCGGTCAAGAGCTGGTCGGACTCGCAGGGCGGCCAGGAGATCGGCGCCACGGAGGAGTCCAGCTTCCCGGGCAACGACTACGCCCTCGTCAAGTACACGGCCGACACCCCGCACCCGAGCGAGGTGAACCTCTACGGCGGCACCCAGGCGATCAGCAAGGCCGGGGACGCCACCGTCGGCCAGAAGGTGACGCGCAGCGGCAGCACCACCCAGGTGCACGACGGTGACGTCACCGCCCTGAACGCCACGGTGAACTACCAGGAGGGCCAGGTCGACGGCCTGATCCAGACCACCGTCTGCGCCGAGCCCGGCGACAGCGGCGGCGCTCTCTTCGCCGGCGACACGGCACTGGGCCTGACCTCGGGCGGCAGCGGCGACTGCTCCTCGGGCGGCGAGACGTTCTTCCAGCCGGTTCCGGAGGCCCTTTCGGCCTACGGCGCGGAAATCGGCTGACCTCGCGAGAAGTTTTGTGCCGCGCCCCCGCAATGGCGGGGGCGCGGCTTTTTCGAAAATCTTGTGAAAACTTTCACAAGCGCTCAAGGGTCTTAGGTCCTGAGGTGTTTCCCCAGCTCAGGTTGCCCTTTTGAGTCTCCCTATGTCTCCCGAAGGGACTTTCTCCCTGTGGGGTGAGGCCCTTTTTCGACGTTCATGCGGCACGTAAAGGTGTCGAATTGAGACAGCACGGAAAAAGGTCTCGATGAACTCGACGAAGGAGTACCCGCCATGCAGGCCAAGGAGATGGTGGACGGACTGGTCGAGAGGGCGCTCACCGCGCTCGACCGGTTCGCGTCGTACGACCAGGAGCAGGTCGACCACATCGTCAAGAAGGCCTCCCTCGCCGCGCTGAGTCAGCACGGGGAGCTGGCCCGGCAGGCGGTCGAGGAGACCGGCCGCGGCCTCTTCGAGGACAAGGCCGTCAAGAACCTCTTCGCCTGCGAACACGTCGTCAACTCGATGCGCGGCCTGAAGACCGCGGGCGTCATCTCCCGCGACGAACTGAACGGCGTCACCGAGATCGCCGAACCGGTCGGCGTCGTCTGCGCGATGACCCCGGTGACCAACCCGACGTCGACCACGATCTTCAAGGCCCTCATCGCCCTGAAGACCCGCAACCCCATCGTCTTCGCCTTCCACCCGAGCGCCCAGCGCTGCTCCGCCGAGGCCGCCCGGATCGTGCGGGACGCGGCCATCGAGGCGGGCGCGCCCGAGGACTGCGTGCAGTGGGTCGAGGAACCCTCGATGGAGGCCACCGGCCTGCTCATGAACCACGAGGGCATCTCCACGATCCTCGCCACCGGCGGCAACGCGATGGTCAAGGCCGCCTACTCCTGCGGCAAGCCCGCGCTCGGCGTCGGCGCGGGGAACGTGCCCGCGTACGTCACGCGCAGCGGCAAGCTGCGCAGGGCCGTGCACGACATCGTGCTCTCCAAGGCCTTCGACAACGGCATGATCTGCGCCTCCGAGCAGGCCGTGATCCTCGACGAGGAGATCTACGACGAGGGGCTCGCGGAGTTCGAACGGCTCGGCGCGTACGTCGTCACGGCGGCCGAGAAGACCAAGCTGGAGGAGTTCGTCTTCGGCACGACCGCCTACGCCAACACCTGCTCGGGCGCCAAGCTGAACGCGGCCGTCGTCGGCAGGTCCCCGCAGTGGATCGCCGAACAGGCCGGGTTCTCCGTGCCCGAGGGCACCTCGGTCATCGTCGCCGAGTGCGCGGAGGTCGGCGAGGGCGAGCCGCTCACCCGCGAGAAGCTCTCCCCGGTCCTGGCCGCCCTGAAGGCCCAGAGCACCGAGCACGGGCTCGAACTCTCCGCGCGGATGGTCGAGTTCCACGGGCTCGGACACAGCGCCGCCATCCACACCGAGGACGAGGAGCTCGCCGAGGAGTTCGGCAGGCGCGTCAAGGCGGTCCGCGTCATCGTCAACGCGCCCTCCACCTTCGGCGGCATCGGCGACGTCTACAACTCCTTCCTGCCCTCGCTCACCCTCGGCTGCGGCTCGTACGGGCACAACTCGGTGTCCAACAACGTCTCCGCGGTCAACCTGATCAACGTCAAGCGGATCGGACGGCGCAACAACAACATGCAGTGGTTCAAGGTCCCGCCGAAGATCTACTTCGAGCGCAACGCGCTGCGCTACCTCGGCGAGATGGACGGCATCGGGCGCGTCTCGATCGTCACCGACAAGACCATGTCGACGCTCGGCTTCGTCGCCCGGGTGACCGACATCCTCGCGGCCCGCCCCGAGCCCGTCACCGTCCAGGTCATCGACGACGTCGAGCCCAACCCGGAGCTGGCGACGGTGCAGGCGGGCGCCGCCCGGATGCGGGACTTCCGGCCGGACACGATCATCGCGCTCGGCGGCGGCTCGCCGATGGACGCGGCCAAGATCATGTGGCTGATGTACGAGCACCCGGAGATCGAGTTCGCGGACACCAAGGAGAAGTTCTTCGACATCCGCAAGCGCGCCTTCACATTCCCAGGACTCGGCAGGAAGGCCCAGATGGTGGCCGTCCCGACCACCTCGGGCACCGGCTCGGAGGTCACCCCGTTCGCGGTCATCTCCGACCCGAAGGCCGCCCAGAAGTACCCCCTCGCCGACTACGCGCTCACCCCGAACGTCGCGATCGTCGACCCGGTCCTGCCGATGAAGCTCCCGGCGACCGTCACCGCCGACTCCGGCTTCGACGCGCTGACCCACGCCACCGAGGCGTACGTCTCCGCCTACGCGAACGACTACACCGACGGCCTGTGCCTCCAGGCGGTCAAGCTCATCTTCGAGAACCTGGAGCGGTGCGTGGTGAACGGGGCGAAGGACCCCGAGGCGCGCGAGAAGATGCACAACGCCTCGACCGCCGCGGGCATGGCCTTCGCCAACGCCTTCCTCGGCCTGGTGCACGCCATGGCACACACCCTCGGCAACACGTTCCACGTCGCCCACGGCCGCACCAACGCGCTGCTCCTGCCGCATGTCATCCGGCACAACGGCACGGTCTCCGGCAAGGCGACGCCCTGGCCGAAGGCCGAGGTCTACCGGGCCCCGGAGCGCTTCCAGGAGATCGCCCGCATGCTGGGCCTGCCGGCGGCGACGCCCGAGGAGGGAGTGGAGTCCTATGCCCGTGCGGTGGAGGAGCTGCGCGCCAAGTGCGGGATTCCCGCGTCGTTCGCCGAGGAGGGCGTCGAGGAGGAGGCTTTCCTCGCGGCTCTGCCGCAGCAGGCGATGAACGCGTACGCCGATCAGTGTGCGCCCGCCAACCCGCGGATGCCGATGATCGACGAGATGCAGCGGCTGATGCGGCAGGCGTACTACGGAAACGGTGAGGGCGTGCCCGCCTGACCCTGTTCCCCGCGCCCCTGGTGCGCCCCCTGCGGGGCGTCCCGGGGGCGCTCAGCGTTTGGGCCAGTACCACAGCGGCTCGTCCAGGAGGCTTTCCCTGCCCGCCACCTCTGTCCGGCCCGACTCCTTGAGCAGTTCCATGGAGTTCACGTCCACGCGGTGGCGTACCGCGCCCTTGGCGACGGCCTCGGCGAGCGGGCGGGCGTGGGTCACCAGGACGATCTGCGTGTCCTTCGTCGCGGCGACGATCAGGTCGGCCAGCGGGCGCAGCAGGTCCGGGTGCAGGCTCGTCTCCGGCTCGTTCAGGACGAGGAGCGCGGGCGGGCGCGGGGTCAGCAGCGCGGCGGCCCACAGCAGATAGCGCAGCGTGCCGTCGGAGAGCTCGGCGGGGCCCAGCGGGCGCAGCAGCCCGCGCTGGCGCAGCTGGAGCTCGAACCGCCCGCCGTTGTCGACGACGCGGACCTGGCTGCCGGGGAACGCGTCGTCCACCGCCTCGTCGAGCGCCAGGTCGTCGCCGATCTCGCGGATGGTCTGCAGGGCGGCCGCCAGGTCGGCGCCGTCGTGGGCGAGGACGGGCGTGCGGGTGCCGATCCGGGCCGCGCGGGCGGGCGCGTCTGCGTCGGTGCGCACGTGGTCGTAGAACCGCCAGGAGCGGATCAGCTCGCGCAGCCGCAGCAGGTCGGGTGCCAGCTGCGGGTCGGCGAACTCGCTCAGCATGCTGTCGTACGGCCGCAGGCCCTGGCCGCGGTGCCAGCCGCCGTCCGCCGTGCGGGTGCGCACCGCGGGGCCCGCGCGGTCGCAGAGCAGCGCGGCGGGCCGCAGCACGGGGCCCGCCCAGGTCGACTCGCGCTTGATCTCCGGGTCGAGGGCGAACATGGAGGCGGCGCCGCCGGGGCCCGCGCCGCTGGACTGGGGGAGGCCGAAGTCGACCGCGTACCCGAACTCGTCGCCGGCGAAGCCCAGTCTCAGCCCGGCGGGCTCCGCCTTGCGCTCGCCCGCCCAGAGCGCGGACGGCAGGCCGCCCTCGCGGGCCAGGGCCGCGACCGCGCCGCCCGTGGCCGAGTCGGCGAGCAGGCGCAGGGCGCGGTACAGGCTGGACTTGCCCGTGCCGTTCGCCCCCGTGATCACGTTCAGCCGGTCCAGCGGGACGATCAGTTTGCGCAGGGAGCGGTAGTTCTCGACGGCGAGTGTGCGGATCATGCGTGTCAGCCTCGCACCCGGGTCTGACAACGCCGTCCGGCCCGCGTGAGTCTCACGTCTCCGGGTGGACGTCCGGGGCGTCCGGCGCGAGGAAGCGGCCCATCGGCAGCACCGGGCGGCCCCACGTGGACGCCATGACCTGGCCGGCGAGCAGGTAGAGCGCCCCCGCGGTGGCGCCGAGCCCGAACCAGCCCGCGACCCGGTTCCAGCCCACGGCCCCGGTGAAGCCGTTGCAGGTCATCGCCACGAAGACGACGAGGACGCAGGTGAAGGTGAGCAGCAGCGCCAGGTGGATGCGGAAGCTCGCGAGCCACAGGACGAAGACCACGAACACCCAGGGGAGGGTGAACAGGCCCATGGTGTCGCCGCGCAGCGAGGGGTCGAGTCCCGGCAGGACCCAGAGCAGCATCAGCGCCTTCGCCATCCAGAAGAGCCCGAAGCCGCCGAAGACGGTGGCGTGCCAGGTGTCGCCGCGCTGCGCCTGGAAGAGCCCGGCGAGGAGCTGGGCGAGGCCGCCGATGAAGAAGCCGACCAGCGGCACGACCGAGTGCAGCAGCTTCTCCGGGAAGACGCCCGCGTCGATGCCGGTGGCGATCATCGTGACGACGATGAAGCCGGTGAGCCCGAGCGGACCGAGCTGGGCCTGCGCGGTGGGCTCCATGCGTTTGACGGAGACCGCCTGGGCGGCGGGGCCCGAGCGGTGCGGGAAGTTCACCCGCCGCTCCTGCTGCTGCCGTAGCTGGTGCCGCTGAGGTCGATCGAGCCGTTGTGCGCCGTCCTGCGCCGGGCGGACAGGGCGAGGGTGACGGCGACGCCGAGGACCGCCCAGCCGGCCAGGACCAGGAGCGACCCGGTGACCGCGTTGCCCTCGAAGTAGGCGATGGAGCGTGCCACCCAGGTGCCGGCGCCCGGCGGCAGCCAGGGCCCGATCGCCTCCCAGAAGGGCGGCAGCATCGGCAGCGGGAAGGCGCCGCCCGCGCTCGGGTTGCCCGCGATGACGACGAGGAGGACGGCCAGGCCGATGCCCACGATGCCGGTGAGTGACTGCAGGGCGAGCGTGATCGCGCCGACCCCGAAGATCACCAGGGCGCCGAGGCCCCACAGGCCCATGATGCTGCCGGGCAGGGCGCCGAGGATCGGCCCGATGATGATCGCGCCGCCGAGTCCGCCGACGATCGAGTAGAGCGCCATGGTGCCGAGCCTGATGACCGCGCGCGGCACGTTGGCGGCGCGGGAGCCCGCGCTGATCGCGAGGATCGAGGCGCACAGGTAGCCGCCGACGCACCAGCCGACGACCAGGTAGAAGGACGAGAGGCCGTTGAAGTCCTGGCTCGACGCCGGGGCCACGTCGTCGGTCTTCACCTGGCGCTTCTGGTCCGCGTCGAGCTCGGTGACGAGTTCGGTGAGGGTCCTGGAGAGGGCGGTGCCGCCGCCGGACGCGACCAGGAGGGTGTCGGTCGTCCCGCGCGGGTCGACGATCAGGGCGCCGTCGATGTCGCGGTTCATGACCTGGTGGCGGGCCGTGCCCTCGTCCTTGAGGACGCGGGGGTCCAGCGGTTCGCCGGGGAGCTTCTTGAGCCGGTCGGCGGTCTGTTCGGCCGCGGGGCCGGGAGTGACCACTCCGAAGGCGACGTCCGTCGGCTTCGGGTTGTGGAGGGCTCCTACGTAGGAGGCGATGAACAGCAGCTGCAGGGCGAGTACGCCGATGACGAGCAGGGCTGCTCGTGGGGTGACGGCGCTCTTCAATTCGTCGGCGAACCTCATGCCCCCACGCTCCGTGGCCGGGGGCGTTCGCGCAGGTGGGATGAGCCGAACGGAGGAAGCGGGGACGGCCCAGGAGCGCTCATCGTACGTACGTTCGAAACTTGGTCTATGGTGGGAGAACGGGGATGAGAGGTCGGATCGATTCAGGGTTCCAGGAGGTGCGTGTGCTCGGGTTCACGCATCTGCACACCGTCTCCGGGTTCTCCCTGCGGTACGGCGCCTCGCACCCGGAGCGGCTCGCCGAGCGCGCCGCCGAGCGGGGCATGGACGCCCTCGCGCTCACCGACCGGGACACCCTCGCGGGCGCCGTCCGGTTCGCCAAGGCCTGCGCCAAGGCGGGCGTGCGGCCACTGTTCGGCGCCGAGCTCGCGGTGGGGGAGCCCGCCCCGGCCAAGGGCGAGCGGCGCAGGGCCCCGGTGCGCGGCGGTGCCTTCATCGACGAGTCGACCCCGCGCGTGACCTTCCTCGCCCGGGACGGCGCCACCGGATGGGCCACGCTCTGCCGCCTGGTCACCGCCGCGCACCGCGCCGCCGACGGACAGCCCGTCCTGCCCTGGCGGGAGAACCACGGCGACGGCCTGACCGTGCTGCTCGGGCCCGCGTCCGACGTGGGCCGCGCGCTCGCCGCCGGGCGCCCCGACCGCGCCGCCCGCCTGCTCGCCCCCTGGCGCGAGCGGTACGGCGACGCGCTGCGCCTGGAATCCGTCTGGCACGGCCGCGAGGGCACCGGGCCCGGCTCGCTGCGCCTGGCCGCGCGCACCGTCGGCTTCGCCGCCGAACAGGGCGTGCGCCCCGTCCTGAGCAACGCCGTGCGCTACGCCGACCCCGGACAGGGCCCCGTCGCCGACGTCCTGGACGCCGCCCGCCGCCTCGTCCCCGTCGACCCGACCAAGGAACTCGACGGCGGTGAACGGTGGCTGAAGGGCGCGGACGGCATGTTCCGTGTGGCCGAACGCGTCGTCGAGGCGGCGGGATTCCGCCGCGACACCGCCCACCGCCTGCTCGAACAGACCAGAACGGCCGCCGCCGAGTGCCTCGTCGACACCGAGGACGACATCGGCATCGGGTCCGTGCGCTTCCCCGAGCCGCACCTGGTCGGCGCCGGGCGCCGCACCGCGCAGCGCGTCCTGGCCTCCAGGGCGGCGGCCGGCATGGTGCGGCGCGGCTACGACTCCCGGCGCGCCTACTGGGAGCGGATGCACCACGAGCTGGACATCATCGACCACCACGGCTACGCCTCCTACTTCCTGACCGTGTCCCAGGTCGTCGACGACGTGCGCGACCTGGGCATCCGGGTCGCGGCGCGCGGCTCGGGCGCCGGGTCCCTGGTCAACCACCTCATCGGCATCGCGCACGCCGACCCCGTCGAGCACGGGCTGCTCATGGAGCGGTTCCTGTCCAAGCGGCGGCACGTCCTGCCGGACATCGACATCGACGTCGAGTCGGCCCGCCGCCTGGAGGTCTACCGCGCGATCATCGGCCGCTTCGGCACCGAGCGGGTCGCGACGGTCGCCATGCCCGAGACCTACCGCGTACGGCACGCCGTACGTGACGTGGGCGCCGCCCTGTCCATGGACCCGGCCGACATCGACCGGATCGCCAAGGCCTTCCCGCACATCCGCGCCCGCGATGCCCGCTCCGCGATGGAGGAACTGCCCGAACTGCGGCAGATCGCAGACGAGTTGGGAGACCGCAAACGACTGTGGGAGCTGGTCGAGGCGCTCGACGCGCTGCCCCGGGGCGTCGCCATGCACCCGTGCGGGGTGCTGCTCTCCGACGCCTCGCTGCTCGCCCGCACGCCCGTGGTGGCGACCAGCGGCGAGGGCTTTCCCATGTCGCAGTTCGACAAGGAGGACGTCGAGGACCTCGGCCTGCTCAAGCTGGACGTGCTCGGCGTGCGGATGCAGTCGGCGATGGCGCACGCGGTGGCCGAGGTCGAGCGGGCCACGGGGGACGCCGTGGACCTCGACGACCCGCGTCAGGTGCCGCCGGGCGACCCGGCCACGTACCGGCTCATCAAGTCCGCCGAGACGTTGGGCTGCTTCCAGATCGAATCGCCGGGCCAGCGTGACCTGGTCGGGCGCCTGCAGCCCGCGACCTTCCACGACCTAGTGGTCGACATCTCGCTGTTCCGGCCGGGACCGGTCGCCGCCGACATGGTGCGGCCCTTCATCGAGGCCCGGCACGGCCGCGCGCCCGTCCGCTACCCGCACCCCGATCTCGCGGGGCCGCTGAAGGAGACGTACGGCGTCGTCGTCTTCCACGAGCAGATCATCGAGATGGTCGACATCATGACCGGCTGCGGGCGCGACGAGGCGGACCGGGTGCGGCGCGGGCTCTCCGACCCCGAGTCGCAGGGCCGGATCCGCTTCTGGTTCGCCCAGCACGCGGCGGCCAGGGGGTACGACGCGGAGACGATCGGCCGTACCTGGGAGATCGTCGAGGCCTTCGGGTCGTACGGCTTCTGCAAGGCGCACGCGGTCGCCTTCGCCGTGCCGACGTACCAGTCGGCCTGGCTGAAGGCGCACCACCCGGCCGCCTTCTACGCGGGGCTGCTCACGCACGACCCCGGCATGTACCCGAAGCGGCTGCTGCTCGCGGACGCGCGGCGCCGGGGGGTGCCGATCCTTCCCCTGGACGTGAACCGGTCCGCGGTCGCCCACCGCATCGAACTGGTGTCCGAGCCGCGGGAGGTGTGGGGCCTGCGGCTCGCGCTCGCCGACGTGCACGGCATCAGCGAGGCCGAGGCCGCGCGGATCGCCGACGGGCAGCCCTACGCCTCGCTCGTCGACTTCTGGGAGCGGGCCAGGCCCTCGAAGCCGCTCGCGCAGCGGCTCGCCCAGGTCGGCGCGCTCGACGCGTTCGGCGCCAACCGCCGCGACCTGCAACTGCACCTGGCCGAGCTGCGCCGGGGCGCACGCGGCGTGGCCGGTGCCCAGCTCCCCCTGGCCGGCGGGCGGCGGACGGCCCCCGCGGGCCTGCCCGACCTGGACGACGCGGAGCGGCTGAGCGCCGAACTGGGCGTCCTCGGCATGGACTCCTCGCGCCACCTCATGGGCGACCACCGCGCCTTCCTCGACGAGCTGGGCGTGCTCGGCGCCCGGCGCCTGCGCGAGGCCGAACACGGCGCGACCGTCCTGGTCGCGGGCGCCAAGGCCGCCACGCAGACCCCGCCGATCCGCTCCGGCAAGCGCGTCATCTTCACCACCCTGGACGACGGCACGGGCCTGGTCGACCTGGCCTTCTTCGACGACGCCCACGAGCGGTGCGCGCACACCGTCTTCCACTCCTGGCTGCTGCTCGTGCGCGGCGTGGTGCAGCGCCGCGGGCCGCGCAGCCTCAGCGTGGTGGGCGCGGCGGCGTGGAACCTCGCGGAACTGGTGGAGGTGCGGAAGGAGGGCGGCCTCGACGCGGTCGCGCGGCGCCTGGCGGAACCGGAGCCGGGGCCGGGGCCGGGGCCGGAGTCCGGGCCCGCGCCCGAGGAGGGGCGGCGGCGGGACCCGGCGGGCGGGCGCCGCATCCGCATGGCCACGGGGTACGAGATGCACCCCTGGGCGGATCTGCGTCCGGCGGGCGAGGGTCCCGCGAGCGCGGCCAGGAAGCTGTGGCACCAGAGTCCGGGGAGCGCGGGATGACCGAGGAGGCCGGGGCGAGCACCCTCTGCGTACGGTTCCTGCTGACCCCCATGCACGAGGCGATCCTGCCCCAACTGCTTGCCCTGCTCGGCGAGTTCACCCCGCAGGTCGAGGCGTTGCCGCCCGACGCCGCGCTCGTGGACGTGCGCGGCGCCCGGCGCTACTTCCGGCGCGGCGCGGTCGAACTGGCCGCGCTGATCCGGGTCCGGGCGCTGGCGCTGTACGGGGTGGAGTGCGCGATCGGCGCCGGGCCCGGACCGATGCTGGCCCGCATGGCCGTACGTGGCGCCGCCCCCGGCGTGACCCGTGCGGTGCCCGAAGGGCCGGACGGCGTACGGGAGTTCCTCGCCGGCCGGCCGGTCGGCGAGCTGCCCGGCATCGGCCGCGCCACCGCCCGCACCCTGTGCGAGTACGGCCTCGACTCCCTCGGGAAGGTCGGCGCCGCGCCCCTGTCCACCCTGCAGCGGCTCGTCGGCGCCCGCGCGGGCCGCGAACTGCGCGAGAAGGCGCGGGGCGTCGACCGCACCCGGGTCGTGCCGAACGCCGCCGCGCGGTCGGTCGCCGCCGAACGCCCCTTCCCCCGCGACGAGCTGGACCCCTGCCGGCACCGCCGCGCCCTCCTCTCCGGCGCCGAGGAGCTGGGCGTGAGGATGCGCGTCGAGGGGCAGGTGTGCCGCACGCTGACCCTCACCGTGCGGTACGCGGACCGCACCACCACCGTCCGGACCAGGACCCTGCCCGAGCCGACCGCCCACTCCACCGCGCTGACCGCGACCGCCTACCGCATGTACGAGTCGCTCGGCCTGCAGCGGGCCCGGGTGCGCGCCGTCTCCCTGCGCGCCGAGGGCATCGGGCCCGCCGAACTCTCCTCCCGCCAGCTGACGTTCGACCCGGTGGACGAGAGGGCCCGCCGCATCGAGGAGGTCGCCGACCGGGCCAGGGAGAAGTTCGGGCCCGGCGCGATCGTGCCGGGGACGCTGGCCGCGTGAGCGTGAGCGTGAGCGTGGCCGTGCCCCGTGGCCGCCGCGACCGTGCCAGTGATCACTGGAACTTTTGCCGCCGCGCCGCTTCACTCTTCACCTACTGGCGCGTAATTTGACGTGAGCACGGCATCCTGTCGATCCGGATCACAGGGCGTACAGCCATCGCACCTCCCTTGAGCCGCAAGGAGATCACACGATGCTGCCCTGGAGACGCGCGCTGCGCGCGCTCGCCGCCACCCTGCTCGTCACGGGCGCGGTCACCCTCACCCCCGTCGCCACGGCCGCGGCCGACACCGCGGCACCCGCCTCCACGACGGCCGTGTCGAGGGGCTGGAACAACTACGACTGCACACCGTCCGCCGCCCACCCCCGCCCGGTCGTCCTCGTGCACGGCACGTTCGGGAACTCCGTCGACAACTGGGCCGTCCTCGCGCCCTACCTCGTCCGGCGCGGCTACTGCGTCTACTCCCTGGACTACGGCCAGCTGCCGGGCGTGCCGTTCTTCAACGGCCTCGGACCCATCGACAAGTCGGCCCAGCAGCTCGATGTCTTCGTCGACAAGGTGCTCGCCTCGACGGGCGCGAAGAAGGCGGACCTCGTCGGTCACTCGCAGGGCGGCATGATGCCCCGCCACTACCTCAAGTTCCTCGGCGGCGCCGCCAAGGTGAACGCCCTGATCGGCCTCGCCCCCGACAACCACGGCACCACCCTGCTCGGCCTCACCAAGCTGCTGCCGTACTTCCCCGGCATCGAGGACCTGCTGACCACCAACACCCCGAGCCTCGCCGACCAGGTGGCCGGGTCGCCCTTCCTGACCAAGCTCAACGCGGGCGGGGACACGGTGCCCGGCGTTCACTACACCGTCATCGCCACCAAGTACGACGAGGTGGTCACCCCGTACCGCAGCCAGTTCCTCGACGGCCCCGGCGTACGCAACGTGACCCTCCAGGACCTGTGCCCCGTCGCCCTGTCGGAGCATGTGGCGATCGGGATCCTGGACCGCGTCGCCCACCACGAGGTGGCGAACGCGCTGGACCCGGCGCACGCGACGCCGAGCACCTGCCTGTCGTAGCCCGTACGACACACCCGTACGACATGCCCGTACGACGTAAAGGGCCGCGCCCCCCGGCAGGGAAGCGCGGCCCTTGTGTCAGCGTGGCGGGGCTCAGCGGCCGTGGCGCCCGGCCGCGGCGCGCCGCCGCGTCGTGGCGAACATCGCCGCGGCGCCGACGGCGAGGGCGGCGGCACCGCCGATCGCGATGTACGGCGTGGTGCTGTCGCCGCCGGTCTCGGCGAGGTTCTCGTTCGCGGTGCCGACCGGCTTCGCGGCGCCGCCGTTCACCTCGGGCCGGTTGTCGCCGGCCGGCTGCTCGGCGGGAGCGGCCGCGGTGGCCTCGGCGCCCGTCTCGGCGTGCGCGTCGCCGTGGCCGTGGTGCTCGACGGAGGACTTGTCGGCGCCCGCCTCGATGTCCTGCTCGGAGGGGGCGGAGGCGGCCGGGGCCGGCGCGGAACCGGCTCCGGAGCCGCCGGTGTCCTTGCCGAAGACGACGTCGGAGCAGGTGTAGAACGCCTCGGGGGAGTCCGAGCGCTGCCAGACCGAGTAGATCAGGTGACGGCCCTCGCGGGCCGGGATCCTGCCGTCGAAGACGTAGTCGCCGTTCTCCATCTTCGGGTCGGCGACGTCCACGAAGGGCTTCTCCTCCAGGTCCGACCACTTCAGGGGCTTCGAGGGGTCGTACGAGTCCTTCGTGATGTAGAGCTCGAAGGAGCCCTTGTGCGGGGCGGTGCCCTTGTAGCGGAAGGTGTGGTTGCCCGCGGACAGCTTGCTGGAGGGCCAGTCGGCGCGCGGCAGGTCCAGGCCCTTGTACTTGTCGTTGCCCGCGCTGCAGAGCTTGCCGTCGGGGATGATCTCCTTCGACTTGCCGGCCGCATTGGCGATGTTCACGGCGTTCCAGTCGTAGAAGGCCTGCACGCCGCTGGAGGCGACGGCGGCCTTGCAGGCGGCCGACTTCGGCGACTCGGGGCCCTCCTGGAAGCAGGCGGAGACCCGGCTGACCGGGTCCGTCATCGAGCCGTGCGCGGCGGCGGGCGCGGCCGAAAGGGCGGTCAGGGCGAGCGGGACGACACCGGCGGCGGCGAGCGCGGCGACCTTGCGGCGTGCGGGCATGGGGGTTCTCCTCAAACGGCGGTTCAGGGGGACACGGGGCGATGGCGAACGGGCGGTACGGCCCCCCCCGTTCACCGGTGGTACCGACGGTTCGTCATCGCCCCGGCGACCAGAAAACTAGCCCCTGAAATCCGCGGAATCCCCTGCTGACGGCGGTAAATGGAGATCCTTATGGTGCGGTTAAGGAAGCCTTCGGGCTCCGCTCAGGTCGTGCCCGGATTGCCCCGTCCGACGACACCGGCCGCCCTCACCCCAGCCACCGGTACCGCCGCTCCGGCCGGCCCGTCCCGCCGTAGCGCAGCGTCACCTCGGCCCGCCTCGTGGCCACGAAGAACTCCAGATAGCGCCGCGCGCTCACCCGCGACAGCGAGCCCGCCTGCGCGCACTCGGAAGCCGAGAGCCCGCCCGGGTGGCCGCGCAGCGTCTGCTCCACCAACTCCGCCGTGTGCGCGGCCAGCCCCTTGGGCAGCTCCCGGGAGCCGGGCGGCCGTGTGCCGAAGAGCTGGTCGACGTCCTCCTGGCGGGCCTCCCCGAGTCCGTCCAGCCGCGCCCGCAACGCCGCCACGTGCCGCAACTGCTCGTGCAGGGCCGCCTGGTTGAACGGCTTGATCAGATAGTGCAACGCGCCCGCCCGCAGCGCGGCCCGCACCACCTCCGCGTCCCGCGCGGCCGTGATGAACAGGGCGTCCACCGGATCCCGTGCCGGATCGCGCTCCTCGGCGGCCCGCAGCTCGCGCAGCACGGCGATGCCGTCCATGTCGGGCAGATACACGTCCAGGAGTACGAGATCGGGGCGCAGCCGCTCCGCCGCGCCCACCGCGTCGGCGCCGCTGTGGGCGACACCGACCACGGAGAAACCCTCCACGGCCGCGACGTAACGGCTGTGCAGCTTGGCGACCATGAAGTCGTCGTCCACGACCAGCACCCTTGTCATCGCCGCAGGCTATGGGCGCGACCACAACGACCACAACGTCCGTTGGTTCCGGAAGAGAGACAGGTTGTCAACGCGCGGGCAACATGTGGGCCACCTCACACCCATGCCCTCTCCGACGTTACCGACAGGTGGTGGCACACGTGCGCCTGCGCACACCCCTCGCCCTGCTCGGGGCCGCCCTCCTCGTGCTCGTGGCGCCGCCGCTGCTCACCACGGGCAGCGGCGCCGACACCGGCACCCAGATCCCCGGCCTGCGCCTCATGGTCCCCAACACCCCCGGCGGCGGCTACGACATCACCGCCCGCACCGCGGCGAAGAACGCCGAGGACGCCGGACTCACCCACAACATCGAGGTGTTCAACCTGCCCGGCGCCGGCGGCACCGTCGGCCTGACCCGGCTCGTCGGCGAGCACGGCAACGGCAAGCTCGCCATGTCCATGGGCCTCGGCGTCGTGGGCGCCGCCCGCTCCAACCACTCCCCGAAGACCCTCGCCGACACCACACCGATCGCCCGGCTCACCGAGGAGCAGGACGTCGTCGTGGTCGCCAAGAACTCCCCGTACAAGACCATCGGGCAGCTCGTGGACGCCTGGCAGAAGAACCCCGGCAAGGTCCCCGTCGGCGGCGGCTCGTCACCCGGCGGGCCCGACCACCTCGCCCCGATGCTGATGGCCCGCGCGGCCGGCATCGAGCCGAAGCAGGTCAACTACGTGCCCTTCGACGGCGGCGGCGAACTGCTCGCCTCGATCCTCGGCAGCAAGGTCGCCTTCGGCGTCTCCGGCGTCGGCGAGTACCTGGACCAGATCAAGTCGGGCGAGCTGCGGCTGCTCGCCGTGACCGGGCCGAAGCGGGTGAAGGGCCTGGAGGGCCCCACCCTCAAGGAGTCCGGCTACGACGTGAACTTCACCAACTGGCGCGGCATCGTCGCCCCGCCCGGCCTCAGCGGCGCCGAGCGCAAGAAGCTCACCGGCCTGGTCAGGAAACTGCACGCCTCGCCCGAATGGAAGAAGTCACTGAAGACGAACGGCTGGGACGACGCCTTCCTGACCGGCGAGAGGTTCGGCGACTTCCTCGCCGCCCAGGACAAGCGCGTCGTCTCGGTACTGAAGGAGCTGGGGCTGTGACCACCACCGACCTCCCGGACCGGGACGACGCCGGCCGCCCCGCCGGCCGCCGCGCCTGGCTGCGCGAGCACTCCGAACTCGGCGTCTGCGTCCTGCTGCTCGCCCTCGGCGCCCTCGTCCTCACCGACGCGCTCACCATGGACGTGGAGATGGCCCAGCGCGGCCCCATCGGCCCCAAGACCGTGCCCATCGCGGTCGGCGCCGGACTCCTCGTCGTCGCCCTCCTGCTCGCCGTCGACGTGCTGCGCGGCGGCCGGGGCGAGGCCGAGAGCGGCGAGGACGTCGACCTCTCCGAACCCGCCGACTGGCGCACCGTGCTGCTCCTGGCCGGCGTCTTCCTCGCCACCGCCGTCCTCATCGAACCGCTCGGCTTCCCGATCACCGGCGCCCTGCTCTTCTGGGGCTCCGCCCACGCGCTCGGCAGCCGCCACCTCGACCGCGATCCGCTCATCGCCGCCGCGCTCTCCGTCGTCACGTACGAAGTCTTCAACAACCTGCTCGGCGTGCCCCTGCCGGGCGGCCCCCTGATGGGAGTGCTGTGACATGAACGCCTTCAACTCCCTGATGGACGGCTTCGGCACGGCCCTCACCCCGGTCAACCTCCTGTGGGCCGCGGTCGGCGTCCTCCTCGGCACCGCGATCGGCGTCCTGCCCGGCATCGGCCCGGCGATGGCGGTGGCCCTGCTGCTCCCGGTCACGTACGGACTCGAACCCACCGGCGCCTTCATCATGTTCGCCGGCATCTACTACGGCGCGATGTTCGGCGGCTCGACCACCTCGATCCTGCTCAACACCCCGGGCGAGAGCGCCGCCGTCGTCGCCGCCATGGAAGGCCATCCGATGGCCAGGGCGGGGCGGGGCGCCCAGGCCCTCGCGGCCGCCGCCGTCGGCCACTTCGCGGGCGGCATGATCGGCACGCTGCTGCTCGTCGCCCTCGCGCCGACCGTCGCCGACCTCGCCGTCGACATCGGGGCGCCCGACTACTTCGCCATCATGGTGCTCGCGTTCATCGCGGTCACCTCGGTGCTCGGATCCTCCCGCATCCGCGGGCTCGCCTCGCTCCTCATCGGCCTGACCATCGGCCTGGTCGGCCTGGACCAGATGACGGGCCAGCAGCGGCTCACCTTCGGCTCCCTCCAACTCGCGGACGGCATCGACGTGGTGATCGTCGCGGTCGGCCTCTTCGCGATCGGCGAGGCCCTGTGGGTCGCCGCCCACCTGCGCCGCACCAGCGGGCAGGCGATCCCCGTGGGCCGCCCCTGGCTGGAGAAGAAGGACGTGCGGCGCACCTGGAAGTCCTGGCTGCGCGGCCCGCTCATCGGCTTCCCCTTCGGCGCGATCCCCGCGGGCGGCGCGGAGATCCCGACGTTCCTCTCCTACGTCACCGAGAAGCGCCTGTCCAAGCACAAGGACGAGTGGGGCAAGGGTGCCATCGAAGGCGTCGCGGGCCCCGAATCGGCCGCCTCCGCCTCCGCGGCCGGCACCCTCGTCTCCATGCTGACGCTCGGCCTGCCCACGACCGCCGTCGCCGCCGTGATGCTCGCCGCGTTCCAGCAGTACGGCATCCAGCCGGGACCGCTGCTCTTCGAACGCGAACCCGACCTGGTCTGGGGCCTCATCGCCTCGCTCTTCGTCGGCATGGTGCTGCTGCTCGCCCTCAACCTGCCGCTGGCCCCGGTCTGGGCGAAACTCCTGCGCATCCCGCGGCCCTACCTCTACGCGGGCATCCTCTTCTTCGCGGCCGTCGGCGCCTACGCGGTCGGCGGCGAGCCCGTCGACCTCGTGATCCTGCTCGTCATCGGCCTGATCGGCTTCGGCATGCGGCGCTACGGGCTGCCCATCCTGCCCGCCGTCATCGGCGTCATCCTGGGCCCGAACGCCGAGCAACAGCTGCGCCGCGCCCTGCAGATCAGCGACGGCAGCGTCCGCGGCCTGGTCGACACACCGTTCTCCGTGACGGTCTACGGCCTCATCGTCCTGATCGTGGCGTGGCCCTTGGTCACGAAGGCGGTGGTGCGGGCACGGCGCCGTGACGTAGACGTAGAGGCATGACCCCACCCAAGGCCCCCGCCGACATCCGCCAGGCCACCGCCGCCGACGTGCCCGCCGTGCGCGCGGTCACGCAGGCGGCCTACCACCCCTGCATCGCACGCATCGGGCTCGTCCCCGCCCCGATGGAGGCCGACCACGCGGCCGATGTGGCGGCGGGATTCGTGTACGTCACCGGAGACCCCGTGGTGGGTCTCCTGGTGCTCGTCCCGCGCCCCTACGAGGGCGCGATCCTGCTGGAGTCGATCGCGGTCCACCCCGATGCCGCGGGGCAGGGGGTGGGCCGACGCCTGCTCGCCTTCGTGGAGACACACGCGCGTGCGCTGGGCCTCATCGAGATCAGGCTCTACACCAACGCGCTGATGCGGGAGAACCAGGAGATCTACGCCCGGTACGGCTACGAGGTCGTCGAACGGCGCGTGGAGGGCCCCTACGACCGCCTCCACTACCGCAAGCGGCTCCGGGACGACTGACGACGCGCCCCGGACCGTCCGGCGGACCGCGAAGGGCCCGGGGACGGGAGGATCACCCGTCCGGCCACCAGGTCCGCTGGACGTCCTTGCGGACCTCGGGCCTCTCGCGCGGCGTGACCTCCGCCTCCTGGCGCTCCCGCACTCGACGACTGACGGTCCTCACGGGCTTGTGCGTGGTCACTCGGCGCATCGCGGCCTCCCTGGCGTCCCGGCTCCCTGCCTTACCGATGTCCATTTCCGACGTGTCGTAGACCTCCCGCGGCCCGCTTTCTGATCGAGCACGGTCTCAGGTCAGGTCGAAGCCCCCGTCGCGGGCCCGCGACTCCAGGTCGTCGAGGGCCCGGAGCGCCGCCTCGGCCGCCGCCGGATCCGTGGCCGACAGGCCGCTCTCCTCGAACTCGTCCTCGTCCAGGCGCAGTACGGTCGTGCGGTCCGCCGAGCACCACAGGTCGAGGTCCAGGTCCTGAACCGTGAGCAGAGCGCCGTCGCGGACCGCGGGGCGTGTGACGTCGCAGTACCAGCCCTTGAGGGTGCCGTCCGAGGCGTACACCTCCTTGATCGCGTACCAGCGGTCGCGCCAGTAGTGCTCGGTGAAGACGTCGCCCGGCTCGAAGCGCACGAAGCCGAAGTCACGGACGCCGGGCGCCGCCCAGGGGGCCCGGACGGTGATCCGCGTGCCGTCGTCGCGGAGCAGCCGCGCCGGGTAGCGGATCTTGGTGCGGCCCGCCTTCACGAGGGCGATGTCCAGCGTGGACGCGCCCGCCGCCACCCCCGTCGGGCCGGTCGCGTCAGCCGAGGGTGCGGACATGGCGGACCTCCGTCTCGCAGATCTCGTAGCCGAACCACTTGTTGACCGCCAGCATCGGCTCGTTCCCCGCGTCGTTGCCCGTGAACGCCTCCGTGCAGCCGGCCGCGCGGGCCCGGTGCAGGGAGTCGTTCTTGGCGAGCTTGGCCAGGCCTCGGCCGCGGTGGGCGCGCGCGGTGCCCGTCATGCCGGAGGCGTAGCGGCCCGCGCCGTCCACGCGGGCCAGGCTGAACGCCGCGGGACGGCCGTCCACCAGGGCCACGGTCGTCAGCTCCTGACTGACCAGCGGGTGGCGCCAGGTCTCGGAGAGCCAGTGCTCGTAGTCCGTGAACTCGGCTGCCAGATCGCCCGGTTCGTCCGCGACCGTCTCCGCGTCCAGCGCGAAGAGGGGCCGCGCGTCGTCCGCGTACACCGACCCGCCGACCAGCTCGACCCCGGCCGGCGGCTCCTGGCGGGGCGGCAGCGTGCCGTGCGCCAGGTCCAGGCGGAGGAAGTGCGCGCTGCGCCGCGCCCGGTAGCCGCGGCTCTCGGCGAAGGCGCGGTGCGCGGGCTCGTCGAGGACCCACGAGTAGACCGTCCGCACGCCCGCGTCGGCCAGGTACTCCTCCGCGGTGCGCAGGAGCAGCGTGCCCGCGCCCCTGCCGAGGCGCTGGGGGTGGACGTAGACGTTGGCGAAGCCCTGGCCCGGCTCGGGGCTGTCGTGGGCGAGGCCGACCTGCGCCGTGCCGATGACCTCGCCGTCCACCTCGGCGATCAACTGCCGGTAGCCGGAGTCCGGATGGGCGTGCGCCCGGTCGAAGGCGACCGAGGCGGGGGTGGCCAGCATCGCGGGGACACAGGCCCGGCGCACGGCGGCGAAGCCCGCGTCGTCCGCCGCCGCGGACGGTGAATCGGGGCTGAGGGCTCGGACGATCACAGTCATGGGGCCGCACGCTACGCGCGGGGCGCGCCGGGCTGCCTCCCATTTTCCGCCGGGTCCCTGCCGGGGGAGCCCCGCGGGGGAGCCCCCGCGCGCGGGCGGGCCGCCGCAAGCGGGCAAGTGCGGGACAATCGCTCCGTGACTCTGAAGATCGACATTGATGGGGGCGCGGGCGACGCGCCGTACGAGCAAGTGCGGGCCCGGATCGCCGAGCAGGCCAGGGCGGGGGCGCTGCCGGTCGGCTACAAGCTGCCCACCGTGCGCGGGCTCGCCGAGTCGCTCGGGCTCGCGGCCAACACGGTCGCCAAGGCCTACCGGGCGCTCGAGGCCGACGGCGTCATCGAGACGCGCGGCAGGAACGGGACGTTCGTCGCCGCGGCCGGGGACGCGGCCGCCCGGGCCGCGTCGGCCGAGGCGCAGGCGTTCGCCGAGCGGGCCAAGCGGCTCGGACTCTCCGAGAAGGACGCCCTGGCAGCCGTGCGGGACGCGCTGCGCGCGGCGTACGGGAGCTCCGGCTAGGGCCGGTGCCGGAAGCGGGCCGCCCTACAGGTACAGCCCCGCGTCCGCGCCCTCCCGCTGGTCCGGGACCGAGGTGGGGGTCGTGCCGCGGCGCAGGGCGAAGAGTTCCGCGAGGGTCGCGCCCTCGCGGCCCACGCCCTCCTCCGTGCCGAGCCACTCCACCGCCTCGGGGCGGGTCAGCGCGCCGACCTCGATGCGGGCCAGGCAGCGGCCGGGCCGGACCACCGCGGGGTGCAGGCGCTCCAGGTCCTCGTTGGTCGTCACGCCCACCAGGACGTTCCTGCCCTGGCCGAGCAGCCCGTCGGTGAGGTTGAGCAGCCGCGAGAGCGCCTGCCCCGCCGTGTGCTTGGCCTCGCCGCGGATCAGCTCGTCGCAGTCCTCCAGGAGCAGCAGCCGCCAGCGGCCCTTCGCCGTCCCGTCGTCCTCGCCGATGGCGATGTCCATCAAGTACCCGACGTCGCTGAACAGCCGCTCCGGGTCCAGGACGCAGTCCACCTGGCACCAGTCCCGCCACGACCGCGCCAGCGTCCGCAGGGCCGACGTCTTGCCGGTGCCCGGCGGCCCGTGCAGCAGGAGCAGCCGCCCCGAGATGTCCTCGGGAACCGTCTTCATCAGGCCGTCCATGGCGTCGGCGACCGGTGCCGTGTAGTTGGCCCGCACCTCCTCCCACGTGCCGGCCGAGATCTGCCGGGTGGTGCGGTGCGGGCCGCGCCGCGGGGAGACGTACCAGAACCCCATGGTCACGTTCTCCGGCTGGGGTTCGGGCTCGTCCTGCGCGTCGTCCGTGGCCTGCTGCAGGACCTTCTCGGCGAGGTCGGCGGTGGTCGCCGTCACCGTGACGTCCGCGCCGCGGTTCCAGCGCGAGACCAGCAGCGTCCAGCCGTCGCCCTCGGCGAGCGTGGCGCTGCGGTCGTCGTCGCGGGCCGCGCGCAGCACCCTCGCGCCGGGCGGCAGCAGGGTGGATCCGGACTTGACCCGCTCGATGTTCGCGCTGTGCGAGAACGGCTGCTCGCCGGTGGCGAAACGGCCGAGGAACAGGGCGTCCACGACATCCGACGGGGAGTCGCTGTCGTCGACGTTGAGCCGGATCGGCAGGGCGTCCTGTGGTTTCGCAGACATGCCGACATGATCCGGCACACATCCGGGTCGCGCATCCGGTTTCCGCAGTGCGTCCCTTGTGTCCCGTTCCGGGAACTGTGGCGTACTTGTCGCCCGGAACCGGCACGGCCGTCAGCCTCCGCCGATACGCTGGCCGCTGATGGCACGTCATGGGTGGAATGCGCAGGCACGGCGGTGGCGTCTCACCGCTCTGCTCGGAGTGGCTCTGGCCGTACTGGCCCTGGTGATCACCTTGGTGAACACGATGCCCGGGAACGAGGGCGGCACCGCGGGCACCACCCCGGACGGCGCCAAGGTGCACGGCACCCCTTCGGTCCCGCCCGGTGCCGCCGAACCCCGGGTGGGCTGGGGCTTCACCCACACCCAGTACAGCGCGGACGCGGGCGAGGACGAGGCCGTCGAGCGCGTCCGCGCCCAGCTCGCGGGACAGGGACGGCCCATCCCGCAGATCCAGCACATCATGGGCTGGGGCGCGGGCAACCCGGAGCCGGTGAAGGGCCGCTACGACTTCTCGGCGATGGACCGCCGGATGGACTTCGTCCGGGCGAGCGAGGGCACCCCCGTCGTCACGCTGTGCTGCGCGCCCGACTGGATGAAGGGCGGCGAGCCCGGCGCGGACCACACGGACTGGAGCCAGCAGGCCCTGGAGACCGCCCCGGAGCGCGCCCACTACAAGGACTTCGCCAAGCTCGCCGCGACCGTCGCCAGGCGCTACCCGGACGTACGCCACTTCGTCGTGTGGAACGAGTTCAAGGGCTTCTGGAACGACGAGCAGGGCCGCTGGGACTACGAGGGGTACACCGAGCTGTACAACCTCGTCTACAAGGAGCTCAAGAAGGTCGACAAGGACATCCTGGTCGGCGGCCCCTACCTGGTCATGAACAGCGTCGACCCCCGCCAGACCCACGATGTGTCGAAGGAGCTCAAAGGCCCGTGGGGCCGCATGGACCAGCGGGTCCTGGACGCCTTCGACCACTGGAACAAGGAGAAGGCCGGCGCCGACTTCGTCGTCGTCGACGGCTCCAGCTACACCGAGGACGACGAGCTGCTCCCCGACGAGTTCAGGGCCACCGACAAGTTCACGGCCGTCGGCGCGTGGGTGCGCGAACGCACCGGGGACCTGCCGCTGTGGTGGGCCGAGTACTACGTGGAGCCGGGCGACAGCCGGGACAACCGCGACGACTGGTCCGAGGCGCACCGCGTCGCCGTCCACGCGTCCGGCCTGATGGCGATGGTCCGCGGCGGCGCCACCAGCGGCTTCTACTGGAACCCGCAGAAGCGGGGCGCCAAGTGCGCGGGCTGCCTCTGGACGCCCACGCAACGGGCCGACGGCGGCGCGGAGTTGCCGATGCTGCGGCTCGTCGAACGGTTCGGCAAGGAATTCGGTCCCGGCACGACGTACGCGAAGGTGTCGGTCGCCGCCGACGACCGGGCGAACGTCCGGGTCCTCGCCGACGACGACGCGGTCCTCGTGGTGAACACCCTCGACCGGCAGATCAGCGCGAAGGTCGACGGGCGGCGCCTCGAGATGGCGGGCTACGAGGTGAAGTGGCTCAAGCGCTGAGCCGTACTTGTACGTGTACCTGTATTCGTACCGGCACCCGTACCCGCCCCGCTCACGCCATCGTCACGAACCGCTGGATCAGCGAGGCGAGCAGCACCGCGAGCAGCGGCAGCGAGAACCAGAAGCTGCTCTGCAGCCGGCGCTGCTGGCGCACGCTCGGCGCCGAGGCGACCCGCACCACCTCGCGCGCCGTGAGCAGCAGCACGAGCGCGACGGCGGCGAGCCCGCCGACCACCGACCACGGCGTCCAGGTCACCTTCGGACCGACCGGACCCGGATCGGCCTTCGCGACCGGGCCGTCCGGCCGCTCGCTCAGCGTGTAGACGGTCGCGTCCGCGTTGCCGAAGACCTTCTTGAGGTCCCTTCGGTCGTCCAGGTTGTCGATGAGCCGCGGCTCCCAGGTCTTGGAGTAGCCCGCGTCCAGCTCCAGGTACGTCGTCTGGCTACGGTTGATCATCAAGTACGAGTTGGGGCCCGCGTCCTTGAGCGCCTTCACCAGGCCCGACACCAGGACCGGGTCGGCGGGCGCGAGCGTGGGGACGTACTCCATCCGCTCCATGTCGCGGGCGCCCCACGGCATCGCGGGCGTCACGTTGTTGACCGTGTCGTCGCTCATCCAGAGCAGCCGCGCCGTCGGCTCGTCCCGCGCGTACACGTACTCCATGGCCGTGACCTCGCCGGGGCGGATCCGCTCGAAGGGCTCGTTGCCCCAGCGGGCCACCAGGAAGCCGCCCATCAGGACGAGCCCGGCCATCAGCGCGGCCAGCGGTGCGAGGCTCACCCGGTCGCGGTCGCGCTCGTCCGGCGTGATGCCCGCGCGCGGGAACAGCGCGAGAGCGGCGAGCAGGGCCGCGCCCGGCAGCGCGAACATGAAGACGCGCAGCGCCATCTCGCCGCCGTACGACTGCATGCCGAAGCCCAGGAACGGCACGAAGGTCAGGACGAGCAGCGAGCGCTCGCCGTACTGGTAGCAGCGCCGCCGCCACCAGCCCCAGCAGGCGAACGCCATGACGCTGCCGGCCATCGCCACGCGCGCGTAGAGCACGAGCTGATGCGTCGAACTGCCGCCCTCGATGCGCCCGGAGACCGAGGAGGACACATTGCCGCCCACCCCGCCGACCCCGCCGAACAGGTCGTCGAAGTGCCCCGACCAGTACGGCTCGGCGAGGAAGCCGAGCCAGACCACGACGAGCACGCCGAAGAGCATCGGCAGGCCGCGCAGCTCCGAACGGCCCACCAGGACGAGCACCGTCAGGACGCCGAGCATCACGAAAGGCGTCAGCTGGTGCGCGGGAACCGTCCCCGCGAAGAGGCCGATCAGGACCATCAGGAGGACCGCGCGCTCCCCGCGGCCGGTCGGCTCGACCTCGCTCTCGCCCGGCCGCCGCTTGGCCCACAGCACGCGCGGCGCCCGGAACCACACCAGGAGGACGGCGACGAAGGCGATGTAGAGGAGGTAGGTGAAGCCCTGCGGGGAGAAGTAGTCCTGGCCGACCCAGCCGCTCAGGACGAAGATCCACAGACCCGTCCACTTGGCGCGCCAGGACGCCCGCATGGAGCGCACGAGCAGGAACATCGGGGCCAGGTAGAGCACTTGGACGGCCGTCGGCCACCAGCGGATCACCTCGGTCATGTCCGAGACGCCGCAGGCCTTCGCGAGGAACGTGGCCGCGGCGAAGAACCCCGGCCAGCTCCAGCGCGCGTCCAGGTCGGGCACCGCGGTGCCCGTCCGGTCGATGTACTCCATGAAGCCCAGGTGTTGCCAGGCCGTGGCGAACCGCGGTTCGGTCTCGACGACCGCGGGCAGCGCGTGCAGCGACACGACGGTGGCGAGCAGAGTCAGCAGGAGCAGGCTCCTGACCGGGCGGTCCATCCAGAGCAGCACGGCGAACACGACGACCAGGAGGGCGGCGCCGAGCAGCGTCGGCGCCGGCAGCACGGAGATCAGTCCGAGCCCGCCCATCCGGTCGAGGTCTTTCTCGCCGAGGCCGAGGACGGGCAGCCAGTACAGGAGGAGCGCGGCGACCAGGAGCAGCGCCACGACGAGGACGGCGCGGCGGGGGGTGCGCGGCTCCGGGACGTCGGCGGGTGCCCCCGGGGCCGGGGGCTCCGGCGTGGTGGGCCGGTTCGCCGGAGCGGACGCCGCGACCGGCTCCGGGGCGGCCGGCTCCGGGACGGCCGGGCCGGGCGCCGCGACAGGGGTGCCCCCCGTGCCGCCCGGCCGCGCCGGGAACCTCAGTGCCCAGGTCGGCCGGTGGTCCGCGTCGTTCGCCTCGTCCGCCTCGTGCGCCTCGTGCGCCTCGTCCCGCGCCACCGGCGTCCCGGCGGCGGGCGTGCCAGGACCCGGCCGCACGTCCGGCCTGCGCTCCTGGTGGTCGAAGTCGAGCTGCACGGCGAGCTGGAGGGTGTCCGAGTCCAGCGACTCGCGCAGCGCCCAGGCGGGTCCGTGATGCTCCCCCCGCTCCCGGCCCCCGCCCTCGGCCCGGTCCGTGGGCCCCCCGGCCCGGGCCCGTACCCGCGCGGCGGGCGCGTCCGGCGTCCCCAGGTCGGCCAGGTCCCCGTCCGGCGCCGCCCCCGCGGCCTGCCCCGCGGGCACGGCCCGTACGACCCGGTACAGCTTCGGCGCGGCGATGGCCACGATCACCGCCAGGCTGGAGATCTCCGCGATGCCCGCGCCCGTCAGCCCCATCCGCGGCAGCAGGATCAGCGTGAGGCCGAGCACCAGGACGCACAGCAGGCCCTGCAGCCAGGCGATCCCTGAGGTCCTGCTCTGCGCGCGCTGCACCGCGAAGTACGTCTCCATGGCGACCCGCAGCAGCGCGCCCACCGCGAACCAGCGCAGCAGCACGGTGGCCGCGTCCGCGTACCCCTGTCCGAACATGCGCAGGATCAACGGCGCTGCCAGGAAGAGGATCCCGCACACCGGCAGCATGATCGTCGCCATCCGGCGCAGCGCGGAGCGGGTGTTGGCGGCGAGCAGCGCCGGATCGTGCGCGCCCTCGACGGTCAGCGAGGCGCCCATGTTGATGGCGAGCAGGTTGACGGTGCCGCCGATGGTGGTGGTGATGTAGAAGTACGCGTTGTCGACCGAGCTGACCTGCGAGGCGACGATCACCGGGACGAGGTAGACCACGGCCAGCGAGAAGAGCGAACCGGTGTAGTCGCCGGCCAGGAAGCGGCCGATCTCGCGCAGCGACGGCGGCTGCGCCTTGCCGTCGGTGGCCTTCACGTGGCGCGGTACCAGGCGCCGGAAGACCAGCCAGCCGAGCGGGATCACCGACACCAGGATCGAGGCGACCCAGGACACGAAGACGCCGGCGGTGGGGATCGCCGCGGCCATCGCGATGAGCAGCCCGAGCTTGGCGACGGAGAAGGCGGTGTTGCCGACGGGCACCCAGAGCGCGTTGCGCAGCCCGGTCAGGACGCCGTCCTGGAGGGTGAGGACCGACCAGGCCACGACGGCGAGGACGAAGCCGATGCCGTGGACCGGGCCGTGCAGGAAGCGGTACGAGGGGCCCCAGAGGTCGAGGGTGAGCAGGAAGACGACGGCGGCGAGCGCCACGGCCACCGAACTGCCCGCGTACGTGCGGAATATGAGCTTGCCCGTGGCACGCCCCGCGATGGGGATGAACCGTGCGAGGGCGCCCGTCAACGTCACGGCGGTGAGCCCCGCAAGGAGCTTCATCGCGGCGATCGCCGCCGATCCCTGACCGACGGCCGACTCCGAGTAGTACCGGGCGGCGGCCAGCCAGAAGCCCACGCCGAGCACGCCGGAGATGCCCGTGTTGAGCATCAGCGCGTACGCGTTGCGGAACAGCGGGCTGGGGCCGCCGCCCCGGTCCGGCAGGCGCATCCTGCGGGGCCTGCCGGACTTGCCGGACGGCGGCTGCCCCCCGGCGCCCGAGCCGGGCAGGCCGGCCTGGGCCGTGGTCGTGTCAGACACGGGAACGAATTGCCTTCCGGCGGACCTGTCGGGCTCTGCGGACCATGGCGTACCCCTTGGTGAGGGCGCGGTCCCTGGCGAAGGTACGGGTTATCGAACGGCCCGACACGAGCTGCTCGAACTCCTCGGCGCCGGTGGAGCGGCGCACGGTCACGCGCCGCAGCGCGTACGGCCCCTGGGCTCGGCGGGCCAGGCCGTTGCCCACGGCGAGGGCCTGGCCGAAGCCCGCCTCGCGCACGCGCTCGCGCACCCGGCGGCTTGAGTAGCCGAACGGGTACGCGAACGAGACGGGCCGGGTGCCCAGCTCGTCGGCGACGATGTCGTGGCAGCGCCCCAGTTCGAACAGGACGGCTTCGTCGGGCAGCTGGTCGAGCTCGGGGTGGGTGTGGCTGTGCCCGCCGATCTCCGCGCCCGCGGCGGCGAGCGCGCGCACCTGGTCCCAGTCGAGCATGCGGTCCGGGCCGCCCCCGGTGTCGTACTCCCCGCGCAGCCAGCCCGTGGAGACGAACACCGTCGAGGCGAAGCCGTGCTTGGCGAGTACGGGCAGCGCGTACCGGTGCACGCCCTCGTAGCCGTCGTCGAAGGTGATCAGGACGGGACGCTCGGGCAGCGGTCCGCCGGACGAACGCCAGACGGCGGCCAGTTGGGCGGTGGTGAGCGGGGTGAAGCCCCGTTCACCGAGCACCTCCATCTGGCGTTCGAAGGCGGCCGGCGAGACCGAGAGGTCGCGCGTCGCCTCGTTCGGTGCGCCGGCCACGGAGTGGTACATCAGTATCGGTACGGATTCCGTGCTCATGCGGCAGCCCCCTCGCCGCCCGTGCCCTCCCCGATCTCCACGACGGAGAACGTGGCGCCTCCCCTGCGCGCACGGACGCTGCCGAGTACGTACCCCCCGGCCGCGGTGAGCACTCCCGCCACGATGGCCCCCGCGCGGCCCGCGCCGCCGGGCCTGCCCAGGGCCGCGTCGCGCAGGCCGCGGCCGATGCCGGCGGGCAGCACGCGCGTGGTGTAGCGCCGCTCGGACTCCAGGCCCTTGGCGGCGCCGACACTGCGGGCGACCAGGGCCTTGGAGAGGCCTTCGGCGTACGTACGCGTACGGAAGTAGCCGAAGCGTTCCCGTGCGGCGGGCACCCGGTGGTGGATCACCGAGCGGTCGTCGATGAGCAGGACCGCGTCGGGCCTGGCGCGGGCGAGGCGGATGCAGAACTCCGTCTCCTCGCAGCCGAGCGGCCGCTTGTCGCCGTCCCGTCCGATGCCCGTGGCGAAGCCGCCCGCCGCCTCGAAGGCGGAGCGCCGGAACGAGGCGTTCCCGCCGAGGACGTTGCGCACCCGCACCCGGCCCGCGGGCAGCCCCCTGTACGTGCAGCCGACGACCCAGTCGAACTCCTCGGGGAACCAGCCGGGCCGCCGCCCGGAGTCCCAGGCGGGCAGGGTGCGGCCGCCGACGGCCAGGACCCGCGGATCCTCGAACCCCTCGGCGAAGTGGCGCAGCCAGTCCCGCTCGGCGACGGCGTCGTCGTCGAGGAAGGCGATGACGGCGCCCCGGGAGGCCGCGATGCCGGTGTTGCGCCCCGCCGAGAGGCCGCGGGGGCCCGCGTTCGCGAGCACCCGCACCCCCTCGGTCTCCTTGTACTCCCTGGCCAGCCGGTCCAGGAGCGGGGCGTTGTGGTCGACCACGAGGAGGGTCTCCGCGGCGGGCAGCGACTGCGCGCGCACCGAGGCGACCGCCGCGAGGATGTCCTGCCAGCGGTCCTCGGTGTACACGCAGACGACGACGGAGATCTCCGCGCTCAAGACACCTCTCCCTGACCGCCGCGGAAGGGCAGGACCCGGGCGGCCTTGCGCCGCGCGCCGCGCCTGCCGCGTCGGGAGCGCTCGGAGAGGATCACCTTCAGCACGCGGATGCCGTCGCGCACGGCACGGAGGTTGCTGGTGCCGTGGATCCGCAGGTACTCGTGGCTCGGGATCTCCTGCACCTTCAGGCCCGCCTTGACGACCCGGATGTTCATCAGGGTCTCGACCTCGAAGCCGGTGCAGTCGAGCTCGATCTTGTCGAGGCAGTGCCGCCAGAACGCGTTGTAGCCGTAGCACAGGTCGGTGTAGCGCGCGCCGAACTTGGTGTTCACGACGGAGCACAGGACGTGGTTGCCGAGCTTGCGGATCGGCGTCATGTCGTCCGTGCCGCCGCCGTTGGCGAACCGCGAGCCCTTGGCGAAGTCCGCGCCCGAGACGAGGGCGGACACATAGGAGACGATCTCGTGGCCGTCGGCCGAGCCGTCGGCGTCGACCATCACGATGATGTCACCCGTGCACGCGGCGAAGCCGGTGATGAGGGCGTCTCCCTTGCCCTTGCCGAGCTGACGCACGACTTTTACGCCGGGCCACAGTTCCTTGGCGACGGCCACCGTGTCATCGGTGGAATTTCCGTCCACGAGGACGACTTCGTGGATCCAGTCGGGAAGTGTCTTGAAGACGTAGGGAAGATTCTCCGCTTCGTTCATGGCGGGAATCACCACACTGACCGGCGGTGTGATCGCGAGGTGTGTGGAGATCGGCCGGTAGTTTCTGGAGATCCCGTCCAACGGGTCTTGGCCGGTGTCGGCCGGGCGCACAAAAGAAGACATGAGTCCGGTGGTCCCTCTCGTCCGGTGGATCGCCCGCCCCCGGGCGGTCCGGTAATTGATCCGGTTCGAAAGGGGGGTTCACACTTGAGCATGACGAAATGGTTCTCCGTGCATGCCGAGTGAGCTGGCGTTGCGCGGGACGTGACTCGGCTGCTGAGCGGAGACCGAGCACGGCACCCCCCTACCGCGCCCCGAACGGCACCACCGCGATCTTGAGCCCTCCCCTGGATCGCATTGCGTGATGGACCGTTGCGGGTGGATGTACGAAGGTATTGATGATGGGGACTGTATGGCAAGACCTGGAACGCGGTCCCACGTCTTTCACGATTTGGGTAATCTGTGCGATCACATTCGGACCGCACTATTCCTTGCTCATGGATCGAATTCGGCCCACTCTCTTGAGCAGTTTGTCGGCCGGTTCGAAGAATTCCGGCCGTGACTGCACGGTGTTCCGCAGCGCCCTGACCGGGGCACGTCGGGCCCGGTGTCCGAGCGCGACCGGGTGGCGGAGCGCCACCCACCCTTCCGACACGGTGAGTTCGCGTGTCTTGAGGGAGTCCTTGTACGCCTTCTGACCGCGGCCGAGATCGAGGTACGCGATCCCGTCGGCGGCGGCCGCCTCGGCCATGCGCAGATGCAGCACCAGGCCCGGCGAGTACTTCGAGAACGCCGGGTCGTACGCCGGGAACCAGCAGGCGAGGATCCGCTCGGAGCGCAGCCCGAAGTGCGCGGCGATCGGCGCGTCCCCCGCGTAGAGCACGGACAGGACGCCGGCGAACGAGTCCGAGCGGGTGTGGAAGAGCCTGCGCACGAGCCGGGCGATCCAGGGATGAGCGAAGCGGTCGCTGCGGCCGGTCCTGCGGTACTGCGCGGACTTCCAGCCCATCAGCGTGGCCAGGGCCGCCGGATCGCGCTCGTCGTGGACGTAGCGCACCGGGCCGTGGTCGCGGCCGAGCTTGCGCTCCTTGGCGAGTGTCGTACGTGTGAACTTCGGTGCCTGGGCGCGGAGGTGGCCGAGATAGGTCTCGTAGCCCCGGTCGATGTCCATGACCGGGGAGGCGAAGGTGCCCGTGGCGCTCGCCGCGAACGGGGCCTGGCCGCCCGCCAGGTGGTCGAACTCCCACAAGGAGAGCCCGCAGGCCCGCACCAGCTCCCTTGCGTCCCACGCGAAGCCCGGCCGGTGCACCAGGCCCTGGCAGTCGGAGACGCCGAGGCCGACGGCCCGGCCGACGCCGGTGACGGATCTCTGGAAGGGGAGGAACGCGGCGGGTTCGCCGTCCTCGCGCACGACGGCGATCCGCACCCCGCGCCGCTCGTGCCCGGTCGCGAGCGTGAACTCGGGGGAGAGGAAGGGGTTGGCGAGCTCGGCCGAACCGTTCAGGTGGGCCTTGGACTGCAGCGCGGTCCACGCCGCCCGGTCGGCCGCGGTCAGGTCGCCGGGGCGGTGCACGGTGATGTTCACGTCAGGAGGTCCACCTTCTCGCCGTACGGCGGCGCAGGTGCCGTGCTCCGGTCAGCGCGAGGGCGAGCGTGCTGAGGGCGGCGATCGCGGCGACACCACCGCGCACCGACCACACGTGCAGCGCCAGCATGCCCTGCGCCACCAGCAGGTTGACCGCGAGGGCTCCGGAGACGCAGACCACGGCCCGGCCCCACGGCGAGAGGGCCCGCAGCGTGCAGGCGATCGCGGCTCCCGGAGCGGCGAGCAGGAAGAAGAGGGTGAAGGGCGCGCGCAGCGGCGAGTCCAGATCGACGAGCGCGAGCACCGCGCCGACGCCGCCCACGGCGAGGGCCGCCCCGGCGAGCAGTGGCGGCAGGTCCTTCCTGGCGTCCTGTCCGGTGTGCTGCCCCATGCCTGATGGCGGCACTTTGTTCCCGATGGTCTGCATTGGCGTCTTTGCCCCCCGACGCGCCGGATGCCGGGCTTCAATGTGGCCCAGTTTCCGACGCCCCGTCAAGATGCGGAGGGGGCGTGCAGATGTTCCCCGCCACACCCCTTGGAGGGGTGGTGAACTCCCCGCGCGGGCAAGGGAATTGTTGAGGAACTCATTGACATGAACACTATCGACGGCCGGGGGTGCGTGCTACCACGGTCGAGGCAGAAATCCTGCTAAGGGAGGTTCCATGAAATTGTCCCGCATCACGGCATACATGTCCTCGCTCCTCCTCGCCGTCGCCTTCGCCCTCACCGGGGCGGCGGCGGCGCACGCAGACCAGTCGGCCGACCGGCGGGCCGCCGCCACCGGCTATGCCGCCCTCGGCGACTCCTACTCCTCGGGTGTCGGCGCCGGCAGTTACGACAGCGGCAGCGGCGACTGCAAGCGCAGCACCCGCGCCTATCCCGCGCTGTGGGCGGCCGCGCATTCACCCTCAAGCTTCAACTTCGCGGCCTGCTCGGGTGCTCGTACGGGTGATGTTCTGGCGAACCAGCTGGGCTCGCTCGGCTCCGGCACCGGCCTCGTCTCGATCTCCGTCGGCGGCAACGACGCGGGCTTCGCCGACGTCATGACCACCTGCGTCCTGCAGTCCGAGAGCAACTGCCTGGCCCGCGTCAACCAGGCACGCGCGTACGTCGACTCCACCCTCCCCGGCAACCTCGACAAGGTCTACAACGCGATCAGCGCCAAGGCCCCCGCCGCCCGCGTCGTGGTCCTCGGCTACCCCCGCTTCTACAAGCTCGGCGGCAGCTGTCTCGCCGGCCTCTCCGAGCGCGAGCGGACCGCCATCAACGACGCGTCCGACTACCTCAACACCGCCACCGCGAAGCGCGCCGCCGACCACGGCTTCGCGTTCGGCGACGTCAGGACCAGCTTCGCCGGGCACGAGATCTGCTCGGGCAGCGCCTGGCTGCACAGCGTGAACTGGACCAACATCGGCGAGTCCTACCACCCCACCGCCGCCGGACAGTCCGGTGGCTACCTCCCGGTGTTCACCTCGGCGGCCTGACCCCCGCCGGCTGTACGTACGCGTTCGGCGCGTAGGAGGAGGCCCCGCCCGTCGGGGTCTCCTGCTCACAGGCCACCGTGTACGCGACCGAGTTCGACGTGGCCGCCACCGGGGCGCGCACCTCGACACTGATCGCGTTCTCGTACGTCCCGCCGCCCGGGTCGTACGCCGTCTCGACGTGATTGACCTGCCGGGACCTGGCGCCCCCGGAGGAGAAGGACAGCGTCTTCCAGCCCGGCTCGCCGGGCTCGCCGGACTTCGTCACCCAGCGGTACTCGACGGTGGCCGGCCCGCGCCCCACCGTGAACGTCGCGGTGAACGAGGGCGCCTGACCCGCCACCGGCGGGCAGGCGCCCTCGTACTGCGTGCGGGCGCCGGAGACGTGCACCTTCACGGACTGGACGGGCCGGGTGGTCTTGCCCCCGTCGCCGCCGTTGTTCCCGCTCCCGCCCTTGCCCCCGTCGCCGCCGTTCGCGGCACCGCCGTCGCCGTTCCCTTCCGAGGAGCCGGTCGAGCCGTCGCCGTCGGAATCGCCGTCCGAGCTCTCCGAAGCGCCGCCCCCGCCGCCTCCCGTGGTCCCGCCGCCCTGCGACCCCTCGCTGCTGCCACCGCCACCGCCGTCGTCCCGGTTGACCAGTGCGTACGTGATCCCGCCCAGGGCGAGGGCCAGCGCGACGAGCCCCGCGACCAGGGCGACCTTCGCGCGCCGGGAGCGGTCAGGTCCTGCCGGTCCTGCCGGCGCGGAGGCGGCCGTGGTCGTGCCGGGCCGCGGCGGCGGGACGGGGAGCGGGACGGGCGGCGTCGGTCCCGGCGGCTGCCGCCGGGCCGTGGTCGTCGGCATGTAGGGGAGCGCGGTCTCGGTGCGCGGGGTGCCGCCGGCGGCGACGATCCGCAGGTCGCGCTCGGCGTCGGCGGCGGACATCCGCTCGTCCGGATCCTTGCGCAGCAGCCCCTCGATGACCGGGGTCAGGGGCCCGGCGTTGCGGGCGGGCGGCAGCGCCTCGTCCACGACCGCGCGCAGGGTGCTCAGCGGGGTGTCCTGGCGGAACGGCGAGCTGCCCTCCACCGCCGCGTACAGCAGCACGCCGAGCGACCACAGGTCGGAAGCGGGGCCGGGGCGGTGCCCCAACGCCCTCTCCGGTGCGAGGAATTCGGGGGACCCGACGACCTCGCCGGTCATGGTCAGCGCCGAACTCCCCTCGACCAGGGCGATGCCGAAGTCCGTCAGGACGACCCGGCCGTCGTTCGCGATCAGTACGTTGCCGGGCTTGACGTCGCGGTGCAGGACACCCGCGTCGTGGGCGGCGCGCAGGGCGCCGAGGACCTCGGCGCCGATGTGGGCGGCCCGCTGCGGCGGCATGGCCCCCTCGGCGTCCAGCACGTCGGACAGCGAGAGGCCGCGCACCAGCTCCATGACGATCCAGGGACGGCCGACCTCGTTCGCGACGTCGTAGACCGTCACGACGTTCCGGTGGGGGATGCGGGCGGCGGCCCAGGCCTCGCGCTCCAGGCGGGCGTACAGCCGGTCGACGTCGCCCGCGGGGAGCCCGGCGGGGGCGCGCACCTCCTTGACGGCGACCTCGCGCCCGAGCACGTCGTCGCGGGCACGCCACACGGTGCCCATCCCGCCTTCGCCCAACGGCGCCAGCAGGCGGTACCGCCCGGCGATCACGCGCTCTGGCTGGCTCACGGGCGCCCCCATCCGCAGCGGTGCGATTCTTCACAAAAGTAGCTCAACCGAGCGCTGTTGCGGCCCCCTTGAACACCAATCCGCACCCGAGGGCGGGGACGGCCTCTCCCGGTGCCGCGGCGGCGGCGAGGACAGCGGCGGCGAGCGGCAGCACGTCGCGCACGGAGGCCCGGCAGGCGCCTGTCCGTACCCGGGCCGCGAGGCGGCGCCCGGCGGACCGGCGGGCGGAGGGTTGCACGTGAGATAGCCCACGTCCGCGCCGCGGCAGCCGGTGCGCGGCCTCCGGCCCGCGGTCCGCCGCCGGTCCCGGGGCCGCCCCGGCGCGGCCCCCCGTCGCGCGCGATCCTCATGGGGCGTGGGCGTCGGTCGCGCGGGCGCCGCCGTGCCGCAACGCGCCGTGGTCGCCGACGGGCGCCCGGGAGCGCTGTCACCGGGCGGTGATTACTGACTGTGCACGTCGCCGCGAGGGGCTGCCCTCTGTCGGCCCCGTCCTCCAGGCCCCGCCGCCGACCGCACGGCCGCCCTCGTGGACGCTTTGAGCAGCGCATCCGTGGGCGCCGCGAGGCCCCGCGCCGACCGCGCGGACCCCGCCGTCAGGCCGCCTGTCCAACTCGCCCTGGAATCAGTTGGATTCGGAGAGTAATCGTCAACCTCCTTGTGGGGCAGGTGAATCCTGTGACCGGGATACACGCGTGTCACGATGGGGCGATAGGGTTAACCTGCCCTGGGCCGGGTGCCCTCGTACGGGTGGGGAGTGACATGGAACAGATAACAGTGCGCAGCAGGGCGCGTGTCCCTGCGATCACTTGTGGCAGCAGCGCGAGCAGTTCGCGTCTCGACCGTCATCTCTCGGTGCTGGGCGGCCCCGCCGTCCCGCAGCGGGAGTCGCACGAGGCGACGCTGCTGATGCGTGAGCTGACCTCACGTGACGCCGCGCACGCCCGCAGCAGCAGGGGTGCCCGGGTGAGGCGAGTCTCGCTCTTCGCGCCGCTGCGCAGGCTGCGGCGTTCGCTGTTCGGCGGACGCTGACCGCGGGTGGTCCCCGGGACGGAACCGCCGCTCTGCGGCGGATCTTTCCCAGCCACCCCGCTCTCACCGTCCTCCGTCACCACCACTCCCGGTAACACCCCTGCCCCGTACACCTGTTGACGCCGAAAAGTTTCGGCCACATCCGCACCGACCGCTGGGCCGTCACGCCCAAACTCCCCCGGTCGGTGCGGTTTTGGCGCCAGGCGTCCCCTCCCGCGCACCCGTCATGCCCTTCGCGCGCCGCGCAGCTGGAGCCGGTGCGGTTAGATCAGCGCGAACTGTCCGTCCGGACCCTCTTCGTGGTGGTCGAGGACCGACGCGGGCCGCCGTGCCGCGTCGGGCACGGGCAGGACACCCGCCCGGCGCAGCTCCTCCCCGGTGAGGACGCCGGCGTCCGGGGAAGCCGTCAGATCCGCCTGCTCGGGGTGCGTATGCGCGAGCAGCGCGAGGATCGTGATCAGTTCGAGCAGCTCGGACGTCCACGCCCGGGTCCACGCCCCGGGACGGATCGCCTCGAGCGTCCCCGCCTCGCCCGCCTCCGTGCGCTGCGCGAACCAGCGCTCCATGACGCGCACCCCGCTCACCTCGTACTCCCAGGCCTGACGCGGCACCGGCGAGATGACGCCCTCGTCGCCGACCCTGAGCACCTCCTCCCCGGCGTCGTACGACAGCGTGTCGGGCCGCGCGGGAAGGGGCGCCCGGACGTACGGCCTGCGGCCGCCGGGCAGCTTCGGGCGCGTGCCGTCGCCGCGCAGCTGCAGCCTCAGGAGTCGCTGCCCCAGCTCCACGCCCCGCGCCCAGCGGCCGGGGTCGCGGGTGAGCGGCACCCGGCAGCCCGCCGCCGACCCGGCGCCGGCCGCGAGCACCCAGGCGAGCAGCGCGCGCTCCGTGACCTCCTCGCCCAGCACCTGTGAGAGGTGTGCGAGCAGGCCCGGCGCCACATTGGGCTCCAGCCCCCCGGGACGGCGGAACAGCGGCCGGATCCGTCCGGGCCTGCCCGCCGGTGAGCGTCCGTCGGGCAGCACGCCCGACGCGAGGACGGCGGGCCCCGCGGACCCGGGAACGTACCCCTGCTCGACCGCGAAGAGCTGGCCCTCGCCCGCCACCCGCCACAGCTCGGGACGGGCGACGTCCAGGAGGCGGTGGTCGGGGATCAGCCACTGCTCGTCGAAGGGGCCGTGCAGGACGCGCACCGGCTCGGGGCAGGGGCCGCTCTCCCTGGCCAGGCGGCCCGTTCCGCCGCGGTGGCCGGGAAGCTGGGCGACCGCCGTGTGCGGGGTGCGGGCGCGCGTGGGGCGGAACAGGACCTCGCGGGCCGGTCCCTCGGCGCGCAGCAGCGCGTTCCAGCGGGCCTTGAGTGAGGCGGGATCCGGTCCCATCGGCCACCCGCGGCCCGGCCGGAGCGGTGCGACGGACCACGGCATGAGGTCCGCGAGCAGCGGCGCTTCGTCGTGCGTCACGCCCGGCATCGTACGACGTGCGGACCGTGCCCCGTCACGTCGCGTCGAGCGTGACCGAGAAGGAGAACCGGTCGCCCCGGTAGTGGATGCGGGCCACGTCCAGGGTGCGGCCCGCCTCGTCGTAGGTGATGCCCGTGTAGTGCAGGATCGGGCTGAGCAGCGGCACTTGGAGGAGCCGGGCGGTCTCCGGGTCGGCCAGCGTGGCCTCCACGGTGTCCGTGATGCGGCTGATGCGCACGCCCACCACGTCGCGCAGGACCTTCGTCATGGGCCAGCGCGCCAGGTCGTCCGGGTCGATGCGGGCGCCCAGTTCGGGGCGGACGTAGTTGCGGGCGTGGTTCGTCGGCTCGCCCGTCTTCTCGTCACTGCGCAGCCGGTGGTACGCCGCCACCTCGGCCGCGCCCGGGAAGTGCTCGGCGAGCTCGGCGGGCGGCGCCGTCGTGCCGTGCGAGAGGAGCTCGGTGGTCATGCCCGACTGCTGGGCCACGATCGCGTCGACCGAGCCCAGCAACCGGACGGGGGAGCCGCGTTGCGCACTCGGCTCGATGAACGTGCCGCGCCGCCGGTGGCGGG
Source organism: Streptomyces sp. NPDC040622 (assembly GCF_055593965.1). NCBI lineage: Bacteria > Bacillati > Actinomycetota > Actinomycetes > Kitasatosporales > Streptomycetaceae > Streptomyces > Streptomyces sp. NPDC040622. Next base: position 473,622 of record NZ_JBVIXD010000007.1, on the reverse strand, counting down.
TGATCAGCCCCTCGTCCTCCAGCTCCTTGAGCGCCTGCCGCATGGTCAGCACGCTCACCCCGTAGTGCCCCGCCAACTGCTCCTCGGTGGGCAGCCGGAGGGGCGAGTCCGGGGTGCGCCCCAGTATCGAGGCACGCAGGGACTGCGACACCTGGTACCAGAGCGGGAGTTTCCGGTTCAGGACGATCGAGTCCGGGGCGAAAGCGGTCACGGTCTCTCCGCATCAGTTACGGAAGTGGCGCTCCAGACCCTGCCACACGTCGTCGTAGCCGCGCTGCAGGTGGGACGCGGTCGCCGCCTGCTCCGTGGCCGTCACCGGCCAGCGCGTCTCGAACATGAAGGCGAGGCCGTCGTCGATCTTCTGCGGCTTCAGCTCGGCGGCCGACGCCCTCTCGAAGGTCTCGCGGTCGGGACCGTGCGCGGACATCATGTTGTGCAGCGATCCGCCGCCCGGCACGAAGCCCTCGGCCTTCGCGTCGTACGCGCCCTCGATCAGGCCCATGTACTCGCTCATCACGTTCCGGTGGAAGTACGGCGGCCGGAAGGTGTTCTCGCCCACCAGCCAGCGCGGCGCGAACACGACGAAGTCGACGCCCGCGAGGCCCGGGGTGTCGGACGGCGAGGTGAGCACCGTGAAGATCGACGGGTCCGGGTGGTCGTAGCTGATCGAACCGATCACGTTGAAGCGGTGCAGGTCGTACACGTACGGGACATGGTTGCCGTGCCAGGCGACGACGTCGAGCGGGGAGTGGTCGTACGTGGCGCGCCACAGGTTGCCGCAGAACTTGTTGACCACCTCCACCGGGCCCTCGACGTCCTCGTACGCGGCGACCGGCGCCCTGAAGTCCCGTGCGTTCGCCAGGCCGTTGGCGCCGATCGGGCCGAGGTCGGGGAGCTGGAAGGGCGCGCCGTGGTTCTCGCAGACGTACCCGCGGGCGCTCGCGTCGAGCAGCTCCACGCGGAAGCGGACGCCGCGGGGGATCAGCGCGACCTCGCCGGGCTGCGCGTGCAGCAGCCCGAACTCGGTGCGCAGCAGCAGCCCGCCGTGCTCGGGCACGATGAGCAGCTCGCCGTCCGCGTCGCTGAACACCCTGTCCCGCATGGAGGAGTTGGCGTGGTAGAGGTGGATGCCCATGCCGGTGCGCTGGGTCGCGTCGCCGTTGCCGCCGAGCGTCCACAGGCCCGCGAGGAAGTCCGTGCCGGGCGCGGGCTCGGGGAGCGGGTTCCAGCGCAGCCGGTTCGGGTCGGGCACCGACTCGGTGAAGGGGGCCGTGCGGATCGCGCCGTTGTCGACGCGCGCGAACTTCGGGTGCGCGGCCGAGGGGCGGATGCGGTACAGCCAGGAGCGGCGGTTGTGCGCGCGGGGCTCGGTGAAGGCGGAGCCGCTCAGCTGCTCGGCGTAGAGGCCGAGGGGGGCGCGCTGGGGAGAGTTGCGGCCGTGCGGCAGGGCGCCGGGCACTGCCTCGGAGCTGTGTTCGTTGCCGAAGCCGGAGAGATAGGCCAGCCCTTCGGCGGTCTTCCGTGCGTCGTTCGCGTCCGCCTTCCGTGCGTCGTTCGCGTCCGCCCGGTCCGCACTGTCCGCCCGGTCCGCGTTGTCCCGGCTCTCTGCGTGGTCCCCGCTCATCACCGCTCCCTCGTCAATGATTCCTATGGGACACCGTAGGATTCGCGTTTTCTTTCCGCAAGGGGAAGCCAGGAATGTGAGCGGTGCTCTACTCTCCCGGGATGCGCCACCCGAACCCGCCCGAGGACCGTCCGGACTCGCCCGAAGGCCCCTCGGACCCGCCCGCGGACCGCTCAGACCGCCCTCAGGCCCACCCGGACCGCCCCCAGACCCACCCGGACAGGGCCAGGACCCCCCGCCCCCCGGCCTCCCTGCGCCGTGTCCCCGTGCAGGAGCGCAGCGCCGAGCGGCTGACCCGGATCCTCGACGCCTGCGCGGCCGTCCTGGACGAGGTCGGCTACGAAGGCCTCACCACGCGCACGGTCGCCCAGCGCGCGGGCGTCCCGATCGGCTCGGTCTACCGCTTCTTCGGCAACAAGCGCGCCCTCACCGACGCGCTCGCCCACCGCAACCTGGACGCGTACGCGGAACGCGTGGCCGCGCGCGTGAGCGGCGTCGAGCCCGGCGACTGGCGCGGCGCCGTCGACGCCGCCTTCGACGAGTACCTGGCGATGATGCGCACGGTCCCCGGCTTCGGCCTCGTGGACTTCGGCGTCCCCTCGGCGCCGGACGCCATGCCCGACGCCAACTCGCAGGTGGCCGAGCGGGTGGCCGCCGTCCTCGCGGGACACCTCAGCCGCCCCCTGGACGCGGCCCTGCGCCGCACGATCCTGGTCGGTGTGGAGGCGGTCGACGCGGTCCTCCAACTGGCCTTCCGTGCCGACCCGGCGGGCGACGGGGCCCTGGTCGACGAGGCGAGGACGCTGCTCCACGCGTACTTCGCGCGGTCGCTGGACTGAGGGCGGGCGCCCTCACGGGCGGCACCCGCCCGTGACCAGGAGTTTTGCGCCTATTGCTCGCGCGTCAACATCTTGTTAACGCCGGATAGCCGGTCCTAACGTCATCCGGACCGCCAGACCTGGTGGGAGTTCGATGGTGAACGTTAGGTAGCCCCCATGCTGACAATCCTCGGATTCGTCATGATCGCCACCTTCCTGGTGCTGATCATGATGAAGAAGATGTCGCCGATCGCGGCACTGGTGCTGATCCCCGCGCTCTTCTGCGTGTTCGTCGGGAAGGGAGCCCATCTCGGGGACTACGTCCTCGAAGGCGTCGGCAATCTGGCGCCCACGGCGGCCATGCTCATGTTCGCCATCGTGTACTTCGGCGTCATGATCGACGTCGGTCTCTTCGATCCGATCGTCCGGGGCATCCTGCGCTTCTGCAAGGCGGACCCGGTGCGCATCGTGGTGGGCACCGCGCTGCTCGCCGCGATCGTCTCGCTCGACGGCGACGGCTCGACGACCTTCATGATCACGGTCTCGGCGATGTATCCGCTGTACAAGCGCCTCAAGATGAGCCTCGTCGTGATGACCGGCGTCGCCGCCACCGCCAACGGCGTCATGAACACCTTGCCCTGGGGCGGTCCGACGGCCCGCGCCGCGACCGCGCTGAAGGTCGACGCCGCCGACATCTTCGTCCCCATGATCCCGGCGCTCGCCATGGGTCTGGTCGCCGTGTTCCTCCTCTCGTACGCACTGGGCCTGCGCGAGCGCAAGCGCCTCGGCGTGCTCTCCCTCGACGAGGTTCTGGAGAAGGAGACGGAGACGGAAACGGCCGACGAGACCGTTCTCGTGGGCGCGGGCGGCGGCGGGCGTACGTCGCTCACGAAGAAGACCACCGGCGGATCCGGTGCCGGCACCGGCACGGACGGCCTCGACGCCCGGGACGGCGATGGCGACGCCGACGATGCCGACGACGGGTTGCAGGGGCTCGACCCCCACCGCGCGACGCTGCGCCCCAAGCTCTACTGGTTCAACGCGGCCCTGACCGTCGTGCTGCTCACCGCCATGATCATGGAGTGGCTGCCGATCCCGGTCCTCTTCCTGCTCGGCGCCGCACTCGCGCTCACCGTCAACTTCCCCCACATGCCCGACCAGAAGGCCCGTATCGCCGCCCACGCGGAGAACGTCCTCAACGTCACCGGCATGGTCTTCGCCGCCGCCGTCTTCACCGGCGTCCTGCAGGGCACCGGCATGGTCGACCACATGGCTGAGTGGCTCGTCGACGCCATCCCCGAGGGCATGGGCCCGCAGATGGGCCTGGTGACCGGCCTCCTCTCGCTGCCGCTCACCTACTTCATGTCCAACGACGGCTTCTACTTCGGCGTGCTGCCGGTCCTCGCCGAGGCGGGCCAGGCGCACGGCGTCAGCACCCTGGAGATCGCCCGCGCCTCCATCGCCGGACAGGCGCTGCACATGTCGAGCCCGCTGGTGCCCGCCGTGTACGTCCTGGTCGGCATGGCCAAGGTCGAGTTCGGCGACCACACCAAGTTCACCGTGAAGTGGGCCGTGCTCACCTCGCTCGTGGTGCTCGGCGCCGGAATCCTCTTCGGCATCATCTGATGCCGTCGTCACCCGGCCGTGCCTGGTTGCTGCGCCTCGTCATCGCCTTCAGCTTCGCGCAGTCGGCGGTGTCGATGGCGCGGCCCGCCGTCTCCTACCGGGCCCTCTCGCTGGGCGCCGACGAACGGGCCATCGGCATCATCGCGGGTGTCTACGCCCTGCTCCCGCTCTTCGCCGCCGTGCCGCTCGGGCGCAGGACGGACCACGGGCGGTGCGCGCCGCTGCTGCCCGTCGGCGTCGCCCTGATCGCCGGCGGCTGCGCGCTGAGCGGAACGGCGGACTCCCTGGTGGCGATGGCCGCCTGGAGCGGGGTCATGGGGCTCGGCCACCTCTGCTTCGTGATCGGCGCGCAGTCGATCGTGGCCCGGCAGTCCGCGCCGCACGAACAGGACCGCAACTTCGGGCACTTCACGATCGGCGCCTCGCTGGGGCAGCTGGTCGGGCCGATCGCCGCGGGCTCCCTCATCGGCGGCGACATGGGGCGTACGAGCGCCTTCGCGCTGCTCGTCTCCGGAGCGGTCGCCGCGGTCTCGCTCACCTCGCTGTGGCGCATCGAGCACGTGCGTCCCGGCGCGGGCCCCGCGGAGCGGGGCGACAAGGTGCCGGTCCTCGGGATCCTGCGCACCCGGGGCGTGCCCGCGGGCATCTTCATCAGCCTCGCGGTGCTCTCCGCGACGGACATCCTCACGGCCTACCTCCCGGTGGTCGGCGAGCACCGGGGCATCGCGCCCGCCATCGTCGGGCTGCTGCTCTCGCTGCGGGCCGCGGCCACCATCGCCTGCCGGCTGGTGATGACCCCGATGATCCGACGGCTCGGCAGGACCGTGCTCCTGACCGGCACCTGTCTGCTCGGCGGGCTGCTCTGCGCGGGCATGGCGGCGCCCGTACCGGTATGGGGGCTCGCCCTGATGCTCGGCGCGCTGGGTTTCTGCCTCGGGGTGGGCCAGCCGCTCTCCATGACGACCGTCGTCCGGGCGGCGCCCGACGGGGCGCGCTCGACGGCGCTGGCCCTGCGGCTCACCGGCAACCGCCTCGGGCAGGTCGCCGCGCCCGCGTCGGCGGGGCTGGTCGCCGGGGTCGCGGGGGTGGCCGCGCCGTTCGTGATGCTCGGCGGGCTGCTGGTCGTCGCAGCGGGGCTCGGCGCGCGCAAGTCCCCCGGGGGCGCCAAGAGACCCCGGGGGACGGCCGGTTCAGACGGATCGCCCGCACCGACCCGTCAGAGCGGGCGTGTTACTGAACGATCCTGAGCAGCTTGTTCGGGGAACCCGAGCCGGGGCTGGTCACGACGTTCGGGGTGGCACCGTTCACCAGGGCGGTGGAGACCTGCGCCGGCGTGGCCGAGGTGTGGCCCGCCAGGTAGACCGCCGCCGCGCCCGCGACGTGCGGGGTGGCCATCGACGTGCCGGAGATCGTGTTGGTCGCCGTGTCGCTGGTGTTCCAGCCCGCCGTGATGTTCACGCCCGGCGCGAAGATGTCCAGGACCGAGCCGTAGTTGGAGAAGCTGGCCCTGGCGTCGGTGTTGCTGGTCGCGCCGACCGTGATGGCCGTGGAGACCCGGGCCGGGGAGGTGTTGGCGGCGTTGGTGTTGGCGTTGCCCGCCGCGACCGCGTAGGTGACGCCGTCGGTGATGGACTTCTTCACCGCGTTGTCCAGCGTGGTGGAGGCGCCGCCGCCGAGCGACATGTTGGCCACGGCCGGGGCGCCGGCCGCGTGGTTGCCGGTCACCCAGTCGATGCCCGCGATGACGCCGGCGGTGGTGCCGGAGCCGTTGTTGTCGAGCACGCGGACGGCCACGATCTTGGCCTTCTTGGCCACGCCGTACGTCTTGCCCGCGATGGTCGTCGCGACGTGCGTGCCGTGGCCGTTGCCGTCCTGGGCGGTGTTGTCGCCGTCCACGGCGTCGTAGCCGTTCACCGCGCGGCCACTGATCTCGGAGTGCGTGATGCGCACGCCGGTGTCGATGACGTACGCGGTGACGCCGGAACCGGCGCTGTCCGGGTAGGTGTAGGTGCCGGAGAGCGGCAGCTTCGGCTGGTCGATGCGGTCCAGGCCCCAGGGGGCGTTGGACTGCGTCGCGCTCGCGTGGACTCTCTGGTTCTGCTCGACGGAGGCGACCGCGGGGTCGGCGGCGAGTCTCTTGGCCTCGGTCTCGCTCAGCTTCGCGGAGTAGCCGTTGAGCGCGGACGTGAAGGTCTTCTGCACCGAGCCGCCGTACTCGGCTATGAGGTCCTTGCCCTGGCTCGTGGCGGCCTTGAGGCCCGAGCCGTTCTTCAGCGTGACGAGGTAGCTGCCGTGCACCGCGTCGGCGGAGCCCGCCGCGATGACGGTGCCCTCGGCGGGGGCGGCCTGGGCGGGCAGGGCGGTGACCGCACCGATGACGGCGGCGGCGGTGGCGGTCGAGATCGCCGCGGCGATCACAGTCTTCTTGCTGCGAAGCATGGCCATTACGAGGGAGTCCTCCTCATAGGCGGCGTGCCCGTGGTCGGGCGACGCGACTGTGGGGGGTGCGCGCGAGATCGCACACACAGAAGGGAGCGGTGAGTGCCGCTCCCGTCGCGATAAGTAGCGTGGCCGCAACACAGGTCTAGATCAAGGGAGTTGACGCCTTGTCATGCGTATGTCACGTACTTGAAATCGAATACGGGACGAATGCGGGGGGTGTGTCCGGATAACAGATCGGGGCGGCGCGGGGCGTGAATGCGCCAAAGTGTCCGGTCCGCGAGGGGTCGGCCCGCAGGTCAGGGCCTTGCGCCGGTCTTGCGCCGGGGTGGAGAAGGGCTTGAGCGGAGGGTGGGCCGCGGCGGGGCGGGAGGTGTCCGCCGGGGGCGGGATGCCGTCCCGCCCCGGCCCCGGGAGGTCGCCCGGCCCGGTCCCGGGGTGCCCCTGGTGCCCGAAAACTATCAGCGCTAGTTTGTAGCGTGGACGACTACCTGGAGGAATGCCATGAAGGCCCACGACGGGATGTACATCGACGGTGCCTGGCGACCGGCTGCGGGCACCGACACCATCACGGTCCTGAACCCCGCCGACGAGCAGCCCGTCGGCCGGGTCCCCGCGGGCACCGCGCAGGACGTCGACACCGCGGTCCGTGCCGCCCGCGCCGCGCTGCCGGGCTGGGCGGCCACCCCGCCCGCCGACCGCGCCGCCCTGATCGGCGCCCTCCGCGACCGCCTGGTCGCCCGCAAGGACGAGATCGCCGAGACCGTCACCGCGGAGCTCGGCTCGCCGCTGCCGTTCTCGCAGGCCGTGCACGCCGGTGTGCCGATCCTGGTGTCCGGCTCGTACGCGGAGCTCGCCGCGACCCACCCCTTCCAGGAGAAGGTGGGCAACTCCACCGTCTATCTGGAGCCGGTCGGCGTGGTCGGCGCGATCACGCCCTGGAACTACCCCCTCCACCAGATCGTCAACAAGGTGGCCCCGGCGCTCGCCGCGGGCTGCACGGTCGTGCTCAAGCCCGCCGAGGACACCCCGCTCACCGCCCAGCTCTTCGCCGAGGCGGTGCACGAGGCGGGCGTACCCGCGGGCGTGTTCAACCTCGTCACCGGCCTTGGCCCGGTCGCGGGCCAGGCGCTCGCCGAGCACGAGGGCGTCGACCTCGTCTCCTTCACCGGCTCCACGGCGGTCGGCCGGCAGATCGGCGCCACCGCGGGCGCGGCCGTCAAGCGGGTCGCCCTGGAGCTCGGCGGCAAGTCCGCCAACGTCATCCTGCCGAGCGCCGACCTCGCCAAGGCCGTCAACGTCGGCGTCGCCAACGTCATGTCGAACTCCGGCCAGACGTGCAGCGCCTGGACCCGCATGCTCGTGCACACCGACCGCTACGACGAGGCGGTCGAGCTCGCCTCGGCCGCGGCCGCCAAGTACGGCCCCCGCATCGGCCCCGTCGTCAACGCCAAGCAGCAGGCGCGCGTGCGCGGCTACATCGAGCAGGGCGTCGAGGAGGGCGCCCGGATCGTGGCAGGCGGCCCCGAAGCGCCCCGGGAACAGGGCTACTTCGTCCAGCCGACCGTGTTCGCCGACGTCACCCCCGAGATGACGATCGCCCAGGAGGAGATCTTCGGCCCAGTGGTCTCGATCATCCGCTACGAGGACGAGGAGGACGCCCTGCGCATCGCCAACGGCACCGTGTACGGGCTCGCGGGCGCGGTGTGGGCGGCCGACGACGCGGAGGCGGCGGCGTTCGCCCGCCGCATGGACACCGGCCAGGTCGACATCAACGGCGGCAGCTTCAACCCGCTCGCCCCCTTCGGCGGCTACAAGCAGTCGGGCGTCGGCCGCGAGCTGGGCGCCCACGGCCTCACCGAGTACCTGCAGACGAAGTCCCTGCAGTTCTGACCCGCCGGGCCCCGAGCCCGCCACCTTCCCCAAGGAGTACGTGAACGTGGTCCGCGCCGCCATCCTTCCCGCCGTCGGCTCTCCGCTGGAGATCGCCGAGATCGACCTCCCGGAGCCGGGCCCCGGCCAGGTCCGGGTACGCCTCGCCGCAGCCGGGGTCTGCCACTCCGACCTGTCCCTGTCCAACGGCACGATGCGGGTGCCGGTGCCCGCCGTCCTCGGTCACGAGGGCGCGGGGACGGTCGTCTCCGTCGGGGAGGGCGTCACGCACGTCGCGCCCGGTGCCGGAGTCGTCCTGAACTGGGCTCCGTCCTGCGGAAGGTGTCACGCCTGTTCGCTCGGCGAGGTATGGCTGTGCGCGAACGCCCTCGCGGGCGCGGGCGACGTCTACGCGCACCGGGCGGACGGCAGCGACCTGCACCCCGGCCTGAACGTCGCCGCGTTCGCCGAGGAGACGGTGGTCGCGGCCAACTGCGTGCTGCCGGTGCCCGACGGCGTCCCCCTCGTCGACGCTGCGCTGCTCGGCTGCGCGGTCCTGACCGGGTACGGCGCCGTGCACCACGCGGCGAAGGTCCGCGAGGGCGAGACGGTCGCCGTCTTCGGCGTCGGGGGAGTGGGCCTCGCCACCCTGCAGGCGGCCAGGATCGCGGGCGCCGCGCGGATCGTCGCGGTCGACGTGTCGCCGGAGAAGGAGGAGCTGGCGCGCTCGGCAGGCGCCACCGACTACGTGGTCGCCTCGGGGACGACGGCCCGGGAGATCCGGGGGCTCACCGGCGGCCAGGGCGTGGACGTGGCCGTGGAGTGCGTGGGCCGCGCGGTGACGATCCGCACGGCCTGGGAGTCGACGCGGCGCGGCGGCCGCACCACGGTGGTCGGCATCGGCGGCAAGGACCAGCAGGTCACCTTCAACGCCCTGGAGCTCTTCCACTGGGGCAGGACCCTCGCGGGATGCGTGTACGGCAACGCCGACCCGGCGGTGGACCTGCCGGTCCTGGCCGGTCACGTCCGCGCGGGCCGCCTTGACCTGGACGCCCTGGTGACCGACCGGATCGGCCTCGACGGCATACCGGCGGCCTTCGAGAACATGCTCGCGGGCAAGGGCGGCCGGGCGCTGGTCATCTTCTGACCGGATCCGGTCGCCCGGGTGTTCACCCCGAGTGGCGAGGGTGCGCGCCGGGCGTCGCGGGCGGGCAGGGTCGTGAGGCCGGGCCCTGGGCGGCCCGCGCCGGACCGGTGAGCCGCGGAAAGGACGTGGCCGCGGCCAGGAACACGAACGTCGTCAGCACGAACGGCCACGTGAAGGTGTGCCCGCCGGACGGCGCGAAGAGCGCCGACATCGCCGAGCCGACCGCCGTCGCGGTGGCGGCGCCCACGAGTGCGTACGTGAGCGTCGCCGCCCGCGCGGGCAGGAAGACGCCGCACAGGGCGAGCGCCACGAGGACGGAGTTGTATCCCATCGAACCGTCGGTGATCTGGGCCGCGGGGGCGCCGAGGACCCAGGCCGTGGCGATGCCGACCGCGCTGCCCAGGCACGCGACGGCGGCCGCGCGCCGGCTGGCGATGAGCAGCCCGGCGAGCAGGAGCGCCCCCACGTACCACTGCGGCATGAAGAAGATCTGGGCGAAGTCCGCGAAGAACGCCCTGGCCAGTTCGGCGGGGCGCAGGACGGTGGGGCCGCTCGCCGCGCGGGTCAGTCCCGCGAGCGCCTCGCCCTGGTGCCAGACCCGTTGGAAGCCGGGCGCCGCGATGGTCATCGTGCTCGCGATCAGGCAGTACGGCATCGTGAGCGAGGGCAGCCCCCAGACGCCGAGCAGGTTGACCACGGCCGCGGTCACCACCGTGACGACCACGCAGCCGCCGAGGGCGAGCAGTGCAGTGGAGAGGTGTCCCGCGCCCAGGAACACGGCGAAACAGAGCGCCGTCAGGCAGGCGTTGAACCCTTCGAGCCCCGTCGTGACCCGGCCGCGGTCCGCGCCGAGGAGCCGTGCGGTGGCCGTGCCCACCGCGGTGCCCACGAGACCGTAGAGGCCGTACTGCCAGCCCGCGGCGAACAGCGCGGCACAGAACACCGCGCCCGCCGCGACGCTCGGCAGGAAGGTGACCTGCGCCTGGCCGCGCAGCACCGACGCGGCGAAATCGCGGGCCCGCGAGAGGCCAACGGGCCGCCCTCCGGGCAGGGTTGAGCCCTCGATGTGCATCGCATCCGTCGCGTGCCCCACGGCCACTCCCGTGTTACGTCCATGTTTCGTCCGGCAGGACGGATGCAGAGTACATCTACTTCGCCGACGGCGCGGCCTCCGGGGCGGCCGTGACACGGGCACGGGGGCGAGAACGCGCCACCGCGACTCCGGCGAGGCAGAGCGCGCCGCCGCCGAGGGTGACGGCGCCCGGTACCTCGTCCAGCGCCAGCCATGACATCACGACGACCAGCGCGGGCACGGCGTACGTGGTGGCGCCCATCCGGCTCGCGGTCGTGCGGGCCAGCGCGTACGCCCATGTCGTGAACGCCAGCGCGGTCGGAAAGATGCCCAGGTAGACCATGTTGAGGGTCGCGGAGGCCGGCGCCCGGCCCAGCTCGTCCACCAACTGGCCCGCGAACGGCAGGCACAGGGCCGCGCCCGTCAGGCATCCGAAGGTCGTCACCTGCAGCGCGCTCGCGCTGGCGAGCGCGGGCTTCTGGGCGACGACCCCGGCCGCGTACCCCACGGCCGCGATCAGGCAGAGCGCCACGCCGAGGACGGACGCGTCGCCCTCCCCGGACATCGAGAAGCCGACGGCTATCGCGCCCGAGAACGACACCGCCATGCCCGCGACCAGGCGCGGCGGCAGCGGGTCGCCGAGCAGCCTGGAGCCGAGCAGGGCCACGAGGATCGGCCCTATGTTCACGAGCAGCGCGGCGGTCCCCGCGTCGACCTGCTGCTCGCCCCAGTTGAGGACGACCATGTACACCCCGAACCAGAGCAGCCCGGACACGGCGATCCCCGGCCAGGCCGCCCGCGGCGGCAGTCCTTCCCTGCGGATCGCACAGATGATCGCGAGCGCCAGCGCTCCGGCGAGGAGGCGGCCGAGTGCGAGCGCGCCGGGCGAGAAGGCGGTGCCCGCGCTGCGGATGGACACGAACGCGGAGGCCCACATCACGACGGTGAACGTGGCGGCGGCCGCCGCGAGCAGTTCGGGGCGGCGGGCCGTGCGGGCCCGGGGCGAGGTGGGGCGGGAGGAAGGCATGCGCAGAGATTAGGGCCCGGACGCTTCGGTCCTCACCGAATTATCGCCGGCCGCCTCTCGAACCACGTGACCAGTACGTCGTTGGGGAACGACTCGCGCGCGGTCACGCGGAACCGCGTGGGGTCGAACCTCCCGCCGAAGAGGGGGACTCCCGCGCCGGCGACCACGGGGTAGCTCTTGATGATCAGCTCGTCCAGTTCGGGCAGCAGCGCGGCCGCGACCTGGCCGCCCCCGCACAGCCAGATGTCCTGCCCCTGCTGCCGCTTGAGGTCGCGGACCAGCGCGAGCGGGTCGCCGCCGGTCACGGTGACCGCCGGGTCGGGGGCGGCGGACGGGGTGTGCGACAGGACGTACTGGCGCAGATGCGCGTACGGGCTCGGGGTGCCGTGGGCGAGCGCCTGGCGGTAGGTTCCGTTGCCCATCACCACCGTGTCGAAGCGCTTGCCAGGGGCGTTCGCGAGGCCCACGTGCGGGCGCAGGGCCGTGGGGACCGTCTCGGGGTAGCGGGCGTTGATCGAGGCCGCGTACGCCGTGGCCTGCTCCTCGTCGCCCACGGGGTAGAAGTCGAACTCGCCCCCGGGTCCCGCGATGTATCCGTCGACGGAGGTGCCGATGTAGTACACAAGCTTGCGCAACTGGTAACTCCCCCTGTAGTACTCTCTTTGTAGTGGTTGGAACATAGTACTGCAGATGGAGTGGTGTCAATGGTGCGCAGGAACGACGGCCGGCGGGCGGCCCTGGTGGACGCCGCCATCGAGGTGCTCGCCAGGGAGGGGGCCCGCGGGCTGACCTTCCGGGCGGTGGACACCGAGGCCGCGGTGCCGGCCGGCACGGCCTCCAACTACTTCAGCAACCGCGACGACCTCCTCACCCAGGCGGGCTCCCGCGTCTACGAACGGCTCACGCCCGACGCGGCGGCCGTCGAGCGGCAGCGCACCGCCGGGCGCGACAAGGAGACCTACGTCGAGCTGATGCGTGAGGTCGTCGGGCGCGTCAGCGGCTTCCGCACCGGCTATCTGGCCCTGCTCGAACTGCGCCTGGAGGCGACCCGGCGGCCGGAGCTGCGCGCCGTCCTGACCGAGCGCGTCCGGGCCGACCTCGACGCCAACCTCGCGTACCACGCGGAATCCGGTCTGCCGGGCGACGCGATGGCGGTCAAGCTCCTGTACCTGGCCTTCAACTGGCTCATCGTCGAACAGCTCACGCTGCCGGACGTGCTCTCGGAGGAGGAGAGGGAGGCGATCGTCGTGGCGGCGGTGGAGCGTGTCGTGACGGAGTGAGCGAGGCTGTTGGCGCTCCGGAAGGTGGGTGAACTCGCGGGCGCGCGGCCTCAGTCCGGACACGACGGCCTCGGACACGACGGCCTCGGAGGCGACGGCCTCGGACAACGCAGCCTCGGGAACGGCCGTCTCAGAGGTCCTCGATGCCGAGGTGTGCCGCGAACGCCCGCGCCCCCGCCGGGGTGACGCGCACGGCGCGCTCCGAACCGATCCGCTCGCACCAGCCGGTGGTCAGCGCGTGCCGGCACAGGGCCGCCCCCGCGACCCCCGCCAGGTGGGGCCTGCGTTCCGTCCAGTCGACGCAGTACCGGGCCAGCGGCCGCCGCCCGCCGTGCGTCAACTCGATCCCCAACTCACCGAACCACGCCACCCCTTGGTCGGTCAGCGCGAACCCGGTGTCCTGCCGCAGCAGCCCCGCTCCGTCATCGCCCCGGTGATCGCGATCCCGAGCCGCCCCGCCAGGTGGTCGTAGCAGGTGCGGCCCCGCGCCATCGCGCCCGCGGCGCCGGCCTCGCGCAGCGTGCGGGGCCGCGCCCGCGCCCCGGGGGCCGCGTGGCCCGCCAGGTCCTCGACGAGCTGCGCGACCCGTGTGCCGGCGAGCCGCACATAGCGGTGCCTGCCCTGCCGCTCCTCGGCGAGCAGGCCGCCCGCCACCAGCCGGCCCAGGTGCTCACTGACCGTCGACGCCGCGACGCCCGCGTGCCGGGCCGGCTCGCCCGCCGTCCAGGCCCGCCCGTCGAGCAGCGCGAGCAGACAGGCCGCCCGCGTCTCGTCCGCGAACAGCGCGGCCAGGGAGGCGAGGGCGGGAGCGACGGCGTTCTTCGAGTGACCCGGCTTCATGTCCCCAGGATCGGTCAGGAACCCTTCGGCGCGCACCGAACCGTCCGGCCGGCGTGAGCGGCGCGTGCCGGACCGGTGCGGCCCGTCGGGCGCGGCCCGTCAGGTGCGCGCCGCGACCTGCTCGTACTGCAGCGCGAGGCCGTCGAGCAGCGCCTGGAGGCCCGTCTCGAAGGCCCGCTCGTCGATGACCTCCTGGCGGTCGGCGAGCAGGTGGGCCTGGCCCAGGTGCGGGTAGTCGGCCGGGTCGTAGGCGGTCTCGTCGTCCACGAAGCCCCCGGCGAACGAGCCGAGCGCGGAGCCCATGATGAAGTAGCGCATCAGCGCGCCGATCGACGTGGCCTGTGCGGCCGGCCAGCCCGCGTCGACCATGGCCCCGAACACGGCGTCGGCCAGCCGCAGTCCGGCCGGGCGGCGGCCGGGGCCGCCGGCCAGCACCGGCACGATGTTCGGGTGCAGCGTCAGGGCGGCCCGGTAGGAGACCGCCCAGTCGTGCAGCGCCGTGCGCCAGCCGCGTCCGTCGCCGGGGTCGAACATCGACAGGTCGACCTGGGCGCTCACCGAATCCGCGACCGCCTCCAGGATCTGGTCCTTGGTGCGGAAGTGGTTGTAGAGGGAGGGCCCGCTCACCCCGAGCTCGGCGGCGAGGCGGCGGGTGGAGACGGCCGCGAGTCCCTCGGAGTCCACGAGCGCGCGCGCCGTCTCGACGATGCGTTCTCTGCTGAGGAGGGGCTTGCGCGGTCGGGCCATGCGGCACATAGTAGGGCTGCCGCAACAAACTAGCAGTGCTAATTTAAATCTCGACCGTGACGCTTCGGATCTCGGCCGTGATCCGACCGTGGAGAGGTGCCCGCGATGAACCTGGAGCTCAGCGACGAGCAGACCGCCGTCCGCCGGCTGGCCAAGGACTTCGTGGCGCGCGAGATCGCCCCGCACGTCGTCGCGTGGGACCGTGCCGAGAGCGTCGACCGGGCCGTCGTGAAGAAGCTCGGCGAGGTCGGCTTCCTCGGGCTCACCGTCGACGAGGAGTACGGCGGCTCGGGCGGCGACCACCTCGCGTACTGCCTGGTGACCGAGGAGCTCGGCCGCGGGGACTCCTCCGTGCGCGGCATCGTCTCCGTCTCGCTCGGCCTGGTCGCCAAGACCATCGCGCACTGGGGCAGCGAGGAGCAGAAGCGGCAGTGGCTCCCGGGGCTCACCTCCGGCGAGTACGTCGGCTGCTTCGGGCTCACCGAGCCGGGCACCGGATCCGACGCGGGCAGCCTCACGACCCGCGCCGTGCGCGACGGCGACTCGTACGTCGTCAACGGCACCAAGATGTTCATCACGAACGGCACCTGGGCCGACGTCGTCCTCCTCTTCGCCCGCACCGGCGACGCCCCGGGCCACAAGGGCGTGTCCGCCTTCCTGGTCCCGACCGACACTCCCGGCCTCACCCGCCGCACCCTGCACGGCAAGCTCGGCCTGCGTGGCCAGGCCACCGCCGAACTCGTCCTTGAGGACGTCCGCGTCCCCGCGTCGGCCATGATGGCGCCGGAGGGCAAGGGCTTCTCGGTCGCCATGTCGGCCCTCGCCAAGGGACGGATGTCGGTCGCCGCCGGATGCGTGGGCATCGCCCAGGCCGCCCTCGACGCGGCGGTCGCGTACGCGACCGAGCGCGAGCAGTTCGGCAAGACCATCGCCCACCACCAGCTGGTGCAGGAGCTCCTCAGCGACATAGCGGTCGACGTGGACGCCGCGCGCCTGCTGACGTGGCGGGTCGCCGACCTCATCGATCGCGGCCAGCCCTTCGCCACCGAGTCCTCCAAGGCCAAACTGTTCGCCTCGGAGGCCGCCGTGCGCGCCGCCAACAACGCCCTGCAGGTGTTCGGCGGCTACGGCTACATCGACGAGTACCCGGCGGGCAAGCTGTTGCGCGACGCCCGCGTGATGACCCTCTATGAAGGCACCAGCCAGATCCAGAAGCTCGTCATCGGCCGTGCGCTGACCGGGGTTTCGGCCTTCTGAGGGCCGGGGCGCGGGGGACCGGTCCCGTCTGAGTACGCGGCTGAGTACACGAGCGGATGCGGCGGGGGCCACCGGCGCCCGACACTGCCTCCATGACCGAGCCTCCCGTCAAGCAGCAGACCACGGCCGCCTTCTACGGCCAGGCCATCGCCTCCTTCTCCGTCGCCCTGGGCGCGGTGTCCGTCGGCATCGGCTACCTCGACGCCTCCGCCTGGGTGCGGGGCTTCCTGGCCATCTCGGTGCTCTACCTGACGACCTCCGCGTTCACCCTGGCCAAGGTGATCAGGGACCGTCAGGAGGTGGAGCAGATCGTCAGCAGGGTCGACCAGGCCCGCGTCGACCGGCTGCTCGCCGAACACGACCCGTTCGCCAAGCCCTGACCGCGCCCTCCGCGGCCGCGCCTTCCCACGCCCGCCCGCCGCCGCCCTAAGCGCTTGCTCACCGACAGGGGTATGGTGTCCCTCCCGGCAGACCGGGGCAGGCACGAAGGAGTGGGCATGGGTGCGGCGGAGGAGACCGGCGGCGAGGAGCAGCCGTGGGGCGAGGTCAGCCCCGACGCGGCCAGGCGGCTGCTGGTCGCCGCCGTCGAGGCCTTCGCCGAGCGCGGCTACCACGCGACGACGACGCGGGACATCGCGGGCCGCGCCGGCATGAGCCCCGCCGCGCTCTACATCCACTACAAGACGAAGGAAGAGCTGCTCCACCGGATCAGCAGGATCGGCCACGACAAGGCCCTGGCCATCCTGCGGACCGCGGCGGACGGCGAGGGCGGCCCCGCCGAGCGGCTGGCGGCGGCGGTGCGCTCCTTCGTCGGCTGGCACGCCGCCCACCACATGACCGCGCGGGTCGTGCAGTACGAGCTCGACGCCCTCGGCGAGGAGCACCGCACGGAGATCGTCGCGCTGCGCCGCAGGTCGGACGCGGCCGTGCGGGACATCATCAACGACGGCGTGCGGTCGGGGGAGTTCGACGTTCCCGACGTGCCGGGCACCACGCTCGCCGTGCTCTCGCTCTGCATCGACGTCGCCCGCTGGTTCAACACGGCGGGACACCGGACCCCCGACGAGGTCGGCGCGCTCTACGCCGACCTCGTGCTGCGGATGGTGGGCGCGCGGCCCGGGGAACCTCAGAAGTAGTAGCGGGACACCGACTCCGCCACGCACGCGGGCTTGTCGCCGCCCTCGCGCTCCACGGTGACCTTGGCCGTCACCTGGACGCCGCCGTCCTTCGTCGGTGTCACGTCGGTGAGCACGGCGCTCGCGCGCAGCCGTGAGCCGACCGGCACCGGGGAGGGGAAACGGACCTTGTCCGTGCCGTAGTTGATGCCCATCTTCATGCCCTCGACGCGCATCGTCTGCGGCACCAGGCTCGGCAGCAGCGACAGGGTCAGGTAGCCGTGCGCGATGGTGGTCCCGAAGGGGCCCTGCGCCGCTTTCCCGGCGTCCACGTGGATCCACTGGTGATCGCCCGTGGCCTCGGCGAAGAGGTCGATCCGCTTCTGGTCGATCTCCAGCCAGTCGCTGGGCCCGAGCGGCTCGCCGACCCCGGCTCGCAGTTCCTCGGCCGACGTGAAGATCCTCGGCTCCGCCATGTCCCTGGCCTCCTAGACGTATGCAGCAACGCATGCAGAAACGTGCGCAGACTAAGCGCTTGCTCAGCATGCGGGGTGTGCCGACGCGTGTCAACGGACCTGCCAGTAGGTTTGAGGGGTGCCCCAGATTCCGGAGAAGGTCCACGAACTCACGGTCGGCCAGCTGGCCGACCGCGGCGGTGTCGCCGTGTCCGCCCTGCACTTCTACGAGTCCAAGGGCCTCATCAGCAGCCGCCGCACCTCCGGCAACCAGCGCCGCTACCACCGGGACACGCTGCGCCGCGTCGCCTTCATCCGCGCCTCGCAACGCGTGGGCATCCCGCTCTCCACGATCCGCGAGGCCCTGGACTCGCTCCCCGAGGAGCGCACCCCCAACCGCGAGGACTGGGCGCGGCTCTCGGAGGGCTGGCGCTCGGAGCTGGACAAGCGCATCAAGCAGCTGGGCCGGCTGCGCGATCACCTCACGGACTGCATCGGCTGCGGCTGCCTGTCCCTGGACACCTGCGTGCTCTCCAACCCCGACGACGTCTTCGGCGAGCGGCACAGCGGCTCCCGCCTGATGGTGGACCGGGGGCCCCGGCGGACGTGAGGGTCCGCCGGGGCCGGTGTCTCACTCGTACTCCGTGCCGCCCTTGCGCGTCAGATAGGCCGGACTGACCGCCTTCGCGATGGCCCGCCCGCCGGTCACCGGGCTGTACCGCTCCACGGCGGGCCGGATCACGACGCCCTCGCGCAGATGCAGGTCGCGCCCCGAGACGGTCTCGCGGCCCGACGCGAGCTCCAGGACGAGGCCGGCGTCGTAGGGGCCCTCGTACAGGCGTGGCACCAGGGGCAGTTCGCCCTCCAGCTCCGCGGGGTCCAGCCAGCCCAGCCGTCCTGCGATGTCCACGCCGACGTCGAAGACCGCGTACCCGAGGGTGTCGCGCCTGCCGTCCGCGCCGTACGTCAGGTCCTGCACGCCCGCGCCGTACACCTCGCCGAAGATGCCGACCCGGCGCGCCCCGAGCCGCTCCGCGAGCTTCGCCGCGGCGGCCGCGACACCGTGGCCGCGGACCGCCCGCCAGTACAGGTTGCGCGGGTCCTCCCGCAGGGCCAGCGACTTGGCGCCGAACCCCTTCGAGGAGACGTACGTGCGGCCGGTGCCGGCGACGTACGTCACCAGGCAGGCCGAGCCGTGCAGCTTCTCGGTGAGGACGACCTGCTCGCCGGGCGCGAAGATGTCCGGGTGGCGCTGGATGTTCTCGATGTCGACCCACGGCAGCAGGTCGGGCGCGGCCTCCACGTCGCCGTTCATCGTCGGCGGGATCGGCGGCACCCACTTGGTGATGCCGAGCCAGGAGGCGAAGTCCGTGCCGTCGGCCGCGGCCCGCGCCAGGTCGACGCCGGCCAGTGCGGCGGGCCGGCACACGATGCCCTGCGACAGCTCGCCGCGCAGCCGAACCGCCTTGACCCGGTCGCCGTTGCCGCCGGCGAGACGCCCGGTGAGCCCCAACTCCTCGATGAGCGCGGTGGGCAGCACCGCCTGCTCGGGGATGTACACCGCGCTCTCGCCGGTGCGGTAGGCGCCCTTGGCGACGACCGCGCGGTACAGGCCCACCTGGGCCAGTTCGAGGGCGTCGGCGCCCGGATGCTCGTGGATCGTCAGTACTTCGGCGGTGACGCGCAGCGTCGACATGGCCTGTCTCTCCTCAGGGATCACCGGTGTCCGTCACCGGCGATCACCCTGCCGTGCCGCAAAACGACATGACCACCGGAATTTCCCTGTGCTAGGTCTGGCCGAAACCGGGCGGGACGTACCAACGTGTGTTCTGCATAAGGACGTACGAGGAAGCACGAGGACGCACGAGCCAGCACCCAGCGCACGTCGACGCCGATCGGGGGAAGCCCATGTCCGTCGCCATCTGCTCCTTGCTGTGGGACGCCGCACGGCACGGTCCGCAGTCCGTCACGTACGACAGTGACGGCTATCACCTGGTGCGCTTCCCGTACGGCGCGGGTGACGAGTCCTACGACCCGTGGCGCATGCACGACCCGTCGAAGGGCCTCACGTCCCCGTCGAAGTTCCCCGACGCCCGTTCGGGACTGATCTGGCCGAGCCACGACGGCTGGGCCCTGCTCTCCGCGATGGTCTTCTGGAAGCCGGATTCCCGGGCGACCGAGTTCCGCGCGCGCTACGTCCGCGACCCGCTCAGCCTGTCGACGGGGTACGACTCGACCGCGACGACCGACTCCACGCCGACGCGGGGAGGGCAGTACCGGACCTACCTCTGGCAGATGTTCGTGCACCCGGACACGCCCCTGGGCGTGAAGGTCTCGGCACGCGGCGCGGGAGACGTGAAGCTCGCCACGCCGCTGATTCACGCCCAGTTCAAGCTGGCCATCCACACGGACGTGGTCACGCCCTGAACGCGGCGCACCTCACGCCGACACCAGGGGGCGAAGCCGCCTCACCCGTGCCCGGGACACCGCGTCCTCGGTGAGGACGGGGCCGGGCACGACGATGCCGCAGCCCGTGCAGACCGCCCCCGAGGACGGCTCGTGCGCCAGGCCGTGCATCCAGACGAGGGCGGTGTCCGCACAGACCGGGCAGGACGTGCCCGGCTCCCTCTCCAGGGCCGCGATGAGCCGGCGCAGGACTTCGGCGAGGGATTCCCGCGGGTGGACGTCCGGGTCGTCGCACCAGGCGACCCCGCACCCGCCCCACGTGCAGCGGTGCCAGTCGTCGGTGCTGCCGGGGCGCCTGAGCCCGTCGTGCTTCTCCTTGCGGCGGCGCTCCGCGAAGCCCGCCTCGTAGGCGAGCCAGACCGCTCGCGCCGCCTCCAGTTCGTTCAGCGCGGCCACCAGCCGCGCCGGGTCGGGAGACCTGTCCTCGGGGGCGAAGCCCGCCCGGGAGCACAGATGGTCCCAGGTCGCCCGGTGTCCGTAGGGGGCGAACCTCTCCAGGCACTTGCGCAGCGAGTACCGCCGCAGTGCCAGATCGCTCTGCGGATCACGCACCTGTCTCGCGAGACTCCGGAATCCGGCCATCGCCCTGCACCTCCGTCACACGTACTTCCGTACTGGTCCCCGTGTTCCGTTATCGCCGGCGTCGAGGTCGATCGAGTTCGAAACGACGTCGCCGAGTAGACGTATCGACACGCGAATCGGCTCCCTCATCCCGCCACCGTTTTTCGCCTGCCCCGGTGAGCTGGTGTGATGCAGACACAAGGGGGGCGCGTTGTGGTGATTCGGAAAAGGCGACGCATGTTCATCTTTCGGGTTCGCCAACCCGCCAGTAGCCTCCGCCGCATCGGCCTTCCGCAGGACCCGGAGGAGCACCCATGCGACGACGCAACGTCAGGCTCAGAACTCTCACGGCGGGAGCGGCGCTGGCGCTCGCCGCCGGCCTCCTCGCGCCCCAGTCGGGCGCCGCGGCCGCCGCGCGCGAGCCGGCCCCGGGACAGGAGGCCACGGACTACTGCGCGGGCCAGTGCGCGGACGTCCTGCCGCCCGGCGCGAACGGCGGCGCGACGCTCGCGGAGATCCTCGCCCACCGGCTCCTGGGCACCCAACCCGCGCACGCGGACGACCAGTTGGGCCCCTACGACGCGCTCTCCTCCGGCTATCCCTCGCTCACCGACGACCGGCTGACCGAGTTCTTCAACGACGCCTCGTTCGGGGTGGGCGAAGGCCAGGTCGCCTCCGTCACCAAGCCGCGCGACGACGTGACGATCACCCGCGACAAGAAGTACGGCATCCCGCACATCAAGGGCACCACCCGCTACGGCACCGAGTACGGAGCGGGCTTCGCCGCGGGACAGGACCGGCTCTGGCTCATCGACCTCTTCCGGCACATCGGGCGCGGACAGCTGACGTCGTTCGCGGGCGGCGCACTCGCCAACCAGGGCCTGGAGCAGCAGTTCTGGCCGCAGGCCCCGTACACCGAAGAGGACCTGGAGAAGCAGGTCGAGTACATCAGGTCGACCCAGGGCGAGCGCGGCAAGCAGGCGATGGAGGACGCGCAGGCCTACATCGACGGTCTCAACGCCTACCGCGTGAAGTCCAAGAACGGCCGCTACTTCCCCGGCGAGTACGTCCTCACCGGCAAGATCGACGCGATCACCAACGCCGGCGAGATCGAACCCTTCAAGATCACCGACATGATCGCCCTGGCCTCCGTGGTCGGCGGGCTCTTCGGCAACGGCGGCGGCGGCGAGGTCGAGTCGGCCGTCTCCCTGCTCAAGGCCCAGGAGAAGTACGGCGTGGAGAAGGGCACGAAGGTCTGGGAGTCCTTCCGCGCCCGCAACGACCCCGAGGCCGTCCAGACCATCCACGACGGCACGAGCTTCCCCTACGCGGGCAAGCCGGACACGGCGCGCGGCACCGCGATGCCCGACGCCGGCTCGGTCGAGCGCGAACAGCTCGTGTACGACCGCGAGGGCGGCGCCAGGACCGGCGCGAAGGACCCGGTGCGGGCGCCCAAGAAGCTCAAGCCGCTCCAGGGCATGTACGACAAGGGTGTGCTGCCCTCGGACCTCTTCCGCCGGGACGGCCACAAGAAGGGCATGTCCAACGCGCTGCTGGTCTCCGGCAAGCACACCGCGAGCGGCAACCCCGTCGCCGTCTTCGGCCCCCAGACCGGCTACTTCGCACCGCAGCTCCTCATGCAGCAGGAGCTCCAGGGGCCCGGCATCAGCGCCCGGGGCGTCTCCTTCGCGGGCGTCGGGATGTACGTCCAGCTGGGGCGCGGCCAGGACTACGCGTGGTCGGCCACCTCCGCCGGGCAGGACATCACGGACACCTACGCCGTCGAGCTGTGCGAGCCGGGCGGCGGCACGCCCACCAAGCAGTCCACCGGCTATCTCTACCAGGGCACGTGCACGCCCATGGAGAAGCTGGAGCGCAAGAACGCCTGGAAGCCGACGCTCGCCGACTCCACGGCCGCCGGCTCCTACCGCATGCAGGTCTTCCGCACGAAGTACGGCGTCGTCACACACCGCGCGAGCGCCGGGGGCAAGCCCGTCGCCTACGTCTCGCTGCGCTCCACCTACCGCCACGAGGCCGACTCGATCATCGGCTTCCAGATGCTGAACGACCCCACGTACGTCAAGGACGTCCCGACGTTCAAGAAAGCGGCGCAGCACATCAGCTACGCGTTCAACTGGTTCTACGCAGACTCGCGCGACATCGCGTACTACAACAGCGGCGCCAACCCCGAGCGCGCCGAGAACATCGACCCCGCCCTGCCCGTCAAGGCCGAACAGGCCAATGAGTGGCGGGACTTCGACCCCGCCGACAACACCTCGGCGCAGACCCCGCCCGCCGAGCACCCGCAGTCCGTCAACCAGGACTACTACATCTCCTGGAACAACAAACAGGCCAAGGACTTCAGCACCGCCGGATTCGGCGTGAGCGCCGTGCACCGCGGTGACCTGCTGGACGGGCGCGTCAAGAAGCTCACCGAGGAGGGCGGCGTCACCCGCGCCTCGCTCACCCAGGCCATGTCGGAGGCGGCCGTCACCGACCTGCGCGGCGAGCAGGTACTGCCCGAGCTCCTCAAGGTGCTGCGCAGCAAGCCGGTCACCGACCCGCAACTGGCCAAGGCCGTGCAGCAGTTGGAGGCCTGGCGCAAGGCGGGCACACAGCGCAACCAGACGTCGGCGGGCTCCAGGACCTACGCCCACCCCGACGCCGTGCGCGTCATGGACGCCTGGTGGCCGCTGCTCGTCGAGGCCGAGTTCAAGCCCGGACTCGGTGCGGACCTCTACGACGCGCTCACGTCCCAGCTCGCCACCGACGAGGCGCCATCGGCCGGGCACGGGCCCACCGGGGCGCACGCCGGATCGGCCTTCCAGTACGGCTGGTGGGGCTACGCCGACAAGGACCTGCGCAAGGTCCTCGGACAGCCCGTGCGGGGCGAGCTCGCCGAGTCCTACTGCGGCGACGGCAAGCTCGACGCCTGCCGCGACGCCCTGCTCGGCACGCTCGCCCGGGCCGTCGCCAAGCCCGCCACCGAGGTCTACCCCGGTGACGACGCGTGCAAGGCGGGCGACCAGTGGTGCGCGGACTCGGTCGTCCACCGGGCGCTGGGCGGCATCACGCACAAGCCGATCCAGTGGCAGAACCGCCCGACGTACCAGCAGGTCGTGGAATTCCCGCGACACCGCGAGTAGCCGGCCACCGTTCCGGCAGCCCGGGGCCTGTCCGCCGGACAGGCCCCGGGCGCGGCCCAGGTGCGTCGCGCCCTAGGCGCGCGCGATCCGCCCCGCGGCGAACACGACCCGTGCCAGCTCCTCGTGGCACACGTCGCTGTGCGCCCCGGAGGGCGGGCCGCCCCGCCGCACCACCGACGCCGCGTCGAGGCTCACGCACCCCTTCGCCGGTATCTTCTGGCCCAGCTTGATGCGCTTGGTGCCGGTCACGGAACGGACGCCGTTGTAGCCGATGGCGCCCCACCGCTCCCACAGGTCGAGGAAGCCCGACGAGTCGCCGGCCAGCTTCGAAGCCAGCGGGTAGATCCGCCCCAGCGCGTCGTCGAAGCGGGAGTGGCAGGAGACCAGCGGGCCGTCGACGCGGTGCTGCATGCCGTGCAGGGCGCCGCCCCGCGACGTGTCGTGCGGCAGCCGCTCGGCGAACGTGTAGTGCGAGAAGGCCCCTTGCAGCAGCGTCACCGACTTCACCGCGCGCACGTCCGCGGGCATGCCGCGCAGCGCGTACGAGACGAGGCGGGCGCCGAAGCTGTGCCCGATGAGATGCACCTTGATCGTGGGCACGTCGGCGGCTAGCAGCCCGATCGCGGGCCCGAGCCCGAGCTGCCCCACCGCGCCGGCCCGGCGCTTCATCGCGTAGTACGTGCCCTGCCGCAGGAGTTCGTGCGCGCCGTCCCACAGTCGCTCGCGGAGCCGTCCGAGCAGGGCGGGATCCCCGATGTCGGCGCGCGCGGCGGCGAAGATCTCGCAGACCTGGACGGCGTCGTCGGTGAGCATGGCGGGCTCGCCCGCGCCGGTGTCCTGGCCGAAGTGCCGCGCCGGATGCGTCTCGCGCAGGGAGACCAGTTCACGGACGTGCCTGCCGAACTCGTAGACGCGCGAGGGTACTTGGGAGCGCTCCGCGAGGAGTTCGGCGATCCGGTCGAGGGTCTGGGCGTGGTCGGGGAAGGCGCGGTCGAGCGCCTGCCGGGTGGCCGCGTCCAGGACGGGTTCGCCCGGTGGGGTGGCGGCGACGGCGGCGGCCGACGGGTCGAGGTCGGGGATCGGTTCGTCGGGGAAGCGGATGGCGGGCCAGAGCACCCCGACGTAGCCGAGGCGCACCCCGGCCCCCGCGAGGTCCTGGCAGGGCGCGAAGAAGCGCTGGTACAGCTTGCGCGCGTCCTTCTTCTCGTTGTTCCAGCCGTGCGCGAAGACCAGCAGATCGGTCACGTTCTCACGTTCCGCGCCGGCCAGCAGCTGCGCGCGCTGCGCGGTGTCGACGTCGCCGTCGGCGTCGAAGGTCAATTCCCAGTAGGGCTCCACGCCGGTATGGTCCTGCGGCCCGGGCCACCTGGCCAGATGCCGCGCACGTTCTGCCCTCCCGCCGGTCAGGTCGCTTCTGCCGCGCGCGGTTCAGGCGAGTTCGCGCTCCCGCGTCTCCGGCAGCCCGAGCACGCACAGCAGGGAGACGACGGCCATCGCGCTCACGTACCAGCCCACCGACGAGGAACCGAACTCCGACTGCAGTCGGGTCGCCACCAGCGGCGAGACCGCGCCGCCGAGGACACCGCCCAGGTTGTAGGCGAGCGAGGCGCCCGAGTAGCGCACGCTGGTGGCGAACAGCTCGGGCAGGTAGGCGCCCATCGGGCCGTAGACCACCCCCATGCAGAACAGCGCGCCGCCGATCGCGAGCGCGACGAGCACCGGCTGCTCGGTGTCCAGGAGCGGGAAGAGCACGAGCCCCCACACCACCGCGAGCGCCGTCCCCGCGAGGACCAGCCTGCGCCGCCCCGCCCCGTCGGAGCGCGTCGCGGCGAGCCAGGTGCCGGCCGCGAGGAAGAGGCACGCCACCATCGAGAGGCCGAGCATCGTGTTGCGGGAGATGTGCAGGGTGCCGGTGGCGTAGGCGAGGCAGTAGGTCGTGGCGGTGTAGAAGAGGCCGTACGCGACGACCATGCCGCCGGCGCCGAGCAGCAGTTCGCGGGGGTGGCGGCGCAGCACGTCGAGCGTGGGCACCTTGCTGGCCTCCTGCGCCTGAATGACCTTCGCGAAGACCGGCGTCTCGCTGATCCGCAGCCGCACGAACAGGCCGACGGCGACGAGGAGGAAGGAGAGCAGGAACGGCACGCGCCAGCCCCACGAGCGGAACGCGTCGTCGGAGAGCGCGGACGAGAGCAGCCAGAAGACACCCGTGGCAGCGAAGAACCCCACCGACGGGCCGAGTTGGGGGAAGGCCGCGTACAGTCCGCGCTTCTTCCTCGGCGCGTGCTCCACCGCGAGCAGCGCCGCGCCGCCCCACTCGCCGCCGAGCCCGATGCCCTGGAGGAAGCGGAGCAGGATGAGCAGCAGGGGCGCCCAGATGCCCCAGGTGCCGTAGCCGGGCAGGAGTCCGACGAGGGCGGTCGACAGGCCCATCAGGAGCAGCGAGGCCACCAGGACGGACTTGCGGCCCACCCGGTCGCCGAAGTGCCCGAAGATCACCGAGCCGATGGGCCGGGCCGCGAACGCCACCGCGTACGTCGAGAACGACGCGAGGGTGGCGTTGACCGGGTCGAGGGTCGGGAAGAACGCCTCGTTCAGGACGAGGGCGGCCGCCGTGCCGTAGATGTAGAAGTCGTAGAACTCGATGGCCGTCCCGATGAAGGACGCCACCGCCACCCGGCGCAGGCTCTCCGGGCTGCCGTCCGCATCCTGGACCTGCTGTTTCTCGCTTGCTGTCGCTTCGCTGTGCACGAGCGGCACTCTCATGGTGGATGTATGGGCCAGTCAATACCTGGGACGGGGCGTCTCGGTCATTGAGACCGGGCCGTTCGCGGGTCCGTCAGGGGGCCGAGGGGTCTGCCCCGCCACGGCCGGGACGTGTACGTTCTGCGCCATGGCGGATTTCATTCTCGTGGCAGGAGCGTGGCTCGGCGCGTGGGCCTGGGAGGACGTGGCGCTGGACCTGCGGAACGCGGGACACGGCGCCCACCCGCTGACGCTGTCGGGCCTCGCCGACAAGCAGGACGTGCCGGCCGGTCAGGAGACCCACGTGCGGGACGTCGTCGAGGAGGTCGAGCGCCTCGGCCTGCGCGATGTCGTCCTGGTCGGGCACAGCTACGCGGGCATCCCCGTCGGCCAGGCCGCCGAGCGGATCGGTGACCGGCTCCACCGTGTCGTGTTCGTCGACGCCGGCGTCCCCGTCGACGGCGAGTCCTTCGCCTCCCTGTGGTGGCGGGGCCAGCCGGATTTCGAGGCCCAGCTCGCCGAGGGCGAGGGCTACTGGTCGCCCCTGAACGCGGCCGACTTCGACGGGCAGGGCCTGGACAGCGAGCAGGTCGCCCGCATCGCCAGCGGCTCGACCCCGCACCCCGGCGCCAGCCTGACCGAGCCCGCCGTCCTGGAACGCAACCTCGGCGAGCTGCCCGCGACCTACATCAAGTGTCTGCTCGACGGCGAGGACCCGAACGACGACGTGGCCGAGCTGCTCAAGAGCGAGCGCTGGCGGCTCGTCGAGATGGACACGGGACACTGGCCGATGTTCTCCCAGCCCCGCGAGCTGGCCAGGATCCTGCACGCGAGCGTGCGCGGCTAGAGTCCGGCGGGCGCCCTGACGCACGGGCCCTACGCGTAGCGCAGATACCTCCGGCGCACCGCGCGGAAGCGGTCGAGGCCGTCCTGCCAGGCGCCCGCCACCTCGTCGTGGCCCGCGCCG
Organism: Streptomyces sp. NPDC040622; assembly: GCF_055593965.1. Classification (NCBI taxonomy): domain Bacteria; kingdom Bacillati; phylum Actinomycetota; class Actinomycetes; order Kitasatosporales; family Streptomycetaceae; genus Streptomyces; species Streptomyces sp. NPDC040622. The sequence goes on along the minus strand of NZ_JBVIXD010000007.1, from coordinate 446,421 downwards.
GCGTCGATCATCGTGCGCACCCGCGCCGACCCCGTCAGCCTGTCGATCCAGTGGTCGGAGCGCCAGGCGAAGCCGCTCCACACCTTCTTCGCCGTCACCAGGAGCGCGATGCCGGTGCGCACCGGGTCGTACGACTCCCTGTCGTGGACGTGGAGTTGGACGCCGCCGACGGTCTTCCCCTCGAACTTGGAGAAGGTGGGGGAGAAGTAGGCCTCCCTGAAGTGCACGCCGGGCAGGTCCAGTCCGGCGAGCTCCGCGGCCCACCGCCGGTCGATGCCCGCCGCGCCGAGCAGTTCGAAGGGGCGGGCGGTGCCGCGCCCCTCCGACAGGTTCGTGCCCTCGAACAGACAGGTGCCCGGGTAGGCCAGGGCGGTGTCGGGCGTCGGCATGTTCGGGCTCGGCGGCACCCACGGCAGGCCCGACGCGTCGAAGAAGTCGGCGCGCCGCCAGCCCCGCATCAGCACGGTCTCCAGCTCGACCGGGCGCTCCAGGAACTCCCCGTTGAAGAGCAGGGCCAGCTCCGCGACCGTCATCCCGTGGGCCTGCGCGATCGGCTCCCGCCCCACGAAGCTCGCGAACTTCCGCTCCAGGACCGGTCCGCGGGCCTCCCGGCCCGTCACCGGATTCGGCCGGTCCAGGACCACGAAGCGCTGGCCCGCGCGCCGCGCGGCCACCATGCAGTCGTACAGCGTCCAGATGTACGTGTAGAAGCGGGCGCCCACGTCCTGGATGTCGAAGACCAGGGTGTCCGCGCCCGAGCCCGCGAAGGTCTCCGCGAGCTCCTTGCCGCTCTTCCGGTACGTGTCGTACACGGGCAGTCCGGTCGCCGGGTCGTCGTGCCGCCCCTCGGACCCGCCGGCCTGCGCGGTGCCGCGGAAGCCGTGCTCGGGGCCGAACACCGCGACCACGTCCACGCGCGCGTCGGCGTGCAGGACGTCCACGATGTGGCGGGCGTCGCGGGTCACGCCCGTGGGGTTGGTGACGACGCCGATCCGCCGCCCTGCCAGGAGCGCGTAGCCGTCGTCGGCCAGGCGCTCGAAGCCGGTACGCGTCCGGGACGCCGGGGCGGATGGGGCTCCCGGGGCGGGCGGGACCATCGCGGTGCGCAAGGTGCCCGCGGTGCCCGCGGTCGCGGCGAGCAGCCCTCGCCTGGAGAGGTTCATGGCTCCGCACGCTAGTGCCCCGTGCCCCGCGGACGAACGAACCCGGCCCGCGCGCACCCCTTTCGCCACGACATACCGACTGGTTAGTCTGCCAGCGAAGCCGAGCCGCGGGCCGAAGGAGAACCATCGTGGAGACCCTGCAGGACAAGGGAGTCGTCGTCACCGGCGGGGGAGGCGGGATCGGGGCCGCACTCGCCCGCCGCTTCGCCGAAGAAGGAGCGCGCGTCGTCGTCAACGACCTGGACGGCGCCAAGGCGAAGGCCGTCGCCGACGAGGTGGGCGGCATCGCGGTGCCGGGCGACGCGTCCGTGGTCGTGCCCGAGGCCCGCGAGGCGCTCGGCGGCACGGTCGACGTGTACTGCGCCAACGCCGGGCTCGGCTCCGGCGGCAGCGAGGCCGCGCCCGAGGAGGTCTGGGCCGCGGCCTGGGACGTCAACGTGATGGCACACGTGCGGGCGGCCCAGGCCCTGCTGCCCGACTGGCTGGAGCGCGGCGGCGGCCGCTTCGTCTCCACCGTCTCCGCGGCCGGCCTGCTCACCATGATCGGCGCCGCGCCGTACAGCGTCACCAAGCACGGCGCGTACGCCTTCGCCGAGTGGCTCTCGCTCACGTACCGCCACCGCGGCCTCAAGGTCCACGCGATCTGCCCGCAGGGCGTGCGCACCGACATGCTCGCCGCCACCGGCACCGCCGGCGACCTCGTGCTCACGCCCACCGCGATCGAACCGGACGACGTCGCCGCCGCGCTCTTCGCCGGCATGGCGGAGGACCGCTTCCTGATCCTGCCGCACCCCGAGGTCGCCGCGTACTACCAGGCGCGGTCCGCCACCCCCGACAAGTGGCTCTCGGGCATGAACCACCTCCAGCAGAAGTGGGAGGAGACCGAGCGGTGAGCACCCTTCCCCCCACCGGATCCCCGTACGCCGCCAAGCCCTGGCTCGCCCGGCTCAACGAGGCCCAGCGCGGCCCCGTGCACCCCGCCGCCTCCGTGCCGCACGCCTTCCGCGACGCCGTCGCGCGGGCCCCCGGACACACCGCCCTCGCCTACTTCGACGGGCGCCTGAGCTACCGGGAGACCGACGAGCTCAGCGACTCCGTCGCCGGACACCTCGCCGCACGCGGCATCGCCCGCGGCGACCGCGTCGCGATCCTCCTGCAGAACACCCCGCACTTCGTGCTCGCGCTGCTCGGCGCGTGGAAGGCGGGCGCCACGGTCGTCCCCGTCAACCCGATGTACAAGGCGGCCGAGGTCCGGCACGTCCTGGCGGACGCCGGGGTGAGCGCGCTGATCTGCTCGGACCGCGCCTGGGAGACGTACCTGCGCGAGACCGCGGCCGGTTCGCAGGGCTCTCGGGGCTCCAGGGTCGAGGTGGTCCTCACCGCATGCCAGCTCGACCTGCAGACCCGCGACGACCCCCGCGTCCTCGACTTCGAGCGCCTGGCGCAGGCCGACGACGCCGACGACCTGCTGGCCGTCGCCCGGCAGGGACTCCCGGCCCCCGCCGACCGCACGCTCGGCCCGTCCGACGTCGCGCTCATCAGCTACACCTCGGGCACCAGCGGCACCCCCAAGGGCGCCATGAACACCCACGGCAACATCACCTACAACGCCGAACGCCAGCGCACCGGCTCCGGCATCGCGGAAGGCGCCTGCTACTTCGCGATGGCGCCGCTCTTCCACATCACCGGCATGGTCGCCCAGGTCGCCGCCTGCATCGCCAACGCCGGCACGCTCGCGCTCGCCTACCGCTTCGAGGCCGGCGTGGTCCTCGACGCGTTCGCCGAGCACCGCCCCGCGTACACCGTCGGCCCCTCCACCGCCTTCATGGCGCTGGCCGCCCACCCCTCGGTGACCCGCGCGCACTTCGACTCCTTCGTGATGATCTCCTCGGGCGGCGCGCCGCTGCCCCCGGCGCTGGTGGAGAAGTTCCGCGCCTCCTTCGGCCCCTACCTCCACAACGGCTACGGCCTCACCGAGTGCACCGCGCCCTGCGCCTCCGTGCCGCCCGGACAGGAGGCACCGGTCGACCCGGTCTCCGCCACCCTCGCCGTCGGCGTCCCGGGTCCCGAGACGGTCGTACGCATCGTGGACGACCTCGGCCACGAGGTCCCCCTCGGCGAGCAGGGGGAGATCGTCGTCAGCGGCCCGCAGGTGGTGCCCGGCTACTGGCGACGGCCCGACGCCACCGCCGACACCTTCCCCGACGGCGAACTGCGCACCGGCGACATCGGCTTCATGGACACGGGCGGCTGGCTCTACGTCGTCGACCGCAAGAAGGACATGATCAACGCGTCCGGCTTCAAGGTGTGGCCGCGCGAAGTGGAGGACGTCCTCTACAGCCACCCCGCCGTGCGCGAGGCGGCCGTCGTCGGCATCCCCGACAGCTACCGGGGCGAGAGCGTCAAGGCGTACGTCAGCCTGCGTCCCGGCGGCGACGCCGGACCCGACGAGCTGACCGCGTACTGCAAGGAGCGGCTGGCCGCGTACAAATACCCGCGCGAGGTCGAGGTCCTCGCGGAGTTGCCGAAGACGACAAGTGGGAAGATCCTCCGGCGGGAACTGCGTTCCCGCGCACGGAACAGCAAGTGACGCGAAAGGCAGGTGGCGGCAGTGGCCCGAACGACGGACGGTGACGGCACGCCCGTCCCGCAACGGCTCCTCGCCGCCGCCACCCGGCTCTTCGCCGACCAGGGCTACGACCGCACGTCGGTGCAGGAGATCGTGGAGGCGGCCGGCGTCACCAAGGGCGCGCTCTACCACTACTTCGGCTCCAAGGACGACCTCCTGCACGAGGTCTACGCCCGCATGCTCCGCGTCCAGCAGGAGCGGCTCGACGCCATCGCGGGTTCGGACGCACCGGTCGCCGAGCGGGTCCGCGACGCCGCGGCGGACGTCGTGGTCACCACCATCGACAACCTCGACGACGCCTCGATCTTCTTCCGCTCCATGCACCACCTCAGCCCGGAGAAGAACAAGCAGGTCCGCGCCGAGCGGCGCCGCTACCACGAGCGCTTCCGGGCCCTCATCGAGGAGGGTCAGGAGTCGGGCGTCTTCTCCACGGCGACCCCGGCGGACCTCGTGGTCGACTACCACTTCGGCTCGGTCCACCACCTCTCCACCTGGTACAGCCCCGAAGGACCGCTCACCCGGCAGCAGGTCGCCGACCACCTGGCCGACCTGCTGCTGCGGGCGCTGCGGCCGTGAGATGAGCGGGTGACCGGGCCGGCAGGCCTCAGTCGGCGTCCTCGTGGCCGTGCGTGACGAGCAGCTGTTCCATGCTCGCGTGGGCGGCGGCGGCCTCGTCGTTCAGCCCACCCTGCGAGTCGAACCCGCCGGGCAGGAGCTGCCAGGCCGCGTCGGCCGCGTCCCGGGGGATGCCCGCGGCTTTACGTCAGCTCCTGGTCCGGTCCCCACTGGGGGTGCTCGGTGGGCCGCGTGGCGTAGTGCCCGTCCAGCCAGCCAGCCAGCCAGCCAGCCAGCCCGGCGCTGCGCCCAGTGCGCCACCGCGGCATTCGCCGCGCCGCCGCTGCAGCGCGGCCGGACCCGTGGGGGCCCGGCGCCCGGCGACGGCCCGCACCGCCGTCTCCCGCTCCGCCGCACTCCGCGTCTCGCGCACGCAGTTCCCCGCCCTCCGGTCGTTGCCGCCGAGCCCGGGCTCCGCGGCGACGACCGGAGGAGGTGCGCGGGGGCGGGCCCCAGGGCACACGCGCCCCGCGCGGCTACCGGTACTTCACCGGTACTTCTTCAGCTCCCGTCGCGCGAGGGAGCGCTGGTGCACCTCGTCGGGACCGTCGGCCAGGCGCAACGTCCGCGCGGCCGCCCAGAGTTCGGCCAGCGGGAAGTCCTGGCTGACGCCGCCCGCGCCGTGCAGCTGCACCGCACGGTCCAGGATGTCGACCACCGCGCGCGGCGTCGCGATCTTGATGGACTGGATCTCCGTGTGCGCGCCCTTGTTGCCGACCGTGTCCATCAGCCAGGCCGTCTTGAGGACGAGCAGCCGCAGCTGCTCCACGGCGACCCGCGCGTCCGCGATCCACTCCTGCACGACGCCCTGCTGCGCCAGCGGCTTGCCGAACGCCGTGCGCGACACCGCCCGCGCGCACATCAGCTCGATGGCCCGCTCGGCCATGCCGATCAGCCGCATGCAGTGGTGGATGCGGCCGGGCCCGAGCCGCGCCTGGGCGATGGCGAAGCCGCCGCCCTCCTCGCCGACGAGGTGCGAGGCGGGGACGCGGACGCGGTCGAAGACGACCTCGGCGTGCCCGCCGTGGTAGTGGTCCTCGTACCCGTACACCCGCATGGCGCGCCGGACTTCGAGGCCCGGGGCGTCGCGCGGGACCAGCACCATGGACTGCTGGCGGCGGATGTCGGCGCCGTCCGGGTCGGTCTTGCCCATCACGATGAAGATCTTGCAGTCGGGGTTCATCGCGCCGGAGATGTACCACTTGCGGCCCGTGATGACGTAGTCGTCACCGTCCCGCTCGATCACCGTCGTGATGTTCGTGGCGTCCGAAGAGGCCACCTCCGGCTCGGTCATCGCGAACGCCGAGCGGATCTCACCGGCCAGCAGCGGCTCCAGCCACCGCTTTCGCTGCTCGTCGGTGCCGAACTGTGCGAGCACCTCCATGTTGCCGGTGTCGGGCGCCGCGCAGTTCAGCGCCGTGGGCGCGAGCTGCGGGGAACGGCCGGTGATCTCGGCCAGCGGCGCGTACTGGAGGTTGGTCAGCCCGGCGCCGTGCTCGGCGTCCGGCAGGAAGAGGTTCCACAGGCCCTGCCTGCGGGCCTCGGCCTTCAGCTCCCCGACCACGGCGGGCGTGTCCCACGGCGAGTCCAGCGCGGCGCGCTGCTCGTCGGCGACGGCCTCGGCCGGGTACACGTGCGCGTCCATGAAGGCGAGCAGCTTCTCGCGCAGCTCTTCGGTGCGGGCGTCGAATGCGAAGTCCATGGCGCTGTCTCAGCCTTCCTGTCGTCCCTGGAGCGTGTGGCGGCCGTGTTCGATGAACACCGGCACCAGCTCGCCGATCCGGTCGAAACCCGCGCCGACCGTCTGGCCCAGCGTGTAGCGGTAGTGGATGCCCTCGAGGATCACGGCGAGCTTGAACCAGGCGAACGCCGTGTACCAGGAGACGGCCGACACGTCGCGCCCCGAGCGCGCGGCGTACCGCTCGATCAGCTCGGCCGGGTCGGGGTGGCCCGCCGCGCCCGACGTGGTGCTGACGGGGGACTCGGCCACCTCCAGCTTCGCGCTGTACATCACGAGCAGGCCGAGGTCGGTGAGCGGATCGCCGAGCGTGGACATCTCCCAGTCGAGGATGGCCTTGATCCGGTCGTCGTCGCCGATCAGGACGTTGTCCAGGCGGTAGTCGCCGTGCACGACGGTCGCCGCGGGGGAGTCTGGCAGCGCACGCCCGAGCGCCGCGTGCAGCTCGTCGATGCCGGCGAGCTCGCGGTTGCGGGACGCGTCCAGCTGCTTGCCCCACCGGCGCAGCTGCCGGTCCAGGAACCCTTCGGGGCGACCGAAGTCGGCGAGCCCGACCGCGGCGGGGTCCACGGCGTGCAGGTCGACGAGGGTGTCGACGAGTCCGAGCACCGCCGCGCGGGTGCGGTCGGGGCCGAGCGGGGCGAGCTCCTCGGCGGTGCGGTACGGCGTCCCGTCGACGAACTCCATCACGTAGAACGGCGCCCCGAGGGCCGCGTTGTCCTCGGCCGCCTCGCCCAGGAGCAGGGGAGCGGGCACCGGCACGTCCGTCGGGTGCAGGGCCTCGATCACCCGGTACTCGCGCTTCATGTCGTGCGCGGTGGCCAGGACGTGGCCCAGCGGGGGACGCCGCACCACCCAGCGCGAGGCGCCGTCCGTGACCGCGTACGTGAGGTTCGACCGGCCGCCCTCGATGAGCCGGGCGGTGAGCGGTCCGCCGACCAGGCCGGGCCGCTCGCGGTCGAGATGGCCGCGCAACTGGTCCAGGTCGAGGCCGGGCGGGTGGTCTGAGCTCATCATGCGCTCCTGATCGGACGGGAGGTGGCTGTCCCCCCACATGATGCCGACCAGTCGGTATGTCGTCCAGAGGCTGCCCCGCCCCGGGGTCCGGAAAAGATCGGGAAAGGACCCGGAAAAGGAGTGATCCCCCGCACCAGCCTGCCAGTCGGCGGCGGTGCGGGGGAAGACGCGGGCCGCGTCGCGAGGCCTGACGCGGCGAGGCCGGGCCAGGGGTGTGAAGACGGGCCCTAGTGGTCGTCCCAGTGGCCGTCGTGCTCCGCGTGCCGGTGTCCGTCGTGGAGGTAGTCGACGTGGTCGCCGTGCGTGACGGCGTCGTGGCCGCAGCCGTCCCCGTGCCGGTGGTCGTGGCCCTGGTGCGCGGTGTGGCCGGTCGGCTCGCACTCGTCGTAGTGGTCGGAGTGCAGACGGTGCATGTGGCCGTCGTGCGCGTAGTCGACGTGGTCGCCGTGCGGCACCTCGGGGTGACCGCAGGCCGGGCCGTGGACGTGGTCGTGCACCGGGTGTTCGTGGTGGAGCGTGGTCATGACGCGCACCTTCTGTGACTGCCGGGAGGGGTTGACCCTCTCAGGCTAGCCCCCGATGCCCCGTTAATTCCGTTATGGGACCCTTGTCGCTCCCGGCGGTGTTCCTCCGTTCCCCCGTTCCCCCGTTCTCCCCGTTCTCCCCGTTCTCCCCGTTCTCCTGTTCCCCCCCGACCTCCGCGAAGGCGACTCCCATGAAGGCGATCAGCTACCGCAGCTACGGCGGACCCGAAGTCCTCGAGTACGGCGAGGTGCGCGACCCCAAGGTCGGCCCCGACTCCGTCCTGGTGAAGGTGCGGGCCGCCGCCGTGAACCCCGTCGACTGGAAGTGCCGCGAGGGGTACCTCGACGGCGCCCTCGACCCGGTCTTCCCCGTGATCCCCGGCTGGGACGTCTCCGGCGTCGTGGTGCAACCGGGCGCCTCCGTACCCGAGTTCGCCGTCGGCGACGAGGTCATCGGCTACGTACGGGAGGACTTCCTCTCGCGCGGCACCTTCGCCGAGTACGTCGCGGCGCCCGTGCGCACCCTCGCCCGCAAGCCCCGCAACCTCACCTTCGAGGAGGCCGCGGGCCTGCCGCTCGCCGGTCTCACCGCCTACCAGGTGGTCACGGGGGCGCTGGCGGTGACCGAGGGGGACGTCGTCCTCGTGCACGCGGCGGCGGGCGGTGTCGGCTCGATCGCGGTGCAGCTCGCCCGGCACGCGGGCGCCCGCGTCATCGGCACGGCGAGCGAACGCAACCACGACTTCCTGCGGGAGCTCGGCGCCGAACCGGTCACCTACGGGGACGGCCTGGTCGAGCGGGTCCGCGCGCTCGCCCCCGAGGGCGTCGACGCGGCCTTCGACACGATCGGCGGCGACACGCTCAAGGCGTCCGCCGACCTGCTCGCGCCCGGCGGCCGGCTCGCGTCCATCGCCGACAGCGAGGTGGTCGGCCTGGGCGGCCACTACTGCTTCGTCCGCCCCGACGCCGCCGACCTGCAACGCCTGACCGAGCTGGTGGAACAGGACGTCGTGACCGTCCACGTCGACGAGACGTTCCCCCTGGAACGGGCCGCCGAGGCCCACCGCCTGAGCGCGGAGGGCCGCACCCGCGGCAAGGTGGTCGTGACGGTGGCCTGGGAGGACTGACAGGGCGTGCGGTGGGGTGGGCGCAGCTGCCTCCTGTGGGTCGGCCCGTCACCCCCGCCGGCGGCGCGTCCGGCGCGTCCGGTGCGTCCGCTAGACCCGCTAGACCCGGCAGGCCCGGCAGACCCGGTGCATCCGGCAGGCCCGGTGCATCCGCTCCGCGTCCGGCCGGGCCGGCACGGTCGCGCCGCGCCCCTGACGTCTGCGGTCCGGCACGTTCGGGCGGGACCTCTCACCGCCGTGGTCCGTCATGGTCGTGCCCGGCTCCTCATCCCCGCGTCGCGTCCGGCCGACCCGGCGCACCCGACCGGCCTGCGGTCGGCCCGTCACCTCCACGCCGCGCCCGTTCGGCCGGGCCTCCGTGCCGCGCTCGTCCCGGCCCCGCCGCACTCGCACCGCGCCGAGCCCCCCCCCGACGCCCCCTCAGAACACCATCGCCGCCGCGCACACCGCGAGGGCGAGCGTGCACAGGGCCGCCGTGCGGGCGCCTCCGGCCGTCAGTGCCCGGGGCCTGGTCCCGGTGAGCGCCACCATCCTGCGATGTGCGACCGCGAGGAAACCGAGCCAGAGCAGCAGGCACAGGGCGCAGGCCAGAACGCCGGTCGCGGTCGCCCCGCCGTGCAGGACCGCGCGCCCCGCGAGCACCGCGGCGACCGTGAAGGAGAGTGTCGTACGCCGCCAGGCGAGCCGCGTCCGTTCCGGCTGGAGCCCGGGATCACGAACCGTGGCCGGCGCCCCCGTCACTCCTGCCACCCGACGAGCGCGACTCCTGTCACCCCGCCCACCCGAAGGGCCTGACCACCCTCACCCCTCACCCCTCCCACCCGAACAGCACGACCACCACCATGGCGAGCGCGACCACCGCCACCGCCAGGCTGAGCACCATGGGGAAGCGGCTGGCCGGCAGGTCCGCGCCGCGCCGCATGGCGCGCTCGCAGCGGACCCAGTGGTTGACCGCGCGCAGCGAGCTGAGCACGCCCGCGCCGAGCAGCGCGAGCGCGAGCCCGATCCGCCAGCCCCACCGCAGGTCCGGCAGGAACTGGTCGACGGCGAAGCCGCCCCCGATCAGCGCGAGGGCGGTGCGCAGCCAGGCCAGGAAGGTGCGTTCGTTGGCGAGCGAGAAGCGGTAGTCGGGGGTGTCACCCTCCTCGCGGATGCGCTCGGGGGCGAACCACAGGCGAAGGCTTTGTACGAAGTTGCTCACGGCCGCACCATAAGCCGTGGTGATCAGCTCGCGCGGAAGGCCCTCAGGCGGTGGTGGGCGTCGAGTCCGTCCGGTACCCACTCCCACGTGCCGAGCCGTTCCTCCAACTCCTCCTCGGTGATGAACGCGTGCCAGGCGACCTCCTCGACCTGCGGGTTCACCGGCAGGTCGCAGCGCACCTCGTAGAGGGAGGACCACCAGGAGTGCCCGGCGCCGTCGTCGTAGAGGAACTTGAACAGGGGCGTGGGCCGGGGCAGTCCCTCGACGCCCAGCTCCTCCTGCGCCTCGCGCAGCGCCGCGTCGTCGTACGACTCGCCCGCCCCCACCACACCGCCCACGAACATGTCGTACAGCGAGGGGAAGACCAGCTTGACCGGGGTGCGGCGGTGCACGAAGACCCGGCCCCGCGCCTCCCGCACCTGGACGAACACGCAGCGGTGACGCAGGCCCCGCGCGTACACCTCGGCGCGCGGGGCCTCGCCGACGACCTCGTCGTGCTCGTCGACGACGGCGAGGATCTCTTCGCGGGGGTCGAAAGGACCGGCGGCGGAATCAGTCATGCCGACCATCCAACCCCACGTCCCCGAACAAGATCGTGAGGGGGCGGAACCGCCCCACCGGCCAGCTGCCCCGCTGTCCCCCTGCCCACGAGGGGCCGTCTCACTGCCCCATGACGTACTTGACCGTGGGGCCCGCGGTCCAGCCGCCGTCGACGGCGAGCTCCGCGCCGGTCACGTAGGACGCGGCGTCCGAGAGCAGGAAGATCATGGCGCCGGCGATCTCGTGCGGCTCGCCCACCCGGCCCATCGGCGTGTTCGGGTAGTTGCCCTCGCCCTTCTCGATGCCGACCTGGGCGGTCATCGGGGTGTAGGTCATGCCGGGGTGGACGGAGTTGACGCGCACGCGGGCCGTGCCGAGCTCGACCGCGCCGATCTTCGTGAGCCCGCGCACGCCCCACTTGGATGCGCCGTACCCGGCGGTGAGCGCGAGGCCCATCAGGCCCGCCGCGGAGGAGATGTTGACGATCGAGCCGCCGCCGGCCTCCTTCATGGCGGGCACGACGGTCTTCATGCCGATGAACACGCCGGTGAGGTTGATGTCGAGGACCTTGCGGAAGTGCTCGACGGACTCCGACTCCAGGAACTGGCCGGTGGATATGCCGGCGTTGTTCACCAGGCCGTGGATGCCGCCGAACTCGGCGACCGCGAGGTCGGCGACGCGCTGCCAGTCCTCCTCGGACGTGACGTCGTGGTGTGCGAAGCGGGCCCGCTCGCCGAGCTCGGCGGCGGTGGCCCCGCCCTCCTCGTCGAGCACGTCGGTGAGGACGACGTTGGCGCCCGCGGCGATGGCCTGACGGGCGGCCTCCGCGCCGAGCCCGCGCGCGGCGCCGGTGATGATGACGGTCCGCCCGGTGAGGTCGTGCTGGGTCATGAGGGGTCTCCAAGGGTGGGTTGCGGGGCCCGCAGCAGCGCTGCGGAGGTCTCGACGAGATCGGCGAGGAAGACGTCCTCGCCGGTCAGGGGGGTGCTGCCGGTCAGGTACTGCCGGGCGCGGTCGCCGAGGGCGGCGCCGATCATCGTGAGCGCGAGGTCGAGGCGTTCCAGGCGGATCGGCTCGGGGAGCGCGGGCGAAAGGCGGGCCATGCAGTCCTCGATCCGCCCGATCAGCGTCCAGTAGACGGTGCCGTCGAGGGTGGGGTGCGGCGTGCGGGTGCGTACGCCGCTCTCGTGGCTGAGCTGCGCCGAGACACGCAGGCAGCGCCGCCCCCGCTCCGTGCGCAACTCGCTGGCCTCGGCGTTCATCAGGGCGGTGAGCAGCCCGCGCAGATCGGCGGCGGCGTCCCCGGCGCGCTCCAGCTCGGCGGCGAGCACCTGCTCCGTGCGGCGCTGGCGCTCGGCCATCACGGCGTCGAGCAGACCGCCGCGCGAGCCGAAGTGGTACTGGACGGCGGACGGATTGCTCTGGCCCGCGAGCCGGACGATGTCCCTGAGCTGGGCCCCGTCCACGCCCTGTGCGGCGAAGACCTCCTCGCCCGCACGGATGAGCTTCTCCCGGGTGTCGGAACCCGATGTTCTGGCCATGCACCCATTCTAATGCTGCCCATTATTAAAACGCGAGCGACGACGGGACGCAGACTCTGAAGCGGGTGTCCGGAGCCCGTCCGAGCAGGTGTCCGGAACCCGTCCGAGCAGGTGTCCGGAGCCCGTCCGAGGAGGCGCCTGGAGCCTGTCCGTGCAGGTAGCTGAGGCCCGTCCGGCGATGGAGGACGAGCCCGGCGCGGCCGGCGGCAGGCCTCAGCCCCTCATCGCCGCCCCACCCCTCATCGCCGCTGAAGAAGCACCCGTTCCGGCCCGCGCCCCGCGCCAGGCATGGCGGGATGCAGCCCCAGCAGCACCACCCCCGCCACGATCGCCGCGAGCCCCGCCGCCTCCCACGCCAGCGCCCCAGCGTCCGCCCGCAGCCGGTCGCCGAGGAAGCCGACGCCGCACGCGATCCCGGCCAGCGGCTGGGCGGCGGTGAGGGCGGGGAGCGACATCCGCAGCGGTGCCGTCTCGAACGCGCTCTGGACGAGGACGAGCCCGGTCACGCCGAGCACCAGCACCGCGTACGGCTGCCATCCCGTGAGCAGCGCGGCGATGCCGCCCTCGGAGAGCCGCTGCCCGCTCACCCGCGTCAGCGCGTCCTGCACGCCGTACAGCAGCCCCGCCGCGAGGGCGAGGAGGACGGGTCCCGCGCCGAGCCGGGACCGCTTCGCGCACGCGGTCAGGAGCAGCGCGGCGCCCACCATCACGCCGATGATCAGCCAGTGCCGCACCGGATCGGTGACCGCGTCGCCGCCGCGCGGTTCGCCCGCCACGATGAACGCCGTGACGCCGCCCGCGAGCAGCGCGAGCCCGGCCCACCCCTGGCGGCCGAGCGGCTGCTTGGTCTGGTGGCGGGAGAGGGTGAGGGCGAAGAGGAGGTTGGTGGCGAGGAGCGGTTCGACGAGCGAGACCTCCCCGTGCCCCAGGGCGACCGCGCCGAGGGCCATCCCGCACGCCATCAGGCCGATCCCGGCAAGCCAGCGCGGCACCCGCACCAGGTCGAGCAGCAGCCGGGGCGAGAGGAAGTCGCCCAGGGGTGCGTGCCGCGCCACGTTCTGCTGGAGGACGAAGCCGAGGCCGAGGCAGCAGGCGGCGCCGACGGCGAGGGCGAGAACCAGAACCGACACGTCATACACCTGGGGACGGGGACGGGAGCCCCTGCGCCGGAGATCGGCAAGCCGGGGCGGCAAAGGGTGACTTGGCCGACGATAGCGGCGATCCGCCCACCCCGCGCCCCGGAGGTTGACGCATTCCTCCACTCTGTCGGTTGACGTGCGTCACGGAGCTGTTCAGGATCTGACCTGTCCGGGATCTGACCCGCCGGTAACCTTGCGGGACCTTGTCGAGGAGGACGACCTCAATGGCGTACGACGCAGATGTGATCGTGATCGGGGCGGGGCTCGCCGGACTCGCGGCGACCGCGGAACTCGTGGACGCGGGGCGCCGGGTCGTCCTCGTCGACCAGGAGCCCGAACAGTCCATCGGCGGTCAGGCGCACTGGTCCTTCGGCGGGCTCTTCTTCGTCAACTCGCCGGAGCAGCGGCGGCTGCGGATCAAGGACTCGCACGCGCTCGCCCTCCAGGACTGGCTGGGCACGGCGGCGTTCGACCGGCCGGAGGACCACTGGCCGCGCAAGTGGGCCGAGGCGTACGTCGACTTCGCGGCCGGCGAGAAGCGCTCCTGGCTGCACGGGCAGGGCGTGCGGTTCTTCCCGGTGGTCGGATGGGCCGAGCGCGGCGGCTACGACGCCCAGGGCCACGGCAATTCGGTGCCCCGCTTCCACATCACCTGGGGAACGGGCCCGGGGCTGCTCGCGCCGTTCGTGCGGCGGGTGCGCGAGGGCGTCGCGCGCGGCCTGGTCGAGCTGAGGTTCCGGCACCGCGTCACGGGCCTCGGCCGCAGCGCCGGGAGCGTCGACACGGTCACCGGCGAGATCCTCGAACCCTCCGCCGCCGAGCGCGGCACGGCCAGTGGACGCACGGTGACCGGCACCTTCGAGCTCCGCGCCCAGGCGGTGATCGTCACCTCGGGCGGCATCGGCGGCAACCACGACCTCGTACGCGCCAACTGGCCCGCGCGACTCGGCACCCCGCCCGAGAAGATGATCTCCGGGGTGCCCGCGCACGTGGACGGCAGGATGCTCGGCATCGCCGAGGACGCCGGGGCGCGCCTGATCAACCGTGACCGCATGTGGCACTACACCGAGGGCATCGAGAACTGGAACCCCATCTGGGACCGGCACGGCATCCGCATCCTGCCGGGTCCCTCGTCCCTGTGGCTCGACGCCCGCGGCGACCGCCTGCCGGTGCCGCTCTTCCCCGGTTTCGACACCCTCGGCACCCTCGACCACATCATGAAGACCGGCTACGACTACACGTGGTTCGTGCTCAACCAGCGCATCATCGGCAAGGAGTTCACGCTCAGCGGGTCGGAGCAGAACCCCGACCTGACCGGCAAGTCCGTGCGCGGCGTCATCGACCGGGCGCGCGCCGAAGTGCCGCGCCCGGTCAAGGCGTTCATGGACCACGGCGTCGACTTCGTCGTGGAGAAGGACCTCGGCGCCCTCGTGCGCGGCATGAACGCGAAGACCAAGGAGCCGCTCATCGACGAGGCCGCCCTGCACCGGACGATCACCGCGCGCGACCGTGAGATCGCCAACCCCTTCACCAAGGACCTCCAGGTCACGGCCATCCGCGGCGCCCGCAAGTTCCTCGGCGACCGCCTCATCCGGGCCGCCGCCCCGCACCGGATCCTGGACCCCGCGGCGGGCCCGCTCGTCGCCGTGCGCCTCAACATCCTCACCCGAAAGACCCTCGGCGGCCTGGAGACCGACCTCTCCTCGCGCGTCCTGGCCGAGGGCGGCGAGCCGCTGCCGGGTGTGTACGCGGCGGGGGAGGCCGCCGGGTTCGGCGGCGGCGGAGTGCACGGATACCGCTCGCTCGAAGGCACCTTCCTCGGCGGCTGCCTCTTCTCGGGGCGCACGGCGGGCCGTGCCGCGGCCCGCGCGGTGAATTGAGCGGGATTCGAGCGGGCCTTCGGTGAAGAGAGGTATTCGCAGGTGAGGGGCGAAGTCTGCCGATTTTGAAATGAGTTGGTGAAGGCGGTGGAACCACCGGGCCTTGACGTGGAGCGGTGCGTACCGCTTTGCTGTGCGTGATCATCCGTACGCAAGCCGCGCCGGGGAGGACGTCCCGCGGTGTCACCACCCCCGCCCCCACTGGGCCGTTCCCGCAAGAAGGCGGCGGGCCACAGCTTCGACGCCGCCCTCGACGACGCCGAACTCGTCACCGCACGAGGGGCCTTGGCGCAGGGCCGCTGGAGCGAGGTCCGCGCGCTGCTCGCCGCCACCGGCGACGACTGGGACCGCAGGGGACACCGTTTCGACGTGCTCGGGCAGGAGCCCACCACCACCGCGTGGGCCCGCGACTGGCGGCTCGCCGAGCCCGAGAGCCACGACGCGGAGGTGCTGCTCGTCTTCGCCGCCGTGCACAAGGCGCTGCGTGGCAAGGAACGTTCGGACAAGGCGCGTGCCAAGTGCCGCGACGCGGCGGCACGCGTCCCCGCCGACCCCACTCCCTGGCTCGCGCTGCTCCTGCTCGAACGTTCGCTGGGCCGGGAGGAGGACGTCGTACGCCTCTTCGACGAGATCCGCCACCGCCACCCCGGACACCACCACGCCCACCACCTGATGGTCGCCCGGCTCGCCGAACGGCGTCCCGGTGCGGGCCAGGACCCCATGCACGAGGTGTACGACTTCGCGTCCTGGGCCGCCGAACAGGCGCCCGCCGACTCGCCCTTGGCGGTGCTCCCCGTCGTCGCGCACGCCGAGCGCTACCGCGTCCTCGCCACCGCGGGCCTCGAGACGCCGGACCCGGCCGCGTCCGGGCACTGGGTCGGCCGACGCGCCCGCGGGGTCATGAAGGCCGCCTTCGACTGGTGGCTGGAGTGGGTGTCGCCCGACCGCCCCGGCCATCCGCGCTGCCAGGTCGACCTGAACTTCCTTGCCCACGCGAAGTCCTGCGAGGGCAGGGCGGCCGAGGCCGCCGCGCTCTTCCACCGCATCGGACGGCACGCGACCCCGGCCCCCTGGTCCTACCCCGACCGGGACCCGTACGAGGCGTTCGCCGCCGCGCGGGCCACCGCGTTCGGCTCGGCCTGAGAATCGTCCCCGATCAGCACCTCCGAAAGGACAACCGCGCCATGGCGACGGGAAGTTCGAGCCCCAGCGGCACCAGATCACCCGGCGGCCCCACGGGTGACAGCGGGATCAGCACGTACAAGGGGCAGGAGCGGGCGCTGCGCGCGGGCCGGCTCGGCACCGCGGGCCTGCTGCTCTCCGTGCTCGCCGCGACCGGCCCCCTGATGGTCGTCGCCGGCGTCATGCCCACCACCTTCGGCGTCATGGGCGTCGTCGGCCAGCCGCTGCTCTTCCTCATCCTCGGTGTCGTCCTCGCGCTCTTCAGCCTCGGATACGCCGAGATGAGCCGGCACGTCCACAACGCCGGCGCCTTCTACGCCTACATATCCCGCGGCCTCGGCGGCACCGCGGGCGCGGGCGCCGCACTCGTCGCGCTCGTCGCCTACAGCGCCCTGCAGGCGGGCCTGTACGGGCTGCTCGGCTTCGAGGTGTCCGGGCTCCTGCAGACCTACCTCGAGGTCGACGTCGCCTGGTGGATCCCGGCGCTCGTCGCCGTCGCCGTCGTCGCGGTCCTCGCCTGGCTGAAGATCGACCTGAACGCGCGCGTGCTCGGTGTGCTGCTCCTCATCGAGGTGGCGCTCGTCGTCATCTTCGACATCGCCGCCGTCGTCGACCCGGCGAAGGAGGGCCTGTCGCTGCACGCGTTCAACCCCGACACGCTCACCGGCGCGGGCGTGGCCACCTCGCTCTGCTTCTGCATCGCCGCCTTCACCGGCTTCGAGCAGGCCCCCGTGTACGCCGAGGAGACCAGCAGGCCGCAGGTCGTCGTCGCCCGCGTGATGTTCTTCGCCGTGGGCTTCGTGGCGGTCTTCTTCGCGTTCAGCTCCTGGGCGCTCACGGTCGCCGCCGGGCCCTCCGGCATCGTGCCCGCGGCCCAGGAACAGAGCGCGGGGCTGCTCTTCGGTCTCACCGAGTCCCGGCTCGGGTCCACCTTCACCGACGTCCTGCACGTGCTGTTCGTGACCGGCATGTTCGCGGCGATCCTCAGCTTCCACAACGTCGTGGCGCGGTACGCCTTCGCGATGGGCCGTGAGGGACTGCTGCCCGCCGCGTTCGGCCGCACCAACACCTCCACCGGCGCCCCGGGCACCGGCTCGCTGCTGCAGACCGCGATCTCCGTCGTGGTCGTCGTGGGCTTCGCCGTCGCGGACGACGGCAAGGCGGGCGACCCCACCGCGCCCGTCCTGCACCTGTTCACCTGGGGCGGCAACATCGGCGCGCTCGGCGTGATCCTGCTGATGGCGACCGCGTCCGTCGCCGTCATCGCCTTCTTCGCCCGGCGCGGCGCCGCGCGCGCCCAGGCCTGGCGCATCACGGCGTCGGCGCTCGCCACGGTCGGCCTGCTCGTCATCGCGGGCTACACGGTCAAGGACTTCGATGTCCTGGTCGGCGCGGGCGAGGGCTCCACGCTGAGCTGGGTGCTGCCCGGCGTCATCTTCGCCGCGGCGCTGATCGGCGTCGTCCACGGCGCGGTCCTGCGCTCCCGGAATCCCGCCGCGCACGCCCGCATCGGGCTCGGCAACGAGGCGTTCCAGCTCGAGAAGGCGTCGGGCTCGCCGGGGGCGTGACGGGGGGCGGGGCTCGGTCATGTCACCGGCTTCGCCGAGTTCGTCCTCAAGCGCCGGACGGGCTGGATATGGCCTGACCGTGCTGGATGTGGCCTGACCGTGCTGGATGTGCCTCGGTCCGGCCGGCTGCGTGCCGCGGCCGCACCGGACCGTCCTCAGTGCGGCCGCGGCTTCGCTAGATGATCAGTGACAGGATCAGGACCAGGCCTCCCGCGACCACCGAGATGATCGTCTCCATCACGGACCACGTCTTGACCGTCTGGCCGACGTCCAGGCCGAAGTACTCCTTCACCAGCCAGAATCCGGCGTCGTTCACATGGGAGAAGAAGAGCGAACCGGCGCCGATGGCGAGCACGAGGAGCGCCGTGTGCGAGGTCGACATGTCGGCGGCCAGCGGCGCCGCCAGGCCGGCCGCGGAGATCGTGGCGACCGTCGCGGAGCCCGTCGCGAGCCGGATGGCCACCGCGATCAGCCAGGCCAGGAGCAGTGCCGGGATCGACCAGTCCTTGGAGAAGTCCAGGATCATCTGGCCCACGCCGACGTCGATGAGCGTCTGCTTGAAGCCGCCGCCCGCACCCACGATCATCAGCACGCCCGCGATCGGGGCGAGCGACTTCTCGACGGTGGTCGACAGGCGGTCCTTGGTGAAGCCGGCCGCCCGGCCCAGCGTGAACATGCCGACGATCACGGCCGCGAGCAGCGCGATCAGCGGTGAGCCGATGACGTCGAAGACCCGCTGCACGGTGGTGCCGGGGTCGTCGACCACGATGTCCACCAGCGCCTTGGCCAGCATCAGGACGACGGGCAGCAGCACGGTGGCGACCGTGGCGCCGAAGCCCGGGCGCTTGGCCAGGTCCTCGGAGGGCCGCTGCGGGATCATCTTCTCGGGGGCCGGTACGTCCACCCAGCGGGCGGCGACCTTCGAGAAGAGCGGGCCCGCGATGATCACCGTCGGGATGGCGACGAGGACGCCGAGCGCGAGCGTGACGCCGAGGTTGGCCTTGACCGCGTCGATCGCGACGAGCGGACCGGGGTGCGGCGGGATGAGCCCGTGCATCACGGAGAGACCGGCGAGCGCCGGGATGCCGATCCGCATCAGCGAGTAGTTGCCGCGCTTGGCGACCATCAGGACGACCGGGATCAGCAGCACGATGCCGACCTCGAAGAAGAGCGGCAGACCGATCACCGAGGCGATGAGGACCATCGCCCAGGGCATCGCGCGACCGCCCGCCTTGGCGAGGATCGTGTCGACGATCTGGTCGGCGCCCCCGGAGTCGGCGAGCAGCTTGCCGAGGATCGCGCCGAGCGCGATGAGCACACCGACACCCGCGACGGTGTCGCCGAGCCCGCCGGTGAAGCTGGTGATGGCCTTGTCGAGGGGTGCGCCCGCGAAGGCCCCGAGCGCGAGCGACCCGACGGTCAGCGCGAGGAACGCGTGCAGCTTGAACTTGGTGATGAGCAGGACGATGACGGCGATGCCCGCGAGGACGGCGATCCCCAGCTGGGCGTGGCCCGCCGAGGTGATCGGTTCGACGGGGTCCGCTGCCAGCATCTCGACGCTGAGACTGGTCACGGTCGTTTCCTTGTACGTGGGGTCGGTGAAGGTGCGGTGCGGTCCCGCGGCCGTGTCAGGCGGCGGCGAGAGGGCGCAGGGCCGCGACGGCCCGGGCGGTGATCTCCTCGGGAGTGCCGGCGACGTCGACGTCCACGCCCGCCTCGTCCGCCCCGAGGGGCTGCAACGTGGCGAACTGGGAGTCGAGGAGCGCGGTCGGCATGAAGTGGCCCTGCCGGTGCGACATCCGGTCCTCGATGAGCTCGCGGTCACCCGTCAGGTGCACGAAGACGATGTCGGGAGCCGCGGCGCGCAGCCGGTCGCGGTAGCTCCGCTTGAGCGCGGAGCTGCTGACCACCCCGCCGAGCCCGGCCCGTCCGTGGGCCCAGGCGCCGATGGCGTCGAGCCAGGGCCACCGGTCGTCGTCGGTGAGCGGTGTGCCGGAGGACATCTTCTCGATGTTCGCCGGCGGGTGGAAGTCGTCGCCCTCGGCGTAGGGCACGTCGAGCCGGTCCGCGAGGAGGGGGCCGATCGTGGTCTTGCCGGTCCCTGCCACGCCCATGACTACGACGACGTGGGGGGTGCGCCGTTCCTGCATCGCGTCCTGCCTCGCTGTCTTCATCGACATCGGTCGGTTGTTCACGTCACTGAAACCCATTAGGTCTGACGAATTCAAGAGTCTGTGACATAAAAGTCTGACTTATTGTTCCCGGCCTCTTCCTCGTAGGCTTTCGGCATGACCGCACCTGCCCGAGGGCTGCACTCCCGCGTACTGGAAAGCCTCGGGCCCGCCATCACCGCGGGCGAGTATCCGCCGGGCAGCGTGTTGCGCACCGACGAGCTGGGCCAGCGCTTCGAGGTGTCCCGCTCCGTGATGCGGGAGGCGGTCCGGGTCCTGGAGTCCATGCACCTGGTCGCGTCCCGCCGCCGGGTGGGCGTGACGGTGCTGCCCACCGAGGAGTGGAACGTCTACGACCCCCAGGTCATCAGGTGGCGCCTGGCCGGCGCCGACCGGCCCCGCCAGCTGCGCTCCCTGACCGTCCTGCGCTCCGCCGTCGAGCCGGTCGCCGCGGGCCTCGCCGCCCGGTACGCCACGGCCGAGCAGTGCGCGGAGCTCACCGAGTGCGCCCTCGGCATGGTCGCCCACTCGCGCGGCCACCAGCTGGAGGGCTACCTGAAGCACGACGTCGCCTTTCACCGGGTCATCCTCAACGCGTCCGGCAACGAGATGTTCGCCCGCCTCGGCGATGTCGTCGCCGAGGTCCTGACCGGCCGCACCGCCCACCAGGTGATGTTCGAGGACCCGGACCCGCCCGCCGTCACCCTGCACGTCAAGGTCGCCGAGGCCGTCAGGGAGGGCGACGCGGTCCGTGCCGAGGCGCTGACGCGCGAGATCGCCCTGGGCGCCCTGGAGGAGCTGGACGTCCTCGCGCCCTGAGGCCGGGCCCGCCGCGCCGCCTCCTGCCCCGCACCTCCTGTGCCGCGCCGCCTCCTGTGCCGCGCCGCCTCCTGCCCCACGCCGCCCCCTGCTCCGGACCGCCGCCCCGGGTCGGCGAGAATGGGTGCCATGTCCCGACGCGCCGCACGCCCCACCGCCACGCCCTGCCCCTGCGGGCACCCCCAGCCGTACGACACGTGCTGCGGCAGGCTGCACCGGGGTGAAGCCGCGGCGAGCACCCCCGAAGAGCTGATGCGCTCCCGCTACAGCGCCTTCGCCGTGCGGGACGAGGACTACCTGCTGCGCAGCTGGCACCCGCGCACCCGGCCGCCCCGCGTGGAGTTCGACCCGGCGCTGCGCTGGGTGGGCCTGGAGATCGGTGCGACGTCCGAGGGCACCGCGTTCCACACCACCGGCACGGTGACGTTCCGGGCCCGGTACACCGACGGCGGCCGCCCTGACTCCCTGCACGAACGCAGCCGGTTCGAACGGGTCGACGGGGCGTGGGTGTACGTCGACGGCACGTTCATCGAGTAGATCGAGTAGATCGGGTAGACCGAATAGATCGGGTAGAACGAGCGGTCGCGGGAGCCGCCGCGGGACGGTGCGTCACAGCACGTCGCCGTACTCGCTGAGCACCCCGGGCGGAGCCAGCGCGTTGACGTAGTGCCCCGGGCCGTGGTCCTCGAAGGAGTACGTGAAGGGGATCGTCCGGGTCAGCGCGAGGCGTGCCGCGAAGAACGCCAGCGGCGCGACCACGGCGAGCCCCGCCAGGCTGTCCATCTGCGGATAGTGCAGGCCAGGATCGCGCACCTCGGCCCAGCCGCCCTCCCGCGGCCCCCGGGCGAGCGCGGCCAGCGAGCGCCCGGCTGCCCGCGCCCTGCGCCCCGCCATGCTCCGCAGCTGCCCGCGCAGCAGGTCCCCGGGGAGCGACACCGTGTCGATCGCGGTCTCCGCGGCGAGGGCGAGCGCCCCCTCCGCGACGCCGCGCGGCCTGCGGTAGTGGAACTCGCGGCCGAAGGGGGCGTAGGGGCCGACGGGCCGCGGCGGCAGCGCGGGCACGACGTCACGGTCGAAGATGTAGCGGAGCAGCCGTTCGCCCAGCACGTGCTCGCCGCGGTGGTCGGTCGCCCGCGCGCAGGCGGCCGCCAACTCGGGCCCGCCGAGCAGCGGTTGGCCGAAGGTGTAGACGGCCCGCAGGCGGTCGGCGACGTCCTGGTAGCGCGGCTCGTGGGCCAGTACGACGCCCATCAGGGCCGCCATCGCCCCGCCGAGGCTGTGCCCCGTGATGTACAGCGCCTCCATGCCGTCCCCCCGTACGCCCTTCTCCGTGGGGTCGACCGACTCGCCGCGCGCCGCCCTGACCAGGGCCTGCATGACCAGGTGCCGGGTGGCGCGCATGTTGCGGTAGAAGCCCGCGTGCACCTGGTGGCGCTCGCCCGCGAGGTCCACGGAGAGCGTCTCGGGGTGCACGTCGGCGTCGGTGAGGATGCTGATGATGTCCTCGGGCTGGGTGCCTCGGTAGCAGAGGATCACCACGCGCCGGTCCCTGTCCTGGATCAGGTACGCGGCCGACGCGATGTACATGGCGTCCACGCGCTGCTCGAAGAGCCGGCAGCGGTTCTCCTCCAGACCGAGCCGGGACATGATCATGGCGACGGTCCTCGGGTCGCCGACCCGCCCGGCACCGGCGTACGCGTACGCGGCACAGGTCGCCATCGTGTGCGGGACGGGGCCCTCGGTGTCCGGCTTGCCCCGGTCCGCGGCCAGCAGGTCCGCCAGGTGCTCGTGGACGGGGAAGCCGGGCCGGCCGGGACCGCCCCCGGTGGGCTCCTTGAGCGGCCGCAGCTCGGCGAAGCCCGGTCCCCTGGCGAAGTCGTCCCGCATGGCGTCCCCCACAACGAGCGGTGGCTGCACCGGAGGTGCGAGCACACCACCACCCCGGCGCACCGTCAACTCGACGGCGCACCGGCCGCCCGCACCCGTCGGGACCCGGCCATCGCGCACCCCGCGCGCGTGGGGCTGCTGGGGAGCGGGGATTCACCCGGGGTGCGCGGCAGGCCCGGCGCCCGTCCGCCGAGGGTGCGGGCGGGCCGCCCACGGGCCCAAACGCCCTGGCCCGGCCGCCAGTTCGAGGCGGCTCAGGGGCCGTGCACATAGGCGGGAACCGCCGCTGCGGCCGGCCGACGCCGCCAATAGTGTCTGCCTGCCCACCTGTCCGTACGCAGTCCGCAACCAGCTGTGCGAAGGAAGAGGCGCCCGATGGCCGACACCGGACAGCATCAGCAGAGCTACGAGCGCTACCTGGGCGGCAGCCCTGAAGCGGAGCGCCGGCTCTTCGAGCGCCTGGCCCTGGAACTGATGAAGGTCCAGGAGAAGAACCGCCGCGCGGCGCGGGCCGCGGGTGTGGAGCGGGCCCTGCACGCCAAGGCGGCGCTCGGCGTGCAGAACGCCCGCCTGCGCTTCTTCGACGACCTCCCCGAGGACCTTCGCCACGGCTTCGCACAGCCCGGCGCCGACTACCCGGCGACCCTGCGGCTCTCCAACGCCGCCGGCATCCGGCAGGCCGACGGGGCGCCCGACCTGCGCGGCGCCGCCGTGCGCGTGACGGTCTCGGCCGAGGAGAGCCACGACCTGCTCGCCACCAACCACCCCGTCTCGCACGCCCGCGACGCCCGCGAGTTCGTGGCCTTCGCCAAGGCCATGGCGGGCGCCACGACCACGCTGCGCAAGGCCGTCGGCCTCTTCGTCACACTCCCGCTCGCCGTCGGCCTCACCTCGGCCGCCCGCATGCGCCGCAACATCCGGGCCGCCACCCGGCACCCCGTGCACAGCCTCGCGGCCGAGACGTACTGGAGCCGCAGCGCCATCCTGTGGGGCGAGGCGGGCCCGGTCCGCTACCTGCTGCGTCCTGTTGACAGCGGAGTGAGCGGGGTCGGCGGGGTCGGCGGCATCAGCGGCGCCGCCGGCACGTCCGACCCCGGACGCCGCGACCCGCAGTACCTGCGCAGGGAGCTGGAGACCCGCCTGGCCCGCCAGGACATCACCTTCGACCTGTGCGTGCAGCGCTACGTCGACGGCCGCCGCACCCCCGTCGAGCACGGCGCCGTGGAGTGGCTGGAGTCCGTCGCCCCCGCCGTGCCCGTCGCCCGGCTCACCGTGCCGAGCCAGGACCTCGACACCGCCGAGGCGCGCGGCGCCGCCCGACGTGTCGAGGCGACCGGGTTCAACCCCTGGTTCAGCACCGAGGACTTCCGCCCGCTCGGCAACCTCAACCGCGCCCGCAAGGCCGCCTACGAGGCCGGCGCCGCGTACCGGGAAGGCCTGCGCTTCGTCACCGGCGAACCGCTGCGCAACAAGGTGCTCGGCGCGCCCCTCGGTGCCGTCTTCCGGCTCCTGAACCGCTCCGTGCCCTGGCACAAGCTGCCCGTGGACGCGGGCCTGCTCAACCTCGTCTTCCTCCGCAAGGCGCTGCGCCGCCACAACCTCATCGACACCGACGTGCCCGAGGCGCCCCCGAAGACCGGGCCCGCACCCGCCCCCTTCGACGAACAGCTGCGCACCGTCCGCTCCTTCGACGGGACGTACAACGACCTGTCCAAGCCCACCATGGGCGCCGTGGGCGCCGCCTTCGGCCGCAACCTCAAGCCGGTCTACCGGCCCGACCTCTTCGACGTCCCGAACCCGGTCACGGTCAGCCGCCGACTGCTGCACCGCGACACCTTCCTGCCCGCCACCTCGCTGAACGTCCTGGCCGCGGCCTGGATCCAGTTCCAGGTCCACGACTGGGTCAACCACCGCCGCCACAAGCCGGGCGGCAAGGCCGTCGAGGTTCCGCTGCCGCCCGGCACCACCTGGTTCAACACGCCCGGCGGGCCCGCCGAGCACGTGATGCGCTTCGCCGACGACGAGGGCATCGAACTGCCCGGGGACCAGCCGCCGCTCCTCTTCGCCAACACCGCGTCGCACTGGTGGGACGGCTCCGAGGTGTACGGAGAGAACGAACACACCGCACGGTTCCTGCGCGAGCCGGGTGGTGGCGCCACCCTCCGCCTGGACGAGGGCCACCTGCCCATCGGCCAGAACGGCATCCCCCTCACCGGCTTCGCCGAGAGCTGGTGGCTGGGCCTCAGCGCCCTGCACACCCTCTTCGCCCGCGAGCACAACGCGGTCTGCGACGCGCTGCGGCACGCCTACCCCTCGATGGGCGAGGAGAGCGTCTACCACACGGCGCGCCTCGTCGTCTCCGCCCTCATCGCCAAGATCCACACGGTGGAGTGGACCCCGGCGGTCCTCGCCACCGAGGCCATCGACATCGGCCTGCGCACCAACTGGGAAGGACCGCCCAGCAGTTGGCTCAACAAGCTCGGCCTCTGGCTCTTCGAGGCCCACTCGCTGACGGGCATCCCCGCGACGCTGCCGGACCACCACGGCGCCCCGTACTCGCTGACCGAGGACTTCGTCACCGTCTACCGCATGCACCCGCTGATCCCCGACGACTTCGAGATGCGCGAGCACCACTTCGGGCAGCGTGTGGAGACCCTCGGCTTCCGCGACATCCAGGGCGCCGCCGCCGAGGCCGCCATCCGCAAGACGGGACTCGCCGACGCCCTGTACTCCTTCGGCATCGCCCACCCGGGCGCGATCACCCTGCACAACTTCCCGCACGCCCTCCAGCACTTCGAGCGCGACGGGGAGATCATCGACCTGTCCGTCGTCGACCTCGTCCGCACCCGCAGGCGCGGCGTGCCCCGCTACAACGACTTCCGCGCGGGCCTGCACAAGCAGCGCATCCGCCGCTTCGAGGACCTGTCGCAGGACCCCGGCACCGTCGCCGCGCTCAGGGACGTCTACCGCTCGGTCGACGAGATCGACACCGTCGTCGGCCTGTTCGCCGAGAACCCGCCGCACGGCTTCGGCTTCAGCGACACGGCCTTCCGCATCTTCATCCTGATGGCCACCCGGCGGCTGCAGAGCGACCGCTTCCTGACCGTCGACTTCCGCCCCGAGATCTACACGCCGCTCGGCATCGACTGGGTTCAGAAGGGCGGCATGAACTCCGTCCTGCTGCGCCACTGCCCCGAACTCGCGGGCCTGCTGCCGCGTGGCGCGAGCGCGTTCGCGCCCTGGCGCCAGGTGCAGCCGGTGAGCGACGGGAGCGCACGTGCCGGCGGCTGACGGCGGCTTCGGCCACCCGGGCCTGGACGACCTGTTCTCCAGGCCCCTCCTGGAGACGGTCTGGCGCCGCCGCACCCACCGGGTGAGCCGCGGCGCCGCCGTCCCCGCGGGCTCGATGAGCTACCGCTCGCCGCACGCTCCGCGCCCCCTGACCGAACTGGAGGAGGCGGTGCTGATCGCGCTGACCGGCTGTACCGGACTGACCATGCCGGACCGGCCCTTCGACGACCCGCGCGACGGCAAGCCCATCATGGCCAAGCCCAACATGACGATGGCGGGCCGCACCGCGGGCAGCCCCGACAACGCCCAGGGCACGCACTTCTTCCTGATCAACGACTCCGGCACGTACTTCCTGCGCAGACTGCCGCCCGCGCCGTCCGAACCCCTCGACGCGGCCGGCCTGGTGGCGCGCGCCCGGCAGGCCAAGGTCCGCGTCCTGGACCACCGCCTGGACGTCGCCGACGGCCTGCGCGACTTTCCCGCCTACCTGGACTCGAACCGCTTCCTGTCCAACCTCCCCGGCACCACGCTCCTCTTCCCGGTCGTGGACCTCTCCCACCAGTACGTCAACGCCCTGATGTACCTGCTCACCCAGCCCGACGACGCCCGCCCCACCCTGGTCGACGACCGCAACTTCCACCGTCCCGCCGGCGTGCGGAAGTGGGTCCGCAACGGCTTCCTCAACGGCGACCTGAAGCTGCCGCTGGGCGCCCTCGGCCCGCTGCGCACCCAGATCGAGGCGGACCTGCTCCTGCAGAACCTGATGCTGACCGCCGAGGCGATGGGCCTCGGCGCCTGGATCCACGCCTCCGTCAACCCGCAGATCGCCCTCGGTGACCCGAAGTTCTCCCGCGCCTACGGCAGGATGCTCGGCTTCACCTTCGTCACCCCGCGCTGGCGCCTGCCGGACGTGTGGCGCTGGCACGTCCCGCTTCCCAAGTACGCGGCCCTGCGCTCCCACCCGGTCGGCCTGCGCTCACCCACGGGCGAACCCCTCATCGAGGCGGCGTGCCCACCCGCGCACCGCACGATGAGCGAGGCGGTCGACGCGGTGATCCGCGCCAAGTTCGGCCCCGGCGGCGTCTACGACGACAAGGACGTCTTCACCCGCATCTACAAGGAGGGATACGGCGGGCGGTACCTGGCGGAGGCGAGCGCGTACGAGGACCGGGTGATCGACTGCGCACGGGACATCTGTGAGTACATCCTCACGACACACCGCCGCTTCCCCGCCCACACGGACGCGATCCACGTACCGGGGGTGTGGCTGCAGGTCCACCACGTGGAGACGGAGTACTACGACACGTTCTTCGCGAACGGCCTGACGGGGGCGCACCGCGGCCACGAGAGCGTGTGGGACACATGAGGAGTTCCGGCCCGTCCGGCGTCTGAGGGCGAACTCGGCGGAGCCGGTGACGGGCCGGGCCAAGGAACCCCGCACTCACCCCAGCGCCGGCACCACACAGTCCACGAGAAACGGTCCCGGTTCCGCGAGCCCCCGCTTCAGCAGCACCGCGAACTCCTCGGCCGTGGTGGCCCGTTCCGCGGGCACCCCCATGCCGCGCGCCAGCGCGACGAAGTCGAGCGAGGGTCCGGACAGGTCGAGAAGTCGACGGGACCGCGTGCCCTCGGCGACCGCCCCCACCGCCCCCAGCTCCAGATTGAGGATCGCGTACGAACGGTTGGCGAAGACGACGGTCGTGACGTCGAGCCCCTCCCGCGCCTGCGTCCACAGCGCCTGCAGCGTGTACATGGATGCCCCGTCCCCGACCAGCGTCAGCACGGGCCGGTCCGGACAGGCCACCCCCGCCCCCACCGCGAGCGGCAGCCCCTGCCCCATCGCTCCGCCGGTCAGCGTCAGCCAGTCGTGCGGTGGCGCGCCCGCGGTCGCGCCGGGCAGCCACAGGCCCGAGGTGTTGGCCTCGTCGACCACGACGGCGTCCTCGGGCAGCAGCGCCCCGATCACGGCGGCCGCCGACTCGGCGGTCAGGTCACCGGTCGGCAGCGGGGGCCGGGCCCACGCTTCCCGCCCGGCAGGCGCGGACAGGGGGGACAGGCCGGACATGCCGGACCGCGTGACCCCCGCGCCGGACCCGACCACCTCGGCAAGCCCTTCGAGCGCCGCCGTCACGTCCTCCGCGCCGGCCGCGAGGGCGTGCACCGCGCAGCCCTCGGGCACCAGCACGCCCCGCTGCTCCGGATACGCGAAGAAGGCCACCGGCGACGCGGCTCCGGCGAGCACCAGGTGCCGTACGCCCGCCAGTTGCCGCCGCGCGCCCGCCGCGAGGTAGCCGAGGCGCTCGACGGCGGGACG
Source organism: Streptomyces sp. NPDC040622 (assembly GCF_055593965.1). Classification (NCBI taxonomy): domain Bacteria; kingdom Bacillati; phylum Actinomycetota; class Actinomycetes; order Kitasatosporales; family Streptomycetaceae; genus Streptomyces; species Streptomyces sp. NPDC040622. The sequence goes on along the minus strand of NZ_JBVIXD010000007.1, from coordinate 418,075 downwards.
CCCCGCGCCCCGCTCCAGGCGCGCGGGAAAGGTCTCGCACAGCAGCGTCGCCCCCGTCGCCGCGGCGATCCGCCCCGCCGCGGCGAGCCCGGCACCGCGTACGGCCTCGCCGCCGAGCAGCAGGGCGACGCCCTCGCCGGACCGCAGCGCGCCCGCGGCACTCGTCACGGCGTCCACGGAGACCAGGCCGCGCCGCGGCGGGGCGGGGCGTGCCGCGGCGGCGGGGCGGTCCGTCCGCGTCCAGGACACGTCGGCGGGCACGATCAGCGTGGAGACGGCCCCGGGCGGCCCGCACGCGGCGGTGACGGCGGCCGCGACGTCGCCGGCGATGTCGGCGGCGCAGTACGTACGCCGGGTCCAGGCCGACACGGTGCGGGCGAGCGCCCCGATGTCGGACTCCAGGGGCGCGTCGAGGCGCTTGTGGTCCAGGGCGTGGTCGCCGACGACGTTGACGACGGGCGTCGCCGCGCGCCGCGCGTTGTGCAGGTTGGGCAGGCCGCCCGCCAGTCCGGGACCGAGGTGGAGCAGGGTGCACGCGGGGTGTCCGGTCATCCGCCCGTACCCGTCGGCGGCGCCGGTCGCCACGCCTTCGAACAGGCACAGCACGGGCCGCAGGTCAGGCGTCCGGTCCAGGGCGGCCACGAAGTGCATCTCGGAGGTGCCGGGGTTGGCGAAGCACGCGCGGACGCCCCCGTCCACGAGGCCGTTGATCAGGATCTGCGCTCCGTTGGGCATGGCGGTCCGCCTCTGCTCGGTGGCGAGGGCGCGCGGTGGGCGGCGGCGCCCGGTGCGTGGGGGAGGCCAGTCTTCACGGGGTGCGGGCCGCGGCGGCAGCCGGGATCCGGCCAGCCGCCGCGGGTGCGGTGGGGCCGAACCTGCGCCGGTAGTCGGACGGGCTGAGCCCCGTCTCGCGGCGCAGCCGGGCCCGCAGGTTGGCCGCCGTGCCGAGGCCGCTGCGGCGCGCGACCACGTCGAGGCGCTCCTCGCCGCGCTCGATGAGTCGGCAGGCCAGCGTCACGCGCTCGCCGGTGAGCCAGGCCAGCGGGGTGGTGCCGAGCTGGGCGCGGAATCGGCGGTGCAGGGTCGCGGGGCTGACCCCGGCGCGGGCCGCGAGCGAGGCCACGGTGAGGGGCACGGGCGGGGCCGGTGACGGTGTCGCGGGTTCGCCGAGCCGCTCCTGGGCCCAGGCGAGGAGCGGGGCGAGGGAGACATCGGGCACGTCGGGCACGGGCCGCTCCACGAACTGCCGCTGCCCGCCGTCCCGGTGGGCGGCGAACACGAGCCGCCTGCTCACGGAGGCCGCGACCTCGGCGCCGTGGTCGCGGCGCACGATGTGCAGGCCCAGGTCCAGGGCGGCCGAACTGCCCGCCGCGGTGAGGATGTCGCCGTCGTCCACGAAGAGCACGTCCGCTTCGAGACGCACGGCCGGAAACCGCTCCCTGAAGGAGTCGGCCCACTGCCAGTGCGCGGTGGCCCGGCGCCCGTCGAGCACCCCCGCCTCGGCGAGCGTGAACGCCCCGCTGCAGAAACCCACCAGGCGGGCGCCGCGCGCGTGCGCCCGCCGGACGGCGGCCAGGACGGCGGGCCGCCGCGGTACGTCGGTGTCCGGCCGGTTGGGCACGATCACCGTGTCCGCGGTGTCGGCCGCTTCGAGCCCGGCCACTCCGGTGAGTGTGAAGAAGCCGTCCCGCATCAGGGTGCCGGGCTCCGGCGAGCAGAGCGCGAAGTCGTACAGCTCCCGGCCCAGTTCGGGCCTGCGCAGTCCGAACACCTCGGTCGCGCAGCCGAGTTCGAAGGGATTGGAGTTCTCGTCGACGATGACGACGACGCGGTGCGGCCGGGGCGTGAGGCCCGGCGTGGCTGCCGGGACGGGCTCCGGGGCGGGGGCCGGGGCCGGGGCCGGGTGAGAGGATTCTTGCGCCATGTGCGATTTCTAGCACTCACGCAGGCTCCCGTGCGCGGCGGAGGATCGCACCATGCCCAACGAACCCGTCTCCCTCGACCGCGCCCTCGCCTCCTTCGACGCCCTGTGGAGCCCCCGCATCGTCACCTCCGTCAACGACTACGACGTACGCGTCGCCAAGGTCGAGGGCGAACACGTCTGGCACGTCCACGACGACACCGACGAGTTCTTCCTGGTGCTCGGCGGCGAGCTGCACATCGACCTGCGCGAGCCGGCGGGGGAGCGCAGGGTCACGCTCGCGCAGGGCTCGGTCTTCACGGTCCCGCGCGGCACCGAGCACCGGCCCTGCGCGCCGCGAGGAGCCCGCATCCTCCTCTTCGAGCCCACCGGGACGCCGACGGTCGGCGACCGTCACGACGAGATCCCGGACCACGTGGACGTGACGACGGGGCACGCCCTGACGCTCCCTGTGCAAGTTTGACTGGACCGGGTCGCATGGCCGGGAGAATGATCCCGCTCCTCCCGTGCATGGCCATCCGGCCGGTGGTCGACTTCTCCACCGTGCTGGGCTTCGAGACGACCTTCTTCCAGTGGAGCCCGTACCCGTACGCCGTCGTCGAACGCGGCAGCACAGAGCTGCAGTTCTTCGGCATGAAGGAGTACGACCCCCAGCAGTCGTCCTCCGGCTGCTGCGTCGTCACGGACGACGTGGCGACGCTGCACACCGCCTTCCGCGCCGGGCTGAAGGCGGCGCACGGCAGGATCCCCACCCGCGGCCTGCCCCGCATCGGACCGATCGAGGACATGTCGTACGGCATGCGGCAGTTCCCGATGACCGACCCCGGCGGCAACAGCATCCGCGTCGGGCAGCGGGCCGGCGAGGACCAGTCCCACCGTCCCGTGCCCGCGCGGATCTTCGCGAAGGCCCTGCACATGGCCGACCTGTTCGCCGACTCCGAGGAGGACCTGCCCGGCGCCTCGGCGACGACGGCCTCGCCGAGGGGCTGCTGACCCGCGCCGCGGGCCTCCGGCTCGCCGACGCGCAGCGCGCGTCGGCGCGCGACGCCCTGGTCCGCCTGGCCGAGCCGCGCGAACAGCCCGGGGGAGCGGGCGCGCGCTCAGCCCACGTGCACCCAGGGCCTGCGCGCCGGGTCCGACTCCGCGCGCCGCAGCACCTCGCGGGTCACCGGCGCGACCTCGCCGTCGCCGAAGACCAGGAAGCGCAGGAGGTGGCCGAGCGGATCGCCCTCGGTCCAGTTGAAGTAGATGTGGGGGACCTGCCCCGTGCGGTCACGGATGCTCATGAGGACCGCCGCGATGGTGTTCGGTACCCCGGGCCCCGCCACGCGCAGCCTGCGCGCACCGTGCTTCTCGTCGCCTTGGACCCTCAACTCGGCGGTGAAGTCGGATGAGTTGCGCACGAAGACCTCCAGGAACAGCACCGGCTTGCCGCCGGGGATGTGGGTGTGCTCGCGCTGGCTGTACTCCTTGGCCCGGTACTCGGCGGTGCTGTGCTCCTGCGGCTCGTTCGCGATGATCCGCACCGGGCCCGCCGCGGCGGCCGCGTCGATGATGCGGCCCGCCTCCTCGTCGAACTCCACGCCCGCCGAGCGCAGTTCGAAGGCGCGGTGCACGCGCGAGGCGAAGGAGGTGAGCACGATCGCGAGGATGAACAGAGCCGCGATCTTGATGCCGTCGGGCCGTTCCACCACGTTCGTCACCAGTGTGTACGCGAACACCGCGGTGATCAGCCCGAAGCCGACGGCCGCCCCGCGGTGCCCCCGTTGGTGCACCGCCACGGTCGAGGCGAAGGAGGCGGAGAGCATCAGGACGAGGACGCCGGTGGCGTACGCGCCGCTCTGCGCGTCGACGTCGGCGTTGAACCAGAGGGTGATGCCGACCGCGACCGCCATGAAGACGAGGACCAGCGGCCGCACCGCCCGCGTCCACTCGGGCGCCATGCCGTAACGCGGCAGATAGCGCGGCACGATGTTGAGCAGCCCGGCGAGCGCCGAGGCGCCGGCGAACCACAGGATCGCGATGGTGGAGACGTCGTAGACCGTGCCGAACACCTCGCCGAGGCGCTCGTGCGCCAGGTGGGCGAGGGCCCGCCCGTTGGCCGGGCCACCCTTCTTGAAGTCGTCCTGCGGGATGAGGATCGTCGTCGCCAGGCTGGAGAGCAGCAGGAAACAGCTCATGATCACGGCCGCCGTGGTCAGCAGCTTGCGGGTGTCACGGATGCGCCCGGCCGGCTTCTCGTACGTGTCCGTGACATCGCCCCGCACCTGCGGCATCACCGCGACCCCGGTCTCGAAGCCGGACATGCCGAGCGCCAGCTTCGGGAAGACCAGCAGCGCCACGCCGATCATCACGAACGGCGAGGAGTGCTCGGCCGTCATCGCGCTCCACCAGTCCTCGACGTGCACGGGCTCGGTGAGCACCAGCCAGGCCGCGGTCACCAGGACGACGAGGTTCAGCGTCAGGAAGACGCCGACGAGCGTCACCGCGACCCCGATCGCCTCGCGGAAGCCCTTGAGGAAGACCGCGCCGAGCGCGGCGACCAGGACGAGGGTGATCGGGACGTTCTCGCCGTCCAGCCAGTGCGGGGCGAACGGGTTCTCCACGACGTGCGCGGCGGCGTCGGCCGCCGACAGGGTGATGGTGATGATGAAGTCCGTGGCGGCGAAGCCGAGCAGCACCAGGACGAAGACCTTCCCCGACCACCAGGGCAGCAGCCGCTCCAGCATGTGGATGGAGCCCTCGCCGTGCGGGGACTCCTTGGCCACCCGCCGGTAGACGGGCAGCGCCCCGAGCAGCGTCAGGGCGATCAGGACGAGGGTGGCGAGCGGCGAGAGCAGCCCGGCCGCCAGCGCCGCGATGCCCGGCTGATAGCCGAGCGTGGAGAAGTAGTCGACGCCGGTCAGGCACATCACGCGCCACCACCGGTGGCCCTCGTGCTCGGCGGGCGGGGTGCCGTGCGGCCCCTGGTGCCGCGCCGTCCGCTCGGTCAGTCCGTCGAGGAGCCAGGCACGCAGGCGGTGGGGGGACTTCGCGGTCATCCGCACATCGTCACCCCGGGGCGTCAGAAGTCCGTGAAGACCGGGCCGTTTCGCGCGAAGAACGCGCAAGGGAAGCCCTCGGCCGCACCGCACCGGACAGAACCTGGGCGCACCCGCCCACGAACGGGTCCGCCGCCCCGGAGCACCGGGGCGCCCTGTCGTCCGCCCGGCCCCGGCCCCTAGAACCCGGGCCCTCGAACCCGGGCCCCCGCCCCGGGCCCCGAAGGAGTACGCGCATGTCCGTCCTGACCACCGAGCCGGGAACCGCACCCCGCGACGAGGAACCGCCCGACACCCCCGACGGCGGTGAACGCCACCGGCTCACCGCCGTCACGGGGCTCGCGGCGCTCTCCCTGGACGCGATGGCCTCCGTCGCCTACGGCCCCGAGGCGATCGTGCTCGTGCTGGCCGCCGCCGGCGGCCACGGTCTCGGCTTCACCCTGCCCGTCACCCTCGCGATAGCCGCCCTGCTCGCCGTCCTCGTCGCCTCCTACCGCCAGGTCATCGCGGCCTTCCCCGACGGCGGCGGCTCCTACGCCGTGGCCAGGACCCACCTCGGCCGGCGCGCCAGTCTGGTCGCCGCCGCCTCCCTCGTCCTGGACTACGTCCTGAACGTCGCGGTCGCCGTGACCGCCGGCGTCGCCGCCCTCACCTCGGCCTTCCCCGGCCTGTACGGCGACCGGCTCTGGATCTGCCTGGCCGTCCTCGTCCTGGTCACCGCCGTCAACCTGCGCGGCATCGCCGACTCCGCGAAGGCCTTCCTCGCCCCGACCGCGGTCTTCGTCCTCTCGATGCTCACCCTGATCACCGTCGGCCTCTTCCGCTCCGGTCCCCTCAGCACCGAGGCCGCCGAGGGCCACGCCTCCGTCGTCGCGGACAACGCCACCACCGTCGGCGCCCTGCTTCTGTTGAAGGCCTTCGCCGCGGGCTGCTCCGCGCTCACCGGCGTCGAGGCCATCGCCAACGCCGTGCCGTCCTTCCGCGCCCCGCGCGCCAAACGCGCCCAGCACGCCGAGATCGCCCTCGGCGCCGTGCTGGGAGTCATGCTGGTCGGCCTCGCCGTGCTGATCTCCCGCTTCCACCTCCAGCCGGTCGAGGGCGTCACCGTCCTCGCCCAGCTCGCGGATGCCTCCCTCGGCCACAACGGGGCGTTCTACGTCATCCAGTTCGCCACGATGATCCTGCTCGCCCTCTCCGCGAACACCTCCTTCGGCGGCCTGCCCGTGCTCCTCAAGCTGCTCGCCCGCGACAACTACCTGCCGCACGTCTTCGCCCTGAAGGCCGACCGCCAGGTCCACCGCTACGGCGTCCTCACCCTCGCCGGCGTCTCCGCGGCGCTCCTCGTCCTCTCCGGCGGCGACACCAACACCCTCGTCCCGCTCTTCGCGATCGGCGTCTTCGTCGGCTTCACCGTCGCGCAGAGCGGCATGGTCGTCCACTGGCGCCGCGAGCGCGGCCCGCGATGGCGCGGCAAGGCCGTCCTCAACGGCCTGGGCGCCGTCCTCACCGGGGTCTGCGCGGTCGTCGTGACGGCCACCAAGTTCCACGACGGCGCCTGGCTGATCGTGGTCGCGCTGCCCGTCCTCGTCGCCGCGTTCGAAGCGGTCCACCGCGCCTACGCGGCGATCGGCGCACGTCTCGGCCTCGGCCGCGTCCCCGACTGCCCGCACCGCGACCGCTCCCTGGTGATCGTCCCCGTCTCCTCCCTGTCCCGCCTGACCAGCGAGGCCCTGACGGCAGCCGTCTCCCTCGGCGACGAGGTCCGCGCCGTGACCGTCTGCCACGCCGACGCCGAGGACCGCGCGCAGGCCGAGGCCCTGGAGCGGGACTGGGCCCTGTGGAACCCGGGCGTGGACCTGGTCCGCCTGCCCTCCGCCCGGCGCGCCGTGGGCCGCCCCGTGGCCGCGTACGTACGCGCCGTCGCGGCCGCCGCACCCGGTACCCGCGTCACCGTCCTGATCCCCGAGGTGGAGCCCGCCCACGCCTGGCAGCGGATCCTGCACAACCAGCGGGGCGCGGTCCTCGCGCACGCCGTGCGGCGCGACACCGACGCCGTGATCTGCCGGCTGCGCCTGCGGATTCCGGCCGGCCGGGGCTGACGCCGAAGCCGACCTGCCGGGCAGCTCGCCGCGCACCGTAAGAGAGCCGTCAAGACGGCCGAAAGCGGCGTATGGAGGGCGTCAACGCAGGTCGCGGGCGGCCGAAACGGCGGTTTCCTCTAATCGTCCGAGCACGTGATTCACGCATCCACTTCTTCCTTCAGGAGCTCACGATGGCCGACGTGGCCTTCGTCGTCACCACGATCGCGGTCTTCGCGCTGGTGGCACTCGTCGCCAAGGGGGTGACCAAGCTGTGACCGCCGAGAACATCGCCGGCCTCGTCGTGGCCGTCGCCCTGCTGGGCTATCTCGTCCTCGCCCTCGTCTTCCCGGAGAGGTTCTGAGTACGGATATGAGCCCCGTCCTTGCCGGTGTGCTCCAGCTGCTCGCTCTCGTAGCGGCGCTCGCTCTGGCATACCGCCCGCTCGGTGACCACATGACCCGGGTCTACGGCTCGAAGAAGCACCTTCGCGTCGAGAAGTGGATCTACAAGGCCATCGGTGCCGACCCCGACACGGAGATGCGCTGGCCCGCCTACCTGCGCGGCGTCCTCGCCTTCTCCGCGGCCGGTGTCCTCTTCCTCTACCTGCTGCAGCGCCTGCAGGGCTCGCTGCCCGGCTCGCTCGGCTTCAAGGCCATCGACCCGGACCAGGCGTTCAACACCGCCGCGTCCTTCGTGGCGAACACCAACTGGCAGTCGTACTACGGCGAACAGGCCATGGGCCACGTCGTGCAGACCGGCGGCCTCGCCGTGCAGAACTTCGTCTCGGCGGCCGTGGGGATCGCCGTGGCGGTGGCTCTCGTCCGCGGCTTCGCCCGCTCCCGCACCGGTGAACTCGGCAACTTCTGGTCCGACCTGGTGCGCGGCACCGTCCGCATCCTGATCCCGATCGCCGTCGTCGGCGCGATCGTCCTGGTCGCCTGCGGAGCCATCCAGAACTTCGCGGGGATCCACGAGGTCGGCCAGTTCACCGGCGGCGAGCAGCAGTGGAACGGCGGCGCGGTCGCCTCCCAGGAGGTCATCAAGGAGCTGGGCACCAACGGCGGCGGCTACTTCAACGCCAACTCCGCCCACCCCTTCGAGAACCCCAACGCCTTCTCGAACCTCTTCGAGATCTTCCTGATCCTGGTGATCCCCTTCGCGCTGACGCGGACCTTCGGCACGATGGTCGGCTCGGTCCGCCAGGGCTACGCGATCCTCGCCACGATGGCGACGATCTGGCTCGGCTTCACCGCGCTGATGATGTGGACCGAGTTCCACCACGGCGGCCCGGCGTTCGACCTGGCCGGCGGGGCGATGGAGGGCAAGGAGACCCGCTTCGGGATCGGCGGTTCGGCGATCTTCTCGGTCGCCACCACGCTGACCTCGACCGGCGCGGTCAACTCCTTCCACTCCTCCAACACCGGCTTCGGCGGCGGCATCGACATGCTGGGCATGCAGCTCGGTGAGATCGCCCCCGGCGGCGTCGGCTCCGGCCTCTACGGAATGCTGATCATGGCGATCATCGCGGTGTTCATCGCCGGTCTCATGGTCGGGCGTACGCCGGAGTACCTGGGCAAGAAGATCGGCACCCGCGAGATCAAGCTCGCGGCCTGCTACATCCTCATCACCCCGGCCCTCGTCCTCGGCTTCACCGCCGTCGCGATGGCCCTGCCCACACCGGGCGACTCGATGACGAACTCCGGCGCGCACGGCTTCTCCGAGATCCTGTACGCCTACACGTCCGGGGCCAACAACAACGGTTCGGCCTTCGCAGGGCTCAACGCCGACACGCAGTGGTTCAACAGCACCATCGGTCTCGCCATGCTGCTCGGCCGCTTCCTGCCGATGGTCTTCGTCCTCGCGCTCGCCGGGTCGCTGGCCGAACAGAAGCCGATCCCGGCGACCGCGGGCACCCTGCGTACCGAGAAGCCGCTGTTCACCGGGTTGCTGGTCGGCACCATCATGATCATCACCGGTCTCACCTATTTCCCCGCGCTCGCGCTGGGACCGCTTGCCGAGGGGCTGGCGTCATGAGCACTCACACCACGCAGCACGAACGGGACGACCGGGGCGGGGCAGCGGTCGCGACCGCGGAGCGCGCCCCCCACCAGGACGTCCCCACCGGCCACAAGTCCGCCGACGACGGCAAGGTCGGCGCGGGTCTCTTCGACCCCGCCCAGCTCCTGAAGTCCCTGCCGGACGCCTTCCGCAAACTGAACCCGCGCGTCATGGTCAAGTCGCCGGTCATGTTCGTCGTCCTGGCCGGCTCGGTGGTCACCACCGTGCTCGCGGTCAAGGACCCGGGCGACTGGTTCGGCTGGGCGATCACCGCCTGGCTCTGGCTGACCACGCTCTTCGCCAACCTCGCCGAGGCCGTGGCCGAGGGCCGCGGCAAGGCGCAGGCGGACACCCTGCGCAAGGCCAAGACCGACACCGTCGCCCGCCGCCTGACCGGCGGCACCGAGGAGCCGGTGCCCGGCACCGGCCTGCGCATCGGCGACCTGGTCGTCTGCGAGGCCGGCGACATCATCCCCGGCGACGGAGACGTCGTCGAGGGCGTGGCCTCCGTCGACGAGTCCGCGATCACCGGCGAATCGGCCCCCGTCATCCGGGAGTCCGGCGGCGACCGCTCGGCCGTCACCGGCGGTACGAAGGTCCTCTCCGACCGCGTCGTCATCAAGATCACGACGAAGCCCGGCGAGACGTTCATCGACCGCATGATCAACCTGGTCGAGGGCGCCGCCCGGCAGAAGACGCCCAACGAGATCGCGCTGAACATCCTCCTCGCGTCCCTCACCATCGTCTTCCTGCTCGCCGTCGTCACGCTGAAGCCCTTCGCGATCTACGCCGGGGCCGACGACCAGACCTCGATGATCGTCCTGACCGCACTGCTCGTCTGCCTGATCCCGACGACCATCGGCGCCCTGCTCTCCGCCATCGGCATCGCGGGCATGGACCGCCTGGTCCAGCGCAACGTCCTGGCCATGTCAGGACGCGCCGTCGAAGCCGCCGGCGACGTCTCGACACTGCTCCTGGACAAGACGGGCACCATCACCCTCGGCAACCGCCAGGCCGCCGAGTTCGTGCCGGTGCGGGGCACCACCGAGGCCGCGCTCGCCGACGCCGCCCAGCTCTCCTCACTGGCCGACGAGACGCCCGAGGGCCGCTCCATCGTCGTACTCGCCAAGGAGAAGTACGGCCTGCGCGAACGCCACCAGGGCGAGCTGACCGGCGCCGACTGGGTGCCGTTCACCGCCCAGACCCGCATGTCGGGCGTGGACGTCGACGGACGCAAGGTCCGCAAGGGCGCGACCGGTTCCGTCATCGCCTGGGTCAAGGAGCGTGGCGGCGAGGTCGCCGAGGACGCGCAGCGCCTCAACGACCGGATCTCCCAGGCCGGCGGCACACCGCTGCTCGTCGCCCTGGAGGACGCCGGAGGCGCTCGGGTCCTCGGGGTGATCCACCTCAAGGACGTCGTCAAGGAGGGCATGCGCGAGCGGTTCGACGAGCTGCGCCGCATGGGCATCAAGACCGTCATGATCACGGGCGACAACCCGCTGACCGCCAAGGCCATCGCGGACGAGGCGGGCGTGGACGACTTCCTCGCCGAGGCCACGCCCGAGGACAAGATGGCGCTGATCAAACGCGAGCAGGCCGGCGGCAAGCTGGTCGCGATGACGGGCGACGGCACCAACGACGCGCCCGCCCTCGCGCAGGCCGACGTCGGTGTCGCGATGAACACGGGCACGTCGGCCGCCAAGGAGGCCGGCAACATGGTCGACCTCGACTCCAACCCGACCAAGCTCATCGAGATCGTCGAGATCGGCAAGCAACTCCTCATCACCCGGGGCGCGCTGACGACCTTCTCGATCGCCAACGACGTCGCGAAGTACTTCGCGATCATCCCGGCCATGTTCGCCGTGGCGTACCCGAGCCTGGACAAGCTCAACATCATGGGCCTGGCCTCGCCGGAGTCCGCGATCCTCTCCGCGGTCATCTTCAACGCGCTGATCATCATCGCCCTCGTGCCGCTCGCCCTGAAGGGCGTGCGCTACCGGCCGATGAGCGCGGACCGGATGCTGCGGCGCAACCTCGGCATCTACGGCCTCGGCGGGCTCGTCGCCCCCTTCATCGGCATCAAGATCATCGACCTGCTCCTCTCCCTCATCCCCGGAATCGGTTGAGCGCCATGAACAACTCCGTAGGAAACTCCGCCCGGTTGATGGGCGCGGGCCTGCGTGCCCTGCTCGTCCTGACCGTGGTCTGCGGCGTCCTCTACCCGCTCGCGGTGACCGGCGTCGCCCAGGCCCTCTTCCACGACAAGGCCAACGGATCCGAGGTGACGGCGGACGGCAGGACCGTCGGCTCCGAACTCATCGGCCAGCGCTACGACCTGCCGCTGAAGAAGGGCCAGGAGACGGCCGCGCCGGACCTCAAGTGGTTCCAGCCGCGCCCCTCCAACGGACTCGGCGAGAACAGCGTCAACACCCGGTACAAGCTGATCCTCTCCGGCGCCACCAACCTCTCGGGCGACAACAAGGACCTGATCCAGCAGGTGAAGGACACCAAGGCGGCCGTCATCAAGGACAACTCCACGCCCGGCCACAAGGTCGCCCCCTCGGACGTGCCCGCCGAGGCGGTCACCTCCTCCGGTTCCGGCCTCGACCCGCACATCTCCCCGGAGTACGCCGACCTCCAGGTGCACCGCGTCGCGGACAGGAACCACCTGAGCGTCGCGCGGATCCAGAAGCTGGTCGACGACCACACCGACGGACGGATCCTCGGCTTCATGGGCGAGCCGCGCGTCAACGTCCTCCAGCTCAACATCGCCCTGAAGGAACTCACCGAGAAGGGCTGATGGCCTTATCCCCCAGCCGTGGGAGCCGGCGCCCCGGGCAACGCCCCGGCCCCGCCGGCTCCCACGCCCACGGCACACACCCCGGCACACACCCCGGCACACCTGCCGACACCGACAAGGAAGAAGGCGGCACACGGATGACCCGGGTGCTGGTGGTGGAGGACGACACGCAGCTCGTACGGGCCCTGGTGATCAACCTCCGGGCACGCAAGTACGGAGTGGACGCGGCCCCCGACGGAGCCACCGCGCTGCGCCTGGCCGCCGCCCGGCAGCCGGACGTCGTCATCCTGGACCTGGGCCTGCCCGACATGGACGGCATCGACGTGCTGAGGGACCTGCGCGGCCGTACGCGCGCCCCGGTCCTGGTCCTCACCGCACGGCGGGCCTCCGCGGAGAAGGTCGTGGCGCTCGACGCCGGCGCCGACGACTACATCACCAAGCCCTTCGGCATGGACGAACTCCTGGCCCGGCTGCGCGCCGCGGTCCGCCGCACCGAACCCGTCCCCGCGGCCGAGGAGACCGCCGTGGTCACCACCGACGACTTCACCGTCGACCTGATCGCCAAGAAGGTCCGGCGCGGTGGCCACGACGTACGCCTGACCCCCACGGAGTGGCAACTCCTGGAGATCCTCATCCGCCACCCGGGCCGCCTCATCACCCAGCACCGGCTGCTGCTCGACGTCTGGGGCCCGTCCCACGGCACGAAGACGAACTACCTGCGGGTCTACATGGCCCAGCTGAGACGCAAACTCGAGGCGGACCCCTCGCGCCCGCGGTACCTGATCACGGAACCGGGGATGGGGTATCGCTTCGAGGAGTGACCGGCCCGCCCCCGGGGCGGGCCGGGGCGTGTCCCACACGTGAGAGGCCCCAGTCCCTCGACTGGGGCCTCTGCCGGTGTCCGAGGGGGACTTGAACTCTCCACTCGGGCACTGGCTCATTGGTTGGCTGACCTGAGAAAACTTGCCCCTGAGTGTCCGTACTTGACGGACTGGGTCGGTCACCTGGCCAACCCTCACTCGCCCCATACCCGGCAGGGGTTCTCAAGATCGTCTACCCGGCAACGCGAATATCGGCGAAGTGCCGTAGACCTGGTACGCGGACCCGGCCTACCGTCCTCATGGCGGCAGGGAACGCCCCTGAGCCCGAGGAGGGGAACCATGGCGCGTGAGGAACTGACCCGCCTCACCGGCAACGCCGGCGGAACCAACTGTGACGACGACGATTGCCCGAACGTCTACCGGACCAAGAGCGGTTCGATCGTCGTCCAGGGCGACGTGTCCGACGCGTTCACTCCGCCTTCGGGCGAGGGACTGGTGGAGATCCCCGAGCACATTCTGAGGGAGGCTGTCCGTGCTCTTGGATGGTGACGACTGGCGCCGGTTCTTCGACGCCTTCGAGCGCGAAGCGTGGCGATTCGAGGCGCAGCCTACGTACACCATGCCGAAGGAGCAGGAGAACGTAGCCCGCTTCCTGCGCGGCGAGGACAAGCCCACCGGCCACAATGCCCGCTGGCACAAGCGAGTACGCGGGTACGTCGAATCCGGCAAGCGCATCGGACGTGTCCGCATCGTGCGTCAACCGCTCACCGACTACCAGCGTTATCAATTCGCTTGGGGCATCCCCGGCAACATCGCGGCCGGAGAGGACATCCGCGTACTGGATGTGACGCGGGAGGAATACGGCCTGCCGCTCTCCGGGTGCGACTGGTGGATGTTCGACGAGTCCCGCATCGCCCACCTGAATTTTCGCCCGGACGGAACTCAGATCAATCGCGAAGCGTACGAAGGTGATCCGGGGTCTTATCGGGAGTGGAAGCGGGTCGCCCTGGAGTACGCAGTACCTTTCGAGGAGTACGTGAAGGGTCTTGACGCTTGACCCTGACCAGCTAGGCCAGTCAAAGGCTGACCTGGCAGAGGCGCTCCGCAGCATGCGAAAGCGAGCCAGGCGCACCCAAGTCTGGCTCGCTCATCGCTGCAATATTTCTCAGACCAAGCTGAGCAACATCGAGACCGGACGAGTCACCCCCGGCCTTGTCGATGTTGAGTTGATTCTTCGAGCCCTCGACGCACCCCCGGAACTCCTGGCCGAAGTTGCCGCCCTGGCGCGGCTCGCCAATACGGAGTGGCAGGGTAAGCGGGCATCTTGGCGAAGAGGCCTGGAGAAGCGACAAGCCGAGCTGGCCAGCCTCGAAGGCGAAGCCTCGGCGCTTCGATACTTCCTGCCTGCCATGGTGACGGGGCTCCTGGCCACACCCGAATACATCAGGGCCAGCCTCAGTAACTCCCCAGTGGATACCACCAAGACGGTCGCGAGGAAGCTGGAACGGCAGGCGGTCCTCTACGACAGCACGAAGCACTTCACCTTCCTGCTGACAGAACAAGCCGTGAGGTGGGCCATGGTCCCGCCTGCGGCGATGGCCGTTCAGATGGATCGGCTCGCCTCAATCTCCCACCTGCCCAACGTGCGTATCGGGGTCATCCCCACGGGGACAGTTGTGGGTCGCGGACCAATGAACACATTCACCGTCTACGACCAACGGCTGGCAACTGTCGAGACATTCACCGGACGAATCGTCTTCCAGGACGCCAGGGATATCGCGGAACACCTCGAAGTTTTCCGCACGTACGAGCGTCACGCATTGTTCGGCGAGGAAGTCAGAGCCTTGCTCGGACAGTGGGCCGCAGACTGCCGCGCGTGATCGTCTACCCCGCTACGCCAATACAGTGGGATACCCGCTCCGGTCCGGGGGATTATCGAGTCCCACGGATCGCGGGGAGGTAATCGGAATGGCGAGCGGGACGAAATCGACAGAAGAGGCTAGGCAGTTCGCGGCGTCCTCATTCCTGCGGCGGCATCCGGAGGGCCACTGATGGTCACGGCCCGAGACATCGGGGCCCTCGTCACGGATGCGTGGGGCAGGGTCGGAGTGCTGCGTGATGTGATCCCGGACTTCGAGGAGCCCGCCGACCTGCCGCAGGAGCGCCGGAAGCGCCCGACGACGTTTCTGCGGCCGGAGTCCGGCGGCGCTGAGTGGCTGGTCTCGCCAGATTCCGTGCAACGGGTTGAGAAGGCTCCGGTGCGTCCGTCGTCCCCGTGACGGACTACCGGCCCATCCCGCCCCGGTAGCGGAAACTTCGGCGAGTCGAGCTACCGGGGCGGGTTGTGAAGTGCCACAACAGGGAGGAACGCACATGCACGATGTACGCGCATTACTCACCCCTGCCGCGTTCGGGGGTGTCGTCGCAACCGTCATCGACAACAACCCCGGCATGGAGGAGGCTACGGCCGAGCGGATCGTGGTGGAAGCGCTCAAGTTCATGGACACCGCCGCGCAGTTCCCGACCGTCAGGATCACGCCCTCCAACGTGGTGGACGAGGGATGGCACGCGCTGATCCTGCATACGAACCTGTACGAGAAGCTGTGCGAGCGTCTGGGGCGGTTCGTGCATCACTGGCCCGAGCGTCCTGACGCCGAGCGGCACGACGAACACGCGCTCACGCGCACGGTGGCGATCATCGAGCAGGCCGGGCACGCCGTGGACAGCGAACTGTGGACGGGCCCTGCCAAGGCCCTGGTATCGGTGGCGGCGAACTGCTCCCACACACCGAAGCCCGGCGGCTGTGGCCCGATCAATCCGGGCAAGTGCGCTTCGCACTGCTCGGGCGATGGCGGTAGCTAGGCTGGCCGCGAGCAGACGGAAGGCGGAAGCGTGAATGCTGAGCAGGCCCGGCAAGTTGACGCCGTGCTGAGGCAGTTGGGTATCCCCGGTGTGGTCGCACCAGAGGACCCGGAGAACACGGCAGGGCCCTGGCGCGTGTACGACACGGCCGACCCGGCCACGCGCCGGGACGTGACCGCTGATGCGCTCGCATCTGTGGCCGCCAAGTTCCCGGAGGGGAAACCGGGTTCAGGACCGATGCGAGGTTTTATCGTTCCGCCCAAGGATGGCTGAGAGTCTGCGACGCTGACCAACAAACGAACGCCCTTGCCATTCGCGGCAAGGGCGTTCTTCGGTTTGTTCGATCGGTTCACAGCAACGCGCGGAACGGGCTGGCGGCGAGCGGTTCCGAACGCTTCGGTTCCGGAGCGGGCCCCGGGGCCTGCGCGGGTGCCGAACGGTAGGCGTCCATCTGCACGACCGTGGCAGGGTTCTGGTCACGCTGAGAGTTGGCCGGCCGCGACACAGAGTGACGGGAATCGTCACCGTGGAGAGTGAAAACGGTGGCAGGACGCCCCGTCTTCCCCGGCCCCTCCACCGTGCCGACACTGCCGGGCAGTTCGATCCGCGCGCGGATCCTGTCGGCGAGGCACCGCGACCCTGAGTGTCTGCTCTGCGGTTCGCTCGATGAACACGGCCTGAGCTTCGGGCAGGGTCTCACCCAGGATGCGCGCGTATCGGCGCACGGTGCGCCACATGAGTCGGGCGTCCTTGGGCGCAGTACTACGGCCCCTCCGAGCTGACCCTCGGATCCAACGTGGACGGTGATCCGGGGGCCATCGGCAGGCTGATGAACGAGGCGGAAGAGACCGACGGCATCCCCGCCAGCCTCCTCCGTCAGATTCCGGCCTGTCATGCCTGGTCTGACCTGGGAAGATTCTGGACCGTTGGGCACGCCACTGCCCAGAAAAGCAAAAAACCCCAGGTGAACTGGGGTCTTAGCTGGTGTCCGAGGGGGGACTTGAACCCCCACGCCCGATAAAGGGCACTAGCACCTCAAGCTAGCGCGTCTGCCATTCCGCCACCCGGACCAGGTGTCTGTCGCGGCGGTGTGTTCCCCGCGGCGACACAGAGAACATTACCAGGCTTCCCGGGGTACTCGATCACCCCCGTGATCAGCTGTGAACGGCTGATGACGACACCCGCCCGGCCTTGGGTGCGAAGCCCCGGAGAGAGAGGATGAAGGGGACCACCAGCAGCGAATGCGGGAGGAGCCAGCGTGAGCGGGTCCAGCACGGGCAAGGCCGTCACCGGTGAGGACGAGGTCGTCGACCTCTGTCGCGAACTGATCCAGATCGATACGAGCAACTACGGCGACCACTCGGGCCCGGGGGAGCGCAAGGCCGCCGAGTACGTCGCCGAGAAGCTCGCCGAGGTCGGTCTCGAACCCAAGATCTTCGAGTCCCACCCCGGCAGGGCCTCCACCGTCGCCAGGATCGAGGGCGAGGACCCGTCGCGGCCCGCGCTCCTCATCCACGGCCACACCGACGTCGTGCCGGCCAACGCCGCGGACTGGACGCACCACCCCTTCTCCGGGGAGATCGCGGACGGCTGTGTGTGGGGCCGGGGCGCCGTCGACATGAAGGACATGGACGCGATGACCCTCGCGGTCGTGCGCGAGCGGATGCGTACGGGCCGCAAGCCCCCGCGCGACATCGTGCTCGCGTTCCTCGCGGACGAGGAGGCGGGCGGCACGTTCGGCGCGCGGCACCTCGTCGACAACCACCCCGGCCTCTTCGAGGGCTGCACGGAGGCGATCAGCGAGGTCGGCGGCTTCTCCTTCACCGTCAACGAGAACCTGCGGCTCTACCTGGTCGAGACGGCCCAGAAGGGCATGCACTGGATGAAGCTGACCGTGGACGGCACCGCGGGCCACGGTTCGATGATCCACAAGGACAACGCGATCACCGAGCTGTCGGAGGCGGTCGGCCGCCTCGGGCGGCACAAGTTCCCGGTGCGGGTCACCAAGACACTGCGGCACTTCCTCGACGAGCTCGGCGACGCCCTCGGCACCGAGCTCGACCCGGAGGACATGGACGCGACGCTCGCCAAGCTCGGCGGCATCGCCAAGCTCATCGGCGCCTCCCTGCAGAACACCGCCAACCCGACGCAGCTCGGCGCCGGCTACAAGGTGAACGTGATCCCCGGGCAGGCCACCGCGCACGTCGACGGCCGCTACCTGCCGGGGTACGAGGAGGAGTTCCTCGCCGACCTGGACCGGATCCTCGGCCCGCGGGTCAAGCGCGAGGACGTGCATGCCGACAAGGCCCTGGAGACCACGTTCGACGGCGCGCTCGTCGACGCGATGCAGACCGCGCTGCGGGCCGAGGACCCGATCGCCCGCGCCGTGCCGTACATGCTGTCGGCCGGCACGGACGCCAAGTCGTTCGACGACCTCGGCATCCGCGGCTTCGGTTTCGCGCCGCTGAAGCTGCCGCCGGAGCTGGACTTCGCGGGCATGTTCCACGGTGTCGACGAGCGCGTGCCGGTGGACGGCCTGAAGTTCGGGGTCCGGGTGCTCGACCGGTTCATCGACGCTTCCTGACGCGACGGGCCCGAGGCGACGGCTCCCGACGCACTGCGGCCGGAAACCCTGCGGAATCCGGCCGCTTTGCGTGCTGAAACGACTCTCCAACAATCGTCAGCGCGTGCGTACTTGACTGAAAAGAGTGAAAGGGACCATAGGCTCGTAGCCCCACTACTTCCCCCTCGTTACAGGTGGTGCAGTCCGCGGCTGGGACTGCATTGCCAACAAGGAGGAATAATGATCAAGAAGGTCGTCGCTGCTGCGGCTGCTACTGGTGGTCTCGTGCTCGCTGGTGCGGGCATCGCCGCTGCCGACGCCGGTGCCCAGGGTGCCGCCGTGAAGTCCCCCGGTGTGGTCTCGGGCAACGTTATCCAGGTGCCCGTGCACGTGCCGGTGAACGCCTGCGGCAACACGGTCTCCGTGATCGGGCTGCTGAACCCCACCTTCGGCAACACCTGCATCAACAAGTGACGTTGTGGTGCCTCACCCCTTGAGGGGCTGAGGCCGTCGGCCCCGGAGTGCGTGCCATGCGCTCCGGGGCCGACGGGCATTGCGCGTCCGGGCAAGTGGGCCCGTACGTATTCCGGTAGGCAAAAGGCAGGGAACAGCTATGCGACAGGTCACGCGCAAGGGCCTGATCACCGTGGCGGCCGCGACCGGCGTGCTCGCCGCGACCGGCGGTTACGCACACGCGGACTCGGGTGCCAGCGGGAGCAGTTCGGATTCCCCCGGCGTACTGGCGGGCAACACCGCCCAGGTTCCCGTGCACGTTCCGCTCAACGTGTGCGGCAACACCGTCAATGTGGTCGGGGTCCTCAACCCGGCGGCGGGCAACAAGTGCGCCAACACCTCCCACGGCGGCGGGCACAAGCCGTCCGGCGGCGGTGCCCAGGCGAACGGCCACAGCGGCGACTCACCCGGTGTCGGCTCCGGCAACACCGTGCAGGCACCGGTCCAGGCGCCGGTGAACGCCTGCGGCAACAGCGTCACCATCGGCGGCCTCGGCAACGCCGCCCTGGGCAACGAGTGCGCCAACGACTCCGGTGGTTCGGTCACCACCCCGCCCGGCGGCGAGAAGCCCCCGACGGGCCCCGAACACCCGGGCAAGCCGGAGCAGCCCGGCAACCCGGGACACCCCGAACACCCCGGTAAGCCCGAAAACCCGGTCAAGCCGGCGCACCCGGGCAAGCCCGGCGGCCCGATCGAGGACCGCGCCATCCCGAACCACCCCGGTGCCCAGGCCGCCACGCCGCCCAAGGGCACGTCGCAGCTCGCGTCGACGGGCCCCGAGGGCACCGCGCGCCTCGCCTCGACGGGCAGCGAACTGCCGCTCGGCCTCGTGCTGCCGGTGGGCGCGGGCGCGCTGCTCGCGGGCACCGTGCTCTACCGCAGGGCTCGGGCCGCCGCCTGAGACACCCTGCGTCCCGAGGACGCCGAACGGAGCGGGCCCCGCTGTGGCGGGGCCCGCTCCGTTTCCCCTGTCCCGCTCAGTCGTATCCGTACCGACGGCTCACCAGGTGGCTCTCACCTGGCGGATGATCCGTCGTTTCAGCCGCACTCTGCGGCTGCCGTCCCGGTGCAGACTCAGGCGGTCCAACTCCCAGAGTCCGTACTCCGCGTGGTCCGTCAGCAGGCGTGTGGCTTCCTTGCGGGTGACCCCGCGCGGTACATACACGTCGACAAATTCGTATTCCGGCATCGCATCTATTGTGCGGGCATGGGCCCGGTACGGATAGCGTCTGCACTATGTCTGATGCTGCGCAGCCCACCGCTGCCGAGGTACGTGCCGCCGCCGAGGCGGTCAAGACCGCGCTCGACCGCCACTTGGCCGCGGTCGAACGCAGGTCGGGCGAGGACGATCCGGCCGTCTACGAAGCGTTCAACGAGCTCGCCGCCGCGGCCGAGGAGTACGACGAACTCCTCTACGACCGATACGACGAGGTCACCCCCTTCGAGATCCCCGGCACGGAGGACGCACTGCCGCCGTACCAGGGCCCGGAGGAGGCGAACGCGCTGAGCGTGCTGATCCGCCGTGACTACAGCGTGGTGGAGCCGCAGCGACTTCTCGCCCAGGCCCAGCGGGTCGCCGACCTCGACGCGGGCAGGGAGAGGAGCGCCGGCTCGGCCGACACGGTGCACAGCGCGCTCGGCGTCCTCTTCGGGGAGTTCGAACCGGACGAAATCTCCTCCCGGCACAAGGAGTTCGGCCTGGAGGAGGGCGACTCCACCCTCTGGGTCAACGCGGTGGACGCCCCCGCCGAGCCGGGGGAGTGGCTCGACGCCCCCTTCGACCAGGCCGACCCGCACCGGGTGGTGTGCCGCTTCGACGTCAGCGTGGTCTTCGACGACGAACTGGACGACGACGGGCTCGACGGCCTCGACGCGGACGTGGACGTGGACATCGACCCGGACGTGGCGGTGCCGCTCGACGAGATCGATGACGCCGACGACTCGGATGACGCCGACGACGCGGACCAGGGTGTCGACGGGGAGGGGCGGGGCGTCCGGAAGGCCGGGCGCTGACCACCCGCTCCGCCGCCGCTCCCACCGCCTGCAAGAGGCGGCGGGAGCGGCGGCGCGGTGAATCGGCGGCGCGGCTCAGGCCGTCGTGGCCGGCACCTGCGGGCGCAGGAGGGTCTGCAGCCGCGTCGTACGGTCCTTCCAGAGGCGCTCCGCCACGGCCCGCGGCAGCTCCTGCTCCACGCCCTGCACGACCGACAGGTGCCGTTCGCCTCGGCTGAACGCGGTGTAGACCCACGGCCTGGTCAGCGACTGCGCCGCGTCGCCCGGCAGCACCACGACCACCGCGGGCCAGCGCTGCCCCGTCGCCTGGTGCGCGGTGAGTGCCCAGCCGTGCCGCACCTCACGCTCCACGCGGTCCTTGGGCACGACGACGGGGGCGCCGTCGCACTCCAGGTGCAGCCCTTCCGCGTCGGCCCGCACGACCCGGCCGAGTGTCGTGCGGCCGGCCGCCGGGACGTGTGCGACCCGGTCGTCCGGGTCGAATCCGCCGAAGCGGCCGGGGCCCGGATTCAGCCGTTCCTTCAGAGCGGCGTTGAGCGCGCGGGTGCCCGCCGCACCGCCGTGTCCGGGCGTGATGACCTGCGTCTGCTCCGCGGGCACCCCGATCGCCCTCGGCACCGAGTCCGCGACGAGCTGGACGGTCCGGTGGATCGCCTCGGGGGCGTCGCGCACCGGGACGAGGACGACCTCCTTGCCGGGCGCGTCGACCTGGTTCAGCTCGCCGATGCCGATGCCGGACGTCAGCTCGCCGAGAGGGCCCGGGTCCGGGGTGCGCGAGACGATGTGCGGGCAGCAGCGAGCGGAGAGCAGGTCGGCGAAGACGCGGCCGGGGCCCGCCGACCACAGCACCCCCGGGTCGCCGCTGAGCACCAGGCGGGCGCCGTCCGGCAGGGACTCCACGAGCATCGCCGCGCTCTCGACGTCCAGCTGCGGCGCGTCCACGACGACCAGGAGGTCGAGGGCGAGGGCGCCGTCCGCGTCGCGTCCGGGGCCCTCGGCGCCGGAGAGCAGCCCCGCCACGGTCACCGCGGCCTCCTCCGAGCCCGTCGCCCGTGCCAGGCGGCGGCGCCCGTCGGCGCTGTGGGCGGCGGCACACACCCGCAGGCCAAGGGTTGCCGCGGCGGCGGCCAGCGCGGCCGGCTCGGCGCGTGCCTCCTCGCCGCCGGAGTGCAGGACGAGGCCGTGCCCCGCCGTGGCGCGGATCAGCTCGGCCGTGGAGCCCGACGCCTGCGCGGCGGCGGCCTCCCAGTCCGCGTCCCCGGCGCCCGGGCCGCCCTCGCCGGACAGGGAGTTGATCACGCGGGCGAGGCCGTCGGCAAGGCTCTCCTCCGCGAGCGCGTACCGCTCGAGGCCGATCAGGACGCGGACCGGGCGCTCCGGCTCCGTGCCGTCCCCTTCGTCCTCGCCCCCCTGGTTCCCCTCGCCTTCCTCCGCGCCCCGCGCACCCTCGGCCTGAGAGCGCTGGACCGGCACGTCGGTCCCTTCGAGGGCGTCCTGGAAGACCAGGGCATCGCCCTCGGCGAGGGCGCTCTGCACGGCCGCGTCCGGGTCCGGCACCGCGCGCTGCCCGAGGGCGGCGGTCAGGGCCGCCGCGTCGAGAGCCGTGTGCCCCGCGACGGCCGCCTGCTCCAGGAGCCATACGGTGACCGCCCGGCCCCTGCGCTCGTCGGCGGGCCCGCACTCCGCGCCGAGCAGCGCCCTGGCGAACCCGTCGGCCTGCTCGGGCCGTACACCGGTGACCCGCAGCAACTGCCACGGGTCCGCGCGCAGTCGTTCCTCGGCGCCCTCGCCGAGCGCGGCGGCCGTCGGCGCGGCGAGCGCGGCCGGTGCGCCTCCCTCGGCGAGCACGGCGGTGATCGCCTCGACGGTCTCCGCCGCGGGTGCCTGCGCCGCGCCGGGCCGCTGCGGGGGCACGGGCTCGGGCGCGCGGGTCGGCGCGGGCCTGCGCGGTGCGGGCGCCGGCTCACGGAAGGCACTCGCGACGGGCTTCTCGCCGCTCTCCACGGCCCGCACGGCGGCCAGCAGGTCGGCGGCGGTCCCGCTCAGCTTCGTCCCGGCGTCGATCGGCGCCTGCTTCGACGCCTTCCGCTCCTCGATGCGCTCCCGCAGCTCCCGCTGCGCGGCGATCTCGGCCTCGGCCTCGGACAGCTCGGTGCCCTCGGCCGCCTTCTCCTCGCCCGATCCCTCGCTCTCGCCGTCGTCCTCGGCCCCGTCCCCGCCGGCGGCCCGGGGCGCGTCGTCCTCCGACGCGGCGTCGGTGTCCGGCGTGGCCTCGGTGTCCTGCGCGACGTCCTGCGCGACCCCGCCCTCCGGTGCCGCCGGCGTGGCGTCCTCCGCGCCGGGCGACTCCGCTTGCTCCGCGGCAGCGGGTTCCGTACTCACAGCGTGCTCCAGTCGTGATCGGGATAGCGGTGCACGGGCGCCGACACGTCGTCGAGCGCCTGGCAGATCTCGTCAGGAAGACTAAGGGTCTCCACTGACAATGCGGCCGTGAGCTGCTGCGCGTTGCGCGCGCCGATGATCGGGGCCGTCACTCCGGGGCGGTCCCGCACCCAGGCGAGGGCGACCTGGAGCGGGGTGGCCGCGAGCCCGTCCGCGGCCGTCCGGACCGCGTCGACGATGCGGCTCGCCGTCTCGTCGAGGTACGGCGCGACGAAGGGCGCCATCTGGTCGGAGCCACCGCGCGAGTCGGCGGGCGTGGCGTGCCGGTACTTCCCCGTGAGCACGCCCCGGCCGAGCGGCGAGGAGGGCAGCAGGCCCACGCCCAGATCGAGGGCGGCGGGCAGCACCTCGCGCTCGACGCCGCGCTGCAGGAGGGAGTACTCCATCTGCGTACTGGCCAGGCGGGCGCGGGTGCCCGGCAGCGCGAGCTGCCACGTCGCGGCCTTGGCGAGCTGCCAGCCGCAGAAGTTGGAGACGCCCGCATAGCGGGCCCGTCCGCTGCTGACCGCGATGTCGAGGGCCTGCAGCGTCTCGTCCAGGGGCGTGGCCGGGTCGAAGGCGTGGACCTGCCACAGGTCCACGTAGTCCGTGCCGAGGCGGGCGAGGGAGGCGTCGAGCGCGGCGAGCAGATGGCCGCGCGAGCCGTCGAAGCGCCGCTCGGGGTCCGGCACGCTGCCCGCCTTGGTCGCGATGACCAGGTCGCGCCGGGGCACGAGGCGCTCGATGAGGCGCCCGAGCAGGTATTCGGCCTCCCCGTCGCCGTACACATCGGCGGTGTCGACGAGGCTGCCGCCGGCTTCCCAGAACACCTTCACCATGTCGGCGGCGTCGTTCTCGTCGGTCTGTTCGGCGTGCCCCCAGGTGAGGGTGCCGAGTCCGATGCGGGACACGCGCAGGCCGGTCCGGCCGAGATGCCTCTGCTCCATGGGCGCTGAGATTACTGGCCGGATCCCCGCGGTGGGCGACCCTGTGGACAAACCAGCGAGAGTGAAGATCTCGGTCACCCGTTCCAGGAGATCCGGTCACCCGTTCCCGACAACTCGGCCACCCGTTCCCTCCGTCACTGACGGATCCATTCCCGCGCGCTACAGTCCCCGGCACAGGAACGTTACTCATGAGTACAGCGGTAAGGGGATCGGTCATGCAGCTCGGGATCAACCTCGGCTACTGGGGCGCGGGGATGGACGCGGACAATCTCGCCGTCGCCAAGGAGGCCGACAGGCTGGGCTACGCGGTGTGCTGGGCCGCCGAGGCGTACGGCTCGGACGCGGCGACCGTGCTGTCCTGGGTGGCCGCGCAGACCGAACGCATCGACATCGGTTCCGCGATCTTCCAGATCCCGGCCCGGCAGCCCGCGATGACCGCGATGACGGCGGCCACCCTCGACTCGCTCTCCGGCGGCCGTTTCCGGCTGGGCCTCGGCGTCTCCGGGCCGCAGGTCTCCGAGGGCTGGTACGGCGTGAAGTTCGACAAGCCGCTGGCACGCACGCGTGAGTACGTCGAGATCGTCCGCAAGGCCATGACCCGCGAGCGCCTCTCGTACGAGGGCGAGCACTGGACGCTGCCGCTGCCCGGAGGCCCCGGCAAGCCCATCAAGCTGACCGTGCACCCCCAGCGCGAGCACATTCCGCTGTACGTCGCCGCGATCGGCCCGAAGAACCTGGAGCAGACCGGCGAGATCGCCGACGGCGCCCTGCTGATCTTCCCGGCCGCCGAGCACCTGGAGGAGACCGCGGTCAAGCACCTGCGGGCCGGGCGCGAGAAGGCGGGCAAGACCATGGAGGGCTTCGACATCGTCCCCACGTTGCCGCTGGCCGTCGGTGAGGACTCCCAGGTCGACGCGCTCGCCGACATGTTCAGGCCGTACACCGCGCTCTATGTGGGCGGTATGGGCAGCCGCAAGCAGAACTTCTACAACCAGCTCGCGCAGCGTATGGGGTACGAGAAGGAGGCCGCCGAGATCCAGGACAAGTACCTGGCGCGGGACAAGGACGGCGCGGCGGCCGCCGTGCCGCGGCAGCTGATCGACTCCACCACCCTGCTCGGTTCCGTGGACCGGATCGCCGACCGGATGCAGGCCTACGCCGCGGCCGGCGTCACCACGCTCACGCTGGCCCCCGCGGGCTTCACGCTGGAGGAGCGGCTCACCGCGCTGCGGGCCGGTACGGAGGCCCTGGAGCGCGCCGGTCTCGCGTAGGGAAGTCCACGGCCGTGGTGGGGGCTCGGGGGGTCTTCCCCGCCACGGCCGTCACGGGGAACAACGCGTCACCGGGCCCGCGGTTACGGCCTCGTGGCGGCGGTCATGTCCTTCGTTCGGCGCAGCAGACCCGTACAGCTGTTGCCCGATGCGGAACCTCGCACTTGACTCGTTCTTTGCGGAGGTTCCCGCCCAGGGCATGGAGGTACCAGTGATGCTGTCGGCCAAGAGCGTCTTCGGGGAGATCCTCGACGACGACGAGTCGTTCCGGCTGTTCTGCTCCATCGCCGCCAGCGGCGAGGCCCAGGGCGGCTGGGAGAACGGCCGCATCGCCGCGCTCGTCCCGGCGGGCGAGCGCGCGCTCGCGCCCAAGATCGCACGGCACGGCGCGGACGAGGACAAGCACGGCAGGATCTTCCACGCCCTGCTGAAGAAGCGCGGGCTGCGGCCCGTCGACGTCCCCCACGAGGCCGACTACACGATGCTCCTGGAGAAGCACGGCATCGGCCTCGCGCACGAACAGCTCAAGGGCGACAAGCCGCTCGCCGTACGGGACGTCGTCACCTATCTCGCGCACAGCAGGGTCACCGAGCAGCGCGCCTCCGAGCAGATGCGGCTGCTGCTCCGGTACTTCGCCGACCACCCGGACATCGGGCGCGCGGTGCGGATGATCTCCCACGACGAGGACAACCACCTGGCGTACTGCCACGAGGAGTTGCTGCGGTTCGCCCGCGCCGGACACGGCCGCGCCATCCAGCGCGTCCTGCGCGAGTGCGCGCTCGCCGAGATCCGCGTCTACCGCGACGTCAGCCTCGCCGTGATGGACCACATGGGGCGCATCCTGGGCTGGCCGCACGCCAAGCGGCAGCTGCTCACCGCGGGCATCCACGCGGTGTACGCCGTCGAGCGGGCCGGTGGCTGGCGGCGGATGGTCTCCCTGGAGATGCCCCAGCGGCGCGACGCCCTGGGCGGGCCCGCGGCGCCGGCCCCCGAATTCGCCTGAGGCCGGGCCCGGAACCGGCCCCCGACCGGCCCCCGGCCCCGCGCGCTACAGCCAGCCGCGCCGCTTGAACATCCGGAACAGGACGACCTCCAGGACGGCCATCAAGAGGATCACCGCGGGGTAGGTCCACCACCAGTGCAGCTCGGGCATGTGGTCGAAGTTCATGCCGTAGACGCCCGCGATCATCGTGGGGACCGCGGCCATCGCCGCCCACGCCGAGATCTTCCGCATGTCGTCGTTCTGCCGCACGCTCATCTGCGCGAGGTGGGCGGAGAGGATGTCCGACACCAGCCGGTCCAGGCCCTCCACGGACTCGTTGACGCGCGTCAGGTGGTCGTTGACGTCCCGGAAGAAGGGCTGCGCCGACTCGTCCACGAAGGGCACGGACGGGGCGAAGGGGCCCACTCCGGAGAGGCGTGCCAGAGGCAGCGCCAACGGACCCGTGGCGCGGCGGAACTCGAGGATCTGCCGCTTGAAGGTGTAGATCCGCGACGCCGTGTTCCGCGAGGAACTGCCGCCCTCCGGGGAGAAGACCTCGGCCTCCAGCACCTCCAGGTCGGCCTGCAGCTCGTCGGCGACCTCCAGGTAGTGGTCCACGGAGGCGTCCGCGATCGAGTACAGGACGGCGGTCGGGCCGTGCTTGAGGACGTCGGGGTCGGCCTCCAGACGGTGGCGCACGACCCCCAGGGGCGCCCCCTCGCCGTGGCGGACGGTCACCACGAACGAGTCGCCCATGAAGATCATGACCTCGCCGGAGGAGACGGTGTCGCTGTCGGGCTCGTAGACGACCGGCTTGAGGACCATGAACAGCGAGTCGTCGTAGACCTCCAGTTTCGGCCGCTGATGGGCCTTGAGGGCGTCCTCCACGGCCAGCGGGTGCAGCCCGAACTCCTGGCTGACCTTGTCGAACTCATCCTCCGTGGGCTCGTGCAGGCCGATCCACACGAAGGCGTCCCCGGCCGCCCGTGCCTCGTCCAAGGCATCGGAGAAGTCTTCGGGGCCCTCGGTACGTCGCCCCTCGCGGTAGATGGCGCAGTCGACGATCACGCAGTGCATTCTTCCCAACCCGCACCCCGGCCGCACCCCCTCGGGCGCTTAGGCTGAGCCGCATGCCCACGCTGATCCTCGTCCGGCACGGACGCTCCACCGCCAACACCGCCGGCCTGCTCGCCGGGTGGACCCCCGGTGTGGCCCTCGACGAGCGCGGCGCCGCGCAGGCCGCCGCGCTGCCCGAACGGCTCTCGGCGCTGCCCCTGGCCGAGGTCGTCACGAGCCCCCTGCAGCGCTGCAGGGAGACCGTGGCGCCGCTGCTCGCCGCCCGCCCGGGCCTCCCCGAGCACACGGAGGACCGGATCGGGGAGTGCGACTACGGCGACTGGTCGGGCCGCAAGCTCGCCGAGCTCGCCGACGAGCCGCTGATGGAGGTCGTGCAGCGGCACCCGTCCGCCGCCGCGTTCCCCGGCGGCGAGTCCATGCGGGCCATGCAGACGCGCGCGGCCGAGGCGGTCCGCGAGTGGAACGCGCGCGTGGAGCGCGAGCACGGCGAGGACGCCGTCTACTTGATGTGCTCGCACGGCGACATCATCAAGTCCCTTGTCGCGGAGGCCCTCGGACTGCACCTCGACCTCTTCCAGCGCATCTCCGTGGAGCCCTGTTCTGTCACGGCCATCCGCTACACCCGGCTGCGCCCCTTCCTCGTACGCCTCGGGGACACCGGTGACTTCGCCTCGCTGGCGCCGCGCGAGGTGCCGTCGGGCGACGACGCCACGGTGGGTGGCGGTGCGGGCGCACCGTGATCGTCACCCGCAGTAGGGTGAACCGGGCCGGAGCGGGCCCCGAAGCCCGCTCGTGGCCGTTCAGCCGTCGCGTCGGACCCGTCGCGGCACCCGTACCCCGCAGTCGATCCAATGGAGACAGGACGTGTCCCGTCAGGTGTTCCTCTACGACCCCCCGGAGCGATTCGTGGCGGGCACGGTCGGGCTGCCCGGACGGCGCACCTTCTTCCTCCAGGCCTCCGCGGGGATCCGGGTGACGAGCGTCGCCCTGGAGAAGACCCAGGTGGCCGCGCTCGCCGAGCGCATGGAGGAGCTCCTCGACGAGGTCGTGCGCCGCAGCGGAGGCAACGCCCCCGTTCCCGCCGTGGTGCCGACCGAGGTCGCCGACAGCGCGCCGCTCGACTCCCCCGTGGAGGAGGAGTTCCGGGTCGGCACGATGGCGCTCGCCTGGGACGGCGAGGAGGAGCGGATGATCGTCGAGGCGCAGGCGCTCGTCGAGCTGGACGCCGAATCCGAGGACGATCTGGCCGAGGCCGAGGAGAAGCTCCTCCAGGACGAGGAGAACGGCCCGCCGATGCTCCGCGTCCGGCTCACCGGCGCCCAGGCCCGCGCCTTCGCCAAGCGCGCCCTCGACGTCGTGAACGCGGGCCGTCCGCCGTGCCCGCTGTGCAGCCTCCCGCTCGACCCGGAAGGACACGTATGCCCGCGCCAGAACGGATACCGGCGGGGAGCGTGAGCATCGACCCCGTCACGCTCCTGACCCGCGGGGAGCTGACCGTGCGCGGCCGGATCCGGGAGGCCTCGAACGCCGTGCTCTACTGCACGGTCGCCCACGAGGGCCAGGAGGCCGCCTGCGTCTACAAGCCGGTCGCCGGGGAGCGCCCCCTGTGGGACTTCCCCGACGGCACGCTCGCGCAGCGCGAGGTCGCCGCGTACGAGGTGTCGCGGGCCACCGGCTGGGACCTGGTGCCGCCGACCGTGCTGCGCGACGGGCCGCACGGCGAGGGCATGTGCCAGCTGTGGATCGAGGCGTCGGGGGAGAGCGAGCTGCTCGCCCTGGTCGACGGCGATGAACCGGGCGAGGGCTGGAAGGCCGTCGGCTTCGCGCAGGTCGACGAGGAGCGGACGGCGCTCCTCGTGCACGCGGACGACGTACGGCTGCGCCGCCTCGCCGTCCTCGACGCCGTGATCAACAACAGCGACCGCAAGGGCGGCCACCTGCTGGCCACCGAGGGGCGCCTCTACGGCATCGACCACGGCGTCACCTTCC
The DNA here is from genome assembly GCF_055593965.1 of Streptomyces sp. NPDC040622. Classification (NCBI taxonomy): domain Bacteria; kingdom Bacillati; phylum Actinomycetota; class Actinomycetes; order Kitasatosporales; family Streptomycetaceae; genus Streptomyces; species Streptomyces sp. NPDC040622. Next base: position 388,715 of record NZ_JBVIXD010000007.1, on the reverse strand, counting down.
ACGCCGAGAACAAGCTCAGGACGCTGCTGTGGGGGTGGGCGGGCGAGCCCCTGACCGGGGAGGCCGTCGAGGCCCTCCAGGTCCTGCGGGACGGCCTCAAGGAGGGCGCCGACCTCGCGGAGCGGCTGGCCGCCCTGATCACCGTCGCGGAGGTCGACGCGCTGCGCGGACGGGTGGGCGCGCTCCTGGATTCGCGACGCCACCCGGTGCCCACCGGGGACTGGCCCGCGATCCCCTGGCCACCGGTCTGACGCCCGTCCGGCGGATCCGGTGCGGGGCCACGAAAGGCCCCGCACACCGGGCCAGATCCGGCAAGAGCGCGGGATCGGCCACCGCCTCGTAGATCCCCAGTAGATCCCCACTCGTATACGGACGGCCCGTCCGGTTAGGCTCAGGGCATGCATGCCTGGCCCGCTTCTGAGGTCCCCGCCCTTCCTGGCAAGGGCCGCGACCTCCGGATCCACGACACCGCGACCGGTGAACTCGTCACCCTCGACCCCGGTCCCGTCGCCCGTATCTACGTCTGCGGCATCACTCCGTACGACGCGACCCACATGGGTCACGCGGCGACCTACAACGCGTTCGACCTCGTGCAGCGCGTGTGGCTCGACACCAAGCGGCAGGTTCACTACGTCCAGAACGTGACCGACGTGGACGACCCGCTCCTGGAACGCGCCAACCGCGACGGCAAGGACTGGGTCGAGCTCGCCGAGGGCGAGACCGCGCTGTTCCGCGAGGACATGACCGCGCTCCGCCTCCTGCCGCCGCGGCACTACATCGGAGCCGTCGAGGCGATACCCGGCATCGTGCCGCTCGTCGAACGGCTCCGTGACATGGGTGCCGCCTACGAGCTCGAGGGCGACGTCTACTTCTCCGTCGAGTCCGACGCCCACTTCGGGGAGGTGTCCGGGCTCGACGTCGCCGCCATGAAGCTGCTCTCCGCCGAGCGTGGCGGCGACCCGGACCGGCCCGGCAAGAAGAACCCGCTCGACCCGATGCTCTGGATGGCCGCACGGCCGGGCGAGCCCAGCTGGGACGGCGCGAGCCTCGGCCGCGGCAGGCCCGGCTGGCACATCGAGTGCGTCGCCATCGCCCTCGACCACCTGGGCATGGGCTTCGACGTGCAGGGCGGCGGATCCGACCTCGCCTTCCCGCACCACGAGATGGGCGCATCCCACGCCCAGGCGCTGACCGGCGAGTACCCCTTCGCCAAGGCGTACGTCCACGCAGGCATGGTCGGCCTCGACGGCGCGAAGATGTCCAAGTCCAAGGGCAACCTCGTCTTCGTGTCGAAGCTGCGCCGCGACGGCGTCGACCCCGCCGCGATCCGCCTCGCCCTGCTCGCGCACCACTACCGCGCGGACTGGGAGTGGACGGACGGCGTCCTCGAAGAGGCCGTCGAGCGGCTCGGCCGCTGGCGCGCGGCCGTCTCCCGTCCCGACGGGACCTCCGCCGAGGCGCTCGTCGAGGAGATCCGCGAGGCCCTCGCCGACGACCTGGACGCGCCGGCCGCGCTCGCCGCGGTCGACCGGTGGGCCGCCCGGCAGGGTGCGCAGGGCGGTACGGACGAGGGGGCGCCGGGTGTGGTGTCCCGTGCGGTCGACGCGTTGCTTGGCGTGGCCTTGTAGCGGTTGGCCTTTGCTGAGGTCGATCGCCCTGCGGGCTCGTCCTCAAGCGCCGGACGGGCTTGAACTGCTTGTCCGTGATCGCTGGACGGGTTTGAACCGCTTGTCCGTAAGCGGCGGGCGGGTTGAACTGCTTGTCCGCGAACGCCGGGCGGGTTTGAACCGTTCGTCCGCGAACGCCGGGCGGGCTTGAACCGTTCGTCCGCAAGCGCCGGGCGGGCTTCAGCTCGTGCTGGGCCGCTCCGGGAAATCCAGGAGTGGCCCAGCAAAGTCCATGGCCATGGCAGCCTTTGAGGCGCTAGACCTCCGCCATGAGATCTCCCACGCGCTTCAGATCGGCGGCCGCGGTCGCTCTCCTGGGCCTTCTCGCGGTGTTCGCGGGGCCCGGCGGCGGCTCCGCGCAGGCCGCCGACGAGCCCGCGACCACGGTCGGCGACGTCACCGGCTTCGACGCCGAAGGGCCCGTCTACCACCTGACCGCGGGCAAGGCCGAGGCCCGCGTCAGCTTCGTCACGACGGAGACCTTCCGTCTCGAACTCGCCCCCGACGGGACGTTCACCGACCCCGCGGGCAAGGACATCGTCCTGCCGCAGGGCGACCCGCCCCGCACGAAGTGGGCCGACAAGGGTGACCGTTACGAGCTCAGCACCTCCAAGGTGACGCTGCGCGCCTACAAGTCGCCGCTCCGCTTCGCCCTCCACCGCGCCGACGGCAGCCGCGTCTGGGCCGAGTCCAAGGGGCTGTCCTGGACCAAGGACGCCACCACGCAGAGCCTGGCGCGCGGGGCCGACGAGCAGTTCTACGGCGCCGGGATGCAGAACGGCCGAGGCAACACCTCGCACCGCGGCAAGAAGGTCGAGGTGGGCGTCGACTACAACTGGGACGACGGCGGGCACCCCAACTCCGTGCCCTTCTACCTGTCTTCGCAGGGCTACGGCGTCTTCCGCAACACCTACGCCCCCAACACCTACGACTTCGCCGAGCCGGTGACCGCCACCGCGAAGGAACAGCGCTTCGACGCCTACTACTTCGCCGGGCGCGGCAGTGATGCGGCCAAGGACGTCATCGGCCAGTACACGAAGCTCACCGGCAAGCCCTTCCTGCCGCCGGTCTACGGCATGGAGATCGGCGACGCCGACTGCTACCTCCACAACGCCAACCGCGGCGAGCGCCACACCCTGGACTCCCTGAAGGTCGCCGACGGCTACGTCCAGAACGACATGCCCAACGGCTGGATGCTCGTCAACGACGGCTACGGCTGCGGGTACGAGAACCTCGCCGAGACCTCCAAGGGCCTGGCCGAGCGCAAGATGAAGACGGGCCTGTGGACCGAGGACGGCCTCGACAAGATCGCCGAGCAGGTCAAGGCGGGCCAGCGCGTCGCCAAGCTCGACGTGGCCTGGGTCGGCGACGGCTACAAGAAGGCGCTCGACGGCTGCAAGGACGCCTACCGGGGCATCGAGGACAACAGCGACGCCCGCGGTTTCACCTGGGCCCCCGAGAGCTGGTCGGGCGCGCAGCGCTGCGGCGTGCAGTGGTCCGGCGACCAGAGCGGCAGCTGGGAGTACATCCGCTGGCAGATCCCGACGTACGCCGGGTCCACGATGTCCGGCCTCGCCTACACGACGGGTGACGTCGACGGCATCTTCGGCGGCAGCCCCAAGACGTACGTACGCGATCTGCAGTGGAAGATGTTCCTGCCGGTCACGATGACGATGGACGGCTGGGCCGCCAGCGACAAGCAGCCCTTCCGCCAGGGCGAGCCCTACACCTCCATCAACCGTAAGTACCTGAAGCTGCACGAATCCCTGCTGCCCTACCTGTACTCGTACGCCCACGAGGCGACGCAGACCGGTGTGGGCGCGGTGCGGCCGCTGGCCCTGGAGTACCCCCATGACCCCAAGGCCGCGACCGACGCCGCGAAGTACGAGTTCCTGACCGGCGAGGACTTCCTCGTCGCGCCGGTCTACCAGGACACCACCACGCGCGACGGCATCTACCTGCCGAAGGGCACCTGGACCGACTACTGGAGCGGGCGCACCTACCGGGGCCCGACCACCATCGACGGCTACAGCGCGCCCCTCGACACCCTGCCCCTCTTTGTGAAGGGCGGCGCCACCGTGCCGATGTGGCCGGGCGGCATCCGCTCCTACGAGGACCGGACGGCGGACTCGCCGCTCGCCTGGGACATCTACCCCCAGGGCACGTCGTCCTTCGAGCTGTACGAGGACGACGGCGTGACCCGGCAGCACCGCGCCGGGAAGTACGCCACGCAGCGCGCCGACGTGCGGGCGCCGCGGTCGGGAGCGGGTGACGTGCGCGTGCGGATCGGCGCGAGCAAGGGCGGCTTCGAGGGCAAGCAGACGAAGCGGCCCTACGCGTTCACCCTGCACACCGGGGACGCGCCGAGCCGGGTCGGGCTCGACGGGCACCGGTTGCCGCGGCTCACCTCGAAGAGCGCGTACGACAAGGCCGGGCAGGGCTGGTTCTACGACCGGGACGACCGGGGCGGTGTCGTGCAGGTGAAGACGCCCGCGCGGCGCACCGACCGCTCCTTCGAGCTGGCCCTCGACGACACCAGCGCCGTCGGCGGCGCCCGTCCCGGCGCGGCCGTGGCCGTCAGTGCCCCCGCGGGCCAGGAGCTCGGCGCGGGCACGCCGGGCAAGCTCGCCGTGGACGTCACGGCGGGCACCGCGGACGCCACCGGCGTCGACGTCGCCGTCGACGCGCCGAAGGGGTGGACCGTCGCGCCCGCGAGGGCCGGCCGGATCCCGGCGGGGGCCACGCGCCGCGTCGAGGTGGCCGTCACCCCGGCCAAGGATGCGAAGCCGGGCGAGTTCCCGCTCGACGCGAGCGCCCGCTACCGCTCGGCGGGCCAGGACCGCACTGCCACCGGGCGGTTCGCGCTCGGCGTGATGCCCGAGGCGCCCGGCAAGGACACCTGGGCGAGCGAGATGGAGTGGCTGAAGTCGACCAATGGCTACGGCCCGGCCGAACGCGACCGCAGCAACGGTGAGTCGGGCGCCGACGACGGCCGCACGCTGACCCTCGCCGGCAAGACGTACGAGAAGGGGATCGGCACGCACGCCGACTCCGTGATCGAGGTCTATCCGGGCGGTCGCTGCACGAAGTTCACCGCCGACGCGGGCATCGACGACGAGATCAACGGCTACGGAGAGGTGGCCTTCTCCGTCGAGGCCGACGGCAAGGTGCTGTGGACCTCGCCGAAGGTGACGGGCGCCTCGGCGACCGTCCCGGTGGACGTCGACGTGCGGGGCGCCCGGCACGTGGAACTGAAGGTGACCGACACCAACGGCTCCAAGAGCGGGGACCACGCGGACTGGGCCGCGGCGCGCTTCAGCTGCGCCTGAGCCTTTCGCGGACGGAAAGCGGGGGCGGGGGGGGAGGGGTCCGCCCCGCGCCGCCGTCCGTTCCCCCAGGCAGCATTCCGCCCCCACCCCCCCCCACCCCCCGCAACCGGTCACGAGGTCAATTTT
>NZ_JBVIXD010000007.1:242295-383583 GCF_055593965.1 Streptomyces sp. NPDC040622 | reverse complement strand
GGGGCGACTGGGCGAAAAACCACACCAACCCCCCCCCCCCCCCCCCCCCCCCCCCCCCCCCCCCCCCCCCCCCCCCCCCCCCCCCCCCCCCCCCCACACCCCCCCCCCCCCCCCCCCCCCCCCCCCCCCCCCCCCCCCCCCGCCGTCCGTTCACGCGGGCCGCGTGCCGCTCACGCGCTCACGCACCCACGGCACCTGGTCACGAGGTCACTTGGTGACCACGATGGCGAGCAGGTAGCCCGGATTGCCGCTGTCGTAGTAGCCGATCACCTGCTGCCCGAAGGCGAACGCCTCCTGGATCTCGTCGTGGGTCTGCGGGCTGGGGTTGATGAACGCCCGCCAGGCGTTGTCGACGAGCAGGTACAGGATCGAGGCCTGGCCCGGGAGCGGCTGGACGACGTCCCAGAACGACGTCGCGATGTTGGACGCGAGGGACTGGGTGGAGATCTCCGGCGCGTGCGCCTGCGGGATCTGCTGCTCCTGGCCCTGCGCCTGTCCCAGCGACTGGCCCTGGCCCTGGCCCTGCGCCTGCCCCTGCAACTGGCCCTGCTCCTGGCCGAACTGCTGGAGCAGCTGCTGGAAGGGCTGCTGCTGGCCGAGTTGCTGGAGCTGCTGGCGCAGGTGCGGCGGGACGTGCTGCATGCTCTGCTGGCCCTGGCCGCCCTGCTGGCCCATGCCCTGCTGGCCCATGCCCTGCTGGCCCTGGCCGCCCTGCTGGGGGCCATACTGCTGCTGGCCGAAGGGCTGTTGCTGGTCGAACGGCTGCTGCTGGTACTGCTGTTGACCTGGCTGGCCGAACTGGCCCTGCTGGCCCTGCTGGCTCTGTTGCGGCGGGGCCGTGCTCGGGCTCTGCTGCGGTCCGTACTGCCGTCCTTGGTGCTGGCCCAACTGACTCATCTGCGGGGTGGTGCTCATGCGGGTGCCACCTTCCCTCAATGGTTGTGGTCCTTCAGCAGTGCTGGAGTGCGGAAGTGCTGGAGTGCGGGTGTGCTGGAGTGCGGGTGTACCGGCGTGCGGGTCGTGCGTCAGCCCGTGACGACCAGGCCGACGACCTCGTCGTCCGAGAACCAGACGCGTACGTCCGGCCGGCCCCCGGCGAAGGCGGCGTGCACCGCCTGGCGCGTCTCGGGGGACGGGTTGTCCAGGTTGCGCCACTCCCCGGCCACGAACAGCCGGAGCCTCGGCGGGAGTTCCGGCGGATACGGCAGCAGCTCGTCCCAGTACCGCTCGGCCTGTCCCGAACCCACTGCGGAGGGCAGCAGGTTGGTGACCGCGGACTTGATGTCGGGCCGGTTGCCTATCCGCTGTGACGCGGGCCTGCCCGGCGCGTCCTGTTGGGGCGAGCCCGTGGAGCGCAGGACCGCGCGGGCCCGGTCCGGTGCCATCGGCGGCCGGCCCGCGGCCTTCAGCATGCCCTGCAGCGCGGCCAGCGCGCCGACGACGATGGGCGACGCGGAGGACGTGCCGGAGAACGTGTCGGTGTACCAGACGATCTCCTCGGCGCCGCCCTGCAGATCGCCGGGCAGGTCCCAGGAGCCGCCGGTCGTGGTGGTCTCGCGGCCCCACCCCTGGGCGTCGACGCGGGCGCCGTAGTTGGAGAAGGCCAGGCGCGAGCGGTCGGGGCCGTGGTCGCGGCCGTGCGTGCCGGGCGGCGGTGCACCCGCGCCGACCAGGACCGCGCCGGAGGAGCGGTTGGCGGGGTTGAAGGGGTTGCGCCAGGAGGACGGGAAGCCGTCCGGCCTGCGCTCGTAGACCGCGTCGTCCAGGGACTCGGCACCGTTGCCCGCCGCGCCCACGACGAGCACGCCCTTCGCGGTGGCGTACCGCACGGCCGCGTAGTCGTCGGGCCACCACTCGATCGCGATGTAGCCCTTCTGGTCGTCGCGCGCCGCGAAGTCGAACTTCGGTCCTGGACGGTGCAGTTCGAGCAGGATGATGTCGCCGCTGCGCAGCCGCTCGGCCGCCGCGTGGATGGTGGCCGCCGTGCCCAGCGGCTGGAACGAGGCGACCGCCGTCACGGCCTCCGGCGCGATGCCGGTGATGCCGAGTGCGTTGCGGTCGCCGCCGATGACGCCGATCACCGCGGTGCCGTGGTTGCGCCAGGCCAGGTCCTCGATGGGGGAGCCGACCACGACGCCCGCGAGCTTCGAGGAGAGGTCCTCGTGGCGCAGCTGCCAGCCGCCCTCGATGTCGATGACGGTGACGCCCTCGCCCGAACCGCCGAGGCGCTGCCAGGCCCAGCGCGCGTCGACGCCCTCGGGGGCCGGCTTCAGGTAGCCCTGGCGGCTGGTGAAGTCCGGCGTGAGCGGCATGCCCTCCTTGCGGCCCCGGCCCGGTTCGCCGAGGTCCTGGGGCCGGGTCGGCGAGGGGTCGACGGAGGCGGGGACCGCGCCCGGCTTCACGTACGCCGTGTCGATGCCCGGCAGCGCGGCCATGCGGGCGCGCAACTCCTCGGGCCGGTCCTCGCCGCCTCGGACGCGGTAGAAGAGGGACAGGTCGGCCAGGTCCTCCTCGCCCGCCGGGGGCGCGGCGGCCCGCAGCCGCTCCTCGTTGCCGAACAGCGGCTCCAGGGCGAGCTGTTCGTCGGAGAGGAACATGTTCAGGGCCGACACATCGGATCCGGAGGCCGAGCGGACGTCCTGCTCGCCGGCGCGCAGCCGGGCCTCGGGCCGGGCGACGACGATCAGTTCCTGCTCGGATCCTCGGTAGGTGAATCCCGTTCCTTCGGGGCCGGGCCCGCCTGCTCCGGGGCCTCGTGCCGGGTCTGCCTGCTCGGTCATCGCTTCACCGCTCCCTTCCGTCCTTCGGGTGCCGTGCTGTGCGCTGCGCCAGGTCTTCGGGGTCTTCGGGGCACACCCTGCTACGAGCCCGCCGGAACGTCCACCCCTCTTTTCCGCAACAGTGTTTGAACGAAAGTTGAAGCGGGAAACCCGTGCAATTCGGCCATGAACGCCGCAATGGGGCGGCACCCGTGCGGGTGCCGCCCCATGACGCGGTGACTGTCCTCGGTGGCTGTCCTCAGTCGTCCGAGGAATCCGACGGGCCGGAGTCGTCGTTGTCGCTCTCGCCCTCGGTGCCGGGACCGGGCCGCTGGGTGGGCTTCGGCTTCGGGGGCCGGGTGCGGTCGCTGGGGCTGTCCCGCAGGTAGGCCCCGCCGTCGCCGCCGTCGCGGCGCCGCAGATACCGCTCGAACTCGCGGGCGATGGCCTCGCCCGATGCCTCCGGGAGCTCCGCGGTGTCCCGCGCCTCCTCCAGCGACTGGACGTACTCGGCGACCTCGCTGTCCTCGGCCGCCAGCTGGTCCACGCCCACCTGCCAGGCGCGCGCGTCCTCGGCCAGCTCGCCCAGCGGGATCCGCAGGTCGATCAGGTCCTCGAGGCGGTTGAGGAGCGCGAGCGTGGCCTTGGGGTTGGGCGGCTGCGAGACGTAGTGCGGGACGGCCGCCCAGAGGCTCACGGCGGGGACGCCCGCGTGCGTGCACGCCTCCTGGAGGATGCCGACGATGCCCGTCGGACCCTCGTACTTCGTCTCTTCCAGGTCCATGGTGCGTGCCAGGTCCGGGTCGGACGTCACGCCGCTGACCGGGACGGGGCGGGTGTGCGGGGTGTCGCCGAGCAGCGCACCCATGATCACCACGAGCTCCACGCCGAGCTCGTGGGCGAAGCCCAGGATCTCGTTGCAGAACGACCGCCACCGCATGGACGGCTCGATGCCCCGCACCAGGACCAGGTCGCGGGGTTTGTCGCCGCCGACGCGGACCACCGAGAGCCGGGTCGTCGGCCAGGTGATCTTGCGCACCCCGCCATCCAGCCAGACCGTCGGGCGGTTGACCTGGAAGTCGTAGTAGTCCTCGGCGTCCAGCGCCGCGAACACCTCGCCCTTCCACTCCTTGTCCAGATGCGCGACCGCGGTGGAGGCGGCGTCGCCGGCGTCGTTCCAGCCCTCGAACGCGGCCACCATGACCGGGTCGACCAGCTCGGGTACTCCCTCGAGCTCGATCACCCAGGCCTCCTTCCGACGTTCCCTTGCGTACGTCCCAACCTTACGGCGTCGGCGGGGTCCGTCCGCAGCCCCCTTGCGTGGGGGAATGCGTGATCACTGCCCACGCCCGGGCCCGGGAAACGGCGGGTTCGCGTCGGGCGGAGCCGCATGTTCACGCAGGGCAGCGGGGCGGTCTCACAGCGTCGTGCGCAGCCACTGCTCCACGCTGGCGATGTGCACCGTCGCCCACGACCTGGCCGCCTCGGCGTCGCGGTCGCGCAGCGCGGTGAGGATCGCCCGGTGCTCGTGCAGGGTGCGGCTGACGGCGTCCTCCTGGGTGAGGCCGCGCCAGATGCGGGCCCGGGTGGTGGGCCCGGACAGGCCGTCGAGGAGCGAACACAGGACGGAGTTGCCGGTGGACTGGACGATGCCGCGGTGGAACTCCAGGTCGCAGGCGACCAGCTCCTCCACGGAGGGCGCGGCGCCCAGGGCGTCCAACTGCCGGGTCAGCGTGTCCAGTTCGGCCTCGGAGATATGGGCGCAGGCCATGGCCGTGGCCGCGGGTTCGAGGATGCGGCGCACCGCGAGGAACTCCAGGACCGTGTCGTCGCGGTGGAAGTCGACGACGAAGCTCAGCGCTTCCAGAAGCAGTTGGGGGTCCAGGCTGGTGACATAGGTGCCGTCCCCCTGGCGTACGTCGAGGATGCGGATCAGCGCGAGGGCGCGTACCGCCTCACGCAGGGAGTTGCGGGAAAGGCCCAGCTCGGCGGCGAGTTCGCTCTCCTTCGGCAGCCGGTCGCCGGGACGCAGCGCGCCGGAGACGATCATGCCCTTGATCTTCTCGATGGCCTCGTCGGTGACAGCCATGGGGACCTCGCCTCACCAGTCAAAAGTGTCAAAAAGACATCCGATGTATGAGGTGATTATGGACCGGCGCGCGGCTGCGCCGCACGTGAGTACGGGGATCCACCCGTACTCACTCGGTGATCCTCCGGGGATCCCGCGGGGACCCACTCGGGGCATTTCTTTGAGGGCTAAGATTTCCCCACGGGTCCCGGCACTCCGCCGGGCGATCCCAGGAGGGGTGGCAGATGGCCGGCAAGAAGGCGGCGCACCAGCCGGACGCGGTGGCGTCGATCATCGAGGACTGGGCGCGGGAACGGCCCGACCTCGACACCTCGCCCCTGGAGGTCCTCGCCCGGCTGCACCGCACCTTCATCCGCTACAACACCCGCCTGACCTCGGCGATCGAGCGGCACGGCCTCGCGGTCGCCGGCTTCGACGTGCTCACCGCGCTGCGCAGGGCCGGGGCGCCCTACCGCCTGACCGCGGGCCAGCTCGCCGACTCGGGTCTGGTCTCGTCGGCCGGGGTGACCCTGCGCATCGACCGCCTGGAGAAGGACGGCCTGATCGTGCGCGAGCGCGACGCGGAGGACCGCCGCGTCGTCTACTCGCGGCTCACCGAGGCCGGACTCGCCAAGATCGACGAGGTGTTCACCGAGCACCTGGACAACGAGCGCCGGATGCTCGGCGGCATCTCCCCGGCCGAGCGGCGTCAGCTGGCCCGCCTGATGTCCAAGCTGGAGCGGTCCATCACCGAGACCGACGTCAGGGACATCACCGGCCCCGACGGGTCTCAGCCGGACGAGGCCTGAGCCTCGGCCTCGGCGCGGTACATCCGGCGCAGCCGCACCACGCCCAGGTCGTGCTGGTAGAGGTTCTCGCGCTGGTCGGCGTCGGACGGCATGGCCTCCAGCATCACCCGGTCCTGTTCCAGGACCTGCCAGTGGCGCTCCTCGATCAGGGTCTTGTAGAGGAAGCGCCAGGTGTCGCGCTGCCAGCCCTGGACGCGGCGGTAGCGCCAGAAGAAGACACCGGTGCGGTTCTCGTCGACCGGGCAGACCATGCCGACGATGCCGAACGGGCCGCCGGGGCCTGCCGACGGCGGATACGGGATGGTCAGGTCCACCCAGTCCACGCCGGTGCGGCACAGCTCCACCCAGTCGAAGTTGACGCCCCGCTGGTCGGTCTTCTCGAAGAAGTAGCCGCGCCCGGTCTCGCGGATGCGGAACTTGGCGGTGGTGTCGCCGTCGTACATGGTGTGCGAGTCGTGGTGCAGGAACGCGCCGTGCATCGGGTCGAGGAGGTTCTCCACCGCGAACCGCCACGGCCCGTCCCACTCCGCGTAGCAGAGGATCGCGTCGACCTCGGGGTCGGTGAGCGGTTCGGGCAGGGTCAGTTCGGCCGGTTCGGGGTGCCGCTCGTCGCCGAAGTACGCGAGGACCGCGCCGCCGGCCTCGCGCACCGGCAGCGACGTGACGAGCTTCTTGCCCTCCAGGTTGCAGCCGGGCAGGCCGGGCACCGACGACACGGTGCCGTCCGTCTCGATCTCCACGCCGTGGTACCAGCACGCCACCCGGTCGCCCAGGTGCTTGCCGAGCGAGAGGGGGGCGCCGCGGTGCGGGCAGCGGTCGGCGAGCATCGCCAGGGTGCCGTCGGAGCGGCGGAAGAGCAGCCACTGCTCGCCGAGGGCGGTGACCTTGCGCATGGCGCCGGGCGCCACGAAGGAGGAGGGGACGACCGGGTGCCACTGGTTGCGGAGCCCGGTGGCGTAGATGTGGTCGGCCGATGCGGTCAGGGTGGTCATGCGGGTCACGCTCCCAGTCGGTTCATCTCGGCGCGGAAGGACTCCTCGGTCCAGGGGGCGCCGTCGGGCGCGTGGACCTGACGGCTGTTCAGGCCGTCTACGACATCGGCCAGTTCGTGCCCCTCCTTGGTGAAGACCTCTTCGAGGGTCGCGGCCAGCTTGTACTCGTAGGGGCTCGGTTCGTGCGTACGGGACTGGTGGACGGCCAGGTACGGCCAGGTGGTGGTCACGGGTGCCTCCGGCGGTCGGGGGGGGGAAGGTGGTCACAGGTCGAGGACGAGGCGGCGGCCCGAGGCGCAGCGCGAGACGCAGATCATCATCGAGGCGTTCGCGGTGTGCTCGGCCTCACTGAGCAGGAAGTCGCGGTGGTCGGGCGTGCCGTCGAGCACACGGGTCTCGCAGGAGCCGCAGATCCCGTCGCGGCAGGAGCTGTCCACGGCGAGACCGGCGGCCTCGGCGGCGGCGAGGACCGAGGTGTCCGGGCCGACGGAGAGCGTCACGCCCGAACGCCGGCACTCCACCTCGAAGGCCGTGTCGTCGCCGGCCGGTGCGGTCGCCGGTGCGGCGAACCGCTCCACGCGCAGCCGCTCGGCAGGGCACGCGGCTTCCACGGCGGCGAGCAGCGGCTCGGGCCCGCAGCAGTACACGAGCGTGCCCTCGGGCAGCCCCGGCCCGCCGCCGAGCGCGTCGGCGAGGTCGATGTGCCCCTGCTCGTCCTGCGGTACGAGGGTCAACGCGCCGTCGAGCGAGGCCAGTTCGTCGGTGAACGCCATCGAGTCGCGGCTGCGCCCGCCGTACACGAGCCGCCAGGGCACCCCGCGCCGGTCCGCCTCGCGGGCCATGGCGAGGATCGGGGTGATACCGATGCCGCCCGCCACGAACACGTAGCCCGGCGCCTCCTGGAGCGCGAAATGGTTGCGCGGCTCGGAGACGGTGAGGTGCTGGCCGGGGCGCAGCCGGGTGTGGACGTACCGCGAACCTCCGCGCGAGGCGGGCTCGTCGAGGACACCGATCCGGTACGAGGCGGGGGACCGGGGATCCCCGCACAGGCTGTACTGGCGCACCTGGCCGTCCAGGTGCACGTCCAGGTGCGCTCCGGGCTCCCAGGCGGGCAGCGGCTTGCCGTCCGGATGGGCGAGCTCGACGGAGAGGACGCCCCGCGCCTCCCACGTCATCCGGCGCACCCGCAGGTCGAGCCGGGTCTCTTCGGCGGTCATGGTGCGGCCTCCCTACGCGGTGGGGATCTTCACGGGCGGGGTGAACGGGCTCTTCATCGGGCCGAGCGCCGCCAGGTCCACCTCGACGAGCGTCGGCCCGTCCGACGCGACGGCCTCGGCGACGAGGGGGGCGGCCCGGTCGGCCGAGGCGATCCGCAGGTACGGCAGTCCGCAGGCGTGCGCCAGAAGGGCGAAGTCGGGCGTGACGAGGTCGACGCCGGAGCGGCGCTCGCCGTAGTGGTCCTGCATGTTGCGCAGCACGCCGTAGCCGCCGTCGTTGAAGACGATCAGCGTCAGGCGCGGCTTCTCCTGCGCGAGGGTGAGGAGTTCGCCGAGGTGCACCGCGAGCCCGCCGTCGCCCGCCATCACCACCACCGGCGCCCCGGGCCTGGCGAGCGCGGCACCGATGCCCATGCCGAGCCCCTGCCCGATGCCGCCGCCGCGCGGGAAGACGTTGTCGCGCGGGTCGTACATCTCCAGGAGCCGGTTTCCCCAGCTGCTGGACGGGATGGTCACATCGCGCGCGACGACCGCCTCGCGGGGCAGCGCGGCGCGGATCGCGTCGCAGAGCGCCGCCTGCGGGCCGATGGCCTCACGCAGGTCGGCCCGCACCCGCTCGCGCACCTCGCTGACGCGCCGCGACCAGCCGGACTCGGCCTCGGTGCGGCGGGCGTACGGCAGCAGCGCCCGCAGCACCTGCGCGGCGTCGCCGCACAGGGCGTGCGCCGCCGGGTACACGCGGCCCGGCGCGGCCGGGTCGATGTCGATCTGCACGTGCGCGGCGGGCAGTTCGAGGCTGTAGTCCGCGGTCTCGTTGGACCGGAAGTGGGTGCCCACGCTCAGCAGGACGTCGGCGTCCGCGAGCAGCGCGCGGGCCGCGGGGGCGGTGGCGAAGTTCCCGACGACGCGCGGGTCGTCCTCGGGCACGGCGCCCCGCCCCGAGTTGGAGGTGAGCAGGCCGGCCCCGGTGGCGTCGAGGAGCCCGGCGAGTTCGGCGCCGGCCCGCGCGGCGCCGCCGCCCGCCCAGACGAGGGGTCGCCGCGCCGAGGCCAACAGCTCGCCAGCTGCGGCCAGTTCCTCGCCCAGCGGGGCGGCGAAGAGCGGTGCGGGCAGGTCGAGGGCGGTGTCGGTCTGCGCCGCGTACTGGAGGTCCACCGGCCACTCGACGCTGGCGGGACCGCCGGGCGCGGCCAGCGCGGCGCGGGCCGCCTCGCGCAGGATCCGGCCCGCGTCGGCGGCGGACGGCACGGTGGCCGCGTACGCCGAGACGGCCCTCAGCATGCCCAGCTGGTCCTTGGTCTCGTGGATGAAGCCGCGCCCGCTGCCCAGGTAGCGGCTCTCCACCTGTCCGGTGACGTGCAGCACGGACGTGCCCGCGCTGAGCGCCTCCACGAGGGAGCCCGCGGCGTTGCCCGCGCCGGTACCGGTCGAGGTGAGGGCGCAGCCCAGCGAGCCGCGGGCCCTGCCGTGGGCGTCGGCGGCGTTGACGGCGGTCGCCTCGTGGCGCACGGGCACGAAGCGCAGCTCGCGGTCGACGGCCTCGACGAGCGGCAGGTTGTGCACGCTGACGATCCCGAAGACCGTGTCGATGCCGAGTTCGCGCAGGACGGCGACGAGGAGTTCGCCTCCGTTGTCGTAACGCATGAGGGCTCCTCAGAGGATGCCGCGGCCGACTCCGCCGCAGACGTCGATGCTGGTTCCGGTGATGTAGGAGGCGCGCGGCGAGAGCAGCGCGAGGATCGCGTACGCCACCTCGTCGGCCCGCCCGAGCCGCCCGAGCGCGACGCCCCGGTCGGCGGCGAGCTCCGCCTGCCAGGCCTCGTAGGACAGGCCGGATCCGCCGGCGGCGTGCCGGCGTGTCCACTGGCCCGTGTCGATCAGGCCCAGGCACACGGAGTTGACGCGGACGCCGTCCGGCGCGAGCTCCCTGGCGAGGGACGCGGAGAGGTTGAGGATGCCCGCGCGGGCCGCGCTGGTGGTGATGAGGCGGGGTTCGGGCTGTTTGGCGAGGACGGCGTTGACGTTCACGACGGACGCCGCGTCCGAGGTGCGCAGGTGCGGGCGGGCGGCGTGCAGCGGGTTGAGGACGCCCGCGAACTTCAGTTCCAGCTCGTCGCGCCAGTCGTCCTCGGTCGTGTCGTCGAGGCGCTTCATGCGGGACTGCCCGGCGTTGTTGACGAGGCCGTCCACACCGCCGAACGCGTCGGCCGCGTGCCGTGTGAACTCCCGTACGGCGTCGGCGTTCCGCACGTCGCAGACGCCGGTCAACAGCCGGTCGCCGCCGCCGAGGGAAGCGGCCGCCTTCGCCAGGCGGCCGGCGTCGCGCCCACAGGTGGCGACGCGCGCGCCCTCGTCGAGCAGGGCGCGGACCGTGGCCAGGCCGACGCCCGAGCTGCCGCCGGTGACCAGGTAGGTCCGGTCGGCGAGGCCCAGATCCATGTCTGTCGTCTCCAGGGTTCAGTTCATGGTGAAGCCGCCGTTGACGGCGATCACCTGTCCGGTCAGGTAGCGGGATTCCTCGGAGAGGAGGAAGGCGGCGAGGCCGACCAGGTCGTCGGGTCGCTGGGGGCGGGGGACCGCCCGGAGCGTGCGGTACAGGCCGTGCCGCTCGGCGGGCACCGTCTCGGTCGCCTCGCACTCGGTGAGGCCGGGAGCGAGCGCGTTGACGGTGATGCCGCGCTCGCCGAGCTCCCGTGCCATCGCGCGGGTGAGGGCGATGACGGCGCCCTTGGACGCGATGTAGTGGGCGAGCCGGGGGGAGCCGTGCAGCGCCGCGTCGGACGCGATGTTCACGATCCGCCCCGCGGGGCCGAACAGCGGGTGCAGCGCCTTCGCCACGAGCCAGGGGCCGCGCGCGTTGACCGTCATCAGCCGGTCCCACGCCGCGAGGTCGATGTCCTGGAACTCCTTGCCGCCGACGCCGTTGGCGAGCGCCGCGTTGTTGATCAGGCCGTACAGGGGGCCCAAGTCGCCGACGAAGGAGGCCAGTTCGTCGACGGACGCGGGGTCGGCGACGTCGCAGCGCACGAAGTGGGCGTCCAGCCCCTCGGTGCGCAGTTCACGCGCCGCGCCGTCGCCGCGTTCCGCGTCCAGCTCGGCGACGACGACCCGGAAGCCGTCGGCGCCCGCCCGGCGGGCCATGGCGAGACCCAGGCCGCGGCCCGCCCCGGTGACGACCACCGTGCGGGCGCCCGCGTGCGGGTCAGCCACGGGTGACGCCGTGCATCGGCGAGTACTCCGGGTACGAGGGCACCTGCGGCTTCCGGGTGCCGATGACGACGCAGAACAGGGCGTCGGTGTCGCCCTCGTTCTTCAGCGAGCGGGTCACCCCGGCCGGCACGACGATCATGTCGCGGTAGCCGAGCGTGCGGTACTCGACCTCGTCGGGGCCCCGGTGCACGCCCACGCGGACCTCGCCCTCCAGGACGAAGAAGGCCTCCTCCACGTCGTGGTGGGTGTGGGCGGGGCCCTCGGCGCCGGGCGGCAGCAGCATGTTGGAGAAGGTGAAGCCGCCGGAGGGGAGGATCCGGCTGTCGCTCTCGTGGTTGCCGGTGGCGCCGGACCCGACGTAGCGGATCTGGCCGCGGCGGTACTGCGGGCCCGCCTTCTCCTGGAAGGAGAGCGTGTCGAAGTCGGCGACGCGCGAGTCCTTCGTGGCGATGAGGGAGTCGGTGTACGCGCCGAGGTCGCCGCCGTTGTCGTAGTCGGTGGTGGTCAGAGGCATGGTGGGGCCTTTCGTCCGTGGTGGGTCCGGGGGCGGTGGGTTCGTGGTTCAGGGGGTGACGATGTGCAGGTGGGACAGGACCCAGGCGTCGAAGCGCTCGGGCTGTTCCTGGTTGGCCAGGTGACCGGCGTCCTTGACGATCACGTAGGCGGTCTTGTGCAGGGCACCGGCGACGGCCTGGGAGCCCTCGACGCCGGTGACCAGGTCCCGGTCGCCGCAGAGCACCAGGGCGGGAGCGGTGATCGCGGGCAGGTGGGGGCGCAGATCGGCCGAGGCCATCGACTCGGCCGCGTACGCGTAGCCGGGCAGGCGGACCGCGGCGGCCATGGTGTCGACGACCCGCCCGACGAGCTCGGGCGGCGCGTCGGGGGAGACGAGGCGGGGACCGCGCCGCTCGGCGAAGGCGCGGGGCCCGAGCCCGGCCAGCTCGGCGGCGCGCGCCCGCATGCCCGCGGCCTTCTCCGGGTCGGTGCCTGACCCCGGGTTCGAGGAGGCGACGATCAGCGAGTCGACCAGGTCCGGGTGGCGCAGGGCGAGCCGCTGGGCGATGACGCCGCCCCAGGAGACGCCGAGGACGTGCGCGGACGGCCCGTACGAGCGGATCACGTCGGCCGCCGCGTCCGCGAACCCGTCCAGGTCCAACGGGCCCGCCGGATCGGGGGACTTGCCGTACCCGGGTGCGTCCCAGGCCACCACCCGGACGTACGCGGACAGGTGCGTCAGCTGCGGGGCGAACGCGGCCGAGGAGGAGCCGATGCCGTGCAGGCACAGCAGCAGCGGCCCCCGGTCACCGGCCTCTTCGACGTGGACGGTGCTCACGGGATTCGCGCTCACGGGATTCGCGCTCACGGAATCCGCGCTCACGGAATCCGTGCGCACAGGATCCGTGCTCACCGGGCGGGCGCTCACAGGATCTGCCCCGTCCTGCCGGCCAGCGCGCCCAGCGAGCGCAGCACCGCGTAGGGCACGACCTGGCTGGTCGCGGGGTTCTCCGGATCCGGCAGGTGGGCGACCTCGAAGCGGTACGACCCGTGCGCCCCGGACGCCTCGACGAGATGCCGGGTGCGGTGCGCGCCGGGGTCGGCGACGACCCGGACCCGTACGGCGTCGGGGTCACCGACGGCGAGCGCCACCGACGCGGCGACGTTCGTCGAGCGGGGAAACTTCGCCGGGACCTCGCGCGCGGTCCCGCTCATCACCTCGACGGGTCCGGTCGCCGACCGCAGCCGGGCCAGCAACTCCTCGCCCATCCACGGCTGTTCCAGGGTGCCGGGCAGCTTCGTGGTGGTCAGCCGCACCTCGTCGAGGGGGCCGAGGAACCGCACGGCCTGCAGCAGGTCGAGACCGCCGACCGCGCCGCCCGTGAAGTACACCCGGCCGGGCCCGGCGGCCAGCAGCCGCTCGGCGAGCTCGTCGTCGGTGAGGGCGCCCGTCGAGGCCACGAGCAGATCCGGCCCCGCGGCCAGCACCCGTTCGCCCCACTCCCGTACGACACCCTGGCCCGCCGCCTCCACGATCAGGTCGCAGCGCTCCAGGGCCTCCTCGAAGGAGACCTGCGGGGCGGGCGCCGCGCCGCCGAGCGGGCGGTTGTCGACGACGCACGCCAGCTGGGCCCCCGGCACCTCGCCCCGGGCCAGGGCCGTGCCGACGACGCGTCCGATGGCACCCCAGCCGACGAGCCCCACTTTCCGCGTACCCGTCGTCCGGGTGGCGTTCGTCCGTGTGCCGTTCATGCGGTGGCTCCTTCCGGCGAACCGGCCATGTGACAGCGGATCTCCTTCGACGGCGGGCCCGCCGTGCCCCACAGGTCGGACAGTTCGGGGACCCGGCGCCACACCCGGGCGATCCAGCGGTCCTCGACGATCTGCGCGACCTCGGACGTGTACTCGCACACGAGCCCGGTCGGATCGGTGAAGTAGGAGAAGGTGTTGTTGCCGGGCCCGTGCCGCCCGGGACCCCACTGCGGGACGATCCCGTGGTGGCGTAGCCGCCCGAGACCCCGCATGAAGTGGTCGACCGAACTCATCTCGTACGCAACATGGTTGAGGGAAACCCACTCCGCCTGGTTGAAGGCCACGCAGTGGTGGTCGGCGTTGCAGCGCAGGAACGCCATCTGGTGCTCGGACCAGTCGGAGACCCGCAGGCCCAGCACGTCGCGGTAGAAGGCGACGGAGGCGTCGATGTCGGTGGTGTTGAGGACGGCGTGGGTGACGCCCACGGGCACCGAACCGTCCCGGCCGCGCGGCGCCACGGCCCAGGTGTCGGCGGAGAGTTCGACGGTGCGGCCCTCGTGGTCGGCGAAGCGCAGGCCGTAGCCGCCGCCCACCTGGTCGAGCGGTCCGGGCCCGCACAGCGGGGTGATGCCGCGTGCCGTCAGGCGCCGGGCGGCCTCGTCGACCTCCGCGGGCGTGCCGACGGCGAACGTCAGGCGGCCGAGGCCGGTCCGCTCGGAGCGGGTGAGCTGGAGGGCGTGGTGCTCCTCGCCGGTGCCGCGCAGCCAGCTCGCGCTGTGCTCGGCCTCGACGACCTCCAGGCCCCAGGCGTCCTCGTAGAAGTCGGTGGCCTCGGCGAAGGAGGGCGTGAGCAGCTCGACGGAGCGCAGGGCGCGCAGCCGGGCGATCGGGGGATGGGACATCGGTACTCCGGGGGTCGGTGCTCCGGGCGTCGGGTCGGTCGGCGCAGGGCCGGGGCGGGTCACCTGGCCCAGGGCAGCGGGGCCTCGGCGGTGCCCCAGTACAGGGACTTCTGGCGCTGGTAGGAGCGGATGCCGTCGCGGCCCTTCTCCCGGCCGAGGCCGCTGTCCTTCGTGCCGCCGAAGGGCGTGGCGATGCTGAACTGCTTGTACGTGTTGATCCAGACGGTCCCCGCGTCGACGCGGCGCGCGATCCGCCAGGCGGCCCGGTGGTCGCGGGTCCAGATGCCGCAGGCCAGGCCGTACACGGAGGAGTTGGCCTGCGCCACGAGGTCGTCCTCGTCGTCGAAGGGCAGCGCGACGAGGACCGGGCCGAAGATCTCCTCCTGGCAGGTCCGCGAGGAGTTCGGCAGGCCGTCCAGGACGGTCGGCAGGTAGTACGCGCCGTCCGCGTACGCCGGGCCCTCGGGCGCCGCGCCGCCGCACAGCACCCGGGCGCCCTCCTCCCGCGCGAGGTCGACGTACCCGGCCACCGCGTCCCGGTGCCGGTGGTGGACGAGCGGCGCCACCTGTGTGTCGGGGTCCGTGCCGGGGCCCACCCGCAACGCGCGGACGCGCTCGACCAGTTCGCCGACGAACTCCGCGTACAGCTCGCGCGCCACGAAGAGCCGTGACCCGGCGACGCAGGACTGCCCGCTGGAGGAGAACACCCCGAACATCACCCCAGCCAGGGCCTGTTCGACGTCGGCGTCGGCGAGGACGACCGTCGGCGACTTGCCGCCCAGCTCCAGCGAGAGGGGCATGAGCTTCTCGGCGGCGGCGTGCGCGATGCTCCGCCCGGTCGCGGTACCCCCGGTGAAGGTGACCTTGCCGACGCGCGGATCCCGCACGATCGCGTCGCCCACGGTGCTGCCGCGCCCGGGAAGGACCGACAACAGGGCGGCGGGGAGATCGAGTTCGGCGAGCGCGCGGCTGATCAGGCGGCCCAGCGCGAGGGAGACCAGCGGGGTCCACTCGGCGGGCTTGAGGAGGACCGCGTTGCCGCCGGCGAGCGCGGGGGCGAGCTTCTGCGCATCGCTGGCGACGGGCGAGTTCCAGGGGTTGACCGCGCCGACGACGCCGATCGGCTCGTACACGCTCATCGTGACGTAGGCGCCGCGCGAGGGAGTGATGCTCTCCTCTGCGGTCTCCAGGGCGGCCGCCGTGTAGCGGAACGTGGCGGCGGCGCTGGCGACCAGCGCGCGAGTCTCGGTGAGCGCCTTGCCCGTGTCGGCGGTCTGCAGCGCGGCCAGGTGCTCGGCGTCCGCTTCGATCAACTCGGCGACGCGGTGCAGGAGTCGGGCGCGGTGGTGCGGCAGCAGATCCCGCCAGCGGGGGTCGGCGGCGGCGCGGGCCGCACCCTGCGCCGCCTCGGCGACCTCCTCCACGGTGACGGCGTGCACGGTGGCGAGCGTGCGGCCCGTGGCCGGGTCGGCGGTCCGGGTGGCGGCGCCCGCACCGCGCCGCCACTCGCCCGCGATGAGCGCTTCGTCTGCGGGTGTTCGGGGCATGAGGGGACCCTTCTCGCGGGGCGGGGGAGTCGACCGGGACGTGCGGCGAGCGGCGGCACTCCGTCGTTTGGGTAAGCGCTAGAAATCTAAGGGCTTAAATATTCTGGGCGCAAGACCCAGTCCGAGGTTCTTTCCGTGTTCAGGCCCTTGACGGCCTCCGGTCCACGGGCGGTACAACTTAAGCGCTTAAAAACTTTGCGCTAACTCGTTCCCGGCGCCGGGTCCCAGGCCGCGCTCCAGCTCCCCCTCATCGCCGCGGAGTACCTGCATGACGCTCAACGCTTCGGACACACCGCCCGATCACGCCCGGAGGGCCTCGCGTGCCCTCATCGCCGCCCGTTTCGAACGGCTCCCCCTCTGCCGCTGGCACGTCACCGTCCGGCTCATCGTGGGTGCCGTCACCTTCTTCGAGGCCTTCGACCAGCTCCTCATCGCCTACGCGCTGCCCGAGCTCCGCCACGAATGGCACCTCGGCACCTCCGAGGCGACGCTGCTGCTCACCGTCGGCTCGATCGGCATGCTGGTCGGCGCCCTGCTCTCCGGGCGCCTCGCCGACCGCGTCGGCCGGGTCAAGGTCATCGCGCTGTGCGTCGCCGTCTCCAGCGTCGCCAACCTCGCCCTCGCCGCGTCCCCCACGCCCGGCCTCTTCATGGGCCTGCGCTTCGTCCAGGGCCTGGCGATCGGCGGCGAGGTCCCGGTGGCCGCCACCTTCATCGCCGAGATCACCCGCAGCCACCGGCGCGGCCGCTTCGTGCTCCTCTACGAACTCGTCTTCCCCGCCGGGCTCACCGTGGGCGCGCTCGTCGCCGCCTGGGTGGTGCCGGTCCTCGGCTGGCGCTGGATGTACGCCCTCGCCGCGCTGCCGGGGCTCCTCTGCATCGTCGTGCGGCGCAAGGTGCCCGAGTCCCCGCGCTGGCTGGTGGACCGCGGCAGGACCCAGGAGGCCGCCGAGGTGATGACCGGCATCGAGGCGGAGGTCGAACGGATCACGGGGGAGCCGCTGCCGCCGGTGCCGAAGCCGCCCGCCGATCCCGGCCCCGCATCCCCCGACACTCCAGCCCCCGCATCCCCCGAGACCCCAGCCCCGGACATCCCGGCCGCCGACACCGCCGCCACCGGCCTGCGCGGCCTGTTCACCGGCCGCTACCG
Source organism: Streptomyces sp. NPDC040622 (assembly GCF_055593965.1). Classification (NCBI taxonomy): domain Bacteria; kingdom Bacillati; phylum Actinomycetota; class Actinomycetes; order Kitasatosporales; family Streptomycetaceae; genus Streptomyces; species Streptomyces sp. NPDC040622. Next base: position 366,683 of record NZ_JBVIXD010000007.1, on the reverse strand, counting down.
CCGCCGCACCCTGGTCATCGGCGTCCTCTGGTTCGCCGGCTACTTCGTCAACTACGGCATCACGTCCTGGCTGCCGACGATCTACCAGAACCGCTACGACCTGTCCCTCTCCGACGCGCTCCTCTACTCCACCGTCACGTCCTGCGCGGGCCTGCTCGGCTGTCTCGTCGCCGCACTCACGGTCGACCGGGCCGGGCGCAGGCGCGTCATCACCGGCTGTCTGGGCGGGGCCGCGGCGATGCTGCTCGTCCTCGCCTTCCTCGGGGCCCGCACACCGCTGGAGGTACTGGCCTGGACGTCACTGGCCGCGGTCTTCTTCTTCGGCTCCAACATCTGTCTGTACCTGTACACGCCGGAGCTGTTCCCGACCCGCATGCGGGCCCTCGGCAGCAGCGTGGGCGGGGCCATGAACCGGCTCGGCGTGATCCTCGGCCCGATCGTGGTCGGCGCGGTCTACGCCGGCGGCAGTGTGGCGGGCGTCTTCGTGGTGCTGGGCGCGGTGGCCGCGGCGGGCGCCGTCGTCGCGGGACTCGGCGCGGAGGAGACGGCGGGGCGGCGCCTGGAGGAGGTCTCCCCCTGACACCGCCCCCGGTCAGCCGAAGCGCTCGATCCGGATCCTGTCCACCGGCTGGCCGCCGCCCACCAGCAGCCGCGAGGCGTGCTCCGCGAACCCGTTGGACCCGCAGATGTACGCCTCCCAGCCGCCCTCGGGCTGCCCCGCCCCCAGGAAGGGCGCGAGCCGGGCGGCGTCGAGCCGGCCTTCGGAGCGGGTCAGGACGACGGTCGTCTCGTCGGCGTACTCGTTCGCGTAGATCAGGTCCTCGCGCGTGCGCGCCGAGACGATCAGCCGCAGCGGCACGTCGAGGCCCGCGAGGCGGTGGTGCCGGATCATCGACATGAGCGGCACCACGCCGGAGCCTGCCCCCAGCAGCAGCGCGGGACGGTCGCCCGGCCACGCGAAGAAGCCGGAGAGCGGCCCGCGCACCTCGACCGTGTCGCCGACGCGCGCGACGGTGTGCAGGTGTCCCGACACCTCGCCGCCCGGCACGTGGTCCAGGGTCAGCTCGATCTCGCCGCTGCCGTCGGGCGCGGAGGCCAGGGAGTAGTGCCGCTGGGCGACGTAACCGTCCTCGGCGGTCAGCCGCAGCATCAGGTGCTGGCCCGGCAGGTGCCCCTGCCAGTCGGGCACCTTCAGCCGGAACGTCGAGGCGGCCGGGGTCTCGCGGCGGACGTCCACGACGGTCGCGCGCTGCCACACGGCGGCGGAGCGGTTGCTCACCGCGATGCGGCCGGGCACCGCGAACGCGGTCGGCGGCACGAACCCCGCGGGTTCGGCGGACGGGGCGGGGAAGATGTCAGTCACCGGCGTAGCGCTCCTCGGCCCACGGGTCGCCCCGGTGGTGGTAGCCGTTCTGCTCCCAGAAGCCGGGCTCGTCGCGGTCGGTCAGGCGCAGCCCGGCGACCCACTTGGCGCTCTTCCAGAAGTACAGGTGGGGGACGATCAGCCGGGCCGGGCCGCCGTGCTCGGCGGGCAGCGGCCGGTCGCCGTACTCCCACACGATCCACGCCTTGCCGCCGCTCACGTCGGCCAGCGGGAGGTTCGAGGTGTAGCCGGTGTGCGCGTACGCGACGACGTGCGTCGCCGCGGGGAGCGGCCCCGCCGCGGCCAGGAACGTGTCCAGGCTCACCCCGCCGAAGCGCACCCCGAACTTGGACCAGCTCGTCACGCAGTGGATGTCGCCCCGGTACTCGGCGGCGGGCAGCGCGTGTGCCTCGTCCCAGGTCCAGGTCCGCGGGGACGCGACGAGGCCGTCGACGCGGAACGTCCAGTCGGCGGCGGCCAGCTCGGGGGTCACCTCGGCGGACAGGACGGGCCAGCCGTCGCCCGCGTCGTACTGCCCGGGCGGCAGCCGCGGATCGCGGTCGGCGGCGCGGGCGCGGCCGGTGAAGCCGCGGGTGGGTTCGAAGTCCGTGCTCTGGGTCATCAGGTGCTCTGGATCGTGTCGGGGCTCTCGGTCATGCCGTGCTCGTCTCCTGGTGGGCGCCCGCCGCGGCGGTCAGGTCCCGCAGGGCGGCCCGCTCGTCGAGGGTGAGCAGGGTGCGGTCGCGCATCAGGACGCGGCCGTCCACCACGGTGTCCCGGACGTCGGCGGCGGTCGCCGCGTAGGCCAGGGTCGACCACGGGTCGTGCCGGGGCGCGAGGTGCGGGCGGTCCAGGTCGAGGACGATCAGGTCCGCCTGCTTGCCCGCCTCCAGCGAACCGAGCCGGTCACCGAGGCCGAGCGCACGCGCCGATTCGATGGTAGCCATCCGTACGGCCTGCTCGGCGCCGACCGCCGTGGGGTCGCCGCCCGCCTTGTGCACCAGCGCCGCGATCTTGACCGCGCCGAGCAGGTCCAGCGTGTTGGAGCTCACGGCGCCGTCCGTGCCGAGGCCCACCGTGACGCCCGCGTCGAGGAGGTCGGGGACGCGGGCGATGCCGCAGCCGAGCTTCAGGTTCGACACCGGGCAGTGCGCGACGGCCGTGCCCGTGCGGGCCAGCGTCGCGATCTCCGCGTCGGTGAGGTCCACGGCGTGCGCGAGGAGCGTGTCGGGGCCGAGGACGCCGAGCGAGTCGAGCAGCTCCACCGGCCGCATGCCGTGCTGCTCGGTGACCGTCGCGACCTCGCCCGCGTTCTCCGCGGCGTGGATGTGCAGCAGCGCGCCGTGCTCGCGGGCGAGCGCGGTGATCGCCGTCAGCTGCTCGGGGCCCAGGGTGTACGCGGAGTGCGCGAAGAGGACCGGGCGGGTGCCCGGCGCCGGCACCCGGGACGTCAGGTCGTCCGCCGCCCAGCCGAGCCGCTCGCCGTAGGGGCGGCCGTCCGGCGGCTCCGGCACGTCCATGAACGTCGGGCCCGTCAGCAGCCGCCACCCGGCCTCGCGCGCCGCCTCCCGGGCCGCCTCGTGGAACCAGTACATGTCGAGCGCGGTGGTGACCCCGCCGCGCACGGACTCGGCGATGGCGCCCCGGATCCCCGCCGCGACGGTCTCGGGTGAGAGCAGCTCCGCCTCGCTCGGGATCACACGGGCCAGGAAGCCCTGCAGAGTGACGTCGTCGGCGATGCCGCGCAGCAGCGTCATCGCGAGATGGGTGTGGGTGTTGACGAGGCCCGGCAGCACGAGGCAGCCGCGCGCGTCGATCTCCTCGGCCGCCTCGTACGCGGCACGCAGCCGGTCGGCGGGCCCGACCTCGACGACACGGCCCGCGCGGACGGCGACCGCGCCGTCCCGCACGACGGTGCCCGCCGCGTCGACGGTCAGCACGTCGCCGCCGTGCACCAGCAGGTCTATGGAGCCGCCGCGTTCCTGGGCCGGCAGGTCAGTGGGGTGCATCGGTTCCGTTCTCCCTGGTCGCCACGGTTCTTACTGAGCGCTGCCCTCGTCCGGCGCTCGTGCTCAGCGCTCGGCGCCGGCCAGCAGACGCAAGGCGTCCAAGGCTATCCGGGCGCCCCGGTCGACCCCTTCGGCGACCACGTCGCGGTGCGGGTCGTAGCCGCCGGTGGCCTCCGCGTCGACCAGGTCGTCGGCGTTCGCGCCGTCCACGACCAGCGCGCCGCCCGCCGTCAGGCCGTGCGTGGCGGCGAAGACGAGCAGCGCCGAGAGCTCCATCTCGATCGCGGCGATCCCGGCGGCCGCGTACGCCTCACCGGGCAGCGGCAGGAAACCCGGCTGGAACGCGGCCCGCGTCCACACCACACCGCGGTGGTACGGGGCGCCGGCGGCCCGCGCCGCGCGCTGCAGGGCGAACACGGCCTCCGGGGTCGAGAACGCCGGGTACTCGGCGGGGATCAGCTGCTGGGTCACGCCGTCGTCGCGCACCGCCGCGTCCGCGACGACCAGGTCGCCGTCGCGGATGCCGGGACGGATCGCGCCCGCCGTGCCGAGCCGCAGGAAGGTGGTGACGCCCGCCTCGGCGAGCTCCTGGAACAGGAGGATCGCGCCGGGGGCGCCCACGCCGTGCGAGGCGACGACGACCGGCGTGCCCTGCCAGGTGCCGGTGAAGGTGCGGTACTCGCGGTGGTACGACACCTCCTTCGCGTCGGTCAGGAGGTCGGCGACGGCGGCCGCCCGGCCCGGGTCGCCGACGACGACCGCCTGCGGGGGCAGGCCGGTGCGGGGGACACGGGTGATGGGCAGCGCGTCGGTGTGCGACGTCATGAAGAGGCTCCTGCCAGGGGAGTGGACGAAGGCGGTGAAGGAGACGGTGACGCGGGCGTGGCCGAGGGCTTGCGGCGGCGCCCGCGTCGCGCCGTGGAGAGGAAGAGGGCGACCAGGGTCACCACGTAGGGGGCGGCGTCGGTCGCCTGCTGCGGCAGGCCGTTGCCCTGCAGCCGGAACCCGACCGCCTCCGCGACGCCGAACAGCAGCCCGGCGAGCAGCACCCCGAGGGGCAGCGCCCGGCCCAGCATCACGGCGACCACGGCGATCCAGCCGCGCCCCGCCGTCATGTTCTCCGAGAACAGCGTGACGTTGCCGAGGGCGAGCTGGGCGCCCGCGAGACCGCAGAGCAGCCCGCCGGTGAGGACGGCGGCGTACTGGTACTTCGCCGGGCTCACCCCGAGCGTCGCGGCGGCGTCCGGCGCCTCGCCGACCCCGCGCAGCCTGAGCCCCCACGGGTGGCGGGCGAGGAACACGGCGGCGACGGCGACGGCCGCCCACGAGAGATAGACGAGCGGGGAGTGCCCGGACAGCACGGGCCCCACGAAGGGCACCGCGTCGAGTCCCGGCAGGTCGACACCGCCGAGACCCGCGAGATCCGGGTCCGAGAAGGTGCCCTGCACGCCGAAGACGGTACGCAGCAGGAACCCGGTCAGACCGACCGCGAGGAGGTTGAGCGCGACGCCGAGGACGACGGCGTCTCCCCGCAGGCTGATGGTTCCCACGGCGAGGATCATCGCGTACGCGGCGGAGGACAGGGCCGCGAACAGGACACCGAGCCAGGCGCTCCCGGTGAACCAGCTGCCCGCGACCGCGCTGAAGCAGCCGATGAGCATCATGCCTTCGAGGCCGATGTTGAACACGCCCGCACGCTCGCACACCGCGCCGCCGAGCGCGGCGAGCAGGATCGGGGTGAGGGCCAGGAGCGCCGAGTGGAACAGCGCGGAGTCGAGCGGCATCAGAGGTCCCCCTCGGTGCGGACGGACTTCTCGGCGTGCACGGACTTCTCGGCGGACGGCGGGCCGGGCCTCACGGGCGGCGCGTCCGGTACGGCCTTCTTGGCGCGACGCCACACGAGTTGCAGGCGCGCGGCCAGGAAGACGATGACGACGGCCTGGAGGACCTGCGTCAGTTCGCGCGGCACCTCCGTGGAGCGCTCCATGGCGAGCCCGCCGACGTCGAGCGCGGCGAAGAACAGCGCGGCGACCGCGGTGCCCACGGGCGCGGCGGCGGCCAGGAGCGCGGCCGTCAGACCGGTCCAGGTGTGCCCGGCGGCGGTCAGCGAACCGTCGATGAAGCGGTAGGGGAAGCTGAGCACGCCGATCGCGCCGACGAGCCCGGCGACCGCTCCCGACAGCGCCATCAGCCGCAGCGTCAGACGGGGCCCGTCGACCCCCGCGTACGCCGCGAAGCGCGGGTTGAGCCCCGTCATGCGGATCTCGTAGCCGGTGGCGGTGCGGGCGTCAGCGAAGACGAAGGCGCCCGCGGCGAGCACGACGAGCACCAGACCCACGGTGACCGTCGACGCCCCGAAGGCGGGCAGCTCCACGCCCGCCGGGAGCCGCCGGGTCTGCGGCAGGCTCGAGCCCTCCTCCTTCAGCGGGAAACGCGCCAGGTAGGAGGCGAAGGACATCGCCGGGTAGCTCAGCAGCAGGCTGCTCACCAGCAGGGGCACGCCGAACCGGTTCTGGCACACCGCGGCGAGCGCGGCGTACCCGGCGCCCGCCAGCATCCCGGCGAGCAGCGCGGCGACCACGGCGAGCGGCGCGGGCAGCGGGACGTACAGGCCGGTGGCCGCGGCGGCGATCCCGCCGAGCACCAACTGCCCGTCGCCGCCCAGGTTCAGGAGGCCCGCCCGCATCGGGACGGCCAGCGCGACGGCGAGCCCCAGGATGCTGGTCCCGGTGGTCAGCGTGGAGCCGATCCCGTCGGGCCCGAGCGCGCCGCTGACGACGGAGCCGTACGCGCCGAGGGGATCGGCGCCGGTCCCGACCAGGAAGAGCGCTCCTACGAGCACGGCGGCGACGACGGAGTGCAGCGCGGGCGACCTCAGGACCCGGCCGAGGGGCGAGCGCCCTGCGGACAGACTCTGAACGGCCATGTCAGGAGGCCTCCTTGGCGGTCGGATGCGGAACGGGAGCGTCGGCGCCCGGGCCCGGGGTGGGGGACGCGGCGGTCCGTGCCGGGTGCGCGCCCGCCATCGCGAGCCCCAGGCTCCGCTCGTCCGCCTCCTCGCGGGTGAACTCGGCCGCGACCCCGCCCTCGTACATCACGAGGACCCGGTCCGACAGGCCGCGGATCTCGCTGAGTTCGGCGGAGACCAGGAGGATCGCGTGGCCCGCGTCGCGGTGGGTGATCAGGTGGTCGTGGATCGTCTGGACGGCACCGATGTCCACGCCGCGGGTGGGCTGCTCGACGATCAACAGGGGTGCTTCGTGGGCGAGTTCGCGTCCGATGACGAGCTTTTGCAGGTTGCCGCCGGAGAGCGAGCCCGCCGTGTGTCCCGTCGACGGCGTCTTGATGCCGAAGCGTTCCACCAGGACGCGCGCGTGCTCGCGCACCCGGCCGGGGCGCAGCAGGCCGTGCCCGCGGTGGTGGCCCATGGCGAGGTTTTCGGCGACCGTCGCGGCCGGCGCCGTGCCGACCGCGACCCGGTCCTCGGGGACGTAGGCGAGGCCCGCCGCGCGGCGCCCCGCGGCCGACGCGTCCGTGACGTCCTGCCCGGCGAGCGTGACGCGGCCCGCCTTGGCGGGGCGCAACCCCGCGATGGCCTCGGCGAGTTCGGACTGGCCGTTGCCCGCGACGCCCGCGACGCCGACGATCTCCCCGGCGCGGACGGTCAGCGACACCTCGCGCACCCCGTCCGCCGACAGGCGGTCGACGGTCAGGACGGCGCCGCCCGGCGAGCCCGCCGGATGCACCCGGTCCAGCTCCACCGCGCGCCCCGTCATGGCCGCCGCGATGCCGTCGGCGCTGGTGTCGGCGGTCCGCATGCGGGCCGCGACGCGCCCGTCGCGCAGCACGGTCACGGCGTCGCTGCCCTCCATGACCTCGCGCAGCTTGTGCGTGACCAGCAGCACGGTGCGGCCCTCGTCCGCCAGCGAGCGGAGCACACCGAAGAGCGCGTCCGCCTCCGCGGGCGTCAGCACGGCGGTCGGCTCGTCGAGGATGAGCGTGCGGGCGCCCCGGTGGAGGAGCTTGAGGATCTCCACGCGCTGGCGCACCCCCACCGGCAGGTCGCCGACCTTGGCCGTCGGGTCGACGGCGAGCCCGTGCTCCCGGGCCAGCGCGGCCACCTGCCGCACCGCTTCCGCCCGGTCCGTGAGACCGAACCTGCGCGGTTCGGCGGCGTACACGACGTTCTCGGCGACCGTGAAGGAGGGGAACAGCTTGAAGCTCTGGTGCACCATGCCGAGCCCCGCGGCGATGGCCTCGCTCGGGCTCGCGAAGGACACCTCACGGCCGTCGAGCAGGATCCGCCCCGCGTCCGGCCGCTGCAGCCCGTACAGGACGGACATCAGCGTCGACTTGCCCGCGCCGTTCTCGCCCATCAGGGCGTGGATCTCGCCGCGCCGGACGCTCAGGTCCACCCGGTCGTTGGCGAGGGTGCCGGGGAACTCCTTGGTGATGCCCCGCAGTTCGACGGCGAAGGGGGCTCCGGCGTCCTCAGGCGGCGGGGTCATCGACGGTCAGCTTTCCGGCGGCGATGTCGTCGCGCAGCTTCTCGACGCGCCGCAGCACGTCCTTGTGGGCGGGCTTCGCGATCAGGCACTTGGAGTCGGCGAGCCCCGGCTCCAGGCCGGTCAGCGACATGCCGCCCTCCTTGAGGCCGTACGACACGGTGGTGCCGCCCTTGCCGCCGAGGATCTGCCCGATGCCCTTCTCCACGGCGACGTCCGTCTTCTTCAGGACGTTGTCGACGACGTCGCCGGGGCTGGTCAGGCACTGGTTGGCGTCCACGCCGTACGCCTGGAACCCCTTGCCGCGCCCGGCCTTCGCCGCCTGGAAGACACCCGTGTTGCCGGCGGCCGCCGCGGCCATCACCTGGTCGGCGCCGCCCGAGGCGAGCGTCGCCGCCTGGTCCTTGGCGCGCGCCGCGTCGTTGAACGGCGACTGCCCGCCCACGAACAGCGTCCGGCCCTTGACACCCGGACGCACCTTCTCGGCACCCGCCGCGAAGGGCTCGCTGTACCGCCGGAACTGCGGGGTGTCGAGCACGTCGACGGCTCCCACCTTCTTGCTCCTGGTGAGCAGCCCGGCCTCCGCGCCCGCGAGGAAGACCGCCTCGTGCTCGCGGAAGACGGCACAGGTGACGTTCTTGTACGTCTTCTTCGTGCACGCGTCGACCAGCAGGAACTGTTGGTCGGGGTGGGCCTCGGCCTGCTGCGCCACGATGTCCGCGAACTCGAAGCCGACCAGCGCCACGACGTCGGGCGCGGAGTCCACGGCCGAGGCCACGTTCTGCTGGCGCGAGTCGGTGTCGTTGCTCTGGAACACCTTCTGCGACCCGTCGTGCGCCTTGGCCGCCGCCTTCACCCCGGAGACGGCGAGCTTGAGGAACTCGTTCTGGGCGACGGGGTCGGGGGTGACGAGGGTGAACGCCTTGCCACTCCCTCCACCGTCCTTGCCCGCATCCCCGTTCTTGGCGGCGGCGTTGCAGCCGGTGGCCAGGAGAACGGCGCCGACGGCCGCGGCGGTGAGTCTCAGGGGCGTACGCGTACGCAGGGACATGGCAATCGCCTTCGTGGAGGTGCCCGGGGCGGCCCGGGCGGTCAGCAGGAGAGTCGTACGTGCGCGATACGTGCGCGAACGGTGTCGCTCAGCGGGAACAGCGGCGACAACGGCACATTCGGCGGCCGCAGCACACGGCGGGGCAGCACATCGCGTCGGCTTTCGCGGCCATGGCTGTCCTCCTCGCACCGTGGATCGGATCGATCTGTACTGGGTGGCGGCGAGGGTAACACCGGCTTTCGGACAGCCGCACGAACGTCTCGAAATATGGTTCGAGCACGTCAGGTACGGTGACGTCACCCCTCCTCCCATGGCCAAAATCGCCCCATTTCACCCGGAGTTGAGCTCATGAACAGCCAGGAACTGCGCGCCGTGACGTGGACGGCTTCCGCGGAGGGCGGCACCCCGGCCCTCTCCCTCATCGACCAGACGGCGCTCCCGCACACCCTGGAACGCCTGGCCGTCACCACGGTCGACGGCCTGGTCGACGCGATCGTCCGCCTCGTCGTCCGAGGCGCCCCCGCGATCGGCGCGGCCGGCGCCTACGGTGTCGCCCTCGCCATGGCCCAGGCGGGCCGCGAGGGCTGGGACGGCGCCCGCCTGGCCGCCGAGATCGACCGCATCCGTGCGGCGAGGCCCACCGCGGTGAACCTGATGGTGTGCGTGGACCGGGTGCGCCCCCGCGTCGACAAGGGCCTGGACGCGGTCCTCGCCGAGGCGGACGCGATCGTCCAGGAGGACCTGGCGGCCAACCACGCGATGGGCGCGTACGGAGCCGACTGGCTCCTGGAGCGGGTGGCCCCCGGCTCGGACCGCCCGCTGCGGATCCTCACCCACTGCAACACCGGCGCCCTCGCCACCGCGGGCTGGGGGACGGCGCTCGGCGTCATCCGCGAACTGCACGCCAGGGGACGGCTCGAGACGGTGTACGCCGACGAGACGCGGCCGCTGCTCCAGGGCGCCCGCCTGACGGCCTGGGAACTCGCCCAGGAGGGCATACCGCACTACGTCCAGGCGGACGGGGCGGCGGCGGGCACGATCCTGCGGGGCGAGGTCGACGCGGCGATCGTCGGCGCGGACCGTATCGCGGCCAACGGCGACACGGCCAACAAGGTCGGCACGGTCGGCGTCGCACTGGCCTGCGCGCACGCGGGCATCCCCTTCATGGTGGCGGCCCCCACGACGACGGTGGACCTCGCCACCCCCTCCGGCGACGCGATCCACATCGAACTCCGCGGCGAGGAGGAGATCCTGGAGTGGGCGGGCATCCGCACGACCCCCGCGACCTCCCGAGGCCACAACCCGGCCTTCGACGTCACCCCCGGCACCCTGGTGACGGCACTGGTCACGGAGAGGGGCGTACGCGAGGTGGCGGCGGGAGAGCTCCCGGAGGCATCGGCCTGACTCCCGGCAGCCTTCAGCCCGTCCGGTGTTTGCGGACGGACTCGGCAGAGCCGGTGACGTGCTGAGCCCCGCCCGGCGGAGCCGGAAGGTCCGGGAAGGGGCGGGGCTGGGGAAAGAACCGCCGGAGGCGGAACCTCAGCCCCGAGCCACCGCCAGCTCGAGAAGCCACTCCACGACCTCCGCACGATGACGCGCCTCGCGAGAATCCGCCCCCCACACATAGATCCCGTGCCCGGCGACCACCACCGCCGGCATCCCCGGCGAGAGCGCCGCCTCCAGACGGTCCCCGAGCTCGGCCATGTCCTGGCTGTTGGCGATCACCGGCAGCGTCAACGCCACCTCGTGCGTCGGATGCCCGAGCCCCTTCAGCATCTCCAAATTCTCGAAGGGGATCCCGCCGGGGGAGCGCTGCCCCATGACGACCGACGCCACCGTGTGGACGTGCACCACCGCGCCCGCCCCGGTGAGCCGCACCACGCGCGCGTGCAGCGCCGCCTCGGCCGAGGGCCGCCCGGGCCCGGCCGCCGCGCCTTCGCCGTCCGTCAGCACCACGTCGGACGGTGTCAGTTCACCCTTGTCGCGCCCGCTCGCCGTCACGGCGAGCCGGAGCGGTTCCCGGGACAGGACGAGGGAGAGGTTCCCGGACGTGCCCCGCATCCAGCCGAACGAGGCGAACCGCGCGGCCTCCGCGGCCAGCACGGCCCCCGCCTCCTCCAGGTCCAGGGCTGCGGCGGCGGTGGTCTCGGTCATGAACTGCTCCTGGCTGCGAGGGTGATGTCGGAGAAGGCCGGGACGCGGGGGTGGTCGCCGAACTCGGCGTCCGCGTACGGCTCGCCTGCCCGGCGCACGCCGACCGCGCGCCAGCCCGCGGCCCGCGCCGCGTCGAGCTCGCCGGGCCGGTCGGAGAGGAAGAGGAGACGCCCGGGGGCGGCCCCCGTGGACCTGGCGATCGTCCGGTAGGAGTCGGCGTCCTGCTTGGGCCCCGCGTTCTCCGTGTCGTACAACCCGCTGACGAGGCCCAGCAGATCGCCCTCGGCGGAGTGTGCGAACCACGCCCGCTGCGCGGCCACCGACCCCGACGAGTAGACGTACAGCCGCACCCCGTCCGCGTGCCAGCTCCGCAGGACCGGGATGACGTCCGGGTAGAAGTGCGAGACGAGCGCGCCGCTCGCGAACCCGTCCGCCCAGATGACGCCCTGGAGCGTCTTGAGCGGGGTCGCCTTGCGGTCGGCGTCCACCCACTCGCCCAGGACCTGCTCCACCCGCCCGGCATCCGCGTCCGGCTCGCCGATCTCGGCCCGTACCTGTGCGACGGCCCGCGCCACCTCGGGTTCCCCGCCCCGCGAGGCGAGCAGCTCGCCGAACCGCTCGCGCGCGTACGGGTACAGCACGTCCACCACGAAGCCCGTGGCGGACGTGGTGCCCTCGATGTCGAGCACCACGGCGTCCACGTCGAACCCGGCGGGCCCACCGGTGGGCGCACCGGTGGGCGAAGAGGAAGGGCCCGGACTCACGCGGCGTACCCCGCGTGGATCGTGTCGAAGTCGGGGAAGCGGTCCGCGATCGGGCTGCCGGTGAAGGTGCCGATCCAGCCGTCCTCCTCGTGGAAGAAGCGGATCGCGGTGAAGGCCGGGGACGTCCCCATGTCGAACCAGTGCGTGGTGCCGCGCGGCACACCCAGCAGGTCGCCCTTCTCGCAGTACACGGCGTGCACCTCGCCGGCCACGTGGAGGTAGAAGATCCCGGCGCCCGCGACGAAGAAGCGCACCTCGTCATCGTCGTCGTGGGTGTGCTCCGCGAGGAACTTCTGCCGGGCCGCCTTCGCCTTGTCGGGCCACGCCGGGTCGTCGCTGGGGTGCAGGGCCACCACGTCGACGGTCTGGAAGCCCTCTTCGGAGTTGAGCAGGTCGATCTCCGTGCGGTACGCGGCGAAGACCGTGTCGCTGTCGGCGTCGGCCGGCACGTCCTCGCGCACGGGCCACTGCTCGTAGCGCACACCGATCGGCGCGAGCGCGGCGGCGATCTCGACCGGGTCCGACGTGCGGCGCACGACGGTCTCGGGGCCGGTCTCCGGCCAGGTCGTCAGGAGGGTCATGGATCACTCCAGGGCAGGTCAGGGGTGTTCTTCGGATCGTAGTCCGCGGCGTGGACGCGTCACAGGGTGTCCCACAGCGTGGACGGCGCCGCCCGCCGCACCACCGGCGCGATCTCCTCGGCGAACCGCTGCAGCGTCTCGATCTGCTCCGCGCGCGGGAGCCCGAACCCGTCCACGGTGACCGACTGCAGATCGTGTCCGTACACCTCGTGGTAGCCGAGGATCTTGTCGATGATCTGCTGCGGGGAGCCGATGAGCTGGGGCCCGTCCGCGATGGCGTCCTCGATGGTGCGGAACGGCGTGTTGTAGCCCGCCTTCCCCTCCAGATGAGGGCGGAAGTTCTGCGCGGTCTTCGCCTCGTACAGCTCCTTGTAGCGGGAGACGGCCTGCTCGGCGGTGTCCGCGATGAGCAGCCCGCCGGAGCCCGCCGCCACGTGTGCGTCGGCCGGGTCGTGGCCGTACGCCTCGAACCGCTCGCGGTAGTGGCCGATGAGCGAGGCGTACGCGGAGCGCGGCTGGACGGCGTTGGCGGTGAAGAGCGGATCGCCGTGCTTGGCGGCCAGTTCGGGGGAGTTGAGCGAGGTCGCCGAGCCGTGCCACACGCGCGGGGTTCCCGCGTACGGGCGCGGCACCGTCGTCACGTTCTTCAGCGGGGGCCTGAACTCGCCCTGCCAGTCGACGTTCTCCTCGTCCCACAGGCGGCGCAGCAGCTCGTACTTCTCGCGCTGCAGGTCCCACTGGCGCGCCTCGTCGAGCCCGAAGAGGTCGAAGTGGCCGGCCTCCGCGCCCTTGCCGACGACGAGTTCGACGCGGCCGCGCGAGAGCTGGTCCAGGGTCGCGTAGTCCTCGGCGACCCGCACGGGGTCGAGGATCGCGACGACGGTCACGCCGGTCAGCAGCCGGATGCGGGAGGTGCGGGCGGCCAGGGCGCCGAGCACGACCGTCGGGCTGGACGACAGGAACGCGCCCGCGTGCCGCTCGCCCACGGCGTACGCGTCGTACCCGAGCCGTTCGGCGGCGACGCCGACCTCGATGACCTCCTCGAACCGGTCGGCGGGGGAGGGAAGTTCACCGGTCAGCGGGTGCGGGGAGTGGGAGATGAGGGAGAGCACCTGAAACTTCATGATTCAACACTGCGCGCCGAACATTGCGGCGCTGTGGCAGCGGCATGGCATGAGTAAGGGGCGACCGCCAATGGCGGTCGCCCCTTACCGAGTGCCGGTGCTGTGCGAACCGGTCCGCTACGAAGAAGGCCGTCAGGCCTTCTTGCCCAGCAGGTCCTCGACCTTGCCGCGCACGTCGTCCGTGGCCAGGCCGCGGATCGTCAGCGTCGTACGGCGGCGCAGCACGTCGTCCGCCGTCTCGGCCCACTCGTTGTCACGGGCGTAGACGACCTGGGCCCAGATCTCCGGGGCGTCCGGGTGGACGCGCTCGGCCAGCTCCGGGTTCTCGTTCGCGAGGCGGGCGATGTCGAAGGAGAGCGAGCCGTAGTGCGTCGCCAGGTGCTGGGCGGTGTCGGCCGCCATGCGCGGGCCGGGGGCCGGGCCGTCCACCAGGAGGCGGTGGGCGACGGCGCGCGGGTTGGCGATGCCGGGCAGCGGGAGCTTCTTCGGCAGCGAGGAGATCGGCTCGTAGTCGTCGCCGAGCGGGTGGCCCGGCAGCGCCTCCAGCTTCTTCATGATGGTCCGGCCGATGTGGCGGAACGTCGTCCACTTGCCGCCGGCCACCGACAGCATGCCGCCGGTGCCCTCGGAGACGACCGTCTCGCGCTTGGCCTTCGAGGTGTCGCCGGGGCCGCCGGGCAGCACCCGCAGACCCGCGAAGGAGTACGTGATCAGGTCGCGCGACAGCTGCTGGTCGCGGATGGAGAACGCGGCCTCGTCCAGGATCTGGGCGGTGTCCTGCTCGGTGACGCGCACGTCCGCGGGGTCGCCCTCGAACTCCTCGTCCGTGGTGCCCAGCAGCAGCATGTCCTCCCAGGGGAGGGCGAAGGTGATGCGGTACTTGTCGATCGGGGTCGCCAGCGCGGCCTTCCAGGGCGCGGTGCGCTTGAGGACCAGGTGCGCGCCCTTGGAGAGGCGGATGGAGGGCGCCGCGTCCGGGTTCTCCATCTTGCGCAGGTGGTCGACCCAGGGGCCGGTCGCGTTCAGGACCAGACGGGCGTTGACGCCGAACTCGTCGCCGGTCATGCGGTCCTTGAGCTCCGCACCGGTGACCCGGCCCTTGGTGAAGCGCAGTCCGGTGACCTCGGAGTGGTTGAGGACGGCGGCGCCGGCCTCGACGGCCGCGCGGACCGTCATCAGGGCCATGCGGGAGTCGTTCATCTGGTCGTCGCCGTAGACCGCGACGGCCTTCAGGTTGTCCGTGCGCAGCTCCGGCACGTCCTGCGCGGCCTTGGCCGGGGAGAGCAGGTGGCCGACGCCGTCGCCGAACGCGGAGAGCGCGCTGTACGCGAAGACGCCCGCGCCGAGCTTGGCGGCGCCGTGCGGCCCGCCCTTGTAGACCGGCAGGTAGAAGGTGAGCGGGTTCGCCAGGTGGGGGGCCACCTGACGGGACACCGCACGACGCTCGAAGTGGTTCTCCGCGACCAGCTTCACCGCGCCGGTCTGCAGGTAGCGCAGACCGCCGTGGAGGAGCTTGGAGGACGCGGAGGAGGTGGCGCCGGCGAAGTCACCGGCGTCCACCAGGGCCACCCGCAGTCCCGACTGCGCGGCATGCCAGGCAGTGGAGATGCCCAGGATTCCGCCGCCGATCACCAGGAGGTCGTACGTCGCCTTGGAAAGCTGCTCCCGGGTTTCGGCTCGGCTCGGGTTGGAACCGGCAGCCGGATGCGTCCCGAGGGCAGGGACGCTCTGCAGGGTGGTCATCGTTCTTACTCCTCGCCACTCTCGTCGAGCCAACCCATGGACCGCTCGACGGCCTTGAGCCAGCTCTTGTACTCACGGTCGCGGGTGCCCGCGTCCATGTGGGGGGTCCACTCCGCGGCCCTGCGCCAGTTGGCGCGCAGCTCGTCGGTCGAGGACCAGAAGCCGACGGCGAGACCGGCGGCGTAGGCGGCACCGAGGCAGGTCGTCTCGGCCACCATCGGGCGCACCACGGGTGCGTCGAGGAAGTTCGAGAGGGTCTGCATCAGCAGGTTGTTGGAGGTCATGCCGCCGTCGACCTTGAGGGCCGCGAGCTCGACGCCGGAGTCCTTCGTCATGGCGTCGGTGATCTCACGGGTCTGCCAGGCCGTGGCCTCCAGGACGGCGCGCGCGATGTGCGCCTTGGTGACGTACCGGGTCAGACCGGCGATCACACCGCGGGCGTCGGAGCGCCAGTACGGGGCGAACAGGCCGGAGAAGGCCGGTACGAAGTAGGCGCCGCCGTTGTCCTCGACCGAGGACGCGAGCGTCTCGATCTCGGCGGCGGAGTTGATCAGGCCCATCTGGTCGCGCATCCACTGCACCAGCGAACCGGTGACGGCGATGGACCCCTCGAGGGCGTAGACCGGCTTCTGGTCGCCGATCTGGTAGCCGACCGTGGTCAGCAGGCCCGAGTACGAGTTGATGGCCTTGTCACCGGTGTTCATCAGCATGAAGGTGCCGGTGCCGTACGTGGACTTGGCCTCGCCCTCGTCGAAACAGGTCTGGCCGAACAGGGCCGCCTGCTGGTCGCCGAGCGCCGAGGCGACGGGGATGCCGCCGAGCAGGTCGCCGAGCTCGCCGCCGGTGACCTCGCCGTAGACCTCGGCGGAGGAGCGGATCTCGGGGAGCATCTCCATGGGGATGCCGATGGAGTGGCAGATGCGCTCGTCCCACTCCATCTCGTGCAGGTTCATCAGGAGGGTGCGCGAGGCGTTGGTGACGTCGGTGACGTGCTTGCCGCCGTTGACACCGCCCGTCAGGTTCCAGATGACCCAGGAGTCCATGGTGCCGAAGAGGATGTCGCCGGAGTGGGCGCGCTCCTCGAGGCCCTCGACGTTGTCGAGCAGCCAGCGGGCCTTGGGACCGGCGAAGTAGGAGGCCAGCGGCAGGCCGGTCTCGCGGCGGAAGCGGTCCTGCCCGACGTTGCGGCCGAGCTCCTTGCAGAGCGCGTCGGTACGGGTGTCCTGCCAGACGATGGCGTTGTGGACCGGCTCGCCGGTGTTCTTGTCCCACAGCAGCGTGGTCTCACGCTGGTTGGTGATGCCGATCGCCTTGATGTCGTCACGGGTGATGCCGGCCTTGGCGACGGCTCCGGCGACGACCTCCTGGACGTTGGTCCAGATCTCGGCGGCGTCGTGCTCGACCCAGCCCGGCTTCGGGAAGATCTGCTCGTGCTCCTTCTGGTCGACGGAGACGATCCGGCCGTCCTTGTCGAAGACGATGCAGCGGCTCGAGGTGGTGCCCTGGTCGATGGCCGCGATGAAGGGGCCTGCGGTGTGTGCGTCGGTCACGGTGTGCTCCAGAAGTTCTGTGCTGGCGGTCTCAGGCGTCTGAGGCGTTCATCGGTCGCTGTCGCGGGTCTACTTGAACGCGACGTTGTAGAGACCGCCGGCGATGGCGCCGCCGATCAGTGGGCCGACGATCGGCACCCAGGCGTACGACCAGTCCGAGCTGCCCTTGTTCGGCAGCGGGAGCACGGAGTGGATGATGCGCGGGCCGAGGTCGCGGACCGGGTTGATCGCGTATCCCGTGGGACCACCGAGCGAGAGGCCGATGCTGACCACGACGAGCGCGGTGATCAGGGCGCCGAGGGTGCCCAGGCCGTTGCCGCCGTCGTTGAGGCCCTGCGTCAGGATGGCGAGGACCAGGACGACCGTGGCGATGATCTCCGTGAGCACGTTCTGGACGTAGTTACGGATTTCGGGGCCGGTCGAGAAGACGCCGAGCACCGGTCCCGCCG
The DNA here is from genome assembly GCF_055593965.1 of Streptomyces sp. NPDC040622. Classification (NCBI taxonomy): domain Bacteria; kingdom Bacillati; phylum Actinomycetota; class Actinomycetes; order Kitasatosporales; family Streptomycetaceae; genus Streptomyces; species Streptomyces sp. NPDC040622. The sequence goes on along the minus strand of NZ_JBVIXD010000007.1, from coordinate 349,390 downwards.
ACGGGGCGGCCTTCTGGTCGACCATGCCCTCCGACTGCGGCTGCGCCGCCAGGACCTCGGGGTCGGTCAGGTGGGCCTTGAACTGGCCCATGTAGGCGACCCACACCAGGAAGGCGCCGATCATCGCGCCGAGCAGCTGCGAGCCCAGGTAGAGCGGAACGTCGCTCCACTTGGTGCCGCCCTCGATGGCGAGGCCGAGCGTGACCGCCGGGTTCAGGTGGGCGCCAGAGACGCCCCCCGCGAGGTAGGCGCCGGTCAGGACGGCGAAGCCCCACCCGAAGGTGATCGCGAGCCAGCCGGCGTCCTTGGCCTTTGAGCGCTTGAGCGTGACGGCGGCGCACACGCCACCGCCCAGCAGGATGAGCACGGCGGTACCGATGGTCTCGCCGATGAAGATGTCGGAGCTGGACACCCGCGACTCCTTTGTCCTTCGTCCAGGGGAAGGCGAACCCCGGGTCCCTCCGGTGGTCCGCGACCTCAGGTGAGGTCGTTGCCGGCCCTTGGCCTTGTCACACTCTAGCGCGTAATGCCGGTAGGTGTTCGACAATGCCGACCGATGGACGCGAGTCTCACCCCGGGGTTACTCACTCGTCAAGAGTTCTGTTATTGAAAACACGATCGTTATTGATCGTTCTGCCCTATCGGTCTCCGGCCGCCGATCCCGCGGTCCGAGGGCGTGCACAGATCGTCGCGCGGATAGGGGGCACCTGCACGTCGGCGCGGCGGAGCGGGGTGTCACGGGCGCCGCCCCGCGGGCGGCGCGGGGCGGGTCAGAAGCGCCCGGCGCCCAGGTCCCGGGAGACGGCGCGCGCGCAGTCCCGCACGGCGGCGATCAGCTCGGGCCGCAGTTCCCCGTCCCGGCAGACGCGCTCCACGGCGCCGGTGACGCCGACCGCGCCGACCGGCATGCGGCGCCGGTCGTGGATGGGGGCGGCGACGGAGGCGATGCCCTCCCAGGTCTCCTCGACGTCCGCCGCGTACCCGCGCGCGCGGGTGATGTCGAGTACGCCCTCGAAGTCCTCGGGGTCGATCACGGTGTGCACGGTGAAGGTCTTGCGCTCGGCCTCGACGGCCTCGTTGTGCGCGACCGGGTCGTAGGCGGAGAGGACCTTGCCGAGCGCCGTGGAGTGCAGCGGCTGCATGGCCCCCACCTCCAGGACCTGGCGGCTGTCGTCGGGCCGGAAGACGTGGTGGACGATCAGCACGCCCTGCTGGTGCAGGACGCCGAGGTGGACGCTCTCGCCGCTGGACCGGGCCAGGTCGTCGGTCCACACCAGGGCGCGGGCGCGCAGCTCGTGCACGTCCAGATAGCTGTTGCCGAGGCGCAGCAGTTCGGCGCCCAGCTGGTAGCGGCCCGACGCGGAGTCCTGCTCGACGAAGCCCTCCGCCTGGAGGGTGCGCAGGATGCCGTGGGCCGTGCCCTTGGCGAGGTCGAGGGCGGAGGCGATCTCCGAGAGACCGAGCCGTCGCTCGCCGCCCGCGAGCAGCCGCAGCATCGCCGCGGCCCTTTCGAGCGACTGGATGTTGCGTGCCATCGCAGCCCCGACCTCCGTCCCCTCGCACCTGATTGCCACGTTCGACAATGCTGAACACTATCGGTCGTTGTCGACCTCCCGCTAATGCATGGACCGTCCGTGTTGCGGCCGCCATCCCTGTCAAGGATCAGATCGGGCCAAGCCCGTCCGGCACGTCCGTCTCGTGGACTCCTTCACAAAGGGACCTTGGTCCCGGCTACCCTGGCCGGGTGCGCCCTCCACCGAGAAGGCGCAAAGCCGACAGCCGTCGCACTCCAGGGAGCTCTTTCATGGCCTCGTCGCCAACCCCGTCGTCGCAGTCCACGCCCGTTTCGTCCGAGAGCAGGACCCGAGTCGACGCCCTCCGCGAGGCCCTTGCCACCCGTGTGGTGGTGGCCGACGGCGCGATGGGCACGATGCTCCAGGCGCAGGACCCCACCCTCGACGACTTCCAGCAGCTCGAAGGCTGCAACGAAGTCCTCAACATCACCCGCCCCGACATCGTGCGCTCGGTGCACGAGGAGTACTTCGCCGTCGGCGTGGACTGCGTGGAGACGAACACCTTCGGCGCGAACTTCGCGGCCCTGAAGGAGTACGACATCCCCGAGCGGAACTTCGAGCTCTCCGAGGCCGGCGCGCGCATCGCCCGCGAGGTGGCCGACGAGTTCACCCGGGACACCGGCCGGCAGCGCTGGGTCCTCGGCTCGATGGGCCCCGGCACCAAGCTGCCGACCCTCGGCCACGCCCCCTACGCCACCCTGCGCGACGCCTACCAGGTGAACGCCGAGGGCATGATCGCCGGCGGCGCCGACGCGCTCCTGGTGGAGACCACCCAGGACCTGCTGCAGACCAAGGCCGCCATCCTCGGCGCCCGCCGCGCCCTGGACGCCACCGGCACGAACCTCCCGCTGATCTGCTCGGTCACCGTCGAGACGACCGGCACCATGCTGCTCGGCTCGGAGATCGGCGCGGCCCTGACCGCCCTGGAGCCGCTGGGCATCGACATGATCGGCCTGAACTGCGCCACGGGCCCGGCCGAGATGAGCGAGCACCTGCGCTACCTCGCCCGCCACTCCCGCGTCCCGATCTCCTGCATGCCCAACGCCGGCCTGCCGGTCCTGGGCAAGGACGGCGCCCACTACCCGCTGACGGCCCCCGAGCTGGCCGACGCACAGGAGACCTTCGTACGGGACTACGGCCTCTCCCTGGTCGGCGGCTGCTGCGGTACGACTCCGGAGCACCTGCGCCAGGTCGTCGAGCGGGTGCGGGGCGTCGAGACCACGGTCCGCGAGCCGCGCCCCGAGCCCGGCGCTGCCTCGCTGTACCAGACGGTGCCGTTCCGCCAGGACACCTCGTACATGGCGATCGGCGAGCGCACCAACGCCAACGGGTCCAAGAAGTTCCGTGAGGCGATGCTGGAGGCCCGCTGGGACGACTGCGTGGAGATGGCCCGCGACCAGATCCGCGAGGGCGCGCACATGCTCGACCTGTGCGTCGACTACGTGGGCCGTGACGGCGTCGCCGACATGGCGGAGCTGGCGGGCCGCTTCGCGACCGCCTCCACGCTGCCGATCGTCCTTGACTCCACCGAACTGCCCGTGCTCCAGGCGGGGTTGGAGAAGTTGGGCGGGCGTGCGGTCATCAACTCCGTCAACTACGAGGACGGCGACGGCCCCGAGTCGCGGTTCGCGAAGGTCACGGCGCTGGCGCGGGAGCACGGCGCGGCACTGATCGCGCTGACCATCGACGAGGAGGGCCAGGCCCGTACCGTCGAGCACAAGGTCGCCATCGCCGAGCGCCTCATCGAGGATCTGACGTCGAACTGGGGGATCCACGAGTCGGACATCCTCATCGACACGCTGACCTTCACGATCTGCACCGGTCAGGAGGAGTCCCGGGGCGACGGCATCGCCACGATCGAGGCCATCAGGGAGCTCAAGCGCCGTCACCCCGACGTCCAGACGACCCTGGGCCTGTCGAACATCTCCTTCGGCCTGAACCCGGCCGCCCGCGTGGTCCTGAACTCGGTCTTCCTGGACGAGTGCGTCAAGGCCGGCCTGGACTCGGCGATCGTGCACGCCTCGAAGATCCTGCCGATCGCGCGCCTGGAGGAGGAGCAGGTCAAGGTCGCCCACGACCTGATCTACGACCGTCGCGAAGAGGGCTACGACCCGCTGCAGCGACTGATGGAGCTGTTCGAGGGCGTCTCGACGAAGTCGATGAAGGCGGGCAAGGCCGAGGAGCTCCTCGCACTGCCGCTGGACGAGCGGCTGCAGCGCCGCATCATCGACGGGGAGAAGAACGGCCTGGAGGCCGACCTGGACGAGGCACTTCAGGACACTCCGGCGCTGGACATCGTCAACAACACCCTCCTCGAGGGCATGAAGGTGGTCGGTGAGCTGTTCGGCTCCGGCCAGATGCAGCTGCCGTTCGTGCTGCAGTCCGCCGAGGTGATGAAGACCGCGGTGGCCCATCTGGAGCCGCACATGGAGAAGTCGGACTCCGAGGGCAAGGGCACCATCGTGCTGGCCACGGTCCGCGGCGACGTCCACGACATCGGCAAGAACCTCGTCGACATCATCCTGTCGAACAACGGCTACAACGTCGTCAACCTCGGCATCAAGCAGCCGGTCGCGGCGATCCTGGACGCCGCCGAGGAGCACCGCGCCGATGTGATCGGCATGTCGGGGCTGCTGGTGAAGTCCACGGTGATCATGAAGGAGAACCTGGAGGAGCTCAACCAGCGCAAGATGGCCGCCGACTTCCCCGTCATCCTGGGCGGCGCCGCCCTGACCCGTGCCTACGTCGAGCAGGACCTGCACGAGATCTACGAGGGCGAAGTCCGCTACGCCCGGGACGCGTTCGAGGGCCTGCGCCTGATGGACGCGCTGATCGCGGTCAAGCGGGGCGTGCCGGGAGCCACGCTGCCCGAGCTGAAGCAGCGCCGCGTGCCCTCCAAGGCGTCCGCCGCGGTGCTGGAGGTGGCGGAGGAGGAAGGGCCCGCGCGCTCCGACGTCTCCGTCGACAATCCCGTCCCCACCCCGCCGTTCTGGGGCACCCGCGTGGTCAAGGGCATCCAGCTGAAGGAGTACGCGTCCTGGCTGGACGAGGGCGCCCTGTTCAAGGGGCAGTGGGGCCTCAAGCAGGCCCGTACCGGCGACGGCCCCTCGTACGAGGAGCTGGTGGAGAGCGAGGGACGGCCCCGCCTGCGCGGCTGGCTGGACGAGCTGCACACCAAGAACATGTTGGAGGCCGCCGTCGTGCACGGCTACTTCCCGTGCGTGTCCAAGGGCGACGACCTGATCATCCTCAACGACGACGGTTCGGAGCGCACCCGCTTCTCCTTCCCGCGGCAGCGCCGTGGCCGCCGCCTGTGCCTGGCGGACTTCTTCCGCCCCCAGGAGTCCGGCGAGACCGACGTGGTGGGCCTCCAGGTCGTCACCGTCGGCTCGAAGATCGGGGAGGTCACCGCGGAGCTGTTCGCCGCCGACTCCTACCGCGACTACCTCGAACTGCACGGCCTGTCCGTCCAGTTGGCCGAGGCGCTCGCCGAGTACTGGCACGCCCGGGTGCGCGCCGAGCTCGGCTTCGCGGGCGAGGACCCCTCCGACGTGGAGGACATGTTCGCCCTGAAGTACCGCGGCGCCCGCTTCTCGCTCGGCTACGGCGCCTGCCCCGACTTGGAGGACCGCGCCAAGATCGCCGACCTGCTCCAGCCGGAGCGGATCGGCGTGCAGCTCTCCGAGGAGTTCCAGCTCCACCCGGAGCAGTCCACCGACGCGATCGTCATCCACCACCCCGAGGCGAAATATTTCAACGCGCGCTGATCCGGCGCAGTCGTACACTGGTCGGTCCAGTGCAGGCCGGTTGCCTCCCCGTCACGAGGGGGCGACCGGCCTTCTCGTCCCTCATGGAAGGTGTGGTCGCATGACCAGTACGGTTCCCGCGCTCGGCACCCGAACGGCCGAAGGCTCGGCACTGCAGGGTGTGCTGCTCGACATGGACGGAACCCTCGTGGACAGCGAGGGCTTCTGGTGGGACGCCGAGGTCGCGGTCTTCGCCTCCCTCGGGCACGCCCTCGACGAGGCCTGGCGCGATGTCGTCGTCGGTGGACCCATGACGCGCAGCGCCGGTTTCCTCATCGAGGCCACCGGAGCCGACATCACCGTCGACGAGCTCACCGTGCTGCTCAATGACGGCTTCGAGGACCGCATCAGCCGCTCCCTGCCGCTGATGCCGGGCGCCGCCCGCCTGCTCGCCGAACTCACCGCGCACGACGTCCCGATGGCCCTGGTGTCCGCGTCGCACCGCCGCATCATCGACCGCGTCCTCGGCTCGATCGGCGCCCACCACTTCGAACTCACCGTCGCCGGCGACGAGGTGGCCCGCACCAAGCCCCACCCCGACCCCTACCTCCTCGCGGCCCGCGGGCTCGGCGTGGATCCCGCCAGGTGCGCCGTCATCGAGGACACCGCGACCGGTGTCGCCGCGGCGGAGGCCGCGGGGTGCCGCGTGGTGGCCGTGCCGTCCGTCGCGCCCATCCCGCCCGCCGCAGGCCGCACCGTCGTCCCCTCCCTGGAGAACGTCAACCTTCCTTTCCTGCAAGGCCTGATGACTCTCTGACAGCTCTGACAGCTCTGCCGGCTCTGAGAGCTCCGGCGGTAGTTCCGACTCAAGCCTGTTCGGGGGTGTGACCTTTCCCACTCGACCGGGGGTCGACAGTGGGGTGCACGTGTGCAGTGCGCCCTCCTGGGGCTCCGGGTGACGTGACGTTGTGTCCCGATTGGGGGGAGCGTGCACGAAACCTTCCGGTGTCGGGTTATCAGTGTGTCCACGCCCGGTTTCGCAGCGTGATTGATGCCCGGTTCATGCCCCCTCCGAAGCTCAACAGGTGCGGACTAATCTCGTCGCGAGAACACCGCCCCACCCCCCGTGCCCCATCAACCCTCACCCCGCGTTGCGGGATTCACGGGATCAAGAGCTCTGGAGAACGTCGAGCATGAACCGCAAGACTTTGGTGCTGCCGGCAGTCATTGGTCTGCTGGCCCCCGCGCTCGCCGCGTGCGGTGGTTCGGACGGCGGTGACGGCGACAAGCCGGTCGCGGTCGGCACCACGGACGCGTTCGCCATCTCCAAGGAGGTGCCGGCGCCCTTCGACCCGGCGTACGCGTACGACGCCGGGTCATGGAACCTGCTGCGCCAGACCGTGCAGACGCTGATGGCCATGCCCCGCGGCGGCGGCGACCCGCAGCCCGAGGCCGCCGAGAAGTGCGGCTTCACCGACACGGGCAACGAGCGCTACGCCTGCACGCTGCGCAAGGGGCTGACGTTCTCCGACGGCAAGCCGCTGACGGCCGCCGACGTGAAGTTCTCCATCGAGCGCGTGCGCGACATGAAGATGAAGTATCCCAGCGGCTCCGACGGCCTGGTGTCGAACGTCGACGAGATCGAGGTGCAGGGCGACCGGAACGTCGTCTTCCACCTCAAGACCCCCGACGCGACCTTCCCGTTCAAGCTGGCGACGCCCACCGCGGGCATCATCAGCAAGGAGCACTACGGCAAGAACAAGCTGCGGGACGGCTTCGACGTGGACGGTTCCGGGCCGTACACGGCGAAGCAGGAGGTCAAGGACGACCGTCTGGTCAAGACGGTGTTCACCAAGAACCCCAAGTACAAGGGCGCCTTCAAGGTGCAGAGCGACAAGGTGGAGCTGCGCAACTTCGCGGACACCGGCGCCATGGGCAAGGCGCTCGAGGACGGCGACATCGACCTGATGACGCGCACCATGTCGCCCGAGCAGGTCAGGGAGCTCGACGGCGGTTCGAGCAAGAAGATCGACCTGGTCGAGATGCAAGGCCTGGAGATCCGCTACCTCGCCTTCAACACCGACGCCCCCACGGCCAAGAACAAGGCCGTGCGCCAGGCCGTGGCACAGGTCGTCGACCGCGGCGCGCTCGCCTCCCAGGTGTACGGCTCGACGGCCGAACCGCTGTTCTCCCTGGTGCCCTCCACCATCACCGGGCACGCCAACTCGTTCTTCAACAAGTACGGCAACCCCAGCACCGCCAAGGCGCGTTCGCTGCTGAACAAGGCGAACATCTCCACGCCGGTGAAGATGACCCTGCACTACACGACCGACCACTACGGCCCGGGCACCAAGAAGGAGTTCGAGCTGCTGCAGAAGCAGCTGAACGCGTCCGGCCTGTTCGACGTGTCGATCAAGGGCGTGCCGTGGAGCACCTTCCGTGCCGCCGAGCGCAACGGCAAGTACGCGGCGTACGGCATGGGTTGGTTCCCCGACTTCCCCGACGCCGACAACTTCCTCGCGCCGTTCCTCGACAAGGACAACTTCCTCGGCTCGCCGTACAAGAACGACACGATCAACGACCAGCTGATCCCGACGTCCCGTCGTGAGGCCGACCGGCTCGCCGCCTCGAAGCCCATCCGCAGGATCCAGGACCTCATCGCCGAGGACGTCCCGATCCTCCCGCTGTGGCAGGGCAAGCAGTACATCGCGGCGCGCGACGACATCACGGGTGTCGAGTGGGCCCTGAACTCCTCGTCGAACCTGCAGCTGTGGGAGCTCGGCCGCGGCGTGAGCGGCTGACCTCCGCGGCCGGACGCACTTCCCCGTTCCACCGAACGACCACAACAACTGAGGCACGTACGTGAAATGTCGTAACCAGTGGCTGGCCCTTCCCCTCACGGGAGGGCTGGCCGCCGCCCTGCTGACCGGCTGCGGCACGGAGCAGGGCGGTGCGGGGGACACGGGCGACGCGGTCGTGATGGGGATGTCCGACGACGTCCTCGCCACCGACCCGGCGGCCGGCTACGACCCCGGGTCCTGGCTCCTGTTCAACAACGTCTTCCAGTCGCTCCTGAGCTTCCCCAAGGGCGCCACCGAGCCCGAGCCGGAGGCGGCCGAGGAGTGCGGCTTCACCGACACCGAGGCGAGAGTCTTCAAGTGCGAGCTGCGTGACGGGCTGAAGTTCAGCAACGGCAACGAGCTGACCTCGAAGGACGTGAAGTTCTCCTTCGACCGCATGCGGCGGATCAACGACGCGGCCGGCCCGGCGATCATGTTCCCGATGCTCGACCGGGTGCAGGCGCCGGACGCCAAGACGGTCGTCTTCAAGCTGAAGTACTCCGACGCGACCTTCCCCAGCAAGATCGCCTCGGGCGCGGGCTCGATCGTGGACCACCGCGAGTACGACATGAACGGACTGCGCGAGGACGGCAAGGCGGTCGGCTCGGGACCCTACGAGCTGGACTCGTTCACCAAGGAGCAGGCGGTCTTCTCCGTCAACTCCGCCTACCGGGGCACCGCCAAGGCCAAGAACGACGGCGTGGCCATCAAGTTCTTCCACGGCGACCAGAAGGGCCTCAAGAAGGCGCTCCTGGACGGGAACATCGATCTGGCCTACCGAGGACTCGCCGCCGCGGACATCGCGGACATCGAGCGGGACACCTCGAAGGCGGGCCGGGACGTCGACATCGTCGAGGGCACGAGCGCCGAGGTGCAGCACCTGGTCTTCAACATGAAGGACCCGGTGGCCGGCAAGCTCGGCGTGCGCAAGGCCATCGCGTACCTCCTGGACCGGGACGCCCTGGTCAAGGAGGTCTACCAGGACACGGCCACGCCGCTGTACTCGATCGTCCCCGCGGGCATCGGCGGCCACAACACCGCGTTCTTCGACACCTACGGCGCCCGCCCGCAGCGCGCGAAGGCCGCGGCGGCCCTGCGCGGCGACGGCATCGAGGGCAAGGCCAAGCTCACGCTCTGGTCCACGCCCACGCGCTACGGCCCCGCCACCGACCAGGCCCTGAGGACCGTCGCCAAGCAGCTGAACGCGTCCGGCCTCTTCGACGCCGACGTGAAGTCCGTCGAGATCGAGCAGTACGAGAAGGACATCGCGGCCGGCAAGTACGGCGTCTACGTCAAGGGCTGGGTGCCGGACTATCCGGACCCGGACAACTTCACGCAGCCGTTCTTCGGCAAGGGCAACGTCCTCGGCAACCACTTCGAGAACAGCGACATCACCGGGAAGATCATCCCCCGCACCGCGACCGAGAGCGACCGCGCCAAGACCGACAAGCAGTACGGCGAGCTGCAGGACATCGTGGCCGACGAGCTGCCCGTCCTGCCGGTGTGGCAGGCCAAGCAGTACGCGGTCGTCCGCGACAGCGTCTACGGCCTGGAGTCCTGCCTCGACGCCTCGACGGTCTTCCGCTTCTGGGAGATCAGCAAGGGCTGACGCCCGGCCCGGCAGACGACACGACGAAGGTGGCCGCCCCCGCACGGGGACGGCCACCTTCGTCAGGAGACCTCGGGAAGGTCAGGAGACCTCGGGAAGGGCGGCGGCTACTGGGCCCCGGGGCGCACCAGACCGCTCTCGTACGCGTACACCGCGGCCTGCACCCGGTCGCGCAGCCCCAGCTTCGTCAGCACATGGCCGACGTGGGTCTTCACGGTCGTCTCGCTCACGAAGAGGTCCGCCGCGATCTCGGCGTTCGACAGCCCGCGCGCGACCAGTTTCAGGACCTCGACCTCGCGCTCGGTCAGGGTGTGCAGGGTGTCCGGCACCGGCTCGTCGCCCGACGGCAGGTGCGCGGAGTACTTGTCGAGGAGCCTGCGGGTGATGCTCGGCGCGAGCATCGCCTCGCCCGCCGCGACCACCCGGATCGCCTGCACCAGCTCGTTGGCCGGGGCGTCCTTGAGGAGGAAGCCGCTGGCACCGGCGCGCAGCGCCTCCACCACGTACTCGTCGAGGTCGAAGGTGGTCAGCACCAGCACCTTCGCCGGACCGTCCCGGCCGGGCCCGGTGATCTGCCGGGTCGCCTCGACACCGTCCATCCGCGGCATGCGGATGTCCATCAGGACCACATCGGGCTGCAGGGCCCGCACCTGGTCGAGAGCCTGCAGGCCGTCTCCGGCCTCGCCGACGACCGCGATGTCCTGCTCGGCCTCCAGAATCATCCGGAAGCCGGTGCGCAACAGCGGCTGGTCGTCGACCAGTAGGACGCGGATGGCCACGTGTCTCTCCTTAGCTAGACCGGGCCCATTCTGCCCTGCTCGCCCCCCGCGGACTCGGGCGCCCTCACAGGAAGCGGATACGGCGGGGGAGTCCCCCCGAACTCGGGACATACCGCTTGGTGATCGCACCAACCGCACAATTTGGTCGGCCTCGGCCGCCACTCCCCGGTCTCCGTGGCCAGCTCGATCGCCTCCCACAGCGCGAGCAGCTTGCGCTCGACCCGCTCCAGGTCCGCCACGACCGGGTCGTACGTGATGACGTCGCCGCTGCCCAGATAGACGAGCTGGAGGCGGCGCGGCACGACGCCCTTCAGGCGCCACACCACCAAGGCGTAGAACTTCATCTGGAACAGCGCGCCCTCCGCGTACTCCGGACGCGGGGCCTTGCCCGTCTTGTAGTCGACGATGCGGACCTCGCCCGAAGGGGCCACGTCCACCCGGTCGATGATGCCGCGCAGCTTCAGGCCCGACTCCAGCTCCGCCTGCACGAACAGCTCGCGCTCGGCCGGCTCCAGACGCGTCGGGTCCTCCAGCGTGAACCAGCGCTCCACCAGCTTCTCCGCGTCGGACAGCCAGCGCGTCATGCGCTCGCCCTCCGGGTCGTCCGCGAACAGCTCCGTCAGCTCGGGCTTCGACTCGCGCAGCCGGTCCCACTGGCCCGGGATGAGCGACTTGGCGCGCGGCGCCGTGCGCTCGCCCGCCGGCGCGTCGAAGAGCCGCTCGAGGACCGCGTGCACCAGGGTGCCCCGGGTGGCCGCCTCGCTCGGCTTCTCGGGCAGTTTGTCGATCACCCGGAACCGGTACAGCAGCGGACACTGCATGAAGTCGCCCGCGCGCGAGGGCGACAGGGACGCCGGGCGCACGGCCGCCGCGGCACCGTCGGAGCTGGTTTCCATGAGGACAGACCCTACGACCCGACACCGACAACAGCCGCATACCATCGACGACAGACCCTCTCGCCCTGCATGATCGTGCGGGTAACCACGCCATATTGGGGCGAGGGACGCTTCGAACGAGGGGACATCGTGGACGAACGCGGCGGGAGCGGCAGGCCGCAGTCCGACGGCGCCGAGAGCGTGCGACCGGACGACGCGGAAGGCTCCCAGGAGCCCACGCGCCCGGTCGGCACGGCCCAGGAGCCGACGCGCCCGGCGGAGGCGGTCGACGAGCCGGCGCGGCAGACCGGCACGGCCGACGGGCCCGCGCCGGTGCGGCACGGCGACACCGGTGACCGCGCAGACCACGACCAGCGCGGCGCCACGGACACGCCCCCGGCCGCGCCCCGGAGACCGGAGACTCCCGCGTCCGACACGGCGCCGGACCCCGAGCCCGGACCGCGCGCCTCCCTCACCAAGACGCCGCCGCAGGCCACGACGCCACCGCAGGACCGGCCCACCCCGGCCGCGCCCCGGCCCACCGAGTCCGAGCGCCCCCGCGCCGCGCACGGAGGGCCCACCGGCAAGGGCGGCCCGACGCCGCCCACCACCCGCAAGGGGCCCGGCGGCGGACTGCTCATGGGCAGGCCGTTCGGCGTGCCCGTCTACGTCGCGCCCAGCTGGTTCCTCGTCGCCGCCCTCATCACCTGGGTCTTCGGCGATCAGCTCGACCGCGTTCTGCCCGAGCTCGGCGGCGCCCGCTACCTCGTCTCGCTCTTCTTCGCGGTCGCCTTCTACGCCTCCGTACTCGTCCATGAGCTCGCCCACACGGTCGCGGCCCTGCGCTTCAAGCTGCCGGTGCGCCGCATCCAGCTGCAGTTCTTCGGCGGCGTCTCCGAGATCGAGAAGGAGTCCGAGACCCCGGGCCGCGAGTTCGTCCTCGCCTTCGTCGGCCCGCTCCTCTCGCTCGTCCTCGCCGGCGTGTTCTACGCGGGGATGCAGGCCGTCGAGCCGGGCACCGTGCCCGGCGTCCTGCTCGCGGGGCTGATGATCTCCAACCTCATCGTCGCCGCCTTCAACCTTCTGCCCGGCCTGCCGCTGGACGGCGGCCGCATGCTGCGCGCCGTCGTCTGGAAGATCACCGGCAAGCCCATGAGCGGCACCGTCGCCGCCGCCTGGGTGGGCCGCGCCCTGGCCATCTCCGTCCTGGTCGGGCTGCCCCTGCTCAACCAGTCGGGAGCCCTCGGCGGCGACGCCCAGGACATCGGCGGCATGGACACCGTCACCGACGCCCTGCTCGCCGCGATCCTCGCCGCGATCATCTGGACCGGTGCGGGGAACAGCCTGCGCATGGCTCGCCTGCGCGAACACCTGCCCGAACTCCGCGCCCGGACCCTGACCCGCCGCGCCGTTCCGGTGGAGGGCGACACCCCGCTCTCCGAGGCGCTCCGCAGGGCCAACGACGCCGGGGCCCGTGCCCTGGTCGTGGTCGACGCCGACGGCGACCCGATGGCCGTCGTCCGCGAGGCGGCCATCGTCTCCGTGCCCCAGCACCGCCGACCCTGGGTCGGCGTCGGCGGCCTCGCCCAGGACATCACCGAGGGCATGCGGATCTCCGCCGAGCTCGCCGGGGAGGAACTGCTCGACACGCTCCGGGCCACCCCCGCCACGGAGTACCTGGTCGTCGAGGAGTCCGGCGAGATCTACGGGGTGCTGTCCGCCGCCGACGTGGAGCGCGCCTTCGTCAAGGCGATGGCCCGCCCCTCCTAGGGCCCCCTCCTGGGAACGCCCTCCTGGGGATCACCCTCCTGGGAACGCCCTCCCAGGACCCGTACCGGGCCGCCGACCGGCCCGCCGCCGCCGTGGTCGGCGGGCCGCGCGGGGGCCGGTAGGCTGGTCACATGTCCGAACCGACCGGTGCCGCCCGCCGTCGCGGGCCCTTCAAGGTCGGGGACCAGGTCCAGCTCACCGATCCCAAGGGACGCCACTACACGTTCACGCTCGAGGCCGGGAAGAATTTCCACACCCACAAGGGTTCCTTCCCCCACGACGAGCTGATCGGCGCTCCCGAGGGCAGTGTTGTCCGTACCACGGGAAACGTCGCCTACCTGGCGCTGCGACCCCTGCTCCCCGACTACGTCCTGTCCATGCCCCGCGGTGCCGCCGTGGTCTACCCCAAGGACGCGGGGCAGATCCTGGCCTTCGCCGACATCTTCCCCGGCGCACGCGTCGTCGAGGCGGGCGTGGGCTCGGGCTCGCTCAGCAGCTTCCTCCTGCGCGCCATCGGCGACCAGGGCATGCTGCACTCCTACGAGCGCCGCGAGGACTTCGCCGAGATCGCCCAGCAGAACGTGGAGCGCTACTTCGGCGGCCCGCATCCCGCCTGGCAGCTCACCGTCGGCGACCTCCAGGACAACCTCAGCGACACCGAGGTCGACCGGGTCATCCTGGACATGCTCGCCCCCTGGGAGTGCCTTGAGGGCGTCTCCAAGGCGCTCGTCCCCGGCGGCATCCTGTGCTGCTACGTCGCGACCACCACCCAGCTCGCGAGGACCGTCGAGTCCATCCGCGAGATCGGCGGCTTCAACGAGCCGACCGCCTGGGAGTCGATGATCCGCAACTGGCACATCGAGGGTCTCGCCGTCCGCCCGGACCACCGCATGATCGGGCACACCGGCTTCCTCCTCACCGCCCGCCGTCTCGCGGACGGCGTGGAGCCGCCCATGCGCCGCCGCCGCCCCGCCAAGGGCGCGTACGGCGAGGACTACTCGGGCCCGAATGCCGACGGCGGCAGCCCGCGCTGACCCGCGCGGCCGCCCTCGGCCAATGAGCAGGCGCCGCCGCCGAGTTCCCTGACCGACCAGGGAACTCGGCGGCGGCGCCGTTTCGTTGACCAGGCACCAGCCGCGTACCGGAAGTACCGCGAGAACCATCGGACCCCGGTGTTCCACCTCACTGTGACGTATGGCACGATGCTGGCCACCTCCCCACCGGCACGCCCTTGCAGGAGACGCTTCCTAGTGCAGCACCCCGTCGTCCCGGAACTGGCACACACCACCACCCGCCCGATCCACTGGCTGGCCACCGCGGCCGCGCTGGCCGCCGTCGTCGCGGCCTCCGCCGTCCTGCAGCCCGACGCCGCCACCGCCGCCCAGAAGGGCGCCGGGCCGCGGTCACACGCCGTTTCGGGCGCACCTGCCCCGGCCCCCGCGCCCGACCCCGGGTCCGTCGACTCCCCGATCGCCTGCGGCCCGGTGAAGTCCGTGGTCAAGAAGAAGGCCACCGGCGACCTGGACGGCGACGGCAGGCCGGAGACCGTGGCCGTCGTGCACTGCGAGGCCGGCTCGGGCACCCCGCCCGACGGGATCTACGTGATCACCAGGTCCGGCTCCGGCACGCCGCGCGTGGTCGCCACGCTCGTCGACCCGAAGGACCGGCAGAACGTGACCGACTTCGCCGTACGGAGCGGTGTGATCACCGCCACCCTGCTCGGCTACTCCTCGCCCGAGGTGCCCCGCTGCTGCCCCGACCAGGAGGACAAGGCCAAGTGGCAGTGGAAGGACGGCGCCTTCGAGCGGGCCACGCCCGCCGGGGAACGCAGCGTCTGACGGGTCAGCGGCGTCACGCCGCGTCGGGGCCGTAGACCTCGACCCTGTCCGAAACCCGTCGCACGTGGATGCAGTCGCCGGGGCACTCCTTGGCCGAGTCCACGACGTCGGTGAGGAGCGGCAGCGGCACGGGCGTTGTGGCCCCGGGGGCCTGCAGCAGCTCGTCGTCGCCGCTCTTCACATAGGCCAGACCATCGATGTCCAGCTCGAAGACCTCAGGCGCGTACTGCGCACAGATGCCGTCCCCGGTGCAGAGGTCCTGGTCGATCCAGACCTCCAGGTCGTGGCCCTCACTACCGGTCTCGGCCTCGTGCCGCACGGTCATCTCTCCTGCCTGTGGCTGCGCCGGACGCCCCGGCTCTGCAGCAAGTCGGGCCAGCCCTGACGGGTGTTGAACGCTTCGACGATACAACCGCCCGCTTTCCGATGTTGTTGGGTGGGTATTCACCTGGCGTGAGGGAGAGCGCAAGGGTGAAGATCGGACACACCCCCATCGTCTTTGTGATCTAGGGGTTTCAATCGACACCCACCCAGGTAGGGTCTGGAAGCGTCCAGCTCCCCTTGGAGGAGGTGAGGACCGTGGCAGCCCACGACGACGACATCAACCGCGGCATCCGGCCCGGGCGAGGGTCTGAAGACCCCGCCGGTCAGGTTGCCTATCTCGAGCAGGAAATCGCCGTCCTGCGACGCAAGCTCGCCGACTCTCCGCGTCATACGAGGATTCTCGAAGAGCGGATCGTCGAGCTGCAGACCAACCTGGCCGGCGTGTCCGCGCAGAACGAGCGGCTCGCCAACACGCTCCGTGAGGCCCGCGACCAGATCGTGGCCCTCAAGGAGGAAGTCGACCGGCTCGCACAGCCACCGGCCGGCTTCGGTGTCTTCCTCGTGGCGAACGAGGACGGCACGGCGGACATCTTCACCGGGGGCCGCAAGCTCCGGGTGAACGTCAGCCCGAGCGTGGAGCTCGAAGAGCTCAGGCGCGGCCAGGAAGTGATGCTCAACGAAGCGCTCAACGTGGTCGAGGCCATGGAGTACGAGAGCGTCGGCGACATCGTCACCCTCAAGGAGATCCTCGAGGACGGCGATCGAGCCCTGGTGGTCGGACACACCGACGAAGAAAGAGTGGTGCGGCTCGCCGAACCCCTCCTCGACGTCACCATCCGCCCCGGCGACGCCCTCCTGCTCGAACCGCGCTCCGGGTACGTCTACGAGGTCGTGCCCAAGAGCGAGGTCGAAGAGCTCGTCCTCGAAGAAGTCCCCGACATCAGCTACGAGAAGATCGGCGGCCTCGGCGGTCAGATCGAGATGATCAGGGACGCGGTCGAGCTTCCGTACCTCTACCCCGACCTGTTCAAGGAGCACGAACTGCGGCCGCCCAAGGGCGTGCTGCTGTACGGGCCCCCCGGCTGCGGCAAGACGCTGATCGCGAAGGCCGTCGCCAACTCGCTCGCCAAGAAGGTCGCCGAGGTGACCGGCCAGCCCGCGGGGAAGAGCTACTTCCTCAACATCAAGGGCCCCGAGCTCCTCAACAAGTACGTCGGCGAGACCGAGCGCCACATCCGCCTGGTCTTCCAGCGTGCCCGTGAGAAGGCGAGCGAGGGCACACCCGTCATCGTCTTCTTCGACGAGATGGAGTCCCTCTTCCGCACCCGCGGATCCGGTGTCAGCTCGGACGTGGAGAACACCATCGTCCCGCAGCTGCTCGCCGAGATCGACGGTGTGGAGGGCCTGGAGAACGTCATCGTGATCGGCGCCTCCAACCGCGAGGACATGATCGACCCCGCGATCCTGCGCCCCGGACGACTCGACGTGAAGATCAAGATCGAGCGCCCGGACGCCCAGGCGGCCAAGGACATCTTCGCCAAGTACCTCACCGACCGGCTGCCGCTGCACGCGGACGACCTGGCCGAACACAGTGCCGACCGGCGCACCACCGTGGACGGCATGATCCAGTCCGTCGTCGAGCAGATGTACGCCGAATCCGAGGAGAACCGCTTCCTCGAGGTGACGTACGCCAACGGGGACAAGGAAGTCCTGTACTTCAAGGACTTCAACTCCGGCGCCATGATCGAGAACATCGTGGGCCGCGCCAAGAAGATGGCCATCAAGGCCTTCCTCGAGGCGGACCAGAAGGGCATCAGGGTCGCTCACCTCCTCCAGGCTTGCATCGACGAGTTCAAGGAGAACGAGGACCTGCCCAACACCACCAACCCGGACGACTGGGCCAGGATCTCCGGAAAGAAGGGCGAGCGGATCGTGTACATCCGCACCCTTGTCACCGGAAAGCAGGGCGCGGACACCGGACGCTCCATCGACACGGTGGCGAACACCGGTCAGTACCTGTAATACCCAGGGCGGCTGCGGGTGTCCTTCACGGGTACCCGCGGCCGTCTGTTTTTCAATGACCGCAATGATCTCCCCACCAGCGCAAAGGCGTTCTAGGCTCTTCGGTACCGCCGAGTCGCGCAGTGCGGGGACGGGCACCGCACACGCACCGGAGAACCAGCGGTACTTGAGCGCCGTTCCCGAACGGGAGCGCCGCCGGGCAAGGAGGGCCGCATGACCGTACGGCGAGTAATGGGCATCGAGACGGAGTACGGCATCTCCGTCCCCGGCCACCCGAACGCCAATGCCATGCTCACCTCGTCCCAGATCGTCAACGCCTATGCCGCGGCGATGCACCGGGCGCGACGCGCCCGCTGGGACTTCGAGGAGGAGAACCCGCTGCGGGACGCGCGGGGTTTCGACCTCGCCCGGGAGGTCGCCGATTCCAGCCAGCTGACCGACGAGGACATCGGCCTCGCCAACGTCATCCTGACCAACGGCGCACGGCTGTACGTCGACCACGCACACCCCGAGTACAGCTCGCCGGAGATCACCAACCCGATGGACGCCGTCCTGTGGGACAAGGCCGGCGAACGCATCATGGCCGAAGCGGCCGAGCGCGCCGCCCAGCTCCCCGGCGCCCAGCCGATCCACCTCTACAAGAACAACACCGACAACAAGGGCGCCTCGTACGGCACGCACGAGAACTACCTGATGAAGCGGGAGACCCCCTTCTCGGACATCGTGCGCCACCTGACGCCGTTCTTCGTCTCCCGTCAGGTCGTCACCGGGGCGGGGCGCGTCGGCATCGGCCAGGACGGCCACGAGCACGGCTTCCAGCTCAGCCAGCGGGCGGACTACTTCGAGGTCGAGGTCGGCCTGGAGACCACGCTGAAGCGGCCCATCATCAACACGCGCGACGAGCCGCACTCCGACGCCGAGAAGTACCGCAGGCTGCACGTCATCATCGGCGACGCCAACCTGTCGGAGATCTCGACGTACCTGAAGCTCGGCACCACCTCGCTCGTCCTCGCGATGATCGAGGACGGCTTCATCGCGGTGGACCTCGCGGTGGACCAGCCGGTGCGCACGCTGCACCAGGTCTCGCACGACCCGTCGCTCAAGCACCTCGTCACGCTCCGCAGTGGCCGCTCGCTGACGGCGGTACAGCTCCAGATGGAGTACTTCGAGCTGGCCCGCAAGTATGTCGAGGAGCGGTACGGCGCGGACGCGGACGCCCAGACCAAGGACGTCCTGGCCCGCTGGGAGGATGTCCTCGGCCGCCTGGAGAGCGATCCGATGAGCCTCTCCGGAGAGCTCGACTGGGTCGCCAAGCGGGAGCTCATGGAGGGCTACCGCCGCCGTGACAGCCTCGACTGGGACGCGGCGCGGCTCCACCTGGTGGACCTCCAGTACGCGGACGTACGGGCCGAGAAGGGCCTGTACAACCGTCTGGTGGCCCGGGGCAAGATGAAGCGGCTCCTCGACGAGGCGGACGTCGAGCGCGCCACCGCCAAGCCGCCCGAGGACACCCGCGCGTACTTCCGCGGCCGCTGCCTCGAGCAGTACGCGGACGACGTGGCGGCGGCGTCCTGGGACTCTGTCATCTTCGATCTCCCGGGCCGTGACTCTCTGCAACGGGTCCCCACGCTGGAGCCCCTGCGCGGCACGAGGAACCACGTCAAGGAACTTCTGGACCGCTGCCGCACGGCAGAGGATCTGGTTCGGGTGCTCTCCGGCGGCTGAAAGGTCATCGCCGGGGGAATCACAGAGGTGGGTCCCGCACGTTGAACGAACTGCGGGGCCGATGTCGGACCCGAAGCGTAGGGTCTGATCAAGAACGTCTAACCGAGCGAGCGGGGTGAGGTAGATGGCGACCAAGGACACCGGCGGCGGGCAGCAGAAGGCGACGCGTCCCACCGAGGAGACCGAGGAGCAGACGCAGGACGCGCAGGGCTCCGAGGACCTCAAGGAACGCCAGGAGAAGCTGAGCGACGACGTCGACTCCGTCCTGGACGAGATCGACGACGTACTTGAGGAGAACGCAGAGGACTTTGTGCGCTCCTTCGTTCAGAAGGGTGGAGAGTGACTTCACCCTCACATCGAAGGTGACTCTCCGGTGGGCGGGAGCTCGCCAGTAGCGGCTCCGTGCGCGGCGCCCGCAGGGCATGAGTTCTGCGGGCGGGCCAGCCGAAGCGGCAGTACGGCATGACCGAGGTCGAACGCGAGGGACTGCTCACATCTCAAGTGGGCGCCCGCTGTATCTGCTTGGACGCCCCAGCCGTGCATGTTGATCATTGTCACGACACGGGTAAGGTCCGAGGCGTACTGTGCTTCAGCTGTAACGCGGCGCTGGGGCAATTCGAGGATCGGCCGGACTCCACCAGGCGAGCGGCCGCATACGTGGAAGGAAACGCGTGGAAGCCAACACTCGTAGCACCGGGCGTCTACCGGCTGCCTTCCTGACGCCCGGTTCGTCGTCCTTCATGGACTTCCTGTCCGAGCATCAGCCCGAGATCCTGCCCGGCAATCGCCAACTGCCGCCCACGCAGGGTGTGATCGAGGCGCCGCACGGCACGACCATCGTGGCCGTGACGTTCCCGGGCGGTGTCGTCCTCGCCGGTGACCGGCGGGCGACGATGGGCAACGTGATCGCACAGCGCGACATCGAGAAGGTCTTCCCGGCCGACGAGTACTCGGCCGTGGGCATCGCGGGCACCGCCGGCCTGGCCGTGGAGATGGTCAAGCTCTTCCAGCTGGAGCTGGAGCACTTCGAGAAGGTGGAGGGCGCCACGCTCTCCCTGGAGGGCAAGGCGAACCGCCTGTCCACAATGATCCGGGGCAACCTCGGCATGGCCATGCAGGGCCTCGCCGTGGTGCCGCTCTTCGCGGGGTACGACGTGGACCGCGAGAAGGGGCGCATCTTCTCGTACGACGTCACGGGCGGTCGCTCGGAGGAGCACGGCTACGCGGCGACCGGTTCGGGTTCGGTCTTCGCGCGCGGTGCGATGAAGAAGCTCTACCACTCCGGTCTGACGGAGGAGCAGGCGACGACGCTGGTCATCCAGGCGCTGTACGACGCCGCCGACGACGACTCGGCGACCGGCGGCCCGGACGTGGCCCGTCGGATCTACCCCATCGTCACCGTGATCTCCGACGAGGGATTCCGCAGGCTGACGGAGGACGAGTCCTCCGCCATCGCGCGCGCGATCCTGGAGAAGCGTCTGGAGCAGCCGGACGGCCCGCGGGCCGCGCTGCTCTGAGCGCCCCGAATTCGCCACTGACTGAAGTTTTTGACAGAAAGGGACGGATCCGGTGTCGACGCCGTTCTATGTCTCCCCTCAGCAGGCCATGGCCGACCGGGCGGAATACGCCCGGAAGGGCATCGCCCGCGGCCGCAGCCTTGTCGTGATGCAGTATGCCGACGGCATCGTGTTCGTCGGCGAGAACCCGTCCCGTGCGCTGCACAAGTTCAGCGAGATCTATGACCGGATCGGCTTTGCCGCCGCCGGCAAATACAACGAGTACGAGAATCTGCGCATCGGCGGCGTTCGCTACGCCGACCTTCGCGGATACACCTACGACCGCGACGACGTGACGGCCCGTGGGCTCGCCAACGTCTACGCCCAGACCCTCGGCACGATCTTCTCCAGCAATGCCGAGAAGCCGTACGAGGTCGAACTGGTCGTCGCCGAGGTCGGCACCACGCCGGACGGCGATCAGATCTACCGGCTGCCGCACGACGGATCGATCGTGGACGAACACGGTTCGGTCGCGGTCGGTGGCAACGCCGAACAGATCAGCACCTATCTCGATCAGCGCCACCAGGACGGCATGACGCTGGCCGAGGCTCTCAAGCTCGCGGTCCAGTCGCTCTCCCGCGACACGAACGGCAGCGAGCGGGAGATCCCCGCGGAGCGCCTCGAAGTGGCCGTCCTCGACCGGACGCGGCCGCAGCAGCGCAAGTTCAAGCGGATCGTGGGGCGCCAGCTCTCGCGGCTGCTCGACGAGGGCGGCGCGACGGACGCGGCCTCGGACACGGAGGCGGACGCCGCCACGGACACGGACGGCGGGGCCACGCCCACCTCCGGCGGCGACGTCGAGTAGCGCAGCCCACTCAGTACGGGAGCGCCCCGTGTTCCGGCCCTCGGGCCGGGGCCGGGGCGCTCCCGCGTGTCGGGGGTCAGCGGGCCGGGCCCGTGGAGCCGCGTACCACCAGGTGGACGGGGAGCGGGGCGGCGTCCGGGGCGCGGCCCTCCAGGACGGCGACCAGGGATTCCATGCCGCGCTCCCCGAACCGCTCGGCGGGCAGCCGGACCGTCGTCAGCTCCGGCTCGACGGCGGTGGCCAGGGTCAGGTCGTCGAATCCGGTCACCGACACGTCCTCGGGGACGCGCAGGCCGAGGCGCCGCGCCGCCTTGCACACTCCGGCGGAGAGGAAGTCGTCGTCGCAGACGACCGCGGTGGGCCGGGGGCCCGGGGCCGACAGGGCGGCCTCGGCGACGACGCGGGCGCCCTCGACGTTCAGGGGTGCGGCCACCCGGCGCACGGCGGTGTCCGTGCCGCGCAGGGCCCGGCCGAGGGCCTCGGCGCGCACGTCGAAGGTCCAGGAGTCGACGTCCGCCGCCAGGTGCAGGAAGTCGCGGTGGCCGAGGGCCAGCAGATGCTCCGTCACCTGGCGCATGCCGTCGGCGAGGTCGAGGTTGACGGTGGCGGCGCCCAGGCTGCCCGCCGGGTCGCTGTCGAGCATTACCAGGGGCAGGTCGTCGCCGCGGATGGAGGCCAGTGCGTCCGAGGCCATGGAGGAGGCGAGGACGCCGTCCAGGGAGGCCCGGGCGGAGGCGAAGGGGTCGCGGGCGGGTCCGATGCCGTCGGGGGAGGGGTAGAGCACGACGCCGAAGCCGTGCCGGGCGGCGATGCGGGCGACGCCGGTGTAGACGTGTGCGAAGAACTCGTTGGTGAGCTCGGGGACGACGAGGAGCGCCGTCCTGGTCCTGCCGAGGCGCAGGTTGCGGGCCGCGAGGTTGGGTCGGTAGCCGAGCTCGCGGGCGGCGGAGCGCACTCGTTCGGCGGTGGGCTCGGCGACCCGGCCGCGCCACTTGTCGCCGAGGACCAGGGAGACGGTGGCCTGGGAGACCCCGGCCGCGCGGGCGACGTCGCGGCTCGTGGGGCGGGCGCCCCCGGCTTCCTGCAGCGGGCCGGCCACGGACACCTCCTGGATCGTGTCCGCGGGGGGCGCGGTGGTGAGCCCCGGGGACGGTGGACAGTGGACAGCGCTCATGGTACGTATGACGCTCGAAGTTATACGTAAAACCCCGGGCGACGGCGCCGGGGGAAGGGGCGGGACGCCATGGCAGCCGGATACGCGGAGATCCTCCGGACGAGATACGCGATGCGGCTGCTGGCCGGGACGCTGGTGGGCAGGCTGCCGAACGCGACCGCCGCCATCGCCGTCGTGCTGTTCGTCCGCGCCGAGGGCGGCACGTACAGCCTGGCCGGCGCGTTCGCCGCGGTGTACGGCGTCGCCAACGCGATCGGCCAGCCGCTCCTGGGGCGCCTCGTCGACCTGCACGGCCAGCCGCGCGTACAGCTGCCCGCAGCCCTCTTCTCCGCCCTCGGCATGGCCGTCTTCGCCTTCACGGGACCGGACTCGCTCGCCCTCGCCTACGTCGCGATCGGCGCCGCAGGACTCCTCACACCGCCCCTGGAGGGCGGCCTGCGCGCCCTGTGGCCGAGCGTCCTCGGCAAGGAGGAGCAGGTCCATACGGCGTACGCCATGGACGCCATCGCCCAGGAAGTGATGTTCACCGTCGGGCCGTTGCTCGTCACGGGCTGCGTCGCCCTCTGGTCGGAGCAGGCCGCCCTGCTCGTCGTGAACGCCGTCGGGGTGCTGGGGGCGCTCTCCGTAGTGATGTCCCAGCCCTCGCGCGCCTGGCGCTCGGCGCCCCGGGAGGCGCACTGGCTCGGGGCCCTGCGCTCGCCGGGGCTCCTCGCGCTCCTCGGCGCGTTCCTCTTCGTCGGCGTGGCGCTCGGCTCCATCACCGTCGCCGGCGTGTCCTACGCCGACGAGCACGGCGGCGACGCGGTCTACGGCTGGATGATGGCGGCGCTCGGACTCGGCGCCCTCGTCGGCGGTTCCGTGTACGGGGCGCGGCCCTGGAGCGGCGCGCCGGAGCGGCGGCTGACCGTGCTCGTGGCTCTGCTCGCCCTGTGCTACGCCCCGTTGATGCTGACCCCCGGCGCGGTCGCCATGACGGCCCTCGCGGCCCTGGCGGGCGTCTTCCTCGCCCCGGCGCTCGCGTGCGCGTTCATCATCGTCGACCGGCACGCCCCGCGCGGGACGGTCACCGAGGCGTTCTCCTGGCTCGTGACCACGTTCACGGTCGGCGCCTCGCTGGGCACGGCCGCCGCGGGGCCCGTCGTCGAGTGGGGCGGGACCGTGTGGGGCTTCGCCGTCCCCGGACTCGCCGGTGCGGGCGCCCTCCTAGTTTTGCTGGCCACAGGCCGGGTACTGGTAGCGGCCGAGGAAACCGGGGTTGTTGCGGGTTCATCGGAAAATGATCGAAACGGTGCCGTCGAACCCGGTTTCAGTGCAGGGCATCAGGCGTAATGTTCAGTCATGGACCGCCGCATTTTCGGGCTGGAGAACGAGTACGGCGTCACATGCACGTTCAGGGGACAGCGCCGCCTGTCTCCTGACGAGGTGGCGCGCTACCTCTTCCGCCGTGTTGTGTCATGGGGCCGCAGCAGCAACGTCTTTCTGCGGAACGGCGCCCGTCTGTATCTCGACGTGGGCTCACATCCGGAATACGCAACACCCGAATGTGACAACGTGACCGAGCTGGTCACCCACGACAAAGCAGGCGAGCGCATTCTGGAAGGCCTGCTCGTCGACGCCGAACGCCGCCTGCACGAGGAGGGAATCGCGGGCGACGTCTATCTCTTCAAGAACAACACCGATTCGGCGGGAAACTCCTACGGCTGCCACGAGAACTATCTGGTGGCCCGGCACGGGGAGTTCTCCCGGCTCGCGGACATCCTCATCCCGTTCCTGGTGACCCGGCAGCTGCTGTGCGGCGCGGGCAAGGTGCTGCAGACTCCGCGCGGCGCCGTGTACTGCGTGAGCCAGCGTGCCGAGCACATCTGGGAGGGCGTGTCGTCCGCGACCACTCGTTCCCGACCGATCATCAACACCCGCGACGAACCGCACGCGGACGCCGAGCGCTACCGCAGGCTCCACGTCATCGTCGGGGACTCGAACATGTCCGAGACGACCATGCTCCTCAAGGTCGGCGCCACCGACCTCGTGCTGCGCATGATCGAAGCGGGCACCGTCATGCGGGACCTCACCCTGGAGAACCCGATCCGGGCCATCCGCGAGGTCAGCCACGACATCACGGGCCGCCGCAAGGTGCGCCTGGCCAGCGGCCGTGAGGCCTCCGCCCTCGAAGTGCAGCGCGAGTACTACGAGAAGGCCGTGGACTTCGTCGACCGCCGGGGCATCCGCACCGGCACCGTCGAGCAGGTCCTGGAGCTGTGGGGCCGCACGCTGGACGCGATCGAGGCCGAGGACCTCGACCGCATCGGCACCGAGATCGACTGGGTCATGAAGTACAAGCTCATCGAGCGGTACCGCGCGAAGAACAACATGACCATGTCCCACCCGCGTGTCGCGCAGATAGACCTCGCTTACCACGACATCCACCGTCGTCGAGGGCTGTACTACCTCCTGGAGAAGAAGGGGCAAGCCGCCCGTATCTGCAACGACTTGAAGATCTTCGAGGGCAAGTCGGTGCCGCCGCAGACCACCCGCGCGCGCTTGCGGGGCGACTTCATCCGACGCGCCCAGGAGCAGCGCCGCGACTTCACGGTCGACTGGGTGCACCTCAAGCTCAACGACCAGGCACAGCGCACGGTGTTGTGCAAGGACCCCTTCCGGTCCGTGGACGACCGCGTGGAGAAGCTCATCGCCGGGATGTGAGCCGGTGGGAGCCCTGTGATGTGAGTGGCGTTGTGGGAACGCAACGCGGGCGCCGTACGTTCCTCGTACGGCGCCCTTCTCACGCCGTAGAGTTGCGCGCACGCCAACCCACAAGATCGACCGATACGAGGCCCCCACCGTGCGCCGACGCTCACTTCTCCTTGCCGTTCCGGCCGGCCTGCTCACGCTGGCAGGCTGTGGTGACGACAAGAAGGCAGACAAGGCCAAGTCCAAGCCCAGCGACAGCCCCAACTCCTCGTCGGCCCCGCCGACGGCGAAGATCGTGGACGGCCCGCTGCCCGAGATCACCAAGGGCGACAAGTTCGGTGAGAAGCCGACCGTCGCCAAGGGCTCCGGCAAGCCGTCCTCCGACCTCGCGGTCAAGACGCTGATCGAGGGCAAGGGCAAGGAGGTCGTCAAGGGCGACTACCTGCAGGCCAACTACCTCGGCCAGATCTGGGCGACGGCCAAGGTCTTCGACAACTCCTACGACCGCGGCAACCCCACGGTCTTCCCGATCGGCGTCGGCCAGGTCATCCCCGGCTGGGACCAGGCCCTGGTCGGCAAGAAGCTGGACAGCCGCGTGGAGCTCGCCATCCCCCCGAAGATGGGGTACGGCAAGGAGGGCAACAAGCAGGCGGGGATCAAGGGCTCGGACACCCTCGTGTTCGTCGTCGACCTCGTGGGCACCTTCACCGCCAAGAGCTCGGCGAAGGGCAAGGAGGTCGCGCAGTCCAACAAGGACCTGCCCAAGGTCGGCACGAACACGGACGGCAAGGCGCCCTCCATCGACGTCCCGAAGACCGACGCCCCCAAGAAGCTCGTCGCCTCGTACGTCCTGGAGGGTGACGGCGACGAGGTCAAGGAGACCGACAGCCTCCTGTGCCAGTACGAGGGGGTGCTCTGGGCGGACGGCAAGGAGTTCGACTCCTCGTACAAGCGCAAGCAGCTCGCCTCGTTCCAGCTCGCGCAGGTCGTCAAGGGCTGGGCGCAGGGTCTGACCGGCAAGAAGGTCGGCAGCCGCGTCCTCATCGTCATCCCGCCGGAGCTGGGGTACGGCGACCAGCCGCCGCAGGGCAGCACGATCAAGAAGGACTCCACGCTCGTCTTCTCCGTGGACATCCTCGCGAAGATGTGACCCTTCGGGGATGTAAGACTGTCCGCGCTGACCTTTCGTATCAAAGCAGGAGCATTTTCGTGAGCATTGACAAGCCCGAGGTCGACTTCCCGGTCGGCGAGCCCCCGGCCGATCTCCAGATCAAGGAGATC
This sequence comes from Streptomyces sp. NPDC040622, assembly GCF_055593965.1. NCBI lineage: Bacteria > Bacillati > Actinomycetota > Actinomycetes > Kitasatosporales > Streptomycetaceae > Streptomyces > Streptomyces sp. NPDC040622. The sequence continues at coordinate 322,784 of NZ_JBVIXD010000007.1, read as the reverse complement.
TGGGAGGGTGACGGCGCGGTCGCCAAGGCGGGCGACTTCGTCAAGGTCCACTACGTGGGCGTCGCCTTCAGCACGGGCGAGGAGTTCGACGCCAGCTGGAACCGCGGGAACCCGCTGGAGTTCCAGCTCGGTGCCGGCCAGGTCATCTCCGGCTGGGACCAGGGCGTGCAGGGCATGAAGGTCGGTGGCCGGCGCGAGCTGACCATCCCGGCCCACCTCGCCTACGGCGACCGCGGCGCCGGTGGCGGCCGCATCGCGCCCGGCGAGACGCTGATCTTCGTCTGCGACCTGGTCTCCGTCTGAGACCGTCTCTGACCTGATCCGATCGGTGAGGGCCCATGCCTGTTCGGCATGGGCCCTTCCGTCGCTCCGCATGCCCTCCGAGGTGTGACCCTTCGAGATGCCCCTTATGCCCTTGGCTTTTGCCACGACACCCCGGGGCGGTACGGTCATCGGTCGGAAGCATTGTGTGTTGTATGGCCGAGAAAGGGCGTCGATGGCCATTGCCAAGGCCGAGCGGCTGATGAACCTGGCGCTGTGCCTGCTCGGGACCCGGCGGCCGCTCAGCAAGCGCGAGCTCCGCGACTCCATCGAGGCGTACGTCGAGGCCTTCGGGGCCGGGGGACGAGCGGGCTCCGAGGACTCCTTCAACCGGATGTTCGAGCGCGACAAGGACGACCTGCGCGAGCTCGGCCTGGTCATCGAGACCGTCGAGAACCTCGACGGCGAGGTCGGCTACCTGGCCCGCCGCGACAGCAACCGCCTGCCGCCCATCACCATCGACGCCGAGGAGGCCGCCGCCCTCGGCCTCGCCGCCAAGGTCTGGCAGCAGGCCCGCCTCGCCGGGGCCGCCAGCGGCGCCCTGCAGAAGCTGCGCGCAGCGGGCCTGCCCGAGGACGCCGACCCGTACGGGGCACACAGCGCCCTGGAGCCGCGGATCCCCGCGCACGAGGCGTCCTTCGAGCCGCTGATGCTCGCCTGCCGCGACCGCCGCCCCGTCGTCTTCGACTACCGCAAGGCCACCGCGGCCCGCCCCGAGCAGCGCCACGTGGAGCCCTGGGCGCTGGAGTGCTGGCGCGGCCACTGGTACCTCGCGGGATGGGACCGGGACCGGGGCGCCGAGCGCGTCTTCAGGCTCTCGCGGATCACCGGCAAGGTGCGCGCCCGCGCGGGCAGGTACACCGCCGACGTCCCGGACGTCGTCACGGTCCGCGAGACGGTCGCGAGCTGGGCGGGGGAGACCGCCGACCGCACCGCCCTGATCCGGCTGCGCACGGGCGCCGGCTACCCGCTGCGGGCCAAGGCCGGCGCGGTGCGGGAACTGGGCGACGGGTGGGACGAGTTGGAGATTCCGTACGGCCACGGGCTCGATGCCTGGCTGGTGGAGTTCGGGCCCGACGTGGTGGTCCTCGAGCCCGCCGAGCTGCGGGACGACGTCGTGGACCGGCTGCGCGCCGTGGCCAAGGGCTGAGGGGGAGCGGACAGAGCAATGGCCTCGAACGCCATCGACCAGACGCGGCGCATGCTGTCGCTGGTGACCTACCTGCGCGAGCGCCCCGGCGCCCACGTCGGGGACGTCGCCCGCGCCTTCGGCATCACTCCGGACGAGCTGATCTCCGACCTCGACGTGCTGCCGCTGTGCGGGACCAGTTTCCGCGGCGGCGACCTCCTGGACATCGACACCGACGGCGACCGCATCTGGTGGCACAACCCCGACGACGTGGCCGCCCCGCTGCGCCTGGCCGCCGACGAGGCGACCGCGCTGCTCGTCGCGGCCCGCGCCGTGGCGACCCTGCCGGGCCTGCGCGAGAGCGACCGCCTCGCGCTCCTGCGCGCCACCGCGAAACTGGAGACCGCGGCCGGCGAGGCGGCGGGCGCCAGCTCCCGCCTGTCGGTCACCTTCGAGTCCGAGGGCGGCGTCTTCGCGGACGTCGACCGCGCCATCTCCGAGCGGCGCAGGCTCTGGATCCGCTACTACTCGCCCGCGCGTGACGAGGTCACCGAGCGCGAGATCGACCCCATCCGCCTGGTGAGCGTCGGCCACACCTATGTGGAGGCGTGGTGCCGCCGCTCCGAGGCGCGCCGCACCTTCCGCCTCGACCGCGTCGCCGAGATCAAGATCCTGGACGAGCCGTCCGCGCCGCCCGAGGTGGAGCTGCGCGACCTCTCCGAAGGGCTCGTGCAGCCCGCCGCCGAGGACCCCGAGGTGGTCGTCGAGGTCGGCCCGGGCGGCCGCTGGGTCGCCGAGTACTACCCCCACGACAGCGCGGACGAACTGCCCGACGGCGGTCTGCGGATCACGCTGCGCACCCCCGACCCCGCCTCGCTGCGCCGGCTCGCGCTGCGGCTCGGCGGGGACGGGCGGATCGTCTCCCCGGCCGGGCTCGCCGACAGCGCGCGGCAGGCGGCACGCGAGGCCCTCGAGGCGTACGAGAGGGCCGGCGACAGGCAGGAGCAAGGGCGTTGAGCACACCGACCGTGTCCGGGCTGCCAGGGGTGCCCGCGCAGCGGCAGGCCCCCGTCTTCTTCACGGCCGCCTGCCCCGACTGCCGTGCCCGCTTCGAGCTCTCGGCAGGGGCCCTTCGGCTCGCGATCGGCGCGAGCCCCCGCACCACCTTCTACTCCTTCACCTGCCCCGAGTGCGGGGCGGCGGTGCGCAAGCCCGCGGGCGAACGCATCGTCGAACTCCTCACCGGCGGCGGGGTGCGGACACTGCGCCTGCACTCGACCGTCTAGGCTCGGCGCATGTTCTGGGCGATGCTCGCGATCGCGGCGGGCTTCTTGGGCCTCGCCGTGCTCGGCGTACTGGCGGTCAAGGTGTTCGTGGAGGCGCAGCGCCTCGCACGTCAAGTGACCGAGACCACAGGGAAGATCAACCGGGCCGCCGAGGACCTGGAGAAGGCGGCGGCCGGTGTGGCCCGTGCCGGGAGGGACGCTCTTTAGCGTTCGCGACCTGTCAACGGCCTGAGGTGGACGGGTACGCTGCGAATACGGCCCGGGATCGAGGCGGGGGCCGTACTCGGAGTATGCGCGGGGATTGCCGAGCGTTTACCCCGGGGGGTTACGATCGCTGCCAGCGCGGGAGATCGGATGTATGTCCGGTCTGCCGAGCAACCAGACTCCTGTCGCCTCGGTGAAGAAGGTATACAGCTATGGGTAGGCTCGGCCCCACCGAGATCATCCTCATCCTCGTCGTCATTGTCCTGCTGTTCGGAGCCAAGAAGCTGCCCGACATGGCGCGCTCCCTCGGCAAGTCGGCCCGCATCCTCAAGAGCGAGGCCAAGGCCATGAAGTCCGACTCCAAGGACGACTCCGCCGCTCCGGCCGACCCGCCGAGCGACCCGGCCGTCCAGCAGCGCACGATCAAGGCCGCCCCCGGCGACGTGACCAGCTCGCGCCCGGTCACCGAGCCGACCGACCGTACGACGCAGCGCTGATCCAAGGCCGGCGCCGGCCGGCCTGCCGCACGAGATGAGGACGTGGGTTGCTCAAGTCTGCCCGCAAGAAGGAGAAGGACCCCGAGGGGCGGATGCCCCTCGCGGAGCACCTGCGCGAGCTCCGCAACCGGCTCGCCAAGGGGCTCCTGGCGATCACGATCGTGTCGATCGTGGCCGCTTTCTACAGCCAGGAGCTGATGGAGTTCCTGGCTGATCCGGTGCCGCGCTGCGAGCCCGGCATGAAGCAGACCGGCGGCCACTGCGCGACGGTGACGTTCAACGACCTGCTGTCGCCCTTCACCACCACGGTGAAGGTCAGCCTCATGGTCGGCATCATCGTGTCCAGCCCGGTCTGGCTGTACCAGCTGTGGGCGTTCGTCGCCCCGGGCCTGCACAAGCACGAGCGCAAGTACACCTACTGGTTCGTCGCCGCGGCCGTGCCCCTCTTCCTGGGCGGCGCCTGGCTGTCGTACTCGATCCTTCCCGTCAGCATGCGCGTGCTGCTCGGCATCACGCCGGACGGGGCCCAGAACCTTCTGCCGATGGACACGATCCTCGACTTCACCGTCAGGATGGTCCTCGTCTTCGGTGCCTCGTTCGAGCTCCCGCTGCTCCTGGTGATGCTCAACATGACCGGCATGGTGACCGGACGCCGCATGATGACCTGGTGGCGCGGTGTCGTCATGGGTGTCTTCATCTTCGGCGCGGTCGCGACGCCGACCACGGACCCGGTCGGCATGATCGCCCTCGCGGGACCGATCGTCGTCCTCTACTTCATGGCCGTCGGCATCTCGCTGCTCAACGACAAGCGCCGCCGCCGCAACGACCCCGACGCCGAGCTCGACGACGACGAGGCGTCCGACATCGACCTCACCCCCGAGGGGGTCGGCGAGGTCGAATCGGTGCGGCCGCCCAGGGCGCTGCCCGAGCAGGCGGGCACCGGAAGGACCGATCACCGTGTGAACGGTTTCGACGACGTCACCTGATCTTGTAGGGTCCCCCCAAACTTCGTTCGGGGGGACCCCAGTGACCAGCGAGATCACCCTCTTCGTCAATCCCACCGCGGGCCGCGGCCGGGGCGCCCACGCGGCGCAGCCGGCCGCTTCCGCGTTGCGGGCCCGCGGCTTCTCCGTGCGCACGGTGATAGGTGAGGACGCCCCCGACGCGCTGCGCCGGGCCCGCGCGGCCGTCGAGGGCGGCACCGGCGCGCTGATAGCCGTCGGCGGCGACGGCATGACGAGCCTCGCCCTGCAGGCCGTCGCGGGGACCGGCACCCCGCTCGGCGTGATCGCGGTGGGCACCGGCAACGACTTCGCGCGGGCGCTGGGCCTGCCGGTGCGCGACCCGGCCGCCGCGGGGGAGACCGTGGCCGAGGCGCTCAAGGGGGCGCGCACGCGCGACGTCGATCTGGGGCGGGTCGGCGGGACCTGGTTCGGGACCGTGCTCGCCTCCGGCTTCGACTCGCGGGTGAACGACCGGGGCAACCGGATGCGGTGGCCCACCGGGCGCTTCAAGTACGACCTGGCGATGGTCGCGGAGCTTGCGGCGTTCAAGCCGATCCCGTACCGCATCACCCTGGACGGCGGTGATGTCGGCGAAGCCGGTGGGGCCGGTGGAGTCGTCCACGAGGTGGAGGCCACGCTCGTCGCCGTCGGGAACGGCACCTCGTACGGCGGGGGCATGCGGATCTGTGCGGGCGCCGACATGGGCGACGGCCTCTTCGACGTCACCGTGGTGGGGGACTGCAGCCGTACGACGCTGCTCAAGGTCTTCCCGCGGGTCTACAAGGGCACGCACCTCGACCACCCGAAGGTCACCGTGTACCGCGCCGCCCGCGTCGAGCTGGCCGCGCCCGGCATCACGGGGTACGCGGACGGGGAGCCGATGGGCGCGTTGCCGCTGACCGCGCAGTGCGTGCCGGGGGCCGTGCGCGTGCTGGGTCCGTGAGCGCGCCGAGGGCGTGAGCGCCGCGCGCACGCCCCGTGAGCTGCCGCGTTCCACCCCGTTTCGATAATGATCGTCCGTTGTCAGTGGTGGCCGGTAGTCTCGAAAGCACGATGACAGAGGACCTCTCACCGGCCGAGCGGTATGCGGCGGCGCGTCAGCGCGCTGTCGAGCAGGCCACCGCACTCGCGTCCTTCCGCGAGATGTACGAATTCGGCCTCGACCCCTTCCAGATCGAGGCCTGCCAGGCGCTGGAGGCGGGCAAGGGCGTGCTCGTCGCCGCCCCCACGGGCTCGGGCAAGACGATCGTCGGCGAGTTCGCCGTCCACCTCGCTCTGCTGCAGGGCAAGAAATGTTTCTACACCACGCCCATCAAGGCGCTCTCCAACCAGAAGTACGCCGACCTCGCCAAGCGGTACGGCGCGGACAAGGTCGGCCTGCTCACCGGCGACAACAGCGTCAACAGTGACGCCCCGGTGGTCGTCATGACCACCGAAGTCCTGCGGAACATGCTGTACTCGGGCTCCCAGGCGCTGCTGAACCTCGGCTATGTGGTCATGGACGAGGTGCACTACCTCTCCGACCGCTTCCGCGGTGCCGTCTGGGAGGAAGTGATCATCCACCTCCAGGAGTCCGTCACGCTGGTCTCCCTGTCGGCCACGGTGTCGAACGCCGAGGAGTTCGGCGACTGGCTCGACACCGTGCGCGGCGACACCGAGGTGATCGTCTCCGAGCACCGGCCCGTGCCGCTCTTCCAGCACGTGCTCGCCGGACGCCGGATGTACGACCTCTTCGAGGAGGGCGAGGGCCAGAAGAAGGCGGTCAACCCCGACCTCACGCGCATGGCGCGGATGGAGGCCAGCCGCTCGTACAACCCGCGCGACCGGCGCAAGGGCAAGATGGTCCGCGAGGCCGACCGCGAGCGCGAGCGCCGCCAGCGCTCGCGGATCTGGACGCCCGGCCGCCCCGAGGTCATCGAGCGGCTCGACTCCGAAGACCTGCTGCCCGCCATCACGTTCATCTTCAGCCGCGCGGCCTGCGAGGCCGCCGTGCAGCAGTGCCTGTACGCGGGGCTGCGGCTGAACGACGACGAGGCGCGGACGAGGGTCCGGGAGATCGTCGAGGAGCGCACGTCCTCCATCCCGGACGAGGACCTGCACGTCCTTGGGTACTACGAGTGGCTGGAGGGCCTGGAGCGCGGCATCGCGGCGCACCACGCGGGCATGCTGCCGACCTTCAAGGAGGTCGTCGAGGAGCTGTTCGTGCGAGGCCTGGTCAAGGCCGTCTTCGCCACCGAGACCCTCGCCCTGGGCATCAACATGCCCGCGCGCAGCGTGGTCCTTGAGAAGCTCGTCAAGTGGAACGGCGAGCAGCACGCCGACATCACCCCGGGCGAGTACACCCAGCTGACCGGCCGGGCCGGGCGGCGCGGCATCGACGTCGAGGGCCACGCGGTGGTCCTGTGGCAGCGCGCCATGAGCCCCGAGCACCTGGCCGGCCTCGCCGGCACCCGCACGTATCCGCTGCGCTCCAGTTTCAAGCCGTCGTACAACATGGCGGTGAACCTGGTCGAGCAGTTCGGGCGGCACCGCTCGCGCGAGCTCCTGGAGACGTCCTTCGCGCAGTTCCAGGCCGACAAGTCGGTCGTCGGGATCTCCCGGCAGGTCCAGAAGAACGAGGAGGGCCTGGAGGGCTACCAGGCCTCCATGACCTGCCACCTGGGCGACTTCGAGGAGTACGCGCGGCTGCGCCGCGAGCTCAAGGACCGCGAGACCGAGCTCGCCAAGCAGGGCGCGGCCCAGCGCCGGGTCGCCGCCGCCGCGGCCCTGGAGAAGCTCAAGCCGGGCGACGTCATCCACGTCCCCACCGGGAAGTACGCGGGCCTCGCCCTCGTCCTCGACCCGGGGTTGCCCGCGGGACGGGCCAACGGGCATCGCGGGTTCGACCACGTGGACGGGCCGCGGCCGCTGGTCCTCACCGCCGAGCGGCAGGTCAAGCGCCTGGCCTCGATGGACTTCCCGGTGCCCGTCGAGGCCCTGGAGCGGATGCGCATCCCCAAGTCCTTCAACGCGCGCTCGCCGCAGTCCCGCCGCGACCTGGCGTCCGCGCTGCGCACCAAGGCCGGGCACATCGTCCCCGAGCGGCACCGCAAGGGGCGCGCGGCGGCCGCCGACGACCAGGAGATCGCACGGCTGCGCGCGGAGCTGCGCGCGCACCCCTGCCACGGCTGCGACGAGCGCGAGGACCACGCGCGCTGGGCCGAGCGGTACCACCGCCTCAAGCGCGACACCGCGCAGCTGGAGCGCCGCATCGAGGGCCGGACGAACACCATCGCCCGCACCTTCGACCGGATCGTCGCCCTCCTCACGGAGCTGGACTACCTGCGCGGCGACGAGGCCACCGAGCACGGCAAGCGGCTCGCCCGGCTGTACGGGGAGCTGGACCTGCTGGCCAGCGAGTGCCTGCGCGACCGCGTCTGGGAAGGCCTGAGCCCGGCCGAACTGGCCGCGTGCGTCTCGGCGTTGGTGTACGAGTCGCGGGTCGGTGACGACGCGCTCGCGCCCAAGGTGCCGTCCGGCGCGGTGAAGACGGCGCTCGGCGAGATGGTGCGGATCTGGGGCCGTCTCGACGCCGTGGAGGAAGAGTTCGGGATCAGCCAGACCGAAGGGGTCGGCCAGCGCGAGCCGGACCTCGGCTTCGCCTGGGCCGCCTACATGTGGGCCAACGACAAGGGTCTGGACGAGGTCCTGCGCGAGGCGGAGATGCCGGCCGGTGACTTCGTGCGCTGGTGCAAGCAGGTCATCGACGTCCTCGGGCAGATCTCCGCGGCGGCCCCGCGCGAGGGCAGCACGGTCGCGAAGAACGCCCGCAAGGCCGTCGACCAGCTGCTCCGGGGCGTCGTCGCGTACAGCTCGGTGGGCTGAGGCACACCGGGCCGCGCCCCCCGCCGCGAAGGCCCCGCCGGGTGCGTCCCGGCGGGGCCTTCGTCGTGCGGGGACCGCGGTACCTGGTCACGAACGCGGGTGCGCTTTTCGATCCTGTGGACGTCGAACGCGCGGTGTCCGTCAGGCGGCGGGCGCCGCCGCCTTCGCCGCGTCCCGCTTCGCGACCTCCTCGCGCACGATCGGGATGACGTGCCGCCCGAAGTCGATCGCGTCGTCGAGCAGGTCGTAGCCGCGGGCCGAGAGGATCTCCACGCCCAGGTCGTAGTAGTCCAGGAGGGCCTGCGCGACGGTCTCCGGAGTTCCCACCAGCGCCGTCGAGTTGCCCGCGCCGCCGGTCTCCGCCGCCGTCGGCGTCCACAGGGCGCGGTCGTGCCGCTCCCCGGACGAGGCGACCGCGAGGAGGCGCTGCGAGCCGGCGTTCTCCGGGTTCTGCAGCGGGTGGCGGCGGGAGAGCGGGGCGCCGGCCTTGCGGGCCTTGATGCGGTCGAGCGTCGCGTACGCCTTCTCCCAGGCGAGTTCCTCGGTCGGCGCGATGATCGGGCGGAAGGCCACCTGGATGGTGGGGAGGTCCGTGCGGCCCGCGGCCCGCGCCGCCGCCTTCACCGACTCGATCTGCTCGGCGGTCTGCGCCAGCGGCTCGCCCCAGAGGCAGTAGATGTCGGCCTCGGCGCCCCCGGCGGCGTACGCGGCGGGCGAGGAACCTCCGAACGAGACGCGCGGATGCGGCTGTTGCACGGGGAAGGTGTCGCTGACGAAGTCCTTGAAGCGGTAGTGCGTGCCCTCGTGGTCGAACGGCTCGTGCGAGGTCCAGGCCTTCTTGATGATCTGGATGGCCTCGCGGGTGCGGGCGTACCGCTCGTCCTTGGTGAGGAAGTCGCCCTCGCGCTGCTGCTCGTGGTCGTTGCCGCCGGTGATGAAGTGGACCGCGAGACGGCCGTCGCTGATGCGGTCCAGCGTCGCGAAGGTCTTCGCCGCGAACGTCGGGTAGGAGACGTTGGGGCGGTGCGCGACCAAGATCTGCAGCCGGTCGGTGCGGGCCGCGATGTAGGCGGCGGCGGGGGAGGGGTCGGGCGAGCCCGAGCCGTAGGCGAACAGGACCCGGTCCCAGCCGTGGTCCTCGTGGGCCCGGGCGAGCCTGAGGGTGTAGTCCTTGTCGAAGGACGCGCCCGAGCGGGCGGTGACTTCGGAGCCTTCGTTGGTCGCTGCGATGCCGAGGAACTCGACGGGCATGGCGGAGCCTCATCTCTTGCTGCGGTGGCGTGGAGTGGTCAGCGGTGCCGTGAGAGGCAACACGCGGCGGACCACACTCGACCGAAGTCGATGTGGTCGCGGGTGACCAGCCGCAGCTGAGGTCGCATGGGCTCAGTGGAACAGGCGTCCATACGAGGCGTCAACCACGGCTCCGGCCGGGCAATTCCCGGTCTCCCCACGGCCGTTCGAAGGGGTCACGCCATGTGTTCGAGCGATCGCCACGTGTGCAAAAGGGGAGAGTGTATGCCTGTCGGCGGGGCCGCTGCAGGGGGTTGCCGAATATGACTCGGCGATGATTTCGGCGGACTAAGCTCGCCCGGAGCGCGTTGAGTTGAAACGAGTTGCGATAGATTCGCGCGCTTGTTCCCAAATGTTTCGATCGTACGTTTCACCACCCCCACGCATATGGTCCGTCATCCCCCAAAGACGTCCTTTCCCCCAAGCCGAGTGTTCAGAGGGCATACATGGTGAGTGTTCAATCGCCTCCCGGTGGCCGAGAAGTCCCTTACGCGCGCGTGTTGTTGTTGCCCGCCATGCTGATGGCGGCGGCGACCGGAGCCGCCGTCGCCTCGGTGACGGAACCGGCCAGGACCGCCGTCGCCTGGTGCGGCGCCGTCGCGACCCTGATGATCATCGCGGTCGGCGCCGAGGCGGTACGGCGCGGCCGGACCGTCCGAGGCCTGCGCGCGCAGTACGCACAGCGACTCGCCTTCCTCGAGCGGCGCATCGCGTCCCACGACGACGAGACCGTCCGCCTGGGCCGGGAGATCCTGCCCGACGCGCTCTGGCGGCTGCGGCAGGGCGAATCGCCCGTCGAAGTCGTCCGCAACGTCGTGGACAAGGACGAGGCCTACCGCGATCTCCCGGACTCCCAGCGTGAGTTGCTCCGCTCCGTCCTCGACACCCTGGACCGCGAGGAAGCGATGCGCGAGTCCGCGCAGCGCGCCTTCGTCAACATCGCCCGGCGCGTCCAGTCGATCGTGCACCAACAGGCCGCGGAACTGCGCGACATGGAGGAGTTCCACGGCCGCAACCCCGAGGTCTTCGACGACCTGCTCCGCATCGACCACGGCACCGCGCTGATCGGCCGTCTCGCCGACTCCATCGCAGTGCTCGGCGGCGCCCGCCCCGGCCGCCAGTGGCCCAAGCCCGTACCGCTGTTCAGCGTGTTGCGCGGCGCGATGTCCCGGATCCTCGACTACCCGCGCGTCGAGCTGCACTCGATCGCCAACGTCGCCATCCACGGCACGTCCGTCGAACCGCTCATCCACGCCTGTGCCGAACTCCTCGACAACGCCACCCGCTACTCGCCCCCGCAGACCAAGGTGCACGTCACCGCCGTCGAGGTGCAGACCGGCATCGCCGTCGAGATCGAGGACGGCGGCGTCAGCCTCAGCGAGGAGGCGCGGGCCCGTGCCGAGCGCATGCTGGAGCAGGCGCAGGCCGGCATCGACCTCAACGACCTCGGCGAGACGCCCCGGCTGGGCATGGCCGTCGTCGGCCGCCTCTCGCAGATGTACAACCTGCAGGTCTCGCTGCGGCAGTCCGCGTACGGCGGCGTCCGCGCCGTCCTCATCGTGCCGCGCGAGATGATCACCACCGGGCCCGCGCCCGGCCTCGCCCACGGCATCGGCGCCTCCGCCGTGCCGCGCGTGGACAACGGCGGCCGCCTCATCGAGGAACCCGCCCGCAACATCCGCCGCAAGAAGCCGCGCGTGGTCACCGCGGGACCGCCGCTGCGCTCCCCGCTCACCGCGGCCATGGAGGACGACGTTCCCGAGGTCACCGAGTGGACCCCGGGCGGTCTGCCGCAGCGCCGCAGCCGCGTCAAGGTCTCCCTCAGCGAGCGGTACGCGCAGGAGGCCGAGGCCCAGCGGATCGCCGAGGCCCACGCGGCCGCGACCGCCCCGCCGGTGCCCGCGCCGAAGCGGGAGGAGCCCGAACCGGGCCTGTGGATCGAGGCGTTCATGAAGGGCGTCAAGGGCGAGGACCCCGACAGCCTTGACCCCGGCGGCCCTGGCTCCGGCGGCCCCGACTCCGGCCGCCCCGACCCCGGCCAGGTGCCTCTGCACGGATCCGCCGCGGACGGATCCGTCGCCGAGGACTACTTCCCGCCGCACGGAACCACCCAGAACAACCACGGCAGCGCCGACGAGAGGGACTGGCAGTGATCCAGCAACGCGCCAATTTCGACTGGATGCTGAAGGAGCTCGCCGACGGGGTGCCACAGACACGGCAGATCGTGGTGCTCTCCGCCGACGGTCTGCGCATCGCCCGCTACGGCGGCGACCCGGACGCGGCCGACCGCATCGCCGCGGCCTGCGCGGGGCTGCAGAGCCTTGCGGCCGCCGTGGCCACCGAGATCCCGCACAGCGACGGCGGCATGAAGATGGTGATCATCGAGATCAACGGCGGCTACTTCTACCTGATGGCCGCCGGTGCGGGCGCCTACCTCGCCGTGCTCGCCGACGAGACCGTCGACGCGGGCCTCATCGGCACCCGCATGCGCGACCTCGTCGTACGCATCGGGGCGCACCTGACGAGCCCGCCCCGGCGTGACGGGCAGGCCGTATGACTCCTCCGCACGACACCCCCCGCGGCTCGGAGCCGGGGGACATCCCGCCGCAGCGCGGTACGCCCCCGCAGCGCGAGCGCCGCAGCCCCGACAACCCCGAGCGGCTGTACATCCTCACGGGTGAGGGCTCCGAGCGGGCCCCGCTCGACCTCGTGACCCTGATCGTCGCGCAGGGAGAGGCGGCGCCCACCGCGCAGCCCGAGCACTCCGCGGTCCTGCGGCTCTGCACGACACCGCTGTCCGTCGCCGAGCTCTCGGCCTACATGGCCCTGCCGTTCAGCGTCGTGACCGTCGTCCTGACGGAGCTGCTCGGGTCCGAACTCGTCCAGGCGCGCGCGCCCATCGTCCGCTCCGCGCTCCCCGACCGATCCCTCCTCGAAGCGGTGATGCATGGACTTCAAAAGCTCTGACACGATCACCGGTCCCCGCAGTGAGGACGTCCTGCCGCACACGGCCACCGCCGCCGTGAAGGTCGTGATCGTGGGTGGCTTCGGGGTCGGCAAGACGACGATGGTGGGTTCGGTGAGCGAGATCCGCCCGCTGACCACCGAAGAGACGATGACGCAGGCGGGCATCGGGGTCGACGACAACTACGGCTCCGATTCCAAGACGGCCACCACCGTGGCGATGGACTTCGGGCGCATCAGCATCTCCGAGGAGCTCGTCCTCTACCTCTTCGGCACCCCCGGCCAGGAACGCTTCTGGTTCCTGTGGAACGGCCTCTTCGAAGGCGCGCTCGGCGCGGTCGTGCTCATCGACACCCGCCGCCTCGAAGTCAGCTTCGACGTGATCGGCCGCCTGGAGGAGCGCGGCGTGCCGTTCGTCGTCGCCGTCAACGACTTCCCCGACGCGCCCCACCACCCCGTCGAGACCCTGCGCAGGGCCCTCGACCTGGAGCCCGCGGTGCCGATCATGGCGTGCGACGCCCGCCGCAAGGAATCCAGCAGGGACGTCCTGATGACCCTGATGCGCTACCTGCACTCCCTGACGGTGGCCCGCGTGTGACCGCACCCGCATTCCCCCGTGAACACCAACCCGGAACCCTTCAGCGAAACCCGGAGCGACGACCGTGACGACTCCTGCCTCCCCCTCCTGGCCCGGCACCGACGACCCCACCGCCTCGCCGCCGCCGGGCTGTCCGGCCCACGGCCTCGGCCCCGGCGGACTGCGCCGCCTCTACGGCCCCGAGGCGGAAGCCGACCTGGCGGGCCTGTACGAGAAGCTGCGCGCCGAGCACGGCCCGGTCGCGCCCGTGCTGATCCACAACGACGTGCCGATCTGGGCGGTGCTCGGCCACAGCGAGAACCTCCACATGGTCCGCACCCCTTCGCAGTACAACCGCGACTCGCGGCGCTGGCGGGCCGTGCAGGACGGCACCGCCGGCCTGGACCACCCGCTCGCGCCCGTCTTCACCTGGCAGCCGATGGCCAGCTTCGTCGAGGGCGACGAGCACCAGCGGCTGCGCGGCGCGGTCACCGGCGCCATGTCGGGCATCGACCACCGAGGGATCCGCCGCTACATCAACCGCTACACCAACCACCTGCTCAACGACATCTGCCAGGACGGCCGCGCCGACCTCGTCAGCCAGTTCGCCGAGCACCTGCCGATGATGGTGATGTGCCACGTCCTCGGCATGCCCGAGGAGTACAACGAGCGCATGGTGCAGTCCGCCCGCGACATGATCAAGGGCACCGAGACCGCCATCGCCAGCAACGCGTACGTGATGGAAGTCCTGATGGGACTGGTGGCGCGGCGCCGGGCCAACCCCGAGGAGGACTTCACCAGCAACCTCATCGCGCACCCCGCCGCGCTCACCGACGACGAGGTGGGCGCGCATCTGCGCCTGGTCCTCATCGCCGCCTACGAGGCCACCGCCAACCTCATCGCCAACGTCCTGCGGATGGTCCTGACCGACCCGCGCTTCCGCGCCCAGCTCAGCGGCGGCCAGATGACGGTCCCCGAGGCGGTCGAGCAGTCCCTGTGGGACGAGCCGCCGTTCAGCGCGATGGTCGGCTACTTCGCCAAACAGGACACCCAGCTCGGCGGCCAGCGGATCCGGGCGGGCGACGGCCTCATCCTGGGCATCGCGCCCGGCAACGTCGACCCGGTCGTGCGCCCCGACCTCACCGCCAACATGCAGGGCAACCGCTCGCACCTCGCGTTCAGCGGCGGCCCGCACGAGTGTCCGGGCCAGGACATCGGCCGCGCCATCGCGGACACCGGCGTCGACGCGCTCTTGATGCGGCTTCCTGACGTGGAACTGGCCGTGGACGAGCGGGAGTTGCGGTGGACGTCGTCGATCCTGTCCCGGCACCTGGTGGAGCTGCCCGTGCAGTTCGCGCCGCGTCCGCCGCAGGACGTCATGGCGCGCCCCTCGGCGCAGATGCCCGCGCCGCGCAGGGACTGGCACGTGTCGTCCCCGCCGCCGCGCCGCCCGGAGCCCGCGGCCCCGACCGCGCCGCCGTCGGCCGCGCCCGCCGCGGCCCCGCCGTCCGGGAGCGACCGCCCGAAGGGTGCCTGGCAGCGCTTCCTCACCTGGTGGCGCGGCTACTGACGGCTACCGCGCCCAGGTGTCGTACGACGCCCAGGCGCCCAGCGTCCGGCCGCTCACGAAGCGGTGCTCGACGCCCGTGACCGGATCCGTGAACTCCAGTGACCGCGCGAGGAGTTGGAGGGGCCTCCGGAAGTCGTCCGGCGGGACGGGTTCGGTCACCACCGGGTAGACCGGGTCGCCGAGGAGGGGCAGACCCAACGCGTTCATGTGGACGCGGAGCTGGTGGGTGCGGCCGGTGTGCGGGGTGAGGCGGTAGCGGCCGAGGCCGGCGCGGTGCTCGACGAGTTCGACCCGGGTCTCGCTGTTCGGCTCGGCGTCCTCGACCTCGTAGGCCGCGATGATCCCGCGGACCTTCTCGATGTGGCTGCGCACGGTCCTCGGGAGCGGTACCCGCGGGTCGTACGGCGCCACCGCCTCGTACTCCTTGCGGATGCGGCGGTCGTGGAACAGCGTCTGGTACGCACCGCGTTCCTCCGGCCGCACGGTGAACAGGAGCAGCCCGGCGGTCAGCCGGTCCAGGCGGTGGGCGGCGCCCAGGGCCGGGAGGCCGAGCCCGGCGCGCAGGCGGGCGAGGGCGGTCTGGGTGACGTGGCTGCCGCGCGGCATGGTCGCGAGGAAGTGCGGCTTGTCCACGACGACGATGTGCTCGTCCCGGTGCACGATCTCCAGGGGGAACGGCACGGTGACCTCCGCAGGGAGGTCGCGGTGGAACCAGAGGAAGACGCCCGGCGCGTAGGGCGTGTGCGGGGTCACCGGCACACCGTCCGCGCCGACGATCCTGCCGTCCCGCAGCATCGCGTCGACGACGCCGGGCCCCGCCGAGAGCCGCTCCACCAGGTGGTCGCGGACGGTCGGCCACGCCCCGTCGAGCGGCAGCTTGACCCGGACGGGGTCGACGCCTTCGCGCTGGGGGAGCGGGGCGGGGGGAATGCGGGGCTTGCGTGTCATCAGGGGGTCAGCGTACGGGGCGCCCCAGGTCATCGGGGGCGGTGCGGGGGCGGCGGGAGCTTCCGCCGGCCTCGGGGGGTGGGCGGGTGTGCCGGGCGCGCGGGCGCCGGGGCCGCAGGCTCATGTGCGCCCCGGAAAACCACTGCCGCCGCGCATGCGCCCGCTGGCACCATGCGCCCATGCCTTTCAAGATCTCCGACATCGTCGCGTCCGGCACCCTGGCCCGACGTCAGCAGCCGACGCTCCCCGCCCCCGGCGGCCTGGTACTGCGCCCCTGGGAGGCCGCCGACGCCCCGGCCGTGTACGAGGCGTTCCAGGATCCCGTGATCCAGCGCTGGCACGCGCGCGTGGCGGACTCGGAGAGCGAGGTGCGCGGCTGGATAGAGGGCTGGCGCACGGTGTGGGCGGACGAGCGCGACGCGTACTGGGCGGTCGCCGACGCGGACACGGACGAGGTGGTCGGCCGGGTCGCCCTGCACTTCATCGTCCTCGGTGACGGCCAGGCCGAAGTCGCGTACTGGACCATGCCGTCGGCGCGCGGCAAGGGCGTCGCCCCGCGCGCGGTCACCGCCCTCGCAGAGTGGGCCTTCGACGAGGTGGGCCTGCACCGCCTGGAGTTGAGCCACTCGACGGCGAACGAGGCGTCCTGCCGCGTCGCCCTGAAGACCGGCTTCGCGGCGGAGGGCACGAAGCGCAGCGCCCTGCTGCACGAGGACGGCTGGCACGACATGCATCTGCATGCGCGGATCAGGGAGGACGGGCCTGCCGCGTCGGCGTGACGCCGGTGCGGCGGCGGGCCCGGTCGCCTCCGCGGTGGCCGGGCGCGGTTACGCCGTCTTCTCCTGCTCCGCCTCCACCTGGGCGTTCCACTCCCGCTTGGAGGCCTGCCAGCCGTCCTCGTTGTGGCCGAGGCGCCAGTAGCCGGAGATGGAGAGCTGCTCGCGGGGGATCTCGCGCTCCACGCGCAGGTAGCGGCGGAGTTCCTTCACGAAGCCCGCCTCGCCGTGCACGAAGGCCTGCGGCTCGCCCGCGGGGAACTCCAGGGAGCGCACGGCCTCGACGAGGAGTTCGCCGACCGGGCGGTCGCCGCGGTGCAGCCAGACGATCTCCGCGTCCGTCGCGATCTTCTGCTCCTCCTCGGCGCCCTCGACCTCGATGAAGATGTGGGCGACGGCGTCCCGGGGAAGCGCCTCGGCCGCCGCGGCGATCGCCGGCAGGGCGCTCTCGTCGCCGGCGAGGAGGTGCCAGTCGGCGTCCGCGCCCGGGGCGTACGCACCGCCCGGACCCTGGAAGCGCACCGTGGCGCCCGGCTCGACGTCCCGCGCCCACGGTCCCGCGAGGCCCTCGTCGCCGTGGATCACGAAGTCGAGGGCCAGTTCACGGGTCTCGGCGTCCCACCAGCGCACCGTGTACGTCCGGGTCACCGGCCACTGCTCGCGCGGGAGCTCCTCGCGGATCCGCTGGAGGTCGAAGGGCTCGGGGTAGCTGACGCCCTCGGCGTCGAAGAGCAGCTTCACGTAGTGGTCGGTGCACCCTGCGGTGGTGAACGCGGCGAGGCCCTCGCCGCCGAGGATCACGCGCTGCATGTGCGGGGTCAGCCGTTCCGTGCGCACGACCTGCGCGACGTGGGCCTTCGGTGCTTTGCGTGCCGGACGTTCTGCCATGGCGGCGGCCTCCCCTGATCCAACAAGTACTTAGGTTTACCTAAGCTAACACCTCACTCGTGGAGGGTGGAGAGCAGGCGCGTCAGCGAACCGCCCAGGCCCCAGCGGTCCGCGAGCCCGTCGAGGGCGGCGGGATCGCGGGGCGCCCGCGGAAGAGCGAGGTCCACTTCCGGCAGGGGGACGTCGCCCGCCACCCGTACGACCTTCGGCGCGACCGCCACGTACGCGCGGGACTCATCGAGCCGCTTGCGCTGGGAGGGGGTGAGCTTCGACTTCGGGTCGTCGACCGCGGCCATGATCCCGGCCAGGTCGCCGAAGGCGTCCAGGAGCTTGGCGGCGGTCTTCTCGCCGATGCCGGGCACGCCCGGCAGGCCGTCGCTGGGGTCGCCGCGCAGCAGCGCCAGGTCGACGTAGCCGGAGCCGTCCACGCCGTACTTCTCGCGCAGCCACGCCTCGTCCGTCATCTGGAGGGTGCCGACGCCCTTGAGGGGATAGAGGACGCGGATGCCGCGCTCGTCGTCGACCAGCTGGTAGAGGTCGCGGTCGCCGGTGACGATGTCGACCGGGCCGCTCGCGCGGCCCGCGAAGGTGCCGATCACGTCGTCGGCCTCGTACGCCTCGACGCCCACGCGCGCGATGCCGAGCGCGTCGAGGACGGCCTCGATGATCGGCACCTGCGGGGAGAGCGTGTCCGGGATCTCCTCGGCGTCCGCGCCCTGGGGGACCTCCTCGGCGACGCGGTGCGCCTTGTAGGAGGGGATGAGCTCGACCCGCCAGTGCGGGCGCCAGTCCGCGTCCATGCACGCGACCAGGTCGTCCGGGCGGTGGTCCTGGACGAGGCGGGTGATGAAGTCGAGGAGTCCGCGCACGGCGTTGACCGGAGTGCCGTCCGGGGCCTTCACCGATTCCGGGACCCCGAAGTAGGCCCGGAAGTAGAGGGACGCCGTGTCGAGGAGCATGAGCCGTCGAGTTCGCTGAGTCACATCGGGCATCATGCCGCACCGCACCGACAGTGCGGCCGCGCTGCGCACGGCGACACCCGCGGAGCGGCGGCACGGGGCCGCCGGGTGGATCACGTTGCGCATCGCGCAGTGCCGTGCCGGTGCACGCAACAAATGTGACCTGGGCCACTCCTTGGTTTGTTCTGTGTAAGTGCGGGAAGGCGCGCATCCGGAGCCAACCAGGTCGAGGATTCAACATTTCGATCGGGTAAGTGGGCAGACCCCGCGATGCTCCACGGCCCGCCGGCGGGGGAGGCGGGCCGTCTTGGTTCAACCCGAGAGGTGTATGTGTCCAGGCTGCAGGCCGAACACTTGTACAAAGTGTTCGGCAGACGACCCGATGACGCGGTGGAGCGACTCCGCCACGGAGCCGACCGAGAGGAACTGCGCGACGAGGGCACCACCGCTGCCGTCATCGACGCCTCCTTCGAGGTCGAGCCGGGCCAGATCTTCGTCGTCATGGGTCTCTCCGGATCCGGCAAGTCCACGTTGCTGCGCATGCTCAACGGACTGTCGGAGCCGACGGCCGGTCACGTGCGCTTCGACGGTCAGGACCTGACCGAGCTGAGCGCCAAGGAGATGCGGGAGGTGCGCTCCAAGAAGATCAGCATGGTCTTCCAGCACTTCGCGCTCTTCCCCCACCGCAGCGTTCTGGAGAACGCCGGATACGGGCTCGAGGTGCAGGGCGTCCCGCGCGCCGAGCGCGAGAAGCGCGCCACCGAGGCACTGGAGCTCGCGGGCCTCAAGGGCTGGGAGAAGTCCTGGCCCGACGAGCTGTCCGGCGGCATGCAGCAGCGCGTGGGCCTGGCCCGCGCGCTGGCCACCGACGCCGACATGCTCCTCATGGACGAGTCGTTCAGCGCCCTCGACCCGCTGATCCGGCGTGACATGCAGGACCAGCTCCTGGTGCTCCAGAAGCGGCTGAAGAAGACCATCGTCTTCATCACCCACGACCTGAACGAGGCCATGCGCCTGGGCGACCAGATCGCCGTCATGCGCGACGGCCGCATCGTCCAGATCGGCACCTCGCAGGACATCCTGGTCACCCCGGCCAACGACTACGTGGCCTCGTTCACGCAGGACGTCGACCGGTCCCGGGTCCTGACCGCGGGCGCCATCATGGCCGACCCCGACCAGGGCTTCGTGCGGGCCGACGCGCCCGCCACGGTCACCGATGACACCCCGATCATCGAGCTGTTCACGCCCTGCTCCACCAGTGACGTGCCGGTCGCCGTGACCGACGCCGACGGCGAGCTCGTCGGTGTGGTGCCGCGGGCGCGTCTGCTCGCCGTACTGGGCGAGCCGATGAGCTCCGAGCCGGAGCCGCAGGACGCGGCCGCCGTCCCCGCGCAGGACGGCGCGAAGGGCGACGGCACGCAGGACAACGGCGGCAAGAACGTGGGCAAGGTGAGCAGCGGTGCCTAGGATTCCCTTCGGCGACTGGGTCAATGACTCGGTCGAATGGCTCAGAACCCACATGGACTGGCTGTTCGACTTCATCAAGACCGTGTTCCAGGACATGTGGGACGGCGTCAACGACGTCCTCTCGGCGCCCGAGCCGCTGCTGATGGCGGGCATCCTCGCCGTCATCGCGTTCTGGCTGCGCGGTGTGGTCGGCGGTGTGCTCGCCTTCGCGGGCTTCGCGTTCATCGTGTCCCTGGAGCTGTGGGACAACGCGATGATGACGCTGTCCCTGGTGCTCGTCTCGACCTTCGTGGCACTGGTGATCGCCGTGCCGCTCGGCATCTGGGCGGCACGCTCCAAGACGGTCAGCGGCATAGTCAGGCCCGTCCTGGACTTCATGCAGACGCTGCCCGCGATGATCTACCTCATCCCGGCCCTGCTGTTCTTCCGGATGGGCGCCCCCGCGGGCATCGTCGCCACCCTCGTCTTCGCGCTCGCCCCCGGCGTGCGCATGACCGAGCTCGGCATCCGGCAGGTCGACAAGGAGCTGGTCGAGGCGGCCGACGCGTTCGGCACCACGCCCCGCAACACGCTCCTGCGCGTTCAGCTGCCCCTCGCGCTGCCGACGATCATGGCCGGTGTCAACCAGGTCATCATGCTCGGCCTCTCCATGGCGGCCCTGACCGGCATGGTCGGCACCCCGGGCCTGGGCGCCGACGTCAACGTGGCCATCGGCCAGCTCGACGTCGGTCTCGGCGCGGAGGCGGGCGTCTCCATCGTGATCCTCGCCATCTACCTGGACCGCGTCACCAGCGGCCTGGGCGGCCAGGTCTCCCCGCTGGGCCGGCGCACGCTCGCCAAGCTGCGGGCCGCACAGGGCCTGAACGTCTGGAACTACCGCCCCCGGCCCGTCGTCGCCATGGTCGGCGTCGTCGTCCTCGCGCTCGTCGCGGGCGGCATGGGCATCTTCGGCGGCACCAAGTCCGAGTCCGTGGCCGATTCCAAGAACGTGGGCCAGGGCAAGGAACTCAAGATCGGCTACATCCCCTGGGACGAGGGCGTCGCCTCCACCTTCCTCTGGAAGGAGATCCTGGAGCAGCGCGGGTTCAAGGTGAACGCCAGCCAGCTCGACGCGGGCCCGCTCTACACCGCGCTCTCGCAGGGCGACGTCGACTTCCAGACCGACTCCTGGCTGCCGACCACGCACGCCACGTACTGGAAGAAGTACGGCAAGCAGCTGGAGGACCTCGGTCCCTGGTACGGCGAGACGTCCCTCGAGCTCACCGTCCCCTCGTACATGAAGGGCATCGACTCGCTCGACGACCTCAAGGGCAAGGGCGGCAAGTTCGACGGCAAGATCACCGGCATCGAGGCGAGCGCCGGCGAGATGCAGCTGCTCAAGAGCAAGGTGCTCAAGGAGTACGGCCTCGACAAGGAGTACAAGGTCGTCGACGGCTCGACGCCGGCGATGCTGGCCGAGCTGAAGGCCGCGTACGCCAAGAAGGAGCCGATCGTCGTCCCGCTGTGGTCGCCGCACTGGGCCTACAACGACTTCGACCTGAAGAAGCTCAAGGACCCGAAGGGTGCCTGGGGCAAGGGCGACGGCGTGCACTCGCTGGCGCGCAAGGGCTTCTCCAAGGAGAACCCCGAGGTCGGCAAGTGGCTGAAGAACTTCAAGCTGGACGAGAAGCAGCTCACCAGCCTTGAGGCGGAGATCAACAAGGCGGGCAAGGGCAAGCAGCAGGACGCCGTCCGCGCCTGGCTGAAGAAGAACCCGAAGCTGGTCGACAAGCTGGCTCCGCTGCCCAAGAACTCGGGCAACGGCGAGTCGAAGCGCCCGCTGAAGGCCGCCTACTTCGCGTGGGACGAGAACATCGCCGTCACCAACCTGTGGAAGCGGGTCCTGGAGAAGCGCGGCTACAAGATGGAGCTGACGCCGGCCGACGTGGGCCCCGCCTACACCGGTCTCGGACAGGGCGACATCGACCTCAACCTCGACGCGTGGCTGCCCACCGCCCAGAAGACGTACTGGGACAAGAACAAGGCCAACCTCAAGGACCTCGGCTCCTGGTACAGCCCGACGTCCCTGGAGGTCGCCGTCCCGTCCTACGTCAAGGACGTGAAGTCCCTGGCGGACCTCAAGGGCAAGGGCGACAAGTTCAAGGGCAAGATCATCGGCATCGAGCCGGGCACCGGCGTGATGCAGGCCCTCAAGGACAAGGTCCTGCCGGGCTACGGTCTCGACAAGGAGTACGAGATCGCCGCGGGCTCGACCCCGGCGATGCTCACCGAGCTGAAGACCGCGTACGCGAAGAAGGAGCCGGTCGCGGTCCTGCTCTGGTCGCCGCACTGGGCGTACAACGAGTACGACCTGACCAAGCTGAAGGACCCCAAGGGTGGCTTCGGCAAGGGCGACACGATCCGCACGCTCTCCAACAAGGACTTCCCCCAGCAGTACCCGCAGCTCACCAAGTGGCTCAAGAACTTCCACATGAGCGAGCAGCAGCTGGCCGGTCTGGAGAACGAGATCAACAAGGCGGGCAAGGGCAATGAGCCCAAGGCCGTCGACGCCTGGCTGAAGAAGAACCCGGGCTTCGAGGAGAAGATGACGGCCACGAAGTAGGCCGCAGCCTCCACCGTCCCCGAGGGGTGGGCATCGCCGTGTGGCGAAGCCCACCCCTCGGGGCGTTCCGGGCGGGCCCGCGCGCTGCCTAACCTCGACTGGACCCCGCCCGTCCGGCGCGGGCGACCGGGCCCCGGCCCCCGGACATCCGAACGTGAGTACCCACCCGTGACCGCAAGGCAGCCCAGGACGGCCCTCTTCGCCGCCGCCGTCGCGCTGGCCCTGGCCGCCGCCCTGCTCCTCGCGCAGCTCGCGCGGGCGGACGCGGACCCCGCCTCCGCGGGCACCGCCCGCCTCGCCGCGCTCGCAGGGGACGTCACCGCCGCCGACGGCCACCGCTACGACACGCGGGACCACACCGGGCGCACCATGGACGCCGCCCAGATCCAGCAGACCCCGGACGGCAGCTACCTCGCCGTCTACCACACGCTCCTGGCCGACGGCCGCTTCCACGCCGCCGTCGCCACCTCCGCCGACCTGCGCCACTGGCAGCGCCGCCACGACTTCGGGCCCGGCACCCACCAGGCGTCCCTCGCGCACGACGGCCGCGGCGGATACGTCCTCGCCTACGAGAAGGACCCGCGCAACCACATCGCGGTGCGCGCCTACCCGCACCTGGCGGCGCTCCTGCACGGGCACGCCCACCGGGCCTTCGACGCGCCCCTGACCCTCTCGCGCTGCGCCGAGGGCACCCCCAGCATCACCGCCGTGCGCGGCGCCACGATCCACCTCACCGGGCACTACCGGGCGGGCTGCGACACCGACCGCCAGCTGCGGGCCTCCCTCACCGGCTTCCGGCACTGGCACGCCGAGCCCGACCGGCGCCTGGACCGCGCCGTGCAGAGCCGGGGCAACGGCGGCAACATCGGCGACCGGGCGCCCGTCGAGCTCGGCGGGCAGCGCGTGGTGCTGATCGAGGGGCAGGGGCGCCGCGGTGACTTCGGCAGCTGGGCCACCTACGCGTACGACCCCTCGAGTGGCCGCGCGGACCGCCTCGACATCCGCACGCACGGCGGCAGCCGCGCCTTCGCCAATCCCTCGGCCACGCTGCTGACCGATCCGCGGGGCCAACCCGCCCTGCTCGTCAGCCTGTTCGTGCCGAGTGAAGGTTCGGCCCCCGGCGAGTCCGGGCAACTGCTCTACTGGCACGAGCTGTAGGAGGCCGTCTCGGCAACGGGGCAAAACCGTTGGGCGAACATGCGTAGGGTGCAGAAAACCCCTCAGGGTTGAGAGCGGGCCGACGCGCTGAAGGGAGCCGGGGCGATGGACGAGCACAAGGAGACCCTCCGGGTGGGCTCGGCCGTGCGGCGACGCCGCCGGCAGCTGGAGCTCACCCTCGCCGTCGTCGCCCGGCGCAGCGGCCTCTCGGTGCCGTTCCTCAGCCAGATCGAGAACGAGCGCGCCCGCCCCAGCATGCGCTCCCTGCAGCGCGTCGCCGACGCCCTGTGCACCACCGACGTCGAACTCCTCGCCGCCGCCGACCCCGCCCGCACCGTCGAGGTGGTCCGCGCGGGCGACGACACGGACCTGGACGGCTCCACGCCCGCCGCCCGCGTGCGCGAGCTGGCGCGCGGGCACCACCAACTGCACGCCCTGGAGTTCATCGGGGACCACGACGAGGGGCGCGAGTTCCAGCACCGCAACGACGAGTTGATGTACGTGCTGGAGGGCGCGGTCGAGATGGAGGCCGAGGGCCGCGCCTACCGTCTCGGGCGCGGCGACACCCTCTTCCTCTCGGGCGGGGTGCGCCACCGCTGGCGGGCCACCGTGCCCGACACCCGGGTCCTGGTGGTCGCCGTGGGGGACCACATCGAGGCCGTCGACGACAAGGGGCGCTGACGTGCCGCTCGCGCGCGGCCCGCTGCGGGTCGTCTCGCTGGTGCCCTCGCTGACCGAGGCGGTCGCCGTGACCGTGCCGGGCGCGCTGGTCGGGGCGACCGACTGGTGCAGCCACCCGGCGGACCTGGACGTGACGCGGGTGGGCGGCACCAAGAACCCCGACGTGGCCCGCGTCGTGTCCCTCGCCCCCGATCTGGTCGTGGCCAACGAGGAGGAGAACCGGGCGCCCGACCTCGCGGCGCTGCGCGCGGCAGGCCTCCAGGTCCTGGTGACCGAGGTGCGCACCCTGCCCGAGGCCTTCCGGGAGCTGACCCGGGTCCTCGCGGCGTGCGGGGCCGAGCGGCCCCGGTGGCTGGAGGAGGCCGAGGCGGCGTGGTGGGATCCGCCCTGCCCGTCCGTCCGGCTGCGGGCGGCGATCCCGATCTGGCGGCGGCCCTGGATGGTCCTCGGACGCGACACGTTCGCGGCGGACCTCCTCGCCCGCATGGGCGTCGACAACGCGTACGCCGCTCACGCCGAGCGCTATCCGCGCGTGCCGATCGAGGACCTGACCTCGGCCGATCTCGACCTGGTGGTGCTGCCCGACGAGCCGTACCGCTTCACGCGCGACGACGGCCCCGAGGCGTTCCCGACACGCACACCGGTAGCTCTCGTCAGCGGCCGCCACCTCACCTGGTACGGGCCGTCGCTGACGGAGGCGCCCGTGGTTCTCAGCGCGGCGCTGCGAGCAGCGGTTCGCTAGCCCCCGGGCCGTCTACTCGGCCGGCCGAATGCCGAGGTGTTTTGCGAAGAGTTGCAGCAGGTGACGGATGCGTACCGCCCGGTCGGACCTGTATGGCAGGGTCGTCAAGAAGTTCTGCAGGCGTTCTGCGGACGTGGCGTCGAGGGCGAACGGCGAGAAGGTCAGCTGTTTTTCCAGTGCGTTGAGGGCCCAGAGCTGGCCGAACGGTTTGTCCTCGAGAATGGCGATCTCCACGAGGCGGGGAATCAAATCTGTGTGGGAATGCACGCACATTGCGGCGAAGCCGACGAGCCTGAGGCCTCGGTCCGTCGATTCCAGGAAAGGTACGGGATCGAAATTGGCGCGTTCCCTTGTCTCTGCCTTCATGCGGCTGACGATTTCTGTCATCGCCTCGGTGCGCTCGACGCCGCTCGGCATGGCAAGCCGAATCTCGTTGTACTCCTGAGCCATCAGGCCCAGGACGTCGCCGGCCGCCGGTTCGGTTTCTGCGTTCCCAGAGCGGAGGCGCTGCACGCTCTCGTAGAGGTCCGTCTCCGTCACGTGCAGTGCTTCTCGGATTTCCTCCGCCGAACGCCCGCTCTCCTCAGCTTGTTCCTTCGCCTCCCTGGTCTCTTCCTGTATTCGCTCTATCTGTTTCTTGAAAGTGATCCCGAAAACCGACACCTCCGAGAAGAAGACACCCGTGAGGAGGGCGATGGCGGCCAGCACAATCCCCATGACCGGTGGATCGGTGCTTGAGACGTGGCGGCATACGTTCACCACGGCACCCCTGCTCGTGACCTGCTCCTCGCATACTTTTACCGAGAAGAAGATCGCAGCGAGACCACCCAGGAGAAGAATGATCAAAATGCTGGTGAAGATTTTCGCGATCGGATGTGTGGAGATCTCGGCATGCTTCATGTGAGCCTCCATGGAGAAGCGGTCGAGTCCTCGCTGAAAGGACCGGTCGCTGAATCCCATCGGGTGAGAAGGGCGCGGGCAATGCAACCTTCAGCCGTCACAAGCCCTGACTGCGCCACGAAAGCCGGGTGCTGAAACGCCTCCGTGATACGGCCGGGTGCTCGCGAGCCGCGCCATCCACCGTCACTCGTGGACCTGGCTCGGCGTCCCGTGGCCGAAAGCCGTCACGCCTCGGCAGGGACGGAAGCTACTTTCGTGCGGGCGCTGCGAGCAGCTTCCCGGTGAGGAGGCCGTGTGCCGTGTGGGTCAGGGCCACGGTCCAGGCCGTCACCAGGAGGGCGAAGAGGGCCGTCGCGAGCCATTCGTACACGGCGAGGCCGGTGTGGAGGGCCAGGCCCTCCGCGCCCGTCACGCAGGTCCCGACGGGGAAGGTGAACGCCCACCAGGTCATCGCGAAGCCCATCCCGCGGCGCCGGGCGCGCGCCACCAGGGCCGCGGCGAGCGCCAGCCACATCAGGGCGAAGCCCGTCACGGGTACGCCGTAGAGCACGGCGAAGGCGAGGAAGCCGCTCTCCAGCGGGGCGGGGACGACGCCCGGTGCGAAATCGGCGAACTTGTTGGCCGCGGTCGTCGACTGGCCCAGCGGGCCGAGCACCAGGAACAGGGTGGGGGTGAGCGCCAGGGGCAGCGGGCCCGCGGTCACCAGGCGGGCGAAGATCACCGGCAGCATCACCAGGGTCGCGAGCAGGCTCAGGCCGAACATCGCGAAACAGGCGTACAGCATCGTCTGCTGTGCCTGGCCCGCGGGCAGGTGCGGGACGAGCAGCGGGCCGACGGCCGCCGACACCATGGGGGCCACCACGGGCAGCAGCCACACGGGGGAGGCCTGGTCGGCGGCGATGCGGTGCCTGGCCACCATGAGGTACGGGACGGCGACGGCGGCCGCCAGGCCGATGGCCGTGCCCGCGGCGAACAGCACGAGGTCGACGGCGAGGGCGGCCGGGGCGCCGATCCAGTCCTTGCCGACGGTCAGCGTGCCCGCCCCGACCGCGAGCAGTGCCATCGACAGGCAGCCGTAGAAGGGCGCGACCGCGGGGTCGAGGAGGTGCGCGCGGGCCTGGTCGCGGTGGTGGGTCCAGTGCGCGGCACGGGCGGCGAGCAGGACGAGGAGCATCGCGAAGGAGAGCGCCCAGAAGGCGGTGCAGGCCGTGCGCAGCCCCGTGAACCCGTACGGCAGCGTCGCGCCCGCGTTGGCGATGATGGCGGTGCCCATGACGGAGGCGTACCAGTTCGGCCCGAGGTGACGGACCGGGAGGGCGCGGGCGACGACGGCGGTGGCGGCGGGTGCGGGGTGTGCGGGATGCGCGGGGTGTGCGGTGGTGACCATGAGACCACGGTCCTCCGGGGTGGGGGCCGCGACCAGGGAGCACTCTTCTATGGGGGCATAAGCTGACTTTATGAGTACGTCGCCCGCGTCCCCGGAGCCCGCCGCACCCACCGCCCCTCCCGACGTCACGGAGGTATCGCTCGCGCACCGCGTGCCCGACCTCGGCGCGCTCCAGCTGCTGCTCGCCGTGGCCAGACTCGGCAGCCTCGGGCGGGCCGCGCGGGAACTGGGCATCACCCAGCCCGCGGCGAGCAGCCGGGTGCGCGCCATGGAGCGGCAGCTGGGCGTCGCGCTGGTCGACCGGTCGCCCAGGGGCTCGCGCCTCACGGACGCGGGCGCCCTGGTCACCGACTGGGCGGGCCGGATCGTGGAGGCGGCGGAGGCCTTCGACGCGGGGGCGCAGGCGCTGCGCGTCCGGCGGGACTCGCGGCTCCGGGTCGCGGCGAGCATGACGATCGCCGAGTACCTGCTGCCGGGCTGGCTCATCGCCCTGCGGACCCAGCGGCCGGACACGGCCGTCTCGCTGCTCGCGGGCAACTCCACCGCCGTCGCCGCCCGGCTGCTGGCCGACGAGGCGGACCTCGGCTTCGTCGAGGGGCTCACGGTCCCCGCCGGGCTCGACGACGTGGTCGTCGCCCACGACCGCCTGGTCGTCGTGACGGCGCCGGGGCACCCGTGGGCGCGGCGCAGGAAGCCGCTCGCCGCCGAGGAGCTCGCGGCGACACCCCTGATCCTGCGCGAGGAGGGCTCGGGCACCCGGCAGGTCCTGCACGCGGCGCTCGGCGGCCTCGCCCGCCCCCTGATCGAGCTGTCGTCGACGACGGCGGTGAAGGCCTCGGCGGTCAGCGGCGCGGGCCCCTCGGTCCTCAGCGAGCTCGCGGTGGGCGAGGAGCTGGCGGCCCGGCGCCTGGTGGAGATCCCGCTGGCGGACGTACGGCTGCGCAGGGAGCTGCGAGCGGTCTGGCCGACGGGCCACCGCCCCGCGGGCCCGGGCCGGGATCTGCTGGCGCTGACCAGGAGCGGGTCGGGGACCCGAGCCGGTGGGGGGACCCGAGGCGCTGGAGGGACCCGAGGCGGCGCGGGGGAGAGGGCGCGGAGCGGGCGACGCGAACCGTAAGGCACATGGCGTGAGGCAAGTGAGGTGAGGCAGGTGAGGTGAGACAAGTGAGGTGGGTAAGCGAAGCGGTGCCGCGCGGCCCGTCGAGGGGGAGCCCGCGGAGGGTCACGCCAACATCACCGCCACCCTGAGCCTGCTGCCGCTGGCCGCTGGCCGCTGGCCGGGGGAGGAGGGAGATGGGCGAGCTGGAGACGGGTCTCCTCCAGAGGGCGCGGGGCGGGTCCGACCTGGCCCGAGATCGCCTCGCGGATCGGGCCCGGCACCCCGCAGGCGGCCCGCAGCGGTACGAGCGACCGGTGTCGCGCACGGCGGGCGACGCGGAGTGGCGCGCGGGGAGGTGGGGGCACGTGTCTGGCGTCGGCCCGGGCACCCGCCCACCATGGGGGCATGAACGTGACCGCGCCTCCCGCGACCGGCGTCCGGACGCCGTGGCGTCAACTCCCCGCGCACGTACGGGGAGCGGTGGAGGCCGCGCTCGGCGCGCCCGTCGTCGAGGCGGTCACCCAGCGCGGCGGGTTCTCGCCCGGCGTCGCCGCGCGGGTGCGCCTCGCCGACGGCCGGCGGGCGTTCGTCAAGGCCGTCAGTGCCGAGGTCAACCCCGGCAGCCCCCTCCTGCACCGCGCCGAGGCGCGCAACGCCGCCGCCCTGCCGGACGCCGTGCCCGCGCCCCGGCTGCTCGCCGCCCACGACGACGGCACCTGGGTCGCCCTCGCCTTCGAGGACATCGACGGCAGGCAGCCCCAAGTGCCCTGGCGTGCCGACGAGTTCGGGCGCGTGCTCGACGCGGTGGAATCGCTCGCACGGACCCTGACGTCCGCGCCGTCCGCCGCGCCGCCCGTCGCCGAAGCGGTGACGGGCATCTTCCGCGGATGGGAGCGACTGGCCGAGCAGGGGGCGCGGGCCGACGACAGGCTGGATCCCTGGGTCCGCCGCAATCTGCCCGCGCTCGCCCGACTGGCCGCCCCGTGGAGCGAGTTCGCCTCGGGCGACACCCTCGCCCACGGCGACCTGCGCGCCGACAACATGCTGCTCACGGCCGACGGCCGGGTCGTCTTCGTCGACTGGCCGCACGCCCTGCGCGCCGCCCCCTGGTTCGACCTGCTGCTCATGCTGCCGTGTGTGCGGGCCCAGGGCGGGCCCGACCCGGAGGAGGTGTTCACCGGCCGGCGGCTGGGCGCGGACGCCGACCCGCGGGGCGTCACCGCGACGCTGGCCGGGCTCGCCGGGTACTTCGTGCGGCAGTCCCTGCGGCCCGCCCCGGCAGGCCTGCCGACGCTGCGCGCCTTCCAGGCCGCCCAGGGCGCCGCCGCCGTGGCCTGGCTCAGGACGCGGCTCGGACCAGTGCTGCCATGACGCGGGTGTCCTCGCCCATCTCCGGGTGCCACTGCACGCCGAGCGCCCAGGCGGGGCCGGGGAGCTCGACCGCCTCGACGGTGCCGTCCTCCGCGTACGCCGACACCACCAGGTCCCTGCCCAGGCGGTCCACCGCCTGGTGGTGGTAGGCGGGGACGTCCGTGGAGGCGTCCGGCACGATCGACTCGTAGAGCGTGCCGGGCACCGGCTTCACCGCGTGCGTGCCGAACACGCCCAGCCGCTCCGTGTGCCCCTCCAGGTGCTGGACCAGCGTCCCGCCGAGTGCCACGTTCATCAGCTGCATGCCCCTGCAGATGCCGAGCAGTGGCGTCCCGGACGCCAACGCGGCTTCGATGAGGGCGAGTTCCCAGGCATCCCGCTCCGGTGCGGGCGGCCCGGTGCGCTCCTCGCGCACCGCGCCGTACCGCGCGGGCTCGACGTCGGGGCCGCCCGCGACGACCACGGCGTCGAGCCGGGCGACGACGGACGCCGCGAGCGCGGGGTCGTCCGGCGGCAGCATCGCGGCGATGCCGCCCGCCGCCCGCACGAGGCGCGGATAGCCGGCGGGCAGCAGGGCGGCGGGCAACCGCCACACGCCCCAGCTCACCGTGGACTCCAGGTAGGTGCTGACCCCGATCAGCGGCTTGCCGCTCACTGCGCTCTCCCTCGTCATGGTCATCAGTCGCGTGCCAACTCTGCCTCGGCCGCCGCGAGCGCCGCGAACTCCTCCTCCGGCGCGCGCGCCACGAGGTGCTTGCGGCTGTACATCCCGAAGTAGGCGATGGCGACCACGTACACGGCGAGGGCGATGAGCGCGGCCGTGACGTCCACCAGGAAGGTGGCGACCAGCGCCGCACAGGCGAGGACGAGCGCGACGGACGAGGTCAGCACGCCGCCGGGGGTGCGGTAGGGCCGTTCCAGGTCCGGCTCGCGGCGGCGCAGCACGATGTGCGAGAGCGACATCAGGGCGTACGAGATGGTCGCGCCGAACACGGCGACGTTCAGCATCCGGGCGCCGTCACCGGTCGCCGCGGCCAGCCCGAAGCCGATCGCGCCCGGGACGAGCAGGCCCAGGTAGGGGGCCTTGCGGCTGCTGGTGAGCGAGAGGAATCGGGGGAGGTAGCCGGCCCGCGAGAGCGCGAAGAGCTGGCGCGAGCCCGCGTAGATGAGGGAGAAGAAGGAGGCGACCAGGCCCGCGAGGCCCGCGTAGTTGATGACGCGGCTCAGGCCGGTCGCCCTGCCGTCCGGCTGCAGGGCCTCCACCAGCGGGTTGCCGGCCGACTGGATGGCCGCGGAGCCGCGGGCGCCCGCCGACGCGAAGAAGGTGAGCAGGGCCAGGACGACCAGGATGAACAGCGACCAGCGGATGGCGCGCGGCAGCGTGCGCGCCGGGTCCCTGGTCTCCTCGGCGGCCAGCGGTACGCCCTCCACGCCCAGGAAGAACCACATGCCGAACGGGAAGGCCGCCCAGATGCCCAACAGGCCGAGCGGGAGCCAGGAGTTGGCGCCGAACGCGTCGTGGTCGACCGCGATGTCGTTGAGCTTGGAGGCGTCGAAGTCCATGAACGCGCCGACCGCGAAGACCAGCAGCGCGACCACCGCGATGCCGGTGACGACGAAGCTGAACCGCAGGGCCTCGCCGACGCCCCACAGGTGGATGCCTATGAAGATCACGAAGCAGGCCAGGTAGACGGGCCAGCCCGAGGTGAGGCCGAAGAGGCCGAGCGACTCGACGTAGTCGCCGATGAAGATGGAGATCGCGGCCGGTGCCAGGATGTACTCGATGAGGATCGCCGTGCCGGTCAGGAAGCCGCCCCACGGGCCGAGCGCCCGCCGCGCGAAGCCGTAGCCGCCGCCCGCGGTGGGCAGCACGGACGACAGTTCGGCCAGCGAGAAGACCATGCAGGCGTACATCACGCCCATGAGGGCCATCGCGATGCCGAGGCCGCCGAAGCCTCCCTCCGCGAGCCCCGAGTTCCAGCCGGAGTAGTCGCCGGAGACGACATAGGCGACGCCGAGGCCGGTGAGCAGTACCCAGCCCGCGTTGCCCCTGCGGAGCGTTCTGCGCTCCAGATAGTCGTCCGCCGGTTCGGCGGTACCCGGCTTGCTGGACTCCACGGTCATGGCACGGCTCCTATGCGGCGGCACTGGGATGTGGCGGCGGGGTGACTCAATGGAACGGATCCATACCTTTGCCGTGCCGGGTGGCGGAAATCAAGACCCGTGCGTTACTACGTGGTTAACGCGTGCTCACCGAACCGGGCGCCGCGCCCCCTCTCACGTCAGAAAGCCCCGCAGCAGGGCGGCCGTCCCCGCGCAGTGTTCGCGCATCATCTCCCGCGCTCCGTCGGCGTCCCCGTCGAGCACCGCCTCGACGAGTGCGGTGTGCTGGCGCTGCGAATGCTCCAGGTTCCGTACCAACAGCGGGATGCAGTCCAGGAGATCGTTGACGGTCGCCCGGACCGCCGCGTACTGGGCGGTGAGCGTCGGCGAGCCGCACAGCTCGGCGAGCGTGAGATGCAGCAGGGTGTCCAGCCTGCGGTACGCGGAGAGGGGGGCGTCGTGCGTCTGTGCCAGGGCCGTGCGCAGCCGCTCCGCCTGCTCGTCGCTCAGGCCGTGCGCCGCGCAGAGCCCGGCCGCGCCGACCTCGAGGACCTCGCGGAAGCGCAGCGCGTCCTCGACGTCGACGCCCCGGATGCGGCGGCGGAGCTCGTCCTCGCCGGGCGCCTCCGGGCGCGGCCGCACGAAGGTGCCGCCGTACCGTCCGCGCCGCGACTCGACCAGGCCCTGGTCCTGCAGCACCTTCAGGACCTCGCGCAGGGTGACCCGGCTGATGCCGAGGCGGTCGGCCAACTCCCTTTCCGACGGCAGGCGTTCGCCGCCGGGCACCAGGCCAAGGCGGACGACCTGGAGGATCTGCTCCAGAGCCTCCTCGAAGCCGTTGCCCGCCCGCACCGTGCGCAGTACCGGTGTCAGCCGGTCGTCGTCCTGCGCGGGCGAGACGCCGCCCCGGGTGCCCTCCGCGGCGTTCTCTTCCGTGTTCTCTTCCGTGTGCGACATGCCCGTACCCCCTTCCCAAGCAATGGTTCTCCGCAATACCTTATGGCTCCCGGCTGACCCAAGGAGGCTTTTCCCGTGGCAGACCGCACACCCCCGCTCGGCGTCGAGGAGCTGCGCGCCCTCGTCACGAGCGGCGAGATCGACACTGTCGTCCTGGCGTTCCCCGATATGCAAGGGCGGCTCCAGGGCAAGCGGTTCGCCGCCCGCTTCTTCCTCGACGACGTCCTCGAGCACGGCACGGAGGGCTGCAACTACCTCCTCGCCGTCGACGCGGACATGAACACCGTCGACGGCTACGCGATGTCCTCCTGGGACCGCGGCTACGGCGACTTCGCCATGCACGCCGACCTCTCCACCCTGCGCCGGGTCCCCTGGAACGAGGGCACCGCGATGCTCATCGCGGACCTCGCCTGGAATGACGCCTCACCCGTCGTGGCCGCGCCCCGGCAGATCCTGCGCCGCCAGCTCGAGCGCCTCGCGGAGCTCGGGTTCACCGCGCACGTGGGCACGGAGCTCGAGTTCATCGTCTTCAAGGACACCTACGAGCAGGCCTGGGACGCCGGGTACAAGGACCTCACCCCGGCCAACCAGTACAACATCGACTACTCCGTCCTCGGGACCGGCCGGATCGAGCCCCTGCTGCGCCGCATCCGCAACGACATGGCCACCGCCGGGCTCGTCGTCGAGTCGGCCAAGGGTGAGTGCAACCCGGGCCAGCACGAGATCGTGTTCCGCTACGACGAGGCCCTCGTCACCTGCGACCAGCACGCCATCTACAAGACCGGCGCCAAGGAGATCGCGTCCCAGGAGGGTGTCTCACTCACCTTCATGGCCAAGTTCAACGAGCGCGAGGGCAACTCCTGTCACATCCACCTCTCGCTCCAGGACGCCGACGGCACCAACGTCATGGCCGGTGACGGCCCCGGCGGCATGTCGCCCGTCATGCGTCACTTCCTCGCGGGCCAGCTCGCGGCCCTGCGCGACTTCTCCCTCCTCTACGCGCCCAACATCAACTCCTACAAGCGGTTCAGGCCCGGCACGTTCGCGCCGACCGCCGCCGCCTGGGGCCACGACAACCGCACCTGCGCGCTGCGCGTCGTCGGCCACGGCCGCTCGATGCGCTTCGAGAACCGTCTGCCGGGCGGCGACGTGAACCCGCACCTCGCGGTCGCGGGCCTGGTCGCCGCGGGCCTGTACGGCATAGAGCACCAGCTCGAACTGCCCGAGGAGTGCACCGGAAACGCCTACACCGGCGACTACGAGCACGTTCCCGCCACCCTGCGCGAGGCCGCCGAGCTCTGGGAGAACA
This sequence comes from Streptomyces sp. NPDC040622, assembly GCF_055593965.1. Taxonomy (NCBI): domain Bacteria; kingdom Bacillati; phylum Actinomycetota; class Actinomycetes; order Kitasatosporales; family Streptomycetaceae; genus Streptomyces; species Streptomyces sp. NPDC040622. The sequence goes on along the minus strand of NZ_JBVIXD010000007.1, from coordinate 288,731 downwards.
GCCCCATCGCCAAGGCCGCCTTCGGCGACGAGGTGGTCGCGCACTACCGCAACATGGCGCGGGTCGAGCTGGACGCCTTCGACTCCGCGGTGACCGACTGGGAGCTCCGCCGCTCCTTCGAACGCATGTGAGGTCCTTCTTGTCGAACGAGCACGCCCCCGAGCAGCCGCACGAGCACCACGTGCTGAACCCGGCGACCGAGGAGGTCGTCGCGACCGTCCCCGCCGCCACCGCGCAGGACGTCGACGCGGCCGTCGCCCGCGCCGCGCGGGCCCAGGCCGAGTGGGCCGCGGCGGCCCCCGCCGACCGCGCCCGGCTCCTGCGCCGCTTCGCCGCCCAGGTCGACGAACACCTCGAAGAGCTGGCCGGCCTCGAAGTGCGCGAGGCGGGCCACCTCATCGGCAACGCCCGCTGGGAGGCCGGCAACGTCCGAGACCTCCTGGACTTCGCGGCCGGGGGAGTGGAGCGCCTGAACGGCCGGCAGATCCCGGTCCCCGGCGGCCTGAACGTCACCGTCCTCGAACCCCTCGGGGTCGTCGGCGTCATCGCCCCCTGGAACTTCCCCATGCCGATCGCGGCCTGGGGCACGGCCCCCGCCCTCGCGGCCGGCAACGCGGTGATCCTCAAGCCCGCCGAGACGACCCCGCTCACCGCACTGCGCCTCGCCGAACTCGCCCTGGCCGCAGGGCTTCCCGAGGGCCTCTTCCAGGTCCTGCCCGGCGCCGGCGACGTCGCGGGCAACGCCCTGGTCGAGCACCCCGGCGTCGCCAAGATCGTGTTCACCGGCTCCACCCGCGTCGGCAAGCAGATCATGGCCAAGTGCGCCGACCGCGTGAAGCGCCTGACCCTCGAACTCGGCGGCAAGAGCCCGAACATCGTCTTCGCCGACGCCGACGTGGAGGCCGCGGCGCTCGCCACCCCCATGTCGTACCTCGACAACTCGGGCCAGGACTGCTGCGCCCGCACCCGCGTCCTGGTGCAGCGCTCGGTGTACGAGCGCTTCCTGGAGGTCGTGACGCCGGTCATCGAGTCGATCGTCGTCGGCGACCCGTCCGACGAGAAGACCCAGATGGGCCCGCTGATCTCCAGGTCCCAGCTGGAGCGCGTACGGTCCTACGTGCCGACCGGCGCCGGAATCCACGGCTCCGCGCCCGAGGGTCCCGGCTTCTGGTTCCCGCCGACGCTGCTCACCGACGCCGCCGCCGACTCGCCGGTGGCCCTGGAAGAGGTGTTCGGCCCCGTCGCCGTCGTCCTGCCCTTCGAGGACGAGGCCGACGCGATCCGGCTGGCCAACGCCACCGAGTACGGCCTGTCCGGCTCGATCTGGACCCGGGACGTGAGCCGGGCGCTGCGCGTCTCCGGGGCCGTCCGGGCCGGCAACCTCTCCGTCAACTCGCACTCCAGCGTGCGCTATTGGACCCCCTTCGGGGGTTACAAGCAGTCCGGACTCGGCCGTGAACTCGGCCCGGACGCGCTCGCCGCTTTCACGGAAACCAAGAACGTCTTCATCAGCACGGAGGCCTGAGCACCCATGACCGAAGAAAACATCTGCCGCCGCCTCGTCGGCCGCACCGCCGTCATCACCGGCGCGGGCAGCGGCATCGGCCTCGCCACCGCGCGCCGCCTGGCCTCCGAGGGCGCCCACGTCGTCTGCGGCGACATCGACGAGGGCGCGGGCAAGAAGGCCGCCGAGGAGGTCGGCGGGACCTTCGTGAAGGTCGACGTCACCGACGCCGAGCAGGTCGAGGCGCTCTTCAAGACCGCGTACGACACCTACGGCTCCGTCGACATCGCCTTCAACAACGCGGGCATCTCGCCGCCCGACGACGACTCCATCCTGGACACCGGCCTGGAGGCCTGGAAGCGCGTCCAGGAGGTCAACCTCACCTCCGTCTACCTGTGCTGCAAGGCCGCCATCCCCTACATGCGGCGCCAGGGCAAGGGCTCGATCATCAACACCGCCTCGTTCGTGGCGCGGATGGGCGCGGCCACCTCGCAGATCTCGTACACCGCGTCCAAGGGCGGCGTCCTCGCCATGTCCCGCGAACTGGGCGTGCAGTTCGCCCGCGAGGGCATCCGCGTCAACGCGCTCTGCCCGGGCCCGGTCAACACCCCGCTCCTGCAGGAGCTGTTCGCCAAGGACCCCGAGCGCGCCGCGCGCCGCCTCGTGCACATCCCCGTGGGCCGCTTCGCCGAGGCGGACGAGCTCGCCGCCGCGGTGGCGTTCCTCGCCAGCGACGACTCCTCGTTCGTGAACGCCACCGACTTCCTCGTCGACGGCGGCATCTCCGGCGCGTACGTCACGCCGCTCTAGAGCGTCCACGCAGTTCACCCAGCAGCCACCCATCCGTCAGCCGGGCGTCGCACGACGCCCGGCCGGCCTGCGTAAGAAGTGGAGTGTGTTCGTGAACTTCAAGCGCCGCGCCGTCGCGGCCGCAGCCGTACTCGCCGTCGCCTCAGCCGGTCTCGCCACCGTCCAGGCCACCGCGGAAGCCACCCAGCCCGAAGCCCACGCACGGCGGCAGGCCTGCCCCGACCTCGCCGTCACCCAGGGGTGGTACGGCGAGAACCGGGCGCGGCTCCAGCGGATGATCGACACCCACGGCCACTGCGGCCCCCAGCGGCACCGGGGCGGCGCCAAGCCGGTCGCCACCTTCGACTGGGACAACACCGTCATCAAGAACGACATCGGCGACGCCACCATGTTCTGGCTGCTGCGCAACGGGAGGATACGGGCGCCCGAGCACGGCGACTGGCGCACCACGAGCCGCTACCTGACCGCCCCCGCGGCCAGGGCCCTGGCGAAGGCCTGCCCCGCCACCCGCGGCACGCTGCCCACCCGCACCGACACCGCCTGCGCCGACGAGATCCGCTCCGTCTACAGCGAGGGCACCACGACGGCGGGCCGGGCGGCCTTCGACGGGTTCGACCACCGCCGCATGGAACCGCAGTACGCCTGGCTCGCCCAGCTCACCCGCGGCTGGTCCACCCGCCAGGTCAAGGAGTTCGCCGCCGCGGCCCGCAAGGAGAACCTCGCCGCGCCCGTCGGCGCCGAACAGCGGGTCGGCACCGGCAAGGTCACCGGCTGGGTCCGCTACTACGACCAGCAGCGCGACCTGATCCGCACGCTCAAGAAGGCCGGGTTCGACGTCCACATCGTCTCCGCGTCGCCCGAGCCGGTCGCCGAGGTGTGGGCGAAGGCCGTCGGCATCGACGCCCGGCACACCCTCGGCATCCGCAACGTCACCGCCCACGGGAAGCTGACCGCGCGCCTGCAGGGCTGCGGCACCGTCGCGGACGGCGACGACTCGATGATCACGTACATCGACGGCAAGCGCTGCTGGATCAACAAGGAGATCTTCGGCGTGCGCGGCGCGGCCGCCGAGAAGGTCCAACCCGCCGCGCGCCGCCAGGTGTTCGCCGCCGGCGACTCCGACACCGACGTCTCGTTCCTGCGCGACGCCACCGGCCTCAGGCTCGTCCTGAACCGCAACAAGAACGAGCTGATGTGCCGCGCCTACGAGAACGGCGACGGCCGCTGGCTCGTCAACCCCATGTTCATCGGGCCCAAGGGCCGGCAGGCCGCGCCCTACCCCTGCGCCACCACCGGCTACACCGAACGGGACGGCGGCGAGGGCCCCGTGCGGCGTTCGGACGGCTCCGTGATCCCCGATCAGAAGGACACGATTTTCGGGGCGTCGACGGCATCGTCAGCCTCGTAGGACTGATGTACGGTCCACTCACATGCGTAACAGAAACATTTTGGCGCTGACCCTGGCCGCGGCCGCCGCCCTGGCGGCCGTCCCGGCAGCTCTCCCCGCGGCCGCCGCCACGCCCGCGAACTCCCCCGCGGCTGCGGGGCACTGCCCGCAGCTGTCGAAGAAGCTGACCTGGTACGGCCACAACCGCGCCAAGCTGCAGCGCACGATCGACGAGCGCGGCCGCTGCTCCCACCCGCACCTGGGCAAGGGTGAGAAGCGCCCGGTCGCCGCCTTCGACTGGGACAACACGGTCACCAAGAACGACGTGACCGACGCGACCATCGCCTGGTCCCTGCGGCACGACAAGATCCTGCGCCCCAAGAGCTGGAAGTCCACCAGCAAGTGGATGACCGACGAGGCCGACCGCGCGCTCACCGAGGCCTGCGGCACCGACGTCCCCGTCGGCAAGCCCCTGCCGACGTCCAGGGACACCGCCTGCGCCGACGAGATCTTCGAGGTCCGCGAGGACGGGAAGACGATGAGCGGCGACGCGGCCTTCGCGGGCACGTGGGACCACCGCCACACCGTCCCGCAGTACGCCTGGGTGCCGCAGCTCTTCGCCGGGCACACCGTCCCCGAGCTGGAGTCGTACGCCGCCAAGGCCCGCAAGGAAGCCCTCGCCGCCCCGGTCGGTGCCACCCAGACCGTCGGCACCCACGAGATCCCCGGCTACGTCCGCTACTACGACCAGCAGCGCGACCTGATCCGCACGCTCAAGAAGGCCGGCTTCGACGTCTACATCGTCTCCGCGGGCTCGGAGCCGGTGACGGAGGTCTGGTCCAAGAGCGTCGGCATCGACCGCGAGCACACCGTCGCCATCCGCTCGGTGCTCGACCGCAAGGGCCGCATCACCCCCTGGAACCAGGGCTGCGGCGGCGTCCCCGTGAACAAGGGCGAGGCCATCCCCTACATCGACGGGAAGCGCTGCTGGATCAACCAGGAGATCTTCGGCGTCAAGGGCAAGAAGGCCTGGCAGCAGCAGGACTTCACACACCGCATCGCGCTCGGCGGCGGCGACGCCGACACGGACGTGACGTTCGTCGCCGACGCGACCGGCGCGCACCTCGTCCTGAACCGCAACAAGGGCGAGTTCATGTGCCGCGCCTACGACGACGCGGACGGCCGCTGGGTCGTGAACCCCATGTTCATCGAGCCGCTGGAGCAGAAGAGCGACCCGTACCCGTGCTCGACGAGCGCGTACAACGAGCACGACGGGAGCAAGGGCCCCGTCCTGCGCGAGGACGGCTCCGTGGTCCCCGACCAGCAGGACGCGGTGTACTGACCTCCGGGGTGACGACAGCAGTGTGAAGGCAGGCCCTAGAGTGCCGGGATGAGCATGTCGCCGCCGCCCGGCTGGTACCCGGACCCCCACCAGCCCTCCGTCGAGCGCTGGTGGGACGGGGCCACCTGGACCGAGCACCGGCGGAGCCCCGAGCACACCCGAGTGCCCGCGGCGACGCAGGGCTTCGGCCCGCCGGCCACCACCACCGTGATGGAACCGGTGTCGCGGGGCGGCGGCCGCACGAAAGCCGCCGCGCTGGCCGCCGCCGGAGTCGTCCTCCTCGGGGCGATCGTCGCGGGCGCCGTCGTCCTGACCCGGGACGACGGCGAGCCGCAGGGCGGCGGTCCCGCGCCCAGCACGCCCGCGAAGTCCGACACCTCGCCGACCGATGCGGCGAACGACTCGGCGTCCCCGACCACCGACGCCGACCCGGACACCCTCGTCGACGACCTCAACGGCATCACGCTGCCCGTCCCCGAGGGCTGGGAGAAGGACGACGACTCCCTGGGCGGCGGCGCGACCATCCAGACCCCGGACATCGTCGACTGCCCGGGGGACTCCGGCCTCTGCCGCGAGGGCACCGTCACGTCGAGCACCGTCACCGGCACCGACGAGACGGACCCCAAGGCCCTCGCCCTGACCGACATCCAGGACGCCGCGGACGCCGCCTACGACAAGGACAAGCTGGACCAGCAGCCCTACGGCGGCATCACGCGCCACGAGAAGGTCAAGGAAGGCCAGGTGGCGGTCGCGGGCCGCACCGGCTACTTCGTGCGCTGGCGGGTCCACACCGAGAAGGGCGCCGGGGGATACGTCCAGTCCCTCGCGTTCGCGTCGAGCGTCGGGTCCGAGTCGATGATCACCGTCCGCTTCGCCGTCGGCGCGGGCGACGACGCGCCGCCCGTCTCCGTCATGGACGAGATCACCCACGGGATCCGTTCGGTCGAGGACAGCGCCACGGGCGGCGGCGTGGGCAACGACCCCGGGGCGACGCCCTAGAGGGGCGGCCGCGGGGTCACAGGAACGTGTGGCCCTCGCCCCGGTACGTCGGCACGCTCGCCGTCACCGCGTCGCCCTCGACCAGGTGCAGCGTCGCGAACCGCTCGCACAGCTCCCCGGCCTTCGCGTGCCGGAACCACACCTTGTCGCCGATCAGCAGATCGTCCGCGGGCGGACCGTGCAGCGGCGTCTGCACCTCGCCCGCGCCCTCCTGTGCGTCGTAGCGCAGCCCTTCGGGGAGGTACGGCACCGGAGAGCGGTCGGCGCCCGCGACCCCCGACGCCGGATAGCCGCCGCCGAGCACCGTTACGGTCCCCACGCCCGGCCGCCGCACCACGGGCTGCGCGAACAGCGCGGACGGACGCCCGCTGAACGACGTGTAGTTGTCGAAGAGCCGCGGCACGAAGAGCCCCGACCCCGCGGCGATCTCGGTCACCGCGCGCTCGGCCGCGGTGTGCTGCACGCTGCCGGTCCCGCCGCCGTTCACGAACTCCAGGTCCGGGGCGACCGCCCGGACGGCGGCGATCGTCTGTCCCCGGCGCGCGACGAGTTCCTTGCGGGCCGCTGCCTGCATCATCCGGATCGCCCGCGAACGCGCCGGATGCCCCTCGACGGAGTCGCCCACCCCCGCGACGTGCCCCTCGTAGGCCATGACGCCCACGAGCCGGAAGCCGGGCCGCCGGGCGATGGCGCGCGCCAGGGCGGCGACCTGCGTGGGGGAGTGCAGCGGCGAACGCAGCGCCCCGATCCGCACCCGCCCGCCCAGCACCTTGAAGGAGGTGTCCAGCTCCAGGCAGACCCGCACCTCCTCGGCACCGCCGCCCCTGGCCTCGTCGATCAGCCGCAGCTGGGCCGGATCGTCGACCATCACCGTCACGGAGGCCGCGAGCTTGGGGTCACTGGCCAGTTCGGCGAAGGAGGCGCGGTCCGCCGACGGATAGGCGAGCAGCACGTCGTCGAAGCCGGACCTGGCCAGCCAGAGCGACTCGGCGAGCGTGAACGACATGATCCCGGCGAAACCGTCCCGGGCGAGGACCCGTTCGAGCAGGGCGCGGCAGCGCACGGACTTGCTCGCGACCCGGATCGGCTTGCCGGCGGCGCGGCGCACGAGATCGTCCGCGTTGGCGTCAAAGGCGTCCAGGTCGACGATGGCGACGGGGGCGTCGAGATGTGCGGTGGCCCGGTCGTAGCGGGCCCGGTCTGCTGCGAGCTGCGGCGCGACGAGCCCTGTCGAGGGGCGGTGGCCGGGAGTCGGACGGGCAGTCATGGCCGAAGCCTGCCAGACACGATTACCCGAGGGTAGGGGGATGATCCGGGCAGATCGCCCGGGGGTGCGGACTGAGTTCCCGTACGCCGTGTGTCTGCCCGTAGAGTGACGCGCACGGAGCCTGGCAGAGCGGCGCGCGCCGAGCCTCGCCGGCCGAGCGCTCCGGCCGGCCGAGCGCGAGGAAACGGGGGAGCATGAGCACGGAGGCGCCTCGCAGCCCCATCCCCCCGCGCCCCGGCACGCCGCCCCGGCCCACGGCGCCGCCGTCCCCCGCCGAACGGACCGGCGCGGCGGCCGAACCGCCGCCCGTGCCGTCCGCCCGATTTCCCGACGTCAGGCCGCCGGTCGACCGGGACTGGGTGCTCGAAAGCCCGCGTACGGACCGGGAGGCCGCCGACGCCGACGAGCGTGCCGACGACCGCGCAGATGCCCTCGACCCCGCGGACGCCCACGTCGCCGAGCCCGCTCAAGAGGCCCTCATAGAGGACCTGATGGCGCCCTTCGAACAGGCCAGGGCGGAGCGCGAGGCGTCCGGCGCCACCGCGCCGCCCCCGCCGCCTCCGGCCTCGGCACGCCTGCCCGACGCCCCGCCGGCGGTCACCGGCACGCTGCGCGTTCCCGACGAGGTCGGGGGTCGGGACGCCGACGTGGCCGGTGCGGGCGACCTGGACGTCATGGACGACCTGGACGTCATGGACGAAGCGGACGAGCCCGGATCCGAAGAGGCGACGGCCACTCCCTCCGTCGCCGCCGGCCCGTCCCTGCCCCCGCGCCCCGCCGTCCCTCCGCAGCCCTCCGCCCCGCCCACCACGGCACCGGCCCCCGGGGACGAACGGCCGGTGCCGCCCGGGGAGACCACGACGCGGCTGCGCCCCGTACCCGACGAGGCGCCGTCGCCCACCACCGCACCGACCGCGCCCGCGGCCCCGCCCCGGGTCGCGCCCCCACGCCCCGCGGAGGCCCCCCGCCGGACAACCGCCGCCCGTCGCGCGCTCGGAGCCGTCGACCTGACGCCGGCGCCCGGCGCCGGGCGGCCCTTCGTGTCCTTCGCGCGGCCCGCGCTGTACGACGACAGCACCACCCGGCTGCGCCCCGTCGGCGCCTGGGCGCGCCCGCGCGCGGCCGCCGCCGCTGCCTGTGTCGTCATCGGGCTCGGCCTCATCGGCGGCGCCGCGACCGGGAGTTGGCTGACCGGCGAGTCCGCGGCCGGCGGTACCGCCCGCAGCGCGTACACGGTCACCGGCGGGCTGTGGCACAGCGTCCCCGTCGACCGGCTGTTCCCGCCCGAGCTCAAGGGCGAGGGCGCGGGCCCCGGCGGCGCCGACCGCTCCTGGACCCGGATAGCCGTCGCCCCGGACAGCGGCTGCCGGGGCGCCTTCGACCCCCTGCTGTACAAGGCCCTCGCCCCGGCCGGCTGTCTGCGGCTGCTGCGTGCCACGTACACGGACGCCACGCGCAGCCACGTCACCACCGTGGGCCTGCTGTTCACCAAGGCGGACGCCGACGGCATGCAGACCCTGCGGAACCGTTTCACGGAGGAGGGGCTCGACCGGCGCCCCGACCTCATGCCCCGGCCCTACGCCGCCAGGGGCACCGCCGCCAAGGACTTCGGCGACGCGCAGCGGGCCTCCTGGACCGTGTCCGTGCTCCCGGACGCGCCCGTCGTCGCGTACGCCGTCGCCGGATTCGCCGACGGCCGCGCCGTCACCGACCCCGAGCCCGCCACCGAGGCGATGGGCACCAACACCACGTCGGCGCCCGCCCAGTCCGGCCTCGGCCACGAGGCGAAGGGCATCGCGGACCGCGTCGAGCGCGGCCTGCGCAAGACCATCGCGGCCGCGGAGAAGACATCGTGAACAGTCGTGCGCGGGACGGCTCCCGCGGAGGTGGCGCCGTGCGGGCCCGTCAGTCGCTCGTCGCCGTCGTCGCGGCCGCGGCCCTCGTCCTCGCCCCGGCGGCCACCGCCCGCGCCGACGACGGCATCCGCGCCCAGCAGTGGGCCCTGGACGCCATGCACACCGGCCGGGCCTGGCAGACCACCCAGGGCAAGGGCATCACCGTCGCCGTCCTGGACACCGGCGTGGACGCCGAGCACCCGGACCTGAAGGGCAACGTCCTCCAGGGACAGGACATGGTCGGCTTCGGCTCCCGCAGGGGCGACCGCCCCTGGGCCCGGCACGGCACCGCCATGGCCGGCATCATCGCGGGCCACGGACACGGCGAAGGCCGCGGCGACGGCGTGCTCGGCATCGCGCCCGAGGCGAAGATCCTGCCGGTCCGGGTGATCCTCGAAGACGGCGACCCGTCCCGCAAGAAGGCCCGCAACACCCGCGGCAACGCGCTCGCCGAAGGCATCCGCTGGGCCGCCGACCACGGCGCCGACGTCATCAACCTCTCCCTCGGCGACGACTCCAAGTCCGCCCACCCCGAACCGGCCGAGGACGCGGCCGTGCAGTACGCCCTGAAGAAGGGCGTCGCCGTCGTCGCCTCCGCGGGCAACGGCGGCGAGCGCGGCGACCACGTCTCCTACCCGGCCGCCTACCCCGGCGTGATCGCCGCGACGGCCGTGGACGAGAACGGCGCCCGCGCCTCCTTCTCCACCCGCCGCTGGTACGCCACCGTCGCCGCCCCCGGCGACGACATCGTCATCGCCGACCCCGACGGCAAGTACTACGAGGGCTGGGGCACCAGCGCCGCCTCCGCCTTCGTCTCGGGCGCCGTCACCCTGATCCGCGCGGCCCACCCCGGCCTCACGCCCGCACAGATCAAGCAGCTCCTGGAGGACACCGCCCGCGACGCCCCGTCCGGCGGCCGTGACGACTCCCGCGGCTTCGGCCTGATCGACCCGGCGGCGGCGCTCGACCGGGGCGCACGGCTCAAGCCCGATGCGCCGCGTACGGCCGCCTACGGCACCGAGTACTTCGGTCCCGGCCCGGACGAGCCGATGGACGACGACGGCCCCGCGGGCTGGGTCGGCCCGGTCGCGGGCGCCCTCGGCGTGGCCCTGCTCGCGGCGGCGGTCCAGCTCTGGCGGACCAGGTCGGGGACGTCCCGGCGGGGCTGAGGCGCCGGGTGGCGGTGCCCCGGGCGACTGATCGCGGCGCCGGGCCCACTCTGTAGGGTCGACACCGTGGCGAACATGGCGAACAAGAGCATTCCCGACCCCGGCTTCTCCGACGACGACGGGACGGCCGACCCCCGGCTGGCCGCGGCGCTCGCCGCCTGGTCGCAGGACCGCACGGCCCACGGTCCCGTCCTGGCCGCCCTGACCGGCGCCCGCCTCCTCGTGCCCGTCGTCGCCGTGCTCGGCGAGGTCGAGGAGGACGAGAACGGGCTGCGCCGCGAGAAGACCAGCGACATGGCCGTCCCCACCCTCAAGGCGGGCGACCGCAAGGCGCTGCCCGCCTTCACGTCCATCGAGGCCCTCGCCCTGTGGGACCCGGCCGCACGTCCGGTAGCCGTCCCGCTGCCCCAGGCACTGCAGGCCGCCGCGCACGAGCAGGCCGACACCATCGTCCTCGACCTCGCGGGACCCGTCCCCTACGAGCTGGGCCGCTCCGCCCTGCTCGCCCTCGCCGAGGGCCGCGCCAGCGCCGACCCGCTCTCCGACCCGGCTGTCACCGACGCGGTGCGCGCGGCCGTCGCCGCCGAGCCCGACGTGCTCCGCGCCCACCTCGGCCCCGGCCAGGCGGACGGCACCCTCGCCCTGGTCCTCGACCCGGTCGCGGACCCCGCGCAGGCCGCCCAGCGGGTGGCCCGGCGGATCGCCGCCGACGAAACACTGAGGGCCCGCCTGGTGCGCGGCCTCGACCTGGCACTCCTGCCGGCCGAGGCGACGCCACCGGGCGAGCCCCTCTACGTACGTACGGTGTGAGGACTCAGCCGAAGACCGGGCCCGTGTACTTCTCGCCGGGACCCTGACCCGGCTCGTCCGCCACCACCGACGCCTCGCGGAACGCCAGCTGCAGCGACTTCAGGCCGTCACGCAGCGGCGCCGCGTGGAACGAGCTGACCTCCGTGGCGCTCGCGTCGAGCAGTCCGGCCAGCGAGTGGATCAGCTTGCGGGCCTCGTCCAGGTCCTTGTGGCCCTCGCCGCCCTCGGCGAGGCCGAGGTTCACGGCGGCGGCGCTCATCAGGTGGACCGCCACCGTGGTGATCACCTCGACCGCGGGGACGTCCGCGATGTCACGGGTCAGGGTGTCGAAGTCGGGGGAGCCGCCGGCGGGGGACTCGGGGGTGGGGGTCGTGTCGCTCATGTCCACACGATAAGCCGCGCCCCGGATCGCCCGACCCGCGGGAGCGGCTGTGCACACCGGTTCGCTCCACCCCCCGGGAGCTGCTAACCTTGTGTAACGACCGGCTGGATGCCCGCGTGTCAACGCAAGGATCCGGCCCACAAGTGGAGGCTCCGATCTCCCACCTGACCGCTCCCCGGAGCGGCGGGTCACCGGTCAGGCGGCCGAAGTCCCCGAGGCTTCGGGTCGCCCGATGTGCGCCCCGCGATCACCGCGGAGGTGCTCCGGTAGTACGTGGAGCCCCTTCCTGTGATCGGTCGGGGCATTTTTTGTGCGCCGGCGCGGTTGGTCCAGATAACAGACGTAACGCGGCTGTCCGCCAGACGGTCGCGTGGTGCTACCGAGGAGGATCCATCAGCGCCGAGCCCCGCATCAACGACCGGATTCGCGTTCCCGAGGTGCGACTTGTCGGTCCCAGCGGCGAGCAGGTCGGGATTGTTCCGCTTGCCAAGGCCCTGGAGCTTGCGCAGGAGTACGACCTTGACCTGGTCGAGGTCGCGGCGAACGCCCGTCCGCCCGTGTGCAAGCTCATGGACTACGGGAAGTTCAAGTACGAGTCGGCCATGAAGGCCCGTGAAGCGCGCAAGAACCAGGCGCACACGGTCATCAAGGAGATGAAGCTCCGGCCGAAGATCGACCCGCACGACTATGACACCAAGAAGGGTCATGTCGTCCGGTTCCTCAAGCAGGGCGACAAGGTCAAGATCACGATCATGTTCCGTGGTCGTGAGCAGTCCCGCCCCGAGCTGGGCTTCCGACTGCTGCAGCGTCTCGCTTCGGACGTCGAGGACCTTGGGTTCATCGAGTCGAACCCGAAGCAGGACGGCCGAAACATGATCATGGTTCTCGGTCCGCACAAGAAGAAGACCGAGGCGATGGCCGAGGCCCGTGAGGCCCAGGCGGCCCGCAAGGCGGACGCGAAGGCCAACCCGGGCCGTTCGCAGAACTCCGCCGAGGGGGACGACGAGCTCTCCGAGGCTCCCGCCGAGGCCCCGGCCGAGGCCCCCGCCGAGGCCTGATCCGCTGGACGCGAGTCCAGAGGATGCCAACTGACACATAGGGTCCTCCCGGATGCCCGGTTTCACGACCGGGCATCGGAGTGCCACTGACGAGGAGAGAACGGCGCTATGCCGAAGAACAAGTCGCACAGCGGTGCCAGCAAGCGCTTCAAGATCACCGGCTCCGGCAAGGTGCTCCGCGAGCGCGCCGGCAAGCGCCACCTGCTCGAGCACAAGTCGTCCCGTCTGACGCGTCGCCTCACCGGCAACGCCGAGATGGCCCCGGGCGACGCCAAGAAGATCAAGAAGCTTCTCGGCAAGTGAGTCCGGGCGCACACCGCGCCTGAACTCTGACCGGGACCCAATCGATACCGGGCCGTGTGAGTCCAACCACGGCCCCGCTACAAGGAGTTAACAAGTGGCACGCGTCAAGCGGGCAGTCAACGCCCACAAGAAGCGTCGGGCGATCCTCGAAGCGGCCAGCGGCTACCGCGGCCAGCGGTCGCGCCTGTACCGCAAGGCCAAGGAGCAGGTCACCCACTCCCTGGTCTACAACTACAACGACCGCAAGAAGCGCAAGGGCGACTTCCGTCAGCTGTGGATCCAGCGCATCAACGCCGCTGCCCGCGCCAACGGCATCACCTACAACCGCTTCATCCAGGGTCTGAAGGCCGCCAACATCGAGGTGGACCGCAAGATCCTCGCGGAGCTGGCCGTCCACGACGAGAACGCGTTCGCCGCGCTCGTCGAGGTCGCGCAGAAGGCGCTGCCGTCGGACGTCAACGCGCCGAAGGCCGCGTGACGCTGCGCTGAGCTGAGCGTGATGTCGGACCCGCAGGCCGCCTGGCTTGCGGGTCCGCTTCTGTTCGGGCTCTCGTCCGCCCCCTGCTCCTGTCTGCCGTCCGCGGATCGTGACTGGCTGGTCGCGCAGTTCCCCGCGCCCCCGCGGGCTGTCCCCGCGGGACGCCCGCACCGTTTCCCCGAAGGTGAGTCCATGCCTGCCGCCCCTGAGCCGATCTCCCCCAAGTCACCTCGCGTCAGTGCCGCGCGGCGGCTGGCCAAGCGGAACTTCCGGGGCAAGGAGCGGCTGTTCCTCGCCGAGGGGCCGCAGGCCGTGCGGGAGGCCGCCGGGCACGGGCAGACGCTCGTCGAACTGTTCGCCACCGTCGACGCCACCGAGCGGTACGCCGACATCGTGGGGGAGGCCCGCGCGGCCGGCGCCCGCGTGCACCTCGCCGACGAGGACGTCATCGCCGACATCTCGACGACCGTCACCCCGCAGGGCCTCGTCGGCGTCTGCCGGTTCCTGGACACCCCCTTCGAGGAGATCCTCGCCGCCCGGCCCCGGCTCGTCGCCGTCCTCGCGCACGTCCGCGACCCCGGGAACGCCGGGACCGTGCTGCGCTGCGCGGACGCCGCGGGCGCCGACGCCGTGATCTTCACGGACGCCTCCGTGGACCTCTACAACCCCAAGGCGGTGCGCGCGTCGGTCGGTTCGCACTTCCACCTTCCCGTCGCCGTCGGAGTCCCCGTCGAGCAGGCCGTCCAGAGGCTGGGGGACGTCGGCGTACGCGTCCTGGCCGCCGACGGGGCGGGCGAGGACGACCTCGACACGGAACTCGACAGGGGCACCATGGGCACCCCCACCGCCTGGGTCTTCGGCAACGAGGCCTGGGGGCTGCCGGAGGAGACCCGCGCACTCGCCGACGCGGTGGTGCGTGTTCCGATCCACGGCAGAGCCGAGAGCCTCAACCTCGCGACGGCCGCCGCGGTGTGCCTCTATGCGTCCGCCCGTGCACAGCGTGCCGCTGGAGGGTGCCGCTCCGTCACATCGAGCTAGTAGTGTGACGGGCTCGGGGGGCCTCCCTCCAGGCTCTCGGCACGTCCCCCACGTTCTCGGCTCCGCCCGGACACGGGGACCTCCGAGCAGGGAGGAACCCCCCACCGGCAGTCCGAGAGGTGGGGTACGGGGAATGAGTGTCGGCACGAGCGGAGCACCGGGGGTGGCGGACGTCGTCCGTCCTCACGCGGACCACGGCGGTCCCGGTGACCTCGGCGGCCTCGGACTCGATCCCGACGAGCTGCCCGACGGCCTCGTCGTCGCGGACGAGACGGGCCACGTCATCTGCTTCAACTCGGCGGCGGTGCGGATCACCGCGGTCGCCGCGGCGGACGCCCTCGGCACCCCCCTGGAGCACGCGCTCCCCTTAGAAGACCTCGAAGGCCGCCGCTGGTGGCCCCTGACCGACCCCTACGGCGGCCTCGCCATCCGCGTCGGCCAGCCCGAGCGCAATCTGCTGCTGCCCGGCGGCCGTGAGGTCCTCGTCTCCGCCCGCTACGTGCGCACCACCCGCACCGGGCCCGTACGCCGCGTCGTCGTCTGCCTGCGGGACACCGAGGCCCGTCGCCGCACCGAGCGCAGCCACGCCGAGCTGATCGCCACGGTCGCCCACGAGCTCCGCTCGCCCCTCACCTCCGTCAAGGGCTTCACGGCGACCCTGCTCGCCAAGTGGGAGCGGTTCACCGACGACCAGAAGAAGCTGATGCTGGAGACCGTCGACGCCGACGCGAACCGCGTCACCCGGCTGATCGCCGAGCTCCTGGACATCTCCCGCATCGACTCCGGCCGCCTGGAGCTGCGCCGTCAGCCCGTCGACATCGGCGCGGCCGTCGGCCGGCACATCCAGGCGCACGTCGCCGCGGGCCAGGACGCGGACCGCTTCCTCGTCCGCGTCCAGCAGCCGCTGCCGGACTGCTGGGCGGACCCCGACAAGATCGACCAGGTGCTCAGCAACCTGCTGGAAAATGCGGTGCGGCACGGCGAGGGAACCGTCACCATCGAGGTGGCGCCCTCCTCCTCGCCGCGCGAGCGGGGCGGCGCCGAGACCGCCGTGACCGTGAGCGACGAAGGTCCCGGTATTCCGGAGGAGTCGATGGGCCGCGTCTTCACCCGCTTCTGGCGGGGCAGCAAGCGCGGCGGGACGGGACTGGGGTTGTACATCGTGAAGGGCATCGTGGAGGCGCACGGCGGGACGATCACCGTCGGCCGCGCGCCCGGCGGCGGCGCCCAGTTCCGATTTACGTTGCCCGTGGGGGCTCCGGCGTATCTCCAGTGACCGCTGTGAGGACGCCCCGAGCGGCCCGCGGGCTCATTCGTTCACCGCACCCCCGTTAGACTCGGTCGTTGGCACTTTGTGTCCCCACACCTGGGACAGCTTGTCTCCGAGTCGTTGACGGGGACCCATCCGCCAGCCAACCGGAAGCACGGGAAGAGATGTCGGCACCGAACAAGTCGTACGACCCTGTTGAGGTCGAGGCACTGAAACCTGAAGAGATCGAGCGCATGCGGGACGAGGCGCTCGCCGCCTTCGTGGCCGCGGACTCCCTCGACGCGCTCCAGGAGGCCAAGGTCGCGCACACCGGCGGCACCTCGCCGCTGGCCCTCGCCAACCGCGAGATCGGCGCGCTGCCCCCGCAGGCCAAGGCCGAGGCGGGCAAGCGCGTGGGCATGGCCCGCGGCGCCGTGAGCAAGGCCCTGGCCGCCCGTCAGAGCGAGCTCGAGGCCGAGCGCGACGCCCGCGTCCTGGTCGAGGAGGCGGTGGACGTCACGCTGCCGTACGACCGCACGCCCGCCGGCGCCCGGCACCCGCTGACCACGATGATGGAGCGCGTCGCCGACGTCTTCGTCTCGATGGGCTACGAGGTCGCCGAGGGCCCCGAGGTCGAGGCGGAGTGGTTCAACTTCGACGCGCTCAACTTCACGCCCGACCATCCGGCCCGGCAGATGCAGGACACCTTCTTCGTCCAGGGCCCGAACGGGACCGACGGCGGGGGAGAGTCCGGTGTCGTGCTGCGCACCCACACCTCGCCCGTGCAGGCCCGCGCGCTCCTCGAGCGCCGCGAGCCGCCGGTCTACGTCGTGTGCCCCGGCCGCGTCTACCGCACGGACGAGCTCGACGCGACGCACACCCCGGTCTTCCACCAGATCGAGCTGCTCGCCGTCGACGAGGGCCTCACCATGGCCGACCTCAAGGGCACCCTGGACCACATGGTCCAGTCGCTCTTCGGCCCGGACATGAAGACCCGCCTGCGGCCGAACTACTTCCCGTTCACCGAGCCGTCCGCCGAGATGGACATGGTCTGCTACGTGTGCCGCGGCGAGTCCGTCGGCAACCCGGACCGCCCCTGCCGCACCTGCGGCAGCGAGGGCTGGATCGAGCTCGGCGGCTGCGGCATGGTCAACCCGAAGGTCCTGACGGCCTGCGGCGTCGACCCCCAGAAGTACAGCGGATTCGCCTTCGGGTTCGGCATCGAACGGATGCTGATGTTCCGCCACAACGTCGAAGACATGCGAGACATGGTCGAGGGTGACATCCGGTTCACCCGGCCGTTCGGGATGGAGATCTGATGCGGGTCCCGCTTTCCTGGCTGCGGGAGTACGTCGACCTCCCCGCCACCGAGACCGGCCGTGACGTGCAGGCCAAGCTGATCGACGTCGGCCTGGAGGTCGAGACCGTCGAGCAGCTCGGCGCGGGCCTCAAGGGCCCGCTCGTCGTCGGCAAGGTCCTCACCATCGAGGAGCTGGAGGGCTTCAAGAAGCCCATCCGCTTCTGCACCGTCGACGTCGGCACGGCCAACGGCACCGGCGAGCCGCAGGAGATCGTCTGCGGCGCCCGGAACTTCCGGGTCGGTGACAAGGTCGTCGTGGTCCTGCCCGGCGCCGTCCTGCCCGGCGACTTCGCGATCGCCGCCCGCAAGACGTACGGCAAGACCTCGCACGGCATGATCTGCTCCGGCGACGAGCTCGGCATGGGCGACGACGGCTCGGGCGGCATCATCGTGCTGCCCCCCGAGCACGAGGCGGGCACCGACGCCATCGAGCTCCTCGAGCTGGTCGACGAGGTCCTGGACATCGCCGTCACGCCCGACCGCGGCTACGCGCTGTCGATGCGCGGCGTCGCCCGCGAGACCGCCACCGCGTACGGCCTGCCGCTGCGCGACCCGGCGCTGCTCGACGTGCCCGCGCCGAACTCCTTCGGCTACCCGGTCAAGGTCTCCGACCCGCTCGGCTGCGACCGCTTCACCGCGCGCACCGTCACGGGCCTGCAGCCCGAGGCCCGCTCCCCGATCTGGCTGCGGCGCCGGCTGCAGAAGGTCGGCATGCGCCCGATCTCGCTCGCCGTCGACATCACCAACTACGTGATGATGGAGCTCGGCCAGCCCCTGCACGCGTACGACCGTTCCCGCATCCAGGGCACGATCGGCGTGCGCAGGGCCGAGCAGGGCGAGAAGGTCACCACGCTCGACGGTGCCAAGCGCGTCCTGGACGCCGAGGACCTGGTCATCACCGACGACCGCGGACCCATCGGCATCGCGGGCGTCATGGGCGGCGCCAACACCGAGATCGCCGACTCCGTCACCGACCCGGAGACCGGCCGGGTCAGCGGCACCACCGAGGTCGTCGTCGAGGCGGCGCACTTCGACGCGCTGTCCGTCGCCCGCACCGCGCGCCGCCACAAGCTGGCCTCCGAGGCGTCCAAGCGCTTCGAGCGCGGGGTCGACCCGCAGGCCGCCGCGGCCGCCGCGCAGCGCACCGTCGACCTGCTCGTGCTCCTCGCGGGCGGCAGCGCCGAGGCCGGGGTCACCGAGGTCATCGCCCCGACCGCGCCGCGCACGATCACCATGCCCGCGGACCACCCGGACAAGGTCGCCGGTGTGGCGTACGGCCGCGAGACCGTCGTGCGCCGCCTCCAGGAGGTCGGCTGCGACGTCTACGGCCAGGACGACCTGACCGTCACCGTCCCGTCGTGGCGCCCCGACCTCGCCGAGCCGAACGACCTCGCCGAAGAGGTCATCCGCCTGGAGGGCTACGAGAACCTGCCCTCGACGCTGCCCAAGCCGCCGGCCGGCCGTGGTCTGACCGACCGGCAGCGGCTGCACCGCAGGGTGGGCCGCGCGCTGGCCGGCGCCGGTTATGTCGAGTCGCCGAGCTACCCCTTCATCGGTGAGGGCGTCTTCGACCAGCTGGGCCTGGCGGCCGACGACACGAACCGCCGTGTGGTCAAGCTCGTCAACCCGCTCTCCGACGAGGAGCCCGCGCTCCGCACGACGCTGCTGCCGGGGCTGCTCTCCGCGCTGCGCCGCAACGACGGACGCGGCTCGCACGACCTGGCGCTCTTCGAGACGGGCCTGGTCTTCCACCCCCGTGAGGAGCTCAAGGCCGCCGGGCGCCTGCCCGTCGACCGGCGCCCCACGGACGAGGAGATCGCCTCCCTCACCGAGGCGCTGCCCGACCAGCCCCGGCACGCCGCCGTCGTCCTCGCGGGCGCCCGCGAGCAGGCCGGCTGGTGGGGCAAGGGCCGGTCGGCCGATTGGGCCGACGCCGTCGAGTCGGCGCGGACCATCGCCCACGAGGCGGGCGTCGAGCTCATCGTCGACCAGGGCCAGTACGGCCCGTGGCACCCCGGCCGCTGCGCCGAGCTGAAGGTGCTGATCGGCGAGGAGATCGTCACCGTCGGCCACGCGGGCGAGCTGCACCCGCGCGTCGTGAAGGCGCTCGGCGTGCCCGCGCGCACCTGCGCGATGGAGCTCGACCTGGACCTCCTGGAGTCGGCGCGCGACGGTGTCGTCCGGGCGCCGCGCATCTCGACCTTCCCGGTGGCCACCCAGGACGTCGCCCTCGTGGTCGACTCCGCGGTGCCGGCCGCCGTCGTCGAGTACTACCTGCGCGGTGGCGCGGGTGAACTCCTTGAGTCCATCCGGCTGTTCGACGTCTTCGAGGGCGAGCAGATCGGCGCGGGCAAGAAGTCCCTCGCGTACGCGCTGCGCTTCCGGGCGGCCGATCGCACGCTGACCGTCGACGAGGCGTCGGCGGCCCGTGACGCGGCCGTCGCGAGCGCGGCCGGGGCGACGGGCGCGGTGCTGCGCGGAGCGTAGTCACCACCCGTAGGCGACAACAGGCGCACAAGAGGCGCAAAGAGGGGCTTATTCGGACCACCGGATAAGCCCCTCACTCGTTTGGGTGACAAGTGGCGTCACCCTGGCCCGATCGGTCCATGCGGTCGACAGAATCAATCCGGCCGTAGCGGCCGGCCTGATCGCTGAACGGGGCCTAGGGGGCCGACGGCATGATCGGTATCAAAGCTGGGGCACCCCGCAGGGCCGAGCTCCGCACGGGGCGGGGCGACCGGCGTCCCCGCCGGGTCACCCGCATGCTTCCCCGGGTGCTGCGCCGCGTGCGGTGCCCCCGGGACCGGCGCCTTTCCACGCTGGGCCTGCCCACCATGTGGGGCGCCGTCGCGATCACGTACAAGCTGGCCTGTCCGCTCGCGCAGCAGGAGGACATGAGGGCGCGGATCGTCAGCAGTGCCGTCTTCTTCGTGGTCGGGACCGGGCTGATATGCCATGTCCGGCGGGTGCTGCTGCGGGAGCTGAGGCAGCTGCGCGAGGTCGCGGGCGCCGCGCAGAACGTCCTGCTGAGGCCCCTGCCGCCCCGCATGGAGGGGCTCGCGCTGGCCGCCGGGCGGCTCTCCGCCTCGCGCGGCGCGTCCGTCGGCGGCGATCTGTACGAGGTGACCGCCACCGACCACGGGGTGCGCGTCGTCATCGGCGACGTGCGCGGGCACGGCCTCTCGGCGATCGGGACCGTCGCCGCCCTCCTCGGCAGCTTCCGCGAGGCCGCCCACGACGAGGCCGAACTGCCCCTGGTGCTGCGGAGGCTGGAGCGGGCGCTCGGACGGCACCTGCGGGAACGCTCGCGCGCCGAGCACCCGGCCAACGGCGGCGCGGCGCCCGAGGCCCCGCTCGCCGAGGAGTTCGCCACCGTCCTGCTCCTGGAGATCAGCCGGGAGGGCGAGATCTCCGCCCTCAACTGCGGGCACCCCTGGCCCCATCTGCTGAGCGGACCCGCCCGGCTGCTGACCGACAGCGAGCCGCTGCCGCCGCTCGGCGCCTTCCCGCTCCCCGCCGACCTGCCGGTGCTGCACTGCGGCCGGCTGCTGCCCGGCGAGGCGCTGGTGCTGCACACGGACGGTGTGACGGACGCGCGCGACGCCGCGGGGGCGTTCTTCCCGCTGCAGGCCGCGCTCACCGAGGCCGCCCGGGTCCAGCCGGTCTCGCCGCAGGGTCTGATCCGCGCGCTGTACGCCCGACTCGTGCGCCACGCGGGCCGGTTGCCGTCCGACGACGCGGCGCTGCTCGTGCTGCGCAACGACCGCACGCGGGTGCCCGCCCAGCAGTCCGAGCCCGGGTGGCGGGCCGGCACGGTGAGTTGAGCCGTGGGGGTGGAAGTCCGGGAGACGGCATGCGCCATCCGCCCCGCCATGGAGTTGTCGGGCAGACGGCGGGACGAACGGCGCCACTGAGGGCCGCCGCACTGCAAGAGGGGGGAGCCGGCGGCCCGGCCGGCCTCCTTAACTGATGAGGCATCTCAGTCAAGCGGGCCCACACCCCACGCGGCAGAGCGCACACCCCCCGGATTCGGACACTCCCTTCACACCCCGTGTGAAGGGACCTCCACTACGCTGAACAGCACCGAGCCATCGGAGGGCATCCATGCAGCCCAACACCCTGCTCGACGCGATCCTCGACGAAGCGGGCATCTCTCACGCGGGACTGGCCGCACATGTGAACCAGGCGGGCAGAGCCAGAGGCCTCGCACTGCGGTACGAACACACCGCCGTCTCCCGCTGGTTGAAAGGTCAGCGGCCGCGGGGCCAGGTCCCCGACCTGATCTGCGAGGTGCTCGCGGCCCGGCTGCACCGTCCCGTCACGCTCGACGACATCGGCCTCGGCCTGCCCGGCGTCCCCGCGGCCCGGGCCGGTTCCGCGGCCTCCACGCTCTCCGGCTTCGTGGAGCGGGCCACCGCGCTGTGGCGCTCGGACGAACAGCAGCGCCCGCACCTGCTCGGCGCGCCCGCGGTCACCGGAACACCCGCCGTCATGCCCGTCTGGGAGTGGGAGAACCCGCCCGAGGACGTCGATGTGTCCCGCGGCGGCCGGCACCCCGTCAGCACGGCCGACATAGAGATGATGCGGGCCGCCCGCGCCCACTACGAGCAGATGTACCGCAAGACCGGCGGCATCGCGACCCGCAGCCGCATCGTCGGCTTCCTCAACGCCGAGGCCGCGCCGCTGCTGAGGGGCAGCTACCCCGACGAGACCGGCCGCCAACTGCACCGCTCCACCGGCGGGTTGGTGGCGATCGCGGGGATCTGCGCCTACGACTCCGACGCGCACGGCCTCGCCCAGCGCTACTTCCACCAGGCGTTGCGGCTCGCCAAGGCCAGCGGGGACCGGGGGCTCGGCGCGTACGTCATCGCGCTCCTGGTCAACCAGTCGCTGTTCATGCGGGAGTACCGCCAGGCGGTGGCGTTCGCCGAGGCCGCGCTGCGGGCCGCCGGACGCGACCTCACCCCGGCGCTCGCCTCCGACCTGTACGCGATGCAGGCCAAGGCGTACGCGCACCTGGGCGACGGCAGGAGCGCGCTGTCCTGCATCCGGCGTGCCGAGGCCGCGGCCGACCGGATCCTGCGCGGCCGTGAGCCGGACGAGACGGGCTATGTCCAGCCCGGGCTCGTCAACGTGCAAGTGGCGGAGGCGCTGCTCAGCCTCGGCGATCTGGCCAGCGCCCGCGAGCACGCCGCGGCGGCCGTGGACACTCCGGCGCACGACCGGGGCCGGGTGCACCGGCTCGCGATGCTCAGCCAGATCGAGCTGCGCCAGGGAAACACCGACGAGGCGGTGGCCACCGCGGTGGAAATGGCAGAACAGGCGCGGGGGATGGAGTCCCAGCGGCTGCGCGACCGGCTGCGTGCCGTCCGCGAGCACCTCGTCCGCAGCGACTGCGCGGGCACGGCCGAGGCGGCCGAACTGATCGACGGGGCCCTGCGCGTACCGCTGTAACGCGCTCGCGGCGCCGTTCCGCCGGTCCCGCGCACACACCGTCCCGCGCCGCGCACACGCTGCTCTGACGTTCTCCCTGCTGCGATATTGCCATCTATTCGGCGGAAGGTGGCAGAACCGTGCAGTGGACGAAACAGAGCGAACAAACTGTGTATGGAAACCGATGGTTCAACGTCAATCTCGCAGACGTCGAACTACCCGACGGCCGGCATCTCGATCACTTCCTCATCCGGCTGCGGCCCGTCGCCGTGGCCACCGTCGTCAACGACGCCAACGAAGTGCTCCTGCTGTGGCGGCACCGCTTCATCACCGACAGCTGGGGCTGGGAACTCGCGGCGGGCGTCGTCGAGGACGGCGAGGACATCGCGTACGCGGCGGCACGCGAGATGGAGGAGGAGACCGGCTGGCGGCCGGGGCCGCTGCGGCACCTGTTGAGCGTCGAGCCGTCCAACGGGCTCACCGACGCCCGGCACCACATCTACTGGTCCGACGAAGGGACATACATCGGCCATCCCGAGGACGACTTCGAATCGGACCGCCGTGAGTGGATCCCGCTCAAGCTGGTCCCCGACATGGTCGCCCGCGGGGAGGTCCCGGCGGCCAACATGGCCGCGGCACTGCTCCTCCTCCACCATCTGCGTCTCAGCCAGGACGCGCGCTAGCTAATGGCCGATCGCCTGCCAGACGGCCACGGCGATCGCCGCGACCGCGGCCAGGGCCGCGATCGTGGGCAGTGGCCAGCGCGTGTTCTCCAGTGCGGCGACCCTGGTCTCCATGGTCTCCACGTTCTTGGAGGTCTGTTCGTCGTGCTGAGTGAGCAACGCCAGCCGTCCGTCGACGCGGGCCAGACCCACGTCCAGGCTACGGCGTAACTCCGCGAGTTCTTCCGGGACCACGGCAATCTCGCCGTCGGTGGTCACGAGTGCACTCCTCTCTGTAGTGGCGCGTCCCCCCTTCATCCGCACAGAAAGTCAACTCGCGTGGTGGGCAGGGCGGGAGAGTGTGCGATGGGCATATGCGAGCCTTCTGCGCACACGGTGTGTGAACGCCGCGGGCCCGGCACTCGCAGGAGTGCCGGGCCCGTCCGTACGGAGTGTGTTCGTACGGGGAGTGAATGCCTCGACGTGTCAGGCGTACGTGTAGAAGCCCGAGCCGGACTTCCGGCCGAGCCGGCCCGCGTCCACCATCCGCTGCAGCAGCGGGGGAGCGGCGTACAGCGGCTCCTTGTACTCGGCGTACATGGAGTCGGCGACCGAGGCGACCGTGTCCAGGCCGATCAGGTCGGCGAGCTTGAGCGGGCCCATCGGGTGGGCGCAGCCCATCTCCATGCCGTTGTCGATGTCCTCGCGGCTCGCGATGCCCGACTCGAACATCCGGATCGCGGAGAGGAGGTAGGGGATGAGCAGCGCGTTGACCACGAAGCCCGAGCGGTCCTGGGCGCGGATCGCGTGCTTGCCGAGGATCTTCTCGACCGCGGCCTGGGCACGGCTGATGGTGCCCTCGGAGGTGGTCAGCGCGGGGATCAGCTCGACGAGCTGCTGCACGGGCGCCGGGTTGAAGAAGTGGATGCCGATGACCTGGTCCGGGCGCGAGGTCGCGACGGCCAGCTTCACCAGCGGGATGGAGGAGGTGTTGGAGGCGAGGATCGCGTCCTGCCGGGTCACCACCTGGTCGAGGACCTGGAAGATCTCTGTCTTGACCTGCTCGTTCTCCACGACGGCCTCGATGACCAGGTCACGGTCGGAGAACTCGCCGAGGTCGGTGGTGAAGCTGAGACGGTCGAGCGTCGCGTCGCGCTCCTCGTCGGAGATCTTGCCGCGCTCGGCGGCCTTGGAGAGCGAGTTGTACAGCCGCGTGCGGCCGATCTCCAGCGCCTCGCCGGTGGTCTCCGCGACCTTCACGTCCAGTCCGGAGCGGGCGCAGACCTCTGCGATTCCGGCGCCCATCTGGCCACAGCCCACCACTCCGACGCGTGCGATATCGGTCATGGAGTCGGTCACCTCGTGCCTTTCGCTGATCAACGGGGCCGGCAGGTCCCCCGTACGGATGCGGTGCCTGCCTCGGCCGTGAACGTTACTCCGCAATGAGGGCGCCTTGAGGGGCCGGGTCGGGCATGCTGTCCGCTACCGGCAAGGGGTGCCGGTGCACAGCGAGCTCAGGGGGCATGCAGATGAGGCGTATGTCACGTCGGGGTTTCTCGGTGGTGGCCGCGGCGGCGGTCGCCGGCCTTGCGACGGCGGGGGACGCGTCCGCCGCTCCCGACCGGCGGCACAAGAAGGGCCGCGAGCTGCGCGGCATGTGGCTGGCGAGCGTGGCCAACCGCGACTGGCCCTCGAAGCCGGGGCTCCCGGCCGACCGGCAACGCAGTGAGCTCCTGGCCTTCCTGGACTCGGCGGCGAGCCGCAGACTCAACGCGGTGGTCTTCCAGGTGCGGCCCACCGCCGACGCGCTCTGGCCCTCTCCGTACGAACCGTGGTCGGAGTACCTGACCGGTGTCCAGGGCAAGAACCCGGGCTGGGACCCGCTGGGCACCGCCGTGCACGAGGCGCACCGCAGGGGCCTGGAGCTGCACGCCTGGTTCAACCCGTTCCGGGTCGCGAACCACACCGACCCGTCGCGCCTTGTCGCCACCCACCCGGCGCGCGTGCACCCCGACTGGGTCGTGCCGTACGGCGGGAAGCTCTACTACAACCCGGGCCTGCCCGCGGTGCGGCGCTTCGTGCAGGACGCGATGCTCGACGCCGTGCGCCGCTACCCGATCGACGCGGTGCACTGGGACGACTACTTCTACCCGTATCCCGTCGCGGGCCAGGTCTTCGACGACGACGCCGCCTTCGAGCAGTACGGCGGGGGCTTCCCCGACCGCGCCGCGTGGCGGCGGGACAACATCGACCGGCTGGTGCGCGAGATGGCCCGCCGGGTGAAGAAGGCCCGGCCGCGCACCCAGTTCGGCATCAGTCCCTTCGCGGTCTGGCGCAACATCGCGACTGACCCGACCGGCTCGGACACCCGGGCCGGCGTGCAGACGTACGACGATCTGTACGCGGACACGCGGGGCTGGGTGAAGAAGGGCTGGATCGACTACATCGTCCCGCAGGTGTACTGGAACATCGGCTTCGCCGCCGCGGACTACGCCAAGCTGATCCCGTGGTGGAACGACGTCGTGCGCGGCACGGACGTGCGCCTGTACATCGGGGAGGCCCTCTACAAGGCCGGCGACCCGGCGCAGCCCGCCGCGTGGCAGGACCCGGCGGAGCTGTCCCGGCACCTCACGTACGCGGAGGGCTTCCGCGAGGTGCGCGGGCACGTCTACTTCTCGGCGAAGGAGGTCGGCGTCGACAAGATCGGCGCGATGGCGCGGGTGGTCGCCGACCACTATCAGGAGCCGGCGAAGCCGCCGCGCTGAACCCGCTGGGACCGGTCCTACGCCGGGTCCTGGTGCCGTACGACGGTGTCGGGGCCCGGCGACATCACGGTCTCGTGGCCGTCCTCGAAGCGGACGCGGTACGGCGGGCCGCCCTCCGTGCCCAGTACTTCGACGATCCGCGCGATCCGGTCGTGCTGCCCGACGATCCTGCCGTGCACCACCAGCTCGTCGCCTACGGTTGCACGCATCTGGAGTGCCCCCTCGTCCCGCTCAGCGGTCGCGATCTGTGGCGGCAAGTGTACGACGGGTAGGGGGAGTTGGGGCCCTCCCGGACGGGTAACGGGTCAGCCGCGGGAGCGTTGGGTGACCGCGATGCACACGAGGACGGCGGCGGCCGTGAGCGGGGCGGCGACGGTGAGGTGCTCGCCGAGCAGGAACACCGACCAGACCAGGGTCAGCAGCGGCTGGGCGAGCTGGAGCTGGCTGGCCTTGGGGACGCCGATCGCCGCCATGCCCCGGTACCAGACGACCAGGCCGAGGAACTGCGAGCCGATCGCGGAGTACAGCAGGCCCGCCGTGCTGTGCCCGGTGAGTGTGAAGGACTCGTGGGGCAGGGCCGTGAGCGCGCCGACGACGTTGAGGGGCAGGCAGAGGATCAGCGCCCAGCCGATGACCTGCCAGCCGGGCATCTCGCGGGCCAGCCTGCCGCCCTCGGTGTAGCCGGCCGCGCAGATCAGCAGCGCGCCGAAGAGGTAGAGGTCGGCGGTGGACAGGGCGCCGCCGCTCTGCTGCACGGTGAACGCGATGACGGCGGCGGCCCCGGCGAGCGCGGCACCCCAGAAGGTGCGCGAGGGGCGGGCTCCGGTGCGCAGCGCCGAGAAGACGGCGGTCGTCAGGGGGAGCAGGCCCACGACCACCGCGGCGTGCGCGGTGGTGGAGGTCTGCAGGGCGAGCGTGGTGAGCAGCGGGAAGCCGACGACGACCCCGGCGCCGACCACCGCGAGCCCCGCCCAGTGGCGGCGGTGCGGGAGTGCGACGCGCAGGGCGAGCAGGCAGCCGCCCGCGACCAGCGCGGCGAGCACCCCGCGCAGGGTCACGAAGCTCCAGGGGCCGATGCCTTCGAGGCCCCAGGCGGTGGCGGGGAAGGTGAGGGAGAAGGCGGTGACGCCGAGGGCGGCCGTCACCGTGCCCGCGCGAGGGGAGCCGAACCGGCTCGGCGTGCCTGGTTCCGGGCCGGGGCCGGGGCCGGCGGTGGCGGGGACTGCTATCCGCTGCGGACGAGTAGCGCTATCCTGTGCTGTCATGCATGACAGTAGCAGTGTGGGAGATCTTGCGAAAACCCTGCGTGCCGAGCTCGACCGCTACTCACCTGGTGGAAAGCTGCCGTCGAGCCGGGCGTTGATCGAACGGTTCAGGGTGAGTCCGGTGACCGTGTCGCGGGCCCTGGCGCAGCTCGCCGCCGAGGGGCTCGTCGTCACCCGGCCCGGCGCCGGGGTCTTCCGTGCCGAGACGGCGGCCCCCTCGGCACCCGCCGGGGACACCTCCTGGCAGGAGGTGACGCTGAGCGCCGACGCCGCCGCCGAGCCGGTGCCGCGCACGGTCGACGCGACAGGGGTACTCGCCACGCTGGCCGCGCCGCCGCCGGGCGTCATCGAGTTCAACGGCGGCTATCTCGATCCCGCCCTGCAGCCCGAGCGCGCCATGGCGGCGGCCCTCGCGCGGGCGGGGCGGCGGCCCGGGGCGTGGGGGCGGCCGCCGGTCGACGGGCTGCCCGAGCTGCGCGAGTGGTTTTCGCGGGGGATCGGCGGCGCGATCACGGCCGCCGAGGTGCTGATCACGGCGGGTGGCCAGAGCGCGCTGACGACGGCCCTGCGGGCGCTCGCGCCGCCCGGCGCGCCGGTCCTCGTCGAGTCACCTACGTACCCGGGCATGCTGGCGATCGCCCGGGCCGCGGGGCTGCGCCCGGTGCCCGTGCCGGTCGACACCGACGGGGTGCGGCCCGAACTCCTGGCGGCCGCCTTCCGGGCGACGGGCGCCCGCGTCTTCGTCTGCCAGCCGCTGTTCCAGAACCCGACCGGCGCCGTGCTGTCCGCCGAGCGCCGCTCCGAGGTCCTGCGGATCACCCGCGAGGCGGGGGCGTTCGTCGTCGAGGACGACTTCGTGCGCCGCCTCGTCCACGAGGACGCGGGGCCGCTGCCGCGCCCGCTCTCCTCGGACGACCACGACGGCGTCGTCGTCCACGTCTGCTCGCTCACCAAGGCCACCTCGCCGAGCTTCCGCGTCAGCGCGCTCGTGGCCCGCGGCCCGGTTCTCGAGCGGCTGCGCGCCATCCAGGTCGTCGACCACTTCTTCGTGCCGAGGCCGCTGCAGGAGGCGGCCCTCGAACTGGTGGGCTCACCGGCCTGGCCACGTCATCTGCGGGCGGTGGCGGTCGAGCTGAAGGAGCGCAGGGACACGTTGGCGGCGGCGCTGCGGCTGCGCGTGCCCGAGCTCACGGTGGAGCACGTCCCTGCGGGCGGCTACCACCTGTGGGTGCGGCTGCCCGACGGTACGGACGAGACCGCGCTGGCGTCGGCCGCGCTGCGGGCGGGTGTGGCCGTCGCCCCGGGGCGCCCGTACTTCGCCGCCGAACCCACCGCCGGTCATGTGCGGCTGAGCTTCGCCGCGGTCGCCGGGGCCGGGGAGATCACGGAGGGGGTGCGCAGGCTGCGGGCGGCGTGCGACGAGGTGCTGGGGTGAGGCTGCCCGGACGTGCCGCCGGGGCGGGCTTGGTCCGGCGGCACATCCGGATCCCACCGGCCGTAAACGGCTCGACGGCGCCCGGTGCGGGCTGCGACGCTCGCGCTCATGACTGACAGTGCCATGCCCTCCGAAGCACCTGACCCGATGATCCCCGACGGCTACCAGGTGTCCGCCGACCCCGGGCGCATCGATGCCGCCCGCGTCCACCACTGGCTCTCCACCGACGCGTACTGGGCCCTCGGCCGCACGCGCGAGAAGCAGGACGCGGCGATCGCCGGTTCGCTGAACTTCGGGATGTACGACGGGACGACGGGCGAGCAGGTCGCGTACGCGCGCGTGGTGACCGACCGGGCCACCTTCGCCTGGCTCTGCGACGTGTACGTCTCGCCCGATGTGCGCGGCAAGGGACTCGGCTCCGCGCTCGTCGGCGCGGTCTGCGCCCACCTGGAGCCGCTCGGCGTGCGCCGGACGCTGCTCGCCACGGGGGACGCGCACGGGGTCTACGAGAAGTTCGGGTTCGCGGCCGTGGAGGCGCCGGAGAACTGGATGGCGCGCGGCCGGCAGTGAGGGGACGGCGTTCGGCGGTGAGGGCGGGGCGGCCGGGCGGCACGGGCTGTACGTGAGCTGCTCCGCACCTGCGGCGAAACCTTGACCCGCACTCCTGCGCGCTTCACGATCACCGCATGCACGCTCGTGTCACCCTCGTCGCCGCCGCCCGGAGCGGCTCGCTGCTCGTGGAGCGTTTCGGCGACGACCGGCCGCTCGACTGGGCGGGGTGGGACGACGTCCGGCGCGCCGCCCCCGCGCTCCTGCCGCTCGGGGGCGGCCGAGCTGCGCCACCGCTCGCCCAACCCGCCCTGCGGGACTGCGACATGGGGCGTCGGCGCGGCGGCACGCTCGCCGAGGTCACGGCGCACGAGCCGGCCGGGGTCGACACCTGGCCCAGCGACCCGCACTCGGCACCGCACGGCGGGGAGTCGCTGCTCGGGTTCCGCTCGCGCGTCGGCGGCCGGCTCGACACCCGGCCGCCCGGCGAGGGCGTCGGCGAACGGGTCCGTGTGCTTGCCGTCGCCGAGCCCGCCGTGGTGCGCGCCGCGCTCACCCACGCCCTGAAGGCGCCCCCGTCGACGTAACGGGAACATCGATGTGCGTCCCCTCCCCGCCGTCACCCTCACCCGGCACGGTGGCCGCTGGAATCTCCCGTTCGACGCGGCCGGTGGTACTCCGTGACGAGCAGCAGGTCCTTGGCGGGCCCGCCGACCCGCCAACGGGTGCGCCAGCGGTCCGTGCCGATCACCTCGAACTCGCCGCGGTAGAGGTCGTCCACGCAGGGGTGGTCCGTCGTCCAGTACCCCGAGCGCAGGTCGAGGTCGTGGAAGAAGCGGCCGTCGGCGAACTCCACGCGTGCGGTGCCCGGCGCGTCGCCGGGGAGGAAGCGGAGCGTGCGCTCGGCGGGACGGGCGGTGCCGTGCCAGGTGAAGGTGCCGGACTCGTGGTGCAGGAGACCGCCGGAGTCGGGGGCGGGCAGTGGCGAGAACAGTGTCGTACCGGTGAAGTGCCCCTCGGAGCCGTC
This sequence comes from Streptomyces sp. NPDC040622, assembly GCF_055593965.1. Lineage (NCBI taxonomy): Bacteria > Bacillati > Actinomycetota > Actinomycetes > Kitasatosporales > Streptomycetaceae > Streptomyces > Streptomyces sp. NPDC040622. Next base: position 258,544 of record NZ_JBVIXD010000007.1, on the reverse strand, counting down.
CGTGAGGTCGCGGACCGTACGCTCCACGCGCCACTCGCCCGCGAGGAAGGCCAGCGTGCCGGGCCCGGCCGGGTCGAGGGCGGCCGCTCCCGTCACGGGAGAGGCGTCGGCGTGTTCATCGGGCAGGGGCATGCCCGCAGGCTACGTGGCCGGCCGTCCGGGCCACTCGCCCGCCGGCCCACTTGCCCACGGGTCGACTGGCCCACTGGTCCGCTCGCCCGCCCGCCCGCTTTCCTACCGGTCCACGACCGCCATGCTGCGCTCGTCGTAGCGCGTGCCCGAGACCCGGTCCGCGGGCGCCGCCGCGTCGATCGCGGCGAGCTCGTCGGCGGAGAGCTCGACGGCGAGGGCGCCGAGGTTCTCCTCCAGGTACTTCTCGCGGCGGGTGCCCGGGATCGGCACGACGTCGTCGCCGCGGTGCTGCACCCAGGCGAGCGCAAGCTGGCCGGCCGTGACGCCCTTGTCGGCGGCCAGCGCGTCCAGGGTCTCCACTATCGACAGGTTCCGCTCCAGGTTGCCGTCGGCGAAGCGGGGCTGGGTGCGGCGCACGTCGTCCTGCGGGAACTCGTCGAGCGAGGTGTAGCGGCCGGTGAGGAAGCCGCGCCCGAGCGGCGAGAACGGCACGAGGCCGATGCCGAGCTCGCGGCAGACCGGCACGATCTCCTCCTCCAGGTCCCTGGTCCACAGCGACCACTCGCTCTGCAGCGCGGCGACGGGGTGCACGGCGTGCGCCCGCCGGATCGTGGTGGCACCGGCCTCGGAGAGCCCGATGTGGCGCACCTTGCCCGCCTCGACCAGCTCGGCCATCGCGCCGACGGTCTCCTCGATCGGCACGGTCTTGTCCACGCGGTGCTGGTAGTACAGGTCGATGTGGTCGACGCCGAGGCGGCGCAGCGAGGCGTCGCAGGCCTCGCGCACGTATGCCGCGTCACCGCGGATGCGGGTGGGCTCGCCGAGCCGGTTGGCGAAGCCGAACTTCGTGGCGACGACGGCCTGTTCGCGGCGCCGGCCGGCGAGGGCGCGGCCGATGAGGCGTTCGTTGTGGCCGGTGCCGTAGAAGTCGGAGGTGTCGAACAGGGTGACGCCGAGGTCGAGGGCGCGGTGGAGCGTCGCGACCGACTGCGTGTCGTTCGACGCGCCGTAGCCGTGGCTCATCCCCATGCACCCGAGGCCCTGCGCCGAGACGGTGAGGGCGCCGAGGCGGCGTACGGGAAGGCTGGTCATGGTGGTACCTCCTGGGGTGTGCCCTGTGATCGGGCTCGACCCTAGGAGCTGGAGCGGACTCCAGGTCAAGACCGGGGCGGACGCGGCGCCGGAGCGCGGATGCGGGGGCTTTCCCCAGGGCGGTTCCGCCCGGTAGCCCGATGGTCCGGCGCCGCGCGTGTTTCTAGCGTGGTGATCGACTTCCTCGGCCGCACCGTCGACCGAGCACCATCGGACCAAGGAGCACGATGCGCGTCGTGTCAGCAGCAGCCGCGGGCCTGGGCCTCGTCGGATTACTCGCGGGCGGGGTGGCCGCGGCGGATCCGCCCGCATCCTCCGACCGGCAGGCGCAGAGGCTGAGTTGGGGCCCCTGCTCCCCGGCGCAGAAGGAGCTGAACGAGGCGGGCGCGCAGTGCGCGGACGTGACCGTGCCGCTCGACTACGCGGACCCCGGCGGCCCTACGATCACGATCGCGATCTCCCGCGTCAAGGCGCAGTCGCCCGGCGCGCGGCGCGGCATCCTGCTCTCCAACCCGGGTGGCCCCGGCGGCACCGGACTCGCCAACACCCTCGCCCTGAGGCCCGCGTTGAAGAGTGCGGCGGACCAGTACGACCTCATCGGCTTCGACCCCCGCTTCCTCGGCGAGAGCACCCCCCTCACCTGCGGCAAGACCCCGCGGCCGACGCCGCCCGCCGAGACCACCACTCCCCGCGGGGACTTCGAGGGCGCGCTGCGCTCGGCGCGCGAAACCGCCCGCCGGTGCCAGGAGCACGGCGACAACGCCGCGTTGCTCCCGCACGCCTCGACGCGGAACGTCGCCCGAGACATGGACGCCGTCCGGGCGGCGCTCGGCGAGCCCAGACTGTCGTACTACGGCGTCTCGTACGGCGCGGACCTGGGCGCCGTCTACACCCAGCTGTTCCCGCGCAGGGCCGACCGGATCGTCCTTGACTCCTCGACCGACCCGGCGGCCACCCAGTACGAGCTGTTCCGGCGGTCCGGGGCGCCCGCGGAGGCGGCGCTCGACGAGCGGGTGCGGGCGGACATCCACCGGCTGCTCGCCCGCGCCGAGCGGCACCCCGTCCCCGTCGCGGGCCGGCGCCTCGACGCCCAGCTGCTGCGGATCATCTTCAAACAGCTCGTCCAGCACGAGGAGAACGACGCTCAACTCGTCAGCGTCGTCGGTGACCTGAAGAAGGCCGCCGCGGGCGAGGAGTTCGAGCCGGGGCCCGCGCTCACCGGTTTCCTGGAGCTTCTCTCCTCGCCCGAGCTCGCGGACAGCATGGTCGGCGGCGCGATCTTCATGTGCGGCGACGGCGGCTGGCCCGCGGGCGGCTGGCCGAAGAACCCGGCGACGTACTGGAAGAACATGCAGCGCAGCCGCGCCACGCAGCCGGTCTTCGGCCCGTACGTCAACGGGATGATCGCCCCCTGCGCGTTCTGGGGGAGCGAGCCCCGCGAACCCGGCACGAGGATCGGCAACGACGTGCCCGTCCTGCTGCTCCAGGCCCGCCACGACAACAACGTCCCCTACGAGGGCGCCCTCGCCCTGCACGAGAAGCTCACCGGATCGCGCCTCCTGACGGCGGACATCCGCGCGCACGGCGTGTACGGGCGCGGCCGGGACGGCCTGACCCCCGTCCCGTGCGCCGACCGCGCCGTCAACACGTACCTGCGCGAAGGCAAGCTGCCCGCCGCGGACCTCACCTGCGCGAAGCCCGACGCACGCCCGACGACCCCGTCCCGCACGAAGCCGGAGGACCCCCGATGACCGACATCAGCAGGCGCACGGGCCTCACCGTCGCCGCGGCCGCCCTGTTCGCGGGAGCGGCCGGCACCCCCGCGTCCGCCGCCCCCGCCGCACCCTCCCCACACGGCCGCACCCTCCAGCACGGCGTCGACGCGATCGTCGCCACCGGAGCGAGCGGCGCCGTCGCCGAGCTGAGCGGGGCGCACGGCCGCACGAGGGCCCGCGCGGGCGTCGCCGACAGCGCGGGCGACGAGCCGGTGCCGTGGGACGCGTACTACCGCATCGGCAGCGACACCAAGACGTTCACCGCGACCGTCGTCCTCCAACTCGTCGGCGAGGGACGGCTGAAGCTCGCCGACACCGTGGAGCGGTGGCTGCCCGGCGCGGTCCGCGGACACGGCAACGACGGCCGCCGCATCACCGTCGCCAACCTGCTGCGGCAGACCAGCGGACTCAACGACTACATCACCGCGGACAGCGGGGACTTCACCCCCGACGCCTACTTCCGCAACCGCTTCCGCTCCCAGACACCGCAGGAACAGCTGGCCGTGGCCCTGGGCGGCCCGCCGCAGTGGCTGCCCGACGCGGAGGACCCCGTGGGGGAACGGCGCTGGGGATACTCCAACACCAACTACGTCGTCGCCGGGCTGATCGTCGAGGCGGTCACCGGGCACCCGTGGGCCCAGGAGGTGCACGAGCGGATCATCGAGCCGCTCGGCCTGCGCCACACCTTCACGCCCGGCACCTCGCCGTACGTGCCGCGGCCGACGGCCACCGGATACACGTACTTCCCGGGGGAGACCCGCCCCACCGACACCACGCTCGGCTACGGCGGCGGAGCGGACGGCTGCCTCCTGTCGACCACCCGTGACCACGGCGTCTTCCTGCGCGCCCTGCTCGGCGGCCGGCTGCTGCGTCCGGCGCAGCTGGCCGCGATGAAGAAGACCGTGCCCGTCAAGGACTGGGTCCCGGCCGACGGCGTCCGCTACGGCCTGGGCATCGCCTGGCGTCCCGTCGCGGGGCGCGCGGACGGCCTCTGGTTCCACGGCGGGACGAGCCTCGGCTGCGTCTGCGAGGCAGGTGTCACCCCGGACGGTGCGACCTCCGTGACCAGCGCGGCCTTCACGCTGCGCCTGGACAGCCCCGAGGTCCACGAGAGGCAGGCGCGGGCGACGCTGCGGATGGTCGATGCGGCGCTGCGCGGGGCACCCGGGGGCCGTCGCCCCTGAGGGACGCCTCAGGGGAATTCCTCAGGGGGTGGTGCCGCGCCCTTCCCGGAGAGCCGGGTGCGGAGCGGCCCGCGCTGTGCGGTCGGCGTGTGCGGCGACCTGTCGGGGCAGCCGCGTCGCGGCCAGCGCGCCGAGCGCGGCGACCCCGGCCAGGACCGTCAGCGTGGGGGCCATCGCCGAGAGGAACGCGCCGTCCGGCCCTCCGCGGGGGCCGGCGGCGGGGGAGGCGAAGGCCGTCATCAGAGTGGTCGCCGCGGCGATGCCGACCGCGGGGCCCACGTTCATCGCGGTCTGCTGGAGGCCGCCCGCCACTCCCGCGTCGGCCGGCGGGGCGTGACGTACGACGACGGCCGTCGCCGCGACCATCACCGTGCCGAACCCCGCCCCGACGAGCACGAACGCGACTGCGGTGGCCAGCGGGCCCGACGCCCGGTCCAGGCGGGACAGGGCCAGCACGCCGAGCGCGAGCACCGTCATCGCCGTCGTGATCGTCCGCCGCGGTCCCCGGCGGCGCAGGACCACGGCCGACAGCGGCGCGCACGCCACCATCATCACCGCGAGCGGCAGCGCCCTCAGGGCCCCCTCCAGCGGGTCGAGGTCCAGGACGTCCTGGAGGAAGTACGTGGCGACGAAGAGCGTCCCGAACATCGCTGCGGAGGCCGCGAGGAGGATGCCGAGCGCGGATCCGACCGCGGTGGAGCGGAGCAGCCGGGGCGGTATCAGGGGGCTCGCCGCCCGTCGTTCGTGCAGGGCGAAGGCGACGCCCGCGGCCACCGCCACCAGGACCCCGGCCACGGCCGCCGCCGTCCAACCGTGGTCCGGCACGGTGACCAGCGTGTGCACGAGGCACGCCAGCGTCACCGCGAGCAGCCCGGCACCGGCCGGATCGAGCCCCGGAGCGGCACCTTGCGCCCGCGCCGCCGGTACCCGTACGACCAGGGCCGACGCGCCGATCGCGAGGGCGGGCACGACGCTGAGGAAGAACACCGAGCGCCAGCCGAAGTGCGTGGCGAGCGCCCCGCCGAGGACCGGACCGAGCGCGGCCGAGAGGCCGATCGCGCTCGTCCGCACCGCGATCGGCATCCCGAGCCGGTCCGGCGGGTACGCGGCCCGCAGCATCCCGAGCGTGGCGGGCTGCAACAGCGCTCCGCAGACTCCCTGGGCGACGCGCAGGGCGAGGACGGGGCCGAAGCCCGGCGCGAGGGCGACACCCGCCGACGCGGCCGCGAAGCCGAGCGTCCCGACAGCGAAGAGGCGCCGGTGCCCGTACCGGTCGCCGAGCCGTCCCGCGAAGACGAGCAGGCTCGCCACGGCGATCAGATAGCCCGTGCTCATCCACTGCACCTGCGTGAACGAGGCGCCCAGATCGCGCCGCAGGGCGGGCTGGACCGCGGTCAGCGCCGTGCCGTCCAGCGCGACGACCATGGCGCCGACGACGCTGCAGGCCAGGGTGAGGCGCCGCTGGACGGCCGGTCCCGGTGTCCCGCGCCCGGACCCGGCAGGGCCGGGAGCCGTGGCCGTCATGCGTCCTCCGGCCCGAGGTGTGCCACCAGCGCCGCGTCGAGCAGCGGCGCCACGTCCTGCGCGCCCGTGGCGAGGCGCAGGCTGCCCCACCCCCACAGCTGCGCGATGCCGTGCAGGTTCGCCCAGAGCGCGCCCGCGACGGTCCGTGCCCCGGCGCCGGAGACCGGGCGGGCCTCGGCGACGAGCCCGACCAAGACGTCGAAGAGGGGCAGGCTGGTCTCCCGCAGGCCGTGCTGACCGCTCTCCAGCAGGTCGTGCCGGAACATCAGCTCGAACATCCCGCGGTGGGCCGCCGCGAAGTCGAGGTAGGCGCGGCTCAGCGCCTTCAGCCGCGTACGCGCGTCGTGCGGCGCCGCCCCCGCTTCCTGATTCCCCCCGGCGCCCACCGCCCGCTCCGCCTCGGCCGCCAGCTCGGCGAAGCCCCGCCGGGCGATGGCGGAGAGAAGGGCCACGTGCGTGGGGAAGTGGCGCCGGGGCGCCCCGTGCGAGACCCCGGCCCTGCGGGCGATCTCCCGCAGGGTCAGCGCCTGCACGCCCTCGGCCGCCACGAGCTCCACGCCCACGTCCACCAGCCGGGCCCGCAGCCCGGCGTCCTGTTCGCTCATAGACACTGTCTACTACAGTGCGTAGACAGTGTCTACGAAGAACGGGACCCCCAGGGCCCTGTCCGTAAGGGGGGAGGTACGAGATATCTTGATGTCGAGCAATGTTGCAGACGCGGAGCGGAGCACCCGGTGACTGACTCGACCATCATCTACACCCACACTGACGAGGCCCCGGCCCTGGCGACCCATTCGTTCTTGCCGGTGGTCCAGGCCTACGCCTCGACGGCCGGTGTCGGCGTGGAGACCCGCGACATCTCGCTCGCGGGGCGCATCATCGCGAGCTTCCCCGAGCGTCTTCAGGAGAGCCAGCGCATCTCCGACGCCCTCGCCGAGCTCGGCGAGCTGGCCAAGACGCCCGGGGCGAACATCATCAAGCTGCCGAACATCTCGGCGTCCATCCCCCAGCTCAAGGCGGCCGTCGCCGAGCTGCAGGAGCAGGGCTACGCGCTCCCCGACTACCCGGACGACCCGAAGACCGACGAGGAGCGCGACATCCGCGCCCGCTACGACAAGGTCAAGGGCAGCGCCGTCAACCCGGTCCTGCGCGAGGGCAACTCCGACCGCCGCGCCCCCGCGTCGGTCAAGAACTACGCCAAGGCCCACCCGCACCGCATGGGCGCCTGGACGGCCGACTCGAAGACGAACGTCGCCACCATGGGCGAGAACGACTTCCGCTCCACCGAGAAGTCCGCGGTGATCGACGAGGCCGGCTCGCTGCGCATCGAACTCCTCGGTGACGACGGCTCCACCACCGTCCTGCGCGAGTCCGTACCGGTCCTGGCCGGTGAGGTCGTCGACGCCTCCGTGATGCGCGTCGCCGCCCTGCGCGAGTTCCTCAAGGAGCAGGTCGCCCGTGCCAAGGCCGAGGGCGTGCTCTTCTCCGTGCACCTCAAGGCCACGATGATGAAGGTCTCCGACCCGATCGTCTTCGGCCACGTGGTCCGCGCCTTCTTCCCGAAGACCTTCGCCGCGTACGGCGACGTCCTCGCCGCCGCCGGTCTGACCCCGAACGACGGTCTGGGCGGCATCTTCAAGGGCCTGGACTCGCTGGCCGACGGCGAGAAGATCAAGGCGTCCTTCGAGGCCGAGCTGGCCGAGGGCCCCGAGCTGGCCATGGTCGACTCCGACAAGGGCATCTCCAACCTGCACGTCCCGAGCGACGTCATCGTCGACGCCTCGATGCCGGCCATGATCCGCACCTCCGGCCACATGTGGGGCCCGGACGGCGGCGAGCACGACACCCTGGCCGTCCTGCCGGACAGCAGCTACTCCGGCGTCTACCAGGTCGTCCTCGACGACTGCCGCGCCAACGGCGCCTTCGACCCGGCCACGATGGGCTCCGTCCCCAACGTCGGCCTGATGGCGCAGAAGGCCGAGGAGTACGGCAGCCACGACAAGACCTTCGAGGTCCAGACGACCGGCACCGTGCGCGTCGTCGACGGCGCGGGCAACGTCGTCCTGGAGCAGACCGTCGCCGCCGGTGACATCTTCCGCATGTGCCAGACCAAGGACGCGCCGATCCAGGACTGGGTCAAGCTCGCCGTCACCCGCGCCCGCGCCACCGGCAGCCCGGCCGTCTTCTGGCTCGACGACACCCGCGCCCACGACACGGTGCTCATCGGCAAGGTCGAGCGCTACCTCGCCGACCACGACACCGAGGGCCTGGACATCCAGGTGCTGTCCCCGGTCGAGGCCACCGCGTTCTCCCTGGAGCGCATCCGCCGCGGCGAGGACACCATCTCGGTGACCGGCAACGTCCTGCGCGACTACCTCACCGACCTGTTCCCGATCCTGGAGCTGGGCACCAGCGCCAAGATGCTGTCGGTCGTCCCGCTGATGAACGGCGGCGGCCTCTTCGAGACCGGCGCCGGCGGCTCCGCCCCGAAGCACGTCCAGCAGCTGGTCAAGGAGAACTACCTGCGCTGGGACAGCCTGGGCGAGTTCCTCGCCCTCGCGGTCAGCTTCGAGCACCTGGCGACCACCACGGGCAACGCGCGCGCCCAGATCCTCGCCGACACCCTGGACCGTGCCACGGCCACGTTCCTGGAGAACGACAAGTCGCCGAGCCGTCGCCTCGGTGGCATCGACAACCGCGGCAGCCACTTCTACCTGGGCCTGTACTGGGCGCAGGAGCTGGCCAGGCAGACCGACGACGCGCAGCTCGCCGAGGCGTTCGCGGCCCTGGCCAAGACGCTCTCCGAGCAGGAGCAGACCATCGTCGACGAGCTCGTCGCGGTGCAGGGCTCCCCGGCCGACATCGGCGGCTACTACCAGCCGGACGCGGCCAAGGCCTCCGCGGTCATGCGCCCGTCGGCCACGCTCAACCAGGCGCTGTCGATCCTGGGCTGACCCCGGGCCGGGGGACGACCCTCCGGTATGCGGCACCGACGCAGAGGGGCCTCCCGCCGGCACGGCGGGAGGCCCCTCTGCGTTCCGCGGCTACGACCTGCGCTTGGGCTTGCCGCGCTTGGCGGGCTTCGGGCGGGCCGCGGTGCCGCGCTGCCCCTTGCCGGCCGGCTTCGCGCCGGACCTGCCCGGTGCGGGCTTCCGCTTCTGCTGGGCCGCCGCCTTGGCCTTGGCCTGCTCCTTCGCCGGCGTCCCCGCGCGGCCCCGCGAGCTGTTGACCGTCCGCCCGCGGACGATCCCGATGAAGTCCTCCACCAGATCCGTGGTCGCCGCCTGGGGCCAGGACAGGGCGACCCGCGACTCGGGGGCGCCCGTCACCGGACGGTAGGTGAGGTCCTTGCGGTGGTGCAGCCGGGCGAGGGACTGCGGGACGACGAGGACGCCCACGCCCGCCGCGACCAGGTCGACGGCGTCCTCGGTCGTGGCGGGACGCTCGTTCGCGGGCACGCCCGGCCGCCGCTCCCAGTCGAGGGTCTCGTCGAGGGGATGGAGGACGACTTCGTCGGCGAGGTCGTCGGGGGACACCTCCTCGACCGCGGCCACGACGTGATCCTTGGGGATCATGACGACCGTCGTCTCGGTGTAGAGGGGGATCGCGCTGAGGTCCGCGTCGCCGACGGGCAGCCGTACGAAACCGGCGTCGGCCTCGCCCGCCCGCAGCACGTCGGGCGCCTGGGCGGCGGACACCGTGAGGAGGGTCAGCGGGACGTCGGGCAGCCGCTCGTTCCAGATACGCACCCATTTGGCGGGCGTCACCCCTGGGACGTAGGCGAGCCGGAACGAAGGGGATACTTCCGAGCCTGTCACCTCGCCAGGCTACCCGGCGTGGTCGGGAGTAGCGCACACGCTCGATACCCTGGTCCCATGACGTCGCACCAGACCACCCAGACCATGAAGCCCGCGACCGCGGCGAAGAAGCTGGGTGTGTACCTCCAGGCCACGCCCGCCGAGTTCCAGGAGGGCGTCGTTTCGCGCAGCGAGTTCAACGCGCTGCAGGCCGACCCGCCCGAGTGGCTCCAGGAGCTGCGCCGCAACGGCCCGCACCCCCGTCCCGTGGTCGCGGCCAAGCTCGGCGTCTCCATCGCGGGCCTCGCCCGCGGCGGCGTCACCGAGGCGCTCACCACGGAGCAGATCGACGCGCTGAAGGAGGAGCAGCCCGGCTGGCTGCGCCAGGAGCGCGCCACCCAGGCCGATGTCCGCAAGGAGACCGTGCGCATCAAGGAGAAGCAGGCCGAGCAGGCGGAGAAGCGCGCCGCGCGCGACGAGGACTCCCGCTCCTGAAGGCCTGAGCGCGCGCCCGCCCCACCCCGGCGACAGGGTCGGCGTCCGGAAACGGGCGCCGACCAGGGGGAAGTCGTGGCGGCGCGATGCGCCACGTGGGCTCGCCCGTCCTCGTCCTGAACGGCGAGAAGGACCCCGTCTTCCGCTCCGGCGAACGCGACTTCGCCCGCGCCCACCCGCAGGCCCGCGTCGAACTGATCCCCCGCGCGCGGCACCTCGCCGACTTCGACACTCCCGAGGCCTTCACGGACGCCGTCCGCCGCTTCGCGGGGCAGCTGTCGGCAGCCGCCTGAGTCCGCCGTCCTCGCGCGCCACCCCTCACTTGATGGTGTACGTACTGCCGAACGCCGTGACGGTGAAGGGCCCTTCGAGGTCCTGGTTGCCGCTCGCGGCGATGCGGCGCAGCGCCTCGACGCGGTCGACGGACGTGCGCCACTCGTCGGCGGTGGCGGAGTTCACCGGATGCTTCAGGTCGTGGACGCGTACGTCGAAGAAGGCGTCGAGCCAGTCCTTCTCACCGGCCTCGGCGGGCGTGCCGGCCTTCGCCGTCGTCCGCCGGACGAGGGCGGGCAGGCCGTCGCCGTCGGAGCCGTTGCCGTGCTGGATGGAGGCGTCGTACAGCTCGGCGAGCGCGAGCGGGCTGCTGAGCCCGGCCTTCTTCGCCGCCCGCGCCGCCGGGTCGAAGTAGCGCGCGTCGACCTGGTCGTCCTGCACCTCGCGGAAGACGGGGTCGGCGGCGGCCCGCTGCCACGCGGCGATGTACTCGGCGTCGGGCACGGCGCCGGTGTCCTCCTCGTCCTCCTCGCCCTCTGCGTCCTCCTCCCCGCCCGCCCCGTCCGTGTGGCGCTCCAGCGGGGGCACGAAGCGGGCGAGCGGGTTGTCCGGCACCCGGTCGGTGTAGGCGCGGATCACTTCGAGCGCGTCGCCGTCGTTCGTGGTGAAGCCCGCCCGGCCCGCGGTGACGCCCCGCCCGTCGTCGAGGTTCTCCGCGTACGCGTACTGGATCCTGGTGGTGCCGTTCTCGAAGACGCTCACCAACTGGTCGGCCCGGCGCCGCTGTTCGGCCGTGAGGCCGCCGTCCGCGGGTGAATCGCCCCCGCCCTCCCCGGCGCCGCAGCCGGTGAGGCCGAGACCGAGGGCCGCGGCGGTGGCCAGCACCGTGCCGGACCGGACGAGCCGGCGCAGGGGCGCGGTGGCGGGCCTCGGCGCGAGAGTCATCGACCGGCGCTCTCTCGGAGCGTACGGAAGAACCTGCGCACGTCGGCCACGAGCAGCTCCGGCTGCTCCATCGCCGCGAAGTGGCCGCCCCGGTCGTACGTCGTCCACTGCACGATGTTGTTGGTGCGGTCCGCGATGTGGCGCAGGGGGATGAAGTTGTCGCGGGGGAAGTCGGCCAGCGCGGTCGGCGTCGAGGAGGGGGCGGGCGGCGTGCCCCAGTAGTCGGCGTGTGCCCGCTCGTAGTAGATGCGGGCGGACGAACCGGCCGTGCCGGTCAGCCAGTACAGCATCACGTTCGTGAGCATCTGGTCGCGGTCGACGGCGTCCTCGGGCCGGTCCTCGGAGTCCGTCCACTCCTTGAACTTCTCGGTGATCCAGGCCAGTTGGCCCACCGGCGAGTCGGTCAGAGCGTAGGCCAGGGTCTGGGGGCGGGTGGACTGGAGGTCGGCGTACCCCTGGCGGTCCTTCAGCCACGCCCGCATGCGGTCCCAGGAGGCCAGGGTCCGCTCGCGCTCCGACGCGTCGAGGGCGGCGAGCTCCGCCTCGCCGGGCTCCTGGGAGGGGGCCGAGTTCGGCAGCAGGTTCAGGTGGACGCCGATGACGTGGTCCGGCCGGACGCGGCCGTGCTCGCGCGAGATGCCCGCCCCCCAGTCGCCGCCCTGGACGCCGTAGCGCTCGTACCCGAGCCGGGCCATGAGCTCGGCGGACGCGGCGGCCACCCGCTGGAACTCCCAGCCGGTCTCCGTCGTCGGCCCCGAGAGCCCGAACCCGGGGATGCTGGGCAGCACCAGGTGGAACGCGTCGGCCGGGTCGCCGCCGTGCGCCCGCGGGTCGGTGAGCGGCCCGACGACGTTGCTGAACTCGACGATCGAGCCGGGCCAGCCGTGGGTCATGAGCAGGGGCGTCGCGTCCGGCTCGGGGGAGCGGATGTGGGCGAAGTGCAGGTTCGCGCCGTCGACCGTGGTGGTGAACTGCGGCCACTCGTTCAGCGCGGCCTCCGCCGCCCGCCAGTCGTAGACGTGCCGCCAGTACCGCACGAGCTCCTGGAGGTAACCGCGCGGAATCCCGTACGCCCAGCCCACCCCGGGCAGCTCGTCGGGCCAGCGGGTGCGGTCCAGGCGCGCGTGGAGATCGTCCAGATCGGCCTGCGGTATGTCGATGCGGAAGGGGCGGACACCGGTGTCGCTCGCGGTCGTCGTCATAGGGGCGCATGGTATGCCGGGCCGCCCGGAGCAAGATCGGCAGGCCCGCGCAGGCCCGCGCAGCCCCGCGCAGGCCCGTGCCCCGGGGCACGGCATGGCCCTTCCGGGCCGGGCGGCGTGCCCGGCCGCGGTTGTCGCTCCGACCTGCGGCCGTCCGTGCCCTCCGCCATCATGCTGTTCATGAGCGACTCCGCACGCGGGAGCGCGGCCGCCAGGAGCGGCCTGGCGCACCGACTCCAGCCGATGACCGGCCGCGACCCGCAGGAGCACGGCAGGGTCTCCACACCGCTTGAGCTGTTGTTCGACCTGACCTTCGTGGTCGCCGTGGGGACCGCCGCCTCCCAGTTCGCCGAGATGGTCGCCGAGGGACACGCGGGTCAGGCGGCCACCGCGTTCGTCCTGGCGATGTTCGCGATCAGCGTCGCGTGGATCAGCTTCAGCTGGTTCGCCTCCGCCTTCGGCACCGACGACTGGCTCTACCGCGTGCTGACCATGGTCCAGATGATCGGCGTCGTCGTGTTCTCGCTCGGCCTGCCCGCGATGTTCCACTCGCTCGAGGCGGGCGGCCACCTGGAACTGCGCGCGATGGTGATCGGGTACGTCGTGATGCGGATCGCGATGGTGTTGCAGTGGTGGCGCGCGGCCCGGGAGTCCCCGGCGTTCCACCGCGTGGGGATGGCGAACATCCGGTGGACCGTGATCGCTCAGGCGGGCTGGATCGTGGTCGGGTTCGTCCGCATGCCGATCGTGGCCGTGTTCGTCGCCTTCGTCGTCCTCGGGATCCTGGAACTGGTGCTGCCGGTCCTGACCCAGGGCGAGGCGGGCGGCACGCCCTGGCACCCGCACCACGTCGCGGAGCGGTACGGCCTGTTCGCGATCATCACGCTCGGCGAGGGTGTGGTCGGCACCGTCGCCTCGTCGGGGGACCTCCTGGGCGGCGCGGACGGCACGGGCTGGACGGGGAACGCGATCACCGTCGTCATCGCCGGCGTGGGCCTGACGTTCGGCATGTGGTGGGTCTACTTCGCCACGCCCTTCGGTGACATCCTCGTGCACCGCAGGCGCCGCGGATACCTCTTCGGCTACGGACACATCCCGGTCTTCGTGGGGATCGCCGGAGCAGGCGCCGGGCTGCACGTGGCGGGCCTCTACCTGGAGCACCACACGAAGATCGGCGAGGTCGCCGTGGTGCTCGCGCTGGCCCTGCCGGTCGGCCTCTACCTGCTGATGGTCTACCTGCTGCACACGATGCTGCTGTCCGCGGTGGACCGCTTCCACCTGCTGCTGATCTCGCTGACGCTCGTGGTCCTCGCCGTGGCGGTGTTCCTCGCCCTCGCCGACGTCGCCCTCGCGGTGTGCCTGCTCGTGGTGATGCTGGCCCCCTTCGTCACCGTGATCGGCTACGAGACGGTCGGCCACCGCCACCAGCGGCAGATGCTCCAGGACCTCAGCGCGGGCTGACGCCGGCCCCGGTGTGCCTCAGTCCAGCCACGCCCCGTCGCGCATGAGGAGCCTGCCCCGCAGCTCCGGCTCGCCGCGCCAGGCGCGCACGGCCGTCGGCGTCACGCACAGGTACACGTAGGGGCGTTCCTCCGCGCGCGGGTCCCACCCGAACTTGGCGGCGAACGCCTCTGCGGCGCCGCCGGGCACCTCCCCGGCGGGGAAGCTCGCCGCCTCGCCCTGGACGAGCACCACGTCGAAGGTGTCCGGCAGCGCCAGGCGTACGCGCGGCTCGGCACGGACGTTCCGTGCCGTCACGGAGTCGGCGCCCGTGGACATCCACACCGCCCGCCCGTCCCACACGAACCACAGGGGCACCTGGTGCGGGCCGCGATCGGGATGAGCCGTCGACACCCATGCGTCCCGCTCGGTGCCGAGCCGTTCCAGCGTGTCGCGCCTGCGCTCCGCCTTGTCGCGGCGAGCGGTTCCGGTGATCTTCATGAGGGCCGACAGTAGCCAGCGGCATCGCGACGCGCATGAGGCGCGGGACCTACGTCCTGGGACGGACGCCGTCTCCCGGGGACCGCATCGCCCGTCGCGTCGCGCGGTCGACGGCCCAGATGTCCGCCACCGGGCCAAGGTGCCCGAGCTTGTCGGGGTTGGCCACCATGCGGATCACCCGGATCAGCCCGCCGCTCATGTCGAGCTCCAGGGTGTGGATCACCTTGCCGTCCCGGTCGCGGAAGACCGCACCCGGCTCCCCGTTGATGTCACACGGCTCGCACGTCGCGTCGGTCCGGTCCAGCGCGGGGAACGCGGTGGCGAGCAGCCTGGCGACGGTGTCGGTGCCCACGACGGGCCGGGCGAGCCGCGGGGCCTTGCCGCCCGTGTCGCCGACCATCGTCACCTGGGCGGAGAGCAGGTCGCGCAGGTCCGCGACGTTGCCCTCACGCAGGGCGGCGAAGAAGCGCGACGCCAGTTCGTCCCGCTCCGCGCGGGCTGCCTCGAAGCGCGGCCGCCCGTCCCGGATGTGCCGCCGTGCCCGCACCAGCAACTGCCGGCACGCCGCCGCCGACCGCTCCACCGCCTCGGCGACCTCGTCGAACTCGAAGCCGAACACGTCACGCAGCACGAACACCGCCCGCTCCGGCGGACTGAGCCGCTCCAGGAGCAGGAGCGCCGCCACCGACACCGAATCGGCCAGCTCGACGGAGCGCGCGGGATCCTCGTAGGGATCGTTCAGGAGCGGTTCGGGGAACCAGGGGCCGACGTACCGCTCCCTGCGCACCCGCGCGGAGCGCAGCACGTCGATCGAGATCCGGGTCACCGCCGCGGACAGGAAGGCCTTGGCCGAGGTGGGCCGGGTCGTCGAGGCGTCGAAGCGCAGCCAGGTCTCCTGCACCGCGTCCTCGGCCTCGCCCACACTGCCCAGGATCCGGTAGGCGACCGAGAACAGCAGTGGCCGCAGCTCCTCGAACTCCTCGACCTTGCTCACGCCGACCCCCTGCTCCGCGTACGTCTCCCGCCCGGCGGGGTTGATCATGCCCCACCGGGCGGGCGCTTCAGTGCGCCTGTCCGGGTTCGTGGCCGCCCGCGGGCTGCCGGGTGATGATGTTCAGGCGGTTCACCATGTTCATGAACGAGATGTGCACCACGAGAGCGGTGAGCTGCTCCTCGTCGTAGTGCTTCGCGGCAGCCGCCCACACCTCGTCACCGACCCCCTCGGCCGCGTCCGCGACCCGGGTGCCCTCCTCGGCGAGCGCCAGGGCGGCCCGTTCGGCTTCGGTGTAGACCGTGGCCTCCCGCCAGGCGGCCACCAGGTTCAGCCGCAGCGCGCTCTCGCCCGCGGCGGTTGCCTCCTTGGTGTGCATGTCGAGGCAGGCCGCGCAGCCGTTGATCTGGCTGACGCGCAGCGCCACGAGTTCCCGCGTCGCGGCCGGCAGCGCCGAGTCCGTGAGGGCCTTGCTGCCCGTGACGAAGTGCTTGATCGCCCTGCGGGCGGTGGGTCCGGCGAAGTAGTTCAGTCGCGCGTCCATGGTGGAGCTCCTCTGCGGTCGTCGGTGCCTACGACCCTTGGGACGAGGCAGCCCGCCGCCCTGTGACACGGCCGGATGTGACCTGCGTCTCCCCCGCTGATGCCCGGCTACGTGAACAGCCGGCCCGAGGATCCGGCGTTCCTGGCGAAGATCCCCGCGGGTCGGTACGCCACCACCGAGGAGATCGGGAAGCTCGCCCGGTTCCTCGTCTCGGACGACGCCGCGTACATCAACGGCGAGTCCATCCGCATCGACGGCGGCGGGGGGGGGGGGGGGGTTGGGGGGGGGGGGGGGGGGGGGGGGTGGGGGGGGGGGGGGGGGGGGGGAAAAACAAGAAAAAAGAGAGAGAGGGAC
>NZ_JBVIXD010000007.1:194432-242285 GCF_055593965.1 Streptomyces sp. NPDC040622 | reverse complement strand
CGGGAGGCCGCTGGTACCACCAACGGACACCCCCCCCCACGCGACGTCGCTCCGGCCCGTTCGCTCTGAACGGGCCGCGCACGGCGGTCCTTCAGCGGGCGGTGGCGGCGCCGAACCACCGCGGCAGCCGGGCGAGCAGGTCCTGCTGGTCCTCGCCGGCCCACACCACGTGGCCGTCCGGCCGCAGCAGCACCGCGGGTACGTCGAGTTCCTCGCTGACGTCGACGACGTGGTCGACGCGGTCCGCCCAGCCCGCCAACGAGAGGCGGCCGGTCTGGTCGAGCAGCAGACCGCGACCGCCGTGCATCCGCTCGTAGAGGCCACCCTTCTTCAGGCGCACGTCCCGCAGCCGCCGGCCGAGCAGGTCGTGGCCCTCGGCGCCGACGTCGTAGCGGACCCCGATCGCGATGATCTTCTCCATCAGGTACCGGTTGACCTCGTCGAAGTCCATCAGCTGCGACAGCAGGTGGCGCACGGCCCGGGGCCCGGGATCGGTGGACATGAGTTCCATCTGGGCGCGGGTGTTGACCAGGACGTCGGCTGCCACCGGGTGCCGCTCGGACTCGTAGGTGTCCAACAGCCCTTCCGGAGCCCAGCCGTCGACCTCGGCGGCCAGCTTCCAGCCCAGGTTGAACGCGTCCTGGACGCCGAGGTTGAGGCCCTGCCCGCCGGTCGGCGGGTGGATGTGCGCCGCGTCGCCGGCCAGCAGCACCCGTCCGGTCCGGTAGCGCTCGGCCTGCCGGGTGGCGTCGCCGAATCGGGACAGCCAGCGCGGTGAGTGGACGCCGAAGTCGGTGCCCGCGACCGCGCGCAGCCGCTGCTTGAACTCCTCGAAGTCCGGCGGGACCGACCGGTCATCGGCCACCCCCTCGGCGGGCACGACGACGCGGAACACCCCGTCGCCGAACGGCCCCACGCCGAACCGCTTCTGGGTCTTGCGTACGTCGTCCATCACCGCGGCGATCTCCTGCGACGTCGCCGTCAGCTCCATCTCGCCCAGCAGCGTCTCGACCCTGGAGGGCTCGCCGGGGAAGCCGATGCCGAGCAGCTTGCGCACGGTGCTGCGGCCGCCGTCGCAGCCGACGAGGTAGCGGGAGCGCAGCCGTGTGCCGTCGGCCAGTTCGGCCGTCACGCCCTGGTCGTCCTGGCTGAGCCCGACCAGCTCGCAGCCGCGCCGGATCTCGGCGCCGAGCCCGACGGCGTGCTCGGCCAGCAGGCGGTCGGTGACGGGCTGCGGGATTCCGAGGGTGTAGCCGTGCGCGGTGTCGAGGCGCTCGGGCGCGGGCTTGTCGATGCCGGCGAAGAAGCCGCGTACCGGGTATTGGCGGCCGTTCTCCAAAAACCGTTCCAGCAGGCCGCGCTGGGCCATCACCTCGATGCTGCGCGCGTGCAGGCCGAGCGAGCGGACGACCTTGGTCGGCTCGGCCTCCTTGTCCAGCACGAGCGTGCGCACGCCGTGCAACCGCAGTTCGCCGGCCAGCATCAGACCGGTCGGGCCGCCGCCGACCACGATCACGTCCACCATGGGGGTTCCTCTTCGCGTCGACAAAAGGACATGAACTCCGCGGATCGGGTATTTCCGCAGGTTCTGGTCCGGGCCGACGATTGTGCAGCACACGGGGGGCCTTGCCGCAAGGCCCCCCGTGAGCTATAAGTTGAGAGTGGCAAGGAGCGCGTGACCTCCTTGCCTTTGTTGTTTTCCGGACGGGGCCGGTGGGGTCCGACGGCGTTCGCCGGTGCCGCGGTTCAGTCCTGGACGCTCGTGAGGAGACCGTCGAGCGGGGCCGGTGTCTGTCCCGGTCCGAGGGCCTCCACCAGGAGACGGCCGTAGCGGATCTTGCGGCCCTTCTTCGTGCCGAAGAAGCGCCTCAGCAGGTGCTCCCGGGGCCGGCCGTCGTGCGCGGGCTGGCGCAGCAGCGTCTGCCAGGCACGCAGATCGCCCTCGCCCTCGATGATCTCCTCGACGCGCGCCGCCCCCAGCGCGCGGATCAGTTCGTCCTCCAGGTCCGCCACGCACACGAAGAACTCCCTGTGCGCCACCCCGGCCCGCTCCAGGCCACGCTCGTAGAACCCCTGCTCACCCACGTCGCACAGCCCGGTCAGGCGCAGGCCAAGACCGGGCGGGCCGAGCAGGCCCGCGTACCGGCCGACGCTCATCGCCCCGCCCATCGATACGACGCAGACGCCCTCGGCGGCGAGGTCCCGGCCCCGCCGGGCGGCCAGCGCGTCGACGGCCGCGAGATCGCTCGGGCCCTCCAGCAGCACCGCCGTCCGCAGCCCCAGCCGCTGCGACAGTTCGCCCGCCGGTCCGCCGGGGCCGCCGGCCGCCCAGCTGTGCACCGCGTCCCGGAACGCCCACATGTCCGCCATGGCACGAGTCTGCCCGTCCGAGGTCCGCTCCGGTACGCAATATTTCCGGTATCCCAGGTATCCCAGGTATCCCAGGTATCCCAGGTATCCCGGGGGTACCCGGGGCGGCCGCGCCTCAGCGCGGGGCGAGGATGTCGAACTCGTTGCCCTCCGGGTCGACCATGCACGTCCACGGCGCGTCGCCCTGGCCGAGGTCGATGTCGGTGGCGCCGATGGCCCGCAGGCGGTCCGCCTCCGCCAGGCGATCGTCGTCGGCGTAGGGCCGGAGATCGAGGTGGACCCGGTTCTTCACGGTCTTGGTGTCGGGCGTGCGCCGCAGCGTGAAGTACGGGCCGACGCCCTTCGCGGAGCGCAGCATCGCGTGATCGTCGGTGACCTCGTGCAGGGCCCAGTCCATCGCCTCGCCCCAGAACCGGGCCATGGCCCGCGGATCGGCGCAGTCGGCCACGACCGCGGCGACCGGACCGGTGCCCCGGTAGATGTCCCGGGGCTCCGCCACGCAGAACTCGTTGCCCTCCGGGTCGGCCATGACCGTCCACGGGACGTCGCCCTGGCCCACGTCGGCGGGTGTCGCGCCGAGTTCCTTCAGGCGCGCGACCAGCTCCGCGTGGTGGGCGGGGGAGGTGGTGGCCAGGTCGAGGTGCACACGGTTCTTCACCGTCTTGGGTTCCGGCACGGTGATGACGTCGATGAAGACGGTGGAGGGGTCGGGATACGGGACGCCCTCGGGCTCGACGTTGGTCACCACGCCGGGCACCTCGACGGAGGTGCCCCAGCCGAGCGCCTCCGCCCAGAACCGGCCGACCGCGGAGTCGTCCCGGGCGTTCATCGCTATCTGAACAAGGCGCAGTGTCATGGCGGTGATCTTATGCACGTCGCCCGACGGGTGGCGCGGCATATCCGTGCGAAGCCCCGGGGTGCCCGGAAGACGGTTTCCCGGGGGTGAGCCCCGCGCCGTCAAGTCCAGCGGCATCGCGCGCGAGGACCTGTTCGTCACCACCAAGCTGTGGGTCCAGGACGCCCCCGCCGAGGAGAACCCCCGCCGCGCGTTCGAGACGTCCCTGGACGAGCTGGGCCTGGACCACCTCGACCTGTACCTGATGCACCAGCCCTTCGGCGACGTCTACGGCCAGTGGCGTGCCATGGAAGCCCTCCACCGCGAGGGTCGCGCCAAGGCCGTCGGCGTCGCCAACCTCTATCCCGACCGTCTCGTCGACCTGATCGTCAACAACGAGATCGTGCCCGCGGTCAACCAGATCGAGACCCACCCGTTCTTCCAACGCGCCGCCTACCAGGACCTCATGCGCGAGCACGGCGTGCGGATCCAGTCCTGGGGCGGCTTCGCCGAGGGCAGGAACGACCTGTTCACCAACCCGCTCCTGGCCGGGATCGGCGAGGAGCACGGCAAGTCCGTCGCGCAGGTCGTGCTCCGCCGGCTCACCCAGCGCGACGTCATCGCCATCCCCAAGTCCGTGCGCGCCGAGCGCATGGCGGAGAACCTCGACGTCTTCGACTTCCGGCTCACCGAAGAACAGCCGGCCCGGATCGCCACCCTCGACACCGGCGCCTCACTGTTCTTCGACCACCACGACCCGGAGATCGTCACGGGTCTCGCCAAGCGCCGCCCGGGCGCCTGACCCGCGTCCTCACGAGGGATGAGCGACGGGCCGTGCGGCGATCACTGTCCGGATTCAGGGTGGGCCGTGGAGCCGGTCCGGGCGGTGCGCTGCACGAGGCCGCCGAGGATGAGGGCGAGGCCCGCCTCGAACGCCGCTTCGTGGTCGAGGACCGGGACGTCGGCCGGCAGGTCCTCGTGCGGGCCCGCGTCCGCCTGTTCCTCCAGCACGCAGCCGACCGTGTACCGGCCGGCGGCCAGCATCGCCATCTGCGCGTCCTTCTCGGGCACGCCGGAGCTGACGAGGAAGTTCATCTTGTGCCGGATCCGGTCGAGGTCGCCGGCCGGGGTGCTGCCGGCGTGAAGGCGTGCACCGTCGCGGCGCCGCAGCAAGGTGCGCCGGAAACTGCGCGAGTTCTCCAGAAACCACGCGTGCCAGTCGTCCCCGGGTGCCGGGAGCGGTGCGGTGGCGTGCGGGGCCATGGCGGACTCGGCCATGGCCGCCAGGAGGTCCTTCTTGGTTCGGAAGTGGTAGTAGAGCGACGGCTGTTCGACACCGAGCCGTCCGGCCAGCCGCCTGGTGCTCACGGTTTCCAGGCCCACTTCGTCGAGCAGGTCCAGTGCCTCGGCGACGACGGTCTCGCGGTTCATCTTGGTCACGTTGACATTCTATCGGTGATAGAAGACTCTGAGGAGAAATCAATCACCGATAGAATGTGGAGTGGCTGTCATGACGGACGGGATCACGAAGCCCCCGCTGCGGGTCCTCGTCGCCGGTGGCGGCGTCGCCGGACAGGCGCTGGCCTTCTGGCTCTCCCGCGGCGGTCACCGGGTGACGGTCGTCGAGCGTTTCCCGGCGTTGCGCGCCTCGGGCGCCCAGGTCGACCTGCGCGGGCAGGGCATCGAAGCAGTCGAACGCATGGGGCTGCTGGACGCGGTGCGCGGCCGGCTGGTGGACGAGGCGGGCGTCGCGTTCGTCGACTCCCACGGGAAACCGAAGGCGACGATCATGGCGAACACCTCCGGCCGGGGCCGCCAGACCCTCACGTCGGAGTACGAAATCATGCGCGGGGACCTGGTGCGCATCCTGCACGAGGCGGCCAGGGGCGGCGCCGAGTACGTCTTCGGCAAGAGCGTCGACGGCTTCGACCAGGACGAGCGCCACGTCGCCGTCCATTTCTCGGACGGAACCTCCGCAGAGTACGACCTGCTGGTCGGCGCGGACGGCCAGGGCTCACGCGTCCGCCGCGCGCTCCTGCCGGAGAGCTTCGACCCGTACCGGCGCATCGGCATCCACATGGCGTACTGGTTCGTCCCGCGCATCGCCTCCGACACCAACATCCGCGACACCTGCATGGTCCCGGGTGGCCGGCAGATCATGCGGCGCAGCCACAACGCGACACAGACCCAGGTGTACTTCGTGATGCGCGAGGAGTCGGCGGAGGCCTCGGAGATCCACCGCGCCCCGCTCGATCGGCAGCAGGAGTTCTGGGCCGGGCGCTTCCGCGATGCCGGATGGCAGACCGAACGGTTCGTCGAGGGCATGCGGACGAGCCCGTTCTTCTACTCCCAGGAGATCGTCCAGGTGCGCACCGGCACCTGGTCCAAGGGGCGCGTGGTCCTGGCCGGTGACGCCGCGCACTGCGCCTCCCCCTACAGCGGGATGGGCATCTCCGGCGGCCTGGTCGGCGCCTACGTCCTGGCCGGTGAGATCAACCGGCACGCCGACGACCTGCCCACCGCCCTGGCGAACTACGACCGCGTGCTGCGGCCCTTCGCCGACGAGATCCAGGCCGAGGTGAACCCGCGCCTGCTGCGTGTGGGCATGCCCATGGGGCGGCACGCGATCAGGGCCTTCCAGGCGGCCACCGCGCTCGCCTGCTTCTTCCGCATCCCCGACCTGGTCGCGCGGTGGTCCAGGCAGGACCGAGGCGGCGACTGGCGGCTCCCGGTGTACCCCGTCCCGGTCGCCGACCAGGAGTAGCCGACCAGGAGTAGAAGCACCGCGTGCCAATGGAAGCGCCAAGCCGCAACGCCCCTGCCTGCCCCCCCAAGGCGGCGCATTGCATAAAACTGCAGCGGAACGTATAGTCATGCCATCCAAGAGGAGGGTTCCATGAGGGTACGCGCAGCAGTGGCAGGAGCGAGTGGGTACGCGGGCGGCGAGCTGCTGCGTCTGCTGCTCGCCCACCCCGACGTAGAGATCGGCGCCCTCACCGGCAACTCGAACGCGGGCCAGCGCCTGGGCGCGCTGCAGCCCCATCTGCTTCCGCTCGCCGACCGCGTCCTCGAGCCGACCACGGCCGAGGTCCTCGCGGGGCGGGACGGGCCGCACGACGTCGTCTTCCTCGCGCTGCCCCACGGGCAGTCCGCCGCCGTCGCCGACCAGCTCGGACCGGACGTCCTCGTCGTCGACATGGGCGCGGACTTCCGCCTGAAGGACGCGGCGGACTGGGAGAAGTTCTACGGGAGCCCGCACGCCGGCACCTGGCCCTACGGCCTTCCCGAGCTGCCGGGCGCCCGCACCGCGCTGGCGGGGTCCAAGCGCATCGCGGTGCCCGGCTGCTACCCCACCGCTGTCTCGCTCGCGCTCTTCCCCGCGTACGCGGCGGACCTCGTCGAGGCCGAGGCGGTCATCGTCGCGGCGTCCGGCACGTCCGGCGCGGGCAAGGCGGCCAAGCCGCACCTCCTCGGCTCGGAGGTCATGGGCAGCATGTCCCCGTACGGCGTCGGGGGAGGCCACCGGCACACCCCGGAGATGATCCAGAACCTCTCCGCCGCCGCGGGCACCCCCGTCACCGTCTCGTTCACGCCGACCCTGGCCCCGATGCCCCGCGGCATCATCGCCACTTGCAGCGCGCGCGCCAGGCCCGGCGTCACCGCCGAGTCCGTGCGGGCCGCGTACGCCAAGGCGTTCGCCGACGAGCCGTTCGTCCGCCTGCTCCCCGAGGGGCAGTGGCCCGCCACCGGTGCCGTGTACGGGTCGAACGCCGTGCAGATCCAGGTCGCGTACGACGAGGCCGCCGGGCGCGTGATCGTCATCAGCGCCATCGACAACCTGACCAAGGGCACCGCGGGCGGCGCCCTGCAGAGCATGAACATCGCCCTCGGCCTCGACGAGGCCACCGGGCTCACTACGATCGGAGTCGCGCCGTGAGTGTGACGGCAGCTAAGGGATTCACGGCCGCGGGCATCGCCGCCGGGATCAAGGAGAACGGCAACCCGGACCTGGCCCTCGTGGTCAACACCGGGCCCCGCCTGGCCGCCGCCGGCGTCTTCACCTCCAACCGCGTCAAGGCGGCCCCCGTCCTCTGGTCGGAGCAGGTCCTCAAGGGCGGCCTCGTCTCCGCCGTCGTCCTCAACTCCGGCGGCGCCAACGCCTGTACGGGACCGCAGGGCTTCCAGGACACGCACGCCACCGCCGAGAAGGTCGCCGACACGCTGTCCCTGAACGCGGGCGAGGTCGCCGTCGCGTCGACCGGACTCATCGGCGTCACCCTCCCCATGGACAAGCTCCTGCCCGGGGTCGAGAAGGCCGCGGGCGAACTCTCCGCGCACGGCGGCGAGAAGGCCGCCATCGCCATCAAGACCACCGACAGCGTGCACAAGACGTCCGTGGTCACCCGGGGATCCTCCGGGACGGAGTCCGGGGGAGGCTGGACCGTCGGCGGCATGGCCAAGGGCGCGGGCATGCTCGCCCCCGGCCTCGCCACGATGCTCGTCGTGCTGACCACCGACGCCGACCTGGAGGCGGACGTCCTGGACCGGGCGCTGCGGGAGGCCACCCGGCTCACCTTCGACCGCGTCGACTCCGACGGCTGCATGTCGACCAACGACACGGTGCTGCTGCTCGCCTCGGGCGCCGCCGAAGTCACCCCCGATTACGCCGAGTTCGCCGAGGCCGTCCGCGCGGTCTGCGACGACCTCGGGCGCCAGCTCATCGGTGACGCCGAGGGCGCGAGCAAGGACATCAAGGTCGACGTCGTCAATGCCGCGAGCGAGGCCGACGCCGTCGAGGTGGGCCGCTCCATCGCCCGCAACAACCTCCTCAAGTGCGCGCTGCACGGCGAGGACCCCAACTGGGGGCGGGTGCTCTCCGCCATCGGCACCACGTCCGCCGCCTTCGACCCGAACCTGCTGAACGTCGCCATCAACGGCGTCTGGGTCTGCAAGAACGGTTCGGTGGGCGAGGACCGCGAGCTCGTCGACATGCGCTACCGGGAGGTCGTCATCACCGCCGACCTCGCGGCCGGCAGTGACACCGCGACGATCTGGACCAACGACCTCACCGCCGACTACGTCCACGAGAACAGCGCGTACTCGTCATGACCAACGACATGACCAAGGACGCGGGCAGCCAGCCCACCGCGCGCAAGCACACCGCGCTGCCCAAGGCCCAGATCCTCATCGAGGCGCTGCCCTGGCTGACCAGGCACCGCGGCAAGACCGTCGTCATCAAGTTCGGCGGCAACGCCATGGTGGACGAGGAGCTCAAGGCCGCCTTCGCCCAGGACGTCGTCTTCCTGCACCACGCGGGCCTCAGGCCGGTCGTGGTGCACGGCGGCGGACCGCAGATCAGCAAGGCCCTCGACCGGCACGGCATCGTCAGCGAGTTCAAGGCGGGCCTCAGGGTCACCACGGAGGACGCCATGGACGTCGTCCGCATGGTCCTCGCCGGACAGGTGCAGCGCGAGCTCGTCGGCCTGCTCAACCAGCACGGCCCGCTCGCCGTCGGCCTCACCGGCGAGGACGCGCACACCATCACCGCCACCAAGCACCAGCCCCGCATCGAGGGCGAACTGGTCGACATCGGCCGCGTCGGCGAGATCACCGAGATCGACACCGGCGCCATCGAGGCGCTGCTCGCCGACGGCCGCATCCCGGTCGTCTCCTCGATCGCCCGCTCCCAGGACGACGGACATGTCTACAACGTCAATGCTGATACGGCGGCTTCGGCACTCGCTGCGGCGCTTGGTGCCGAGACCCTGATGGTCCTCACCGACGTCGAGGGCCTCTACGAGGACTGGCCGCACTCCGACGAGGTGATCAGCAGGCTCACCGCGAAGGAGCTGGAGAAGCTCCTGCCCGAGCTGGCCAGCGGCATGGTCCCGAAAATGGAAGGCTGCCTGCACGCCGTGCGCAACGGCGTCGAGACGGCCCGCGTCATCGACGGACGCGTCCAGCACTCGATCCTGCTGGAGATCTTCACCGACGAAGGCATCGGCACC
This sequence comes from Streptomyces sp. NPDC040622, assembly GCF_055593965.1. Taxonomy (NCBI): domain Bacteria; kingdom Bacillati; phylum Actinomycetota; class Actinomycetes; order Kitasatosporales; family Streptomycetaceae; genus Streptomyces; species Streptomyces sp. NPDC040622. The sequence goes on along the minus strand of NZ_JBVIXD010000007.1, from coordinate 233,072 downwards.
ATGGTCGTCCCCGACCGGGTCGACCTCGTGAACAGCGGCACCGGTCAGACCGGCGCGGAGGGGGAGTCATGAGCAACCAGGAGCTGACCGCGCGCTGGCAGGGCGCGCTGATGGACAACTACGGCACGCCCAGGCTGCCGCTCGTGCGCGGCGCGGGCAGCAAGCTGTGGGACGCCGACGGCAAGGAGTACGTCGACTTCGTCGGCGGCATCGCGGTCAACGCGCTCGGCCACGCCCACCCGGCGATCGTCGAGGCCGTCAGCCGGCAGATCGGCGCCCTCGGGCACGTCTCGAACCTCTTCGTCGCCGAGCCGCCCGTCGCGCTCGCCGAGAAGCTGCTGCAGCTCTTCGGGCGCGAGGGCCGGGTGTACTTCTGCAACTCCGGGGCCGAGGCCAACGAAGGCGCCTTCAAGATCGGTCGGCTGACCGGGCGTCCGCACATGGTCGCCACGGACGGCGGCTTCCACGGCCGGACCATGGGCGCCCTCGCCCTCACCGGCCAGCCCGGCAAGCAGAAGCCCTTCGTGCCGCTGCCCGGTGACGTCACGCACGTCCCGTACGGCGACGCCGAAGCGCTGCGCGCCGCGGTGAGCACCGAGACCGCCCTCGTCGTCATCGAGCCGATCCAGGGCGAGAACGGCGTCGTCGTACCGCCCGCCGGCTACCTCAAGGCGGCCCGGGAGATCACCGAGGCGACCGGGACCCTCCTCGTCCTCGACGAGGTGCAGACCGGAATCGGTCGCACCGGCGACTGGTTCGAGTACCTCGCGCACGAGGGCGTGGCGCCGGACGTCGTCACGCTCGCGAAGGGTCTGGGCGGCGGACTCCCGCTCGGCGCGACCGTCGCGTTCGGCGCGGCGGCCGAGCTGTTCAAGCCCGGTCATCACGGCACGACCTTCGGCGGGAACCCCGTCGCGTGCGCGGCGGGCCTCGCCGTCATCGACACCATCGAGGCGGAGGGCCTGCTCGCGAACACCAAACGGGCGGGCGAGAAGCTGCGAGGCGGAATCGAGTCAACCGGACACCCGCTCGTCGGTCATGTCCGGGGCTCGGGGCTGCTGCTGGGTATCGTGCTCAACGAGCCGCTCGCGCCGCGCGTGCAGCAGGTGGCTCAGGACGCCGGCTTCCTCGTGAACGCGCCCGCCCCCGATGTCGTACGGCTGATGCCGCCGCTGAACGTGCGCGACGACGAGGTGGACGCGTTCCTCGGGGCGCTGCCCGCGATCCTGGACAAGGCCTCAGAGGCCGACGGGGACGGACGATCCGGAGAATGAGACGACGATGAGTCAGGCGCACGAGCACGGCGACCACGCGGGGCCCGCCGTGCCGCAGACCCGCACCGCACGCCACCGCCGGATCGTGGACATCCTCAACCGGCAGCCGGTGCGCTCCCAGAGCCAGCTGGCGAAGCTGCTCGCCGACGACGGTCTGACCGTCACCCAGGCGACGCTCTCCCGGGACCTGGACGAGCTGAACGCGGTCAAGATCCGCAACGCCGAGGGCGACCTCATCTACGCGGTGCCGAGCGAGGGCGGTTTCCGCACCCCGCGCGCGCCGCTCGGGGAGTCGGCCAAGGAGGAGCGGATGCGGCGTCTCTCCGCGGAGCTGCTGATCTCCGCGGAGGCCTCGGCCAACCTCGTCGTGCTGCGCACGCCGCCGGGCGCGGCCCAGTTCCTGGCGTCCGCGATCGACCAGGCCGAACTGCACGACATCCTCGGCACCATCGCGGGCGACGACACGCTGATGCTCATCAGCAGGGAGCCGACGGGCGGCCAGGCACTGGCGGACCACCTGCTGCGGCTGGCGTCGAACGAGCATTGACGAGCGTTGAGGATCAAGCGGGGGAGCGCCGGATCCGGCCCCCGGGCCTCGCACGGCGTCCGTCTCCGGCTCCGCCGGGTTCGTCCTCAAGCGCCGGACGGGCTTGAGGGGTCGTCGCCGGGCGCCGGGCGGGTTCGCGGCGCCCGCCGCGCCATCCACGCGGCGACCACCGCCCCCGAGACGTTGTGCCACACGGAGAACACCGCCGAGGGCAGCGCCGCGAGCGGGCTGAAGTGGGCCGTGGCCAGGGACGCCGCGAGGCCCGAGTTCTGCATGCCGACCTCGAAGGCCATCGCCCGCGAGGCCGGCGGACCGAGCCGGGCCAGCTTGCCCGCGCCGTAGCCGAGCGCGAGACCGAGCCCGTTGTGCAGGAACACGGCGAGGAACACCAGAGCCGCGGCCGACTTGATGGCCGCGGCACTGCCCGCGACGACGATCGCCACGATCGCGGCGATGGTCAGCGCCGACAGCCAGGGCAGCGCGCCGAGCACCCGGTCGAGGTACCGCCCGAAGAGCAGCCGTACGACCAGGCCCGCGAGGACCGGCAGCAGCACGGTCTTCAGGATGTCGGTGACCATCGAGCCCGCGTCGACGGGCAGGTACTCGCCCGCGAGCAGCAGCGTCAGGGGCGGCGTGACCAGCGGTGCGAGGACGGTCGACACGGTGGCGACCGACACGGACAGCGCCACGTCGCCGCGCGCCAGATAGGTCACGACGTTGGACGCCGTGCCGCTCGGCGCGCAGCCCACCAGGATGACGCCGGCCGCCAACTGGGGTGACAGGCCGAGCGCGTGGGCGATGACCCAGCCGAGCCCCGGCATGATCACGTAATGCGCGACGAGGCCGAGCGCGACGGCCCAGGGCCGCTTGACGACACCCTGGAAGTCCAGCGGGGTCATGGTCAGACCCATGCAGAACATCACCACGCCCAGCAGGTACGGGACGTTCGTGCCCCAGTCCGCGAAGGCGTCCGGCACCACGAGGCCGAGGGCGCCTGCGGCCAGGACGAGGACGGGGAAGACGGTGACGGCACGGCGCGCGGCCTTGTCGGCCGGGTCCGTCCCGCCGGCCGGAGGGGTGGTCGTCTGTTCGGATTGCACGGCGCGATGCAACGCCCCGGCCGTACACGCGTGCAACCCCGTCTCGGTATGTGGTCGCTACACGAAGCTCGGGGCCGGGCGGTGTCAGGCGGCGCTGGGCGGCAGCGGCAGGGGGAGTCCGGGAAGCCCGTCGATGCTGTGGGCGATGTGCTCCTTCTTGGTGAAGTACGCGTTGAGCGAGGCGTCGTCCTCCCGCGCGAAGCGCTTGCCGTGCAGGTCGCGGTCCTCGTCGTACGTCATGAAGGGCACCGCGTAGCCGCAGGTGTCGCGGATGAGACCGGCCGTCACGACGACGACGGCGCGCAGGCCGTGGCGGGTCGGGTCGATGCCGGGGAAGTGGCCGAGCAGCCCGGCGAAGCGCGGGTCGTCGCGGAAGACGGGCTCGCCGCGGCCGTGCACGCGCACGATGTTGGGCGGCCCCTGGAAGGCGCACCACATGAGCGTGATGCGGCCGTTCTCCCGCAGGTGGGCAATGGTCTCGGCGTTGCTGCCCGCGAAGTCCAGGTAGGCCACGGTGCGTTCGTCGACCACCGCGAAGGAGCCCTTGAGGCCTTTGGGGGAGAGGTTGATCGTGCCGTCGTCGGCGAGGGGCGCGGTCGCCGTGAAGAACATGGGCTGTTCCTCGATGAAGGTGCGGAGCCTGCCGTCTATGCGTGCGTAGGTCTTTCCCATGTCTAACGATTATTCGCGCGGATCCTTTCGCTGTCTAACCCTTTCCCTCCCTAACCATCTCGGCCGCCGACCCTCTCGGCGATTGACGAAACATACGGTGGAATGCATACTCATGCATGACAGCGCAGGGGACAGCGCAGGGAACACCCCGCGAACGCACCGCCAAGGAGGGCCCGTGAGAGAGCGCGTCGTACTCGCCTACTCGGGCGGCCTCGACACCTCCGTCGCCATCGGCTGGATCGCCGAGGAGACGGGCGCCGAGGTCATCGCCGTCGCCGTGGACGTCGGCCAGGGCGGCGAGGACCTGGACGTCATCCGCAAGCGCGCGCTCGCCTGCGGTGCCGTCGAGGCCGAGGTGGCCGACGCCAAGGACGAGTTCGCCGAGGAGTACTGCCTCCCGGCGATCAAGGCCAACGCCCTCTACATGGACCGCTACCCGCTGGTCTCCGCCCTCTCGCGCCCCGCCATCGTCAAGCACCTGGTGGCCGCGGCCCAGAAGCACGGCGCGGGCACGGTCGCCCACGGCTGCACCGGCAAGGGCAACGACCAGGTGCGCTTCGAGGCCGGCATCGTCGCCCTCGCCCCCGAGCTCACCTGCATCGCCCCCGTCCGCGACTACGCGATGACCCGGGACAAGGCGATCGCCTTCTGCGAGGAGAAGCGGCTCCCGATCGCCACCAGCAAGAAGTCCCCGTACTCCATCGACCAGAACGTCTTCGGACGGGCCGTCGAGACGGGCTTTTTGGAGGACATCTGGAACGCGCCGACCGAGGACATCTACGCGTACACCTCGAACCCCGCCGTACCGCGCGAGGCCGACGAGGTCGTCATCTCCTTCAAGGAGGGTGTCCCGGTCGCCGTCGACGGCAGGCCCGTCAGCGTGCTCCAGGCGATCCAGCAGCTCAACGAGCGCGCGGGCGCCCAGGGCGTCGGCCGGATCGACATGGTCGAGGACCGCCTCGTCGGCATCAAGTCCCGCGAGGTGTACGAGGCTCCCGGTGCGATCGCCCTCATCACCGCCCACCAAGAGCTGGAGAACGTCACCGTCGAGCGGGAACTGGCCCGCTACAAGCGCCAGGTCGAGCAGCGCTGGGGCGAACTGGTCTACGACGGTCTGTGGTTCTCTCCGCTCAAGCGGGCCCTGGACGGCTTCATCGAGGAAGCCGACCAGTACGTCACCGGCGACATCCGGATGACCCTGCACGGCGGACGTGCCGTCGTGACCGGCCGGCGCTCCAGCGAGTCCCTCTACGATTTCCACCTCGCCACCTACGACTCGGGCGACACGTTCGACCAGTCCAAGGCGCAGGGTTTCATCGAGATCTTCGGTCTTTCGTCGAAGATTGCCGCACGGCGCGGGGCACGGGCCCAGCCCGGCCGGCATCCAGCGCCCCCGCATTTCCCGCAACAGCCTTGAGGAGCACGTGCAGTGAGCAGCAACAACGGCGGTGACGTCCGGCTCTGGGGCGGACGGTTCGCCGACGGGCCCGCAGAGGCCCTGGCGAAGCTGTCGGCCTCGGTCCACTTCGACTGGCGCCTCGCGCCGTACGACATCGCCGGATCCCGCGCCCACGCGCGCGTGCTCCACACGGCGGGCCTGCTCACCGAGGACGAGCTGAGCGGCATGCTCGCCGGGCTCGACCGCCTGGAGGCCGACGTGGCCGACGGCTCGTTCGTCGGCACCGTCGCCGACGAGGACTGCCACACCGCGCTGGAACGGGGCCTGCTGGAGCGGGTCGGCCCCGACCTCGGCGGCAAGCTGCGGGCCGGCCGGTCCCGCAACGACCAGGTGGCGACGCTCTTCCGGATGTACCTGCGCGACCACGCCCGGACCATCGGCGGCCTGCTCGCCGAGCTGCAGGACGCGCTCGTGGGGCTCGCCGAGGCGCACCCCGACGTCGCCATGCCGGGGCGCACCCATCTGCAGCACGCCCAGCCGGTGCTCTTCGCGCACCACGTCCTCGCGCACGTCCAGTCGCTGTCCCGGGACGCGGAGCGGCTGCGGCAGTGGGACACGCGCACGGCCGTGTCGCCGTACGGCTCGGGCGCGCTGGCCGGTTCCTCCCTCGGCCTCGACCCGGAGGCGGTCGCGCGGGACCTCGGCTTCGAGCACGGCAGTGTGGGCAACTCCATCGACGGCACGGCCTCCCGTGACTTCGTCGCGGAGTTCACCTTCATCACCGCGATGATCGGTGTGAACCTCTCCCGCATCGCCGAGGAGGTCATCATCTGGAACACGAAGGAGTTCTCCTTCGTCACCCTCCACGACGCCTTCTCGACCGGCTCCTCGATCATGCCGCAGAAGAAGAACCCGGACATCGCCGAGCTGGCGCGCGGCAAGTCGGGCCGCCTCATCGGCAACCTCACGGGCCTGATGGCGACACTCAAGGCGCTCCCGCTCGCGTACAACCGCGACCTTCAGGAGGACAAGGAGCCGGTCTTTGACTCCTGCGACCAGCTGGAGCTCCTGCTGCCCGCCTTCACCGGCATGATGGCGACGCTCACCGTCCACCGCGAGCGCATGGCGGAGCTGGCCCCGGCCGGCTTCTCGCTCGCCACCGACATCGCCGAGTGGCTGGTCAAGCAGGGCGTGCCGTTCCGTGTCGCGCACGAGGTCGCGGGCGAGTGCGTGAAGGTCGCGGAGGGCGAGGGCAAGGAGCTCGACGACCTCACCGACGAGCAGTTCGCGAAGATCTCCGAGCACCTCACCCCCGAGGTGCGCACCGTCCTGAACGTGCCGGGCGCGCTGGCCTCCCGCAGCGGCCGGGGCGGCACCGCGCCCTCGGCCGTCGCCGTCCAGCTCGCCGAGGTCAAGGCGGACCTGTCGGTCCAGAAGGAGTGGGCGGGCGCCCGCAAGTGACCGTCACAGGCGCCTGTCCTCAGGTGCCTGTCCACAGGTGACCGCCGACAAGTGACCGCTCAGAGGTGACAAAAGGGCGTCGCGGGTTACGTTGACGGGGAGATCCCCTACGACGAGGAGCCCGCGATGTCCTTCGCCCGGCTGGCCGAAGCCACGACCCCGACCGCGCACCTGGGGCTCGGTCTCGCCGCCGTCGGCAGGCCCGGCTACATCACCCTGGGCCGGGAGAGCGACCTGCCGCACTCCCGCAGCGTCGAGGCGCTGCGCGAACGCGCCTTCGAACTCCTCGACGCCGCCTACGCCTCGGGCGTCCGCTACCTCGACGTGGCGCGCTCGTACGGCAGGGCCGAGGAGTTCCTCGCCGACTGGCTGCGGGCCAGGCCCGACATCCGTGACGTCGTCGTCGGCAGCAAGTGGGGCTACACCTACACGGCGGACTGGAGCGCGGACGCCGAGGGCCCGCACGAGGTCAAGGACCACAGCGTGGCGGCGTACGACCGCCAGCGCGCGGAGAGCGCCGAGCTGCTCGGCGACCGGCTCGACCTCTACCAGGTGCACTCCGTGACGCCCGAGAGCCCCGCGCTCACCGACAAGGAGCTGCACGCCCGCCTCGCCGGGCTCGCGGCCGACGGCGTCACGGTCGGCCTCTCCGTGAGCGGCCCCGCACAGGCGGCCGCGATCCGCGCGGCCCTCGCCGTGACCGTCGACGGCGAGCCGCTCTTCCGCACCGTCCAGGCGACGTACAACATCCTGGAGACCTCGGCGGGCCCCGCGCTCGCCGAGGCACACGACGCGGGGCTGACCGTGCTCGTCAAGGAGGGCATGGCCAACGGGCGGCTGGCGGGACCGTACGCGCCGACCCAGCTGCGCGAGGTCGCCGAGGAGACCGGACTCGGCTGCGACGCCGTGGCGCTCGCCGTCCTCCTCGCGGAGCCGTGGGCGGGCGTGGTCCTGTCCGGCGCGGCCACCTCGGTCCAGCTCGTCTCCAACCTGCACGCCGCCGCCGTCGACCTGGACGCCGGGCAGCTGGAGCGGCTCGTGGGACTCGCGCAGGACCCGGCCGCGTACTGGGAGGGCCGCGCGCGGCTGCCCTGGAACTGACACCGCGCCGGGGCCGCGCGGGACCTGACGCGGAGAACGCGTGAGACGCATATGTCTCAAGCGGTCTAGACTTGTCTCATGTCAGTCGATCGCGAACAGGTCCTGCGCGGCGCCGCGGCCCTGCTCACCCGCAAGGCCACCGCCACGATGGACGAGGTGGCCCGCGCCGCGGGCATCAGCAGAGCGACCCTCCACCGCCACTTCGCGGGCCGCGACGCGCTCGTACGCGCCCTCGAAGAACTCGGCCTCCAGGAGTGCGAGGCCGCCCTCGACCGGGCCGGGATCGACGACGGCAGCGCGAGCGACGCGCTGCGCCGCCTGATCGCCGAGATCGAACCCGCCGCCGGACTCCTCGCCTTCCTCGTCACCGAGAACCAGCTCTTCGAGGGCGAGGAGCAGAACGAGGGCTGGGCCCGCCTGGACGCCCACGTCTCCGCGCTCTTCCGGCGCGGCCAGGAGAACGGCGAGTTCCGCATCGACCTGACGCCCGCCTGGCTGACCGAGGCGCTCTACGGCCTCGTAGGCTCCGGCGCCTGGGCCGTGCAGGACGGCCGGGTGGCCGCAAACGACTTCTCGTACATGATCGCCGAGCTGCTGATCGGCGGCGCACAGCGGAGAGTGGACTCATGACCAGCACCCACCGGCACAGCGCGGCGCCGGAAGCCGAACGCAGCCCCGGCCGCTGGCTCGCGCTCGCCGTCCTCGCGCTGGCCGTCCTCCTGGTCGCCGTCGACGCGACCGTGCTCGGCCTGGCGACGCCGTACATCAGCGAGGACCTCAAGCCCTCCGGCACCCAGCTGCTGTGGATCGGCGACGTCTACTCCTTCGTCATCGCGGGACTGCTCGTCTCCATGGGCAGCCTCGGCGACCGCATCGGCCGCAAGAAGCTGCTGCTCACCGGAGCTGTCGCCTTCGGCGCGGTGTCGGTCCTCAACTCCTACGCCACCAGCCCCGAACTGATGATCCTCGCCCGCGCGCTGCTCGGTGTGGCGGGCGCGACGCTCATGCCGTCCACGCTGGCGCTGATCCGCAACATCTTCCACGACCCGCGCGAGCGCAGCCTCGCCGTCGGCATCTGGGGCGCGATGGCGTCCGCGGGCGCGGCCGTCGGGCCCGTCGTCGGCGGCTTCCTGCTCGAACACTTCTGGTGGGGCTCGGTCTTCCTCATCAACCTGCCGGTGATGGCCGTGCTCGTGATCGTCGGCATCAAGTTCCTGCCCGAGTCCAAGAACCCGGCACCCGGTCCCTGGGACCTGATCAGCGTCGCGCTCTCCCTCATCGGCATGATCGCCGTGGTGTACGCCATCAAGGAGGCGGCCGCGCACGGCATGCGCTGGGACGTGGCCGCGTCCGCCGTCGTGGGCGTCGCCGCGCTCACCTGGTTCGTACGCCGCCAACTCACGCTCGCCGCGCCGCTCCTGGACATGCGGCTGTTCCGCAACCGCGGCTTCTCCGGGGCGGTCCTCGCCGACCTGCTGACCGTCCTCGGCCTCTCCGGCCTGGTCTTCTTCCTCTCCCAGTTCCTGCAACTCGTCCAGGGCAGACGACCGTTCGAGGCGGGCCTCGCGGAACTTCCCGCGGCGGTGGGAGCGGTGGCGGCGGGGCTGATCGCGGGCATAGTGGCCCGGCGCTTCTCCGTCCGGATCGTGGTCGCGGGCGGCCTCGCCGCGGTGGGCCTCTCCCTCGCCGCGCTCACGGGGCTGAGCCAGAGCACGGGCTATCCGCTCCTCGGCGCGTCGCTCCTGGTCGTCGGTGTCGGCGCGGGCTTCTCGTTCACCGTGACCGCCGACGTCATCCTCTCCAGCGTCCCCAAGGAACAGGCCGGCGCGGCCTCCGCGGTCTCCGAGACGGCGTACGAACTGGGCGCGGCCCTCGGCATCGCCCTGCTCGGCTCCATCGTCACCGGCGTCTACCGCGACTTCACCGCCCCACCCGGCACGCCGCCCGACGTCGCGTCGGCCGCGCACGAATCACTCGGCGGCGCGGTGGAGTCGGTGTCGGCGCTGCCGCCCAAGGACGCGGAGGTCCTGCTCACGGCGGCCCAGGACGCCTTCGTGGACGGCCTGCGCCTGGCGGCGGGCGTCGGCGCGGCGGTCCTCCTGGCGACGGCCGCGGTGGCCTGGTTCCTCCTGAAGGGCCAGAAACTCGAGGACGGCCTGGAGCACTGACGCGCCGCCGGGGGTGCGGTCACCAGGTTGCCCCGCGCCCCCGCCGGGGCCTCGCGGTCCGTCGCCCGGGCCCCGCCGCGGCTGAGCGCGCAGTTCCCCGCGCCCCTGGGGCCGCTGTGGTCGGTCGTGTCGTTCGGCTGTGGGGCCATCGTGGCTGAGCGCGCCGTTCCCCGCGCCCCTCACGAGGTCCGGGCGACGGCGCCGGGTTGGCAGGTGAGGGGCGCGGGGAACTGCGCGGCCGGCCACGGGTGACCCGCAGTCGACACGCAGGCGGCAGGGGAGGGCCCCGGTGCCGGGCCGGGAAGCGCGGAACGCCCGCCCCGGCGCCGGGGAAAATCCCTCAGCACCGGTGCGGGCGCACCGAAAAACCGTTACCCGGGCGGCTACGCCGCCTTCGCCTTGGTCGCGTACATGTCCACGTACTCCTGGCCCGACAGCAACATGACCTCCGTCATCACGGAGTCCGTCACCGCGCGCAGCACATAGCGGTCGCGGTCCATCCCGTCGTACCGGGAGAACTCCATCGCCTCGCCGAAGCGGACCGTCACCTTGCCGGGACGCGGCAGGCCCTTGCCGCCCGGCTGGAGCTTGTCCGTGCCGATCATCGCGAACGGCACGACGGGCGCGCCGGTCATCAGGGTGAGCCGCGCGATGCCCGTACGGCCCCGGTACAGCCGGCCGTCGGGGGAGCGCGTGCCCTCGGGGTAGATGCCGAAGACCTTGCCGTCGTCGAGGATGCGCCGTCCGGTCATCAGCGCCGCGACACCGCCGCGCCCGCCGTCGCGGTCCACCGGGATCATGCCGACGCCCGTGAAGAACCACGCCATGAGGCGGCCCTTGAGGCCCTTGCCGGTGACGTACTCGTCCTTGCCGATGAAGTACACGGGGCGATTGGCGACGAGCGGCATGATCATCGAGTCGATGAACGTCAGGTGGTTTCCGGCCAGAATGACGGGCCCGGTCCCCGGAATGTTCTCGGCGCCTTCTACCCGTGGGCGGAACATCAGGCGCAAGATCGGTCCGAGCACTGCCTTGATGAGCGCTAGACGGGACAACAGGCCCTCCGGTGTCAACGGGTCGACGACGAGTAAGTGCAGGTGAGGACGATACTCGCGGGCCGCCGCCATTTGCACATCGGGTTCATGCACTCGATACGCAGTGTTGACCTGACTTTGCACGACCTTGCCCGGGGGCGTCTCCTTTGTGGCGACCGTATCCCCGCGCGGCGGCTGTGGCCCGAACCAGTGGTCCTTGTCACGCGCGCACTTCACTCTCGGTGGCGGCCTGCGTACACGGGCTGCCACCTCCATGGTGCGCCCACTCGCCACGCCGCGTCATCCCGCCGTTCCTTCAGGGGTCTCCCACACGTCACTCCCGGCCACCTACGATCGTCCCGCTTTGTCAGGTGCAAGGCAGCAGTACATCGGGAGGAGCGCCAATGGCGACGCAGGAGTCGGGTCAGCAGCAGCCGGGGACGAGCCCGGGCCGGCGGGCGGTACTGGGGGCCGCGGTCCTCGGCGCGGGCACGGCCGTGGCGGGAGTGCCCGGCGTGGCAAGAGCCGGCGAGCGGCACGGCGGTGGGCACGGCGGACACGGCGGATACACGTCCCTGCCGGTGCCGACGATCGTCGCGCACCGGGGCACCAGCGGCTACCGGCCCGAGCACACGCTCGGCTCGTACCAGCTCGCCCTCGACATGGGCGCGCACGTCATCGAGCAGGACGTCGTGCCCACCAAGGACGGCCATCTCGTATGCCGTCACGAGAACGACATCACCGCGACGACGGACGTCTCGGCGCACCCCGAGTTCGCGTCCCGCAAGACCACCAAGTCCGTGGACGGCGTCTCGCTCACCGGCTGGTTCACCGAGGACTTCACGCTCGCCGAGCTGAAGACGCTGCGGGCCAAGGAGCGCATCCCCGGCACCCGCCAGCGCAACACCCTCTACGACGGCCGCTGGGAGGTGCCCACCCTCGAAGAGGTCCTGAGGTGGGCGGAGAAGGAGGGGCGCAGGCGCGGCAAGCCGGTCTGGCTGCACATCGAGACCAAGCACCCCACGTACTTCCGCAAGCTGGGCCTGGGCCTGGAGGAGCCGCTGGCCAAGCTCCTGCGCCGCTTCGGCCGGCACAAGAAGAACTCGCCGAACTTCCTGCAGTCCTTCGAGCCCGGCAGCATCCAGCGCCTGGCCAAGCTGGTCTCGGCGCCCCGCGTCGTGCTCCTGTCCACCGCGAACTCCCGCCCCTGGGACTTCGTCGAGGCGGGCGACCCGCGCACCGTCGCCGACCTGATCAAGCCCAAGGGCCTGGAGTGGATGTCCGGCTTCGCGCAGGGCATCGGCCCGACCCTCGACCTGGTCATCCCCAAGAAGGCCGACGGCAGCCTCGGCACCCCGACCACGCTGGTCGAGGACGCGCACGCGGCGGACCTGATCCTGCACCCGTACACGATGCGCAACGAGAACACCTTCCTGCCCACGAACTTCAAGAAGGGCACCGACCCGAACGCCTACGGAGACGCCTTCGGCGCGTTCAAGGCGTACTTCGAGACGGGCATCGACGGGATCTTCTCCGACAACTGCGACACCGCCCTGCTCGCGGCAGCGGACTTCGCGCGGGACTGACCCGGCGCGCGGACGGGCGGCCGGTGTGCGTCAACGGCCGGCCGCCCGGACCCGGTTGGGGTGAGAGGCGGCCGCCGCGGAAACCTCGGGGCGCGGCGGCCGCGTCCCGCCGTGCATGACGTACGACCTCGTCCCCACCCTCATCCCCACGCTGCGCCCGCTGCTCGCCGCCGAGGCCTCCGCCGAGGCGCTCGGCTCCGGCGCGGACCCCGGCGACCTCGAACAGGCCGTCTGGCTGCGCCTGCTGGAACACCTGGAGTCCGACGGGCCGCCCGCCGACCCGGCGCTGTGGCTGCGCGGCGCCGTCCGCTCCGAGGCGCGCCGCACCCGGCGAACGGGCCGGCACGAGGCGGCCTACGCGTCCGAGCCCGCCGACGACACCGAGCTCGGCCCCGAAGAGCGCGCCCTGACCGCCGACCGGCACCGCACCCTGCACGCGGCGGTACGCAGACTCCCCGGCCGCTGCCCCCGTCTCATGGCCGCGCTGCTGTCCCCCGAGGACCTCACCTATCGGGAAATCGCAGGGGAGTTGGGAATGTCACAGGGGAGCCTGGGGCCGGAACGTTCCCGATGCCTGGGATGCCTGCGCAGAATGCTGGCGGCGGAGGTTGCGGCTCCTGCACCGTGGGGAATGGAGCGTTAGACAACCGGTGGAGCAGGTGAGCGGGAGGCATGCACACATGGGCATGAGCGTGACCATCTCGGCAGCGGCGGCAGACGACCAGGACGCCGCCGAGCAGATCCTGAAACTGCAGTACCTCTGCTACCAGAGCGAGGCCGAGATCTACGGCGACTACTCGATCGAACCCCTGACCCAGACCCTCGCGTCCCTGAGGGCGGAAATGGCCGCGGGTACCGTCCTGGTGGCGCGCCTCGGTGACGAGGTGGTGGCCTCCGTGCGCGGCACGGTCGACGTCGACGGCACGGCGCGGATCGGCAAGCTCATCGTCCACCCCCGGATGCAGCGGCACGGGCTGGGAGGCCGGCTCCTCGACGCGGTGGAGCGCCGGCTGGGCGCGGAGGGCGGCGCGAAGTGCTTCCAGCTCTTCACCGGCCACCGCAGCGAGCAGAACCTCCAGCTCTACCGCAAGCACGGGTACGCGGCCGTGAGCACCCAGCGGGTGAACGAGCGGCTCACCCGCGTCACCCTCGCCAAGGACGTCGACGCGGGCGCGTTCGTGACCAGCGCGTAGGCACTCGCCGGGACGCGCCCCTCACCGGCCCTGGGGGGCGCTCGCCCTGCGCGCCCTGTTCAGCCAGAAGATCGCGGTCACCGGCAGGATCACCGGGATGAAGAGGTAGCCCATCCCGAAGTCCGACCACACCGTGGCGTCCGGGAAGGCGGACGGCTCCACCAGCGTCCAGGTCCCCACCCCGAGCACCCCGACCAGCTCGGCGGCGCAGCACACCAGCGCCGCCGTGCGGGCCGTGGAACCGCCGCGCACCAGCGAGTACGTGATGAAGCCGTAGACGAGGCCCGCGAGCGCGGACAGCGAGTAGGCGAGCGGGGCCTTGTCGAAGTCCGTGGAGATCTGCACGGCCGAACGGGACACGGCGCCGACCACCATCACCCCGTACAGCCACACCAGCAGGATGCCGGGGCCCGTGATCAGCTTCTGGCGCGCGGGGGAGCCGTCCCGCTCCGCCGCGTCGTTCCCGTCGGAACCGGTCACCGCCACCTCAGCCTTCCCAGATGTCGTAGAGCCGCACTTCGAGCACGGCGAGGACCACGCCGCCCGCGGCGACCGTCAGGGAGCCCCAGCGGCTGCGCTCGGCGAGCGACATGAAGCCCGCGGCGGGCACGCAGGCGAAGGCCCCGAGCAGGTACGACACGAAGATCGTGGTGCCTTGGTCCGCCTCCTCGCCGCGCGCGAGCAGGACGATGCCGACGACCAGCTGGACGGCGGCCAGCAGGGTCACCACGCCCATGCCGATGAAGTGCCAGTCCTTGGTCGGCTGGTCGCGGTACGCGGCGAAACCGCACCAGGCGGCGAGGGCGAGCGCGGCCACGGAGACCGCGATCGTCAGGGCATCAACCATGCCCGTGACTTTATTACGGGCCCTTCGGCCCGCCGCGCGCGGCCCTTGGGGCCTGCCCGGGGCGGGCCCGCGGCCCTCGCCGACCGCCCCTTCGCCCGGTGCGCGCTCCCCGGGAACGGCACGTACGCTCGGTCACCATGAAGATCCACGCTGACGCGCTCCTGTTCGACAACGACGGCACCCTCATCTCCTCCATGGAGTCGGTGTACCGCTGCTGGACCCGGTGGGCGCAGGAGTACGGGATCACCGCCGAGGCGTTCGCCGCGGTGGAGCTGCACGGCCGGCCGGCCGCCGAGATCGCCGCCGACCTGCTGCCCCCGGAGAAGGTCGCCGAGGCCGTCACCCGCATCGAGGAGCTCGAGGTCTCCGACGTCGCGGGCGGCGTCGTGCTGCTGCCCGGCACGCGCGAGCTCCTGGAGTCCCTGCCCGTCGAGCGCTGGGCCGTGGTGACCTCCGCGACCCGTGCCCTGGCCGAGGCCCGCCTCGCCGAGGTCGGCATCCGCCCCGGCCTCGTCATCGCCGCCGACGACATCACGCGCGGCAAGCCCGACCCGTCGCCCTTCCTCCTCGCGGCCGACAAGCTCGGCGCCGACCCCGCGCGCTGCGTGGTGTTCGAGGACGCGCCGGCCGGCCTCCAGGCGGGCCGGGCCGCGGGCATGACCACCGTGGCGTTGGCCACAACCCACCAGGCCGCCGAGCTCTCCGCCGACGTCGTGGTCAAGGACCTCTCCGCCGTGTCCGCGCAGGCCACGGCGGGTGGCGTGGAGATCGTGCTCGCCGACTGAGCCACCCGCCCCGCGTGTCCGCCGCCGTCCCAGCGCTGTCCGTATACCGGACAGCGATGGTGGACGGCCACCTCACGCGTGTTTTACTTGCACCATGACCACGACGAGCAGCCGCACCCTTGCGACCGAGGCGATCACGACGCCCGGTGCTCGTTGTATGTGTCGAATGTGCGCCTTCTGAGGGCCCCCGCACCACCTCTGAGCCTCGCGCCCCGAAGCGAAGCCGCTGTGCCGCGTTCCTGACCGACGTACTCGACGAGGTCGAACAGTCGACGTAGGAAGCGAGCCTGCCCCGCGCACACGTCCTCCGGTTCCCCGCCCCACCACCGCGAGAACCGTGCCGCGTTCCGAACGAATGCCCCGTGCCCGGCCACACCCGCGCCGCGCACTCGACAGTGACGGAATCCCCTGTGATCACCACTTCCGGCCTCACCAAGGTCTACCGCTCACGCGGTCGTGAAGTAACCGCCCTCGACGGAGTCGACCTGCACGTCCGCGAGGGTGAGGTGTACGGCGTCATCGGCCAGTCCGGCGCCGGCAAATCCTCCCTGATCCGCTGCGTCAACCTCCTGGAGCGCCCCACCTCCGGCACCGTGACCGTCGCGGGCCAGGACCTCACCGCCCTCGCGGGACGCGGACCGCGGGCGGGCAAGGAACTGCGCCGGGCCCGCAACCGCATCGGCATGGTCTTCCAGCACTTCAACCTGCTGTCCTCGCGCACCGTGCAGGACAACGTCGAGCTGCCCCTGGAGATCCTCGGCCTCAGCGGTCAGGAGCGCTCCCGCAAGGCCCTCGAACTCCTCGACCTGGTCGGCCTCGCCGACAAGGCGAGGTCCTACCCGGCCCAGCTCTCCGGCGGCCAGAAGCAGCGCGTCGGCATCGCCCGCGCGCTGGCCGGCGACCCGAAGGTGCTGCTCTCCGACGAGGCGACCAGCGCGCTGGACCCCGAGACCACCCGCTCCATCCTCCAGCTCCTGCGCGACCTCAACCAGCAGCTCGGCCTGACCGTCCTGCTCATCACGCACGAGATGGACGTCGTCAAGAGCGTCTGCGACTCCGCCGCCCTGATGGAGCGCGGGCAGATCATCGAGTCCGGCACGGTCAGCGAACTGCTCGCGACGCCCGGCTCCGAGCTCGCCGCCGCGCTCTTCCCCGTCAGCGGCGAGCCCACCGGCGAGGACCGCACCGTCGTCGACGTGACCTTCCACGGCGAGGCCGCGACCCAGCCGGTCATCTCCCAGCTGTCGCGCACGTACAACATCGACATCTCGATCCTCGGCGCCGCGATGGACACCGTCGCGGGCAAGCAGGTCGGCCGCATGCGCATCGAACTGCCCGGCCGCTTCGAGGAGAACGTCGTACCGATCGGCTTCCTGCGCGAGCAGGGCCTGCAGGTGGACATCGCGGGCGAAGACCCCGCGACCACGCCGAAGGACACCACGCTGCTGGTCAAGGAAGGTGCCAAGTGACCTGGTCGGAGATGCAGCCCCTGCTGGAGCAGGCGTGTTGGGACACCCTCTACATGGTGGGCTGGTCGACGCTGATAGCCATCGTCGCCGGACTGCCCATCGGCATCCTGCTCATCCTCACCGAGCGCGGCGGGCTCCTGCAGAACGCACTGCTCAACAAGGTGCTCGGGCAGATCGTGAACATCGTCCGCTCGATGCCCTTCATCATCCTGATGGTCGCCCTGATGGGCTTCACGCGCTGGGTCGTCGGCACCACCATCGGCCGTGAGGCCGCCCTCGTGCCGCTCGCCATCGGCGCCATCCCGTTCTTCGCGCGCCTGGTGGAGACCTCGGTCCGTGAGGTCGACGGCGGGCTCGTCGAGGCCGTGCAGTCGATGGGCGGCTCCACCTGGACCGTCGTGCGCAAGGTCCTCGTCCCGGAGTCGCTGCCCTCGCTGATCTCCGGTGCCACCACCACGGTCGTCGCCCTCATCGGCTACTCCGCGATGGCGGGCACGGTCGGCGGCGGCGGCCTGGGCGACCTGGCCCTGCGCTACGGCTACCAGCGCTTCGAGACCGAACTGATGTGGATCACCGTGGCGGTCCTCGCCGTGGTCATCTCGATCATCCAGTTCGCCGGTGACTACGCGGCCCGCAGGCTGCACAAGCGCGGCGGCGGCTCCGGTCCGCTGCTGCTCTTCCGTCCGCTGCGCGGCACGCTGCCCGGCAAGGTCGCCACCGAGTCGACCACCAAGACCGGCTGATCCGGCCCCACCGCAGACCTCCCCGCCACCCACGCGGGGCTGCACCACCGGCACCACCCATGGAGAAAGGCACTTTTCGTGCGTAACACCGCCAAGATCACCACCGCTGTCCTCGCCGCCGGAGCCCTCACTCTCGGGCTCTCCGCCTGCGGCTCCAAGGACTCCGCGGGCGACAAGGACGGCAAGCTCGTCGTCGCCGCGACCCCGACCCCGCAGGGCGAGATCCTGGACTACGTCCAGAAGAACCTCGCCAAGAAGGCCGGCCTCGACCTCGAGGTGAAGGAGTTCACCGACTACATCACGCCGAACAACGCGGTTCAGCAGGGTGAGGTCTTCGCGAACTACTTCCAGCACAAGCCGTACCTCGACGACTTCAACAAGAAGAACGGCACGGACATCGTGCCCGTCCCGGGAGCCACGGTTCACCTGGAGCCGCTCGGCGTGTACTCCAAGAAGGTCAAGAAGCTCGACGACCTGGAGAACGGCGCCACCGTCGCCATCCCGAACGACACCACCAACGAGGCACGCGCACTCAAGCTCCTCGAGGACAACGGCCTCATCGAGCTCAAGAAGGGCGCCGGCTACACGGCCACCCCCAAGGACATCGCCAAGAACCCCAAGAACATCAAGTTCAAGGAGCTCGAGGCCCCCGCGGTGCCCCGCACCCTGAGCGACGTCCAGGCCGCGGTGATCAACGGCAACTACGCCCTGGAGGCCAAGCCCGCGCTGAGCCCCGCCAAGGACGCCCTCGTCGCCGAGAAGGCCAAGGGCAACCCCTACGGCAACTTCCTCGCGGTGAAGAAGGGCGACGAGAACGACCCGCGCGTGAAGAAGCTCGCCAAGCTCCTCACCTCGCCCGAGGTCAAGAAGTTCATCGACGAGAAGTACGACGGCGCCGTCGTCGCGGCGTTCTGATCATGCGTACGTCCGTCATCGCCGCCGCGGCGGGGACCCTGGCCCTGAGCCTCGGCCTCACCGCGTGCGGCGGGGGCTCGGGGAACGGCGACAAGCTCGTCGTCGGCGCCACCCCGACCCCGGCCGGCGAAGTCCTCGCGTACATCCAGAAGGACCTCGCGAAGAAGGAGGGACTCGACCTCGAGATTCGGGAGTTCACGGACTACAACACGCCGAACACCGCGCTCCAGGAAGGCTCCCTCGACGCCAACCTGTACCAGCACACCCCGTATCTGACGGAGTTCAACAAGTCCAAGAAGACGGACCTGGTGCCCGTCACCGAGGTGTACCTGCCTCCGATGGGTGTGTACAGCAAGAAGGTCAAGGACGTCGGCGACCTGCCCAAGGGCGCGATCGTGGGCGTCCCGAACGACACGACCAACGAGGGCCGGGCGCTCCAACTGCTCGCCTCCGAAGGCGTCATCGGGCTCAAGAAGGGCGTCGGCGGCACCGCGACGCCCGAGGACATCACGTCCAACCCGAAGAAGCTCACCGTCAAGCCGCTCGACCCGGCGCAGCTGCCGCGCTCGCTCGACGACCTCGGCGGTGCGGTCATCAACAACAACTACGCGCTCGACGCCGGGCTCAGCCCCAAGAAGGACGCCGTCCTTTTGGAGTCCCCGAAGGACAACCCCTACAACAACGTCCTCGCCGTCAAGAAGGGCGACCAGGACGACCCGAAGGTCAGGAAGCTCGCGAAGCTGCTGACCTCGCCCGAAGTGAAGAAGTTCATCGAGGACAAGTACAAGGGGTCCGTCGTGCCCGTCGACGCGGGCTGAACCACCCGCCGCGCGTGCGATGCCCGCGCGGTGTCCCACGGGGTCCTCTCCCTCACCGGGAGAGGACCCCGTGGTGCGTCTGGGCCCGTGCATGCTGCATGCTGGGCACTTCAGAAGACCGAAAGGTGAAGGTCCTTCAGGTCTATGAAGGTTACGGAGCGGCGCATGACTACAGCCTCCTCGGGCGCACCGGGCTCTTCGGGCTCTTCGAGGCCTTCGGGTCTTCCCGACATCTCCATCAGCACGGAGCGGTTGGTGCTGCGCCCTCTCGAAGAGGCGGACGCCCCCGCGTACGCGGAGATGATGAACGACGAACTCGTCACCGCCTGGACCTCCGTGCCCCAGCCCTACACCGAGGCCGACGCCCTCGACTGGATCACCCGACTCGCCCCCGCCGAGCGCGTCGAGGGCCGCGGCATCGTCCTCGCCGTCACCGAGTTCCTCACCCAGCGCCTTGTCGGCATCATCCAACTCCGCGGCACCGACTGGCGGGTGCGCTCCACCGAGCTGAACTACGTCGTCGCCCCCTGGGCGCGCGGCGAGGGCTACGCGTCGGAGGCGGCGCTCGCCACCGCCCAATGGCTCTTCCACGACCAGAAGTTCGAGCGCATAGAACTGCGCACCGCCGCCGACAACACCGCCGCCCAGCAGGTCGCGCAGAAGATCGGCTGCATCAGCGAGGGCGTCCTGCGCGGCGCGTGGATAGCGCGCACGCGCAACGGCGGCGATCCCTTCGGCGGCTGGCTCGAGCTGCGCACCGACCTCATCGTGTGGAGCCTGCTCCCCGAGGACCTCGAAGGCGTCTCCGAGAGCCTCGCCGACAGCGGATTCTCGGCCTACTCCGACTGGAACTGACTCCGCGGCCCGCCGTCGGCCGAGCCCCTGCCCGTCCCGCCGGGCCGGCCGGCTCCCGGCCCCGGCCGCCGCAGGCTCCCAGCAGGTACGCTCGCCCCTGGCCGCGTGCGCGGTTGATCCTCACCAGCCACCACCGCCCCGCACTGACGACCCGCGAGAACCCAGGAGAGAGACGACGATGGCCGACCGGGTCACGGTGATCGGCTGGGACGGTACGCCGCTGACGGCCGCGGCACGCTCCGCGCTCAGCGCCGCGACGCTCGTGGCGGGCGCCGCCCACCACCTGGCACTGGACGAGCTCCCCGCCCGTGCCGAAAGGATCCGCCTGGGCAGCGTGGGCCTCGCCGCCCGCCGCATCGCCGCCCACCGCGGCACCGCCGTCGTCCTGGCCGACGGCGACCCCGGCTTCTTCGGCGTGGTCCGCACCCTGCGCGCCCCGGAATTCGGCCTGGAGGTCGAAGTGGTGCCCGCCGTCTCCTCCGTCGCCCAGGCCTTCGCCCGCGCGGGCATGCCCTGGGACGACGCCGAGGTCGTGGTCGCCCACCGCCGCACCCTGCGCCGCGCCGTGAACGTCTGCCGCGCCCACACGAAGGTCGCCGTCCTCACCTCGCCCGGCGCGGGGCCCGCCGAGCTCGGCCTGCTCATGGAGGGCGTCCACCGCACCTTCGTGATCTGTGAGGAGCTCGGCACCGAGCGCGAGCAGGTCTCCGTCGTCACCTCGGACAACGCGGCCGACCATGCCTGGCGCGACCCGAACGTGGTCATCGTCATCGGCGGCTCCGGCGCCACGGCCTCCCGCGACACCGGCTGGATCGCCGGGCGCGAACCGGCGGCCACCCCGCGCGGCTGGGCGCTGCCCGCGGCCGAGTACGGCGGTGACATCTGGCTCGGCGAGGGGGAGCACGACCGGCTGCGGGCCGCCCAACTCGCCCGCACGGGGCCGCGCGTGGGAGACCTCGTCTGGGACATCGGCTGCGGCAGCGGCGCCTTCACCGCGGAGGCCGCGCGCTTCGGTGCCGCCGTGATCGCCGTCGACCGCGACGCCGACGCCCTCGGCCGCACCACGGCCGCCGTCCGCCGCTTCGGGGTCCAGGCCCAGACCGTGCACGGCATCGCCCCGCACGTCCTCGAAGACCTGCCCGAACCCGATGTCGTACGCGTGGGCGGCGGGGGAGCCGCGGTGGTCTCCGCGGTCGCCGACCGCCGCCCGGAACGCATCGTGACGCATGCCGCGACACGCGACGCCGCCGAGCTGATCGGCAGGGATCTGAGCGAGCACGGATACGTCGTCGAATGCGCTCTCCTGCAGTCCGTCGAGCTCGACACACGGGTGTGGCGCGAGGAGAAGCGGACCGTGGCATTCCTGCTCTCGGGGCGTCTGCCCGACCGTTCCCCGTGACCCTGCCGGCGCACGGTGCGGGGTAGGCTGGCCGATCGTTGTACTGCACCCGGGTGCCCAGCAGTTCGTTGGTCAATGTCCGGAAAGCTCGCCCGTTTTTGGGTGGTGTGTGGTACGGCATGACCGGCTGGACGCGCAACGTGGCGCAGTCCACAGCGGGCCGTGGCCGATCAACCTGCCGCGGCGGCGGACCGACAGGGACAATGCCTGTTGTCCGGAGCGCGGTTCGTGCCGCGCGGCGCACACGCTCGTTGAGCATGACGGGCGGTCGGTGCGCCGCTCCGGGCGATGGGGCCTCCCCGGCCGAAGGCCGAGGGGCGGTCGAAGAAGCACTAACCGATGGGCGAGGGGTTACGCATGACCGACACCGGCCAGGTCCCGGGTGAGGGACTGCCGGAGGGCGCAGGCAACGGTGCACCTTCCGGGCCCGTGCAGGGCATGGGGGCGCAGCAGCCGGGCGTTCCCGCACCGGGTGCGTATACCTTCGTCGACCCGGCCGCCCCCTCCGAGAACGTCCCCGCCGATGACGACGACCTGCTGCTGATGCCGGGCGCCCAGGGCGCCTGGAGCGAGGCACAGGCCCAGGCGGCGCAGGCCCAGGGGTTCCCGGGGCAGGCGTCCGGCCACGGCCGGGGTGCCGGTCACGGCGGGCCGCAGGGGCAGCAGGCGCAGGGCGGGGCCTCCGTGCAGGGGCCGACCGGGGTGCAGGGGCCGACCGGGCCGGGTCAGGCCGCCCGGCAGGCGCCCGCCGCTCAGCCGCGTCCCGCCGCGTCCGTCCACCAGCCGGGGCCGCACGAGACCTCGGGCCGCGACAGCGGCTCGGTCGACCTGAACGGCGTCCAGCTCCCCGGCGGCACCCCCGCCCCCTCCCACCCGGGCCCCGCCAGGCGCCCGCTCCACCGCGGCCCGGCGGCCCCGTCCGTGCCCGACGGCATGGGCAGCCCCGTGCGCTCGCTCGCCGACCGGGGCCCCGCGGGCGCGATGCCCGCGCAGCAGCACACCGCGCCGGCGCGCCACGCGGGGCCGCCGACCGGTCCCGAGTACCTCGACATCCCGCGCGACGAGTCGGGCATGCCCACGCCGCAGCTCGGCGAGGCCGTGCCGCAGGGGGGTGCGCCGTGGGCGCCGCAGGGGCAGGAGCCCGTGGCGCAGGAGCCGTCGGCACAAGGGCAGCCGGAGCGGGGGGCCTACCCCGCACCAGCAGAAACGGTCGTCCCGGACACCGCAGGTGCCCCGGGCTTCACGGACGCCTCAGCCGACTCGGCCGTATCGGCGGCATCAGCGGCTTCGGCCATCACATCGGAACCGGAAGCCGCGGAAGCCCCGCAGGTTGCACAGGCCCCTCAGGCCTCCGAGCCCACGGACGCGGCGCCCTCCGAACTGCCCGCCGATGCCCAGCCGCAGTCGCAGGACCAGCAGATGCAGGTGCCGGCCCAGGCGCAGCCGCAGCCGCAGGCCCAGTACGCCCCTGACCTCGGGCGGCTCCCCGAGCCCGGCCGGGCCCCCCTGGACGAGCAGCGCTTCCCGGCCGCGGACCAGAACTTCCCGCCGGCCGGGGAGCCGGCGTTCGCGCAGGCCGTGCCCGCCACCGTGGGCGGGCCGGCGTTCGCCGTCGCCTCCGCCCAGCCGTGGGACGGCGCCCAGGTGCCGCCCGCCGAGGAGATCGCCCAGCCCGGCTTCGGCCCCGACGCCGTCCACGGCGCGCACGCCGCGCCCGTCGCGTCCGGCGGGGTGCCCCAGGACGTCCACGCGTCGGACGGCGGGTATCCCGCCGAGGCCCGGCACGCCGCGCCGGAGCCGCACCACTTCGAGCAGCAGGGCCCACAGGACCCCGACGCTCCCACGAACCCCCGGGGCGCGGACGAGTACGGAACCCAAGGCCCCGCGCCCCTCGGCCAGTTCGTGCCGGTCGAGGGCTCGCTCCCGACCACGCCGCACCTGGCGCCGACGCCGCCGCACCCCGTGATCGTCCCTCAGGAGGCCCCGGCCGCCGAGGACGCCCCCGGGGTCCCGGCCGAGCACGCGGCCCAGGCGGTCCAGGACGCCGCGGCTCCCGGCACCGACGGCCTCGCGCCCACCGATGCGCAGGCCCCGTCCGCCGACCCGGCGGGCTTCGCCCCCGCCGCCGTACCGCCCGTGGACGCGGCGCAAGCCGTGGCGCCCGAGGCCGTGCCCGCCGAGGCCGCGGCCCCCGGTTCCCCGGCCCTTGGGTCCCCGGCCGTCGCGGAAGGGACGTCCGAGGCCGAGCAGCCCGCCGCCACCGTCCCCGCCCCGCGTGACGGAGCCGAGCCGACGGCGTCCGCCGACGTGCCGGCTCCCGCGCCGGAGGCGGCGGACGCGGTAGTCCAGGAGGGCGAGCCCGTCCTGACGGACGAGGGCGGCCCCGCCGCCCCGGCCGGCGAGGCCGTGCCCGGAGCCGGAGAGGCCCCCCAGGGCCCGGCCGTCTCCGCTGTGCCCCGTATTGTCTCCTCGGCGGCGACTCCGAACGAGTTCCCCGCCGCCCCCGAGACGGCCGACCCGGCCGAAGGGCCGGACGAGGCCGACGACGTCATCTCGTTCGAACCGATCGAAGCGAACGAAGTGACCGAAGTGGCCGAAGCACCCGAGATGGCCGAAGCGCCTGACGCCCCCGCTCCCGAGACGACCGAGGGCCCCGAGGCCCTCGCGGCCGTCGCCGCGCCGGAAGCCCCCGAGACGGGCGGGGCGCCGGACGCCGAAGCACCCGAGCTCCTCCCGGTCGAGGGCGCCGAGGTGCCCGAGCTCCTGGTGGAGGAGGGCACCGGACCCGACGGGCCGGCGACGTCGCCGGGCACCGCCGCCCCGGGCTACGCCGACGCCGAGCGCGAGGCCGTCCTGCGCGTGATGCGCGAGCGCCGCGACATCCGCAACGGCTTCCGCTCCGACGCCATCCCGCACGAGGTGCTGCTCCGCGTCCTCGAGGCCGCGCACACCGCCCCGTCGGTCGGCCACTCGCAGCCCTGGGACTTCGTCGTCATCAAGTCCGCCGAGACCCGGCGCACCATGCACGAACTGGCGCTGCGCCAGCGCGACGCGTACGCCAAGTCCCTCCCCAAGGGCCGCGCGAAGCAGTTCAAGGAACTGAAGATCGAGGCCATCCTCGACACCCCGGTGAACATCGTCGTCACCGCCGACCCCACCCGCGGCGGCCGCCACACCCTCGGCCGGCACACGCAGCCGCAGATGGCCCCCTACTCCTCGGCTCTCGCCGTGGAGAACCTCTGGCTCGCCGCCCGTGCCGAAGGCCTCGGCGTCGGCTGGGTCAGCTTCTTCGACGAGCGCGAGATGGTCCGTGCGCTGGGCCTGCCCGAGCACCTCGAGGTGGTCGCCTACCTCTGTGTCGGATACGTCGACGAGTTCCCCGACGAGCCCGAGCTGATGCAGGCCGGCTGGTCCAAGCGCCGCCCGCTGTCCTGGGTCGTCCACGAGGAGACGTACGGCCGCCGTGCCCTGCCCGGCGAGGACCCGCACGACCTGCTCGCGGAGACCGTCTCCAACATCCGCCCGCTGGACGCCAAGGCGCTCGGCGAGGCGTGGGAGCGCCAGAAGCGCATGACCAAGCCGCCGGGCGCGCTCGGCATGCTGGAGATCATCTCCGCGCAGCTCTCGGGCCTGTCCCGGATGTGCCCGCCGCCGATCCCGGAGCCCGCGGCCGTCGCGATCTTCGCGGGCGACCACGGTGTGCACGCCCAGGGCGTCACCGCCTGGCCGCAGGAGGTGACCGCGCAGATGGTCGCCAACTTCCTCGGCGGCGGCGCGGTCTGCAACGCCTTCGCCAACCAGGTCGGCGCCGAGGTCTGCGTCATCGACGTGGGCGTGGCCTGCGAACTCCCGGCGACGCCCGGCCTCTTGCCCCGCAAGGTGCGCGCGGGCACGGCGGACATGACCACCGGTCCCGCCCTGACCCGCGAAGAGGTCAAGGCGGCCGTCGAGGTCGGCATCGAGACGGCCCGCGACCTCGTGGCGGCGGGCAACAAGGCGCTGCTCACCGGCGAGATGGGCATCGCGAACACCACCGCGTCCGCGGCCCTGATCTCCGTCTACACGGACACCGACCCGGCCGAGGTCACCGGACGCGGCACGGGCATCAACGACGAGATGCACACCCGCAAGGTCGAGGTGGTCCGCCGCGCCCTGGAACTCCACCAGCCCGACCCGGCCGACCCGATCGGCGTCCTGGCGGCGATCGGTGGCCTGGAGCACGCGGCGATGGTCGGCCTGCTCCTGGGCGGCGCGTCCCTGCGCACCCCGGTGATCCTGGACGGCGTCAGCGCCGGAGCCGCCGCCCTGGTCGCCCGCGCCATCGCCCCCGAGGTCCTCGCGGCCTGCATCGCGGGTCACCGCAGCGCCGAGCCGGGCCACGTCGCCGCCCTGAACAAGCTGGGTCTGCGCCCGCTGGTCGACCTGGACCTGCGCCTCGGCGAGGGCACGGGCGCGCTCCTCGCCCTGCCGGTCGTCCAGAGCGCCGCCCGCGCGATGCACGAAGTGGCCACGTTCGACTCGGCGGGCGTCACCGAGAAGTAGCCGAACCGGGGGCGAAACCCCCACGCGGCGCAGCCGCAGAGTGTCACAGCCGGCACGGGGCGGGGCTCGGGGGAGAACCCCGGCCCCGCCCCGGCCATACTGAACCCGCACGTCAAACGGCCGCTCCAGCGTCGCAGCGGCAGTCGTCACGCCCCGTACGAGGAGCCACCCCGCCATGGCCGAAAACCCCGCCTACCCCGTAGGCCTCCGCCTGACCGGCCGTCGTGTCGTCGTCCTCGGCGGCGGCCAGGTCGCCCAGCGCCGCCTCCCGGCCCTCATCAAGGCGGGCGCGGACATCACCCTCGTCTCGCCGTCGGCGACCCCCTCGGTGGAGGCGATGGCCGACGCGGGCGAGATCGGCTGGACCCGGCGCAGGTACGAGGCGGGCGACCTCCAGGGCGCCTGGTACGCCCTGATCGCCACCAGCGACCCCGAGGCGAACACCCTGGCCTCCGCGGAGGCGGAGCGGGACCGCGTCTGGTGCGTGCGGTCCGACGACGCGGAGGCGGCCACGGCCTGGACCCCGGCCACCGGCCGCTCCGAGGGCGTCACCGTCGCGGTCCTCTCCAGCGACATCCAGGACCGCGACCCCCGGCGCACGGCCGCCATCCGCGACGCGGTCGTCGAGGGGCTGCGCGACGGCAGCCTGGTCGCCCCCCACCTGCGCACCCGGAACCCCGGCGTGGCCCTCGTCGGCGGCGGCCCCGGCGACCCCGACCTGATCACCGTGCGGGGTCGGCGCCTGCTCGCCGCCGCGGACGTGGTCGTCGCCGACCGGCTCGGCCCCCGCGACCTCCTCGACGAGCTCCCGCCGCACGTCGAGGTCATCGACGCAGCGAAGATCCCGTACGGCCGCTACATGGCCCAGGAAGCGATCAACAACGCGCTGATCGAGCACGCCAAGCAGGGCAAGGCCGTCGTCCGCCTCAAGGGCGGTGACCCCTATGTCTTCGGCCGCGGCATGGAGGAGGCCCAGGCGCTCGCCGAGGCGGGCATCGCCTGCACGGTCGTGCCCGGCATCTCCAGCTCGATCTCCGTGCCCTCGGCGGCCGGCATCCCGGTCACCCACCGCGGTGTCGCCCACGAGTTCACCGTGGTCAGCGGGCATGTGGCGCCGGACGACGAGCGGTCCCTGGTGGACTGGGAGTCGCTGGCCAAGCTGCGCGGCACCCTCGTGATCCTGATGGGCGTGGACAAGATCGGCAAGATCGCCGAGGCCCTGATCACCCACGGCAAGTCCGCGGACACCCCGCTCGCCCTGATCCAGGAGGGCACCACGGCCGCCCAGCGCCGCGTCGACGCGACACTCGGCACGGTCGCCGACGCGGTGCGCACCCACGAGGTGCGGCCCCCGGCCGTCATCGTCATCGGCGACGTGGTGAAGGTGGGTCCCGCCGGCCCCGCGTGACCCCCGCCCGCCCGACTCACCCGCCCCACCCGCACGCCCCGCCCCGAAACCCCCGCACGTAACCACCGGTAACGGAACCCGTCCGGAGCCGTTGGCACCACACCCAGGACAAGGCAGTATCACCCTGTGGCTGATCTCATCACCGTCGACGACCCCGACGACCCGCGCCTGCGCGACTACACAGGCCTGACCGACGTCGAGCTGCGCCGCAAGCGCGAACCTGCCGAGGGCCTGTTCATCGCGGAGGGCGAGAAGGTCATCAGACGGGCCAAGGACGCCGGTTACGAGATGCGCTCGATGCTGCTCTCGGCCAAGTGGGTCGACGTCATGCGCGACGTCATCGACGAGCTCCCGGCCCCGGTGTACGCGGTCAGCCCCGAGCTCGCCGAGCGGGTCACCGGCTACCACGTGCACCGCGGCGCCCTCGCCTCCATGCAGCGCAAGCCGCTGCCCACCGCCGACGAGCTCCTCGCCACGACCCGCAGGGTGGTCGTCATGGAGGCGGTGAACGACCACACCAACATCGGCGCGATCTTCCGCTCGGCCGCCGCGCTCGGCATGGACGCGGTCCTGCTCTCCCCGGACTGTGCGGACCCGCTCTACCGCCGCTCCGTGAAGGTGTCGATGGGCGCCGTCTTCTCGGTCCCCTACGCCCGCCTGGAGTCCTGGCCCAAGGGCCTGGAGGGCGTGCGCGAGGCCGGCTTCAACCTCCTCGCCCTGACCCCCGACGAGAAGGCCAAGTCCCTGGACGAGGCGGCGCCGCACCGCATGGACCGCGTCGCGCTGATGCTCGGCGCGGAGGGCGACGGCCTCTCCACCCAGGCACTGGTCGCCGCCGACGAGTGGGTCCGCATCCCGATGGCCCACGGCGTGGACTCGCTCAACGTGGGCGCGGCGGCGGCGGTCGCCTTCTACGCGGTGGCGACGGGCCGCCCGCAGTCCTGAGCGCACGGTTCAGCCGCAGGCGGTGAGGGAAAGCCGCGCGTCCCTCGACGCGCGGCCCCCGCCGGCCCGCGGCCCCCGCTGGCCCGCGGCCCCCGTCGGCCTGCTGCCTACTTCTGCCGCTCGAAAGCCGCTTCGACGTGCTGGGACGCAGTCCGCCCGTCCACCTGCCGGGAGACCGCCCGGTCCCGCGGGCCCGGTTCGCCGCTCCCCATGCCACGGGCGGGGCCCTGGCAGCCCTGGGCGGCGGCGATGCCCAGCGCGACCAGCAGCGTCACGACGACGAACACGAAGAGCCGCTGCCGCAGCAGCCGCGGGTTGGCGGGACCGCGCCGGCCCGTGCCGGTGGTACGCGGCCCCTGACGCCCGGTGCCGCTGCGCGGGGCGGACCTGTTGCCCGACCGTGTCGTGTTGCGGGGTCCCGAGGGCCGGGAGCCGGACCGCGAGGCGCCGGGCCGGGACGAACCGGTCCGCGGGGGCCCCGACCGCGGCGGGGGAGTGTGGCCCGGCGCGGGACGCCGCTGGGTGCGCTCGTCCACGTAGCTCTCGGCGAGCCTGCCCGTCGGACGGTCGTGGTCCTGGCGGGGCGCGGGCGGCCTGGCGTCGCCGAGGCCCTGGGCCTCGCGGGCGGCGATCTCCTTCAGCCGGAGCGAGAGTTGGAGCGTGCTGGGCCGCTCCTCGGGGTCCTTGGCGAGACAGGCCCTGATGAGCGGCGCGAGCGCGTCGGGCACGCCGTGCAGCTGCGCCTCCTCGTGCACCACCCGGTAGAGCATGACCTCGGAACTGCCGTGCCCGAAGGGTGAGTCCGCCATGCCGGCGTACGCGAGCGTGGCGCCGAGGGCGAAGACGTCGGTGGCGGGCGTGACCGCGGCACCGCGCACCTGTTCGGGAGCGAGGAAGCCGGGTGAGCCCACGGCTGTCCCCACGTGCGTCAGCGTCGAGGCGCCGGTGGCCCAGGCGATGCCGAAGTCGATGATCCGCGGCCCCTTCGGGGACAGCAGGATGTTCGACGGCTTGAGGTCGCGGTGCACGACACCGGCCTCGTGCACGGCCACGAGCCCCTCGGCCAGCGCCGATCCGACGACGGCCACGTCGGCCGCGGTGAGCGGCCCCTCGGCGGCGACCTTGTCGTGCAGCGAGGGCCCGGGTACGTACTGCGTGGCGAACCACGGCCGGTCCGCGTCCAGGTCGGCGGCGACGAGCCGCGCGGTACAGCCGCCCCGGATGCGCCGGGCGGCCGACACCTCGCGGGCGAACCGCGACCGGAACTCCTGATCCTCCGCCAGGTCGGGCCGGATCACCTTCAGGGCGACGCGCTGCCCCCGCCGGTCCGACCCCAGATAGACGACCCCCATGCCGCCGGCGCCCAGGCGCCTGTGCAACCTGAACGAGCCGACGACACGCGGGTCCTCGCGCCGGAGCCGCATCATCGCCATGTCCATCCCCGCTACCCGGTCCGTCTGACGAGCCACAGCTTACGTTTCCGCGGCCGGGCACGTGCAGAGGCCGCGCCCTCGTGGGCCGATCGATTGTCAGTGCCGGATGGGAAACTTGAAGAGTGGTCAGGGGACGGGGGGAAAGGGGGCGTTGGCGCGGCCCCGATCACCAACCATCCATCGCTGAAGGGGGATTGATCCCGTGAAGGGTGATCGCGTGGAGATAGTCGTGGATGCCGGTGACACGACCCGGATGTACGAAGTGGTGGCGAGCAGGGCCGGTCGGCGGGTGGAGACAGCGGTCCGCAGGGGAGTGGTGGAAGTGAGCGAAGTCACCCGCACAGGCACCGTGGTGCGCACGGCGCGGTTCATGGCGACCCGCGTGCTGGCCCTGGTCGAGCAGCCGGTTCCGAGGGAGGACGCCTCCGAGGCGTCCCGCCTCCTCCGGGAAGACCCTGAGTCCTAGGACCTCTTCTCCACCCACGGGAGTACGTGGGCGCCGGTCGGTCATCCTCCGGGAGGCCCGGCAATCGGTACGAAGGCATGACGCCCCGGACTCCTCACAGCCCTAGATTTGAGGTCAAGCGGCGGGTGGAGCACTCGTCCCCCGAGGTCAGACACTCGCCGCTGCACGATCCACAGCGAAATAGTCAGGAGAGGAATCATGGCGGACACGGCACCGCGGACCATGATCCGCACGCAAGGGCGCAGGTTCTCCGCGTTCGGCGTCCGCCCGTCCGGCACGCGCCACCCCTTGGTGGCGACGGCCATGGTCCTCCCCCTGGCAGCCCTGCTCGTGGTCGTCTTCGGCGGCTGGGAAGCAGTGGTCACACAAGCGTCGTCCGTGGGCGTGATGCTGGGGCGCTGAGCGGCGCCCCTGGCCCGGAAGAGCGGTCCGGGCGGGGACATCCGGCCATGAAACCCCGTGGGGACGGGGGTGCGGCGGACGGCAAAATGCCCGCGCAGCTGGGGAGCTGCGCGGGCATTGCCATGCGCCGTCCTTCGGGGGCGCCGATGAGGCCCGCTTCCGCGGGTGGACGCCGGCCCTTGGCGCGGAGGTCGGGGGAGTGCGGGCGAGCCCTCACCGGCCGGTACGGCCGACGTGCTGCCCGCACCGACGCGCTTGCGCGGTTCTCGGCGGTCTCTCATCGGTCTCGCTTCGGGCAACCCCCAGGACATGGCCGGGAATGTATGTCGATACATCGACCATGTCGCCCCCGCCCGCCACGCCCAGATGGGCCGCGCCGTCGCCCGCACGGCTCGCACCCCGGCCGGCTGCCGCGCCCCTCCTGGAGTGCGGCAGGGCGACAAGGGCCGCGACGAACTCCTGGAACAGGCCAAGGAAGCGGCCCTGTGCGGTGCGAGGCCCGGCGCGCGAGCGCCAGGGCCAGTCGTGGCACTTCACGGCTAGCCCCCGCCCGTGGAGCGCCCCGAGGCGCGACGGCCGGCGCCCCACGGGCCGGCAGGCCCCGGACCTGCCGCGTACAGGCCCCCGAACCTGCCGCGTACCGGTCAAGGTTGCGGACGAACCCGCGCGGCGGCCGTACTCTTCGGCGGCAGAGTCCTCACCGCTCTCACCGCTCTCACCGTTCTCGCGGCTCGCGCCGTTCCCGCTCCTCTCGACCTACGGAAGCCCGTGACCCCCGCGCTCCTCCCCGCCCTGACCGCCAAGGCCCGCGCCACCGCCCACCCCCTGCCCGGAGGGCCCTGCGCCTGTGGGACCGGCGACGCCGTACTCGCCGAGCGCGCGGACGCCACCGTCGTGCGGCACGGTGATGTCGTCGCGAAAGCCCACGCCCCCGACACGGACCCCGCCGAGCTGGCGGTACGCCTCGACGTGGCCGCCTGCCTCCCCGGCACCCTCCTCGGCCCCCTGAGCCCCGGCGCCACCCCCCTGCACGTCCGCCTCGTCACCATCTGGCCGTACGGCACCCCGGTCGACCGCGACGACCCCGACGCGGCCCCCTGGGAGGCCGCCGCCCGCCTCCTCGCCCGGCTCCACGCCACACCCCCCACCGCCCTGCCGGTCCCGCTCCCGCCGATGCGGGGCCCCCTCAAGGCGGCCCGTGCCGTCGAGCGGCTCCGCGCGGCGGGCCCGCACCCGGCCGCGCGCCCGGTCCTGCGGGCCTGGGCGGGCCTGCCGCCCTGGGCCCGTGCGGAGACCCCGGCCCCGACGGCCGGGCCATGGCACCTGTGCCACGGCGACCTCCACCTCGGTCAGCTCGTGCGCGCCCCCGAAGGTCACTGGCTGCTCATCGACGTCGACGACCTCGGCGCGGGCGACCCCGCGTGGGACCTGGCCCGACCCGCCGCCTGGTACGCCTGCGGCCTGCTCACCCCGGAGGAGTGGGCCCGTTTCCTGGACGCCTACCGGAGCGCCGGCGGCCCGGCGGTCCCCGCGGACGGCGCCGACCCCTGGGCGGCCCTGGACGTCCCGGCCCGCGCCCTGACCGTGCAGACCGCCGCCCTGGCCATCGCCAAGTCGGCCGCGGCCGGCCGCCCCCTGGACGAGATCGAGCAGGCCTTGATCGACGCCTGCGACCGGATGCCCGGAGTGACCGCTCGCCCGCCCGAGTTGACGCCGGACGCGACGAAGTAGGGTGCGACGCACCGGAGCCGGGCAGTGTTCCGGCGAAGCAGTCACCACCGGCGAGGAGTTGAGCCGCCCATGCAGTGCCCCAAGTGTCACGCACCGATGCACACGTACAACCGAAACGGCGTCCAGATCGAGCAGTGCAACAACTGCCGCGGGATATTCCTGGACTACGGCGAGCTGGAGTCCCTGACCCGCCTGGAGTCGCAGTGGGGCGGCCAGCAGGCTCCGCCGCCGCCCGCGCCGCCCGGCCCCCAGGGCTACCCGGCCCAGGCCCCGGCCTGGGGCGTGCCGCAGCACGGTGGCCATGGGGGCCACGGGAGCCACGGCGGGCACGGTGGCCACTACGGCCACGACAAGCGCCACAAGAGCTTCGGGCACATGCTCTTCTCCTCCTGACCGGAGGAACGACGAAGCCCCCGGCCGAGGAGACGGCCGGGGGCTTCGTACGGATGGTGCGCGATACTGGGATTGAACCAGTGACCTCTTCCGTGTCAGGGAAGCGCTCTCCCGCTGAGCTAATCGCGCGGGTGATCCTGCGTGTGCTGCGTGCTGCGGTGGTACGTACTGCGTGCGCGATACTGGGATTGAACCAGTGACCTCTTCCGTGTCAGGGAAGCGCTCTCCCGCTGAGCTAATCGCGCGGGACGACCCTCGTGAAGCTGACCTTCGTGAGGATCCAGTGGACGATACTGGGATTGAACCAGTGACCTCTTCCGTGTCAGGGAAGCGCTCTCCCGCTGAGCTAATCGTCCTTGGAGGTGGAGACGGGATTTGAACCCGTGTAGACGGCTTTGCAGGCCGTTGCCTCGCCTCTCGGCCACTCCACCAGGAGTGCGGGGGGTCGGGAAGATCCCCCACTTTCCTGCGAGCGGACGACCAGGTTCGAACTGGCGACCTCAACCTTGGCAAGGTTGCGCTCTACCAACTGAGCTACGTCCGCTTGTCTTTCCCGGTCCGCTTGCGCGTCCCGGCGACGTGTTGAACTCTAGCGGATTCCTGGGCCAGTACAAAAACGCGTTTGCGCAGCGTGCTGCGCTGTCGTCGGCCCGAGGCGCCGCCGGGACACCGGTCATAGACTCACAGCCGTGCACAACCCCCCTCTGACATCCCCTTCCTCGCTCCCTCCCATGGCGCGCTTCGGCGGTCGCGTGGCCACCCGACTGCGCGACGTGACCAGTGACCCCGCGGCCCTGGACTCCGCCGGCTTCTGGGCGGTGTCCAGGGACTTCGAGGGGGGTCTGGTCTGCGCCCGCTTCGACGACGTGCGCCGGGAGAGCGTGCCCGCGCCCGTCCCGGGCGGGTGGCACGGCCCGGCCACCGGTGACTGGACGTCGTCGCTCGACCGTGTCGCGTACACGGACGGCGTGCGGCGGGTGCGCGCGTACATAGCCGCGGGCGAGGTCTACCAGGCCAACCTCTGCCGCGTGCTGTCCGCGCCCGTCCCCTCCGACGCCGACGTGGACGCCCTGACGTCCCTCCTCGCGCGCGGAAACCCCGCTCCGTACGCCGGAACGATCCGGCTGCCCGCCCACGGCGTGGAGATGGCGACCGCCTCCCCGGAGCTCTTCCTGCGCCGCACGGGACGCACGGTGGAGTCGGGGCCCATCAAGGGCACCGGACGGACCGAGGCCGACCTCCTTGAGAAGGACTACGCCGAGAACGTCATGATCGTGGACCTCGTCCGCAACGACCTCGGGCGCGTCTGCGCCACCGGTTCGGTGACCGTCCCCGACCTCTGCGTGGTCGAGAAGCACCCCGGGCTCGTCCACCTCGTCTCCACCGTCGCCGGCGAGCTGCGCCCCGGCGCGGGCTGGCCCGAACTGTTCGACGCCACGTTCCCGCCCGGTTCCGTCACCGGCGCCCCGAAGACCAGCGCGCTGCGCATCATCGACGAACTGGAGACCGCTGCCCGCGGCCCGTACTGCGGCGGCATCGGCTGGGTCGACGCGGACCGGGGCACCGGAGAGCTCGCCGTCGGCATCCGCACCTTCTGGATCGACCGCGCCGAGGGCATGCTGCGCTTCGGCACCGGAGCGGGCATCACCTGGGGCTCGGACCCCGAGGGGGAGTGGCGCGAGACCGAGCTGAAGGCCGCACGGCTGCTGGCGGTAGCGTCGGGAACGTACGAAGCGAGTGGAGGAACCCCAACGTGAAGATCTGGCTCAATGACGGGCTGCAGGACCTCGACGCCGCCCGCGTCTCCGTGCTCGACCACGGGCTGACGGTGGGCGACGGCATCTTCGAGACGGTGAAGTCGGTCGAGGGCAGGCCCTTCGCCCTGACCCGCCACCTGGACCGGCTCGCGCGCTCCGCGCGCGGCCTCGGGCTGCCCGAGCCGGACCTCGACGAGGTGCGCCGCGCCTGTGCCGCCGTCCTGGCGGCCAACCCGCTCCCGCTCGGCCGGCTGCGGATCACCTACACCGGAGGGCTCTCGCCGCTCGGTTCGGACCGCGGCGACCACGGCCCGACGCTTGTCGTGGCCCTCGGCGAGGCCGGGCGGCGCCCCGACACCACCGCGGTGATCACGGTGCCGTGGACCCGCAACGAACGCGGCGCGCTGACCGGCCTGAAGACCACCTCGTACGCGGAGAACGTGGTGGCCCTGGCCCGCGCGCACGAACAGGGCGCTTCGGAGGCGCTGTTCGCCAACACCGTCGGACAGCTCTGTGAGGGCACGGGCTCCAACGTCTTCGTCGTGCTCGACGGCGAGATCCACACCCCGCCCGTCGCCTCCGGGTGCCTCGCGGGCATCACGCGCGCGCTGACCGTCGAGTGGACGGGCGCGCGCGAGACGGATCTGCCCCTGGACGTCCTCTCCCGCGCCGACGAGATCTTCCTGACGTCGACGCTGCGTGACGTCCAGGCCGTGCACCGCGTCGACGACCGCCAACTCCCCGGCGCCCCGGGCCCGGTGACCGCCAAGGCGATGCGCGTCTTCGACGAGCGGGCCGCGGACGACCTGGATCCGTAAGTCCGGGGAAACCCCGGTGACGCTGCGGGCCCGTGGCGGGTAGAACCTGAGTGATGACCACGACCCTGCGGCCGACCGGGCCGCTTCAGCAGGGCGCCGACGGCGCCAAGGCGCGCTCGTACGACGTGTGCGTGAACAGTCGCCCCGTGGGGTCGATACGTCTCGCCACACACGAGGTCTTCGGCCCCCGGGTCTGCCGGCTCCACGATCTGCGGATCGCGGAGCCGGACCGCAGGCGCGGCCGCGGCACGGTGGCGGCGCTCGCCGCCGAGGAAGTGGCCAGGGGCTGGGGCTGCACGCGCATCGAGGTGACCGTCCCCGCCGAGGCCGCGGCGGGGATGCGGCTGGCCGGCGCCCTCGGATACCTGGAGCGGAGCCGTCGGATGGCGAAGCCGCTCGGGGAGGTGGCCGCGCTGCCCGAGGGCACCGCGTGGCGCCCGATGACGCAGGACGAGTACGTCCCGTGGCTGGCGCGCGCCAAGGAGCTCTACGCGCACACCTGGATCGACCGCGGCGTCCCCGAGCCCGAGGCGCGCGCCAAGTCGGAGGACGACCACGCCCGCAACCTGCCGGACGGCCTGGCGACGCGCGACTCGTGGCTGAGCGTGCTCACCCACGAGGACGTCCCGGTGGGCACCCTGTGGCTGTCCGTGCTCGACGGCGCCGCGTTCGTCTTCGACGTCGAGGTCGACGCCGGGCACCGCGGGCGCGGCCACGGCCGTTCCCTGATGCTCGCCGCGGAGACGCAGGCCCGCGCGGCCGGGCACGGCCGCATCGGCCTCAACGTCTTCGCGGCGAACGCCCCGGCCCAGTGCCTGTACGACTCCCTCGGCTACGAACCGACCTCGTACTACCTTTACAAGACGCTGCTCTAGCCGCGGGCCGCGGGTCGTCAGCCGGCGTCGGCCGCGAGCAGTCGGTCGACGGCCTCCTCGACGCGCGCGCGCAAGCCCTCCTGGCTCTTGCCGCCGTCCAGCCGCACGCCGCCGATGACGTACGTGGGTGTGCCGGTGACGCCGATCGCCTTGCCCTCGGCCTGGTCGGCGTCGACGATCAGGATGTGCCGTCCGTCGATCAGGGCGGTGTCGAACTCCTCGGCGTCCAGACCGAGTTCGCGGGCGGTGTCCACCAGGTGGGCCTCGCCCTTGCGGTCGAGGTCCTCGACCCCGGCGAGCACCGCCTCGACGTACGGCCAGCCCTTGCCCTGCTCGAAGGCCTCCTCGGCGGCCTGGGCGGCGGCGAAGGAGTGCTGGTGCTTCTCGAGGGGGAAGTGCCGCAGGCGCAGCTCGACGCGGTCGCCGTAGCGGGCGCGCAGGGCGCGGACGTCGTCGAGGGCGGTACGGCAGTCGGGGCACTGCAGCTCGCACCAGACGTCGAGGACGAGGGGGCGGGCGGGCAGGCCGGAGGGGGAGTCGCTCATGGGGCCAGTCTCCCAGCCCGCGGACCCGCCTCCCAACCCGGGACGGGCCGCCGCCGACCGGCACCTGCGGAGGAGGCCGGACCCCGAGATGACCCGGAAATCTCCCTGAGGTCTGCTCCGGACGTGGCTCCTGGGCGCCCGGTCGGTGCAGGATGGAAGGGACGACAGCGTCTTTTCCCGACGTACGCCTGCATGCCTGGAGGACCGGATGATTGCCGAGACCGTCTGTTCCGCCGTATCCGCGGCCGGGCTGGGCATCGCCGCGGTCACGGCCTACCGCAAGCGTTTCCTCTCCGCGGCCCGCCTCGCCGCCTACTCCCTGGTCCCGATAGGTCTGGTCCTGACGGGCGTGGTCGGCTGGGCGGCCGACACGGCGTTCAGCCTCAAGGCGTGGGTCGGTTTCGGCGTGCTCGGCGCGGCCTGGCTCATGTTCCTGGGCACGCGCGCGGTCGAGCGGCGCACGGGCGGCACCCGCAAGGAGCGCAAGGCCGCGAAGGCCGCCCAGCGGGACGCGGTCGCCCCGGCGGCCTCGGCGCCCTCGCTCGGCGCGGGCGCCCGCCCGGCCGCCGGTCGCCCCGCGGCGAAGCCGCGGGCAGCCGCGCCCGCCGAGGACTTCAGCGACATCGAGGCGATCCTGAAGAAGCACGGCATCTGACGGAAAGCCCTCGCGCCGCTCGGACACTCGTCCTCGCAGTCCTCGCAGTCCTCGCAGTCAACCGCCGCCCGCGTTCCACGGGCGCGAGCGCTCCCTCGTTCGAGTGCGGCCGGTGCCGCCGGGTCTCGCGGGGGGACACGCCGGTGAGTCAGGGACGGAACGCGCCGGACGCTGCACTTTTGCCTGTTCACGGAATCCGGCGAACTCCCGCTCCGACCGGGCGTGTTGGTCGGCGAAGGCCCCGGAGCTGCGTCATCATCACCGCGAGATGCTGGACACCACCACAGAGGGCGATGCGGCCCCGCCGGACGACGGCGGACCCGCGGCACCGGCCCATGAGCGACGACCTGCCGACGTAGAGCGGCCCGTCACCGACGGCGAAGCGGAGCGGCCCACCGGCGACGAGGAAGAACGGCAGGGCTGCCTCTTCGCCCTCTCCCAGCCACCCCTGATGATCTTTCTGACGGTGATCGGCACGCTGATCCTGCTGGCCTCGCTGCACGACCTGCTGCTGCTCTAGGGGGCCCGGGGTCCCGGGGTCCGCGCGGCGGGGCGCACCTCACGCCTGGCCCGCGGCCTCCCTGCGGCGGGCACGGTAGGCGGCGACGTGCAGACGGTTGCCGCAGGTGCGGCTGTCGCAGTAGCGGCGCGAGCGGTTCCGCGAGAGGTCGACGAAGGCGTGCCGGCAGTCGGGAGCCTCGCAGCGGCGCAGCCGTTCCTGCTCGCCCGCGACCACGAAGAAGGCCAGCGCCATCCCGCAGTCGGCCGCCAGGTGGTCCGCGACGGACGCGCCGGGCGCGAAGTAGTGGATGTGCCAGTCGTAGCCGTCGTGGTCGGTGAGCCGGGGCGTGGTGCCCGCCGCCGCGATCAGGTCGTTGATGATCGCGGATGCCGCCTGAGGTTCGGGATTGGCGAAGACCTCGCCGAAGCGCCCGCGGATGCGGTGGACGTCGGCGAGGTCCCCTTCCGAGAGCACGCCGACATCGCTCACGTCGTGGCTTCGTACGAACGCGCCGAGGGCCGTCACGTCCGCGAGCCCGTCGGTGCCGTTCGTCTCCGGTGCGGTGTTCACCAGATCGACCACGGCGTCGAGGGAACACCGGGTGTCGTGGGTGATCAGCACGATGCGCTCCCTGGCCTGGGGGTCGGGCCCATGCCCGCCGATGCTGGCCGATGCTAGCCGCTTCCCCGCAGGACGCACCGGCGGGGGGGGGGGGGGGGGGGGGGGGGGGGGGGGGGGGGGGGGCGGGAGGGGGGGGGGGGGGGGGGGGGGGGGGGGGGGGGGGGGGGGGGGGGGGGGGGGT
>NZ_JBVIXD010000007.1:0-194424 GCF_055593965.1 Streptomyces sp. NPDC040622 | reverse complement strand
GCACCCCCACCAGGGGGTGTGGTGAGATCCACCCCCCCCCCAGGAGCAACCCCCCCCCCCCCCCCCCACAACCCCCCCCCCC
This sequence comes from Streptomyces sp. NPDC040622, assembly GCF_055593965.1. Lineage (NCBI taxonomy): Bacteria > Bacillati > Actinomycetota > Actinomycetes > Kitasatosporales > Streptomycetaceae > Streptomyces > Streptomyces sp. NPDC040622. The sequence goes on along the minus strand of NZ_JBVIXD010000007.1, from coordinate 194,342 downwards.
CCCCGGCGCCGGTGTCTGTATCTGCTCGCCTTGTCTCGTTGTGTCGTGACTGCCCGCGCCGTCGCCCCGAGTCGGACGGCGTGTGTGGTTCTCGACGCGCCGGTAGCGGTTAACTCTCGGCCAGAATGTGTGAGAGCTCCGTGTCGAGATCGAAATGGCGGTGTTCCGTGCCGGGTGGCACGGCTGCGTCCGTTCGCTTCAGGAAGGATTCCAGGGCCCGCGCCGGGGCCTCGAGCAGAGCCTCGCCCTCCGGTGAGCTCAGGGCGATGCAGACGACGCCCTGACCGTGGCTCCGGGACGGCCAGACTCGGACGTCGCCGGTGCCGGTGGGCCGGTGGAGGCCCTCGGCGAGGAGATCGCGGGCGAAAACCCACTCGACGGTTTCCTCGGCTCCGGTGTGGAAGGTGGCGTGCACGGCATAGGGATCGGCCGTGTCATACCGCAGTCCTGCGGGTACAGGCAGTGAGGACTCGCTCGACACAACGAGGCGCAGGTGCAGCTCGCAGCTGACCGTGGTGTTCATAAGCGCCAGGGCCTTTCGCTCAGTGTGCGCTCGGGGATTCGCACGTCGGCGAAATCGACATGCCACCTACGGTGCCGTTGTAAACCCCTCTGAGGGTTTTGCGTGTCTTTAGGTGCCCCGTATGGCGGGTTGCCCCCTCCACCCGTGCGCCCATTCCGGTGACGGGTTTCCGTCCGGTAGGGTTTGGCCGCATGAATACGGGGAGTAACGAGCCGGCGGAGGTCACGGAACCGGCCGCCGGTGTCAAGTCCGAACAGCCGCTCGGCTCTCGGGCGCCGGGGTTCGTCCAGTCCCGCAGGGCGCTGCACCTGAGCTGGCAGGTCGGCGTGTTCATCGTGGGTCTCGCGGTCGTCGTCGCGGGCATCATCATGCTGCCCCTGCCGGGCCCGGGCTGGCTGGTGATCTTCGGCGGCATGGCGATCTGGGCGACCGAGTTCGTCTGGGCCCAGCTGGTGCTCCGCTGGACGAAGCGCAAGGTCACCGAGGCCGCGCAGCGCGCGCTCGACCCCAAGGTGCGCCGCCGCAACATCATCCTGACGACGATCGGTCTCGTGATCATCGCGGTGCTCGTCGGCATCTACGTGTGGAAGTTCGGCATCACCATGCCGTGGGACATCAAGGAGTGAGCCGGCCGGCTCCGGGGCGGTCCCGAGCACCCGCTGACATGCGGTAATGTTCTCCATGCGCCCGGGGCGATTAGCTCAGTGGGAGAGCGCTTCGTTCACACCGAAGAGGTCACTGGTTCGAACCCAGTATCGCCCACCCCGGATTACGGCCCGGAGGCTTTTCAAGCCTCCGGGCCGTTCTCGTATTACCCGCGCCTTTCAAGGGAATTGACGGGTCCACAGATGGCTGCCGCGCTGATGCGATCTGCCGGCGCTTCGGGAATCAGTGCATTCGGTGGAGCGCATTCCGGAACCGGCGTGCATCGCGCAGTCGTTGTTCGTAGGTGGCGCCGACCACGAGGAGCAGCAGGCCCGCCAGCGCGGGCGGCAGCCAGCGGGGCAGCACACCCACCACCTGCACGACGTACGGGGCCAGTTCGTGCAGCGCGTCCAGTGTGAGGACCGCGCCGCCCAGGGCGAGCGGGGCGCGCAGCCGGTGACGGGCGCCGGCGAGCGTCAGGGCGAGGGCCGCGGTGCCGAGCAGCAGCGGCCGCTGCCAGTAAGGGTCGCTCCAGGCCGCGACCAGGCTCGGCAGCAGCGTCGCCGCGAGACCGGGGCCGTACGCCGACCACGTGGAGGTCTCGGGGTCGCGGCGGCGTCGCAGCAGCCCGAGGAACAGCGCGGGGACGGTCACCGGCAGGGTGTACGCCTCCGGGTCCGACACTTCCCAGGAGGCGAGGCGGACCCAGCTCGACAGGACGAACAGCGCGACGGCCGCGTATCCGGCGCGGCGGCGGTCCGCCCGCAGCGCCGTGCCCGACGCGATCAGCCCGGCGAGCGACAGGGCCAGGGCGAGCAGGGGCGGGTCGGCCGCGGTGAGGGCGACGGCGACGGCCCCGGACGCGGCTCCCATGATCTCGACGGGCAGCGTCAGGGCGTGCCCGCCGAGACGGGCCGCGGCGAGCGCGGCAAGAGCCGGGACGATGAGGGCGAGCAGCCCGAGCTGTGCCGCGTCCAGACCCCACGCGGCACCGGCCGCGCAGGTCAGCGCGGTGGCGTGGGCGAGGGCGGGGCAGACGGCGAGCGCCGCCGCGCCCGGTGCGGGTGCCGCGCTCCGCGCCACGGGCACGCAGGCCGCGAGGTGGAGCGCCGTGAGCGCGCCGAGCGTGGTGAGGGTGGTCGTGGTGGTGGCGAGCGAGAGGAACGCGACGCTCACCGAGGTCACCGCCGCGAGGGCCGAGGCGGTCAGGGCCACCGGCGCGGACGTGGCGCGCGCCGCGACGACGAGCAGGGCCGCGACCACCAGGACCTGTGCTGACACCCCGGCGACGTAGGGCAGCCGGAGCGCGGCCGGCAGCGCCACGGCGGCGGCCCAGGCGAGCACCGGCGCGGCACGGCGGGCCGCGCGACGGACGGCCTCGCCCGGTACGCCCATCGCCGCCCGCGGGAAGCCGGTCGCCGTGCACAGGACGACGGCGACGACCGCGAGGACCAGCGGGGCCAGGGCCGGGTGCGGCAGGGGCGGTGCGGCCGGCAGGGCGTCCCGGGCGTCCGACGGCGCCCCCGACCAGACCCGGGTGGCCAGGCCCGCCGGGCCGAGCAGCGCGAGCACCGCGACGGGCAGGGCCCACAGCACCGCCACGCCCTGCGTCACGGCCGACGCGGCGGCGAGCCCGCGCCGCAGCGGTCCCGGCAGCGAGGCGCGGACGAGTGCCAACAGCGCGATTCCGCACGCCAGGTGGACCGGCACCGCCCAGACGTCGGGGAGCGCGGTCCGCGGCACCCCGCCGGCCGCGACCACCACGAGCAGGCCGCCGGCGGCCGCCGCACCCGTCCCGATCCCAGAAGTCTTCGCCCACCACGCCGCCGCCAGCGCGATCGCGGCGGCGAACAGCAGCAGCATGCCCGCGCGCGCCGCCCCGCTCGGGTCGGTGGCCTGCGCGGACAGCCGGCCGGCACCCGCCGCACCCCACAGCCCCAGCAGGCAGGCACCGGCCGCGCCGGCGATCCGGACGGAACGCACCCCCGCCCACAGCGCCAGCGCGGTGTCGAAGGCGGCCGTCACGAGCAGCGCCGCCGTCATCGCGTGCTCACCCGCGTCCGCGGCGCCCGCCCAGAGGACCAGCGGGAGCTGCGCCGTCGCCACCGCCGTCGGCAGCGGCACCCGCAGCGCGCCGAGGAGCAGGCCGTACCCCGCCCACAGCGCGGCGAGCGTCGCGGAGGCCGCCGCCGCGTAACCGAGGGGGTCCGTGCCGGAGAGCGCGAGATGGCGCAGCGCGTACGCGTCGAGGACCGTCAGCGCGAGCGCCAGGGCCGCCACGGCCTCCGCCGTCGACCGCAGCGAACGGCGCAGCAGGAGCGCGGGCACGCCGAGCGCCGCCACCGTGACCGCGCCGAGGACCGCGCTGCGGCCGCCGATGCCCAAGTGGCCCCAGCTCACCACCGTGAAGGCGATCGCCGCGAAGGTCAGGAGGATCCCGCCCAGGGTGAGCAGGACGTTCTGTGCGCCGGGCGGCGCGGCGCCGGGGGCGGGCGGGCCGGCCGGACGAGGGGGAGTCCCGGCCGGCCCCGCCGCGCGCAGGGCGGTGAGCAGCCAGGCCCGGCGCTGCAGCAACTGCGTCCTGCGCGCCTCCAGTTGGCGCAACTCCCAGTCGAGGACGCGGAGCTCCTCGGCCGGGGGTGGAATGTTCGTCATGTCCGTGGAGTGTGCTCCGCGGCACAGCGCACGGCATCGGTGCGGATACTCAGGACGTACTCAGATCGGATGCCGGGCGTCGGGCAGACTGCCCTCCATGGACTGGTGCCACTACCGCTTCCGCAGCGTCTGGGATCTGCCCGGCGCGCCCGCCGACGTCTTCGCCGCCCTGGAGCGGGCCGAGGACTATCCGTCGTGGTGGCCGCAGGTGCGCGAGATGACCCCGCTCGACGAGCACACCGGCATCGCCCGCTTCCGCTCCCTGCTCCCGTACGACCTGGTCGTCACCGCGCGCGAGCGGCGCCGCGACCCCGCGGCCGGGGTCCTGGAGATCTCCATGACCGGGGACCTGGACGGCTGGGCCCGCTGGACGGTGACGCCCGCGCCCGACGGGACGCGGGCCCTCTACGACCAGGAGGTCGACGTGCGCAGGCCCCTGATGCGGCGCCTCGCCGTCCCCGGCCGCCCACTGTTCCTGCTCAACCACGCGCTGATGATGCGCGCCGGGCGGCGCGGCCTCGCGGCGCATCTGAAAGCGGTTTGAAGGAACGGTGCCCGGACCTGTATTGTTCGGTGCGTTCCCGGGCGATTAGCTCAGTGGGAGAGCGCTTCGTTCACACCGAAGAGGTCACTGGTTCGAACCCAGTATCGCCCACCCGGAGAATACCGGTCCGTCAGCAGGCGGACCGGTTTTTTCATGCCCGTTTCCGGCTCGCGCCATCCGGGTGCGCGATGCCGGACCGGCGCGCGTGCCGTCGACGCTCAGGCGGCCGCCGGGAGTTCGGGACGCAGCGGCCACGCCGGATCCACGATCTCGGGAGTGCCACTCTTCGCGAACCACGCCTGCAGACCGCGCGCCTGCGCCGCGTGCCAGACGGCCTGCAGCGAATGCAGCTCGCCCGGTGACAGGCGTTCGAGGCGCGACGCGAAACGCCGCCCGACGGCCCGTACGACATCGAGGGCGGCCTGCGCGTCCGCCGCCGCGTCGTGGGCCTCGGACAGCTCCACCTCGTAGTGCGCGCACAGGTCGGTGAGCGTGCGGCGGCCCTTGCGGTAGCGGTCCAGCTGTTTGTCCAGGACCCGGGGATCGATCACGCACAACGACGAGCCCTCCGTGTAGCGGCTCAGCGAGGATGCGCGGTGCCTGCGCAACTCCCGGTCCAGGATGGTCAGATCGAACGGCGCGTTCATCACCACGATCGGCCGGCCCGCCGCGCCCTGCTCGGCCAGATCGCGTGCTATCTCCTCCATCACCGGCGCCGGCCAGCGGCCGGTGCGCTGCAGGTGTTCCTCCGTCAGTCCGTGTATCGCGGTGGCGGACTCGGGCACGGGTACGCCCGGATTCACCAGCCATCGGGTGATGCGCGGCCGGGTGCCCGCGCCCTGCTGGACGACGACGGAGGCCGACACGATCCGGTCGGTCTCGACGTCCACGCCCGTGGTTTCGGTGTCGAATGCGGCCAAGGGGCCCTCGTACCAGCACGTCATAGTGACGCAACTCCTCGTTCAGTTCCGGCAGATGACGTTCGGTCCCCTGCCCACGCTGGTGATACCCGGGCCGTTTGCGCTGTACGCGGCCCGGAGACAACAGAGGTACCGGGCTGTGGAACGGACGGCCCGAGTGGGAAGCCCCTTTGGGTAAGCACCTTTCCCGGAAGGCTTGTTGGACATGGCGCTCGCGCAGCCCGAACAGGGTGGGCTGCTGCCCGAGCGGATCGCACCGCCGCGCGGCACACTCGCCACCACCGCCTGCATGGAGACCCTTCAGGTGGGATACCTGCACGCCGTGGCGGCCGCCGCGGGGTGCTCGCTCTCGCAGCCCTTCCCGGACAACGGCATCGACTGGCACGTCAGCCACAGCGCCCCGGGACACACGGTCGACGACGAGGTCACCATCAAGGTCCAGCTGAAGTGCACGTACCAGATACCGCCGCAACCGGCAGGCCCCGCCTTCTCGTTCACGCTCGACAACGCGCACCTGGAGAAGCTCGCGCGCACCCCGGTCTCGGTCCACAAGATCCTGGTCGTGATGCTCGTGCCCCGCTCGCAGGACGACTGGCTGCGTGCCGGTCACGACCGGCTCGACCTGCGGCACTGCTGCTACTGGACCAACCTCGCCGGACACCCCGTGACCGGCCGGCGCAGGACCACCGTGCGCGTGGCGACCTCGCGGATCTTCGACGACCGAGCGCTCTGCGAGATCATGACCCGCGTCGGGACGGGAGGGAGACCCTGATGCACCGCCCCTTCGAGCACGACGAGCCGGCCGCTCCCGTGCACCCGCACCCCGACCCGGCCGTCGGCCAGTGGTCCCCGCCGCCCGAACCCTCCCTCGTCGACCCCGCCGTGCTCGGCGCGCTGCTGGCCCGGCACGGCTGGCAGCGGCGCGGCGGCACCCCCGGCCGTTACGCCCGGTGGACACCGCCGGGCCCCGGCGGCGCCGGCACCAGCCTGCTCGTGCCGGAGAGCCGCGCCTTCCCCGACTGCGAGGACCTGATCGGCGAGGCGCTCCTCGCCCTGTCCCGCAGCGCCTCGCCCGCCGCGCGTGACGTCCTCGTCGGGCTCGCCGTGCCCAGCGACGAGATCCACTGGTGGCGCGACGTGCCGGTGGGGCCCGCGGACACCGCGACCTGGCCCGCCGAGGAACAGCTGCGCTCCGCCGCGCGGCAGATGCTCCTCGCCGGGGCACTCGCCGCGCGCGGCCGCGCCGGGTACTACGGCGCGCGCCACCGCGGACCCGCCGCGGCGTCCCTGGACAACGTCCTGGTGGGGCCCGCGACCGGCGGCCGACGGCTCACCGCCTTCGTGCCCGTCGCGGCGGGGCGGCCGCTCGCCGTCCGGCTGCACCAGGCGCTGCACGCCGCCCGGGAGGCCGTCGACTACCGGCGCGCCACCGGCGGCATGGACGCCTTCGACGGCGCGGTCGAGGCCGGCGTGAGCCACGAGCTGACCGAGGCGCTCGTGGCGCTGGTGCGCGGCACGGAAGGGGCCCGTGTCGCGGTGGAGTGGGCGCCGGGTGCCGGGGTGCCCGAGGGGTGCGCGGCCCGTGCCGAGCCGGTCGAGTTCTCGCCCGGCGACCTGACGGCGCTGCGCGAGGCGGGCGCCCGCTACCTGCGCGACGAGCCGTCGGTGCCGGTGCGGATCACCGGGGCCGTGGTGCGGCTGCGGCGGCCGTCGCCGCGCGGGGACGGCACGGTGCGGATCCGGGTCATCGCGGGGGCGGACGTCCCGCACGTACGGATGATCCTGGACGAGGAGTCGTACCGCATCGCGGGCCACGCCCATCTGGTCGGGCTGCCGATCCGGGTGCACGGGCGGCTGGAGAGCAGGGGCGGCTTCCGCAGGCTCACCGGGGCGACCGGGGTGGTGCCGGTGCAGGTGGACGAGGCGGAGCGCGACCGGCTCATGAAGTCGCTCCAGGAGAACCTCGACTTCTTTGAGGAGGCGTGCAGCACGGACTGAGCGCCCGGTCGGGGGCGCGGGATCGGAGGGGGCGCTTCCGGTGGCGGCGGGCAACCGTTTCGCGGCGGGCCCCTGTGGCTCGGTACGATCCCTAGTGCGCGCGCCACAGGAAGGCGCCGCACCCCCTTCAGCTAGGAGAGACCGGTGTCAGACGTCCGTGTGATCATCCAACGCGATTCCGAGCGGGAAGAGCGCGTGGTGACGACGGGCACTACGGCGGCCGAGCTCTTCGCCGGTGAGCGCACCATCGTCGCCGCGCGCGTGGCCGGCGAGCTCAAGGACCTCGCGTACGCCGTGGCCGACGGCGACGAGGTCGAGCCCGTGGAGATCTCCTCCGAGGACGGTCTGAACATCCTGCGCCACTCGACCGCGCACGTCATGGCGCAGGCCGTGCAGGAGCTCTTCCCCGACGCCAAGCTGGGCATCGGCCCGCCCATCCGGGACGGCTTCTACTACGACTTCGACGTCGCGGAGCCCTTCACCCCCGAGGACCTCAAGCGCGTCGAGAAGAAGATGCAGGAGATCCAGAAGCGGGGCCAGAAGTTCTCCCGCCGGGTCACCACCGACGACGACGCCCGCGAGGAGCTGTCCGGCGAGCCCTACAAGCTGGAGCTCATCGGCCTCAAGGGCAACGCGGCGAACGCCGCCGATGGCGCGGACGCCGAGGTGGGCGGCGGCGAGCTGACCATCTACGACAACCTCGACGCCAAGACCGGCGAGCTGTGCTGGAAGGACCTCTGCCGCGGTCCGCACCTGCCCACCACCCGGAACATCCCCGCCTTCAAGCTGATGCGCTCCGCCGCCGCCTACTGGCGAGGCAGCGAGAAGAACCCGCAGCTCCAGCGGATCTACGGCACCGCGTGGCCCTCCAAGGACGAACTGAAGGCGCACCTGGAGTTCCTCGCCGAGGCCGAGAAGCGCGACCACCGCAAGCTCGGCTCCGAGCTGGACCTCTTCTCCTTCCCGGAGGAGCTGGGCCCGGGCCTCGCGGTCTTCCACCCCAAGGGCGGCGTGATCCGCAAGGAGATGGAGACCTACTCCCGCAAGCGGCACGAGGACACGGGCTACGAGTTCGTGAACACCCCGCACATCTCCAAGGAGCGCCTCTTCGAGATCTCGGGTCACCTGCCGAACTACTCGGACGGCATGTTCCCGGCCATCGAGTTCGACGAGCAGAACTACCGCCTCAAGGCGATGAACTGCCCGATGCACAACCTCATCTTCAAGGCGCGCGGCCGCTCCTACCGCGAACTGCCGCTGCGGCTCTTCGAGTTCGGCACGGTCTACCGCTACGAGAAGTCCGGCGTCGTGCACGGCCTGACCCGCTCGCGCGGCTTCACCCAGGACGACTCGCACATCTACTGCACCAAGGAGCAGATGGCGGGCGAGCTCGACTCGCTCCTGACCTTCGTCCTCGACCTGCTGCGCGACTACGGCCTGAACGAGTTCGAGCTGGAGCTCTCCACCCGCGACCCCGAGTCCGACAAGTTCATCGGCGAGGACGCGGAGTGGGAGGAGGCCACCGAGGCGCTGCGCCAGGCGGCCGCCAAGCAGGACCTGCCGCTGGTCCCCGACCCGGGCGGCGCCGCGTACTACGGCCCGAAGATCTCCGTGCAGGCCAAGGACGCGATCGGCCGGTCCTGGCAGATGTCGACCATCCAGGTCGACTTCCAGCAGCCCAAGCGCTTCGGCCTGGAGTACACCGCATCCGACGGCAGCAAGCAGCAGCCCGTCATGATCCACCGGGCGCTCTTCGGCTCCATCGAGCGGTTCTTCGCGGTGCTCCTCGAGCACTACGCGGGCGCCTTCCCGGTGTGGCTGGCCCCCGTGCAGGCGACCGGCATCCCGATCGGTGACGCGCACGCGCCCTACCTGCAGGAGTTCGCCGCCAAGGCGAAGGAGCAGGGGCTGCGCGTCGAGGTCGACGCCTCCTCGGACCGCATGCAGAAGAAGATCCGCAACGCCCAGAAGGCCAAGGTCCCGTTCATGATCATCGCGGGCGACGAGGACATGGCCAACGGCGCCGTCTCCTTCCGCTACCGCGACGGTTCGCAGGAGAACGGGATCCCGGTCGACGAGGCCATCGCCAAGATCACCAAGGCCGTCGAGGACCGCGCGCAGGTCTGATCCGTCCGGACCGTCCGACCGGCGACGGTCCCACGGTCCGGCGTACGGCGGTACGGCGTCTCAGGAGGCCCCCGGGGATTCGCTCCCCGGGGGCCTCTCGCCGCCCCGGCCCGCGGGAGTCTCGCCCTCCCGGGCGAAGGTCTGCAGCAGCCACGACGAGAACGAGCCGGTCACCGCGCCGAGCAGGGCGAGACCGCACCCCATCAGCCCCACCGCGACCAGCCGCCCCAGCGGCGTCACCGGGGCCACGTCCCCGTACCCCACGGTCGCCAGCGTCGAGCACGTCCACCACACCGCGTCCCCGAAGGTGCGGATCGTCGCGCCCGGCGCCCCGCGCTCCTGGTCGTAGACCGCAAGGGCGCCCGCGAACCCGAGCAGGAGCGCGGACAGGCCCGCGTAGGCCGCCACGCGCGCGTGGAGCGCGAGACGCGGCCGTGCCTGCCGTCGCTGGACCGTCTCGTAGGTGCGCACGAACCGCAGCGGGCGCAGCAGCGGCAGCAGGAGAACGACCATGTCCAGCCAGTGCCTGCGGACGAAGGAGAGGCGCCGCCCGCTCATCCGCCACCGCACCGCGTAGTCCACGGCGAACGCCGCCCAGGCCACGAGCGTCAGCACCAGGCACACGTCACGCCAGGGCGCGGACAGCCCGTGGGCCAGGACCCGCACCGCGTACGCCGCAAGGAACAGCGCCGATGCCACGGTGAGCGGGACCTCCGTGCGGTTCTCCCAGCGCTCCCGCCTGCTGTCGTCGATCATCGGCCAAGCTTCGCCGGGCGGCCCGCGGTATCCGCCCCGCCGACACGCTCCGAACGGGCGAAGTCATATGCTGCACCCCATGACGAGTGAGCCGGAGCAGCAGATCGGAGTCGGGACGCAGGACGCGTTCCAGCGCCTGTGGACGCCCCACCGGATGGCGTACATCCAGGGCGAGAACAAGCCCACGGGGCCGGGGGCCGACGACGGCTGTCCGTTCTGCTCGATCCCGGCCAAGTCCGACGAGGACGGGCTCGTCATCGCGCGCGGCGAGCAGGTGTACGCGGTGCTGAACCTCTACCCGTACAACGGCGGCCACCTGATGGTCGTGCCCTACCGGCACGTCGCCGACTACACGGACCTCACGGCCGCGGAGACGACCGAGCTCGCCGAGCTCACCAAGCAGGCGATGACGGCGCTGCGCACCGCGTCCGGCGCGCACGGCTTCAACATCGGCATGAACCAGGGGGCCGTGGCGGGCGCCGGCATCGCCGCGCACCTGCACCAGCACATCGTCCCGCGCTGGGGCGGCGACACGAACTTCATGCCGGTGGTCGGCCACACCAAGATCCTGCCGCAGCTGCTCGCCGACACCCGCAAGATGCTCGCGGACGTCTGGCCCGCGGCGCTTTAGCTCGTACCCCGCCGACAGGGGCCCCGGGCGCGCCGCGGGTCCCTCAGGCGTCGTACACGTCCGCCTTCCTCGGCATCGGGTCCTGGATCGCCCCGCTGAGAAAGCCGGAACGGGCGCCGAACTTCTCCGTGTTCACGCCGTTCTCGTCGAGGACCTTGATCGCGGCCGCGTGCACCACGCGCAGCACGGGTGTCGCGGCGCGCAGCGCGTCGTCGGCCATGAAGCGGTGGCGCCACGGCTTGTCCGCCCAGGCGTGCCGCAGGCCGAAGGGCTCGGGCAGCACCAGCTTGCCGCCGAGGTAGTCCAGGAGCGGCGGGTACCAGGTGAAGGGGGCGCGGACCGCCAGGCGCACGACCTCGTCGGCGTCTATGAGCGGCAGGTTGCGGCTGGTGGTCTCCCAGAACTTGATCGGCTTGGCGACCGTCTTCGTCTTGGGCGAGGGCTTCGTGGTGAACAGCGAGTGCACCGGGCCGAGCGCGTGGCCGGTGACCTCGATGCGCAGCGTCTCGTGCAGCACGGTGACGGTGATCAGCATCGTGATGACCAACTGGCCGTCCCAGAGCGTGAACTGCACGCCCAGGTAGTGGCGGTTGCCGCTGCCGAACTGCTGCTCGTTGCAGATGCGCTGTATCTCGTGGCCGCGGATCTGGAAGGCCTCGACGTCCGTGCCGGTGGGGCGGGCCACCGACTTCGCGTTCTCCCCGATGGGGGAGACGATCCAGTGCTTTATGTCCGGGGTGGGGAAGCCGCCGGTGTGCAGGGGACCGCGCTCCAGCATGCGGAGCTGGTCGTGCACCGCGCGTATGACATCCCAGCTGCGGAAGGGGTGGATCTCCTTGCCCTCCTCCGCGGGCACCAGCTCCTCGGCCAGCTGCCAGCTGCCCCAGCGCGTGCCCATGCCCAATATGCCCTTGGGGCCCGCGTAGAACACGGAGTTGCTCTGCTGCTCCGCGGAGAGCCTGGCCAGGCTCTGGCGGAGCTGCTCGGCCGCCGTCTCGCCGGGGCTGCCGGGCACCGCCTCGGGGATCTTGGCGCCGATGCCGCCGCCCGCGAGCAGGCTCGACCAGCGCTCGCGCATGTCCCTGGCGGTGCGCTCGGCGATCTGCTTGGCCCAGAACCAGCCGACCACGGGCAGGACGATCGCCGCGCGCAGGTACCAGGCCCAGAAGCCGCCGAAGGGCAGCTTGAGGAGGAAGATCGCGGCCAGTACGCCCACGGCGACCAGGACCGCGGTGGCGAGCGCGCCCGCGCGCTTGTTCTCGCTCTTGGCGACCTGGCGCCTGATGGTGAAGACGACGAGCCAGACCAGCAGGCCCGGCAGGAAGAGCACACCACACAGCACCATCACGGCGGTGAGCCAGCTGTCGCGCTGCTTGCGGATGCGGTTGGCCGCCAGGCAGTGCTCGACGATCGCCTGCGGCTCCGTCCCGAAGGACTGGATGAGCGGACTGCGGCCGCCGCCGAGCATCCGGACCTGCACGGTGCGCGCGAACGCCTCGCCGAGGTTCGGCTTGAAGAGCGACCAGAGGCCGGGCTTCACCTCGGACTTGTGCCAGTCGCCGTTGGCCGTGAGGATGCCGTCGACATCGCCGTCGCGGTACGCCGCCGAGGCCAGGGCATGCGTCGCCGCCGTCTGTCCCGCGGCGCCCGAGAGCGGAACCTGGGCCCCGGGCCTGAAGTCGAATACATCGTCCGCCACTGCCACCCCCATCGCCGCGACGCCTTCGCTGCTGCGGCTCTTCCCGACTTCCCTGTCCGGCACACCTGTTGCCGCCCGGGACATCCGTTGATCAGGTCATCAGCGTATCCGGGCGCACCGACATCCGTCAGGGGACGGCGCAATGCCGCCCGCCCGAACGGGAACGGGCGGGCGGTCCGTGCCGGAAGGGCAACTACGAGGCGTCGTGCGCCTGTTCGCGGAGCCGGTCGGAGAGCTGCGGCGGCATCGGCTCGTGACGTGCGTACGTACGGTCGAAGCGCGCGGTGCCCTGCGAGAGGGACCGCAGGTCCACCGCGTACCGGCCGATCTCGATCTCGGGCACCTCGGCCCGTACGAGGGTGCGCCCGCCCGGCGCCTGCTCGGTGCCGACCACCTTGCCGCGACGGCCCGACAGGTCGCTCATCACCGCGCCGACGTAGTCGTCGCCGACCAGGACCTGCACTTCGGCGACCGGTTCGAGCAGATGGATCCGTGCCCCGGCGGCGGCCTCGCGCAGCGCGAGCGCGCCCGCCGTCTGGAACGCGGCGTCGGAGGAGTCCACCGAGTGCGCCTTGCCGTCCAGGAGCGTGATGCGGACGTCGATGAGCGCGTACCCGGCGGCGATGCCCTTCGCCGCCTGCGCGCGCACGCCCTTCTCCACGGACGGGATGAACTGCCGCGGCACCGCGCCACCGACGACCTTGTCGACGAACTCGATGCCGCTGCCGCCGGGCAGCGGTTCGACCTCGATCTCGCAGATCGCGTACTGGCCGTGCCCGCCGGACTGCTTCACGTGGCGGCCGCGGCCACCGGACTTGCCCGCGAACGTCTCGCGCAGCGCCACCTTGTACGGCACCACGTCCACCTGGACGCCGTACCGGCTGCGCAGCCGCTCCAGGGCCACGTCCGCGTGCGCCTCGCCCAGGCACCACAGCACCACCTGGTGGGTGTCCTGGTTGTGTTCGAGCCGCATCGTCGGGTCCTCGGCGACCAGCCGCGACAGGCCCTGCGAGAGCTTGTCCTCGTCGGCCTTGCTGTGGGCCTGGATGGCGAGCGGCAGCAGTGGGTCGGGCATGTCCCAGGGCTCCATCAGGAGCGGGTCGTCCTTGGCGGAGAGGGTGTCGCCGGTCTCCGCGCGGGTCAGCTTGGCCACGCACGCCAGATCGCCGGCGATGCAGCGGCTCAGCGAGCGCTGCTGCTTGCCGAAGGGGGCGGAGAGGGCGCCGATGCGTTCGTCGACGTCGTGGTCCTCGTGGCCGCGGTCCGCCAGGCCGTGCCCCGAGACGTGCACGGTCTCGTCGGGGCGCAGGGTGCCGGAGAAGACGCGTACGAGTGAGATCCGGCCTACGTAGGGGTCGGACGCGGTCTTCACGACCTCGGCGGCGAGCGGGCCGTCGGGGTCGCAGGTGAGCGCGGGGCGCGCCCGGCCGTCCGGCGTGGTCACCGAGGGGGCCGGGTGTTCGAGCGGGGTGGGGAAGCCGCCCGTGATCAGTTCGAGGAGTTCCACCGTGCCGATGCCCTGGCGGCCTCCCTCGGCCGCCGGCGCCGCGGCGAGCACCGGATGGAAGATGCCGCGCGCCACGGCCCGCTCCAGGTCGTCCACGAGCGTCTTGAAATCGATCTCCTCGCCGCCGAGATAGCGGTCCATGAGGGACTCGTCCTCGCTCTCGGCGATGATCCCCTCGATGAGGGTGTTGCGCGCCTGTTCGATCACCGGCAGCTGGTCCTCGCCGGGCTCGGACTCCTTGCGCTCACCGGACGCGTAGTCGAGGAGCCGCCGCGAGAGCAGCCCGATCAGACCGGTCACCGGGGCGTGGCCGTCCGGTCCCTGCTCGCCGTGGAGGGGCAGGTACAGCGGGAGCACGGCGTCGGGGTCGTCGGCGCCGAACGCCTCGGCGCAGGTGCGGGTGATGTCGGTGAAGCCCGCGCGGGCGGACTCCAGGTGGGTGATCACGATGGCCCGCGGCATGCCGACCGCCGCGCACTCCTCCCACACCATGCGGGTCGCCCCGGTGATGCCCTCGACGCCCTCCGCCGCCGAGACGACGAAAAGGGCCGCGTCCGCCGCACGCAGACCGGCCCTCAGCTCCCCGACGAAGTCGGCGTACCCGGGGGTGTCGAGCAGGTTGATCTTGAAGCCGCCCCATTCGACGGGGACCAGCGACAACTGCACCGAGCGCTGCTGCCGGTGTTCGATCTCGTCGTAGTCCGAGACGGTGCCGCCGTCCTCCACGCGGCCCGCCCGGTTCACCGCCCCCGCGGTCAGCGCGAGGGCCTCCACCAGAGTCGTCTTGCCCGATCCGCTGTGGCCGACCAGCACCACATTCCGTACGGACGCGGGGTGGTCGGCCGATGCTGCCCTGCCGGCGGCTCCGGGGTGTGCGTTCGCCTTGTCGCCCATGCCTTGGCCTCCCGGTTGCGTACACGGTGAGGAGGCTCAGCCCCCTCGGGGATGCTGGCTGCTCGCGGACGCGCGGGGGCCGGGTGCGGGGCGGCTCCTGCGGCGCCCGTACTGCTTTCGAGCTTTCCACTCGGGTCACTCTGCGTCCATACGTCGTACGCGATCGTGAGGGGGCGAGCCGGTCCGTCACGGGCGTGACTACGATGGGCCAGCCGGTGGCCAACGGGGCCGCGCGGCGCACCGAACCCTCGGGAAGGCCATGCTGAACAAGTACGCGCGTGCATTCTTCACGCGTGTCCTCACGCCGTTCGCCGCGTTTCTCATCCGCCGTGGGGTCAGCCCCGACGCGGTCACCTTCATCGGCACGGCCGGTGTGGTGGCGGGAGCGCTGGTCTTCTTCCCCCGGGGAGAGTTCTTCTGGGGCACGATCGTCATCACGCTGTTCGTCTTCTCGGACCTGGTCGACGGCAACATGGCCCGCCAGCTCGGCCGCTCCAGCCGCTGGGGCGCCTTCCTGGACTCCACGCTCGACCGGGTGGCCGACAGCGCGATCTTCGGAGGCCTCGCCCTCTGGTACGCCGGATCCGGCGACAACAACATCCTCTGCGCCGTCTCGATCTTCTGTCTGGCCAGCGGCCAGGTGGTCTCGTACACGAAGGCGCGCGGCGAGGCCATCGGCCTGCCCGTCGCCGTCAACGGCCTGGTGGAGCGCGCCGAGCGCCTGGTGATCACGCTGGTCGCCGCGGGCCTCGCGGGTCTGCACGCCTTCGGCGTCCCCGGCATCCAGATCCTGCTGCCGATCGCCCTGTGGGCCGTCGCGCTCGGCAGCATGGTCACACTCGTCCAGCGTGTCGTGACCGTGCGCAGGGAGTCCGCGGAGGCGGACGCCGCCGGTGCGCAGGAGAGTGAGGCCGCGCAGTGAAGGACCGACTCACCGACGCGCTGTACGGCCTCGGCTGGAGCACCGTCAAGAAGCTCCCCGAGCCGGTCGCCGCACGGCTCGGCAGGACCATCGCCGACACCGTCTGGAAGCGGCGAGGCAAGGGCGTGCTGCGGCTGGAGTCCAACCTCGCGCGCGTGGTGCCCGACGCGAGCCCGCAGCGGCTCGCCGAGCTCTCCAAGGCGGGCATGCGCTCCTACCTGCGCTACTGGATGGAGTCCTTCCGGCTGCCGTCCTGGAGCAGGGAGCGGGTCAAGGACGGTTTCGACGTCAAGGACGTCCACCACCTCACCGACGGGCTCGCCGCGGGCAACGGCGTGATCCTCGCCCTGCCGCACCTGGGCAACTGGGACCTCGCGGGCGCCTGGGTCACCACCCGGCTGGAAACCCCCTTCACGACGGTCGCCGAGCGCCTCAAGCCCGAGACGCTGTACGACCGCTTCGTCGCCTACCGCGAGAGCCTCGGCATGGAGGTCCTGCCGCACGAGGGCGGCGCCGCCTTCGGCACGCTGGCGCGCCGCCTGCGCGCCGGCGGCCTCGTCTGCCTCGTCTCGGACCGCGACCTGTCGTCCTCCGGGGTCGAGGTCAAGTTCTTCGGGGACACCGCCCGGATGCCCGCGGGGCCCGCGCTGCTCGCCCAGCAGACCGGCGCGCTGCTGCTTCCCGTGACGCTCTGGTACGACGATTCTCCTGTCATGAAGGGTCGAGTCCACCCGCCTGTCGACGTCCCCGAGACAGGCAGCCGGGCCGAGAAGACGTCTGTCATGACGCAGGCGCTGGCCGACGCCTTCGCCACCGGTATCGCCGACCACCCGGAGGACTGGCACATGCTGCAGCGTCTGTGGCTCGCCGACCTGGAACCCCGTCCCGACACGGCACGGCCGGGGGAGTCCTCGTGAGAATCGGCATCGTCTGCCCGTACTCGTGGGACGTGCCGGGCGGCGTCCAGTTCCACATCCGCGATCTGGCGGAGCACCTCATCCGCCTCGGGCACGAGGTCTCCGTACTCGCCCCGGCCGACGACGAGACCCCTCTGCCGTCGTACGTGGTCTCGGCGGGCCGGGCCGTTCCCGTGCCCTACAACGGCTCCGTGGCCCGGCTCAACTTCGGCTTCCTGTCGGCCGCGCGGGTGCGCCGCTGGCTGCACGACGGCACCTTCGACGTCATCCACATCCACGAGCCCGCCTCGCCCTCGCTGGGCCTGCTCACCTGCTGGGCCGCCCAGGGGCCGATCGTCGCGACGTTCCACACGTCCAACCCCCGCTCCCGCGCGATGATCGCCGCGTACCCCATCCTGCAGCCCGCGCTGGAGAAGATCAGCGCGCGCATCGCGGTCAGCGAGTACGCGCGCCGCACGCTCGTCGAACACCTCGGCGGCGACGCCGTCGTCATCCCGAACGGCGTGGACGTCGACTTCTTTGCGAAGGCCGAGCCCAAGCCCGAGTGGCAGGGGGAGACGATCGGTTTCATCGGACGCATCGACGAGCCCCGCAAGGGCCTGCCGGTGCTGATGAAGGCGCTCCCGCAGATCTTCGCCGAGCGGCCGGACGCACGCCTGCTGGTCGCGGGCCGAGGCGACGAGGACGAGGCGGTCGCCTCGCTCCCGGCCGAACTCCGTTCCCGGGTGGAGTTCCTCGGCATGGTCAGCGACGAGGACAAGGCGCGGCTGCTGCGCAGCGTCGACCTGTACGTGGCGCCGAACACCGGCGGTGAGAGCTTCGGCATCATCCTGGTCGAGGCGATGTCCGCGGGCGCGCCCGTGCTCGCGAGCGATCTGGACGCCTTCGCCCAGGTCCTCGACCAGGGCGCGGCAGGGGACCTGTTCTCCAACGAGGACGCGGAGTCCCTCGCCAAGTCCGCGGTACGCCTCTTGGCCGACCCCGAGCGCCGCGAGGGCCTGCGCGAGCGCGGCAGCGCCCACGTGCGCCGCTTCGACTGGTCGACGGTCGGCTCCGACATCCTCGCGGTGTACGAGACGGTCACGGACGGCGCGGCCTCGGTGGCGGAGGACGAGCGGATGGGCCTGCGGGCACGGTTCGGGCTGGCGCAGAAGGGCTGAGGCCAGGGGCATCAGCCCGTCCGGCGTGTGAGGACGAGCGCGCAGCGCGACAGGGGGTATGGGGGCGAAGCCCCCGAAGACGAACGGGTGGTCCGGCCGAGGCCACGGTTCGAGGCGCCCCCGCCCGAAGGTAGCCTTTCGGCCCGTGACCTCGACTCTGATCTGGATCGCGGCAGCGCTCTTCGCGATCGGCCTCTACCTGAGCTGGACCGCGGGCCGGCTCGACCGGCTGCACGCGCGCATCGACGCGGCGCGCGCCGCCCTCGACGCCCAACTGCTGCGCCGCGCCTCGGTCGCCCAGGAACTGGCCACCTCCGGAGTGCTCGACCCGGCCGCCTCGATCGTGCTCTACGAGGCCGCGCACGCGGCCCGGCAGGCGGAGGAGGAGCAGCGCGAGGTCGCCGAGAGCGAGCTCAGCCAGGCGCTGCGGGCGATCTTCGGGGAGGTCCAGCAGGTCGAGGCGGTGCGGGAGGCCCCGGGCGGGGACGAGGCGGCCACCGAGCTGGCCGCGGCCGTCCGCCGGGTGCCGATGGCCCGGCGCTTCCACAACGACGCGGTGCGCGCCGCACGGGCGCTGCGCAGGCACCGCACGGTCCGCTGGTTCCGCCTCGCCGGGCACGCGCCGTTCCCGATGGCCTTCGAGATGGACGACGAGCCGCCGACGGCGCTGGCCGACCGGGCCGTTTCGTAGCGGTGTGACCCAGCGCGCTGTACCGCGCTGACCAGGCACGCAATGGAAAAATGAGCCACCGGTCAGGCATTGGCCCTTGCTGTGGCCTGGTGGCCGGGAGTTTCCTCGGAGCTGTAGAAATCCTCTTCAGCGAGTGAGGTCAACTCCGTGTCCAGCTCCCTCTCCAGCAGCAACCCGTCCCCCGAGACCGGCACCGCGCGCGTGAAGCGCGGCATGGCCGAGCAGCTCAAGGGCGGCGTGATCATGGACGTCGTCAACGCCGAGCAGGCGAAGATAGCCGAGGACGCCGGCGCCGTGGCCGTCATGGCGCTGGAGCGGGTGCCCGCCGACATCCGCAAGGACGGCGGCGTCGCGCGGATGTCCGACCCGAACATGATCGAAGAGATCATCGAGGCCGTCTCGATCCCGGTCATGGCCAAGTCCCGCATCGGCCACTTCGTCGAGGCCCAGGTCCTGCAGTCCCTCGGCGTCGACTACATCGACGAGTCCGAGGTCCTCACCCCGGCCGACGAGGTCAACCACAGCGACAAGTTCGCGTTCACGACCCCCTTCGTCTGCGGCGCCACCAACCTGGGCGAGGCGCTGCGCCGCATCGCCGAGGGCGCGGCCATGATCCGCTCCAAGGGCGAGGCCGGCACGGGCAACGTCGTCGAGGCCGTCCGTCACCTGCGCCAGATCAAGAACGAGATCGCCAGGCTCCGCGGCTTCGACAACAACGAGCTGTACGCCGCCGCCAAGGACCTGCGCGCCCCCTACGAGCTGGTCAAGGAGACCGCCGAGCTCGGCAAGCTCCCGGTGGTCCTCTTCTCCGCCGGCGGCGTCGCCACCCCGGCCGACGCCGCCCTGATGCGCCAGCTCGGCGCCGAGGGCGTCTTCGTCGGCTCCGGCATCTTCAAGTCCGGCGACCCGGCCGCCCGCGCCGCCGCCATCGTCAAGGCCACCACCTTCTTCGACGACCCGAAGATCATCGCCGACGCCTCCCGCAACCTGGGCGAGGCCATGGTCGGCATCAACTGCGACACCCTGCCGGAGACCGAGCGCTACGCGAACCGGGGCTGGTGATGACCACTCCCGTAGTGGGCGTCCTCGCCCTTCAGGGAGACGTACGGGAGCATCTGATCGCCCTGGCCGCGGCGGATGCCGTGGCCAGGCCGGTCCGGCGGCCCGAGGAGCTCGCCGAGGTCGACGGCCTGGTCATCCCCGGCGGCGAGTCCACCACCATCTCCAAGCTGGCCGCCCTGTTCGGCCTCCTGGAGCCCCTTCGCGCGCGCGTGCGGGACGGTATGCCCGTCTACGGCACCTGCGCGGGCCTGATCATGCTCGCCGACAAGATCCTCGACCCGCGTTCGGGCCAGGAGACGCTGGGCGGCATCGACATGATCGTGCGGCGCAACGCCTTCGGCCGGCAGAACGAGTCGTTCGAGGCGGCCGTCGACGTCAAGGGTGTCGAAGGGGCCCCTGTGGAGGGTGTCTTCATTCGGGCGCCGTGGGTCGAGTCGGTCGGCGCCGAGGTCGAGGTACTCGCCGAGCACGAGGGCCACATCGTCGCCGTGCGCCAGGGCAACGCGCTCGCCACGTCGTTCCATCCGGAGCTGACCGGCGACCACCGGGTCCACGCTCTGTTCGTGGAGATGGCGCGGGGTAACCCGCGCGCGGGATCCTTGTAGGATCTCCCGGGGTACCCCCCAGGCCGTCGAGACCCGGGGGGAGTTCGTACAGGTTGGGTAACGCGAAGGAGACAGGCAGATGTCCGGCCACTCTAAATGGGCTACGACGAAGCACAAGAAGGCCGTGATCGACGCCAAGCGCGGCAAGCTCTTCGCGAAGATGATCAAGAACATCGAGGTCGCGGCCCGCACGGGCGGCGCCGACATCTCGGGTAACCCGACCCTCTTCGACGCCATCCAGAAGGCCAAGAAGAGCTCGGTTCCGAACAAGAACATCGACTCCGCGGTCAAGCGCGGTGCCGGTCTCGAAGCCGGTGGCGCCGACTACGAGACGATCATGTACGAGGGTTACGGCCCGAACGGTGTCGCGGTGCTCATCGAGTGCCTCACCGACAACCGCAACCGCGCCGCCTCGGACGTGCGCGTCGCCATGACGCGCAACGGCGGCTCGATGGCCGACCCGGGCTCGGTCTCGTACCTGTTCAACCGCAAGGGCGTGGTGATCGTCCCCAAGGGCGAGCTGTCCGAGGACGACGTCCTGGGCGCGGTCCTCGACGCCGGTGCCGAAGAGGTCAACGACCTCGGCGAGTCCTTCGAGGTCCTCTCCGAGGCCACCGACATGGTCGCGGTCCGCACCGCGCTCCAGGAGGCCGGCATCGAGTACGACTCGGCCGACGCCAACTTCGTCCCGACCATGCAGGTCGAGCTGGACGAGGAGGGCGCCCGCAAGATCTTCAAGCTGATCGACGCCCTGGAGGACAGCGACGACGTGCAGAACGTCTTCGCCAACTTCGACGTCTCCGACGAGGTCATGGCGCAGGTCGACGCGTAGGCGTCCGCCGGGCTTCCGCGATCCGACGGCCCCGCGCCGTCCGTGCTCGCCCGCGCCCCGCGGCGCAGCCGCCCCACGACGCGGACCCCGCGCCCCTTGGCGCACGAACGGGCCGACGGGACACACCCCCGTCGGCCCGTCGCGTTGTCAGAGGGACCCGATAACCTGCACGGACAGGCGATGGGAGGGGCTACGTGCGTGTGATGGGGGTCGACCCGGGACTCACCCGGTGCGGTGTCGGCGTCGTCGACGGAGTCGCGGGGCGCCCGCTGACCATGCGGGGCGTCGGAGTCGTACGCACCCCGCCCGACGCCGAGTTGGGCCACCGTCTCGTCGCGATCGAGCAGGGCATCGAGCAGTGGCTGGACGAGTACGGCCCCGAAGTCCTCGCCGTGGAGCGCGTGTTCAGCCAGCACAACGTCCGTACGGTGATGGGCACCGCCCAGGCGAGTGCCGTCGCCATGCTCTGCGCGTCCCGCCGCGGCATCCCCGTCGCCCTGCACACGCCCAGCGAGGTCAAGGCCGCCGTCACCGGCAGCGGCCGCGCCGACAAGGCGCAGGTCGGCGCGATGGTCACCCGCCTCCTGCGGCTCGACGCGCCGCCCAAGCCCGCCGACGCCGCGGACGCCCTGGCGCTGGCCATCTGTCACATCTGGCGCGCCCCCGCCCAGAACCGCCTGCAGCAGGCCGTCGCCCAGAACCGCCTCCAGCAGGCCGTGGCCCGGCACGCCGCGCAGTCCCCGTCGGCCAGGACACCCGCGACGAAGACGCCCACCACCAAGACCCCCACCGCCAAAGCCCCCACCGCACAGAAAGGCCGTACCTGATGATCGCCTTCGTCAGCGGCCCCGTCGCCGCCCTCGCCCCCGACACCGCGGTGGTCGAGGTCGGCGGTGTCGGCATGGCCGTCCAGTGCACGCCGAACACCCTCTCCACGCTCCGCCTCGGCCAGCAGGCCAAGCTGGCCACCTCCCTCGTCGTACGGGAGGACTCCCTGACCCTCTACGGCTTCGCGGACGACGACGAGCGCCAGACCTTCGAGCTCCTGCAGACCGCTAGCGGTGTCGGCCCGCGCCTGGCCCAGGCCATGCTCGCCGTGCACAGCCCGGACGCCCTGCGCCGCGCGGTCTCCACCGGTGACGAGAAGGCGCTCACCGCCGTGCCGGGCATCGGCAAGAAGGGCGCCCAGAAGCTCCTCCTCGAGTACAAGGACCGCCTCGGCGAGCCCCTGGGCACCGGCGGCCCCGCGATCGGCAAGGCCGTCACCGCAGGCTGGCGCGACCAGCTGCACGCCGCCCTCATCGGCCTCGGGTACGCCACGCGCGAGGCTGACGAGGCCGTCGTCGCCGTCACCCCGCAGGCCGAGGCCGCCGAGGGCACCCCGCAGGTCGGCCAGCTCCTCAAGGCCGCGCTCCAGACCCTGAACCGCACCCGCTAGCCCCTCCCGCACGCACCCGCCGGCCACCCCTAGAACCGCATCGCGAGGCACACCGCATGAACTGGGACGACACGACCGACGACGCTGCCGCCGCGGCCGAGCGGCTCGTCGGAGCGTCCGCCGACGGCGAGGACCAGGCGGTCGAGGCCGCCCTGCGCCCCAAGGACCTGGGCGAGTTCATCGGCCAGGAGAAGGTCCGCGAACAGCTCGACCTGGTCCTGCGCGCCGCCCGCGCGCGGGGCGCCACCGCCGACCACGTCCTGCTCTCGGGCGCCCCCGGCCTCGGCAAGACCACCCTTTCGATGATCATCGCCGCCGAGATGGGCGCCCCGATCCGCATCACCAGCGGCCCCGCCATCCAGCACGCGGGCGACCTCGCGGCGATCCTCTCCTCCCTCCAGGAGGGCGAGGTCCTCTTCCTCGACGAGATCCACCGGATGTCGCGGCCCGCCGAGGAGATGCTCTACATGGCCATGGAGGACTTCCGCGTCGACGTCATCGTCGGCAAGGGCCCCGGAGCCACGGCCATCCCGCTCGAACTGCCGCCCTTCACCCTCGTCGGCGCCACCACGCGCGCGGGCCTGCTGCCCCCGCCGCTGCGCGACCGCTTCGGCTTCACCGCGCACATGGAGTTCTACGAGCCCACCGAGCTGGAGCGGGTCGTCCACCGCTCCGCCCAGCTCCTGGACGTAGAGATCGACCCGCACGGCGCCGCGGAGATCGCGGGCCGCTCGCGCGGCACGCCCCGTATCGCCAACCGCCTGCTGCGCCGCGTCAGGGACTACGCCCAGGTCAAGGCCGACGGCGCCATCAACAGGGACATCGCGGGCGCGGCCCTCGCGGTCTACGAAGTGGACGAGCGCGGCCTCGACCGCCTCGACCGGGCCGTCCTGGAGGCCCTGCTCAAGCTGTTCGGCGGCGGGCCCGTGGGCCTGTCGACGCTCGCCGTCGCCGTGGGGGAGGAGCGCGAGACGGTCGAGGAGGTGGCGGAGCCCTTCCTCGTACGGGAGGGACTGCTCGCCCGCACCCCGCGCGGCCGCGTCGGGACACCCGCGGCCTGGGCCCACCTCGGCCTGGTACCGCCGAGTCACTCGGGCGGAAAGGGACAACAGGACCTGTTCGGGGCGTGATGTCGGCGCGGCACCGCCGCGCGCCGGGGAGAACGGCGCGGGGAGTCGACCCCTCAGGAACTGCGGTGCCATGCTGAGCGTTGTTCGTTAGGTGCGGACTCGCTTAGACTCCGCCGATGCCGCCCTTATAGGTGGCGTGCCCACCCCCATCCCAATGGCCGCTTACCTGCGCGGTCGTGCGAAGGAAACTCCGTCCCGTGAATATCGTGACCCTCCTCCCGTTCATCGTGCTCATCGGGGCCATGTTCCTGATGACCCGCTCGGCCAAGAAGAAGCAGCAGGCCGCCGCCACGATGCGCAACGAGATGCAGCCCGGCACCGGCATCCGCACGATCGGGGGCATGTACGCCACCGTCAAGGAGGTCCACGACGAAGCCGTCCTCCTTGAGGTGGCCCCCGGTGTCCACGCGGTGTACGCGAAGAACTCGATCGGCGCCGTCCTGGACGACGACGAGTACAACCGCATCGTGCACGGCACCGAGGACGACCTGAACGAGGATGCCCCCGTCGTCCCGGACGACGCCTCCTCCCTGACCGAGAAGACCGACGAGCCCGCCGACGCCTCCGCCGACTCGCCCATCGACCTCGGCAAGAAGGACGCGGCCGCCGGGGCCGACGACGCGGAGCCGAAGAAGACCGACGGCGAGTCCGACGCGAAGTAGTCACGACCGGGGCCCGTGGGGTGCGCCGCTCGCGCACCACGGGCCCCGGACCACGTGCATTTCGCGCCGAATCTCGACACCACTTCATGGCCGCCCGCCCGGTCCTGCCCGCAGCGCCGGGACAGACCGGATGCCGGGCGGTTGGACAGGGAGAACGAGAAGGTGGCAGCACCGAAGAAGGGCCGAAGGCAGAGCGCCCCGGGCAAGCCGGGACGCTCGCTGGTCTTCATCCTGATCGCCCTCGTGGCGATGACCGGGGGAATGTTCCTCTCCGGGCACACCACGCCCCGCCTGGGCATCGACCTCGCCGGCGGCACGAGCATCACGCTCGAGGCCAAGAACGAGCCCGGCCAGAAGAACGCGATCAACCCGACCAACATGAACACCGCGGTTGACATCATCAACAACCGCGTCAACGGTCTGGGTGTCTCCGAGGCCGAGGTTCAGACCCAGGGCGACAAGAACATCATCGTCAACATCCCCAAGGGGACGAACGAGAAGCAGGCGCGCGAGCAGGTCGGTACGACCGCTCAGCTCTACTTCCGTCCGGTGATCACGCAGACCAGCGGCGCGCCCACGCCCGATCCGTCCCCCAGCTCCTCGTCCGGCACGGACAAGGAGAAGGAGAAGGACAAGGGCAAGGACAAGGCCACCGACGGAGCGACCTCCCCCAGCTCTTCCCCGTCACCCCAGGGCCGCCCCGTCAGCGAAGCCCTGAAGGCCGACCCCACCCCTTCGGACAAGGCCACGGACAAGGGCGGCAAGAAGGACGACACGCCGACCCCGGACCCCGCCACGGCCAAGCTGCAGGAGAAGTTCACCAAGCTCGACTGCACGGACAAGAAGGCCCGTGTCGAGGCCGGACAGGGCGTCAAGCCGTCCGATCCCACGGTCGCCTGCGGCAAGAGCCCCGACGGCAAGACCTGGGACAAGTTCATCCTCGGCCCGGCCGAGGTGAACGGCAAGGACGTCGACAAGGCGCAGGCGACCATCAGGCAGGAGACCGGCGCCTGGGTCGTCAACATGGAGTTCACCAAGGGCGGTTCGAAGAAGTTCTCCGAGGTCACCAGCAAGCTCTCGAAGCAGCAGCCCCCGCAGAACCAGTTCGCGATCGTCCTCGACGGTGACGTCGTCTCGGCGCCCAGCGTCAACACGACCCTGAACTCGAACGCGGAGATCTCCGGCAGCTTCAACCAGGAGTCCGCGAAGGACCTGGCGAACGTCCTCTCCTACGGCGCCCTGCCGCTCACCTTCCACGAGCAGAGCGTCACCACGGTCAGCCCGGCCCTCGGCGGCGAGCAGCTCCAGGCGGGTCTGATCGCGGGCGCCATCGGCCTCGCGCTGGTCATCATCTACCTGGTGGCCTACTACCGCGGCCTGTCGCTCATCGCCATCGCGAGCCTCCTGGTCTCCGCCGCGCTGACGTACACGATCATGACGCTGCTCGGCCCGACCATCAAGTTCGCGCTGAACCTGCCCGCGGTCTGCGGTGCGATCGTCGCGATCGGCATCACGGCGGACTCGTTCATCGTGTTCTTCGAACGCGTACGGGACGAGGTCCGCGAGGGCCGCACGCTGCGTCCCGCCGTCGAGCGGGCCTGGCCGCGCGCCCGGCGCACCATCCTGGTCTCCGACTTCGTGTCGTTCCTCGCCGCCGCCGTGCTCTTCGTCGTCACGGTCGGCAAGGTGCAGGGCTTCGCGTTCACCCTCGGCCTGACCACACTGCTCGACGTCGTGGTGGTGTTCTTCTTCACCAAGCCGCTGATGACGCTGATGGCCCGCAAGAAGTTCTTCGCGAGCGGCCACAAGTGGTCCGGCCTCGACCCCAAGCGGCTCGGCGCCAAGCCCCCGCTGCGCCGGTCCCGCCGTGTCACTCCCCCCGCTGCTGGCCCTGTCGACCCGAAGGAGGCGTGAGATGTCGAAGCTCGGCGATCTCGGCGCCAGGCTCTACCGCGGTGAGGTCGGCTACGACTTCGTCGGCAAGCGCAAGATCTGGTACGCCGTCTCGATCCTGATCACCATCACGGCCATCGTCGGCCTGGCGGTGCGCGGCCTGAACATGGGCATCGAGTTCGAGGGCGGCGCGGTCTTCAGCACCCCCAAGACCAGCGCCTCCGTCTCCCAGGCCGAGGAGGCCGCGGAGAAGGCGTCCGGTCACGACGCGATCGTCCAGAAACTGGGCGGCGACAAGCTCCGCATCCAGATCGCGGGCGTCGACATCGACAAGTCCGACCAGATCAAGAAGTCGCTGGCGACGGACCTCGACGTCAAGGCCGGCGACATCGACGCCGACCTCGTCGGCCCCAGCTGGGGCGAGCAGATCGCCAGCAAGGCCTGGCAGGGCCTGGCGATCTTCATGGTCCTGGTGGTGGTCTATCTGGCCATCGCCTTCGAGTGGCGCATGGCCCTGGCGGCACTGATCGCGCTCATCCACGACATCACGATCACCGTGGGTGTGTACGCCCTGGTCGGCTTCGAGGTCACCCCGGGCACGGTGATCGGTCTGCTCACCATCCTGGGTTACTCGCTCTACGACACGGTGGTGGTCTTCGACAGCTTGAAGGAGCAGTCGAAGGACATCACCAAGCAGACCAAGTACACCTACAGCGAACTCGCCAACCGCAGCATCAACGGCACCCTGGTGCGTTCCATCAACACCACGGTCGTCGCGCTGCTGCCGGTGGCGGGCCTGCTGTTCATCGGTGGCGGTGTCCTGGGCGCGGGCATGCTCAACGACATCTCGCTGTCGCTGTTCGTCGGCCTCGCGGCCGGTGCGTACTCCTCGATCTTCATCGCCACGCCGCTCGTCGCCGACTTCAAGGAGCGCGAGCCGCAGATGAAGGCCCTCAAGAAGCGGGTGCTCGCCAAGCGCGCGGCGGCCGCGGCCAAGGGCGACTCCACGGAGGCGCCGGAGCCCGCGGACGAGGGACCCGAGGACGAGATGGCCGGGGACGCGGCTCCCGCGGTCGTCGGCCCCCGTGCGCAGCCCGCCTCGCGCAACCGCGGCAAGGGCCGCCCGTCGGGGAAGCGCCGATGACCGAGCTCGCCGGCGTCACGGAGCTGCTGCTCAGCCGCATCCGTGACGTCCCGGACTACCCGGTGCCGGGCGTGATGTTCAAGGACATCACCCCGCTCCTGGCGGACCCGGTCGCGTTCGGCGCGCTCACGGACACGCTGGCCGGCCTCAGCGTGCGGCACGGCGCCACGAAGATCGTCGGTCTGGAGGCCCGCGGCTTCATCCTCGGCGCTCCGGTGGCGCTCCGTGCAGGGCTCGGCTTCATCCCCGTACGCAAGGCGGGCAAGCTCCCCGGGGCGACGCTCAAGCAGAGCTACGACCTGGAGTACGGCAGCGCCGAGATCGAGGTGCACGCCGATGACCTGGCCGCGGGCGACCGCGTCATGGTCATCGACGACGTCCTCGCCACCGGCGGCACCGCGGCGGCGTCGCTGGACCTCGTCCGGCGCACGGGCGCCGAGGTGGCGGGTGTCGCCGTCCTCATGGAGCTCGGGTTCCTCGACGGTCGCCAGAAGCTGGAGCCCGCCCTGCGAGGGGCGCCGCTGGAGACCCTGATCACCGTCTGAGCGGCCCGCGGCACAGCGGCTCGCAGGACAGCACGACGGGCGTCCCGGTCCGCACCGGGGCGCCCGTCGTCGTTTCGGCCGGTTCACGCTCTGGACGGTGTCCGGGCCGGGCGCCCGCAGGGTCCGCGGGCCCGGATCGGGACGGTCGGGCGACGTGTGGGGCGGGCGCGGGGAATCCGGCGCCCGCCCCACACGTTCCTCCTGTACAGAGCCGTCTCACCGGCCGAATGGGAGCGGACGGCCCAGGATCGATACCATGGGCTCTTCGGGGCCTGTCCGGGGGACCCCGATCGCGCACAGGGAGCGCTCTTGCCAGACGAGTCCCAGCCACTCACCGCCGCCAAGGCCGCCCAGAAGGGCAAGGAGGCCTCGGCGGGCCCCGCCGCGCCCGCGAAGAAGACAGACGGCACACAGGGCGGCACGTCCGCGCAGCGCGCCCAGGGAGAGGTCTCTCGGGGCGACAAACCGGCCGAGCAGCCCCGTCCCAAGCCGCCCGCGGACCACCATCCGACGGCCCCCGCGATCCGGCCCGCCGCGGGCCAGCCCGCGCGCACCGGTTCCTCGAACCGCGTGCGGGCCCGGCTCGCCCGGCTCGGCGTCCAGCGCTCCAACCCGTACAACCCGGTCCTGGAGCCCCTGCTGCGCATCGTCCGCAGCAACGACCCCAAGATCGAGACGTCCACGCTCCGCCAGATCGAGCGGGCCTACCAGGTCGCCGAGCGCTGGCACCGCGGCCAGAAGCGCAAGAGCGGCGACCCGTACATCACGCACCCGCTGGCCGTGACGACCATCCTCGCCGAGCTGGGCATGGACCCGGCCACGCTCATGGCCGGGCTGCTTCACGACACCGTCGAGGACACCGAGTACGGCCTGGACACCCTCAAGCGCGACTTCGGCGACCAGGTCGCCCTGCTCGTCGACGGCGTCACCAAGCTGGACAAGGTCAAGTTCGGCGAGGCCGCGCAGGCCGAGACCGTGCGCAAGATGGTCGTCGCCATGGCCAAGGACCCCCGCGTCCTGGTCATCAAGCTCGCCGACCGCCTGCACAACATGCGCACCATGCGGTACCTCAAGCGCGAGAAGCAGGAGAAGAAGGCCCGCGAGACGCTGGAGATCTACGCTCCGCTGGCGCACCGCCTGGGCATGAACACCATCAAGTGGGAGCTGGAGGACCTCGCCTTCGCGATCCTCTACCCCAAGATGTACGACGAGATCGTGCGCCTGGTGGCCGAGCGCGCGCCCAAGCGCGACGAGTACCTGGCCATAGTGACCGACGAGGTCCAGGCCGACCTGCGCGCCGCTCGCATCAAGGCGACCGTCACGGGCCGCCCCAAGCACTACTACAGCGTCTACCAGAAGATGATCGTGCGAGGCCGCGACTTCGCCGAGATCTACGACCTGGTGGGCATCCGCGTCCTCGTCGACACGGTCCGCGACTGCTATGCCGCCCTCGGCACCGTCCACGCGCGATGGAACCCGGTCCCCGGCCGGTTCAAGGACTACATCGCGATGCCGAAGTTCAACATGTACCAGTCGCTGCACACGACGGTCATCGGCCCCAGCGGCAAGCCCGTCGAGCTCCAGATCCGCACGTTCGACATGCACCGCCGCGCCGAGTACGGCATCGCCGCGCACTGGAAGTACAAGCAGGAGCCGTCCGCCGGCGCCTCCAAGGTGCGTACCGACGTACCGAAGAAGACCGGTGGCAAGGACGACCACCTCAACGACATGGCGTGGCTGCGCCAGCTCCTGGACTGGCAGAAGGAGACCGAGGACCCCAGCGAGTTCCTGGAGTCGCTGCGCTTCGACCTGTCGCGCAACGAGGTCTTCGTCTTCACGCCGAAGGGCGACGTCATAGCGCTCCCGGCGGGCGCGACCCCGGTCGACTTCTCCTACGCGGTCCACACCGAGGTCGGTCACCGCACCATAGGCGCACGGGTCAACGGCCGTCTCGTACCGCTCGAATCCACCCTGGACAACGGCGACCTCGTGGAGGTCTTCACCTCCAAGGCCGCGGGGGCCGGGCCCTCCCGTGACTGGCTGGGCTTCGTCAAGTCGCCCCGGGCGCGCAACAAGATCCGCGCGTGGTTCTCCAAGGAGCGCCGCGACGAGGCCATCGAGCAGGGCAAGGACGCCATCGCGCGCGCCATGCGCAAGCAGAACCTGCCGATCCAGCGCATCCTCACGGGCGACTCCCTGGTCACCCTCGCGCACGAGATGCGCTACCCCGACATCTCCTCGCTGTACGCGGCGATCGGCGAGGGCCACGTCACCGCCCAGTCCGTGGTGCAGAAGCTCGTCCAGGCGCTCGGCGGCGAGGAGGCCGCCAACGAGGACATCGCGGAGAGCGCGCCGCCTTCCCGGGGCCGCAGCAAGCGCCGCTCCAACGCCGACCCGGGCGTCGTGGTCAAGGGCGTCGACGACGTGTGGGTCAAGCTCGCCCGCTGCTGCACGCCCGTCCCCGGCGACCCCATCATCGGCTTCGTCACGCGCGGCAGCGGCGTATCGGTTCACCGCAGCGACTGCGTGAACGTCGATTCGCTCTCCCGCGAGCCCGAGCGGATCCTGGAGGTCGAGTGGGCACCCACCCAGTCCTCGGTGTTCCTGGTCGCCATCCAGGTCGAGGCACTGGACCGCTCGCGCCTCCTGTCGGACGTCACGCGCATCCTCTCGGACCAGCACGTGAACATCCTGTCGGCGGCCGTCCAGACCTCCCGCGACCGCGTCGCGACCTCCCGCTTCACCTTCGAGATGGGCGACCCCAAGCACCTGGGGCACGTGCTCAAGGCGGTCAGGGGAGTGGAGGGTGTGTACGACGTGTACAGGGTGACGTCGACGCGCCGCCCGTGAACTAGCCTGATTCCGGGCTCGGTTCACGGGAGAAGGCATGACGCGAGGCGAACTGGTCGACGAACGCTACCGATTGACGGGCCTCCTGGGCCGCGGCGGCATGGGCGAGGTCTACGAGGCCGAGGACACGCAACTGGGGCGCCGGGTCGCGGTGAAGCTCCTGACCGGCGTCGGGGGCATGGAACCGGGCGGCGAGGAGCTCGACAGGTTCCGGCGCGAGGCCCGCGCGATGGCGAGGATCGAGCACCCCGGGGTCATCACGCTGTACGACAGTGGGGTGCACCGGGGGGTCGCGTACCTGGTGACGCAGATCCTCGACGGGCGCAACCTCGCCCACCTCGTGTCGGCCACGGGCGAGTTGCCGGTGCCGGCCGTGTGCTGGATCGGCCTGAGCATGGCCAAGGCGCTCTCCGCCGCGCACAAGGCCGGGGTGATGCACCGGGACATCAAGCCATCGAACGTCAGCCTGACCCGCGACGGCCGCGTCGTGCTGCACGACTTCGGCCTGGCCCGCCTCGCGGGCGAGCAGGCGATCACGGCGACCGGGGTGGTGCTCGGCTCCCCGCAGTTCATGGCGCCGGAAGCCATGAAGGGCGCACGCGCGGACGTGCCCGCCGACCTGTACGGGCTCGGGGCCTGCATGTACTTCATGCTCACGGGGGAGAGCCCGCTCGGCCCCGCGGTCGATGTCGGGGCCGTCGTGGAGCGGGCGCTGGGTGCCGGCATCCCGCGCCTGTCCGGCCGCTCTCCCGGTCTGCTCCCCGAACTGGCCCGGCTGGTCGACGGTCTGTGCGCGCAGGACCCCGCGGAGCGGCCGCGCGACGCGGCCGAGGTGGTGGAGGCGATCGGGACGCTGTCCGCCGGCGGCCAGGAGGTCGTGAGCGGCCGCCTTGCCACGCTCCAGCGCGACGAGGCCGTACGGATGGCCCGGGGCGTACGGCTGCGGAAGGGACCCGAGTACGCATGGGACGAGGCGACGGTGCCGGCCCCGCGGGCCGGGGACGCCGCGTCGGCCGCCGAACCCGCCCCGTCCCTGCTCCCCGGTGCCGTGGGTCCGCCGACCCTCAGCGACAACACCCGGCGCATGGTGCTCGGCAGCATGTCCCGGGAGACCGCCCTGTCCCGCCAGCGGGAGGCGGTCAACCTCGTCCAGCGGGGGGAACTGGACTCGGCCGCACGGATGTTGGCGGCCATCGTGCCCGTCTGCGTCGCCCGGCTCGGTCCCGACCATCCGACCACGCTGACGAGCCAGTACTGGCAAGCTGTATGTCTGGCCAGGCTGGACGCGGGGCGCGAGGCCCTGGAGCTCCTGGCCCGGGTGAACAAGTACGTCGATCGGCGCAAAGGAGCCGCACGTGACTGACGTCCTGGTGGAGCTGGCACCTGCGGACCGGGGCGCGGACACCGAGGACGCCCTGCGTTCCCTGCTGCGCTGGCTGCGCGAGGACGAGACGCTCACGGGTGCGGTGCGCGGCGAGGTCACCGCCTCGGCGGCACCGGTCGCCGGCCGGATGGGCGGGGGCTTCGACATCCTGCAACTCGCCCTCGCGAGCTGCCTGTCCACCGCGTCGCTGGTCGTCTCCGTACTCCAATGGCAGCTGGCGAGGAA
Organism: Streptomyces sp. NPDC040622; assembly: GCF_055593965.1. NCBI lineage: Bacteria > Bacillati > Actinomycetota > Actinomycetes > Kitasatosporales > Streptomycetaceae > Streptomyces > Streptomyces sp. NPDC040622. Next base: position 161,983 of record NZ_JBVIXD010000007.1, on the reverse strand, counting down.
CCGCGCACCCGCGCTCGTCCTCAGCCGGGGAGAGCTGCGCGTCGAGGTGACCCCGGAGGGAGCCCGGGACGCCGAGACGCTGCGGCGCGTGGTGGAACTCCTGGACCAGCAGCCGGCCCCCGCGGCCCGGGACGGGGAGCGCGATGGCGGCGCTGCCTGATCCGAGCCTGTCGCGCGCCGTCCTGATCGGCACGGCCTCCTACCGCCACCTTCCCCAGCTCGCCGCGGTCGAGACGAACCTGGTGGACCTGGCGGGCGAGCTGTGCGACGCCACCGTGTGGGGGCTGCCGGTACAGCACTGCACCGTCGTCGCGGACCCGCCGAGTGCGCCCGCCATGCTCGACCCCGTCCACCGGGCGGGCGACGAGGCGTCGGACACCCTGCTCGTGTACTACTCCGGGCACGGCATGCGCGACACCGAGTCCGCCGATCTGTACCTGGCCCTGGGCGAGTCCCGGGAGAGCATGGGCTACACCGCCGTCGCCTACCAGCATCTGCGCGCGGCCCTGCGGGCCTCGCGGGCCCGCCGCAAGATCGTCATCCTGGACTGCTGCTTCAGCGGCCGGGCGGCGCGCGCCCTGGGCGGCGACGACATGCTGGCGGCACAGGCGGCCGTCGACGGCGCGTACGTCCTCACGGCATCGCCGCGCGACCGGGTGGCGCTCGCCCCGGACGGCGAGCGCCACACCGCCTTCACCGGGGAGCTGCTCGGGATCCTGCGGGACGGCGTACAGGACGGCCCCGAACTCATCGACCTGGAGACGCTCTACCGCGTCCTGGACGAGCGGCTGCGCGCCAAGAACCGGCCCCTGCCGCAACGTGCGCAGGAGAACGGGGTCGGCCGGCTGCCCCTGGCCCGCAACCGGGCCCGGTCTGCGCAGAGCGCCCCGGCCGGACCCGTCCTGCGGGCCGACGTGCGCGCCGCGATGGTCGCCACCGGCCTCAACCTCGCCCGGCTGTTGCGTGCCGAGGGCGCCGTCAAGGACGCGCTGCCGGTCCTGCGCCTCGCCCTGGAGGAACAGATCACCGACACCTCCGGCGAACTCCTCGCCGTACAGCTGGAGTTGTCCGAACTGCTCGCCGAGACCGGACAGAACAAGGAAGCCATCGAGATCCTGGAGTCCGCCTTCCAGCGCGTCCACAAGATGTACGGGCCGGAGGCCGTGCTCGTCTGCCGCCGCCCTGCCGAACTGCTCCAGGAGTCCGGCAACCACATCGAGGCGTGCGAAGTCCTCAAGCACGCCCTGGACATCTCCGAGTACGACCACAGCGCCACCCGGTAGACGCACGACGGCCCGGAGCGCGGCAAAGCGCTCCGGGCCGTCACAGGACGTGAGGCTCAGCCGCCGAACTCGTGCAGGCCCTTCAGCGCCTGGTCGAGCAGCGCCTGGCGGCCGTCGAGCTCCCGCTGGAGCTTGTCGGCCTTGGAGGTGTTGCCCGCGGCGCGAGCGGTCTCGATCTGGCCCTGGAGCTTGTCCACGGCAGCCTGCAGCTGGCCGGTCAGACCCGCGGCACGCGCGCGTGCCTCCGGGTTCGTCCGGCGCCACTCGGCCTCCTCGGACTCCTGCAGGACCCGCTCCACCGCGTGCATCCGGCCCTCGACCTTCGGGCGGGCGTCCCGCGGGACGTGGCCGATGGCCTCCCAGCGCTCGTTGATGGAGCGGAAGGCGGCACGCGCCGTCTTCAGGTCCGTCACCGGGACGAGCTTCTCCGCCTCGGCGGCCAGCTCCTCCTTCAGTTTGAGGTTCTCGCCCTGCTCGGCGTCGCGCTCGGCGAAGACCGCGCTGCGCGCCGCGAAGAACACGTCCTGGGCGCCGCGGAAGCGGTTCCACAGGTCGTCCTCGTGCTCGCGCTGGGCGCGGCCCGCGGCCTTCCAGTCGGTCATCAGCTCGCGGTAGCGCGCTGCCGTGGGACCCCAGTCCGTCGAGTTCGACAGCGCCTCGGCCTCGCCGACCAGCTTCTCCTTGGCCTTGCGGGCGTCCTCGCGCTGCGCGTCCAGCGACGCGAAGTGCGCCTTGCGGCGCTTGGAGAACGCCGAGCGGGCGTGCGAGAAGCGGTGCCACAGCTCGTCGTCCGACTTGCGGTCGAGCCGAGGCAGACCCTTCCAGGTGTCCACCAGCGCCCGCAGCCGCTCCCCGGCCGCCCGCCACTGCTCGCTCTGGGCCAGCTCCTCGGCCTCGGTGACCAGGGCCTCCTTGGCGTGCCGGGCCTCGTCGGACTGCTTGGCCTTTTGGACCTTGCGCTCCTCGCGGCGGGCGTCGACGCTCTCCACGAGCTTGTCGAGCCGCTGCCCGAGGGCCGCCAGGTCGCCGACGGCATGGGCCTCGTCCACCTGCTGGCGCAGGTGGTCGATGGCCGTCGTGGCGTCCTTGGCGGACAGGTCGGTCGTCTTCACCCGGCGCTCGAGAAGTCCGATCTCGACGACCAGACCGTCGTACTTGCGCTCGAAGTAGGCGAGGGCCTCGTCAGGAGATCCTGCCTGCCACGAACCGACCACTCGCTCGCCGCCGTCGGCCGTACGCACGTACACGGTCCCCGTCTCGTCGACGCGGCCCCACGGGTCGCTGCTCACAGCGCCTCCTCCACATGATGCCTGCGCAGGGCCTCGGGGCCCCCGGCATCGTCCACAGTTTCGTCTCCGCCAACATAGGCGACCGGCGGGGCGGCTGTCCGCATCCCGCGCGACCGAAGTTTGCCCGGCGGCACTCAGGATTTGGTGACGGTCGCCTTGTCGACGACGACCGTCGCGTTCGGGGCGCCGTCGCCCTTCCCGCTGCTCTCACCAGCGGCGGCGATCTTCTTGAGCACCTTCATCCCCGCGTCGGAGATGGTCCCGAACGGTGTGTAGTCGGGGGGCAGCTGACTGTCCTGGTACACGAGGAAGAACTGGCTGCCACCGGTGTTCCGGCCCTTCTTCGCCTGGGCGTTGTACTGGTTCGCCATGGCGACCGTGCCCGCCGGATACACGTTCCCCTTCAGGCGCTTGTCCTTCAGGTTCTCGTCCGGGATCGAGTAGCCGGGGCCGCCCTCGCCGGTGCCCTTCGGGTCCCCGCACTGCAGCACGTAGATGCCGCCGGTGGTGAGGCGGTGGCACTTCGTGTGGTCGAGATAGCCCTTGTTGACCAGGAAGTTGAAGGAGTTGACGGTGTGCGGGGCCTTCGCGGCGTCGAGGCCGAGGCCGATGTCGCCGCACGTCGTCCTGAGGTTCATCGTGTAGTCGGCGGACTTGTCGATGTCGAGCGCCGGCTCCTTCTTGAAGCTCAGCGGCTTCACCTTGCCCGGCGCCGCCCCCTTGCACGGGTCCTTGGGCGTGCTGGAGGGCTTGGCGCCGGCCCTGTCCTCCGAGTCGCTGTCGAAGGCGCCCGCCGCGTACGAGACCGCGCCGCCCGCCACGACCACCGCGAGCGCTCCCGCGATCACCGCGTTGCGCATCCGCGCCTTGCGCCGCGCCGCCTGCCGCCGCTCGTGCTGGCGCGCCATCTTCTCCCGGGCGAGCTGCCGCCGCCGCTGCTCGTTGCTGACCACCGGGTTCTCTCCCCTTCTCATGGGACCGCGTGCGGTACCCGCCAGAGTGTGCCCCGTACCGTATATGGGTTACCTGTGGAATCGGGAGCGCCGGTAGGCTCTGATCTGCCGCGTTCTCCCCGCCGGGGGCCGCGGTGCCGCCCGCCGGACGACGAACGAAGGACGATCGTGCTCATTGCCGGGTTCCCCGCCGGGGCCTGGGGCACCAACTGTTACGTGGTCGCCCCCGCCGCAGGCGAGGAGTGCGTGATCATCGACCCGGGCCACCAGGCCGCCCAGGGAGTCGAGGACGCGCTCAAGAAGCATCGGCTCAAGCCCGTCGCGGTCATCCTCACCCACGGCCACATCGACCACGTCGCCTCGGTCGTCCCGGTCTGCGGAGCGCACGACGTGCCCGCGTGGATCCACCCCTCGGACCGGTACATGATGAGCGACCCCGAGAAGGCCCTCGGCCGCTCCATCGGGATGCCGCTCATGGGGGAGCTGACGGTGGGGGAGCCCGACGACCTGCGGGAGCTGTCCGACGGCGCGGGGCTGAAGCTGGCGGGCCTCGACTTCTCCGTCGCGCACGCGCCGGGCCATACGAAGGGGTCGGTGACCTTCCGGATGCCCGAGACCCAGGAAGTCCCCTCGGTCTTCTTCTCGGGCGATCTGCTGTTCGCCGGCTCCATCGGACGCACCGACCTGCCCGGCGGCAGCCACCCCGAGATCCTCCAGTCGCTGGCCCGCGTGTGCCTGCCGCTCGACGACTCGACCGTGGTGCTGTCCGGCCACGGCCCCCAGACATCCATCGGCCAGGAGCGCGCCACCAACCCGTATCTGCGGCAGGTGGCCGCCGGCCTGGGCGCGGACGACACGTCCGCCCCGCGACGAGGAATGTGACGAGAGAATTCCGTGAGCACCTTCAAGGCCCCCAAGGGCACGTACGACCTGCTGCCGCCCGACTCCGCGAAGTTCCTCGCGGTGCGCGAGGCGATCGCCGGGCCGCTGCGCAACTCCGGCTACGGCTACATCGAGACGCCCGGTTTTGAAAGCGTCGAGCTGTTCGCGCGCGGTGTCGGTGAGTCCACCGACATCGTCACCAAGGAGATGTACGCCTTCACCACCAAGGGCGGCGACGAGCTCGCGCTGCGCCCCGAAGGCACCGCCTCCGTGCTGCGCGCGGCCCTGGAGGGCAACCTCCACAAGGCGGGCAACCTCCCCGTCAAGCTCTGGTACTCGGGCTCCTACTACCGCTACGAGCGCCCCCAGAAGGGCCGCTACAGGCACTTCTCCCAGGTCGGCGCCGAGGCGATCGGGGCCGAGGACCCGGCGCTCGACGCCGAGCTGATCATCCTGGCCGACCAGGCGTACCGCGCCCTCGGCCTGCGCGACTTCCGCATCCTGCTCAACTCGCTGGGCGACAAGGAGTGCCGTCCCGTCTACCGCGCCGCGCTGCAGGAGTTCCTGCGCGGCCTGGAGCTCGACGAGGAGACGCGCCGCCGCATCGACATCAACCCGCTGCGGGTCCTGGACGACAAGCGGGACGACGTCCAGAAGCAGCTCGTGGGCGCGCCCTCGCTGCGCGACTACCTGTGTGACGCGTGCAAGGCGTACCACGAGCAGGTCCGCGAGCTGATCACGGCGGCGGGCGTCGCGTTCGAGGACGACGAGAAGCTGGTCCGCGGCCTGGACTACTACACCCGTACGACCTTCGAGTTCGTCCACGACGGCCTCGGCTCGCAGTCCGCGGTCGGCGGCGGCGGCCGCTACGACGGCCTGTCCGAGATGATCGGCGGCCCCTCGCTGCCCTCGGTCGGCTGGGCGCTCGGCGTGGACCGCACCGTGCTCGCCCTGGAGGCGGAGGGCGTCGAGCTGGAACTGCCCGCGTCCACCAGCGTGTTCGCGGTGCCGCTGGGCGATGAGGCGCGCCGCGTGCTCTTCGCCAAGGTGACGGAGCTGCGCAGGGCCGGGGTCGCGGCGGACTTCTCGTACGGCGGGAAGGGCCTCAAGGGAGCGATGAAGAACGCCAACCGCAGCGGTGCGCGCTTCACCGTCGTGGCCGGCGAGCGCGACCTCGCCGAGGGTGTCGTCCAGCTCAAGGACATGGAGTCCGGCGAGCAGGAGGCGGTCGCCGTGGACGAGATCGTGGCGGTGCTGACGGCGAAGCTCGGCTGAGGGCTCCGCGGCAGGTATCTGCAGAAGGCGCCGGCCCGACGGGTCTCCCGTCGGGCCGGCGCCTTCGCGCATCTCCCGTACCGGAACCGAACGGCGCGGATCCTTCGTGCGTACCTTCTTATGTCCATCCTTATGTCCATCGAACGGTGGGCAGCCGGGTGCGTGCGGCACAATGTGCGTGCCCGGACACCACGAGCGACGGAACGGCGTGATGAGCAAAACGATGTCAGCGAAGGACGACGCCCTGGACGACGACCAGGAGCACACGGACGCTCCCGGTGCCGTCGGCGGCAGCCGTGCGCTCGCCCTGCTGCTGGTGATCACGGGCGCGGCCGGTCTGCTCGCCTCCTGGGTGATCACGCTCGACAAGTTCGAGCTCCTGAAGGACCCGAACTTCCAGCCGGGCTGCAGCATCAACCCCGTCGTCGCCTGCGGCAGCATCATGAAGAGCGAGCAGGCCGAGGCGTTCGGCTTCCCGAACCCGATGCTGGGCCTGGTCACCTTCGGCATCGTGGTCTGCGTCGGCATGAGCCTGCTCGCCCGCGCCCGCTTCCCCCGCTGGTACTGGCTCACGTTCAACGCGGGCACGCTCTTCGGCGTCGGATTCTGCACCTGGCTGATGATCCAGTCGCTCTACCACATCAACGCGCTCTGCCTGTGGTGCTGCCTGGCCTGGGCCGCCACGATCCTGATGTTCTGGTACGTCACGTCCTTCAACATCCGGGCCGGATTCCTGCCCGCGCCCCGCTGGACCAAGAGCTTCCTCGCGGACTTCACCTGGGCGCTGCCCGTGATGCACATCGGCGTCATCGCGATGCTGATCCTCACCCGCTGGGGCGCCGACCTCTGGTCCTGACCGGGGCCAGGACGGATTGTCAGTGGGGTGACATAGGGTTCTCGACGTGGAGCCCGACCTGTTCACCGCCGCTGCCGAAGACCGCCAGGAGAAGGACCCGTCCAGCAGTCCCCTGGCCGTCCGGATGCGCCCGCGCACCCTCGACGAAGTCGTCGGCCAGCAGCATCTGCTGAAGCCGGGATCGCCGCTCCGCCGCCTGGTCGGCGAGGGCGGCGGAGGCCCGGCCGGACCGTCCTCGGTGTTCCTGTGGGGCCCGCCGGGCATCGGCAAGACCACCCTCGCGTACGTGGTCTCCAAGGCCACGAACAAGCGCTTCGTCGAGCTCTCGGCGATCACCGCGGGCGTCAAGGAGGTGCGCGCGGTCATCGACGGCGCCCGCCGGGCGATGGGCGGCCACGGCAAGGAGACCGTCCTCTTCCTCGACGAGATCCACCGCTTCAGCAAGGCCCAGCAGGACTCCCTGCTGCCCGCCGTGGAGAACCGCTGGGTCACGCTGATCGCGGCGACCACCGAGAACCCGTACTTCTCGATCATCTCCCCGCTGCTGTCCCGCTCCCTGCTGCTCACCCTCGAACCGCTCACCGACGACGACCTGCGCGGTCTGCTGCGCCGCGCCCTCGTCGACGAGCGGGGCCTCGGCGGCGCGGTCGAGCTGCCCGCGGAGGCCGAGGAGCACCTGCTGCGGATCGCCGGCGGTGACGCCCGGCGCGCGCTGACCGCCCTGGAGGCGGGCGCCGGCTCGGCCCTGGCCAAGGGCGAGAAGGAGATCACCCTCCAGACCCTGGAGGAGTCGGTCGACCGGGCCGCCGTGAAGTACGACCGCGACGGCGACCAGCACTACGACGTGGCGAGCGCCCTCATCAAGTCCATCCGCGGCTCGGACGTGGACGCGGCGCTGCACTACCTGGCGCGCATGATCGAGGCGGGCGAGGACCCCCGCTTCATCGCCCGGCGCCTGATGATCTCCGCGAGCGAGGACATCGGCCTCGCCGACCCCACGGCCCTGCCCATCGCCGTCGCCGCCGCCCAGGCCGTCGCGATGATCGGCTTCCCGGAGGCCGCGCTCACCCTCAGCCACGCCACGATCGCCCTGGCCCTCGCCCCGAAGTCGAACGCGGCGACGATCGCCATCCAGCAGGCCCAGGCCGACGTCCGCGGCGGCCTCGCCGGACCCGTCCCGCCCCACCTGCGCGACGGCCACTACAAGGGCGCGGCCAAGCTCGGCCACGCCCAGGGGTACGTGTACCCCCACGACGTCCCCGGCGGCATCGCCGCCCAGCAGTACGCACCGGACACCGTCGAGGGCAAGCGCTACTACCAGCCCACGCGCTACGGCGCCGAGGCGCGGTACGCGGACGTGGTCGAGCGGGTCCGCGCCCGCCTCAAGGGCGAACAGCCCGAGAGCTAGCGTTCCGGCCGCCGACAGGCGGGCCCCGCCCCCGCCGCCTACGCTCGGCGGCATGCGCACAGCGGCCACAGGAGCGACGGGGGCGCTCATCGTCCTGGCCGCCCTCGCCACTGCCTGCACCCCGCCGCAGCTGGAGCGCGGCGCCGCACGCCGCTCGTCGGCCACGGAGACGGCCGAGCCCTCCGGGGCGAGCGCGATGCCGACGACCTCGCAGCCCTCCCCGGCGTCGAAGGTCCCCCTCGCCAGTGCCGGCTTCCCGCCCTCCGTCGAGCGGGCCCGCGACCAGCTGGCCCGCCTCACCGTCGCCCGGGGCGAGAACTGGCAGACGTACAAGCGCTCCGCATTCGGCGTGGGCTGGTCGGACGAGACCGACGCCCCCGGCGGGCGCAACGGCTGCGACACCCGTGACGACGTGCTGCGCCGGGACCTGAAGAACCTGCGCGAGGGCGACCGCAACCCCTGCGTCGTCCTCTCCGGCACCCTGATGGACCCCTACACCGGCAAGGAACTGCCCTACTTCTACCGCCGTGCCTCCCAGATCCAGACCGACCATGTCGTCGCCCTCGGCGCCGCCTGGCGGGCCGGCGCCTGGGCCTGGACCCCGCAGCGGCGCCTCACCTTCGCCAACGACCTGGACGTCCTGCTCGCCGCCGACAAGGACACCAATTACCGGAAGAGCAGCCAGACCCCCGACAAGTGGAAGCCGCCCCGCAAGGAATACTGGTGCGAGTACGGGCGCCGCTGGACCGGGATCAAGGCGAAGTACGGGCTGACGGTCACCGCCCCCGAGAAGCTCGCCCTCCAGGACCTCCTCGGCACCTGCCGCTGATCCGCCCGGCGGCCCGTGGCCGGGGCACCTCGCCACACCCGGTACACTTGCCCGAAGTGCTGCGTCCCGTGAACGGTCTCGTACCGATCACCACCAGAACGGGACATCCAGCCGGAGCCCAGGCCCTCGGGCCGGGGATCTCCAGGAGCGTCGCGCACCGTCGAAGGTGTCGCGGGCAGCCCACCACCACCCGGAGTCCGGGAATCGGTCGGTGGGCCACTCGCGTGCTGCACATAGTGCCCAGACCAGGGAGCGGCTGCCTCACGAGCCATGGCTCATGAGGTTTCCCAGGCTGCGGATGCGACCTCCCCTAACCACTGGTGAAGCCGATGTCACTTAAGAACAGAGAGGTTGGTTCATGCCGAACCAGTCCCGCCCCAAGGTCAAGAAGTCGCGTGCCCTCGGCATCGCGCTGACCCCGAAGGCCGTCAAGTACTTCGAGGCCCGCCCCTACCCGCCGGGCGAGCACGGCCGTGGGCGCAAGCAGAACTCGGACTACAAGGTCCGTCTGCTCGAGAAGCAGCGTCTGCGCGCGCAGTACGACCTCTCCGAGCGCCAGCTCGTCCGTGCCTACGAGCGTGCGTCCAAGACGCAGCTCAAGACCGGTGAGGCCCTGGTCATCGAGCTGGAGCGTCGTCTCGACGCCCTGGTTCTGCGTTCGGGCATCGCCCGCACGATCTACCAGGCCCGCCAGATGGTCGTGCACGGCCACATCGAGGTCAACGGCGGCAAGGTCGACAAGCCGTCGTTCCGCGTCCGTCCCGACGACGTCGTGATGGTGCGCGAGCGCAGCCGCGAGAAGCCGCTGTTCCAGGTCGCGCGTGAGGGTGGCTTCGCCCCCGACGGCGAGACCCCGCGCTACCTCCAGGTGAACCTGAAGGCCCTGGCCTTCCGCCTGGACCGCGACCCGAACCGCAAGGAGATCCCCGTGATCTGCGACGAGCAGCTCGTCGTCGAGTACTACGCCCGCTGACCCGGACGTAGCTCACCCTGCTTCAGCCCGTCGCCTCCCCGCCCTTCCTGGCGGGGCAGGCGGCGGGTTCGCTCGTTTCCGGGGTCGGAGCGCAGCGCCCGCGCCACCGCCGCGTCCAGACCGAGCCCCGCCCCCGCCCGCACGCACTCCTCGTACCGCGCCTCGCCGAGTGCCTCGCGGGCCCGCTCCTCGCACACCGCGTGCGGCCCGCCGAAGTGGACCGAGCCGAACAGCGGCAGCCCCACCGAGCTCCAGATGCGGGACGCGGCGCCCTGCAGCACCGCCGCCTCCGCCGGATCGCCCTCCGTCACGGTGAACAGCGCGAGCAGCTCGATGGACAGGACCGTGCCCAGCAGGTCGTGGAAACGGTGGTCGAGATCGAGCGACTCGGTGAGCAGCTCCCGCGCCGTGCCCGCCTCGCCACGGGTCCAGGCCGCGTAACCGAGGACGTAGAGGGCGTACGCGAGGGTCCAGCGCTCGCCGTGGTCCTCGCAGACCCGGCGGACGTCCTCGCACAGCTCCACCGCGAGGGCCAGATCGCCGCGGAAGGCCAGCGCCATGGCGAGCTCGGCCTGCCCCATCAGGACGTTGCTGTTGAGCTCGCCGATCTCCCGGTACTGCTCCAGCGCCGAACGCAGCAGCGTCTCGGCGCGCGGCAGATCGTCCGTGACCAGCGCGAGACAGCCGATGCGGTGCTCCGCGTACGCCGTGGCGATCGCCGAACCCGTGCGCTCCGCGCCGTCACGGCACTCGTGCAGCGCGGCGAGGGCCGCGACCGTGTCGCCCTGCAGCACCGCCACATAGCCGAGCACCCACAGCGCCTTCAGCCGCGAATCGTCGTGGCCGCCGTCCAGCTCCAGGGCCCGGTCGAGCCAGTGCCTGCCCTCCGCGAGCCGACCGCAGCCCGCCCAGTAGAACCAGAGCGTGCCCGCCAGGTACTGGCCGAGGTGCGCCTCGTCCTGCTCGGTCAGACAGAACTCCAGCGCGGCGCGCAGGTTGGGCAGTTCGGCGTCGACCAGTGCGGCGACCTCCGGCTGGCGCGGCGAGAACCAGTCCAGCTCGCACCAGGTGGCGAGCCCCATGTACCAGTCGCGGTGCCTGCGCCGCATGCGGGCGCTCTCGCCCGCCGCCTCCAGCCAGTCGGCGCCGTAGGCCCTGACCGTGTCGAGCATGCGGTAGCGCACGCCCGCGGGCCACTCCTCGCGGGTCACGACGGACTGCGCGAGGAGCTCGTCAAGGACGTCGAGCACGTCGTCGGCGGGAAGGCCGTCACCGGCACAGATGTACTCGGCCGCCTCCAGGTCGAACTGCCCGGCGAACACCGAGAGGCGCGACCACAGCAACCGCTCCCGCGGCGCGCACAGCTCATGGCTCCAGCCGATCGCCGTGCGCAGCGTCTGGTGGCGCGGCAGCGTGTCGCGCCGGGCGCCGGTGAGCAGCCGGAACCGGTCGTCGAGCCGGGCGAGCAGCTGTGCGGGGGAGAGGGCCCGCAGCCGGCCCGCGGCCAGCTCCACGGCGAGCGGGATCCCGTCCAGGCGGCGGCACAGCTCCATGACGTCCGCGCGGTTGTCGTCGTCGAGGGCGAAGCCGGGCAGCCCGGCCGTCGCCCGGTCGAGGAAGAGCGCGGCCGAGTCCGGCCCCGGCATCGGGGCGAGCGGCATGAGCCGTTCGCCCTCGGTCTCCAGCGGCCTGCGCCCCACGGTGAGCACCCGAAGGCCGGGGGAGCGCACCAGCAACTCGCGGACGAGGGCGGCGCAGGCGTCGACGAGGTGCTCGAAGCCGTCCAGGACGAGGAGCAGTTCCCGCTCGGCGAGATGCGCGAGCAGCACCTCGCGCGGTGGCCGCTTCGTGTGGTCGGTCAGCTCCAGGGCCTCGACGACCGCGTGGTCCAGCAGGTCCGGGTCGCGCAGCGCCGTGAGGTCCACCAGCCAGGCACCGTCGCGCAGTCTGCTCCGCGACGCGGCGCGCACGGCCAGCCTGGACTTCCCGACCCCGCCGACCCCGGTCACCGTGACCAGGCGGCCGGCCTCCAAAGCGGTGGCCAGCTCGGCGAGTTCGACGTCGCGCCCGACGAAGGCGTTGAGCTCCAGGGGGAGATTGCCGGGCTGAGAAGGTCGCATGGGGTACGGAGCGTACTCATTCGTATGCGGTCCGTACAATCACTTCGCGCAACTCCCGCCATGGCGAAGGGGAATCCGGTGCGGAGCGGCGCCCCCGGCGCGATAGGGTCGGAGGACGACTTTTCGATGTTCAGGGACGAAGTTCAGGGACGAGATCCAGGGAGCGGTGCCAAGTGTCCGGTGGAGAGGTTGCCGGGGTCCTGGTGGCCGTCTTCTGGGCGATCCTGGTCTCCTTCCTCGCGGTGGCACTGGCGAGGCTGGCCCAGACGCTCAGGGCGACCACCAAGCTCGTCGCGGACGTGACCGAGCAGGCGGTTCCCCTGCTGGCCGACGCCTCCACCGCGGTGCGCTCCGCGCAGACGCAGATCGACCGTGTCGACGCCATCGCCTCCGACGTCCAGGAAGTCACGTCGAACGCGTCGGCGCTGTCCACGACGGTCGCCTCGACCTTCGGCGGCCCGCTCGTGAAGGTGGCCGCGTTCGGCTACGGCGTACGCAGGGCCATCAGCCGCAAGGCCGACCCCGCCGCAAAGGAAATGCCCCCCAAGCCGTCCCGTCGTACGGTGATCGTGGGTCGCACCGTCCCGTCCGCACGAAGGACCAAGCGGGCCAACCGGAGTAAGAGGGACTGACGCAGCGATGTTCCGCCGTACGTTCTGGTTCACCGCGGGCGCAGCCGCCGGCGTATGGGCCACCACCAAGGTCAACCGCAAGCTCAAGCAGCTGACCCCCGAGAGCCTCGCCGCGCAGGCGGCGAACAAGGCCATCGAGACGGGGCACCGCCTGAAGGACTTCGCGCTCGACATCCGCGACGGCATGGCCGAGCGCGAGGCCGAACTGGGCGAGGTGCTGGGGCTGCAGGACCACCCCGACGCCGAGCTGCCCGTGCAGCGCCGCTTCGCGGTCATCGAGAACCACAACAGCAACAAGAGCAACACGATCGACAAGAAGACGCAGTACGTCGAGAACACGACGCACTCGTACGACCGGAATGAGGACCACTGATGGAGTCGGCTGAAATCCGCCGCCGCTGGCTGAGCTTCTTCGAGGAGCGCGGCCACGCCGTCGTCCCTTCGGCGTCGCTCATCGCGGACGACCCGACTCTGCTCCTCGTCCCCGCCGGCATGGTGCCCTTCAAGCCCTACTTCCTGGGTGAGGTCAAGCCGCCCGCCCCGCGCGTCACCAGCGTGCAGAAGTGCGTGCGCACGCCCGACATCGAAGAGGTCGGCAAGACCACCCGCCACGGCACGTTCTTCCAGATGTGCGGCAACTTCTCGTTCGGCGACTACTTCAAGGAGGGCGCCATCACGCTCTCCTGGGAGCTGCTGACCAGCCTGGTGGCCGACGGCGGCTTCGGCCTCGACCCCGAGCGCCTGTGGATCACGGTCTACCTCGACGACGACGAGGCCGAGCAGATCTGGCGCGAGAAGGTCGGCGTCCCGGCCGAGCGCATCCAGCGCCTGGGCAAGAAGGACAACTTCTGGTCCATGGGCGTGCCCGGACCCTGCGGCCCGTGCTCCGAGATCAACTACGACCGCGGTCCCGAGTTCGGCGAAGAGGGCGGCCCCGCCGTCAACGACGAGCGCTACGTGGAGATCTGGAACCTGGTCTTCATGCAGTTCGAGCGCGGCGCGGGCGACGGGAAGGAAGACTTCCCGATCCTCGGCGAGCTCCCCTCGAAGAACATCGACACGGGCCTCGGCCTCGAGCGCCTCGCCATGATCCTGCAGGGCGTACAGAACATGTACGAGACGGACACCCTGCGCGTCGTCATGGACAGGGCCACCGAGCTGACCGGTGTGCGCTACGGCGCCGAGCACGGCTCGGACGTCTCCCTGCGCGTGGTCGCCGACCACATCCGTACGTCCACGATGCTCATCGGCGATGGCGTCACGCCCGGCAACGAGGGCCGCGGGTACGTTCTGCGCCGCATCATGCGCCGCGCCATCCGCAACATGCGCCTCATGGGTGCCACGGGTCCGGTCGTCAAGGACCTCGTCGACGTCGTGATCGACACGATGGGCCTGCAGTACCCGGAGCTCGTCACCGACCGCAAGCGCATCGAGACCGTCGCGCTCGCCGAAGAGGCCGCCTTCCTCAAGGCCCTCAAGGGCGGCACGAACATCCTCGACACCGCCGTCACCGAGACCAAGGCCGCCGGCGGCAAGGTCCTCGCCGGCGACAAGGCGTTCCTGCTGCACGACACGTGGGGCTTCCCCATCGACCTCACCCTGGAGATGGCCGCCGAGCAGGGCCTCTCCGTGGACGAGGACGGCTTCCGCCGCCTGATGAAGGAGCAGCGGGACCGCGCCAAGGCCGACGCCAGGGCCAAGAAGACCGGCCACGCCGACCTGCACGCCTACCGCGAGATCGCGGACGCCTCCGGCGCCACCGACTTCACCGGCTACGCCCTCACGGAGAACGAGGCGCAGATCGTCGGCCTGCTGGTCAACGGCGTCTCCTCGCCCGCCGCCACCGAGGGCGACGAGGTCGAGATCGTCCTGGACCGCACCCCGTTCTACGCCGAGGGCGGCGGCCAGATCGGCGACACCGGCCGCATCCGTCTGGACAGCGGTGCCGTCGTCGAGATCCGGGACGTGCAGAAGCCGGTGCCCGGCGTGCACGTCCACAAGGGTGTCGTCCAGGTCGGCGAGATCACCGTCGGCGCCCCGGTGTGGGCGTCCATCGACGACCACCGCCGCCGCGCCATCGCCCGCGCGCACTCCGCCACGCACCTCACGCACCAGGCGCTGCGCGACGCGCTCGGCCCGACGGCGGCCCAGGCCGGTTCGGAGAACCAGCCCGGCCGTTTCCGCTTCGACTTCGGTTCGCCGTCCGCCGTGCCCACGGCCGTGATGACGGACGTCGAGCAGAAGATCAACGCGGTGCTCTCGCGCGAGCTGGACGTCCAGGCCGAGGTCATGTCGATCGACGACGCCAAGAAGCAGGGCGCCATCGCCGAGTTCGGCGAGAAGTACGGCGAGCGCGTGCGCGTCGTGACGATCGGCGACTTCTCCAAGGAGCTGTGCGGCGGTACGCACGTCCACAACACCGCCCAGCTGGGTCTGGTCAAGCTGCTCGGCGAGTCCTCCATCGGTTCCGGAGTGCGCCGCATCGAGGCGCTGGTCGGCGTCGACGCGTACAACTTCCTCGCCAAGGAGCACACGGTCGTCGCCCAGCTGCAGGAGCTGGTCAAGGGCCGTCCCGAGGAGCTCCCCGAGAAGATCTCCGGCATGCTCGCCAAGCTGAAGGACGCCGAGAAGGAGATCGAGAAGTTCCGCGCGGAGAAGGTCCTCCAGGCCGCCGCCGGTCTCGTCGACTCCGCCAAGGACGTACGCGGCGTCGCCGTCGTCACCGGCAAGGTGCCGGACGGCACGGGCGCCGACGACCTGCGCCGGCTGGTCCTCGACGTGCGCGGCCGCATCCCGGGCGACCGCCCCGCCGTCGTGGCCCTGTTCACCACGGCCAACGGCCGCCCGCTGACGGTCATCGCCACCAACGAGGCCGCACGTGAGCGCGGTCTCAAGGCCGGCGACCTCGTCCGCACGGCCGCCAAGACCCTCGGCGGCGGTGGCGGCGGCAAGCCGGACGTCGCCCAGGGCGGCGGCCAGAACGCGGCGGCCGTCCCGGACGCCATCGCCGCCGTCGAGCGCCTCGTCACCGAGACGGCCTGATGACCGAGGGCATGCGCAGGGGCCGGCGTCTGGCCATCGACGTCGGTGACGCCCGGATCGGGGTTGCCTCGTGCGACCCCGACGGGATCCTGGCCACGCCGGTGGAGACGGTGCCGGGGCGTGACGTCCCGGCGGCCCGGCGTCGGCTGAAGCAGCTGGCCGACGAGTACGAGCCCATCGAGATCGTCGTCGGACTCCCTCGTTCCCTCAACGGGGGCGAGGGCCCGGCGGCCGCCAAGATCCGCGCGTTCACCCAGGACCTCGCCCGCATGGTGGCCCCCATTTCGGTGAGGCTCGTGGACGAGAGGATGACCACAGTGACGGCCAGTCAGGGCCTGCGCGCCTCCGGCGTGAAGTCCAAAAAGGGCAGGTCTGTCATCGATCAGGCCGCGGCGGTCATCATCCTCCAGCAGGCTCTGGAGTCCGAACGGGCGTCAGGTAAAGCTCCCGGCGAGGGCGTCGAAGTGGTCATCTGATCGCGATACGGTAACGTTCCGCGCGATGCGGCGGTGTTCGAACAGCTGCCGCACAGCATCAAGAGGCGGAACGGTTGCCCGGCCATCCAGACGGCGGCCCCGCCTCGCGGCATGTAGGGGATCGATGACTGAGTATGGCCGGGGCCCAGGCTCCGAACCGTGGCATCCGGAGGACCCGTTGTACGGGGACGGCGGATGGGGAGGACAGCAGCCCGCGGGCGGCCAGTCCCCCTACGGCGGCCAGGGGCAGTACCACCCTCAGCAGCCGCACCAGCATCAGCAGCAGGCTCCGCACCAGTCGCAGTACGGCGGTGACTGGAGCACGGGCCAGCAGCAGACCTACGGCCGGCCGTACGACGGTCAGCAGCAGTACGAGAGCCAGCAGCAGTACGACGGAGGGCCGGTCCACGGGTACAACGGCGGCCACGACCAGGGGTACGACGGCGGCGCGGACCAGGGTTACAACGGTGGCTGGGACACCAACCAGCAGGGTCAGGCCCCTTACGCCGCCGACCCGATGGACCCCTACGGCAGCCAGCAGGCCGGCTACGGCGCCGAGGGCCACGACTACTACGCCACGCCCGATGCCTATGCGCCGCCGGAGCCGCCCGGCCGACGCCGGGAGCCCGTCCCCTCCGAGCCCGGGGCGGGGGCGGACTGGGATCCGGGTCCCGACCAGGGCGAGCACGCGTTCTTCGCGGGTGGCGGGGACGACGACGGCTACGACGATGACGACGAGCCCGGCCGCCGGGGTGGCCGCGGCGACCGGCGCGGCGGACGTGGCGGAAAGAAGCCCAAGAAGCGCCGCAGCGGCTGTGCCTGCCTGGTCGTCACCCTGGTCTTCGCGGGTGGCCTCGGCGGAGTGGCCTATTTCGGCTACCAGTTCTACCAGGATCGTTTCGGCACGGCCCCGGACTTCGCGGGCGAGGGCTCGGGGGCGGCCACGGTCGACATCCCCAAGGACTCCGGCGGCTACGCGATCGGGCAGAAGCTCAAGGAAGCGGGCGTCGTCAAGAGCGTCGACGCGTTCGTCTCCGCGCAGGGGCAGCACCCGGACGGCCAGTCGATCCAGGCGGGCGTGTACGTGCTGAAGAAGCACATGTCCGCCAAGAGCGCCGTCGCGCTGATGCTGAACCCGAAGAGCCGCAACAATCTCATCATTCCCGAGGGCCGCCGGAATGCATGGGTTTACAGCAAGATCGACGATCGCCTTGACCTGAAGAAGGGCACCACGGAAAAGGTCGCCCAAAAGGAATGGAAGAACCTCGGACTTCCTTCCTGGGCGAATACCAACAAGGACATCAAGGATCCGCTCGAAGGATTCCTCTACCCCTCCAGCTATCCGGTCGCCAAGAGCCAGAAGCCCGAGGACGTCCTCAAGAAGATGGTCGCCCACGCCAGCGAGAAGTATGACGAGCTCGGCCTCCAGGCGAAGGCCAAGGAACTGAATCTGAAGGACCCGCTGCAGGTCCTCACCGTGGCGAGCCTCGTCCAGGCCGAAGGCAAGTACAAGCACGACTTCGAGAAGGTCGCCACCGTCGTCTACAACCGTCTCAAGCCCAACAACACTGAGACGTATGGCCTGTTGGACTTCGACTCGACGGTGAACTACCTGCGCGGTGAGTCCAAGCTCGGCACCGGCACGGTGGACGAACTCCGCAAGCTCGAGGACCCGTACAACACCTACAAGATCAAGGGTCTGCCGCCCGGGCCGATCGGAAACCCGGGCGAGGTCGCGCTGAATTCGGCGCTGAATCCCGCCAAGGGCAACTGGTACTACTTCGTCTCCGTCAGCGAGGACAAGACACTCTTCGCCGAGACCAACGAAGAGCAGAACCGGAACCGTGACAAATACCTGAAGGGGCAATGAGCGCTCAGAAGCGACGAGCCGCAGTCCTCGGCTCCCCGATCGCCCATTCCCTCTCCCCGGTGCTGCACCGTGCGGCATATGAAGAGCTGGGGCTGAGTGAATGGTCGTACGACCGATTCGAGATCGATGAGGCGGCGCTGCCCGGATTCATCGGGGAGCTCGGCCCCGAGTGGGCGGGGCTGTCGCTGACGATGCCGTTGAAGCGGGCGATCATTCCGCTGCTCGACGAGGTCAGCGCGACCGCCGGGTCCGTCGAGGCCGTGAACACGGTGGTGTTCACGGAGGACGGCCGCACGGTCGGCGACAACACCGACATCCCCGGCATGGTCGCGGCGCTCCGCGAACGCGGCATCGAGCAGGTCGAGTCGGCCGCGATCCTCGGCGCGGGCGCCACCGCCTCGTCCGCCCTGGCCGCGCTCGCCCGGATCTGTACGGGCGAGGTCGTCGCGTACGTCCGCAGCGCGGCCCGCGCCGCCGAGATGCGGCAGTGGGGCGAGCGGCTCGACGTGGAGGTGCGGACCGAGGACTGGGAGGACGCCCGCGAGGCGCTCGGCGCCCCGCTGGTGATCGCCACGACTCCGGCCGGCACCACGGACACGCTGTCCGCCCTGGTGCCCGAGCGTCCGGGCACCCTCTTCGACGTGCTGTACGACCCGTGGCCCACCGAGCTCGCGGCCCGCTGGTCGGCGTACGGCGGAGCGGTCGTCAGCGGACTCGACCTGCTCGTGCACCAGGCGGTGCTGCAGGTCGAGCAGATGACGGGCCTCGCCCCCGCGCCGCTCGCGGCCATGCGCAAGGCGGGGGAGCACGCGCTCGCCGCACGGTAGAGCCTGCCTCGCGAACCCGTCGGGAGCTCTTCGGGAGCCCTGGTTCACGCGTCGCCCAGGTCGCGCCCCGGTCGCGCTGCGGTCGAGGCGTGGCCGAAGCGGTCCGTCAGGTGGACCGGACGCCGGATCCCGCCTCCGGTCGTGGGAGGATCGGGGGTGGCGGGCCAGGGCCGCGCACCCGGCCGCGCCGTCGAAGACCGCAGTTCGAGGCGCGAGCATGAGGAGCACCGTTGAGCAGGTTGCGTTGGCTGACCGCGGGGGAGTCGCACGGACCCGCGCTTGTCGCGACGTTGGAGGGTCTTCCCGCCGGCGTGCCGGTCACCACGGAGTTGGTGGCGGATCACCTGGCGCGGCGGCGTCTTGGGTATGGGCGTGGTGCGCGGATGAAGTTCGAGCGTGATGAGGTCACGTTCCTGGGTGGTGTGCGGCACGGTCTGAGCATGGGCTCGCCGATCGCGGTCATGGTGGGTAATACGGAGTGGCCGAAGTGGGAGCAGGTGATGTCAGCCGATCCGGTGGATCCGCAGGTTCTGGCGGATCTGGCGCGTAATGCTCCGCTGACGCGTCCGCGGCCTGGTCACGCTGATCTGGCGGGGATGCAGAAGTACGGCTTCGACGAGGCGCGTCCGGTCCTGGAGCGTGCTTCGGCGCGTGAGACGGCGGCGCGGGTGGCGCTGGGTGCGGTGGCGCGTTCGTTTCTGAAGGAGGCGGCCGGTATCGAGGTCGTCTCTCATGTCACGGAGCTGGCGGCGGCGAAGGCGCCGTACGGGGTGTATCCGACGCCGGCGGATGTGGAGAGGCTGGACGCGGATCCGGTGCGGTGTCTGGACGCGGATGCGTCGGAGGCGATGGTCGCGGAGATCGACCAGGCCCACAAGGACGGTGACACCCTGGGTGGTGTGGTGGAGGTCCTGGCCTACGGGGTGCCGGTGGGTTTGGGTTCGCATGTGCACTGGGACCGGCGGGTGGATGCGCGGCTGGCTGCCGCGCTCATGGGGATCCAGGCGATCAAGGGCGTGGAGGTCGGCGACGGCTTCGGCCTCGCCCGGGTGCCCGGATCACAGGCGCACGACGAGATCGTCACGACCGATGACGGCATCAAGCGGGCCTCGGGCCGCTCCGGTGGTACGGAGGGCGGGCTGACCACGGGTGAGCTGTTGCGGGTGCGGGCGGCGATGAAGCCGATCGCGACGGTGCCGCGTGCGCTGGCGACCATTGATGTGGCCACGGGTGAGGCGGCCAAGGCGCATCACCAGCGTTCTGATGTGTGTGCGGTGCCGGCGGCCGGGATCGTGGCGGAGGCGATGGTGGCGCTGGTTCTCGCGGATGCGGTGGTGGAGAAGTTCGGGGGCGACAGCGTGCCCGAGACGCGGCGCAATGTGCGGTCCTACCTCGACCACCTGCAGATCCGGTGAGTGGGCCGCGGGTTGTTCTTGTCGGCCCGATGGGCGTGGGCAAGACGACGGTGGGTGAGTTGCTGGCCGAACGGCTCGGTGTCTCGTTCCGGGACACCGACGCCGACATCGTGGCCGCTCAGGGCCGCGAGATCTCGGACATCTTCGTCGATGAGGGGGAGGCGCACTTCCGTGCGTTGGAGAAGGCAGCCGTCGCGACGGCCCTCGCCGAGCACGCCGGGATCCTCGCCCTCGGCGGCGGCGCCGTCCTGGACGAGTCGACGCGCACGCTGCTCGCCGAGCACTCCGTCGTCTGTCTGTCGATGGACGTCGAGGAGGCCGTCAAGCGCACCGGCCTCAACCAGGCGCGCCCCCTGCTCGCGGTCAACCCCCGCAAGCAGTGGCGCGAGCTGATGGACGCCCGCCGGCATCTCTACGCCGAAGTCGCCCGCGCGGTCGTCGCCACCGACGACCGTACCCCCGATGAGGTCGCCCAAGCGGTCCTCGACGCACTGGAGTTGAAGGAAGCATGACGACGGAGCAGACCCCCACCCGTATCCACGTCGGTGGCACCGCCGGTACGGATCCGTACGAGGTCCTCGTCGGTCGGCAGCTCCTCGGCGAGCTGCCCGGGCTCATCGGCGACCAGGCCAAGCGCGTCGCCGTGATCCACCCCGAGGCGCTCGCCGAGACCGGTGACGCGCTCCGCCAGGACCTCGCCGACCAGGGCTACGACGCGGTCGCCATCCAGGTGCCGAACGCCGAGGAGGCCAAGACGGCGGAGGTCGCCGCGTACTGCTGGAAGGCCCTCGGGCAGTCCGGCTTCACGCGCAGCGACGTCATCGTCGGCGTCGGCGGCGGTGCCTCCACCGACCTCGCCGGGTTCGTGGCCGCGACCTGGCTGCGCGGGGTGCGGTGGATCGCCGTGCCGACCACGGTGCTCGGCATGGTCGACGCGGCGGTCGGCGGCAAGACCGGCATCAACACCGCCGAGGGCAAGAACCTCGTGGGTTCCTTCCACCCGCCGGCCGGTGTCCTGTGCGACCTCGCCGCCCTCGACTCGCTCCCCGTGAACGACTACGTCTCCGGGCTCGCTGAGATCATCAAGGCCGGCTTCATCGCCGACCCGGCGATCCTGGAGCTCATCGAGGCGGACCCGGAGGCGGCCCGTTCGCCCGCCGGACCGCACACCGCCGAGCTCATCGAGCGCTCCATCAGGGTCAAGGCCGAGGTCGTCTCGGGTGACCTGAAGGAGGCGGGCCTGCGCGAGATCCTCAACTACGGACACACCCTCGCGCACGCCATCGAGAAGAACGAGCGTTACAAGTGGCGGCACGGCGCCGCGGTCTCCGTCGGCATGCACTTCGCGGCCGAACTCGGCCGTCTGGCAGGCCGCCTGGACGACGCGACGGCCGACCGGCACCGCACGGTCCTCGAATCCGTCGGGCTGCCGCTGACCTACCGCTACGACCAGTGGCCCAAGCTGCTCGAGACCATGAAGGTCGACAAGAAGTCCCGCGGCGACCTGCTGCGTTTCATCGTCCTGGACGGCCTCGGCAAGCCGACCGTCCTGGAGGGACCCGACCCGGCTGTCCTGCTCGCCGCGTACGGCGAAGTGGGCCAGTAGACGCTCTCCGTGGCCCTGCTATCCGGCCACGGGCACCTCACGGGCTCCCCGGCCGTTCACACAACGGCGGCCGGGGACGGTACCGTTCGGTAACGGGCGGCCCGGCCGCCGCCCGACCAGCGTCAGTCGCACGAGACGGAGTGGCACCGGATGCAGCACGCAGTGGGGTCTCCGCTGCCGCCGCCCCCTCAGCCGGGGCACGGACCGGCCACCGGCTGGTCGCCGGCCGCACACCACCCGGGCGCGCCACCCCCCGGGGCGGCGCCGGCGGGCGCGGTTCCTCCCGCCCCGGGATTCACGGGCGGCCAGGCGCCGCACGCCGCGCACGCGCCGGGCCCCGCCCCGGTCCAGCACGCCCCGGCGGCCCCGCAGCCCCCTCAGCACGGGCAGCAACCGCCCCAGCAGGGGCCCGTGCCCGTGCCGCCGTCCCCGGACACCACGGGGCACGTGCAGCTGCCGCCCGGCGGTCCCGTGACGATGCCGAGCCCCCCGCAGGGCACGGCGCCCACCGACACCGGCGGCACGACGCTCGCCGTGCTGCTCATCGGTCCCGCCGGCGCGGGCAAGACGAGCGTCGCCAAGTACTGGGCCGAGCACCGGCGCGTGCCGACGGCCCACATCAGCCTCGACGACGTGCGCGAGTGGGTGCGCTCCGGGTTCGCCGACCCCCAGTCGGGCTGGAACGACCACTCCGAGGCGCAGTACCGCCTGGCCCGCCGCACCTGCGGCTTCGCCGCGCGCAACTTCCTTGCGAACGGCATCTCCTGCATCCTCGACGACGCGGTCTTCCCCGACCGCCCCGCCGTCGGCCTCGGCGGTTGGAAGCGGCACGTGGGACCCGGCCTGCTGCCCGTGGTCCTGCTCCCCGGCCTGGAGATCGTCCTGGAGCGCAACGCGCAGCGCAGCGGCAACCGCCGCCTCACGGACGAGGAAGTCGCCCGCATCCACGGCCGCATGGCCGGTTGGTACGGCTCGGGCCTGCCCATCATCGACAACTCCCAACTGGACGTCCCCGCCACGGCCAGGGTCCTGGACGACGTCCTCGCCCGGGCCATCGCGAGCCCGCCCCAGTGGTAGCGCGCCCCGCCGGTCACGGTTGAGCCACTGAGTCCCCGCACCGCCTTCCCGCGGTCCGGTACCAGGACTACGGTCATGCCCCTGGAATGAGCCCGGGGGGCATGACATGACCAATCCGTACGGCACACCACCCAACCCGCCCGCACCACCGGGCGGTCCCCGGACCGCTCCCAGGTGGGCACGCAAGCGGTACGTGCTGCCCGCCCTCGCCGTCGCCCTGTTCGTGGGGGTCGGCATAGGCACCGGGGGCGACACGACCGGCGACGAGAAGGCCGGCGCGACCGTCACCAAGACCGCGACGGCCACCGCCACCGCGACGCCGAGCCAGGACGCGGGGCCGACCCCGACCGTCACCGTGAAGGCGACCAAGACGGTCAAGGCGACGGAGACGGTCAGGGCGACCAGGACCGTCACCGTCACCCGGGCCCCGGCGGGCGGAGGGTCCGACGACGGGGGCTCGGGCGGCTCCGGGTCCGGCGGGGGCGGCTCCGTGTACTACCAGAACTGTTCCGAGGCCCGCGCCGCCGGCGCCGCTCCGGTCCGGCGCGGCGAGCCCGGCTACGGCAGGCACCTCGACCGGGACGGCGACGGAATCGGCTGCGACAGCTGAGCGGGCCGCGACGGCTGAGCGGGCCGCGACGGCGTGCCGCGGCACAGCGAGGCCGGCGGCGGGCGGCGGCTCACACGTGCCCCGCCGCCCGGTCGGACGCGCCCGCCGGGCCGTGCGGTGATCGCGCTCGTAGGCTCGCCCCATGTCAGAGGTCTACGAGGTCCGCAGGGAGCGGGTACGGGAGCGGTGCGCCGCCGGCGGTGGCGCGGCGGCGTTGATCTCCCGGCCCGCCAACGTCCGCTATCTCGCCGGTGCGGCGCCGCACGGCGCGGTGCTCCTCGTCGGCAAGGACGAGGACGTACTGCTCTGCGGGCGCCCACCCGGTGACCAACCGGGCGAAGGGCGGCCCGACGAGGCGCTGCGGACGCAGGTGCTGCCCACGACGGGCGCCGACCCGGCCGTCGCCGGAGCGGGGCTCGCGGCCGCCCAGGGGGTCGAGGCGCTGGCGGTCGAGGAGCACCATCTGACCGTCGCAAGGCACCGGGCGCTCGGGTCGGTGGAGCCGCGGCTGCGGCTGACCGATCTCGGGACGGCCGTCGAGCAGTTGCGGCTGGTCAAGGACGTGGAGGAGCTCTCCTGCCTGCGGATCGCCGCGGAGATCGCCGACCAGGCGCTGGGGGAGCTGCTGGAGTCGATTCTCGTGGGGCGCACCGAGCGGCACCTGGCGTTGGAGCTGGAGCGGCGGCTGGTCGACCACGGCGCGGACGGCCCCGCGTTCCCGACCTCGGTCGGCACCGGGCCCAACTCCGGCAAGGGCGGCCACCGGCCGTCGGACCGGCGGGTGGAGGAGGGGGACTTCCTCTCCGTCTGTCTGGGGACGAGTTACCGCGGATACCGCTGCGAGATCGGGCGCACGTTCGTCATCGGGACCTCGCCCGCCGACTGGCAGATCGAGCTGTACGACCTGGTCTTCGCCGCGCAGCGGGCCGGCCGCGAGGCTCTCGCACCCGGCGCCGCCTGCCGTGATGTGGACCGCGCGGCACGCCACGTACTGGACTCCGCGGGCTATGCGGAAGGTCTCGCTCCGGTGACGGGACACGGTGTGGGGCTCGAAATCGACGAGGACCCGCAGTTGGCGCCCGCGGCCATGGGTAAACTGGATGCCTGCGTGCCGGTCACCGTCGAACCGGGGGTTCACCTCCCGGGCCGGGGTGGTGTCCGGATCGATGACACGCTCGTCGTGCGCCCCGAGGCGGACGGCGGACCCGAGCTACTCACCATCACGACCAAGGAACTGCTCGCGCTCTAGCGCGCGTGCGCCCCCGGGGTCGTCCACCAGTCAGTCAGTGCAGGAGATTCCGCAACCGTGGCTTCCACGAACGACCTCAAGAACGGCCTGGTGCTCAAGCTCGAAGGCGGCCAGCTCTGGTCCGTCGTCGAGTTCCAGCACGTCAAGCCCGGCAAGGGCCCGGCCTTCGTGCGCACCAAGCTCAAGAACGTGCTCTCCGGCAAGGTCGTCGACAAGACGTTCAACGCCGGCGTCAAGGTCGACACGGCCACGATCGACAAGCGCGACATGCAGTTCTCCTACATGGACGGCGACTACTTCGTCTTCATGGACATGGAGACGTACGACCAGCTGCACGTCGACCGCAAGGCCGTCGGTGACGCCGCCAACTTCCTGATCGAGGGCTTCACCGCCTCCGTGGCGCAGCACGAGGGCGAGGTGCTCTACGTCGAGCTGCCCGCCGCCGTCGAGCTCGTCATCCAGGAGACCGAGCCGGGCGTCCAGGGCGACCGCTCCACCGGTGGCACCAAGCCCGCCACGCTGGAGACCGGCCACCAGATCCAGGTGCCGCTCTTCATCACCACCGGCGAGAAGATCAAGGTCGACACCCGTGACAGCGGCTACCTCGGCCGGGTGAACAGCTAACCGTGGCTGCTCGTAATACGGCCCGCAAGCGCGCCTTCCAGATCCTCTTCGAGGCAGACCAGCGCGGTACCGACGTCCTGACGGTGCTCGCCGACTGGGTGCGCCACTCGCGGTCCGACACCCGGCAGCCGCCGGTGAGCGAGTACACGATGGAGCTCGTCGAGGGGTACGCGGAGCATGAGCGCCGCATCGACGAACTCATCTCGCAGTACGCCGTCGGATGGACCCTGGACCGCATGCCGGTCGTCGACCGGAACATCCTGCGGCTCGGCGCCTACGAACTCGTCTGGGTCGACGGGACGCCGGACGCCGTGGTGCTCGACGAGGCGGTCCAGCTCGCCAAGGAGTTCTCCACGGACGAGTCACCGGCCTTTGTCAACGGCCTGCTGGGACGCTTCAAGGACCTGAAGCCGTCCCTGCGCCGGGACGAGGCGTAAGTCGGTAAGGCGTCCCCGTACGTCATCGGAGGGCCCGCGGCGCAATGCCGCGGGCCCTCCGATTTGTCGCCGCCCGGACCGCGCGCGGAATTCCGTGGTGGGGCGAAATGCCGTCGTGGGCGAAATGCTCCGGGAAATGCGAAAAAACCGCCGGGGTGGCCGCGGCCTTTCGGCTGCGGCCACCCCGGCGGCACGTTTCTGCTGATGTGTGGTGCGGGATCAGACCTCTTCGTGGGCGACCGCACGCCGGGCGTCCGCGTCCAGGACGCCCCAGCTGATCAGCTGCTCGGTCAGGACCGAGGGGGACTGGTCGTAGATCACGGCGAGGGTGCGCAGGTCGTCCTGGCGGATCGAGAGCACCTTGCCGTTGTAGTCACCGCGCTGCGACTGGATCGTGGCGGCATACCGCTGCAGGGGGCCCGCCTTCTCGGCCGGCACGTGGGCCAGCCGCTCCAGGTCGAGGACGAGCTTCGGCGGCGGCTCGGCGGCGCCACCGGGAGCCGTACCGGGCAGGAGCTCCTGGACGGGGACGCCGTAGAAGTCCGCCAGCTCGGCGAGGCGCTGCACGGTCACGGCACGGTCGCCGCGCTCGTACGACCCCACCACGACCGCCTTCCAGCGTCCCTGGGACTTCTCCTCGACGCCGTGGAGGGAAAGGCCCTGCTGGGTACGGATCGCGCGGAGCTTGGCCCCGAGCTGCTTGGCGTATTCGCTGGACATATAGCTCCCCGGACGCTGCGACAATCATGCGGCTCCGCCGCGTGGCTGGTAACTCACTGTGAGGTTACGCAGCGTTACTTGCTTGCGTCAAGCCGAGAGGTCCTTACCGCCCCTTCGGTGGAGGCTGATGACGTGCTCGCTCTTGAGTACTGGTAGTCTGACTGGCGCAATTTCGACGTCCTTTAACGTCCGTCCCGTGAGGCGGAGAAGGAGGTCCGTTTCATATGGACACGAATGACCCCGGTGTCGCGCGCCCCGTGCTCGAAGGCCCGGACATCGCGCGGGTGCTGACCCGCATCGCCCACGAGATCGTCGAGCGCGCCAAGGGCGCCGACGACGTGGTTCTGCTCGGCATTCCCACCCGCGGCGTCTTCCTCGGCCGCCGGCTCGCCGAGAAGCTCCAAGAGATCACCGGACGCACGATCCCGGTCGGCTCCCTCGACATCACCATGTACCGCGACGACCTGCGCATGCACCCGCCGCGCGCGCTGGCCCGCACCGAGATCCCCGGTGACGGCATCGACGGCCGCCTGGTCGTCCTCGTCGACGACGTGCTCTTCTCCGGCCGCACCATCCGTGCCGCCCTCGACGCGCTGAACGACATCGGCCGCCCCCGTGCGGTACAGCTCGCCGTGCTCGTCGACCGCGGCCACCGCGAGCTGCCCATCCGCGCCGACTACGTGGGCAAGAACCTCCCCACGTCGCTGCGGGAGACGGTGAAGGTGCAGCTCGCCGAGGAGGACGGCCGCGACGCCGTGCTGCTCGGCGCCAAGCCCGCCTCCGCCTAGCACCGGCTTCCTCCCTCACGGGCCCAGGGGCACACCCCTGCGCGCCCGCGCGCCCGCAGACCTCCACACACCGGAGTACACGCAGATGATGCGACACCTCATCTCGGCCGCCGACCTCTCCCGCGACGACGCCGTCCTCATCCTCGACACGGCCGAGGAGATGGCCCGCGTCGCCGACCGGCCGATCAAGAAGCTGCCCGCCCTGCGCGGCCGCACCGTGGTCAACCTCTTCTTCGAGGACTCGACCCGGACCCGGATCTCCTTCGAGGCCGCCGAGAAGCGCCTCTCCGCCGACGTCATCAACTTCGCCGCCAAGGGCTCGTCCGTCTCCAAGGGCGAATCGCTCAAGGACACCGCGCAGACCCTGGAGGCGATGGGCGTCGACGCCGTCGTCATCCGGCACGGCGCCTCCGGCGCGCCCTACCGCCTGGCGACCTCGGGCTGGATCGACGCCGCCGTCATCAACGCGGGCGACGGCACCCACCAGCACCCCACCCAGGCCCTGCTCGACGCCTTCACCATGCGCCGCCGCCTGGTCGGTCCCGACGCCGGCCTCGGCCAGGACCTGGCGGGCCGGCACATCACCGTCGTCGGCGACATCCTGCACAGCCGCGTCGCCCGCTCCAACGTCGACCTGCTGCACACCCTCGGCGCCGAGGTCACCCTGGTCGCCCCGCCCACGCTGGTGCCGGTCGGCGTCGAGCAGTGGCCCTGCGAGGTCTCGTACGACCTGGACAGGGTGCTGCCCAAGTCCGACGCCGTGATGATGCTGCGGGTGCAGCGCGAGCGCATGAACGCCGCGTTCTTCCCCACCGAGCGCGAGTACTCCCGGCGCTACGGTCTGGACGGCGAGCGCATGGCGAAGATGCCCGAGCACGCCATCGTGATGCACCCGGGCCCGATGGTCCGCGGCATGGAGATCACCGCCGAGGTCGCCGACTCCGACCGCTGCACGGTCGTCGAGCAGGTCGCCAACGGCGTCTCCGTCCGCATGGCCGTCCTCTACCTGCTCCTGGGCGGCAACGAGCCCGCCGTCACCCACACCCGCCCGCCCGTCTCCCACCACCAGCCCTCTGACGAGCGCGTCGCGCGCCCCTCCATCACCGGTTCCGAGGAGAAGTAACCAACATGAGCAAGATCCTGATCCGTGGTGCGAAGGTGCTCGGTGGCGAGGCGCAGGACGTCCTGATCGACGGCGAGACCATCGAGGCGGTCGGTGCCGGGCTCTCGGCGGAGGGCGCCGAGGTCGTCGAGGCCGACGGCAAGGTGCTCCTGCCGGGCCTCGTCGACCTCCACACCCACCTGCGCGAGCCGGGCCGCGAGGACTCCGAGACCGTCCTGACCGGCACGCGCGCCGCCGCGTCCGGCGGATTCACCGCCGTGTTCGCCATGGCCAACACCTTCCCCGTCGCCGACACCGCCGGCGTCGTCGAGCAGGTCTACCGGCTCGGCAAGGAGTCCGGCTACTGCGACGTGCAGCCCATCGGCGCCGTCACCGTCGGCCTGGAGGGCAAGAAGCTCGCCGAGCTCGGCGCCATGCACGAGTCCGCCGCCGGGGTCACCGTCTTCTCCGACGACGGCAAGTGCGTCGACGACGCGGTGATCATGCGCCGGGCCCTGGAGTACGTGAAGGCCTTCGGCGGCGTCGTCGCGCAGCACGCGCAGGAGCCGCGGCTGACCGAGGGTGCCCAGATGAACGAGGGCGTCGTCTCCGCCGAGCTGGGCCTCGGCGGCTGGCCTGCCGTCGCCGAGGAATCGATCATCGCCCGGGACGTCCTGCTCGCCGAGCACGTCGGATCCCGCGTGCACATCTGCCACCTGTCGACCGCGGGGTCCGTGGAGATCGTGCGCTGGGCCAAGTCCCGAGGCATCGACGTCACCGCCGAGGTCACCCCGCACCACCTGCTCCTCACCGACGAGCTGGTCCGCTCGTACAACCCGGTCTACAAGGTCAACCCGCCGCTGCGCACCGAGCGCGACGTCATGGCGCTGCGCGAGGCCCTCGCCGACGGCACCATCGACATCGTGGCCACCGACCACGCCCCGCACCCGCACGAGGACAAGGACTGCGAGTGGGCCGCGGCCGCCATGGGGATGGTGGGCCTGGAGACCGCCCTGTCCGTCGTCCAGCGGACGATGGTCGAGACGGGACTGCTGACCTGGGAGGCCGTCGCCGACCGGATGTCCGTCAAGCCCGCCGCGATCGGCGGGGCGAGTGGCCACGGCCGGCCCGTCTCGGCAGGTGAGCCCGCGAACCTCGTCCTGGTCGACGCCGATTACCGTGGGGCAGTGGACCCCGCGGGCTTCGCCTCGCGCAGCCGCAACACTCCCTATGAGGGCCGTGAGCTGCCGGGCCGCGTCACGCACACGTGGCTCCGGGGTCGGGCCACGCTCGTCGACGGGAAGCTCACGTGACATCACTCCTGGAACTGGCCGCCGAGAAGGAATCGGCGGACGTCACCGACTGGGCCGCGCGCGCCGGCTGGGTCGTCGGACTGCTCCTCTTCATCGCGCTCGTCTACTGGCTGATGCGCGAGGGCTGGAAGTGGCGCGGCACGCTCCAGGGCGACCTGCCCGAGCTGCCTGCCTCGCCGACCGAGCCCGGCCCGGTGAAACTTGAGCTGAGCGGCCGGTACCACGGCTCGACCACCGCGGGGCAGTGGCTCGACCGCATCGTGGCGCACGGCCTGGGCACCCGCAGCCGTGTCGAGCTGACGCTCACCGACGCGGGCCTGGACGTCGTACGCCCCGGCGCGGCCGACTTCTTCGTCCCGGCCGCACAGCTGCGCGAGGCCCGCCTCGACAAGGGCATCGCGGGCAAGGTCCTCGCGGAGGGCGGGCTCCTGATCGTCACGTGGGAGCACGGCGGGAAGCTGCTCGACTCGGGCTTCCGCTCGGACCACGCGGCCGAGCAGGCCGAGTGGGTCGAGGCCATCAACAACATGATCAACACCAGCACTACGGAAGGCACCGCACGATGACGACCTCCAAGCAGGGGATTGCCTCGCAGAGGAAGGAGGCGTCTCCCGCCGTACTCGTCCTGGAGGACGGCCGCGTCTTCCGCGGTCGTGCCTACGGGGCCGTGGGGGAGACCTTCGGCGAAGCGGTGTTCTCCACCGGCATGACCGGCTACCAGGAGACCCTGACCGACCCGTCCTACGACCGTCAGATCGTGGTCGCCACCGCGCCCCAGATCGGCAACACGGGCTGGAACGACGAGGACGACGAGTCCGGCCGTATCTGGGTCTCCGGATACGTGGTCCGCGACCCCGCCCGGATCCCCTCCAACTGGCGCGCGAAGCGTTCGCTCGACGACGAGCTGGTGAGCCAGGGCGTCGTCGGCATCTCCGGCATCGACACCCGCGCGCTCACCCGCCACCTGCGCGAGCGCGGCTCCATGCGCTCCGGCATCTTCTCCGGCGAGCGGCTCGGCACCGACGACGAGCTGGTCACCCGCGTCCAGGCGCAGCCGCAGATGAAGGGCGCCAGCCTGTACGAGGAGGTCGCCACCAAGGAGGCCTACGTCGTCCCGGCGATCGGCGAGAAGAAGTTCACCGTCGCCGCCGTCGACCTCGGCATCAAGGGCATGACCCCGCACCGCATGGCCGAGCGCGGCGTCGAGGTGCACGTGCTGCCCGCGACCGCCACCGAGGAGGACGTGTACGCCGTCGCCCCCGACGGTGTCTTCTTCTCCAACGGCCCGGGCGACCCGGCCACCGCCGACGGCCCCGTCGCGCTGATGACCGCCGTCCTGCGGCGGAAGACGCCGCTGTTCGGCATCTGCTTCGGCAACCAGATCCTCGGCCGCGCCCTCGGCTTCGGCACGTACAAGCTGAAGTACGGCCACCGCGGCATCAACCAGCCGGTGCAGGACCGCACCACCGGCAAGGTCGAGGTCACCGCGCACAACCACGGCTTCGCCGTGGACGCGCCGCTCGACCAGGCCTCCGACACGCCCTTCGGCCGCGCCGAGGTCTCCCACGTCTGCCTGAACGACGACGTGGTGGAGGGCCTCCAGCTCCTCGACCAGCCCGCGTTCAGCGTCCAGTACCACCCCGAGGCAGCCGCGGGTCCGCACGACGCCGCGTACCTGTTCGACCGCTTCGTCTCGCTCATGGAGGGCCAGCGTGCCTAAGCGCACCGATATCCAGTCCGTCCTGGTCATCGGCTCCGGCCCGATCGTCATCGGCCAGGCCGCCGAGTTCGACTACTCCGGTACCCAGGCGTGCCGCGTCCTCAAGGCCGAGGGCCTGCGCGTCATCCTCGTCAACTCCAACCCTGCGACGATCATGACGGACCCGGAGATCGCCGACGCCACGTACGTCGAGCCGATCACCCCGGAGTTCGTCGAGAAGATCATCGCCAAGGAGCGCCCCGACGCGCTGCTGCCCACCCTGGGCGGCCAGACGGCCCTCAACACGGCCATCTCCATGCACGAGCAGGGTGTCCTCGACAAGTACGGCGTCGAGCTCATCGGTGCCAACGTCGAGGCCATCAACAAGGGCGAGGACCGCGACCTCTTCAAGGGCGTCGTCGAAGAGGTCAAGAAGAAGATCGGGCACGGCGAGTCCGCCCGCTCCTACATCTGCCACTCGATGGACGACGTGCTCAAGGGCGTCGAGGAGCTCGGCGGCTACCCCGTCGTCGTCCGCCCCTCCTTCACCATGGGCGGTGCCGGTTCCGGCTTCGCGCACGACGAGGAGGAGCTGCGCCGCATCGCCGGGCAGGGCCTCACGCTCTCGCCGACCACCGAGGTGCTCCTCGAGGAGTCCATCCTCGGCTGGAAGGAGTACGAGCTGGAGCTGATGCGCGACAAGAACGACAACGTCGTGGTCGTCTGCTCCATCGAGAACTTCGACCCGATGGGCGTGCACACCGGTGACTCGATCACCGTCGCCCCGGCGATGACGCTCACCGACCGCGAGTACCAGACCCTGCGCGACGTCGGCATCGCGATCATCCGCGAGGTGGGTGTCGACACCGGCGGCTGCAACATCCAGTTCGCCATCGACCCGACGGACGGCCGGGTCATCGTCATCGAGATGAACCCGCGCGTCTCGCGGTCCTCCGCGCTCGCGTCGAAGGCCACCGGCTTCCCGATCGCGAAGATCGCCGCGAAGCTGGCCGTCGGCTACACGCTCGACGAGATCCCGAACGACATCACCGAGAAGACGCCGGCGTCCTTCGAGCCGACGCTCGACTACGTCGTGGTCAAGGCCCCGCGCTTCGCCTTCGAGAAGTTCCCCTCGGCGGACTCGACCCTGACGACCACCATGAAGTCGGTCGGCGAGGCCATGGCCATCGGCCGCAACTTCACGGAGGCCCTGCAGAAGGCCCTCCGCTCGCTGGAGAAGAAGGGCTCGCAGTTCACCTTCGTGGGCGAGCCCGGCGACAAGGCCGAGCTGCTGGCCGAGGCGGTCCGCCCGACCGACGGCCGCATCAACTCCGTCATGCAGGCCATCCGCGCGGGCGCCACCCCCGAGGAGGTCTTCGACGCCACGAAGATCGACCCGTGGTTCGTCGACCAGCTCTTCATGATCAAGGAGATCGCGGACGAGCTGGCCGCCGTCGACAAGCTCCGGCCCGAGCTGCTCGCCGAGGCCAAGCGGCACGGCTTCTCCGACCACCAGATCGCCGAGATCCGTGGCCTGCGCGAGGACGTCGTCCGCGAGGTGCGGCACGCCCTCGGCGTGCGCCCGGTCTACAAGACGGTCGACACCTGCGCCGCCGAGTTCGCCGCGAAGACCCCGTACTTCTACTCCTCCTACGACGAGGAGAGCGAGGTCGCGCGGCGCGACAAGCCCGCGGTCATCATCCTGGGCTCGGGCCCGAACCGCATCGGCCAGGGCATCGAGTTCGACTACTCCTGCGTCCACGCCTCCTTCGCGCTGAGCGACGCGGGCTACGAGACCGTGATGGTCAACTGCAACCCCGAGACCGTCTCCACGGACTACGACACCTCCGACCGGCTCTACTTCGAGCCGCTCACCCTGGAGGACGTCCTGGAGATCGTCCACGCGGAGGCGGCGGCCGGACCGATCGCGGGCGTCATCGTCCAGCTCGGCGGCCAGACCCCGCTCGGCCTCGCCCAGGCCCTCAAGGACAACGGCGTGCCGGTCGTGGGCACCCCGCCCGAGGCCATCCACGCCGCCGAGGACCGCGGCGCCTTCGGCCGCGTGCTCGCGGAGGCCGGCCTGCCCGCGCCGAAGCACGGCACCGCGACGACGTTCGCGGAGGCGAAGGCCATCGCCGACGAGATCGGCTACCCCGTGCTGGTACGGCCCTCGTACGTGCTCGGCGGGCGCGGCATGGAGATCGTCTACGACGAGACCCGGCTCTCCGCGTACATCGAGGAGTCGACCGAGATCAGCCCCTCGCGTCCGGTCCTCGTCGACCGCTTCCTCGACGACGCCATCGAGATCGACGTCGACGCGCTCTACGACGGCCAGGAGCTCTACCTCGGCGGTGTCATGGAGCACATCGAGGAGGCCGGGATCCACTCCGGCGACTCGGCGTGCGCACTGCCCCCGATCACCCTCGGCGGCTTCGACATCAAGCGCCTGCGTGCCTCCACGGAGGGCATCGCCAAGGGCGTCGGCGTCCGCGGGCTCATCAACATCCAGTTCGCGATGGCCGGGGACATCCTGTACGTCCTCGAGGCCAACCCGCGCGCCTCGCGCACCGTCCCCTTCACCTCGAAGGCGACCGCGGTGCCGCTGGCCAAGGCCGCCGCGCGCATCTCGCTCGGCGCGACCGTCGCCGAGCTGCGCGCCGAGGGCATGCTCCCGGCCGTCGGCGACGGCGGCACGCTCCCCATGGACGCGCCGATCTCCGTCAAGGAGGCCGTCATGCCGTGGTCGCGCTTCCGCGACATCCACGGCGCCGGGGTCGACACCGTCCTCGGCCCGGAGATGCGTTCCACGGGCGAAGTCATGGGCATCGACTCGGTGTTCGGCACCGCGTACGCCAAGTCACAGGCGGGCGCCTACGGTCCGCTGCCGACCAAGGGCCGCGCCTTCATCTCCGTCGCCAACCGCGACAAGCGCTCGATGATCTTCCCGGCGCGTGAACTGGTCGCGCACGGCTTCGAGCTGTTCGCCACGTCCGGCACGGCCGAGGTGCTCAAGCGCAACGGCATCAACGCCACGATCGTGCGCAAGCAGTCCGAGGGCGAGGGCCCCAACGGCGAGAAGACCATCGTCCAGCTCATCCACGACGGCGGCGTCGACCTCATCGTCAACACCCCGTACGGCACCGGCGGCCGCCTCGACGGCTACGAGATCCGTACGGCCGCCGTGTCGCGTTCCGTGCCGTGCCTGACCACGGTCCAGGCGCTCGCCGCGGCCGTCCAGGGCATCGACGCGCTGGGCCGCGGGGACGTGGGCGTCCGATCGCTCCAGGAACACGCGGAACACCTGACCGCGACCCGCGACTAGCAGCCCACAAGGGGGACACCGGACACCCGGTGTCCCCCTTCTGGTGAGGACACCGGCTTCCGGTGAGAACACCGAGGACACCCTTCATGTACAAGCTCTTCTTCAACCTCGTCTTCCAGCGGATGGACCCGGAGCAGGCCCACTACCTGGCCTTCCGCTGGATCCGCCGCACGGCCCGCGTCCCGGTCCTGCGCACCTTCGTCGCGGCCGTCCTCGCGCCGCGCCACAAGGAGCTGCGCACCGAGGCCCTCGGCCTGCGGATGCACGGCCCCTTCGGGCTCGCCGCGGGCTTCGACAAGAACGCCGTCGCGATCGACGGCATGTCGATGCTCGGCTTCGACCACATCGAGATCGGCACGGTCACCGGCGAGCCGCAGCCCGGCAACCCCAAGAAGCGGCTCTTCCGCCTCGTCCCCGACCGCGCGCTGATCAACCGCATGGGCTTCAACAACGAGGGCTCGGCGGCCGTCGCGGAGCGCCTCGCCGCCCGCGACGCCGTCTTCAACACCGTCGTGGGCGTCAACATCGGCAAGACCAAGGTCGTCCCCGAGGAGGAGGCCGCCGCCGACTACGTGAAGTCGACCGAGCGCCTCGCCCGGCACGCCGACTACCTCGTGGTCAACGTCTCCTCGCCGAACACCCCCGGGCTGCGCAACCTCCAGGCCACCGAGTCGCTGCGGCCCCTGCTGACCGCCGTGCGCGAGGCCGCCGACCGCAGCGTCGAGGGCCGCCGCGTCCCGCTGCTCGTCAAGATCGCCCCGGACCTGGCCGACGAGGACGTCGACGCGGTCGCCGACCTCGCCGTCGAGCTCGGCCTGGACGGCATCATCGCCACGAACACCACCATCGCGCGCGAGGGCCTCGGCCTGACCTCCGACCCGGGCCTGGTCCAGGAGACCGGCGGACTGTCCGGGGCGCCCCTCAAGGAGCGCTCCCTGGAGGTCCTGCGCCGCCTCTACGCGCGCGTGGGCGACCGGATCACGCTCGTGGGCGTCGGCGGCATCGAGAACGCCGAGGACGCCTGGCAGCGCATCCTGGCGGGCGCCACCCTCGTCCAGGGCTACAGCGCCTTCATCTACGAAGGCCCCTTCTGGGGCCGCGCGATCCACAAGGGCCTCGCCGCGCGCCTGCGCACGAGCCCGTACGCCACCCTCGCCGACGCGGTCGGCGCCGATGTGAGGAAGCCCGAGGTCACCGCATGAGCCCCCAGGAGCCCTTCGGCGCCCGCCTGCGCCACGCCATGGACGCGCGCGGCCCCCTGTGTGTCGGCATCGACCCGCACGCCTCCCTGCTGTCCGCGTGGGACCTGAACGACGACATCGCGGGCCTGGAGCGGTTCACGCGGACCGTCGTGGAGGCACTGGCCGAAAGCGTCGCGGTCTTCAAGCCGCAGAGCGCCTTCTTCGAGCGCTTCGGCTCGCGGGGCGTCGCCGTCCTGGAGAAGGCGGTCGCCGAGCTGCGCTCGGCCGGCGCCCTGGTCGTGATGGACGCCAAGCGCGGTGACATCGGCTCGACCATGGCCGCCTACGCCGAGACCTTCCTGCACAAGGACTCCCCGCTGTTCAGCGACGCGCTCACGGTCTCGCCCTACCTCGGGTACGGCTCCCTGAAGCCGGCCGTCGACCTGGCCCGCGAGAACGGCGCCGGGCTCTTCGTGCTCGCCCTCACCTCCAACCCCGAGGGCGCCGAGGTGCAGCACGCGGTGCGCGAGGACGGGCGCACGGTCGCGGCCACCGTCCTGGGGCACCTCGCCGAGGAGAACGCGGGACAGACGCCGCTGGGGTCCTTCGGAGCGGTCGTCGGCGCGACGCTGGGCGACCTGTCCTCGTACGACCTCGCCGTCAACGGTCCGCTGCTCGCCCCCGGCATCGGCGCGCAGGGGGCCACCCCGGCCGATCTGCCGGGCGTGTTCGGCGCGGCCGTGCGCAATGTGGTGCCGAGCGTCAGCCGGGGAGTGCTGCGGCACGGACCCGACGTCACGGGCCTGCGCGACTCCGCGACGCGCTTCGCGGACGAGATCAGGACGGCGTTCGAAGCGGCCTGAGCGGGGCAACGAGGGCCGCGCATACGTTCCGTTGATGGCCGACCGGCTCAAATCGGGGGAGAAATGCCCGATATGTACGGCTCGATGGATGCTGACCAGGACTTTTCGTCTGTTCTCGCTGACTCCGGCGGCCATGCCCGCTAGTCTCCGACGAGAGCGAACGGGCAAGCGCGTTGCACGTTGCTCACCAGGTGTGGGGCGACTAGGTTCCTCACCGGTCCGTATCCGACAGTTCGACATCCGAGGTGACGTAGGCGTGGCTCTTCCGCCCCTTACCCCTGAACAGCGCGCAGCCGCGCTCGAAAAGGCCGCCGCGGCTCGCCGGGAGCGGGCCGAGGTCAAGAATCGACTCAAGCACTCCGGTGCCTCGCTTCACGAGGTCATCAAGCAGGGTCAGGAGAACGATGTCATCGGCAAGATGAAGGTCTCCGCCCTCCTGGAGTCACTGCCTGGCGTGGGCAAGGTCCGCGCCAAGCAGATCATGGAGCGTCTTGGCATCTCCGAGAGCCGCCGTGTGCGCGGTCTCGGCTCCAATCAGATCGCGTCGCTCGAGCGCGAGTTCGGTGGCGGTGCCGCCGGCTGATGTTCTCGGGCACTCCTGAGAACCTGGATAATCGCTGCATGGCTGCAACATCCCGGGGGACGACCCCCGTGCCCCCGGACGTACGTCCGCGGCTGACCGTGCTCTCCGGCCCCTCCGGGGTCGGCAAGAGCACGGTCGTCGCTCATATGCGCAAAGAACACCCCGAGGTCTGGCTCTCGGTCTCGGCCACCACCCGCAAGCCGCGGCCCGGTGAGAAGCACGGTGTCCAGTACTTCTTCGTCTCCGACGACGAGATGGACAAGCTCATCGCCAACGGCGAGCTCCTGGAGTGGGCCGAATTCGCGGGCAACCGCTACGGCACCCCGCGCCGCGCGGTGATCGAGCGCCTGGAGGCGGGCGAGCCCGTCCTCCTGGAGATCGACCTGCAGGGCGCGCGCCTGGTGCGCGAATCGATGCCCGAGGCGCAGCTCGTCTTCCTCGCCCCGCCGAGCTGGGACGAGCTGGTCCGCCGGCTCACCGGCCGGGGGACCGAGGCTCCCGAGGTGATCGAGCGCAGGCTCGTCGCCGCCAAGGTGGAACTCGCCGCGGAGGCCGAGTTCGATACGACCCTGGTCAATACCTCCGTCGAGGATGTGGCCCGTGAGCTGCTAGCCTTGATGAAGGTTCTTTGATCTTTATTCCGTCTTGACTTCTGGTCTTGACCCCATCGGAAGGCAGAGAGTGTCCTCTTCCATTACCGCGCCCGAGGGCATCATCAACCCGCCGATTGATGAGCTGCTCGAAGCCACCGACTCGAAGTACAGCCTCGTGATCTACGCCGCCAAGCGCGCCCGTCAGATCAACGCGTACTACTCGCAGCTCGGTGAGGGCCTTCTGGAGTACGTCGGCCCCCTCGTGGACACGCACGTCCACGAGAAGCCGCTCTCGATCGCCCTCCGCGAGATCAACGCGGGTCTGCTGACCTCCGAGGCCATCGAGGGCCCGGCTCAGTAAGCGGTTCGCACCACCTTCACCACAGGCCCGGCAGCACGGCTGCCGGGCCTGTGGTGTGTCATGGAGCAGTACGCATCCGAGTGCGGGGAGACAGAGGCAGTGGCCGAGAAGCCGAAGGTAGTCCTGGGGGTCAGCGGTGGCATCGCCGCCTACAAGGCGTGCGAGCTGCTGCGGCGGCTGACCGAGTCGGGCCATGACGTGCGCGTCGTGCCGACGGAGTCGGCGCTGCACTTCGTCGGCGCCGCGACCTGGTCGGCGCTGTCCGGCCACCCCGTCTCGACCGAGGTCTGGTCCGACGTCCACGAGGTGCCGCACGTCCGCATCGGCCAGGCCGCCGACCTCGTGATCGTCGCCCCCGCCACCGCCGACATGCTGGCCAAGGCGGCCCACGGCCTCGCCGACGACCTGCTCACCAACACGCTCCTGACGGCCCGCTGTCCGGTGGTGTTCGCCCCGGCCATGCACACGGAGATGTGGGAGCACCCGGCCACCCAGGAGAACGTGGCGACACTCCGGCGGCGCGGCGCACTCGTGGTCGAGCCCGCCGTCGGCCGTCTCACCGGCGTCGACACCGGCAAGGGCCGCTTTCCCGACCCCGTCGAGCTCTTCGAGGTCGTACGCCGTGTCCTCGCCCGCGGGGACCTGGCCCAGGACCTCGCGGGGCGCCACGTCGTGGTCAGCGCGGGCGGCACCCGCGAGCCCCTCGACCCGGTCCGCTTCCTCGGCAACCGCTCCTCGGGCAAGCAGGGCTACGCGCTCGCCCGCAGCGCGGCGGCCCGCGGCGCCCGTGTCACCCTCCTCGCGGCCAACGCGAACCTGCCCGACCCGGCCGGCGTGGACGTCGTGCCGGTCGGCACCGCCGTGCAGTTGCGCGAGGCCGTCCTGAAGGCCGTGGCCGACGCCGACGCCGTCGTGATGGCGGCGGCCGTGGCCGACTTCCGCCCCGAGACGTACGCGACCGGCAAGATCAAGAAGAAGGACGGCCAGGAACCGGCCCCGATCGCCCTGGTCCGCAACCCCGACATCCTCGCGGAGATCGCGGGGGAGCGGCAGCGCGCGGGACAGGTGATCGTCGGCTTCGCCGCGGAGACGGACGACGTCCTGGCCAACGGCCGCGCCAAGCTCGCCCGCAAGGGCTGCGACCTGCTGGTCGTCAACGAGGTCGGTGAGCGCAAGACCTTCGGCTCCGAGGAGAACGAGGCCGTGGTGCTCGGCGCCGACGGCAGCGAGACCCCGGTCCCGTACGGGCCCAAGGAAGCCCTCGCGGACACGGTCTGGGACCTGGTCGCCGAGCGCCTCTCCTGAGCCGCCGGACGATGCCGACGCGCAGTCCGTCTCACGATGTGGACGGCTGTGCGGATTTATTCTCCGGATTCTTTCGCCTGTGGGCGGAACTTGGCCACGTTTCACCGATTCCCTTGACTGGGTCTCGGTGGCCGGGGCTCAATGTCACCTTCGCCCCATCGGGTGCCTCGATACCGGAGAAAGCGGATAAATCGGGCGCGAGGCCCCCTGGCGGAGACCGATCGTCGTACCGCACAATGCAGTGCCGCAGGTCACAGGGCTCCCAAGTGGCGAGACATGTGGTCCGGCGGGCGAGTGTGACCGATAAACTGGTCACGGATGACGCCGAGCGCAGCTCTCGGCCAGTCCACCCATGATCAGCCAGCAGCCGCTGCAACCACAGGGAGCGATGTGTCCCGGCGCCTCTTCACCTCGGAGTCTGTGACCGAGGGTCACCCCGACAAGATCGCTGACCAGATCAGCGACACCATTCTCGACGCGCTTCTGCGAGAGGACCCGAAGTCCCGGGTCGCCGTGGAGACGCTGATCACGACCGGCCTCGTCCACGTGGCCGGTGAGGTCACGACGAAGGCGTACGCGCCGATCGCGCAGCTCGTGCGCGACAAGATCCTCGAGATCGGTTACGACTCCTCGAAGAAGGGCTTCGACGGCGCCTCCTGTGGCGTCTCGGTGTCCATCGGCTCGCAGTCCCCCGACATCGCGCAGGGCGTCGACACGGCGTACGAGAAGCGTGTCGAGGGCGACGAGGACGAGCTCGACAAGCAGGGCGCGGGCGACCAGGGCCTGATGTTCGGCTACGCCTGCGACGAGACTCCGGAGCTGATGCCGC
This sequence comes from Streptomyces sp. NPDC040622, assembly GCF_055593965.1. Classification (NCBI taxonomy): domain Bacteria; kingdom Bacillati; phylum Actinomycetota; class Actinomycetes; order Kitasatosporales; family Streptomycetaceae; genus Streptomyces; species Streptomyces sp. NPDC040622. The sequence goes on along the minus strand of NZ_JBVIXD010000007.1, from coordinate 121,591 downwards.
TCCCGATCCACCTCGCGCACCGCCTCTCGCGCCGCCTCTCCGAGGTGCGCAAGAACGGGACGATCCCCTACCTGCGCCCCGACGGCAAGACCCAGGTCACCATCGAGTACGACGGCGACAAGGCCGTCCGCCTCGACACGGTCGTGGTGTCCTCGCAGCACGCGAGCGACATCGACCTGGACTCGCTCCTCGCGCCCGACATCCGCGAGTTCGTCGTCGAGCCCGAGCTGAAGGCCCTCCTCGAGGACGGCATCAAGCTGGAGACCGAGGGCTACCGCCTGCTGGTCAACCCGACCGGACGCTTCGAGATCGGCGGCCCGATGGGCGACGCCGGCCTCACCGGCCGCAAGATCATCATTGACACCTACGGCGGCATGGCCCGCCACGGCGGCGGCGCCTTCTCCGGCAAGGACCCGTCCAAGGTCGACCGCTCGGCCGCCTACGCGATGCGCTGGGTCGCCAAGAACGTGGTCGCCGCGGGCCTCGCGGCCCGCTGCGAGGTCCAGGTCGCGTACGCCATCGGCAAGGCCGAGCCCGTCGGTCTCTTCGTCGAGACCTTCGGCACGGCCACGATCGACACGGACAAGATCGAGACCGCCATCGGCGAGGTCTTCGACCTGCGCCCGGCCGCGATCATCCGCGACCTCGACCTGCTCCGCCCGATCTACGCGCAGACCGCCGCGTACGGCCACTTCGGCCGGGCGATCCCCGACTTCACGTGGGAGCGCACGGACCGCGTGGACGCGCTGCGGAAGGCGGCGGGGCTCTAGTCCCGGTCCTGTTCAGGCTCTCGCGAGGCCCGGTGTCCCTGGAGGGATGCCGGGCCTCGGCGTTTTCCCGCGGTGTCAGTGCGGTCTGGTAGGAATGCAGCTGTGAGCAGGGAGAACGAAGGGCCCGGGGCGGGGGGAGCCGAGGAGCCGGAGCAGCTTGCGCTCATCCGGGAGTCGGTGCGCAAGGCCAAGGTGCCGCGGGCCAAGCCCCGGACCTGGCGGGGCGCCGCGCTGGCCGGTGAGCTGCCCGTCGCGCGTGTGCTCGTCGACAAGGGAGTGCTGCACCTCGACCGGTACTTCGACTACGCCGTGCCCGAGGAGCTGGACACCGAGGCCCAGCCCGGGGTGCGGGTCCGGGTGCGCTTCGGCGCCGGGTCGCGGAACGTGCGCGACGGGCGGCGCGAGGGCGGCGGGCTGATCGACGGGTACATCGTCGAGCGGTGCGCCGAGACCGACTACACCGGGCCGCTGGCCGCGCTGGCCCAGGTCGTCTCGCCGGAGCCCGTGCTCGACACCGGACTGCTCGACCTGGCGCGGGCCGTCGCCGACCGGTACGCGGGCAGCCTCGCCGACGTGCTGCAGCTGGCGATCCCGCCCCGGCACGCACGGGCCGAGGCGCGGGAGGCGCCCGCTCCGCCCGCCCCGCCCGCCCCGCCCGAAGCGGGCAGCTGGCGGCGGTACGGGCACGGGGCCGAGTTCCTGGACGCCCTGGCCTCCGGGGGCGCGCCGCGCGCCGTGTGGACCGCGCTGCCGGGGCCGCGGTGGGCCGAGGAGATCGCCCGGGCCGTGCAGGCCACCCTGGCCTCGGGCCGGGGCGCGCTCGTCGTCGTGCCGACCGGGCGCCCCGCCGCGCGCGTGGACGCCGCGCTCACCGACCTGCTGGGCGCGGGACAGCACGCGCTGCTGACCGCCGACGCCGGGCAGGAACGGCGCTACCAGGAATGGCTCGCCGTGCGGCGCGGGACCGTGCGGGCCGTCGTCGGCACCCGGGCCGCCATGTTCGCGCCCGTACGGGACCTGGGGCTCGTCGTCATCTGGGACGACGGGGACTCCAACCACAGCGACGACCACGCGCCCTTCCCCCACGTGCGTGAGGTCCTCGAACTGCGCGCCACCCGCGACAGGTGCGGCTTCCTGCTGGGGAGCTGGAGCTGCACGGTGGAGGCCGCGCAGCTGGTCGAGAGCGGCTGGGCCGCGCCGCTCGTCGCCGACCGCGAGCAGGTGCGCGGGGCGGCGCCGCTCGTACGGACCGTGGGCGACGGGGATCTCGCGCGGGACGAGGCGGCGCGGGCCGCGCGGTTGCCGACGCTGGCCTGGCAGGTCGCGCGGGAGGGCCTGAAACACGGGCCCGTCCTGGTGCAGGTGCCCCGGCGCGGCTATGTGCCGCGGCTCGCCTGCGAGCGGTGCAGGGAACCCGCGCGGTGCCGGCGGTGTGCCGGACCGCTGGAGGCGCAGGAGAGCGGGGCCGCGCTGCGGTGCGGCTGGTGCGGGGTGGAGGAGGCCGCCTGGCACTGCGAGTCGTGCGGCGGGTTCCGGCTGCGCGCGCAGATCGTCGGGGCGCGCCGCACCGCCGAGGAGCTGGGGCGGGCGTTTCCCGCGGTGCCGGTGCGCACGTCCGGGCGGGAGCAGGTGCTCGACACGGTGCCGGGGACACCGGCGCTGGTGGTCAGCACACCGGGGGCGGAGCCCGTCGCCGAGGGCGGTTACGCGGCCGCCCTGCTGCTCGACGGGTGGGCCATGCTGGGCCGGCCCGACCTGCGGGCGGGGGAGGACGCGCTGCGGCGGTGGATCGGGGCCGCCTCCCTCGTACGTCCGCAGGGTGCGGGGGGCACCGTGGCGGTGGTCGCCGAGCCGACGCTGCGGCCCGTGCAGGCGCTGGTGCGGTGGGATCCCGTGGGGCACGCGGTGCGGGAGCTCGCCGAGCGGGCCGAGCTGGGGTTTCCGCCGGTGTCGCGGATGGCGGCGGTGTCCGGCCCGCCCGAGGCGCTCTCGGACTTCCTTTCGGGGGCCGAACTTCCCGCGGACTCCGTGGTGTTGGGTCCCGTTCCGGTGCGGGAGGCCGGTCCCGCGCCCGCGCGCCGTGGCGGTGGAGCGCCCGCGGGGGAGCAGGCGGAGCGCGTCCTGATCCGGGTGCCGCCGGGGAGCGGGGCCGCGCTCGCGCACGCGTTGAAGGTGGCGCAGGCCGCCCGGATGGCCCGGGGGGCCAAGGGGGCCAGGGAGGCGGGCGGCGAGGCGGTGCGGGTCAGGGTGGATCCGCCGGACATCGGCTGATCTTCGACGCGTGGGGTGAGCGGGGTGAGCGGGCCGGCGGACCCGGTGGGTCGGACAAGAAGCCGCCCCCTCGTCCTTGGCGGCGGTACGAGGGGGCGGCAGGGGGATGGCACGTCAGCCGTTGCGAGGGCCCGGGAAGGCGCTCGGCCTGGCCTCGTCGCGCAGGGTGGGGCTGCCCGCGGTGGGCTGGGTCGGCATCGCGCGGGCGGCGGGGACGGACGGCAGGGGGGCACCCACGGGGAGCGGCCGCGTGACCGTGGACGTCACGGCGGGCGCCGGGGTCTCCGTCGCGCGCTCCGCCTCGGCCGCCGCCTGCGTGGTGGCCCGCCGCGCGCCGTAGCGGCGGTGGACCGCCTGCTTGGTGACGCCGAGGGCCGAGCCCACCGCGTCCCACGAGAACCCGAGCGAGCGGTCGAAGTCCACCGCGGCGGTGACCAGCGTCTCGACGCTGTCCCGCAGCTCCTGCGCGAGGCGGACGGTCGGGGCGGGCGCCCGCCCGTACACGACGAAGCCCGCGGACGGGCTGGAACGGCGCGGGCGGTAGACGTTGCCGAGCTGGGCGGTGAGGGTGCGCAGTGCGTCCACCTGCCGGCGGACCCGCTCGATGTCCCGCACCAGCAGGTGCAGGCTGGCCCGTGCCTGGGCGTCGTGGGTTGCGTGGTCGGCCATGAACAAGCCTCTCGAACCGGCGTTGAAAAGGATCGGGCCGCCTGCGCGGCCCATTGAGGTCAACTCTTTCTTGACCAACGCGCTAGTTCGTGTGGGGTCACGGTGGAGGGGCGTATGCGCATATGCACAGGGCGCGCGCCCATTCGTACGCCCCCGGCGGCGTGGAGGCCGGCGACGGCGGCGGCGCCGGGATGGTATCGGCGGCAGCAGCGGGGGCGGTGTCGGCACGGGCGCGGGGCGACCGTCCCGGGCGGGCCCGCCGGGCGGCCCATAGACTGGTGCGCTGCCGTCGCCCCACCCCTGACCAGAGATCCGAGGTACCCACCAGTGAAGCTCGTCTTCGCAGGCACCCCCGAGGTCGCCGTCCCCGCACTGGACGCCCTCATCGCCTCCGACCGGCACGAGGTGGCCGCCGTCGTGACCCGCCCGGACGCGCCCGCGGGCCGCGGGCGCAGGCTCGTCGCGAGCCCGGTGGCGGAGCGCGCGGAGGAGGCTGGCATCGAGGTCCTCAAGCCCGCGAAGCCGCGTGACGAGGAGTTTCTGGCGCGGCTGCGGGAGATCGGCCCGGACTGCTGCCCCGTCGTCGCCTACGGCGCGCTGCTGCCCGAGATCGCGCTGGACGTGCCGGCCCGCGGCTGGGTCAACCTGCACTTCTCGCTGCTGCCCGCCTGGCGCGGTGCCGCGCCGGTGCAGCACGCGGTGATGGCGGGGGACGAGATCACCGGTGCCTCCACCTTCCTCATCGAGCAGGGCCTGGACTCCGGTCCGGTGTACGGGACGGTCACCGAGGCGGTCCGGCCGACCGACACCAGCGGGGACCTCCTGACGCGCCTCGCCTTCGCGGGCTCGGGGCTGCTCGTGGCGACCATGGACGGCATCGAGGACGGCAGCCTCAAGGCGGTGCCGCAGCCGGCCGACGGCGTCACGCTCGCCCCGAAGATCACCGTCGAGGACGCCGAGGTGGACTGGGCGGCGCCGGCCCTCCGCGTCGACCGCGTGGTGCGCGGCTGCACGCCCGCGCCGGGCGCCTGGACCGTCTTCCGCGGCGAGCGCCTGAAGATCATTCAGGCCGCGCCGGTCCAGGACCGCACCGATCTCGCGCCCGGCGAGCTCTCGGCGGCCAAGAACAACGTGTACGTCGGCTCCGGATCGCACGCCGTCGAACTGCTCTGGGTCCAGCCGCAGGGCAAGAAGCCGATGCGCGGCGCGGACTGGGCGCGCGGGGTGCGGATCGCGGCGGGGGAGCGGGTCGGCGCGTAGCGCGCCCGTCGTCGGCGGCCGGGGTGGGCAGCCGCCGGGCGGCCCCCGGGAGGCCGGGCCCGCAGGGGGCGTCGGGAGGCGAGTGGGAGCGCGGGCGGAGGCGACGTACGCTGGGTGGGTTCGACCCATTCCAGCAGCGGAGCACCTTTGAACGACCAGCCGAACCGGCGTCCCCAGCAGTCCTCCGGCAAGCCGGCCAACTCGGGCAAGCCGGGTGGCCCGGGCAAGTCGGGCCGGCCGGCGAAGTCCGGCAAGCCCTACCGCCGCCCGCAGAAGGACCCCGTCCGCTTCCTCGCCTTCGAGGCGCTGCGAGCCGTGGACGAGCGCGACGCGTACGCGAACCTCGTCCTGCCGCCGCTCCTGCGCAAGGCGCGGGAGAAGGAGGGGCCCGAGAAGTTCGACGCGCGGGACGCGGCGCTCGCCACCGAGCTGGTCTACGGGACGCTGCGCCGCCAGGGCACGTACGACGCGATCGTGGCGGCCTGCATCGACCGGCCGCTGCGCGAGGTCGACCCCCCGGTGCTCGACGTCCTGAACCTGGGCGTGCACCAGTTGCTCGGCACCCGCATCCCGACGCACGCCGCCGTCTCCGCCTCGGTGGAGCTGGCCCGCGTCGTGCTCGGCGACGGCCGGGCCAAGTTCGTCAACGCCGTGCTGCGCAAGGTCTCCCAGGACGACCTCGACGGCTGGGTGGAGAAGGTCGCGCCGCCCTACGACGAGGACGCCGAGGACCACCTCGCCGTCGTCCACTCGCACCCCCGCTGGGTCGTCTCGGCGCTGTGGGACGCGCTCGGCGGCGGCCGAGCCGGCATCGAGGACCTGCTCGAAGCCGACAACGAACGGCCCGAGGTGACACTCGTGGCGCGGCCCGGCCGCTCCACCGCCGGTGAACTCCTCGACTCCGTGGGCGAGGACTCCGCGCTGCCCGGGCGCTGGTCGCCCTACGCCGTGCGGCTCAGCGAGGGCGGTGAGCCCGGCTCCCTGGAGGCCGTGCGCGAGGGGCGCGCGGGCGTGCAGGACGAGGGCAGCCAACTGGTCGCGCTGGCCCTCGCGAACGCGCCGCTGGAGGGCCCCGACGAGAAGTGGCTCGACGGCTGCGCGGGCCCCGGCGGCAAGGCGGCCCTGCTCGCCGGGCTCGCCGCCCAGCGCGGTGCCGCCCTGCTCGCCGCCGAGAAGCAGCCCCACCGGGCGGGCCTCGTCGCGCAGGCGCTCGACGGGAACCCCGGACCGTACGCGGTCGTCGCGGCCGACGGGACCCGGCCGCCGTGGCGGCCCGGCACCTTCGACCGCGTCCTGATGGACGTGCCCTGCACGGGCCTCGGCGCGCTGCGCCGCCGCCCCGAGGCCCGCTGGCGCCGCCGCCCGCAGGACCTGGACGGCTTCGCGCCGCTCCAACGCTCGCTGCTGCGCACGGCGTTGGAGTCGGTGCGGATCGGCGGTGTCGTCGGGTACGCCACCTGCTCGCCGCACCTCGCCGAGACCCGTGCGGTCGTCGACGACATCCTCAAGGAGTCCGACGGCGCCGAACTGCTCGACGCGCGCCCGCTGATGCAGGGCGTCCCGGCGCTGGGAGAGGGCCCCGACGTGCAGTTGTGGCCGCATCTGCACGGGACGGACGCGATGTACCTGGCCCTGATCCGGCGCACCGCGTGAGGAGGTGAGGCCGCCTCACGCGACGGCGGTCCCCTCCAGCTCGACCAGTTGGCCGGGGACCGCCAGCCTCGTCACCTCGAGCATCGTGGTGGTGGGCGCCACCTTTGCGGCGCCCAGCCGCGCCGCCAGTACGCCGTAGTGGCGCAGGAGCAGGCCCACGTCGGTCGTGCAGACGTTGAGCCGGACGAGATGGGCCAGGGACATGCCGGCCTCGCGGAGCACGGCCTCCACGTTGTCGACGCACAGCGCCAACTGCGCGGCCATGTCGCCCTCGTGCTCGGGCCTGCCGTCCTCGCTCATCGCGGTCTGCCCCGAGATGTACAGGGTCCGGGTGTGCCCGGAGACGAGCTCACCCTGGTTGAATCCCATCTCCGCCGACCACGTCACCGGGTTGACCGCGGTTCTTTCCATCGTCACATCAGCTCCATTCGCTTTATGGGCACTTCGCTTTACGGGGAGTACGTCCGTCCGTCGGCTCGGTGGTCGCCGTCCTGACGTCGTGCCGAGGAGCCTCGCAACAATTCACGACATCCTTGGTCATGTATTTCGATAAAGTTCCCGCATGCGCGCCGACCGGTTGGTCTCGCTGGTGCTTCTGCTGCGGCAGCGCGGTCGGCTGACCGCGGACACGCTCGCCCGCGAGCTGGAGGTCTCCACCCGTACCGTGCTGCGCGACATCGAGGCGCTGTCCGTGGCCGGCGTCCCGGTCTACGCCGAACGAGGCCGGCACGGCGGGTTCGCGCTGGCGCCCGGCTTCCGGACCGAGCTCACCGGGTTGAACCGCGACGAGGCGCTCGCCCTGCTGACCGCCGGATCGGGGCGCGGCGAGCAACTGCTCGGCCTCGGTCCCGCGCTCGCCTCGGCCCTGCGGAAGGTGGTCGACGCGCTGCCCGAGGGCCACCGCGCCGCCGCGAGCGACGCGGTCCAGCGCTTCCTCGTCGACCCGGAGACGGACCTCCTCTCGCGTCGGCAGGTCACCGAGGAGGCACCCGCCACCGCGATGGCCGAGGTCCGGCGCGCGGTGCTCGCCGGGCACCGGCTGCGCATCCTCTACGCGGCCGCGGGCGGGCCGCCGCGGTGGCGCACGGTGGACCCGATCGGCCTGGTCACCGTGCGCGACCGGGGCTACTTGCTGGCCACGAGGGAGGGCGAGGACCGCACCTACCGCCTCGCGCGGATGTCCGCCGCCGAGGAACTCCCCGAAGCGGCACAGCGGCCGGGCCGGGTCGACCTGGACCGGATCTGGCGGGAACGCTCCGCGCGGTTCCTCTCCGGCGGCGACCTGCTCACCGCGCTGGTCCGGGTGGATCCCGCGCGGCGGGAGGAGTTGCTGGACACCGCGCTGGCCGTCCGCGCGGAGGAACCCGACGCGGACGGCCGGCTGCGGCTGGAGGTGACCTTTCAGGACGCACGGCACGCCGAGTGGGCGCTGTGGCAACTCGGCACGGACGCGGAGGCGCTGTCCCCGCCGTCGCTGCGCACCGCCCTGCACCACCGTGCTGTCGCGCTGGCCGTTCGCTACGGAGACGTGTCCTGAGCCGGGCCAGGAGCGACCTTTCCGGGAACACGGGCCCTGTCCCGGCTGTTGGGGCGGACATGAGGACCGGCACGGTGGACGCGACACAGGAGCTGGCCGCGTTTCTGCGGTCCCGGCGTGAACAACTTGATCCGCACGCACTGGCCCTGCCGTCGCGTCGGCCGTCCCGGCGGACCCCGGGCCTGCGCCGCGAAGAGGTCGCCGAACTGGCCGGGATCAGCGTCGACTACGTCGTACGGCTGGAGCAGGCGCGCGGGCTGCGGCCCTCGGCGGACGTGGTGGAGGCACTGGCCCGGGCGCTGCGCCTCGACGCCGACGAACGGGCCTACCTCTTCGACCTGACCCGCCGGCGCCCCCGCGAGGCCGGCGAGCCCGCCACCACCGCGGCGCCCCCGCTGGCCCGGCTGGTCGCCGACCTGTCGCCGCTGCCCGCCATGCTGCTGAACCACCGCTACGACATCCTGGCCTGGAACGGCGAGATGGCGAAGCTGCTCCTGGACTTCGGCACCCTGCCGCCCGCGCGGCGCAACGCGATGTGGCTGTGCCTGCGACACCCGCTGATCCGTGGCTTCTACGTCGACCGCGAACAGGTCGTGCGGGAGGGAATCGCCCATCTGCGCGCCGCGTGGGCCGCTCACCCGCAGGACGAGACGCTGACCGCTCTCATCGCCGAATGCATGCGGGACGAGGAGTTCGCGCGGTGGTGGGAAGAGCGGGACATCAAGGTCAACGGCCGAGGGCGCAAGGTGCTGCGGCATCCTGACGCCGGTGAGCTCGCGGTGCGGTTCGAGGTCATGGTGCCGCTCCAGGACCCCGACCACCGGCTGGTGCTGTACCGCGCGGCGGACGAGGAGAGCCAGTCGGCGCTGGACCGGTTGTGCGGCCGGTGATCACGGTCCGGACCGCGGGGCGGCCGGTTCCGGGCGGCGGGACAGGGAGTGCGGCCACCAGACCTTGGGGCCCACGTCCAGGAACAGGGACGTGACCAGGATCGACCGGACGACGAAGGTGTCCAGGAGCACGCCCAGGGCCACCGCGAAGCCGATCTCGGCGAGCGCCACCATCGGGAGCGTGCCGAGCGCGGCGAACGTGCCCGCGAGGACGAGGCCCGCCGAGGTGATCACCGCGCCGGTCGCGGCGAGGCCCGTCAGGACGCCCGCGCGGGTGCCCTGGTGGCCCGCCTCCTCACGGATGCGGGTCGACAGGAAGATGTTGTAGTCGATGCCGAGTGCCACCAGGAACACGAAGACGAAGAGCGGGAAGTCGGTCGTCTCGCCCGCGTAGTCGAAGAGATGGCGGAAGGCGAGCGCGCTCAGGCCGAGCGCGGTGGCGAACGACAGGACCACCGTCGCGATCAGCAGGAGCGGGGCGACGATCGCGCGCAGCAGCACGGCGAGGATCAGCAGGACCACGACCAGGACCAGCGGGATGATGAGTTTGTTGTCGTGGGCCGTGGCGCGGTCCATGTCGAGCAGGGCGGCCGTGCCGCCGCCGACCTTCGCGTCCGCGTCGGGAACGGCGCGGACGGCCTGACGCACCCGTTGCACGGTCGCCTTGGCGGCCGCGCCGTCGGGCGGGTCGGTGGGTGTGGCCTCGATCAGCACCCGGCCGTCGTGCTCGGCCTTCGTGCCGGGCGGCCGGGCCACGCTGTCGGGCACCACGCCCCGCGTGCCGCGGACGGCCCGGGCCACCTCGTCGCCCCGCGCCCGGTCCGCCACGATGACCAGCGGATCGCCGGAGCCCGCGGGGAAGTGCTCCGCCAGCACCTCCTGGCCGGTGATCGAGTCCGGCTTCTCGGTGAACGCGTCGGCATTGCTGAGCCCCTCCGCGCGCAGTTGCAGGAGACCGAGCGAGAGCAGGGCCAGGGTGGCCGCCGTGACGCCCCAGATCAGCCGCGGGCGGCGGTGGATGCGCCGGCCCGTACGGGCCCACAGGCCGCTCTCGGTCGGCTCGGGGGATCCCGCGTGGGGGACCAGCGGCCAGAAGAACCACCGGCCGAAGATGACCAGGAGGGCGGGGAAGAGCGTCAGCATCACGAGGAGCCCGACGGCGACGCCGATCGCGGCGACCGGGCCGAGGCCGCTCGTCGAGTTCATCTCGGCGGCCAGCAGCACCAGCATGCTCAGGACGACGGTCGCGCCCGAGGCGAGGACCGCGGGTCCCGCCCGGTGCAGGGCGAGGGCCATCGCCTCGTGCCGGTCCTCGTGGCGGCGCAGTTCTTCGCGATAGCGAGCGACCAGGAGAAGGGCGTAGTCGGTCCCCGCGCCGAAGACGAGCACGGTCAGGATGCCCGCGCTCTGGCCGTTGACGGTGAGGTCCGCGTGCTCGGCGAGCAGGTAGATCAGGGCCTGCGCGGTGAACAGCGCGGTGATCACGGCGAGCAGCGGGGCCAGCAGCAGCGTCGGGCTGCGGTAGGTGAACAGCAGGATCACGACGACGATGCCCGCCGCCGAGAACAGCAGCGTCGAGTCGATGCCCTCGAACGCCTCCGCCGAGTCCGCGGCCGTGCCGCCGGGCCCGGTGACGTGCACGGCCAGGCCCTCGCCGCCGTCGCCCACCCGCGCCCGGACGGAGTCGACGGCCGGGCCGATGCGCTCCCAGCCCTCGGCGTCCATGGTGATCGGGACGAACACCTGGGCGGCCTCGGCGCTCCGCCTCTCGTCGTAGACGGGCCCGCGCACCTCGGCGCCGCGCACCCCGTGCGCGCGCAGTTCCTTGGCCTGCCGCACGTCCTCGGCGATCCGGTCGCGGTCCGCCGCGGTGAGGCCGCCTTCGCGGGCGTACACGACGACGGCGGGGACCACCTCGGGCCTGAAGCCGGCCGAGACGTCGAGGACTTGGGTCGACTCGGCGGTGCCGGGCAGCCAGGACTGCGCGTCGTTCTCCTGGGCGTCGGTGAGCTTCTGGGCGAGCGGCGCGGCGACGACGATCACCACCAGCCAGAACAGCACCACCAGCCACTTGGCGCGCCGCCCGCACACCAGCCACGCGACCCCGCGCCGATTCCCCCGCCGTACGTCCGCCATGGCTTCCCCCCGCTTGCCGTGCGCGGTGCCGCTGGACCGTCCAGCATGACACTCGGCGTACGGCCGCGGGAGCCGCTGTGCCCAGGCGGTGGACTGCGGTCAGCAACCCGCGCCGGGCATGGCAGGCTTGGGGCATGGCCGTGCAGATCAACCCCAGCATCCTGTCCGCGGACTTCTCCCGTCTTGCCGAGGAGGCAAAGGCCGTCGAAGGCGCCGACTGGCTCCATGTCGACGTGATGGACTACCACTTCGTCCCGAACCTCACGCTCGGGGTGCCGGTCGTAGAGTCGCTGGCCCGGGCGACGGACACGCCGCTGGACTGCCATCTGATGATCGAGGACCCCGATCGCTGGGCCCCGCAGTACGTCGAGGCGGGGGCGGGATCCGTCACCTTCCACGCCGAGGCCGCCGCCGCCCCGGTCCGGCTCGCCCGCGAGATCCGGGCCAAGGGCGCCCGCGCCTCCATGGCGCTGAAGCCGGCGACGCCCGTCGAGCCGTACGAGGACCTGCTCCCCGAGCTCGACATGCTGCTGATCATGACGGTCGAGCCGGGCTTCGGCGGCCAGGCGTTCCTGGACATCATGCTGCCCAAGATCCGCCGCACCCGTGAGCTGATCTCCAAGCACGGCCTGGAGATGTGGCTGCAGGTCGACGGCGGTGTCTCGGCCGAGACCATCGAGCGCTGCGCCGAGGCGGGCGCCGACGTCTTCGTCGCCGGCTCGGCGGTCTACGGCGCCAACGATCCGGCAGACGCGGTACGTTCATTGCGCACCCAAGCCGAGGCAAAGACCGCGTCAAGCGGCTGGGGATGCGACCACTGAGCCACGGGAACGTGAACGCAGTCCTCCAGGGCTGATCAACTAGGCCGGATCTGCAAGGATGAACGGCGAACCCAGTTTGTGAACAGCAGTGAGGAGAGCGCCGTGTCGGCCATGTCGGCGGGTCGGTCAGCCATGCGGATGGGACCCGCGGAGCTGGTGCAGGCGGCGGCCATGGCCCGCCGCTTCTACCTCGAGGGCAAATCCAAGATCCAGATCGCCGAGGAGTTCGGCGTCAGCCGCTTCAAGGTGGCCCGGGTCCTGGAGACCGCCCTGGAGCGAGATCTCGTGCGCATCGAGATCAGGGTCCCCGCGGAGCTGGACGCCGAGCGCTCGGACGCGCTGCGCGCCCGCTACGGGCTGCGGCACGCCGTGGTCGTGGAGTCGCCGGCGCCCGCCGACGAGATCGACGAGTCGCCCGACCCGGAGAACCTCGGCGAGGTGGCGGCGGACCTCCTGGGCGAGCTGGTCACCGAGGGCGACGTGCTCGGCCTGGCCTGGGGCCGCTCCACGATCCACATGGCGGCCGCGCTGAACCAGCTGCCGCCGTGCACCGTCGTGCAGCTGACGGGCGTGTACGACGCCGGGACCGCGGAGCGCGGCTCGGTCGAGGCCGTCCGCCGCGCCGCCCAGGTGTCCGGCGGCGAGGCCCACCCGATCTACGCCCCGATGCTGCTGCCCGACCCCGCCACCGCGGCGGCGCTGCGCAACCAGACCGGCATCGCCCGCGCCTTCGAGTACTTCGACAAGGTCACGGTCGCCTGCGTCTCCATCGGTTCCTGGGAGCCGGGCATCTCCACCGTCCACGACATGCTCAGCGACGAGGAGCGGGCCCACTACGCCTCCCTCGGCGTGGCCGCCGAGATGTCCGCGCACCTCTTCGACGCGGAGGGGCGCCGGGTCGGGCGTGACCTCGGCGAGCGGTGCATCACGGTCGAGGCCGACCGGCTCCGGCGCATCCCGGAGGTCGTCGCCATCGCCGGCGGGCGGCGGAAGGCCGCCGCGATCGACGCGGTGCTGCGGTCCGGGCTCGTCACCAGCCTGGTCACGGACACGGCGGCGGCCGATCAGTTGCTCGTGGCGGGGTCGCAGCCTCGGCCCGCGTTGAACCGGGCGGACCCGGACGGGAACTAGGCGGGGACCACTTCCGACGCAGGCCCCGGTGCCGCAGTGGGGCAGGTGCGGTCGGGTCGGCGGGCCGCGGTGGCCGGTCGCGCAGGTCCCCGCGCCCCTTGCGGGGGGTTGTGGCAGGGTCTGACGCATGCTGACCCGGTTCGTTCCCCGCCTTCTGGGCGCGCTGCTGATCTGCCTCGCGGTCCTCGTGAGCGGGTGCTCCTCGGGCGGGAGCGGCGCGGCGGACGCCTCCGCCTCCGGACCCGCCTGGGCCCGCGGCATGGTGACCGTGCGGGCCGACCGGCTGCCCGCCGAGGCCCGGCGGACGCTGCGCCGCATCGATGACGGGGGCCCCTTCCCGTACGAGAAGGACGGCAGCGTCTTCGGCAACTTCGAGCGGGAACTGCCGAGCCGGAAACGCGGCCACTACCGCGAGTACACCGTCCGCACGCCCGGCGGGCGCGACCGCGGGGCCCGCCGGATCGTCACCGGCGGGGACGGCGAGATCTACTACACCGATGACCACTACGCGTCCTTCAAGGCGGTGCTGAGGTAATGGCCGGCGGTACAGAGAGCCCCGACAGCACGGGCAGCGCCCACAGCGCGCCCGACCCGCTCGCGCCCGTGCTCGACGCCGCGCGCGGCGCGGGATGGACCACCGCGTCGCTCTCGCTGGCCGGGGTGAGGGACAAGGCCGCCTTCATGGAGCGCTGTGCCCGCGGCCTCGGCCTGCCCGACTGGTTCGGGCGCAACTGGGACGCCCTCGCCGACTGCCTCACCGACCTGTCGTGGGCCCCGCGTGCCCGGGGGCGGCTGCTCGTGGTCTCCGGCTGGCAGGCGTACGCGCAGGCGGCGCCGGGGGAGTGGGCCGTCGCGCAGGAGGTGTTCTCCTCGGCGGTCGAGCACTGGCGGGACGCGGAGACCGGCCTGGAGATCGTCCTCGCGCTCGGCCCCGTCGGCACGGAGCGTGGCGAGGACTGAGCCGAGTGTTCCGTTCCGCGGGTCCGCTTGGACGATCCGACGACCGCCCCCGTGACCTGCCTGGGTGATCATCCCAGGCGGTACGACCCCGTCGGCATGGGACAATGAAGTACGTGCTTTTCCCTCGGCCTACCTGTCCGAGGGCCACCTCTGATCGACTGGGATGAGCAGCACGTGCGCTTCCTCAATGACATCCAGCCTGCGTACGACCTGACGTACGACGACGTCTTCATGGTCCCGAGGCGCTCCGCCGTCGGCTCCCGCCAGGGCGTGGACCTCTCCTCGCCCGACGGCACGGGCACCACGATCCCGCTGGTCGTCGCCAACATGACCGCGATCGCCGGCCGGCGCATGGCCGAGACGGTGGCCCGCCGAGGCGGCCTCGTCGTCATTCCCCAGGACATCCCGATCGAGGTCGTCACCGAGGTCATCTCCTGGGTCAAGACGCGCCACCACGTCCTGGACACGCCGATCGTCCTGGCCCCCTCGCAGACCGTCGCGGACGCGCTCGCCCTGCTCCCCAAGCGCGCGCACAACGCGGGCGTCGTCGTCGACGCCGACCAGAAGCCCGTCGGTGTCGTCACGGACGCCGACCTCAGCGGCGTCGACCGCTTCACGCAGCTCTCCGAGGTCATGTCCAAGGACCTGCTCCTCCTGGACGCCGACATCGACCCGCGCGACGCCTTCAACAAGCTGGACGGCGCCAACCGCAGGTACGCCCCCGCGGTGGACAAGGACGGCCGCCTCGCCGGCATCCTCACCCGTACGGGCGCGCTGCGCGCGACGCTCTACACCCCGGCCGTCGACGCCAAGGGCGGCCTGCGCATCGCCGCCGCCGTCGGCATCAACGGCGACGTGGCGGGCAAGGCCAAGCAGCTCCTCGACGCGGGCGCCGACACGCTCGTCGTGGACACCGCGCACGGCCACCAGGAGTCGATGATCGCCGCGGTCAAGGCCGTGCGCGCGCTCGACCCGCAGGTGCCGATCGTCGCGGGCAACATCGTCGCCGCCGAGGGCGTGCGCGACCTCATCGAGGCCGGCGCGGACATCATCAAGGTCGGCGTGGGCCCCGGCGCCATGTGCACCACGCGCATGATGACCGGTGTCGGCCGCCCGCAGTTCTCCGCGGTCCTCGAATGTGCCGCCGAGGCCAAGAAGTTCGGCAAGCACGTCTGGGCGGACGGCGGCGTCCGCCACCCCCGTGATGTCGCCATGGCCCTTGCCGCGGGCGCTTCGAACGTCATGGTGGGCTCCTGGTTCGCCGGGACCTACGAGTCCCCCGGCGACCTCCAGCAGGACGCCAACGGCCGCCTGTACAAGGAGTCGTTCGGCATGGCGTCGGCGCGTGCGGTGCGCAACCGCACCAGCGAGGAGTCGGCGTACGACCGGGCGCGCAAGGCGCTCTTCGAGGAGGGCATCTCGACCTCCCGCATGTTCCTCGACCCGTCCCGTCCGGGCGTCGAGGACCTGATCGACTCGATCATCGCGGGCGTCCGCTCCTCCTGCACGTACGCCGGCGCGGGCTCGCTCGAGGAGTTCGCCGAGCGGGCCACCGTGGGGGTGCAGAGCGCCGCGGGGTACGCCGAGGGCAAGCCGCTGCACGCCAGTTGGAGCTAGTCGCTCCGTCAGCCCCGTACCGCCGCCGCGTACACGTCGAGGGCCGGTAGCGGCGCACGCCCCAGCAGGGTGCGCAGCGCGCCGCGGTCCTCGACGCCGGTGCCGTCCAGGAAGCCGCCCGCGATCGCCGAGTACGTGCTCAGGAGCATCGGCACCTGGAACGGCAGGGCCTGACCGGCCGCGGTGATCGCCTCGCGGGTCGCGGCGAGCGTGCCGGGTTCGTACGAGCCGCCGACGGCGGCGGCCAGGTCGGCGCCGCCGAGAGCGTGTTCACCCACCAGCTCGTAGGTGCGGCCCGCGTGGGCGGCGGGGTCCTTCGCCACCCGCACCGCGACCTCGGCCAGGTCCTCGCGCGCCACGGCGGCGAGGCGGCCCGCCCCCAGCGGCGCGACGATGGTCCCGTCCGGGCCCGGCGCGGCGACGGCGGCCAGGAACTCCGCGTACAGGCCGTTGCGCAGGACCGTCCAGCCCAGCGACGAGCCGCGCAGTCTGCGTTCGGTCCAGCGGTGGGCGAGCGCGTACGTGAGGTGGTCGCCGTCGCCGCTGAGGCTGGTGTAGACGAGGTGGCCGACCCCCGC
The DNA here is from genome assembly GCF_055593965.1 of Streptomyces sp. NPDC040622. Taxonomy (NCBI): domain Bacteria; kingdom Bacillati; phylum Actinomycetota; class Actinomycetes; order Kitasatosporales; family Streptomycetaceae; genus Streptomyces; species Streptomyces sp. NPDC040622. Next base: position 105,298 of record NZ_JBVIXD010000007.1, on the reverse strand, counting down.
CTTCTCGGCCGCGGAGATCACGGCCTCGTGGCGGGCGACGACCACGTCGTCCTCGGCGGCGCCCGCGGAGATGACCAGCAGGGTGTCGACGCCGGTGAGGTCCAGGGACGCCGGGTCGTCGAAGTCGACGCGGCGGCCGCCGGGGGCGGGGCTGCGGGAGCCGATGACGACGTCGTCGCGGTCCGCGAGGCGGGCGGTGACGAGCGTGCCGAGGGCACCCGTGGCGCCGGTGATCATGAGCATGGGATGGTTCCCCCGTGGTGAGTCGTGGGGCCCGCGGTGCGGGCGGGGCCGCTGTCCGGGCCCGGGACCATCGTGGTCGGCGGCGCTCCGCCGCATAAGGAGGCACTTTCATGTCAGCAGGGCACACCGCGGTAACCACCCCGCGGGCCGGCGAGGCCCCGGCCGAGCCGGTGATCAGCTGTGCGACCCCGCAGGACGAGTGCGGGGTGCGGGACGTCCTGGACCGGCTCGGCGACAAGTGGTCGGTGTACGTGGTGGTCGAACTCGCCTCGGGCGTCCTGCGGTTCAAGGAACTGCAGCGCAGGATCCACGGCGGCATCTCGCAGCGCATGCTCACCGTGACCGTGCGCCGCCTGGAGCGCGACGGCCTGGTCAGGCGGACCGTGTACCCGACGATCCCGCCGCAGGTCGAGTACGAGCTGACCGAGATGGGGCACAGCCTCACCCACCTCGTCAAAGCCCTCGCCGACTGGTCCATCGGCCACCGCCCGGCCATCGCCGCCGCCCGCGAGGCCTACGACGAGGCCCAGGTGTGAGACGTCCGCAGTGCTGACGCCACCGCGTCGGCGAGGACCGCGTGCCCCGCGTCGCCCGGGTGGACGCCGTCCACGAGGTGCCCCACGTCCAGCAGTCCGCCGCCCGGCAGCAGGTCGGCGCCCGCGTCCGCGGCGGCCCGCTCCACGGCGGCGCGCAGGTCGGCGAGCGTGGCGCCGAGCGCGTTCGGTGTCGTCTCGGCGTCCGGGCGGAGCACGGGGGAGACGACGAGGAGGGGCACGCCCGGGTGTCCCCGGCGGACCAGGGCCAGGAACGCCCGTGCCGTCTCGTGCAGCAGCCCCACCGAATGCGGCGTGCGCGACCAGCAGTTGGTGCCGAGGGCGATGGTGATCAAGTCGGCGTCCAGCGAGGCGAGTTGCTCGGCGGAGGCGAGCTCTCCGCGTGCCGCGCCCGCATAGCCGAGGTTCACCGATTCCACGCCCAGGGACCGTCCCGCCAGCGCGGGCCACGCCCGATGGGGCCGCGACACCGACCAGCCCTCCACGATCGAGTCGCCGTGGACGAGCCAGCGCGGCCGGCGGGCGGCGGGCGTCAGCGTGCCGCCGACCGGGCGCACCGCGTGCAGGGCGGGCCGCAGGGCTTCGGGGAGGTGCAGGGTGAACTCGCCGTCGGGGTGCGGGAGACGGATCAGGGCCCGGTGTTCGCCGGGGGACGCGGGGGTGTCGAGGACGGCCTCGCCGGGCCGGTCGGCCCGGAGCTGTCGGCCGGACGGGCCCGCCAGGAGCGTGAACACGGCGGGCGCGTCGCGGTGGGCGTCCGTCTCCGAGACGGGTGACGCGGTGTACGCGACCTCCACCGCGCTCACCCCGCGCGCGGTGAACTCCAGCCGCACCCCGGCCGGGAGGCCCGCCCGCTCCCACGTGTCCCCGGGCAGCCGCGCCCGGTCGGCAGGGTCGGCACGCACCACCCGGCCGTCCCCGGTCCACCAGGGCGCGCCCCGCACGAACTCCCTCACCGGGCGCCCCCGACGGTCGGGTACGGGAACTTCACGCCGACCCCGCCGTCCACGACGAGCGTCTGCCCGGTGACGTACGAGGAGAGCGGCGAGGCGAAGAAGAGCAGGGCGCAGGCGATGTCCGAGGTCTCGGCCACCCGGTCCAGCGGGGCGTTGCGGGCGTTGGCCGCGCGGCCCTCCTCGCCGATCAGCCCCGCCACGCGCGGCGTCCAGACGACGCCGGGCGCCACCGCGTTCACCCGTACCCCGCGCGGGCCGTACTCCACCGCAGCCGAGCGGACCAGGGAGATCAGACCCGCCTTGGCCGCTCCGTACGCGGCGTGCAGGGGCGCCGCCGTCAGGCCGGACACCGAGGCGACGAAGACCAGGGGGCCGCCGCCCGCGTTGGCGAGCGCCTCGCCGCCGTACTGGGCCGCGAGCCAGGCGTGCCGCAGGACGAGGGAGAAGTGCCAGTCCCAGGAGGCGTCGTCCAGCTCGCCCAGAGGCGCGTAGCGGGCCATCCCGACGATGTCGACGACACCGCCGACCCCGCCCAACTCCCTTTGTGCGTGGGCGAAGAGGTCCCGCACCTCGTCGCGTCGCGTCACGTCCGCGACGTACGCCGGGCCACCCGTCTCGGCCGCGACCGCCTCGGCGCGGCCCTTGTCGAGGTCGACGCAGAGGACCCGCGCGCCCGCCGCCGTGAGCGCGTGCGCGGTCTGGCGGCCGATGCCGTTGCCCGCGCCGAGCAGGACGAAGGTGCGTCCGTCCAGGCGGTGCAGGGCGGCGTAGTCGGGGACGCGGGAGGTGTCGAGGGGCTCGCTCACGGTGCCGCCCGCCGGGGCCGGTAGGACGCCAGCTCCGGGATGACTTCCTTGCCCAGGATCTCTATCGTGCGCAGGATCTCCTGGTGCTCCAGATAGCCCCACTGGACGTAGCAGATGAGCTGGTCGATGCCGAGGTCGGCGTAGCGCTTGGCCTTGCGGACGACGGTGGCCGCGTCGCCGATCAGGATCATGTCGCCGTCGTCGAACTCCCGGACGGGCACGCTGCCTTCGATGATCGGCGTGAGCAGCGGGAAGGTCCGCCCGCGTTCTTCGGGGGTCAGGTGCGGCAGTTCCCAGTCGAGCGTGAACTGCGCCAGGTTGCGGTACCACCAGGCGACCGAGTCCCAGACGCGCCGGGACGGGCGGTCCGCCACGTGCACCAGCGTGTAGGCGCTGACGCGGTCCGTGGTGACGTCGGTGATCGGCGACGGCGTGCGCGCCGCCGCGCGGTAGGCGGCGACCTGCCGGGCCATCGCGTCGAGTGGCTGCATGATCGAGAAGGAGAGCAGGCCGAGGCCCGCCGCGCCCGCCACCTCGGCCGAACCGGGTGACGTGGCCGCCATCCAGCAGGGCGGATGCGGGTCCTGGACCGGCTTCGGCGTGACCATCCGGCGGGGGAAGGAGAACCGCTCCGACTCGTACGCGAAGTACTCCTCGCGCCACATGCCCGTCACGATCCCGATCGCCTCGCGCCAGTCGGCCCGGGACTGCTCCCGGTCGACGCCGAAGGCCGTCTGTTCCATGGGGGTCGAGCGTCCGGTGCCCCACTCGACGCGGCCCTCGGAGAGGACATCGACGGCCGCCACCTTCTCCGCGATCCGCTGCGGGGGAGTGAAGCCGAAGGGGGTGAGCGTGACGCCGAAGCCGAGGCGGATCCGCTCGGTGAGCGCCGCGAGGTGCCCGAGGAGCACCTCGGGGGCGGGGCAGTGCGAGCGGCCCTCGCGGAAGTGGTGCTCCACCGCCCACACCGTCCGGAAACCGACCCGGTCCGCGAGCCGGATCTGCTCCACGGCCTCGCGGTAGGCGCGCTGCTCGGCGGTGCGCTGACCGCGCGGATGGGGTCCGTCCCAGGGCTTCGGCACGTCGATCTCGTACAGCACATCGAGGTCCATGGCCCGCTGCCTCCCTCTCGACCGGGGTGCGCCTCCGGCTCGACCGGAGTGCACGATGGGGGAGATCTGACGAAGTGTCAATGACGCTCGGGGCGCCTCCGCACGCAACGGACGAAACGGACTGCGCAACGAAGACCCGCCGGACGGGGAAGGACGCAATGATCATGCGGGTCTGCGCAAGGTTGCTGCATTACGTACGTGAACCACGCCTCATAGAGTCATCCGCTGTACGTGGTGTGGCGGGGACCGCCTGCTCGGCGGTTCCCCACCCTGCGTGGGGGCTGCCGCCGGTCCCGCCGCCCTGACCGGCAGCGATGAAGGAGCCAGCGCGTGCTCGACCAAGGCGCACCCCCGCAGAACCGCCCAAGCCCCCCGGGCGGGCCCGGCCTCGGCAGCCGGCTCATGCGCCGCAAGCCGGTCGAACGCCTGGTCGCCGAGGGTGGTCAGGGTGAGGGCGGCTCGCTCAGGCGCTCCCTCGGGATGTGGCAGCTGACCATGATCAGCATCGGTGCCACGCTCGGCACCGGTATCTTCGTCGTCCTCGGCGAGAGTGTCCCCAAGGCCGGACCCGCCGTCACGATCTCCTTCGTGATCGCCGGGCTCACCGCGCTCTTCTCGGCCCTCTCGTACGCCGAGCTCGCCGGCTCCATCCCGGTCGCGGGCTCCTCGTACTCGTACGCGTACGCAACGATGGGCGAACTCGTCGCCTGGGTCTGCGGCTGGTGCCTGGTCCTGGAGTACGGCGTCTCGGTCGCGGCCGTCGCCGTCGGCTGGGGCGAATACCTCAACGAGCTCCTCGACGGGACCATCGGCGTCACCATCCCCGACGTGCTCTCCTCCGCGCCCGGCGAGGGCGGCGTCATCAACCTGCCCGGCCTGATCGTCGTGCTGCTCGCCATGGTGTTCCTGCTCGGCGGCGCCAAGGAGTCGGCGACGGCCAACACGATCATGGTCATCGTGAAGATCGCCGCGCTGGTGCTCTTCTGCACCATCGGCTTCATGGGCTTCAAGTCCGGCAACTACGCGGACTTCATGCCGCTCGGCACGGCCGGCGTCAGCGCCGCCGCCGCGAGCCTCTTCTTCTCCTACATCGGCTTCGACGCCGCCTCCACCGCCGGTGAGGAGGCGAAGAACCCGCAGCGCGACCTGCCCCGCGCGATCATGCTGTCGCTGGTCATCGTCACCGCCCTCTACGTCCTGGTCGCGGCCGTCGCCGTCGGAGCCTGGAACTGGAAGGACTTCGAGGGCTCCGAGGCCACGCTCGCCGCGATCATGAACGACGTCACGGGCAAGAGCCTCTGGGGCACGGTCCTCGCCGCCGGCGCGGTCATCTCCATCGCCTCCGTCGTCCTGACCGTCCTCTACGGCCAGACCCGCGTCCTGTTCGCCATGTCCCGTGACGGCCTGGTCCCCAAGGCCTTCGGCAAGGTCAGCGAGAAGACGGGCACGCCCCGCGTGAACACCGTCATCGTGTCGCTGTTCTGCGCCGCGCTCGCCTCGGTCATCCCGCTAGGCAAGCTCGTCGACGCCACCAGCATCGGCACGCTCTTCGCCTTCGGCCTCGTCAACATCGCCGTGATCGTGCTGCGCAGGACCCGGCCGGACATGCCGCGCACCTTCCGCGTGCCGCTGGGCTGGCTCTTCCCGGTCCTCGGCTTCGGTTTCTGCGCGTACAACATGTTCAGCCTCGACTCGATCACGTGGGTCGTGTTCGGTGTCTGGATGGCCGTCGGCCTCGTGTTCTACTTCCTGTACGGCATGCGCCGCTCCCGATTGGCCACAGCAGAAAAGTGATCCACCCCCCGTGCGACTGAACGATCTCGACGAACGCATCGTGCACGCCCTCGCCGAGGACGCCCGCCGCTCCTACGCCGACATCGGCCAGCTGGTCGGGCTCTCCGCGCCCGCCGTGAAGCGGCGCGTGGACCGGCTGCGGGCCACCGGAGCCATCACCGGCTTCACCGTCCGTGTCGACCCGGCGGCCCTGGGCTGGGAGACCGAGGGGTTCATCGAGATCTACTGTCGCCGCAACACGTCGCCCGAGGCCATCCAGCGCGGCCTCGAGCGCTATCCGGAGATCGCGTCCGCGTCCACCGTCACGGGGGACGCGGACGCGATCGTGCAGGTCTTCGCCGCGGACATGCGGCACTTCGAACGGGTCCTCGAACGGATCGCGGGGGAGCCGTTCGTGGAGCGGACCAAGTCCGTGCTCGTGCTCTCGCCGCTGATGCGGAGATTCTCCTCGGGATCGCCGGCCTAGCCGTTCGACACGGCTCTCCGGACCGCTCTGCCAGGGCCCGCTTCTCCCAGGCCTCGACACCCCTGATACCCCGGCCGCACAACATCGCGGCCCCGTGCGCCCGCCACCGCGCAACGAATCGACGTATCGGGCCCGCCACGCGCAACGGATCGAGCGGCTGCCCGCAACGGTCGCACCTTGTCCGCGCAAGGCCGCCGACCGTACCGTCATACCGACCCCGCCTTCCCCTTCGTACGCCCCGAGGTTCCGCCATGCCTGCGCTGCGCACCGCCCTGCTCCAGAGCTCAGGGCAGCTTGGATCCGTCGCCGAGAACCTCAAGGCGCTGGACACGGCCGCCGGGCGTGCCGCCGAGGCGGGCGCGGGCCTGCTCGTGGCGCCGGAGCTGTTCCTGACCGGGTACGCGATCGGCGACGACATCGCCCGGCTCGCCGAGCCCGCCGACGGCGCGTCCGCGCAGGCCGTCGCCGAGACCGCGGCCCGCCACGGCGTCGGCGTCGTCTACGGCTACCCGGAGCGCGACGGCGACCTCGTCCTCAACTCCGCCCAGCTGATCGGCCAGGACGGGGCCCGCCTCGCGAACTACCGCAAGACCCACCTCTTCGGCGGCTTCGAGCGCGACGCCTTCACCCCGGGCGCGCAGCCGGTCGTCCAGGCCGAGCTGGGCGGCGTCCGCGTCGGCATCATGATCTGCTACGACGTGGAGTTCCCGGAGAACGTCCGCGCGCACGCCCTGGCCGGCACCGACCTCCTGGTCGTCCCGACCGCGCAGATGCACCCCTTCCAGTTCGTCGCCGAGTCCGTCGTGCCGGTGCGCGCCTTCGAGAACCAGATGTACGTCGCGTACGTCAACCGGGTCGGCCCCGAGGGGGAGTTCGAGTTCGTCGGGCTCTCCACGCTGGCCGGGCCCGACGGCGTGGCGCGCGCCCGGGCGGGCCGCGGCGAGGAACTCGTCATCGGTGACGTCGACCCGGAGTTCCTGAGCGCCTCCCGCGCGGCCAACCCCTACCTGCGCGACCGCCGCCCCGGCCTGTACGCGTCCCTCGTCTGACCGCGCCACCCCGCCCGATCCCCCCACCCTGTCTTCCCTGTCTTCCCAGTTCTGCGCAAGGAGTCCGTACCCCATGACGTCCACGGTGCCCACTGCCGTCCAGCACACCGACGCGCAGCCGCCGATCACCATGTTCGGCCCGGACTTCCCCTACGCCTACGACGACTTCCTCGCGCACCCGGCGGGGCTCGGCCAGATACCCGCGACCGAGCACGGCACCGAGGTCGCCGTCATCGGCGGCGGCCTTTCCGGCATCGTCGCCGCGTACGAGCTGATGAAGATGGGCCTCAAGCCCGTCGTCTACGAGGCCGACCAGATCGGCGGCCGGCTGCGCACCGTCGGCTTCGAGGGCTGCGACGCCGAGCTGACCGCCGAGATGGGCGCGATGCGCTTCCCGCCGTCCTCGACGGCGCTGCAGCACTACATCGACCTCGTCGGCCTGAAGACCAAGGCGTTCCCCAACCCGCTCGCCGAGTCGACCCCCTCGACGGTCGTGGACCTCAAGGGCGAGTCGCACTACGCCACCACCGTCGACGATCTGCCGCAGGTCTACCGCGACGTGATGAACGCCTGGAACGCCTGCCTGGAGGAGGGCGCGGACTTCTCCGACATGAACCGCGCCCTGCGCGAGCGCGACGTGCCGAAGATCCGGGAGATCTGGTCGAAGCTCGTCGAGAAGCTCGACAACCAGACCTTCTACGGCTTCCTCTGCGACTCGGAGGCGTTCAAGTCCTTCCGGCACCGCGAGATCTTCGGCCAGGTCGGATTCGGCACGGGCGGCTGGGACACCGACTTCCCGAACTCCATCCTGGAGATCCTGCGCGTCGTCTACACCGAGGCCGACGACCACCACCGCGGCATCGTCGGCGGCAGCCAGCAGCTGCCCCTGCGCCTGTGGGAGCGCGAGCCGCAGAAGATCGTGCACTGGGCGCCCGGCACGTCCCTGCGCTCCCTGCACGAGGAGGGCGCGCCCAAGCCCGCCGTGACCCGCCTCAACCGCACCGCGGGCAACCGCGTCACGGTCACGGACGCCTCCGGCGACATCCGCACCTACCAGGCGGCGATCTTCACCGCCCAGTCCTGGATGCTGCTCTCCAAGATCGACTGTGACGACTCGCTCTTCCCCATCGACCACTGGACGGCGATGGAGCGGACCCACTACATGGAGTCCTCGAAGCTCTTCGTGCCGGTCGACCGGCCCTTCTGGCTGGACGAGGCCGTCGACGACAGGGGCAACCCGACCGGCCGTGACGTCATGTCGATGACGCTCACCGACCGCATGACGCGCGGCACCTACCTGCTCGACGACGGCCCGGACAAGCCCGCCGTCATCTGCCTCTCCTACACCTGGTGCGACGACAGCCTGAAGTGGCTGCCGCTGTCGGCGAACGAGCGCATGGAGGTCATGCTCAAGTCGCTCGGCGAGATCTACCCGAACGTCGACATCAGGAAGCACATCATCGGCAACCCGGTGACCGTCTCCTGGGAGAACGAGCCCTACTTCATGGGCGCCTTCAAGGCGAACCTGCCGGGGCACTACCGCTACCAGCGCCGCCTGTTCACCCACTTCATGCAGGAGCACCTGCCCGAGGACAAGCGCGGCATCTTCCTCGCCGGTGACGACATCTCCTGGACGGCCGGCTGGGCCGAGGGCGCGATCCAGACCGCGCTCAACGCCGTGTGGGGCGTCATGCACCACTTCGGCGGGGCGACCGACACGACCAACCCCGGTCCCGGGGACGTGTACGACGAGATCGCGCCGGTCGAGCTGCCGGAGGACTGACGGCGGCGTGCTGTCCGGGGCGCCTACACCCCGGCGGCCCGCGCCGCCTCGTACACCTCGCCCGCGACGTCCTTCAGTTCCTGCGCGTCGCGGGTGGAGGCGGCGATCTCGACGATGATCTCGTCGATGCCCACCGCCGCGTGCGCCGCGAGGTCCTCGACGATCTGTGCGACATCGCCACGGAAGGGGGCGCGGTCGGGTCCCGCGCAGGCCTTGGGGGAGTACCGGGCGTTGGCCCGCAGGACGCTGCGCACCGGCCGCTCGCGGCCCCGCTCGGCGGCGGCCTCGCGCACCGTGGCCCACTGCTCGGCCAGCGCGTCCGCCCCCGTGGCCACCGGCATCCAGCCGTCGGCGCGGTCCACCAGGCGGCGCAGGGAACGCGGGCTGCTCGCGGGCAGCAGGATCGGGATCGGCCCGGCGGGCTTGGGGCCCACCACGGACGGCGCGATGGTGGTCAGCTCCCCTTCGTACGTCACCGGGTCCGGGCCCCAGACCGCGTGGCAGACGTCGATCAACTCGTCCAGGACCTTGCCGCGCCGCTTGAAGGGGGCGACCGAGGCGGCCGCGTACTCGTCGTGGGACCAGCCCGTGCCGAGGCCCGCGAGGACCCGGCCGCCGCTCGCCGCGTCCAGCGAGGCCAGCGAGCGCGCGAGTTGGAACGGCACGTGCAGCGGGGCGACCAGCACGCTGGTGCCGAGCCCGGCCCGCCGCGTGGCCGCGGCGGCGAGGGTCAGCGTGACCAGCGGGTCGGCCACCGAGCGGTAGTGGTCGGGCCAGGCCAGGCCCGGGACCCCGTAGAGGCCCTGGGTGGCGGGCTCGGGGAAGAGGATCCGCTCGAAGACCCACAGGCTCTCGTAGCCGATGTCCTCGGCCGCCCCGGCCACCGCCGGCACGTCGCGCCCGATGTCGTACTGCCTGGTCTGCGGGAGGCTCAGTCCGAGTCGGGTCGCCATGCCGGTGCTCCTTCGCGTCGGGATCGTTCATTTCAACGTACAACGATCGTGCGCGAGTTCCCCGGGGCGGGCGCGTGCGGGGGCGGCCCGGTGGCCGAAAAGCTGTCCGGGGAGGTGGTGCGGTGGGAGCGGCGCGGGCGGCGCGTCAGTCCGGCAGCGGCGTCAGCAGGATCCGCCCCACCAGGCCCACCGCCCCGTCCAGCCGCTCCCCGAACTCCTGGGCCACACCGGGAAGTTCGCGCAGCGCCCACAGGGCGCGCGCCGACGCCCACGCGCCGTCCCTGGCGCGCTCCAGGCTCCAGGAGCCGGCCAGATGCGTCAGTGGATCGCCGACCTGGAGGAGGTCGGGGCCCGGCATCAGCTCCTCGCGGATGCGTTCCTCCAGCGCCACGAGCGCGTCGCCCACGCGGTCGAACTCGTCCTCCAGATCGGCCGGTTCACAGCCGAGCGCGCGACAGCTGTCGACCAGGGCGAGGGCCAGGTCGTGGCCGATGTGCGCGTTGATGCCCGCGAGCGCGAACTGCAGCGGGCGTACGCCGGGATGGCGGCGGTACTGGAACAGCGGGCGCCAGCAGGCGGGCGGGCGACGCCCGTCGGACGCCGCCTCCACGGCCGTCAGGTAGCGCTCGGCGAAGCGGACGGACAGCGTGATCGCCGTACGGGCATCGGGGAAGGCGCCGCGGCGGACGCGCCGGGCGACCTCCTCGGTCACCGACAGATAGACGCGGTTGAAGACGGCGACCCCGTCGCGAGGCGGCCAGTCGTCGCCGAGCGACCGCATCCGTGTCACCACATGATCGACCCCGTGCGCCGGGGCCCTGAACTCCGCGAACCGCTCCAACTGCGCCATGGGGGCAGGGTCCCAGCCCCGGGCCCGCCCGGACGCCACCGCACCGGACGCTTCCCCGAAACGAGGGAACGGCGGCCGTGCGGGGCGTGATCCGCACGGCCGCCGTCGTCTCCGCGTACGCCTACGGGGTGGTGCGCGGCCTCTCCCGAGCGACGGCCGGGGCCCGGCCCCTTCGTCCAAGACCGAGACCGGGACCGGGACCGGGACCAGAACCGGGACCGAGGCCGAGGCCGTGTGCCACCGTCCCGGTGAGCAGCGCCGCCGACACCAGGAGCGCGCTGAGCCAGAGCGGTGCGCGGTAGCCGAGCCCCGCGGAGAGCACGAGGCCGCCGAGCCACGGGCCGACGGCGGCGCCCACGTTGAACGCGGCCGTGGCGAACCCGCCCGCCAGATGGGGAGCGTCCGCCGCCGCGTACAACGCCTGCGAGATCAGCGTGGACCCGACGCCGAACGACAGCGCCCCCTGGAGGAGGACCAGCAGGACCACCGCCACCGGGTGGGCGGCGCTCACCGCGAGCAGGACCCAGCCGGTGAGCAGCGCGAGTGAGCCGAACACCAGCAGCGGCAGCGGCCGCACGTCCGCGACACGCCCTGCGGCGGCGACGCCGGCGAAGGAGCCGATGCCGAAGAGCGCCAGCATCACCGGCACCCAGGAGGAGCCGAGCCCGGTGACGTGGGTGACCAGCGGTGCCAGATAGGTGAACGTGCAGAACGTCGCGCCGTTCACCAGCGCGCCGAGCAGCAGCGTCACCAGAAGCCGGGGACCGCGCAGCGCGCGCAGCTCACCGGCCACGCCCGGTCCCACCGCGTCGTCCGGCGTTCCCGCGGGCACGGCCCGCGCGACGGCGAACACGGCGGGCAGGGAGAGCAGGGCGACGGCCCAGAACGCCGAGCGCCAGCCCCAGACCTCGCCGAGCAGCGCCCCCGCGGGCACCCCCGCGACACAGGCGACGGTCACGCCGCCGAGCAGCGTGGAGGTCGCCCGCCCCTTGGCGTCGGGCCCGACCAGGCTCGTGGCGGTGACCAGGGCGACGGCGAGGAACCCGGCGTTGGCCAGCGCGCCGACGAATCGGGTCGCGAGCAGCACCGTGAAGCTCGTGGTGAGCGCGCCGACGACATGGACGAGCAGGAAGACGGTCAGGAAGAACAGGAGCGCGCTGCGGCGGGCGAAGCGGCGGCTCAGGGCGGCCGTCAGCGGCGCACCGACGACCATGCCCACGGCGAACGCCGAGGTCAGATGGCCGGCGGCCGGGATCGGCACGGACAGGTCCCGTGCGATGTCCGGGACCAGGCCGGACAGCATGAATTCGGAGGTGCCTTGCGCGAAGACGGCAAGGCCGAGCAGATGGAGGACAAAGGGCACGGCGAGACTCCGCGGTCACGGTGTGGATCGAGACGATCAGGACACGTGAGCGGTGGTCCGGCGGTGGCGGTGCCACGGTCGCGGACGGCTGCGGAAGCGCAGCGAGAGCGTCAGTGCGAGCGCACGAAAGGCCACCGGACGACCGGTGGCCGGAGTCTGTCGGACTCGGGGCTGGACATGATGCGCACCTTAAGAGGTGGACGCGCACCACGTCCAGCCGCTGGGGCGGCCGCTCTTGTTTCCTAGCGTTCCCGCCGCGCCGCGTCCTCTTCGTCGTACGTCGACGTGCCCGAATCCAGCAGCGGTTCCTGGGACTTGAGGTGCGGCGGGGCGAAGGCCCGCAGGACGTGGTAGCCGGTGATGACCACGATCGTGCCGAGCGCGATGCCGCTCAGCTCGAAGTTGTCGGAGATCTTCAGCGAGACGCCGCCGACGCCGATGATGATGCCCGCGGCGGCCGGGACGAGGTTCAGCGGATTGCGCAGATCCACCTTGGCGTTGATCCAGATCTGGGCGCCGAGCAGGCCGATCATGCCGTACAGGATGACGGTGATGCCGCCGAGCACGCCGCCCGGGATCGCGGCGACCACCGCGCCGAACTTGGGGCAGAGCCCGAAGAGCAGCGCGAAGCAGGCCGCCGCCCAGTAGGCGGCCGTCGAGTAGACGCGGGTCGCCGCCATCACGCCGATGTTCTCGGAGTACGTCGTGTTGGGCGGGCCGCCGAGGGCCGTGGAGAGCATGGAGGCGGCGCCGTCGGCGGAGATCGCCGTGCCGAGCTTGCCGTCGAGGTTGTCGCCGGTCATCTCGCCGACGGCCTTCACGTGCCCGGCGTTCTCGGCGACGAGCGCGATGACGACGGGCAGCGCCACGAGGATCGCCGACCACTCGAAGCTCGGCGCGTGGAAGGAGGGCAGCCCGATCCAGTCGGCGTGTCCCACGGCGGACAGGTCAAGGCGCCAGTGGTCGACGACCTTGCCCGAGGCGTCCGCCGCGTGGATCTTGCCGAAGATCTGGTCGAACGCCCAGGAGATGCCGTACCCGAAGATCAGGCCGAGGAAGATCGCGATGCGGGACCAGAAGCCCCGCAGGCAGACCACGGCCAATCCGGTGAACAGCATGACCAGGAGCGCCGTCCACTGGTCCTGCGGCCAGTACGTCGACGCGGTGACCGGCGCGAGGTTGAAGCCGATCAGCATGACGACCGCGCCGGTGACGATCGGCGGCATCGCGGCATGGATGATCCGTGCCCCGAACTTCTGCACCGCGAGCCCCACCAGGAACAGCGCGGCACCGACCACGAAGACCGCGCCGGTCACCGTCGCGCTGGAACCGCCCTGGGCGCGGATGACGGCGGCGACGCCCACGAAGGAGAGCGAGCAGCCGAGGTAGCTGGGCACCCGGCCGCGGGTGGCGAGCAGGAAGATGGCGGTGGCGACGCCCGACATCATGATGGCCAGATTCGGATCGAGGCCCATGAGGACCGGCGCCACGAAGGACGCCCCGAACATCGCCACCACGTGCTGTGCGCCGAGCCCGAAGGTCCGCGGCCAGGAGAGCCGCTCGTCGGGCCGGACCACGGCCCCCGGGGCGGGGGTGCGTCCGTCCCCGTGGAGTTTCCAGCGCACGCCGAGATCCATGGTGAGTGTCGCTTTCTGTGCGCCGGACCGGACCGTGTGCGTGGCCCGAAATGATCGACGCCATGTTAATGCGACGTAAGTGCGACTTCTCTCCGGTACGGGCCGGCCGCCCCCGGGTCGGGACGGTCGGCCCGGGGGATCAGGACCTCGGTCCGGGCGCCGCCGCGTCCTTCGGCGCGGCCTGTGCCGCCTTGCGGCCGTCCGTGCGCAGGACGCCGGCGAAGACCATGAGGCCGCAGGCGAGCAGCGTCACCAGGCCGAAGGAGGTCACCAGGCTCGTCGCCTGCGCCAGCGCGCCGATCGCCGACGGGGCGATCAGGCTCGACGTGTACGTGATGGTGGCGACGCCCGCGATGGCCTGGCTGGGATTGGGGCCGCTGCGCCCCGCGGAGGCGAAGGCGAGCGGGACCACGACCGCGATGCCGAGGCCCATCAGCGCGAAGCCGCCCATGGCCATCACCGGGTGCGAGGCGAGGACCACCAGGAGTCCGCCGAGCACCGCGAGCGCGCCGCCGGCCCGCACCGTGCGCACCGAGCCGAACCGGTCGACCACCGCGTCGCCCGCGAGCCGCGCGATGGCCATGGTGAGCGTGAACCCGGTGGTGGACGCGGCGGCGACACCGGCCGACGTGTCCAGGACGTCCCGCAGATAGACCGCGGACCAGTCCAGGCTCGCACCCTCCGCGAAGACCGCGCAGAAGCCGACGGCGCCGATGAGCAGCGCCGACTTGGGCGGCAGCGAGAACCGCGGCGGCGCCTCCTCCTCCGGCTCCGCCTGTACGTCGAGCACGCCCTGGCAGACGGTGAGTCCGGTCGCGGTGAGCACCACGGCGGCGAGCACGTGGTGCAGGCGGGCGTCCGAGCCCAGATGAGCGGCGACCGTGCCCGCCGCGGAGCCGATCAGGGCGCCGACGCTCCACATGCCGTGCAGGCCCGACATGATCGACTTCCGCATGAGGGTCTCGGTCTCCACGCCGATCGCGTTCATCGTCACGTCGGACATGCCCGAGGTCGCGCCGTACACGAAGAGCGCGAGGCAGAGCGCCGGCAGGTTGGGCGCCAGTGACGGCAGGACGAGGGCGAGCGTCCACATCGCGAGCAGCCCGCGCAGCGCGGTGCGGGCGCCGAAGCGGTGGCTGATCCGGCTCGCCAGCGGCATCGCGACGGAGGCGCCGACCGCGGGAAAGGCGAGGGCGAGGCCCAGCATGCCCGCGCTGACGTCGGCGTGGTCCTGGATCCAGGGCACGCGCGTCGCGAAGGATCCCGCGACCGCGCCGTGCACGCAGAACACGGTCGCCACCGCGATCCGCGCCCGCCTCAGTCGGTGCTTGTCGTAGACCACTTCACTCATTGTCGTTCGCCCCTCCCGACGGCCGGCTCGCTACGGCGACGTAAACTATCAGGAACCCTGCCTGATAAATAGAAGAGTTTCTGTGGGAGGATCCGGTCATGCCTGTCTCGCCCGCCTCACCGAGTACCGCCCGGGTCATCAACGACCGGCTGGCGCTGGGGCTCCTGCAGAGCGAAGGACCCCTGACCGCCACCCAGTTGAAGCAGCTCACGGGCCTGTCGCGGCCCTCGGTGGCCGACCTCGTCGAGCGGCTGCAGGGCTCCGGACTCATCACCGTCGTCGGGGAGGCGGGTGCCCGGCGGCGCGGCCCGAACGCCCGGCTCTACGGGATAGTCGCCGACCGGGCGCACCTCGCCGCCCTCGACGTGCGCACCGAGAGCGTCTCCGTCGTCGTGACCGACCTGCTCGGCGCGGTGCTCGCGGAGGCCTCCGCGCCCATCGGGGGCGACACCGCCCCCGCCGTCGAGCGCGCCGTCGCCCTCGTCGAGCGCACGGCCCGCCAGGGCGGCGTCCAGCGGCTGCACACCGTCGGCATCGGCGCCCCCGGCCTCATCGACCCCGCCACCGGCGACCTGCACGACACGTCCTCGCTCCCCGCCTGGCACCGCAGGCTGGCCGGGACCCTCCAGGAGCGGCTCGGCGCCCGGATCCTGGTGGAGAACGAGACCAACCTCGCCGCCCGCGCCGAACAGCGCGACGGCGCCGCGCACGACCGGGACACCTTCGTACTGCTCTGGCTCGGCGACGGCGTCGGCGCCGCCGTCGTGCTCGACGGCGTGCTGCGCAGGGGGGCGTCGGGCGGCACCGGCGAGATCGGCTTCCTGCCCGTGCCGGGCACCGGATCGCTGCCCTCCGCCACCGGGTGCGACGGCGGCTTCCACTCGCTGGCCTGCGCCGCCGCACTGCGGGACCTGGGGGAGGAGCACGGGATCCTGAAGCCCGGCATGTCGGCGGCCGGCCTGGTGCGGCACGCGGTCGACAACGGCGAGGGCGGCTTCCTGGACGCCGTCGCGGGCCGGATCGCCGTCGGGGCCGCCGCGATGGTCGCGATCCTCGACCCCGGCTGTGTCGTGCTCGGCGGCGAGGTGGGCCGCGCGGGCGGCACCGATCTCGCCGCCCGCGTCACCGACCGCGTCAACGCCATGACGCCGCTGCGCACCGAGGTCAGGGCCTGCACGCTCGGCGGTGCCGCGGTGCTGCGCGGCGCGCTGCTCGCCGCGCGGGACGCGGCGCAGGACGAGCTCTTCGGGCCGCGGGGGCACTGAGCGCGGCGGGGCCGGGAGCGGGGGCCGCCCGACAGGCGTCCGTGGGCGAGTGCGGGGCGGGGCCGAAGCGGGGACTAAGGCTGGTACCGGCCGCCCGACCGCACCGTCAGATACTCCTCGAACGTGCCCTTGCCCACGGCCCGTCCGGGTGTCAGATGGCCGCCGGCCCGTGCGGCGCGGTACGTCCGGCCCGCGAGCCGCACCGGCAGCAGCCTGCGCCGCTTGCCGCTCGCCCGCAGGTACACGCGGGCCAGCTCGGGGAAGGTGCGGACCTCGGGCCCTCCCATGTCGTCGACCCGGCCCGCCGGGGGCCCTGCCGCCAACTCGGCCAGGCGGTCGGCCACTTCGGCGACCTCGATCGGCTGATCGCTCACTCCCGCGGGCAGCAGCATGACCGGGAGCTTCGCCGAGACCTCCATGATCTGCAGGACCAGATCGTGGAACTGGGTGGTCCGCAGCACGGTCCAGCCGAGCCCGGACTCCTGGACCAGCCGCTCCACGGCGAGCTTCGACTTGTAGTAGCCGAGCGGCACCCGGTCGATGCCGACGATCGAGATGTAGACCAGATGTCCGACGCCGGCCTTCCGCGCCGCCCCGATCAGGTTCCTCGCCGCCTGCTCGTCGCCGCCGCGCGGGCTGGTCGCGCAGTGCACGATCACGTCCACGCCCGACACCGCCGCGTCCAGGCCCGTGCCCTCGCGCAGATCGACGGCGTAGGGCGGGGTGTGGCGGCTGAGCACCCGCACCTCGTGTCCGTCCGTGCGCAACCGCTCGGTCACGAGGCGGCCCAGGGTTCCGGTGCCGCCGGTCACCAGGATCGTGCTCATCACAAGGCTCCTTCGCCGTCACGCCGCGGCGAGCTGGCGCTCCACGAACACCAGCTTCTCCGGGTTGACCACCGACCGTACCCCGCTGACCACCCCGTCGCCGCCCTCGAACGAGGCGACGGCCGTCAGCCGGCCGGCCGCGCGCAGCACCACCGCCGGCGCCCCGTTGACCTCGGCGTACGAGACGTCCGTGGCCGCCCTGAACCTCTCCATGACGCCGAGCAGGAACCGCAGCACGTTCTCCCGCCCGAGGATCGGCGTGCGGGCCGCGGCGACCTTGCCGCCGCCGTCGCCCCACCACGTCACGTCCCTGGCGAGTATCTTCTCCAGGCCCGCGACGTCACCCTCGCGGGCGGCGGCGATGAACGCCTCCACGAAACGCTGCCGCAGCCGGTGCCCCGGCTCGAAGCGGGACCGGGCCTCGCCGACCGCGCGGGCCGCCCTGCGGTAGAGCTGGCGGGAGTTGGCCTCGCTCGCGTCGAGGACGTCCGCGATCTCCCGGTGGCTGTACGCGAACGCCTCCCGCAGCACGTACACCGCGCGCTCCTGGGGCGTGAGCCGTTCCAGGAGGACGAGCAGCGCCATGGAGACCGCGTCCCGCTGCTCCGCCGACTCCAGCGGCCCGAGCGTGCCGCCGGACGTGATCACCGGCTCGGGCAGCCAGGTCCCCACGTACTGCTCGCGCCGGGCGCGGGCCGAGGTCAGCCTGGTCAGGCAGAGGTTCGTGACGGTCTTCGCGAGCCAGGCGGCGGGCCGCGCGATGTCCGCGCGCCGCGCGTCGTTCCAGCGCAGGTACGCGTCCTGCACGGCGTCCTCGGCCTCCTGCGCGGAGCCGAGTATCCGGTAGGCCAGGCCGAACATCCGGGGGCGGTGCGACTCGAACTCCTCGGCCAGTGCCGTTGCGGTGCTCACGCCCCCAGGGTGCCAAATCCCGCGGGCGTGAGCACGGATGACGGTCAGCAGGCGCCGAGATCCTGCCAAACCCCCCACGTGCCGCCCGCGCCGGGCTCATCGCCCTTCGTCCACCACTTGGCCTTCCAGGTGTGCGCCTTGTGGGAGACGGTCGTCCCCGAGCCGTACTCGGAGCCCGCGCCCCACGCGGGGGCGGTGCACGTGCCGGGCGCCGGCGGGTCGGTCGGGTCCGGCGGGTCGGTGGGACCGGTGCCGGTGCCCGGCTCGACGACCGTGGTGCCGCGCGCCAGGTCGCCGGCGAGCGCGTACGTCGTGCCGCTGATGTTCACCGTCCAGTTCCACGGCGTGGACACCGGCAGGTAGTAGTTGAAGGAGAGGTCCACGGAGGCGCCGGGGGCCAGCGACTGCCAGGCAGGCAGCTTCAGCGAGACCCGGTGGAAGTCACCCTTCAGACCGCCGGCGTTGCTGCCGGTGTGGTCGCTGCTGATCACCTTCGTGCCGAAGCCGGACTGGTCGGAGGCGTTGGCCGGGGCCGCGGTGGAGTAGTCGAACTGGAACTCCGTGCCGCCGGGCAGCGCCGTCTTCGTGTTGTTGGTGATCTTCACCTTCGGCGTGATCGGGTAGTTGGAGTCGCCCAGCTTGAAGTCGCCGAACTCCACGCCGATGTTCACGGCCTTGGCGGGCAGTTCCTTGTTCGAGACCTTCGCGCCGTAGGGCTTGGCCGCCTTGAACTTGTCGTACATCAGAGAGGTGAGCGTGTCGCCCGTCTCGTACTGCCCCTTGCCGGCGTTCCAGCGGTAGTCGCCCGCCATCTCCCAGATCATCGTGCCGCCGATGCCCCGGTCGACCACGTAGTCGGCCTTCTTCGCCACCGACTCCTCGTCCTCGGTGGACAGGAAGACCTTCTTGTCCGCGTTCCACAGCCACGGCGCGACCAGCGAGGAGCTGTACTTGCGGGCGTAGGTGCCGGTGAGCTTGGTGTCCGCGGGGAAGCCGTACTTCGTGACGTAGTCGCCGACGATCCCCTTCTCCAGGTTCTTGGCGTGCCACATCGGGTTGGAACCCGCCGGGGACTCCTTGCCGTTGTCGTCCTTGTCGTGCCAGAGGTTGTCGATGCCGACCGCGCCGTCACCGCACTTGGTCAGGCCCGAGCCGGCCGGGCAGCTGGTGGCGGCCGCCTTGCCCCACAGGCCGTCGGTGCCGCCCTGCACGTTCTTGAAGCCGCGGGTGTAGTACGGCAGGCCGATGTTGATGCGGCCGGCCGGCATCGAGCCGCGGAAGTAGTGGTAGGCCCAGTCGGTGTTGAGATAGCCGATGCCGCCGTACTGGGAGCTGCCGTACACGTTCGCGGCCGCGAGCTCCGCGTCCTTGCCGTCGTCGAAGAGCGAGGCGTTGGGGCCGACGTACTCGTTCCAGGCGCCGTGCAGGTCGTAGGACATGATGTTGACGTAGTCCAGGTACTTCTGGACCTGGAAGGTCTCCATGCCGCGCAGCAGATAGCCGGACGAGGGGGCCGCCACGGTCAGCATGTAGTGCTTGCCGTCGGCCGCGCCCGCCCGGTCCAGCTTCTCGCGCAGGGACTTCATCAGTGCCGCGTAGCCCTTGACCAGGCCCGCGCGGCGGGCGTTGGAGATCGAGTAGTCGAGCGGGTTGCCCGCGTCCTTCATCGTGGTCGGGTACTCGTAGTCGATGTCGACGCCGTTGAAGCCGTACTTCTTGATGAAGGAGACCGCGGAGTCCGCGAAGGTGTCGATGCCCGCCTGGTTGACCGAGCCGTCCGCGTTGGTGGCCATCGAGTAGAAGCCGCCGGAGTTCACGCGCTTGCCGTCGTCACCGAAGTAGCCGCCGGTCTCGGCCCAGCCGCCCACGGATATCAGCGTCTTGACGTCCGGGTGCTGTTTCTTGAACTTGTTGAGCACATTGAAGTGGCCCTTGTAGGGCAGCGCCGGGTCCATCTCGGCGCCCGCGACGCCGGGCCAGGTCATTCCGGTGGCGGCGTTCTTCTCGCCGTCGGAGCCGACGGAGAGCTTGTTGTCCTTGTCGATGTGCGCGAAGGCGTAGTTGATGTGGGTGATCTTGTCCCACGGGATGTCCTTGGCGAGGTAGGCGGGCTCGCCGTTCTTGCCGGTGCGCCAGCCGGTGAAGTAGCCGATGGTGCGGCGCTGGTGGTCGGCGCCCATCTTCTCGCGGCCGTCGCTGTCATAGACGGAGCAGTAGGGGACGTTGACGCCGGGGGTCTGGTAGAGGCCGTCGGGCCGACAGGAGGCGTCGTCGGCGGCGGCCTGCGAGGTGCCGCCGGAGACCAGGCCGAGCAGTAGTCCGGCGAGGGCGGTGCCGGCGGCGAGCAGTGTGGGTCTCGCGCGGGTCAGGGACGTCAAGGGGGGCCTCCTGGTCGGTGCGGAACACGTGCGGGGCGGAACAACACAACAGGCAGTGATGTGAATCGTTCCGGGGCCCGGCGTGCGCACGCCATCGGCTCCGGCTCCTCCGAGGTGACGCAGAGATTAAGAGGACTAGACCAGTGAGTCAATAGGTCTGGACCAAGTTGGTTGAACGGTTGGTTGAACGGTTGGTTGAACGGTGCGTCTGTGAGCCAGGCCACAGCAGGTTGCCCGTATGGCCCACGATCAGCCGTGGCACACTGGCCTCGTACCAGAAGCAGCGCACTCCGGGGTCGGTGTAATTCCGAACCGGCGGTTACAGTCCGCGACCCGGTCGCCTCCAGCGGCCGGTTGACCAGGTGAAATTCCTGGACCGACGGTGAAAGTCCGGATGGGAGGCAGTGCGCGGCGGGCGGGCATCTTTGCACGCCGCCGTAATGGCTTGTTCCTGGCATTCCCAGGGACGGTTCCTGGGAGTTCCCGGGACAGGTGTCATCCGGCGTCGGCGTTGCCGCGGATGTCGTCGTCCGTACGTTCTGTCGTCATCGACAGCGCCCCGGAGTTCGTGCCCGAAGAGGCAGGAGAACCCGGTGGCCACCGCCGTAGCCGAAGCAGCCGCCATGCGGCGCGCGCTCGAGCTCGCCGCGCTCGGTATCGGAGCCACGAGCCCCAATCCGGTCGTCGGCTGCGTCATCCTCGACGCCGCCGGCGAGAGCGTCGGCGAGGGCTGGCACCGGCGCGCGGGCGGCCCGCACGCCGAGGTCGAGGCGCTCCGCGAGGCCGGTGAACGGGCCCGCGGCGGCACCGCCCTCGTCACCCTCGAACCCTGCAACCACACCGGCCGCACCGGCCCCTGCGCGCAGGCCCTCATCGACGCGGGGATCGCCCGCGTCGTCTACGCCGTCGGCGACCCCGACCCCACCGCGACCGGTGGCGCGCAGACCCTGCGCGCGGCCGGGATCTCCGTGGCGCAGGGGCTGTGCGAGGACGCGGCCGCCGAGGGGAACGCCGCCTGGCTGACCTCCGTACGGCTCGGCCGCCCCCACGTCACCTGGAAGTACGCCGCGACCCTGGACGGCCGCACGGCCGCCGCCGACGGCACGAGCCGCTGGATCACCTCCGCCGGGGCCCGCGCCGACGTGCACCGGCTGCGCGCCGCGTGCGACGCAGTCGTCGTCGGTTCAGGCACCCAGCGCGCCGACGACCCGCACCTCGCCGTGCGGGGCATCGACGGCGCCGTGCAGCCGCTGCGCGTCGTCGTCGACACGAACGGCACCGCCGTCACACCGGGCGCCCGCGTCCTGGACGACGCGGCGCCGACCTTGATCGCCGTCGCCGACGACGTGACGACCGCCCACCAGGCCGAGACCGTGCGCCTCCCGCGCGCGAAGCACGGCCTCGACATCGCCGCCCTCCTCGACGCGCTCCACGCGCGCGGGGTGCGATCCGTCCTCCTCGAAGGCGGCCCGACGCTCGCCGGAGCCTTCGTCGCCGCCGGCGCCGTCGACCGCGTCGTCGGCTACCTCGCGCCCGTCCTGCTCGGCGCGGGCCCCGCCGCCCTGGCAGGCGGCGGAATCACCACGATCACCCAAGCGTTGCGGCTCGACGTGAGCGAGACCGTCCGTATCGGCCCCGACCTGCGCATCACCGCGACCCTCGTAGCGAAGGAGCACTGAAGTGTTCACCGGAATCGTCGAAGAGCTGGGCGAGATCACCGCCGTCGAGAACCTTCCCGACGCCTCCCGCTTCCGCCTGCGCGGGCCCGTGGTCACCGAGGGCGCGGGCCACGGCGACTCCATCGCCGTCAACGGCGTCTGTCTCACGGTCGTGGAGCACGAGGGCGACGAGTTCACCGCCGACGTCATGGCCGAGACCCTGAACCGCTCCAGCCTGGGCGCGCTCACGGTCGGCTCCCGCGTCAACCTGGAGCGCCCCACCGCCGTCGGCGCGCGCCTGGGCGGACACATCGTGCAGGGCCATGTCGACGGCACCGGCGAGATCGTCGAGCGCACGCCGTCCGACAACTGGGAGATCGTCAAGATCTCGCTGCCCGGCGGCCTCTCGCGCTACGTCGTCGAGAAGGGCTCCATCACCGTCGACGGCGTGAGCCTCACGGTGGTCGACGCGGGCCCCGACTTCTTCACGATCAGCCTGATCCCCACGACCCTCGCGCTGACCACGCTCGGCATCAAGCAGCCCGGCGACCCGGTCAACCTCGAGGTCGACGTCATCGCCAAGTACGTCGAGCGGCTGCTCGGCGACCGCGCCCAGCCGGCGTCCAGGGAGGCCACCCGATGAACTGGCTCAACGCCGAGGCCTTCACGGCCTTCGACCAGCACATCCTCTGGTCCGACATGATCGGCAACACCGTCGGCCTGATCGCCCTCGCGCTCGGCTGGCGGCGCTCCATATGGACCTGGCCCGCCCAGTTCCTGTCCGGCGTCATCCTCGTGGCCGCGTACTCCTCCGCGCAGCTGTCCGGCGGCGTCGGCAAGCAGCTCCTCGTCATCGGCGTCGCGCTGTGGGGCTGGCGGCAGTGGACGCGCGGCAGGCAGCGGGCGCAGGACGGCTCCATCGCCATCCGGTTCGCCACCTGGCGGGAGCGCGGGCTGCTGCTCGGCGGCACCGCCGTCGGCACGCTCGCCGTCGGCGCCCTGTTCAGCGCCGTCCCCTCGCTGTCCTGGAACCCCTGGCCCGACGCGTACATCTTCGTCGGCACGCTCGCCGCGATGGTCGCCCAGGCCCGCGGACTCGTCGAGTTCTGGTTCGCCTGGCTGCTCGTCGACGTGGTCGGCGTACCGCTCGCCTTCAGCAGCGGCCTGGCCTTCTCCGGACTCGTGTACGTCGTCTACCTCGCCCTCGTCCTCTGGGGCCTGCGCGACTGGTGGCTGCGCTCGCGCGCCGCGGCCTCGCAGCCCGTCATGGAAGGAGCCCCGGCATGACTGTGGCACCGGTCTGGCGCAGCGCCGCCACCCACGAAGAAGACACCCCCGACCTCACCCTCGACCCCGTGCGGCAGGCCATCCGCGACATCGCGGCAGGCCGGCCCGTCGTGGTCGTCGACGACGAGGACCGCGAGAACGAGGGCGACCTCGTCGTCGCCGCCGAGAAGGCGACCCCCGAGATCGTCGCCTTCATGATGAGCGAGTGCCGCGGCCTGATCTGCGCGCCCATGGAGGGCGTCGAGCTCGACCGGCTCAACCTCCCGCAGATGGTCGAGCACAACACCGAGTCGATGAGCACGGCCTTCACCGTCTCCGTCGACGCCTCCGCCGCGCACGGCGTGGGCACCGGCATCTCCGCCGCCGACCGCGCCACCACCCTCCAGCTGCTCGCCTCGGGCGACGCGGGCGCCGACGACTTCGTCCGCCCCGGCCACGTCTTCCCGCTGCGCGCCAGGCCGGGCGGTGTCCTCGTCCGCAACGGCCACACCGAGGCCGCCGTCGACCTCGCCCGGCTCGCGGGACTGCGCCCCGCCGGCGCCATCGTGGAGATCGCGGGCGAGGACGGGAAGATGCTCCGCCTGCCCGAGCTGATCCCCTTCGCCCGCAAGCACGGCCTGACGATCATCTCCATCGAGGACCTGATCGCCTACCGCCGCTTCTCGGAGCCCACCGTCCGCCGCGAGGCCGAGGTCAGCCTGCCCACCGCCTTCGGCGCCTTCACGGCCTACGGCTACCGCTCGACCGTCGACGGCGTCGAGCACGTCGCCCTCGTCCACGGCGACATCGGCGACGGCGAGGACGTCCTGGCCCGGCTCCACTCCGAGTGCCTGACCGGCGACGTCTTCCACTCGCTGCGCTGCGACTGCGGTCCCCAGCTCCAGGCGTCGATGCGGCGTATCACCGAGGAGGGCCGCGGCGTCGTCGTCTACCTGCGCGGCCACGAGGGGCGGGGCATCGGCCTGCTCTCCAAGCTGCGCGCCTACGAGCTCCAGGAGCGCGGCAGCGACACCCTCGACGCCAACCTGGAGCTCGGCCTGCCCGCCGACTCACGGGACTACGGCGCGGGCGCGCAGATCCTGCGCGACCTCGGCGTGCGCGGCGTCCGCCTGATGACCAACAACCCCGACAAGACCGACGCGGTCCGGCGCAACGGGGTCAAGGTCACCGGGCGCGAGCCCATGCCCGTCGAGGCCGGCGAACACAATCTTCGGTACCTGCGCACCAAGCGGGACCGGATGGGGCACGACCTGCCCTGGCTGGACACCACCGACGTGTCCGCCTGCGGCAACCAGTAAGCCCCGCAAGCACAGCACCGACCACGGTCAGAGGATCTGAAGGAGAAGCACGTGAGCGGCAAGGGTGCACCCGAACTGAGCGTCAAGAACTGCGGCGACCTGCGGGTCGCGGTGGTCGCCGCCCAGTGGCACGAGAAGGTCATGGACGGCCTCGTGGACGGCGCGCTGCGCGCCCTGCACGAACTCGGCATCGACGAGCCGACCGTCCTGCGCGTGCCGGGCAGCTTCGAGCTGCCGGTCGTCGCCAAGGTCCTCGCGGGCCGCGGCTACGACGCGATCGTCGCGCTCGGCGTCGTCATCCGCGGCGGCACCCCGCACTTCGAGTACGTGTGCCAGGGCGTCACGACGGGCCTCACCCAGGTCTCCGTGGACAGCGGTGTACCGATCGGCTTCGGCGTGCTGACCTGCGACACCGAGGAGCAGGCCCTGGACCGCGCGGGCATCGAGGGATCCCGCGAGGACAAGGGCCACGAGGCCGTCACCGCGGCGGTGGCCACCGCCACCACCCTGCGCACCGTCTCCGAACCCTGGCGCTGAGGGGGACCGTCCGGCCGCGTAGAGTGGCGACCATCATGTCCAAGAAGACTTTCGAGGAGCTCTTCACCGAGCTCCAGCACAAGGCCGTCAACGGCGACCCCACGACCTCCCGCACCGCCGAGCTGGTCGACAAGGGCGTCCATGCCATCGGCAAGAAGGTCGTCGAGGAGGCCGCCGAAGTCTGGATGGCCGCCGAGTACGAGGGCAAGGAAGCCGCCGCCGAGGAGATCTCGCAGCTGCTCTACCACGTCCAGGTGATGATGGTCGCCCGCGGCATCTCCCTCGACGACGTCTACGCCCACCTCTGAGCCGTACGTCCACCGCTTGCGGGCCGCGCGCCCACCGCGCCGGCCCGACTCACCCATCACGCAAAGGAATCCCGCCTCATGCTGCGCATCGCCGTCCCCAACAAGGGTTCACTGTCCGGACCTGCGTCGGCGATGCTCCATGAGGCCGGATACCAGCAGCGCAAGGAGTCCAAGGAGCTCGTCCTCGTAGACCCGGAGAACGAGGTCGAGTTCTTCTACCTGCGGCCCAAGGACATCGCGATCTACGTCGCGACCGGCCGCCTCGACATCGGCATCACCGGCGAGGACCTGCTGATCGACTCCGGCGCCGACGCCGAGGCGATCCTGCCGCTCGGCTTCGCCCGCTCCACCTTCCGCTTCGCCGCGAAGCCGGGCACCGCGAACAGCATCAAGGACCTCTCCGGCAAGACGGTCGCCACCTCCTACGAGGGCATCGTCGCCAAGCACCTCGCCGAGCAGGGCGTCGACGCCTCCGTCGTCCACCTGGACGGCGCCGTCGAGACCGCCATCGAGCTGGGCGTCGCCCAGGTCATCGCGGACGTGGTGGAGACCGGCACCTCCCTGCGCAACGCCGGCCTCGAGGTCTTCGGCGAGCCGATCATGAAGTCCGAGGCGGTCGTCATCCGGCGCACCGGCGCCGAGGGCGACGACCCCAAGGTCCAGCAGTTCCTGCGCCGCCTCCAGGGCGTCCTGGTCGCCAGGTCGTACGTGATGATGGACTACGACTGCCGCGCCGAGCACCTGGAGCGCGCCGTCGCCCTCACCCCCGGCCTGGAGTCGCCGACGATCTCCCCGCTGCACAACGAGGGCTGGGTCGCCGTCCGTTCCATGGTCCCGGCCAAGGAGGCGCAGCGCGTCATGGACGACCTGTACGCCCTCGGCGCGCGGGCCATCCTGACCACGGCCATCCACGCCTGCCGCCTCTGACCCGGCCGGAGCCCCCGCCTCATGTCTGACCACCCCGCCCCGCCCGCCCTGCCCGTCACCTTCCGGCCGACGCGGACCCGCGCCGTCCTGCTCACCGCGGGCGTCGCGATCTTCGTGGTGATCACGGTGATCGCCTTCCTGCTGCCCACCCTCAGTCCGGGGGAGCGGACCAGCTTCGTCTTCACCGGCGCGCTGCTCTGCGGTGTGCTCGTGCTGCTGAGCAGGCCCAAGGTCGTCGCCGACGAGTCCGGCGTCACCGTCGTCAACATCGCGACGAGCCGCCGGCTCGCCTGGGCCGAGATCGTGCAGGTCAACCTGCGTCCCGGCGACCCGTGGGTGTTCCTGAACCTCAGCGACGGCACGAGCCTGCCCGCCCTCGGCATCCAGCCGGGCATCGCCAAGCAGCAGGCCATCGGCGACGCCCGCGCCCTGCGCGCGCTCGCCGACGCCCGTACGGCTCCCGGCGACGACGGCTGACCCGCCGAACGGGGGCTGGACGTTCCGCGCCCGGTCTTGATTAACCTGGTGGCGGGGCGCGCATGGTGTGCCGCCCCGCCCCTGACGGGCCCGCCCGGCTCCCAGGGGCTCCTGCTACCCGAGGAGTGACTCCCTCCGGCGATGGACGGATCGTCCTGTAGTACCTGCGCCGCCCCCTCCCGACATGCCGGGACCGGTACGACCGGAGAGGCGGCGGCATGACAGTGCCCCTGCTGCTTCTCGGGGCGGCATTCCTGCTGATTCTCGCGAACGGCTTCTTCGTGGCGGCCGAGTTCGGCCTCGTCACCGTCGAACGGCCGGACGCGGAGAAGGCCGCGGCCGACGGCGACCGAAGGGCCCGTACGGTCGTCAGCGCCCTCAAGGAGCTGTCCTTCCAGCTCTCCGGCACCCAGCTCGGCATCACCATCACCTCGCTCGTCGTCGGCATGCTCGCCGAACCGGCTCTCGCGCGTCTGCTCGCGGGTCCGTTCACGGCGGCCGGCGTCCCCGAAGGTGCCGTCGGCGGTGTCTCCGTAGTGGTCGGCATGCTGCTCGCGTCCGCCGTGCAGATGGTCATCGGCGAGCTGGTGCCCAAGAACTGGGCGGTGTCCAGGCCGCTGCAGGTCGCGCGGTTCGTCGCGGGCCCGCAGCACGTCTTCGCGCGCCTCTTCCGGCCCGTGATCTCCCTCCTGAACGCCGTGGCCAACCGGCTGGTGCGCGCCCTGGGCGTCGAGCCCGCCGAGGAGCTGGCCTCGGCCCGCACCCCGGGCGAACTGGTCTCCCTGGCCCGGCACTCGGCCCAGGCCGGCGCCCTGGAGCAGGACACCGCCGACCTGTTCGTGCGCACCCTCTCCCTCGGTGAGCTCACCGCGCAGCACGTCATGACACCGCGCGTGAAGGTCAGCGCGCTGCAGTCGTCGGCGACCGCCGAGGACGTGGTGAACCTGACCCGGGCCACCGGCCTGTCCCGCTTCCCCGTCTACACCGAGCGGATCGACGAGGTCGTCGGCATGGTGCACCTCAAGGACGCCCTCGCGGTGGCCGCCCACGAGCGCCTCAGGACGCCCGTGCGGCGCATCGCACAGTCCCCGCTGCTCGTCCCGGAGACGCTGCCCGTGCAGCCCCTCCTGGAGCGGCTGCGCAGCGAGCAGCCCATAGCCGTCGTCGTCGACGAGTACGGCGGCACGGCGGGCGTCGTCACCCTGGAGGACATCGTCGAGGAACTCGTCGGCGAGGTCCGTGACGAGCACGACCGCCTCGACCTGCCCGAGCTCTGCCCGGCGCCGGCCGAGGACGACCGGCCCGCCTGGGACGCCGACGGCAGCTGCCGCGTCGACACGCTCACGCGCATAGGACTCGACGTACCCGAGGGGCCGTACGAAACCGTGGCCGGTCTCGTCGCCGATCTGCTCGGGCGCATCCCGGCCCCCGGCGACCGGGCCGAACTGCCGGGCTGGCGCCTCTCGGTGCGCCAGGTCGGGCACTACCGCGCGGAGCGGGTGCGCCTGGTGCGTACCCGGGAAGCCGGTGCCGTACAGGCCGGCGCCGCGGGGGCCGCCCCCGCCGTCGTGGACACCGCGGAGGCACTCCGATGAGCCTGCTGCAACTCCTGTTCGCCGTGCTGCTGGTGCTCGCCAACGGCTTCTTCGTGGGCGCCGAGTTCGCCCTCGTGTCCGTGCGCCGCAGCCAGATCGAGCCCCTGGACTCCAAACGGGCCCGTCAGGTCCTCTACGGCCTGGAGCACCTGCCGCAGATGATGGCGGCCGCCCAGTTCGGCATCACCGTCTGTTCCCTGACGCTCGGCGCGGTCGCCGAGCCGACCGTCGCGCACCTCCTGGAACCGCTCTTCGAGGCGGCCCACCTGCCCGAGGGCATGATCCACCCCCTCGGCTACGTGATCGCGCTCGCCGTCGTCGTCTTCCTCCACCTCGTCATCGGCGAGATGGTCCCGAAGAACCTCGCGATGGCGGCCCCCGAGAAGACCGCCCTCTGGTTCAGTCCGGGGCTCGTCGCCTTCGCACGGCTGTGCCGTCCGGTGACCGTGGCGCTCGGGGCGTGCGCGCGGGTCGTCCTGAGGCTGTTCAGGGTGGAGCCCAAGGACGAGGTCGAGGCGGTGTTCACCAGCGTGCAGCTGGGCCGCCTCGTCGAGGACTCCGGCCAGGCGGGACTGCTCGACCCCGTGGAGCAGGAGCGCTTGGAGGACGCCCTGGAGCTGGGCTCGCGCCCGGTCACCGACGTCCTGCTCGACCGGGCGTCCCTGGTGACCGTGGGCCCCTCCGTCACTCCGGCCCGGGTCATAGAGCTCACCGGGCGCACCGGCTACTCCCGCTTCCCGGTCTGCGCGGAGAACGGCGCCTTCATGGGCTATCTCCACGTCAAGGACGTCCTGGACCTGGAGGACACCGACCGTGCCGTGCCGCAGCAGGTGTGGCGCCCGATGACCGTGCTGCGGTCCGAACTCCCGCTGGACGACGCCCTGACCGTGATGCGCCGCGCCGCGACGCACCTGGCGCAGGTCGCCGACGCGTCCGGCAAGGTGCTCGGCCTGGTCGCCCTGGAGGACGTCCTGGAGCTCCTGGTCGGCGAGGTCCGCGACCCGGCGCACCGCGTCACGGTGCAGCGGACCCCGCCCGAGGAGGCCAGGGACTCGGCGTTCGCCGTGAGCCCGGTGGCCTGATCCGCGGCCGGACCGAGAGCGTGCCGCCGCCCGCGAGGGGCCTGCCCGGCCTCGCGCGGGCGGCGGCGTCGTTCTGTGCGAGAGCGCTTTGGGGACCGCGGTCCGGGCGTCAGCTTCCCGGGGCGTCCTGCGGTCCCCTCCCCGAGAGCACCTCGCCGTACGCCTGCATCAGGTCGGGCAGCCGCAGCGTCGAGAGGTCGTCGCGCCCCGGGTCGCCCGGATAGCCGGAGAGCCGCAGGTCGCGGTAGGCGCAGCTCTTCTCGTACAGGGTGCGCAGGAAGCGGCCGTTGCCGAGCTCGTCGATCCAGGCCTGGTCGACGACGTGTCCGCTGATGGAGCGCAGCTCCTCCAGCGCCTCCTCGTCCCACAGGTCGCCGTTGTCCGCGGCGAGCACCTCGCCGATGGCGGTGAGCTCCAGGGGGCGGTACGAGGGGAAGTCGACGCGGGTCGTGAACCGTGAGGACAGGCCGGGGTTGGCGGCGAGCAGGCGGTCCATGCCCTCGGGGTAGCCCGCGAGGATCACGACGAGGTGGTCGCGGTTGTCCTCGGCGCGCTTGAGGAGGACCTGCAGCGCCTCGTCGCCGTAGGCATCGCCCTTGCCGTAGCCGGAGTTGGAGAGCGAGTACGCCTCGTCGACGAAGAGGACCCCGCCGATCGCCGAGTCGATCAGCTCGTTGGCCTTCACGGCGGTCTGGCCCAGGTACTCGCCGACGAGGTCGGCGCGCTGCGCCTCCACCAGGTGGTCGCCGCCGAGCAGGCCGAGCGCGTAGAAGACCCGGCCGAGGATGCGGGCGACGGTGGTCTTGCCGGTGCCCGAGGGGCCGGAGAAGACGAAGTGTCGTTTCGGCGGCTGGACCGGAAGGCCCTGGGCGGCGCGCAGCCGCGCCATGTTCAGCTGCGCCGAAAGAGCCTTGACCTGGCGCTTCACCGGCTCCAGGCCCACCATGCCCTCCAGTTCGGAGAGGGCGGCCTCCAGGAGGGCGGGGTCGGTGGGGCCCGGCGGCAGCTGTGGCGGGCCCGCCTTGACCGGGATGATCGCCTTCTCGCGGACGCCGTCGGTCTGCGCGGGGACGGAAGGACTCGCACCGCCGGCCGGGTCGGTGGGCCCGGTCGCCCCGGGCGCGCCGCCGCCCGACAGGGCCTGCGGGTCGGTGACCTTCACGTCACGCCCCTCCGAGCCGAAGAGCACGTCGATGCCGTCGGGCCCGTCGAGGACGTCCTGGCCCGTGCCGGTCAGGCTGATCGCGGCGGCGAGGTCGGCCGCCTCGTCGTACCCGTCGCCCTCGGAGATCGCGGCGAGCCGGGCCGAGGTGTCCATGAAGGAGGCGTCGACGCGGTGCACCGCGCGGTACAGCGGCAGGGCGGCGGCCGAACGGCCGGTGCCCTCGTGTGCGCGGGCCAGCCAGTAGCGCAGCTCCTTGCGCTGGGGCTGTTCGCTGCGGCAGCGCATCAGGGCGGCGGACAGGAGCGGCTCGGCCTGTCCGTACGTCTCCAGGCGCACCCGTGCCATGCCGCCGAACAGCCCGGCCTCGATGCCGAGCATCGCGTCGTCGATCAGCGGGTCCGTGTGCCGCACCAACTGCTCCCAGTCCTTCACCAGGTAGGAGCGGCAGGCGTGCAGGAAGCGCACCTGCGGGTCCGCGTCGACCGGCGGCAGACCTGCCAACGCCCGGTCGAGCTCGGGGACATGGCGGCCGTCCAGCCAGTGCGAGGCGTGCGCGAGCAGCAGGTCGCGGGTGCCCTCCAGGACGGGCTGCACCCACCAGCCCAGCCAGTACCAGGAGTTGAGGGCGCGCGCGTGCCGGGTGCGCTGTTCGCCGAACCGGTCCCGGTGCTGGAACATCCGCAGCAGCGCCGTCGTCGTGTCGATGCGCAGCGCGTGCAGCCCGAGCCAGCCGTCGGCCATCCCGGGATCCATCCGTACCGCCGTCCGGAATTCCTCCTCCGCCTGCGGATAGGCGCCCATCGTGTAGGCGTCGACGCCCCTCAGCCAGGCGAGGTCGGCCGGGGCGGGTGAGCCCACCGCGTCGAAGTCCATCAGGTCCCCCACAAACCGTGCCCCCGTTTGCGTACCGCCGGACCGGTGCCCGCCGGCGACTGCGCTGAACCACTGCGCTGAACCACTGTGCTGCGGACGGGAGTTGTTTCGATGCGCAGAGCAGCCGTCCGAAAAGGCGCACCGAGATTCATCGTACCTGCGGGGGAGCGGTCAGCCGTAGGGTGCCGCACCGCGGGATCGGCCGGAAAGGGCCGATGGAAGAACGCCCGGTGGTGACCGACGGTAAGCGGATGGCGGCTCGTGGCGGCCGGAAATCGGGCGCGAAGGGCAGAACGAAGCCCCCGATCACGGGGGAACAACCGGGGGCTTCGCGTCTGCGGGCGGTCCCTCAAGACCGCACATTCAGAACGTAAGTCCTGTAAGGGCCCTGGGTCAAGCAGAGTTGGGGCACTCGCGAAAACTCGTGAGGTCAAGTGGAAGCGTATTTCCGGGGGTTCAGCGGACCGCCGATGGTCCTTCACTCTCCGTGATGGTTCGGGTTCCCGTGGGCGTCACTCCGGGCCCCGGAAACACCTCGTATCCCTCTGGGCACTGTCGCACCAAAAGGTGGGCGAAGGGCCGGGAGGGATCCTCGGTGAAGTGCTGGAGTTCCGCAGGTTCCCAGCCGTCCCAGAAGTCACTCTGGACCGTCCCGTCCCGCCGGCGGCCCCGCTGCCATGCCTCCTCGTGCGGCACGTCCATCCACAGCACCGCGGCGAGGTGCCCCCGCAGCGCCCCGCGGCCCGCGCCGACCCCCTCGACGATCACCACGGGCGCAGGCGGCAGCGGCGTGTCGGCGAGGCCGAAGCGGCGTTCGACCCAGTCGTACGTCGCGTAGTGCGCCGTCTCGCCGCGGGAGAGCGGTTCGACGACCTGGCGCCGCAGCCGCTCGGTCCAGGCGAACAGCTCGTCGTGGCTCGCGATGTCGTCGAGCCGCAGGACCGGCGCGTCGCCCAGCGCCGCGGCCAGGCTCCGGGCGAACGTCGACTTGCCGGAGCCCGCGTGGCCGTCCACGGCGATCAGCCGGACCGGTCCGCAGGAGGGCGGCAGGCGGCGCAGGGTGTCGGCGAGGCGGGGGAGCGGGGTGTGCGCGTGTCCGGTCATCACGGGCAAGGGTACGACTGCGGAAGGATGTGTTCCGCGCGCCGTCGCAGGTCATGCCATTGGTTGAGGCCAATATTGATGCGCGCGGCAGTGTCCGGGGCGCTGGCAGAAGTCGGCCGGGACCGGCCATGGTTGGCCCACTTCCGTGCATCCGCCGACCCGACCCTTCCGGATCCCGCCGGAAACCACGTCGACTGGGGGTCCCTTCCATGGACCGAGCTGACCGACCCGACCGAGCAGACAGCACCGACAGCACCGACAGCACCGACAGAACCTGCCCCACCGACGGAGCCGGCCGCACCGACGGCATGTCGCGCCGGTCCGTACTCGCCACGGCCGCCGCCGTGGCCGCTCTCGCGGCGACCGCCGCCCCCGCCCTGGCCGCGGGCCCGGGGGCGGGCGCCCCGGGCGAGAGAGGCCGGGCCCCGCGCGCCGGCCGTCTCGTGGACAACCGCTTCTGGACCTCGCAGAAGGACTGGCACACGGGCAGCGCCGAGGGCACCGCCGTCGTCACCGGGACCCGCCCCGGCCTGCGCATCGCGAAGCCCGCGGGCCGCGCCGACTACGCGGACCCGCACACCGGCACCACCGCCACCTGGGAGTACGCCCGGTGGACCGCGCCCGCGCACCGCTCCACCGTGCCCGCCACGGAGATCATCGCGTCCTGGAACGCGCACACCCCTGCCGGGACCTGGCTCCAGGTCGAGCTGCGGGGAACGTACGCGGACAAGACGAAGTCGCCCTGGTACGTGATGGGCCGCTGGACCTCCGGCGACGACGAGGCGAGCGACATCAGGCGGACCTCGGTGGACGACCAGACGGATGACAAGTCCACGGTCTGGACGGACACCCTCTCCCTCGACGACGCGGCGAACGGCCCGCGCATCGTCTCCTACCAGCTGCGGCTGACGCTCTACCGCAAGCCGGGGGCCACCGTGACCCCCACGGTCTGGCGGCTCGGCGCGATGGCCTCGGCGATCCCCGACCGCTTCACGGTGCCCGCGTCCGAGCCGGGCCTCACCAAGGAGCTGACGGTCCCGCGCTACTCGCAGGAGATCCACGCGGGCCAGTACCCGGAGTACGACAACGGCGGCGAGGCCTGGTGCAGCCCGACGTCCTCGCAGATGATCATCGAGTACTGGGGGCGCAAACCGACGGCCGAGCAGCTGGCCTGGGTCGACCCCGCCTACGCCGACCCGCAGGTGTGCCACGCGGCCCGGTACACCTTCGACTACCAGTACAACGGCTGCGGCAACTGGCCCTTCAACGCCGCGTACGCCTCGACGTACAAGGACCTCCAGGGCGTCGTCACCCGGCTGGCCTCGCTCACGGAGCTGGAGACGCTGATCGCCGCGGGCATCCCGGCCATAACGTCCCAGTCGTTCCTCAAGGAGGAGCTGACGGGCGCGGGCTACGGCACGGCGGGCCATCTGATGACGGTCATCGGCTTCACCGCAAAGGGCGACGTGATCGCCAACGACCCGGCGTCGCCGAGCAACCCGGCGGTGCGCCGCGTCTACAAGAGGCGTGAGTGGGAGAACATCTGGCTGCGCACCCAGCGCTACAACGCCTCGGGCAAGGTCGTGTCGGGAACGGGAGGCGTCTGCTACCTCTACTTCCCGACCAAGCTGTCCACACGCCAGCGCGACGCGCTGGCCGCGGTGGGAGTGCGCTGAGCGAGGCGTGGGCCCGCCCTCGCAGGAGGGCGGGCCCACGCTTCGGGTCAGCGGTCGTCGTTGTCGCGGAGTGAGTCGCGCATGCCCTCGGCCTTGTCGCGCACGCTGTCGGCGGCGTCCTTGGCCTTGCCCTTGGCCTGGTCCGTCTTGCCCTCGGCAGCCATGCGGTCATTGCCGCTTGCCTTGCCCATCATCTCTTTGGCCTTGCCTTTTGCCTTGTCCATGGCGCTGTCGCCCATGACGACTCCTCTGGTTCGGGGACGGCTCCACGCTATGAGGGGTACCCGGAGTCCGCATGTCGAGCGCGCGCGGGCACGGGTCTTCCCCGTCAGAGGGCGTCAGAGGGCCGGGTCCACCACCCAGTCCGGGTGCCCCGGCATCGGCGGGGTCTTGGAGCCGTACAGCCAGGGCTTCAAGAAGCCCTCCAGGTCCTCGCCCGCGACCTTGGACGCCAGGTCGACGAAGTCCCGCGTGCTCGCGGTGCGGCCCTGGAAGCCGCTCACCCAGGCGCGCTCGATCTTCTGGAACGTGGCGTCGCCGACCTGCTCGCGCAGCGCGTACAGGACCAGCGCCGAGCCGTCGTACCGCATGCGCTTGAACAGGTTCGGCTCGGTCGGCTCCGCGGGGGCGCCGTAGTCCCTGCGCCACTGGTCGTGGGCCTGGTAGGCGGTCTTCATGGCGGCCTCGAAGCTGTCCCCGCCGTGCTCCTGGGAGTACTCGCGCTCGTAGAAGCGGGCGTGGCCCTCGCTCAGCCACAGGTCGGACCAGCTCTTGAGGGCCACGCTGTCGCCGAACCACTGGTGGGTCAGCTCGTGCACCAGGTTCCGCTCGGCGTCGACCTTGGTGCCGAGCAGGTCGGCCTTCGGCACGAGCGAGAGGGTCTGGGTCTCCAGGGCCACGGCCAGGTCCGTGTCGCCGACCAGCACGCCGTACCGGTCGAAGGGGTAGGGGCCGAGCTTCTCCTGCAGCCACTTCAGGTGGTCGGGGGTGAGCGCCCGGTAGGCGGCCGTCGGTTCGACCAGCGCCTCCGGGACGACGTCGCGCAGCGGGAGACCGCCGGGACCCTTGCCGTCGACCAGCTGGAACCTGCCGACGGCCAGCTGCACGAGCTGGGTGGAGAGCGGCTGCTCGGAGTCGTAGGTCCAGCGCACCCGGCCGTCGGGGCGCTCGGCGCGCGAGACCAGCTTGCCGTTGGCGACGGCCGTGCGGTCGCCCGGCGTCGTGATGCGGAAGGTGATCGGCGCCCGCTGGCTCGGGTGGTCGTTGGCCGGGAAGATCAGCCGGGCGCCGTTGGGCTGCGGGTAGACCACCGTGCCGTCGGGCGTGGGGATCCAGCCGTAGTCCTCGATCGCGTCGTCGCGGTGCCGGGTCTGCGTCGGGTCGGCGGTGTAGGTGACCTTGACGGTGAAGGAACTGCCCTTGGCGATCGGGGACTTGGGTGTGACGGTGAGCTCGTCGCCCTCGCGCGAGGCGCCGGCCGCGGAGCCGTCGACGGTGACCCGGTGCAGGGTGTTGCCGCCGAAGTCCAGGTTGAAGCGGGACAGCGCCTGCGTGGAGCGCGCCTTGATGGTCGTCGACGCCTCGAAGGGGGTCTTCGGTGCCTGCCAGTCGAAGTCGAGGTAGTAGCGGTCGACCCGGTAGCCGCCGTTACCGTCCAGCGGGAACATCGGGTCGCCGAGGCCGGGCGCGCCCGGCGAGGGCTTCTCGGCGGTGGCAGGTGCGGCCTGCGAGACCGGTGCGGTGAGGGCTGCGGCCGCGGTGATGGCGGCCGCGAGGGCGAGCCGCGCTCTGCGGCGGGGCGTCGTCCGGTTCGTGCTCATCGGAAACCTCTCGGTCGTGCGGTGCGCGGGCGAACGGGCGGCGGAGGTCCCCGCCGTCCGTACTTAGACGCGCGGCACGACGTCCGAGTTGTGGGGTGACCAAGGTCTCTCCCGCAAGACGGCCTTCTGCTGGCAAGGTGGAGGGGTCTCGTGGGGGGAAGCGAACACCGCGGGACGGCGTGGGGGAGCCCTGCCACACGAACGTCAGTGAGATGACATGACTGCGACCTCTGTCACCGCCGTCCGCGCGAAGGCCCGCACCGGCGGCCCCAAGGACGACGGACCGAAGCTCCTGGAGCACTTCGCGGGCTGGACACTCGTCGTCGTCCTCGCCATGTTCGTCACGCAGCTCGGCCTGCTGTGAACACCTGCCTCGATCCGCTGTGAGCGCCCCTCACGCGGAGCGTTCCGCCGGGACGCCGCTCTCCTGATCGCCGGGGCCGTCCGGGCCGGCCCGCCAGTGCCGCCCCGGCACCCCGACCAGGCCGTACAGCCACCGCACCGGCGAGCGCCCGTGCAGCAGCGTGACGCCCGCCACCACGGCGAACAGCGGGAGCCCGAGCGGGCCGCCCACCAGGCGGACCAGCACGCTCGCGAAGAGCGCGCCCGCGAACGGCAGCCCGTAGACCCCGGCCGCGGCGATGACGACGGCGAGGAGCCTTGGCACCCTGCGGTCCTCGTCGGCGCCGGGCAGCGACCATCCCTCCATGAGCCAGCCGATCTCGGTCACCAGCATGGTGCCGATCACCGCGGCCCCGAAGAGCAGCAGCGCGAGGAACGTCCCGGACGTCAGGAAGTCCAGGACGTGGTTGACGACGCTGTCCCGCGGCCAGTCGGCGAAGTCGCCGGCGCCGGGGGAGAGGAAGCGCTCGTACCCGCTCCCGTCCCAGCCGTGGATCAGCGTCCCGAACAGCAGGAAGTAGCCGCCCACGCACTGGAGGTAGGCCCAGTAGCCCGCCCCCACGAGCACCAGGGACTGCGCCACGAGGAACCCGAGGACCGCGGCGACCGGGATGCCGCCCGCGTAGAAGAGCACGAAGCCCGCCCACACGCCGTCGTGTCCCCCGGCCACGTGCATGGTCGCCCAGGCCGGGTTCTGCCAGAGCAGGAAGAGCCCGGTCGGCACCATCAGGACGGCGGCGAAGAGCACCGTGAGCGCCAGGTAGGGATTGGCGGCCCGGCTGCGGGTACGCGGGCCCTCGCCCGCGTTGATCCGCTCCCACACCTGCAGCTGCCGCCCGGCCGAGAGGGCGAACGTCGCCCCGATCGCGTACGCCCAGAAGAGGGCGGCCTGGATCTGGATCATGCCGAGGCCCGCAGGGTGAGCCCGCCCGCCACGATCGACTCCGAGGTGACCAGGGCCTGTTCGGCGCTCACGTCCGTCATGAAGACGAACGGTGGCACGACGGGCGGCACCGGCAGCTTGTCGGGCGTGAAGGTGAGACAGAGGATGCCCTCCAGACACCCCTTGAACTTGGTCAGATACAGGGTGACCTCGCCGCTCAGGTCCAACGTGTCGGCCCCCAGGGCGAGTTCCCGGCTGCCGTCCCGTGTCCTGAGCCGGTAGTCGGTGAGCGAGGCGGCCTTCATGCGCAGCACCATGACCTTCAGCGGCCCGTCCGAGGTCGGGATCTCGGTGACGCCCGCCAGCAGGAAGCCCCGCGGAGCGAAGAGCGTCGTGGTGACGGTTGGCGGCACGCGCGGCGCCACGATCTCCGGCGCGGCGGCCGCCCGCGCCGGGCTGCCGTGTGCGACGAGCCCCGCGACCATGGCCACGGGCAGCAGCACGCCCAGGGTGCGGGTGCCCTGTCCGTCGCGCACCCGGGGCCGGGCCGGATCCTCCTCGGCGTCCTGCGGCACCGGCGTCCATCCGAAGCCCATGGCGCTGCCCGCGATGCCGAGCAGCATGCCGACGAGGAACCCGCCGAGGTTCGTGGCCGCGAAGGAGACCACCGACAGGATCAGCGCGTTGACGCTGACGTAGTGGTGGGTGTGCGGCAGCAGCCACAGGAAGAGCCCCGCCACGATCAGCGCGATCCCGATGCCGAGCGCCGCGATCCCGCCGAGCCCGAGGCTCACGAGGAGCGTCAGCGGCGAGAGCGGGATCAGCAGCATCTCGGCCCCGCCGAGGATCAGCAGCAGCCCGCCCCAGAACGGCCGGGTCCGCCGCCACCTGCGGACGGCCCTGCGCTGCTCGGGCCACGGCAGGCGCCGGTCGAGCGGGCCGCCGCCGTCCTTGCGGAAGGCCCGGACACCGCCGCTGCCGCCGCCGGTCAGAAGCACTTCTTGCCGCCGAGGCTGACGTCGACCTTCATGCCCTTGAGCCGGAAGTTGCCGCCGGTGGCCGACCAGGCGTGCGACTTCACCCCGGAGACCGTGATGTCCCCGGCCTGCAGCCCGAACTTGCCCCGCTCGCCCTTGACCCCGGGCACCTCGTCGAGCGTCGAGGCGTCCCGGCCGATCTCGGCGGTGCCGAAGCGGGCGTCGCCGACCAGGTCCTCGCCGTCGATGATGAGGTTGCTCGCGGTCACGTTGCCCGCGTCGCCGCCCGCGGTCAGCTTGAACACGACGGTGCCCACCGGGGTCTTGACCTCGGCGGCCTGGCAGATGTCGGAGAGGGTGGCGTCACCGATCCCGAGGAGCGCCACCGGGTGGCCCTTGCCGTCGACGTCCCGGTCCGTCTGGACGTACGAGGACAGGCCCTGGCTGGTCAGTTTGCCGGACGAGACCTGGAAGCTGGTGCCCGAGACGGCGAAGGACGCGGCGAGCGCCCCTTCGGCCATCACGGAGGCCATCACGCCGACGGCCAGGACGGCCGGCAGGGCGACCACGGCCGTCTTCTTCCAGGAGGTTCTGCCCTCGCGTAACGCGGTGCGTGCTGCGTCCACTGTCTTCCTCCCGTACGTCGTTCCGCGTCGTCAAGCGTGCGTAAGGGGAGTGCGTGAGGTGCCGTCGGGAGCCGAACCGGCAGGTGGCACTGTTCTGCCATACTGCGGACAACTCGAGGCAGTTGGAGACTAGGGCCGAAATTGAATAATAGTCAACAGCGCGGTACCGACCGCTCCACGGCACGCCGGGCCGAACTCATTGCCATCGGCCGGAAGTTGTTCGCCGACACGTCCTACGACGCCCTGTCGATGGACGACATCGCGAAGCAGGCGGGCGTCGCCAAAGGGCTGATCTACTACTACTTCAAGTCCAAGCGCGGCTACTACCTCGCGATCATCGAGGACTCGGTGGCCGACCTGGTCGCGCGGGCCGGGCGCCACGACGACCTGCCGCCCGTGGAGCGCGTGCAGCGCACCATCGACGGCTATCTCCGCTACGCCGAGCACCACCAGGCGGCGTACCGCACGATCATCAGCGGCGGCGTCGGCTTCGACGCCGAGGTGCACGCCATACGCGACGGCGTGCGCGAGGCGCTGATCCAGGCGATCGCCGAAGGGGCGTACGGCCGCAAGGACATCCCCCGCCTCGCGCGCACCGCGCTGCTCGGCTGGCTGTGCAGCGTGGAGGGCGTCGCGCTCGACTGGATCGGCCACCGGGACCTGTCGCGCGAGACGGTGGGCTCGCTCCTGGTGCGGACCCTCGGGGACACGCTGCGGGTGATCGAGGACTTCGAGCCGTCGTACCCGGCGCCGCCGAGGCCCTGAGCCGGGCACGCGAAGGGGGCGGGAGCCGACCGGCTCCCGCCCCCTTCGCGTGCGCTGTGCGACCGATCAGTTGATGGAC
This sequence comes from Streptomyces sp. NPDC040622, assembly GCF_055593965.1. NCBI lineage: Bacteria > Bacillati > Actinomycetota > Actinomycetes > Kitasatosporales > Streptomycetaceae > Streptomyces > Streptomyces sp. NPDC040622. The sequence goes on along the minus strand of NZ_JBVIXD010000007.1, from coordinate 65,460 downwards.
TTGATCAGCTCGCCGTTGGACGTGTCACCGCTGAGCTCCCAGAAGAACGTGCCGCCGAGGCCCTGCTGGTTCTTGTAGCCCATCTTCCCCGCGATGGTCGCCGGGGTGTCGTAGCTCCACCAGTTGGTGCCGCAGTGCGCGTACGCGGTCCCGCCGACCGTGCCGTTGGCCGGGCACTTGGTCTTCAGTTCCTTGTAGTCGTCGATGCCCTGCTCGTACTTGCCCGCGGCGGGGCCGGTCGCGGTGCCGCCCGGCTCCTTCTGCGTGACGCCCGTCCAGCCGCGGCCGTAGAAGCCGATGCCGAGCAGCAGCTTCTGTGCGGGCACGCCCAGCGCCTTGAGCTTCTTGATCGTGGCGTCGGAGTTCCAGGACTCCTTCGGGATGCCGTTGTACGAGGTCAGCGGCGAGTGCGGGGCGGTCGGGCCCTTCGCGTCCCAGGCGCCGAAGAAGTCGTACGTCATCGGGTTGTACCAGTCGACGTACTGGGCGGCGCCCGCGTAGTCGGCGGCGTCGATCTTGCCGCCGGCCGAGGCGTCCGCCGGGATCGCCGCGGTCACCAGGTTGTTGCCGCCGAACTTCGAACGGACCGCGGACATCAGGCTCTTGTACGCCGCGCGCCCGCTCGTGTCGCAGGTCAGACCGCAGGCGTTCGGGTACTCCCAGTCGATGTCGATGCCGTCGAAGACATCGGCCCACTTGGAGTTCTCGACCAGGTCGTAGCAGGACCGGGCGAAGGCCGCGGGGTTCTTGGCGGCCTCGGTGAACCCGCCCGACCAGGTCCAGCCGCCGAACGACCAGAGGACCTTGAGGTCGGGGTGCTTCTTCTTCAGCTTGCGCAGCTGGTTGAAGTTGCCCCGCAGCTCCTGGTCCCAGGTGTCGGCTACGCCGTCCACGGACTGGTTCGCGGTGTAGGCCTTGTCGGTCGCCGCGTAGGCGTCGCCCATCGTGCACTTGCCGCCCTGGACGTTGCCGAAGGCGTAGTTGATGTGCGTGAGCTTGTCGGCCGAGCCGGAGGTGTCGATGTTCTTGACGTGGTAGTTCCGGTCGTAGACGCCCCATTCGGTGAAGTAGCCGACGACCTTGGAACCGGCGGCGGCCTTCGTCGCGGTGCCCTGGTCCTGCTCGGCGGCGGCGCTGCCCGCGCCGGCCAGCAGGCCCGCGCCGAGGACGGCGCAACAGGCGGTGGCGAGGAGCGCCCGGAAGGAGGCGCGGGGGGTGTGCGGTCTGAGCATCGTGTCTCCTCGTGGGGGGAAACCGGGAGGGGGGGAAGTGGTGCTGTGGACCTGCGCGTGCGACTTGGCATGAACGCGGTAAGTCGTTCGGGGGAACAGTAGGAGGACTAGACCAGTGCGGTCAATGGTTCGTACCAATCGGGCCGCCATCGGTGATCTTCGGCTATCTTTCGAGTAAGCGGTCGTTAACTAGTGACTGGCCGCCCCCGATCGGGCATACTCAACGCGCCACGGCCCTGGTCAGCTGCTTCCGAGACCCGGAGGGAGTCCCCGGTCCGGCACGTTTCCCGGCGGCGCCGCCCCACCCAGCGCGGGCGTCCGCCGCAGCCCCACAGGGAGGAGAGCGTCATGCCCGACCACGTCACGCAGGCGGTCGACCGTCAGCTGCCCACGGATGAGGCCAGGGATCTGCTCTCGCTGGTCCGGGACATCGCCCAGCGCGAGATCGCGCCGCGGACGGCCGAGGAGGAGGACGCGGGACGCTTCCCCCGCGAGGTCTTCACGCTGCTCTCCGAATCCGGGCTGCTCGGGCTGCCGTACGACGCCGGGTTCGGCGGCGGCGACCAGCCCTACGAGGTCTACCTCCAGGTGCTTGAGGAGCTCGCCGCCGCGCGCCTGACCGTCGGCCTCGGCGTCAGTGTCCACACCCTGTCCTGTCACGCGCTCGCCGGGTACGGCACCAAGGAGCAGCAGACCGAGCACCTGCCCGCCATGCTCGGCGGCGGCCTGCTCGGCGCCTACTGCCTCTCCGAGCCGGCGTCCGGCTCCGACGCCGCCTCGCTGCGCACGAAGGCTGTCAGGGACGGCGACGACTGGGTCGTCACCGGCACCAAGGCGTGGATCACGCACGGCGGCATCGCCGACTTCTACACCGTCATGGCCCGCACCGGCGGCGAGGGCCCGCGTGGCGTCACCGCGTTCCTGGTGCCCGGCGACGCCGAGGGGCTGAGCGCCGCGGCGCCCGAGAAGAAGATGGGCATGAAGGGGTCACCCACCGCTCAGATCAACTTCGACGGCGTGCGCGTCCCCGACGCCCGCCGCGTCGGCGACGAGGGCCAGGGATTCGCGATCGCGCTCTCGGCGCTCGACTCGGGGCGCCTCGGTATCGCGGCCTGCGCGATCGGGGTGGCCCAGGCGGCGCTCGACGAGGCCGTCGCGTACGCCACCGAGCGGCAGCAGTTCGGCAGGCCCATCGCGGACTTCCAGGGCCTGCGCTTCATGCTCGCGGACATGGCGACGCAGATCGAGGCGGGCCGGGCGCTCTACCTGGCCGCGGCCAGGCTCCGGGACGCGGGGCGGCCGTTCGCCAAGCAGGCGGCGATGGCCAAGCTGCTGTGCACGGACACCGCCATGAAGGTGACGACGGACGCCGTTCAGGTCCTCGGCGGGTACGGCTACACCGCGGACTTCCCCGTGGAGCGCCTCATGCGCGAGGCGAAGGTGCTGCAGATCGTCGAAGGCACCAATCAGATCCAGCGCATGGTCATCGCACGTCACCTCGCGGGTCCCGACTCGCGCTGAACTGGCCGCGGTTCATCGGCGGCGCCACGAGCAGGGCCCACTCGGGGTCGTGGCGCCCGGGCAGGGTGCGGCCCCGGTCGGCCCAGTACCGGATCATGGCGCCGTAGATCGGCGGGTCCTGGAAGTGCGGCTGCTGGTACGGCTGGTGGGGCGGCTGATGCATGAGCGGGGGTGGCGGCTGATGCATGTGCTGAGGCGGGTGGACGTGCTGGGGCTGCTGGTGCACATGCTGGTGCGGCTGGGGCGGGCGGGCCGGCTGATGCGGTGGCGTGTGCGGCTGGTGTGACGGCTGGTGCTGCGGGGGGTCCTGAGGCCGCTGGGGAACCGATTCTGCAGAGGCGGGAACCGCCACCAGCGTGCGCCGTCGGCGGCCGGTGGGAAGGTGCGCCGGGCCCATGTCCGCGCCCATGTCCGTGGGGGTCATACAGGGTCAACGCCCGCCGGGGCGCCGAAGTCACCGGCCCGGGAAATCGAGCCTCCGTTCGCGGCGGGCCCGTTCGGGCACGCGGGTGCGGGGGAGGGTGGCTCCGCGAGGCCGCCCGGGTGCTCCCGCGGAGTCCGGAACGCTTCTCGCGGAGCCCCGGAACGGCCTCCGCCCGGCCGGCGAACGGCCTGACGCGTCTCTGGCTCCGGCCCGGTAACTGACGTACCGTCAACTCCGCGCCGGAGGTGCCCAGCACCTTCCGCCACCCTGAACTGCCGTGCGACCAGGGAGGTTTGCCGTGGCAGACGACCGTCCGGTTCCGCTCGACGAGTACCCCGTGCATCAGGTCCCCCTGTCGATGAAGTATGTCGCGACGGGCGACCGCAACGCCTACGACCGCTGCATCTTCCACCTCTTCGACCACCGGGGCCGGGCCCTGCTCATCCTCGGGCTCGGCGTCTATCCGAACACCGGCGTCATCGACGCGTACGCCACCCTGCGTATCGGGGACACGCTCCACGCGGTACGCGCCAGTGACGCGCTCGGCGAGGACCGGATGAACCTCCGCGTCGGCCCGCTGGCCATCACGGTCGACGAGCCGCTGCACCGCATCCGTCTGCGGTGCGCGGCCGATCCGGACGACGACGCGTCCCTCTCGTACGACCTCACCTGGACCGCCGACTTCCCCGCCCTGTGGGAGCCGCACCACACGCAGCGCCGCGGCGACCGGCTCTCCCTGGAAGGGCGCCGTTTCGTGCAGGCGGGCCGGCCCGCCGGAACGATCAGGGCGGGTGGCGAGGAGACGGCCGTGACGGCGGGGGAGTGGACCGCGACCCGCGACCGCAGCTGGGGCGTGCGGCCCATCCCCGGCGAGGAACGGGGTCGCCTGGAGGAGGAGTTCGCCACCGAGGGGTTCCACTGGATCTGGTGCCCGGTGCGCTTCGAGGACCGCTTCCTCATGGTCATCGCCCAGGAGGACGCGGACGGCTACCGCACCCTGAACGACGCCACCCTCGTCCGCCCTGGCCTGCCCGACCGTCAACTCGGCTGGCCGCAGACCGACATCGCCTACCGCTCCGGCACCCGCCACCCCGAGCGCGCCGTCATCCACCTCACCGATCCGGACGGCCGGGGGCCCCTGGAGCTCGGCGTGGACGTCCTCGCCTCGCTGCCGCTGGCCGTGGGCGCCGGCTACCCGCCCGCCGACGACTGGCAGCACGGCACCTGGCGCGGCCGCGACTGGACCGACCGGCGCACCTACGACCTGTCGGACCCCGCGGCCCACCCCCTGGCCGCGTACGGCGTCATCGACCACGCCGCCCGCTTCACTCTCGACGGGCAGATCGGCCACGGCATCTTCGAGCACGGCAGCTTCGGCCGGCACGACCCGAGCGGCTTCACCGGATTCGACTCCGTGGCGCCCTGAGGACACGGGTGAAAGGAAGGAGCACGGACATGGCAACGGCACCCCGCCCCCGCACCACCACCCGTGAACCGGAAGAACTCGCCCGCCGCCTCACTGCCTGGCTCGACACCCGGCTGCCCGGCGCCAAGGCGGTCGACGTGAGCGTTCCGGAGTCCAACGGCATGTCGAGCGAGACCCTGCTCTTCGCCGTCGAGCACCCCGAACCACCGGTCAGGAACTGTGTGTTGCGGGTGGCTGCCGACCCGGCGGCGTACACGGTCTTCCCCGAGTACGACATGCCGCGGCAGTACCGCACCCTGCGACTCGTCGCCGAACACACCGACGTGCCGGTGCCGCGCGTGCTGTGGCTCGAGGAGGACGCGGGGCCGCTCGGCGCGCCCTTCTTCGCCATGGAGCGCGTCGAGGGGCACGTACCGCCGGACGTCATGCCCTATACGTACGAGGGCAATTGGCTGCACGCGGCGACCGACGCCGAACGCGCACGCCTGGAAGCGGCATCCATCCGGGTCCTCGCCCGGCTGCATGACCAAGTTCCCCCGGACGCGGCGGAGTTCCTCGCCCTGCCGGGCGAGGGCAGCCCGCTGCGACGGCACGTCGCCGCCCAGCGCGCCTACTACGCGTGGGTGGTGAAGGACCTGCCCCGCTCACCCGTCATCGAGAGCGCCTTCGACAAGCTGGCGGACCTGTGGCCGCGCGACGAGGGCGACACCGTCCTCACCTGGGGCGACGCGCGCATCGGAAACATCATCTACGCCGACTTCGAGCCCGCCGCCGTCCTCGACTGGGAGATGGCCGCACTCGCGCCGCGCGAGGTCGACCTCGGCTGGATGGTGTATCTGCACCGCTTCTTCCAGGACTTGACGGTGAGTTTCGGCCAGCCGGGCCTGCCGGACTTCCTGCGCCGCGACCGCATCGAGGAGGCGTATGCCCGGCACACCGGGCACACACCGCGCGACATGGAGTTCTACACGCTGTACGCGGCGCTGCGGCACGCGATCGTCATGCTGCGTGTCGCCTACCGCCAAGTCCACTTCGGTGAGGCCGCGGTGCCCGCGACCGAGAAGGACGCGGACACGCTGATCCTGCACCACGGCAGCCTGGCCGCCATGGTGCGGGGCAGCTACTGGTGAATCAGGCGGCGGGCCGGTGCTGCTGCGGCACCCGAAGGGGCCGCGAGCCCGGACCGTTCACGTGCGAGAAGGGCTGGGTCCGCCAGTCGAGCCCCTGAGGGAGCGTCAACAGCAGGGCGGTGTCCTGCTCCTGAGCCTCCATCGACTCGTCGGCGGGCACGGCGTCGGCCGCCACCCGCCCCGTCCCCGCACAGACCGTCAGGCCGAACGGGTTCCACGGGGTGGGGCAGAGCGCGTGCTCCGGCAGGACGTCCTCGTCGGCGAGGAGCGCGATGGGCTGCCCGCAGTCGGGGCAGTTGACCCGGTACATCTCGAAGGTGTCGTAGGCGTCGAGCAGGTCGTCCGCCGGTTCGACGCCCTCCGGCTCGGGCTCGGTGGCCGGCTGCTGCCTGGCGTGGGCAGACCGGCCGGGGCGCTTCAAATTCTGCATGGAAATCTCCCCCTCGGGTGGGCCGACAAGGCGCTGCGGCCTCGACCACAGCAAGCACTTCCCGTCCCGTCGTAGGGGTAATCGTTGCATCCCGTCGGACACGGTCACAGCCATGTGTCGTTCGTCACATGCCGCGTGGAGTTGCCCGGTCGCGGGGAGGCGCGTGGGCCACTCGGGTCACTTCGGGCGCGGGAGGCCGGGGCGTTCAGGTACCCGAGGGGATCAAGAGCCCTGTAGGTTCGGCGCATGGAGGAGCTGGACCGACAGATCGTGCAGCTGCTCGTCAAGGACGGGCGGATGAGCTACACCGACCTGGGCAAGGCCACGGGCCTGTCCACGTCGGCCGTGCACCAGCGTGTGCGCCGCCTGGAGCAGCGGGGCGTCATCCGCGGCTATGCCGCGGTCGTCGACCCCGAGGCCGTCGGGCTGCCGCTCACGGCGTTCATCTCCGTGAAGCCGTTCGACCCCAGCGCCCCCGACGACATCGCCGACCGGCTCGCGGGTGTCCCGGAGATCGAGGCGTGCCACAGCGTCGCGGGCGACGAGAACTACATCCTCAAGGTCCGCGTCGCCACCCCCCTGGAGCTGGAGCACCTGCTCAGCCGCCTGCGGGCGCTCGCCGGCGTCTCCACGCGCACGACGGTCGTCCTCTCCACCCCGTACGAGGCGCGCCCCCCTCAGGTGTGAACGGCGTGACCGGTGTGACTGCGTGACCCCCGCGCCGGCCGGCCGCCGGCAGGGGCGAGACTGGTCCCATGAGCCAGAGCACCGCCCCCGGGAACGCCCCCCAGGATCCACCGAACCACCGCACCGTGCTGCTGCGCGGCGGTGACGTCCACAGCCCCGCCGATCCGTTCGCCACCGCGATGGTCGTCGAACGCGGGCACGTCGCCTGGGTCGGCTCCGAGGGCGCGGCCGACGCCTTCACCGACGGCGTCGACGAGGTGGTCGACCTCGAAGGAGCCCTGGTCACCCCGGCGTTCACGGACGCCCACGTGCACACCACGGCCACCGGGCTCGCCCTGACGGGACTGGACCTCACCGGGGCCCGTTCGCTCGCCGACGCACTCGTTCTCGTACGCGAACACGCCACCGCCAGGCCGCACGACACCGTCCTCCTGGGGCACGGCTGGGACGCCGCCCGCTGGGCGGGCGGCCGGCCCCCCACGCGCACCGAGCTCGACGAGGCGACCGGCGGCCGGCCGCTCTACCTCTCCCGCATCGACGTCCACTCCGCGGTGGTCAGCACCGCGCTGCTCGACCTGGTGCCCGGCGTCACCGGGCGCACCGGATACCACCCGGACGCCCCGCTGACCGGCGACGCCCACCACGGGGTGCGCGCCGCCGCCCTGGCCGCCGTCACCCCCAGGCAGCGCACGGAGGCCCAGCGCGCCGCGCTCGGGCACGCCGCGTCGCTCGGCATCGGCTCCGTGCACGAGTGCGCGGGCCCCGAGATCTCCGACGAGGACGACTTCACCGGACTGCTGCGGCTCGCCGCCGAGGAGGCCGGGCCGCGCGTCGTCGGCTACTGGGCCGAGCGGAACGTGCGGCGCGCCCGTGAGCTCGGCGCGGTCGGTGCCGCGGGCGACCTCTTCGTCGACGGCGCCCTCGGTTCCCACACGGCCTGCCTGCACGAGCCGTACGCCGACGCCGCCCACACCGGCACCGCCCACCTGGACGCGGCGGCGGTGGCCGAGCATGTCGTGGCATGCACCGATGCGGGCCTCCAGGCGGGCTTCCACGCCATCGGGGACGCCGCGGTGGCCTCCGTGGTCGACGGCATGCGTGCCGCCGCCGAGAAGGTCGGCCTCGGCCGCGTCCGCGCCGCGCGCCACCGTATCGAGCACGCCGAGATGCTCACCCCCGAGACGGTCGCGGGCTTCGCCGAGTTCGGCCTCACCGCGTCCGTGCAGCCCGCCTTCGACGCCCTGTGGGGCGGCGAGGACGGCATGTACGCCCAGCGCCTGGGCGTGGAGCGGGCCCGCACCCTGAACCCGTACGCGGCCCTCCTGCGCACCGGCGTGCCCCTGGCCTTCGGCTCGGACAGCCCCGTCACCCCGCTGGACCCCTGGGGCACCGTCCGCGCCGCCGCCTTCCACCGCACGCCCGAGCACCGGGTCTCCGTGCGCGCGGCGTTCACCGCCCACACCCGGGGCGGCTGGCGGGCCGTCGGCCGTGACGACGCGGGCGTCCTGGTGCCGGGCGCACCCGCCGACTACGCCGTGTGGCGCACATCCGATCTGGTGGTACAGGCCCCCGACGACCGCGTGGCCCGCTGGTCGACCGACCCGCGCTCCGGCACCCCCGGCCTGCCCGACCTGTCGCCGGGCGCCGAACTCCCCCTGTGCCTGCGCACGGTGGTGGGTGGTCAGCCGGTCTTCGTGCGGCCGGACGAGTGATGTCCCGGCGGTGCGCGACGCGGATTACGGCCCTTCACGGCGTCGCACGACCTGGGAATCCCCGGCACTGACCTGGCGGTCTCCGAAGTAGCCGCAGCTCAGAGGGGTATTGACAGACCGCCGCCGTGGGCCGGTAGGTTCGGCCGGGTCCACCACAGGACGTCCGACCGGCGAACCTCCACGCAGTCGTCGAATGTTGCTGGGTCACGGGTGGTGTGCCGCACCGGCGCACCACCACTGGGAGCCAGGTCCAGCGCCCGCGACGCGGAGGCGAGGGAACGTATCAGCCGGATCGGCAGGTGTGACCCGGGTGGGGCCCGGACGCTCAGTAGACAACGGCTTTCGGTCGACCCGCAGCCAGCGGGTCCCAGGTCGGCCCGAAGGGCGCCGGGCCCCCATCCGCAGCACGTCCCGCCCACCCGCTTCCCGCCCGTCGCGCGGGCGCTGCCGCCCCGAGCTCCGTGCCGCCGCTGAGCCGCAGGCCGCGGCCATTATGGTGGTCCTCTGCGTACGAACGAAGGGGCAGTAGTGAACGACGGCGGCGGGGTCTCCGAAGCAGGGGACCAGGGGAGGCAGTTCGGCTCGCTCGGCACGGCCTTGGTGATCATTCCGACCTACAACGAGGCGGAGAACATCCAGTCCATCGTCGGCCGGGTGCGGGCTTCCGTCCCGGACGCGCACGTCCTGGTCGCCGACGACAACAGCCCCGACGGCACCGGCAAGATCGCCGACGAGCTCGCGGCCGATGACGAGCAGGTCCACGTACTGCACCGCAAGGGCAAGGAAGGGCTCGGCGCCGCCTATCTGGCGGGCTTCCGCTGGGGCCTGGACCACGACTACGGCGTGCTCGTCGAGATGGACGCCGACGGCTCCCACCAGCCGGAGGAGCTGCCCCGGCTGCTCACCGCGCTGAAGGGCGCCGACCTCGTGCTCGGCTCGCGCTGGGTGCCGGGTGGACGGGTCGTCAACTGGCCCAAGCACCGCGAGTTCATCTCCCGGGGCGGCAGCACCTACTCGCGGCTCCTGCTCGACGTGCCGATCCGCGACGTGACGGGCGGCTACCGCGCCTTCCGCCGCGAGACCCTGGAAGGCCTGGGCCTCGGCGAGGTCGAGTCTCAGGGGTACTGCTTCCAGGTCGACCTGGCACGCCGCGCGGTCAAGGCGGGCTACCACGTGGTCGAGGTGCCCATCACTTTCGTCGAGCGTGAGCTCGGGGACAGCAAGATGAGCCAGAACATCGTCGTCGAGGCACTGTGGCGGGTGACCGCCTGGGGTGTGGGCGAGCGTGTCGGCAAGGTCATCGGCCGCAAGCAGCCCTGAGTGCCGGGGTGGCCCTGGGTGCCGGGGCGGCCCGGTGCGCCGGCGTGGCCCTGTGCACCGGAGCCGCTCTGCGTACCGGCCCCGCTCTGCGTACCGGTGCCGCCTCGCACACGGGCAGCATGGCTCGGCCTTGTTGATCATCCCCTTATCCCGGCCTGAGCCCCGCCCAGGCACACTGGAAGCATGACGACTGGCGCACCGCCTCCCATCCGACCCGCCCGGCCCCGGCGCTCCGGGCCCCTGAGGTTCCTGCCGCTCGGCATCGCCGCGTGGCTGGTCCTGGAGATCTGGCTCCTGATCGTCGTGGCGGGCGCCACGAGCGGGTTCGTGGTCTTCCTGCTCCTGGTCGGCGGGCTCGTGCTCGGCGCCGCGGTGATCAAGCGTGCGGGGCGCAGGGCCTTCCGCAAGCTCAGCGAGGCGGTCCAACAGCAGCAGAGCGGGGTGACGCCCGCGCCCGAGACCGGGGGCGGCAGCGCCCTGACGATGCTCGGCGGTCTGCTCCTGATCCTGCCGGGGCTCGTCTCGGACGCGCTGGGCCTGATCCTGTTGCTCCCGCCGGTCCAGAAGGCCCTCGGGCGGTACGCGGAGCGGACCTTCGAGCGCAAGGTGCGCGAGGCGACGCCCGGCGGTCTCGGGGACGCCTTCCAGCAGGCGCGCATGCACCGTCCCGACGGCAAGGTCGTCCAGGGCGAGGTCATCAGGGACGACGAGCCGCCCGCGCGGAGCCCGCGCCCCGACGACCCGCAGCTGCCGCACTGATCATCCCGTGGCCGCCCTCCGGGGCGGCCACGGCCCGGAACGCGCAACGGGCCCCGGAACGCACAAAGGGCCGGGGCCACTGCTGAGCAGTGGCCCCGGCCCTTTGTGCTGTGCTGTCTAGCGCGCGGTCAGCGCGGGAGTTCGCCGTCAGGCGGACTTCCGGCTGCTGTCCCGCGGGTGCACCGCGATGTTCATGGCGCCCGACCGGAGGACCGCGAGGCGTTCCTCCAGGACCTCTTCGAGTTCCTCTCGGGTGCGGCGCTCCATGAGCATGTCCCAGTGCGTACGCGCCGGCTTGCCCTTCTTCTCCTCAGGTCCGTCGCCGTCTACCAGGAGTGCCTGGGCCCCGCAGACCTTGCACTCCCACTCCGGCGGGATCTCCGCCTCGACCGAGAACGGCATCTCGAAACGATGTCCGTTCTGGCATGCGTACTCCACGGCCTGGCGCGGAGCCAGGTCGATGCCGCGGTCGGTCTCGTAGCTCGTCACCACAAGACGCGTGCCGCGAAGAGCTCGCTCACTCATGAATCGTGCCTCCCGGGCTTGTCGCCCACAGGACAGGTGTCGCTGTCGTCGTCATCCGGTCAACGTCCGGTCGGCGGTAAAGATTCCCGTTCTGGGTCATGCGTCGCCGTCGTATGCCGCCCCTTGTTGTACCCACCAGTGCCCGGTTTGTCACATCTGGCAGCAGATGTCACCCAGCGTTTCTGAATCATCAGCTCGCAGTAACGGTCCGCCTGGCAGGCCAAACGCGTACACTACCGCCCTTTGGCCTCAGTTGCTAAATCCTCTGGGGTACGGGATTCCCCGCGTCGCGCACCGCACGCCGTACCGGAACCCGTGCGAGCAGGGCGAAACCGAGCAAAAAGAACGCCACGAGCGAGAGAATCGCGTCCCGGTAGCTGCCCGTGAGCTGGTAGGTGAGGCCGAAGATCAACGGTCCCAGCCAGGCCATGCCCCGGTCGCTGATCTCGTACGCGGAGAAGTACTCGGCCTCCTTCCCCTGCGGCACCAGATGGGAGAAGAGGGAGCGCGACATCGCCTGCGTGCCGCCCAGGACCATCCCGATTCCCGCCGCCAGGACGAAGAACCACCCGGGCGCGCCGGCCGGCAGGAAGTACCCCGCCCCGATCGTGACCGTCCAGGCGGCGAGGGAGCCGAGAATGGTCCGCTTGGCTCCGTACGTCCGGGCGAGTCGCCCCATGGCGAGCGCGCCCGCCACCGCGAGCAGCTGCACGAGCAGGACCGCGACGATCAGCGTGGACTGGCTGAGCCCCAGTTCCTCGGAGCCGTAGACCGACGCCTGGGAGATCACGGTCTGCACGCCGTCGTTGTAGACGAGGTACGCCAGCAGGAACGCGAGCGTGTGCGGGTGGCGGCGCATGTCGCGCACGGTCGCCCGCAGCTGCCGCAGCCCCTTCTCCGACGGCGTGGCCCCGGGCGGCTTCCCGCGGTCCCGCAGCCGCTTCAGCGGTACGAGGGTGAAGGCGCCCCACCAGAGGCCCGCCGACGCCAGACAGATGCGGACCGCCGTCGCCTCGGAGACGCCGAAGCTGTCATGGGCGAGGAACAGGACGAGGTTCGCCATCAGGACGAGGGCGCCCGACGCGTAGCCGAACGCCCACCCGCGCGAGGAGACCGCGTCTCGCTTCTCCGGGGGAGCGATCTGCGGCAGATAGGAGTTGTAGAGAACCATCGAGACGGCGAGCGCGGCGTTCGCGACGATCAGCAGGAGGGCGCCCAGGAGATAGCGGTCGCCGTCCAGGAAGAACATGCCCGCCGTGGCGGCTGCTCCCAGGTACGCGGCGACGCCGAGGAGCGGCTTCTTGCGGCCTGTCCGGTCCGCCGCCGCGCCCGCCAGCGGCATGACGAACACCGAGAGGAGCACCGACGCGGACACCGTGTACGCGAAGAAGGAGCCCGCGCTCACCGGGATGCCCAGCGGGTGGACGTATCCCTCCGGGTCCGCGGCCGACTTGGCGATCTCGGTGAGGTAGGGCCCCAGGAAGACCGTCAGGACGCTCGTCGAGTAGACCGAGCACGCCCAGTCGTAGAAGTACCAGCCCCGTTGCTCACGCCGTCGGTCGGCGACGGCCTCGGCGTTGGCTTTGGTTTTGGCGGCTTCGGTGCCGGCGGCCCCGTCGTCGGCCCCCGCTGCTCTCACGGTGTCGGTACCCACCCGTGACCTCGCTGTTCCCCGTGGTGCGGCGCCGCCCTCGGGCGGTCAGAGCCAGGTCCCCCGGTCCTTCAGCACCTCGCGCAGCGTTTCGATGTGGTCGGAAACTATGCCATCCACGCCGAGGTCCAGGAGGGCGGCCATCCGCTCGGCGTCGTTGACGGTCCACACGTGGACCTGCAGTCCGCGGGCGTGCGCCGCGCGGACGAAACGCCGGTCGACCACCCGGATCCCGCCGTGTGTCTCGGGCACCTGGGCGCAGACCGCGGAGCGGCGCAGGGGTGCGGGCACCCCGTACGACAGCAGACGCAGCGCCGCCACGCCCCGGGTGCCCAGGGACGTGGCCAGGCGTGGACCCGCCAGACGCTGGGCGCGGGCCACGCGTGCCTCGGAGAACGAACCGACGCACACGCGGTCCCAGGAGCCGGTGCGGCGGATCAGGTCGAGGAGCGGCAGGAGCGCGGGCTCCGCCTTCACGTCCACGTTCCAGCGCACCTCGGGGAAGGACTCCAGGAGCTCCTCGAAGAGGGGCACCGGCTCGGTGCCCGCCACGCGCGCGTGGCGGACCTCGCTCCACGGCAGGTCGATGATGCGCCCGGCCGCGTCCGTCACCCGGTCCAGCGTCGCGTCGTGGAAGGCGACGAGCCGGCCGTCGGCCGTGGCGTGCACATCGGTCTCGACATAGCGGTAGCCGAGGTCGACGGCGCGCCTGAAGGCCGCCGCGGTGTTCTCCAGACCGTCCGCCGCGCCGCCGCGGTGGGCGAGGGCGAGCGGGCCGGGGTGGTCGAGGTAGGGATGGCGTACGCGCGGGGTCACCGCTGCAGTATCGCCTGCTCCGAGGCGTCGCCGGCGGCGGGGACGTCCGGGGCGGCGGGCGCCCGGACGGTGAACAGTCGCAGGAAGAACTGGGCGAGCGGTCCGATGGCCAGCGCATAGAGCACCGTGCCGACTCCGACGGTGCCGCCGAGCACGAAGCCCGTGACGACCACCGCCACCTCGATGAGGGTCCGCATCAGACGGATGGAGCGCCCGGTGCTGCGGTGCAGTCCCGTCATCAGGCCGTCCCGGGGGCCGGGCCCGAAAGAGGCCGCGATGTAGAGACCCGTCGCCGCGCCGTTCAGGACGACCCCGGCCACCAGGAGGGGGATGCGCACGGCCAGGCCGTGCGCATCGGGGAGCAGCGCGAGCGTGCCGTCCATCGCGAGGCCCACGACGAAGACGTTGGAGACCGTGCCGAGCCCCGGACGCTGCCTGAGCGGAATCCAGAGCAGCAGCACCGCGGCGCCCACGATGATGGAGACGACGCCGATCGAGAGGCCGCTGCGCTCCGCGAGCCCCTGATGCAGCACGTTCCACGGCTCCAGGCCGAGGCCCGACACCACGAGCAGCGCGGAACTCGCGCCGTACAGGGCGAGGCCCACGTACAGCTGCGCCAGCCTCCGCGGCAGGTGCCGCTTCGTCGTCCCGGATGCCGACGCGGATGCCGACGATGCCGACGCGGATGTCGTCGCGGACAAGTGGTGCCCCCTGATGTGGTGGTAGTGGCCTGACACATGACACTCTGTGGCTTGCGCAGAGAAGCCAACCATGGCCAATTCGGGGAAGGTGGACTGGGAATCATGGCTCAGTGGACTTCGGCGATGGGTTCGACGCAGCTCGCCCGCCTCCTCGCCTCCCAGCAGGACCGTCCGGGCGCGGGTACCCGCCGCCCGCCGGCCTACCGCGCCCTCGCCGACGGCATCCGGCTGCTCGTGCTCGAAGGCCGGGTACCGGTCGCCGCACGGCTGCCCGCCGAGCGCGAGCTCGCCCTCGCCCTCGCCGTCAGCCGCACCACCGTGGCCGCCGCCTACGAGGCCCTGCGCACCGAGGGCTTCCTGGAGTCCCGCAGGGGAGCGGGCAGCTGGACCGCCGTCCCGGCCGGGAACCCCCTGCCCGCGCGCGGGCTCGAACCGCTGCCGCCCGAGGCGCTCGGCTCCATGATCGACCTGGGCTGCGCCGCGCTGCCCGCGCCCGAGCCCTGGCTCACCCGTTCCGTCCAGGGCGCCCTCGAAGCGCTCCCGCCCTACGCCCATACCCACGGCGACTATCCGGCCGGGCTGCCCGCGCTGCGCGAGATGCTGGCCGAGCGCTACACCGCGCGCGGGATCCCCACCATGCCCGAACAGATCATGGTGACCACCGGCGCGATGGGCGCGATCGACGCGATCTGTCACCTCTTCGCGGGCCGAGGCGAACGGATCGCCGTGGAGTCCCCGTCGTACGCCAACATCCTCCAGCTGATGCGGGAGGCGGGCGCCCGCCTCGTCCCCGTCGCCATGGCCGAGGGTCTTCAGGGCTGGGACATGGACCGCTGGCGCCAGGTCCTGCGGGACGCGGCGCCCCGCCTCGCGTACGTCGTCGCGGACTTCCACAACCCCACCGGCGCGCTCGCGAGCGAGGACCAGCGCCGGCAGCTCGTCGAGGCGGCTCGTTCGGCGGGCACGGTCCTCGTCGTCGACGAGACGATGAGCGAGCTCGGCCTCGACCAGGACCTCGCCGTGCCGCGTCCCGTCTGCGGGTTCGACCCCGCGGGCTCCACGGTCATCACGGTCGGCTCGGCGAGCAAGGCCTTCTGGGCCGGCATGCGCATCGGCTGGGTGCGGGCCGCCCCCGACGTGATCCGCAGCCTCGTCGCGGCCCGCGCGTACGCGGACCTCGGCACCCCGGTCCTCGAACAGCTCGCCGTGAACTGGCTGCTGAACACCGGGGGCTGGCAGGCGGCCGTGGACGTGCGCAGGGAGCAGGCCAGGGAGAACCGCGACGCGCTGGTCGCCGCCGTCCGCCGCGAGCTGCCCGACTGGGAGTTCGAGGTGCCGAAGGGCGGTCTGACCCTGTGGGTGCGCACCGGGGGTCTTTCGGGGTCGCGGCTCGCCGAGGTGGGCGAGCGCGTGGGCGTGCGGGTGCCGTCCGGACCGCGCTTCGGAGTCGACGGTGCCTTCGAGGGATACGTGCGGCTGCCGTTCACGGTCGGGGGCGCGGTGGCGGAGGAGGCCGCGGTACGCCTCGCCGCGGCGGCCCGCCTGGTGGCGACGGGGGCCGGCACGGGCGCGCAGGCCGCGCACCCGTTCGTCGCCTGATGCCTGGGGCTCCTGATGCCTGGGGTTCCTGAGGCCTCAAGTCTCTGAGGCCTCAGGTTTGCGGGAGTGGCCCGACGTGCCCGACGTCCGGCCCCCGGTGCCCAGGGTCAGCCTTCCGCGGGAACCGGCTCCGCCTCCGTGGCCTCGGGGGCGGGGTCCACGGGGGTGTCCGACGCGTCCGGCGGAGTGCTCCGCCCCGGCAGCAGCTCCATGACCGCGCGACGGTGCGCCTCGCTGGTCGCGTCGTCGTACGGGTCGGGCGTCGCCGGCACTTGGAGGCGGTGCACCCGGCCCGTGCCGAGCCGGGCGTACCCACGGCCGGGCGGGACGTCCGCCGTGGGTGTCGTGTGGGGCGGCACCCCGAGGACGTCCTCCAGCTGGTCGGGCGTGGCGGGCCCGAGGACCACGCGCGCGCGGGTGTGCTGGTGCACGGGATCACTCAGCGCGTCCAGGCTGTCCAGCTGGTCGGCCACCACGACCGTCACATTGGCCGCCCTGCCGTGCCGCAGGGGGACCTGCAGCAGCGACTGGGGATCCTTGCGCCCGTCGGCCGCGGCGAGGTGGCCCAGCGCGCTCGGGCGGTCGAGGAGGACCCACAGGGGGCGCTTGGTGTCCTCCGGCGGCGGGTGGCCCGCCTGCCGGGCGCGGTTCGCCGCGATGAGCCTGCGCTCGGTCTCGTGCGCCGCCCATTCGAGGCTCGCGAGCGCCCCGCCGAGCCCGCACTCGATGGCGAGCACGCCGTCGCGCCCGGTCAGGCAGGCGTAGTCGCCGGTGCCGCTGCCCTCGACGACGAGGACGTCCCCGTACTGCAGGGCCTGCAGGGCGATGGAGCGCAGCAGCGTGGTCGTGCCGCTGCCCGGCTCGCCCGCGACCAGCAGATGGGGCTCGGTGGAACGGACGCCGGTGCGCCACACGACGGGGGGCACGTCGCGCTGCTCCTCGCCGTCGGTCACCGGCAGGGTGCGCTGGACGCCGGTCTCGTCGGTGAAGCCGAGGACGGTCTCGCCGGGAGCGGTGACGAAGCGCTGGGCCGCGATGTCGGTGGCCAGCGGGGACAGGACCGTGACGGTGAGCTGGTTGCCCTCCTCGTCCCACCCGAAGTGGTACTCGCGGCCGCGGCCCGACTTGGCGTGCAGCAGCTGCTCGATCCGCGCGCGGGACTCGGCCTCGCCGTCCGTGAAGTAGGCGGGGTAATGCACCACGAGCCGGGAGATCCGCCCGTTGTCGTCGAACTCGTAGTCGGTGAGGGCCTTGTCCCACTCCCCGCCGTGCGCGAAGAGCGGGGCGGGGTCCTCCGGGACGGAGAAGTACGGGACGAGTGCTTCGTAGAGGGACTGCAGCCGCTGCACCTGGCCCTCGTCGGGACCGGTCGGCTCGGGTGCGGTGCGGTCGCGGCCGGTCCAGGCCGCTGCCGCCATCAGGGTGATGGCGGCGAGCACGGGACCGAAGGGAACGAGGGCCACGACCAGGACCACGGAGGCCACCAGGAACAGCAGTGGCCCGCGCTTGTCCTTGGGCGTGTCCGCCCACTTGCGCCGTCCGGCGGCAGCCAGCCGGCGCAGGCCACGAGTGATCGTGATGAGCGGGTGGAGAACATCGGTGGCGCTGTCGGCTGCCGACCGTGCCAGCTCCCGGCTCCGGGCGATGGATGCGGTGCCGTTGCTCAGAATGCGGGGGAGGGGGCGCCTGGCCACGTCTGTCTCCTGAAGGTGCGTACGAAAGGCAGGGGTGTCAGAACTTGATCCCGCCGAGGAGGCTCGCCAGGCTCGCGCCGCCGGCCTTGATGCTCGGGGCGATGGCGGTGCCCGCGAGGTAGAAGCCGAAGAGCGCGCAGACCATGGCGTGCGACGCCTTGAGCCCGTCCTTGCGGAAGAAGAGGAAGACGATGATTCCGAGCAGCACGACGCCTGAGATGGACAGGATCATGAGGGTTCTCCTGGTTGATGGGGACAGTCACCATGAGTTCTTCCAGGCTCACAGCATGTATCCATACGATAAAAGGTGCAAATGGGTTAATTTCCCGAGATTTCCCTCGAATGGCGGAGCCTTGTTGGGCCATGGGGGAGCGGTCCGGGCGGTCTCCCGCACCCTTGGTGATCTTTGCCTCAGGGGGTGCGGGTCATGTGCCCGCCGGGGCAGTACCCTGTCGATTCACTCGTACGGCCGCAGTGGCGGCTCACCCAGGAAGGCGGACACCCCATGAGCGAAGCCCCCGACCAGGAGGTCGTGGACTTGGCGACCAAGATCTTCGATCTGGCACGCCAGGGTGATGCCGCGGCGCTCGCTGCCTACATCGAGGCGGGTGTCCCTGCGGACCTCACGAACGGCAGCGGCGACACGCTGGTGATGCTCGCGGCCTACCACGGGCAGGCCGACGCGGTCCGGACCCTCGTGGAGCGCGGTGCCGACACCAACCGCGCCAACGACCGGGGGCAGACGCCGCTCGCCGGGGCCGTCTTCAAGGGCGAGGACGCGGTGATCCGGGCCCTCCTCGACGGCGGCGCGGATCCGGCCGCGGGGACGCCGTCGGCGGTCGACACCGCCCGGATGTTCGGAAAGGCGGAGCTGCTCGAGCTGTTCGGGACCGCCTGAGCGGGGTACCTGACCAGCAGCAACGGGGGCGCTGGAAATGTGGTCGCGGCGGAGCTGACCGCCGGGTCATCATGACGACGTGATTCACGGACGCGACGGTGGGGCAGATGTTGCCGCACCGCGTGGACCGTGAGCGGCCCGCCCCCGGACCTCCCGTCCGGGAACCCCTGGGCCACCGACGAGAGGCAGAGGAAGATGGTCTTCGACAAGCAAGAGACGGCGGGCGGCCCGACGTGTTGGCGCACGGCCAGGTAATGCGTGTTTCCCGGTTGCGTCGACGCTTGATGTGAGGCTGTTTCCCATGTTCGATCCGGTCATAGCGCCCAGCGGTACGCTGCTCGGCCTGCTGCAGAGGGGCCGCGGCGACGGCACGCTGCACGCGCTCACCGCCCCAAGGTCGGAGGCGCTCGCCGCCCTCGACCACTGCGTGCTGAACGATCCCCGCCACGACTGGCAGGTGGAGAACCGTTCGCTGTACTACGCCCGGCTCTACCTCGACCTGCACGGTGGGCTCGGCGAGATCGAGCGGCACCTCTTCGCTGCCGAGGACGTCCTGAACACGGACGACTCGCGCACCGGCCTCGCCCTGGCCGTCCTCGGCCACCTGGCCTCGTACGGCAGGCAGGACGCCCTCGAGCTGCTGCGGAGGTACGCGGCGTTCGGCTCGAACTGGGCGTGGGCCCTCGACGAGCTGGCGCTGCGCGACGACGACGCGGGCCTGCGCGCCCTCGCCGCCCCCGTGCTCGCCCGGTTCACCCCCGACGCGGAGGGCGAGGCCGAGCTGGCCGCCGCCGTCCGCGACGCCTACGAACCAAGGCCCTGGTGCCTCTGGGAAGAGGACCCCCGCGCGGACATCGGCGCCCGCGTGCGGGCCGCGCGCGAACAGGGCTCCTTCGACCGCTGGCAACGCCAGCTGCGACCCGCGGGGCCGCGCCCCGAATGGAGCGTCCGGGCCGTCCTGGACTGGGCGCAGGAAGGCCTCGAGCGGGGCGCCGTGCTGTACGTGCCCGCCGCCCGCTGCCTCGCCGCCGTCGCGGGCCCCGACGACCGGCCCGAGATCATCGCGGCCGCCCGCCACGGCTCGGACGGGGCGCGCGGCACCGCGTTGCGCTACCTCGCCGACGCCCACGACCCCGACGTCCTCGACCTCATCGAGTACGCCGCCGAGGACACCTCCCAGGTCGTGGTGGACGCCGCGACCGCCGCCTTCGAAAGGATGCGGAGCGTCGCCGCCGTCGAGCGCGCGCGGCGCTGGGCCTACCGCCCCGACGACCTGGGTGCCGCCGCCGGGCGGATGCTCGCCTGCCGGGGCGGCGCGCAGGACAGCAAGCTGGTCCTGGCCGTGCTGCGCGAGGCCGTCCGGGGCGAGGGCCCCGACGCGCCGACGCTGTGGACCCTCGTCGACGGCGCGGGCCGCCTCGGCATCGCCTGTGCCGCCCCGGTCCTGCGGCATGTCTATCGCGAGACCGCCTCCTCCCACCTGCGCGGACGAGCCGCCCGCGCGCTCGCCGCGACAGACCCCTCCTTCGCCGCGGGATTCGCCGTCGAGTGCCTGTGGGACTGCGAGGAGTCCACCCGGGAGGTCGCCGCGCGGCACGCGGAGACCGGCGACGCGCGCGTGGTCAACCGCCTCAGGAGGCTCGCCGCGGATCCCGCCGAGGAGGACGACGTACAGGACGCGGTACGGAGCAGGATCGGGCCCGACGCGCCCGCCGTATAGCTCACAGCCGCACGGCTCCACAGCTACGGGAGCCGGCGCCGGCGCGGCCCGCCCGCCGCGTCAGCGCCGGCCGGTCCCGACGAAACGTACGGGCGTGCCCGGCCCGGCCTGGGCCGCCGCCGCGAGGCAGGGCTCCCGGACAACCGCGATCACCGGGTAGCCCCCGGTCGTCGGATGATCGGCCAGGAAGACCACGGGCCTGCCGTCCGGCGGCACCTGGACAGCACCCAGCACCATGCCCTCGCTGGGCAGCTCGGCCCCCAGCGCCCGACCGGCCCGCGAAGCCCGTTCCAGGACAGGGCCCTCGGTGCGCAGTCCGATGCGGTTGCTCGCCGACGACACCCGGTACGCGCGCGTGGTGAACGTGTCCAGTGCCGCGGCGGTGAACCAGTCGGCACGCGGCCCGAGCGTCACCCCGAGCACGAGCTCCTGGGGCGGTGCCGGCTGCGGAACGATGTCCACGCGTGCGTGCGGAGAGCCGGGACCGCCCAGCGGCAGCACGGCGCCGTCCGCGAGCGGAGGCGGGCCGAGTCCGGAGAGCAGGTCGGTGGAGCGGCTGCCGAGCACCGGGTCGACGGCCACCCCGCCGTCGAACGCGAGATAGCAGCGCACTCCGGAGACGACGGTTCCGACGTCCAGGACGGCTCCCGCCGGTACCCGCACCGGCGATCCCCAGGGCGCGGGGCGGCCGTCCACGGTCACCGGGCAGGGCGCGCCACCGACGGCGACCGTCACCGGGCGGCGCGGGCGCACGGCACAGCCGTTGACGGTGGTCTCCAGGACGGCGGCGTCCGGCGGGTTGCCCACCAGGCGGTTGACCAGGGCCGCCGCGGGCGGGTCCAGGGCTCCGGAGAGGGGCACCCCGAGATGGGCGTGTCCCGGGCGGCCCAGGTCCTGCACGGTGGTCAGCGCCCCGGCCCGTACGACGGCGAAGGCACGGTCGGTCATCGTGTCCCTTCCCCCCACGAGCCGTCCCCGGGTGCGGTGTCCGAAGGCGCGGTGTCCCAAGGCGGCGCGGTGCTCCAGGGCGCGGTGTCCGAGGGTGCCGTGTCCGGCACGAAGCGCACGCGCACGCCGGGGGAGAGCAGCGCGGCGGGCACGCGCGTGTGGTCCCACAACACGGTGTCCGTCGAACCGATCAGCTGCCAGCCGCCGGGCGACGCGCGGGGGTAGACGCCCGTGTACGGCCCGGCCAGGGCGAGGCTGCCCTCGGGGACGGAGGTGCGGGGGGTGGCCCTGCGCGGCACGTCGTAACGCTCGGGCAGCCCGGTCAGATAGCCGAAGCCGGGTGCGAACCCGCAGAAGGCGACGCGGTACTCGGCGGCCGAGTGGATCCGCGCCACCTCGGACACCGGCACACCCCAGTGCGCCGCCACCTCCGTGAGATCCGGACCGTCGTACCGGACCGGGATCTCCAGGACGTCCCCCGCGCGCGGCGGCAGCGGAGGGACCTCCCAGCCGGGCAGCTCCGCCGCGAGGCGGTCGGGCTCGTCGAGGCCGTCGAGGAGCACCGTGCGGGCCGCGGGGACGATCTCGCGCACCCGCAGGGAACCCGTCGCGCGGCGGCGCAGCAGCTCGGCGTGGAGGGCCTGGGCCGCGGCGCCGTCGGTGAGTTCGACGAGCAGGGCCCGCTCGCCGACCGGCAGCGTCCTCATGCGAAGGCCTCCACCGGGACGCCCGCCGACTCCAGCTCCGCGCGCACCCGCCGGGCCAGCGCCACGGCCCCCGGGGTGTCGCCGTGCAGACACAGCGATCGCGCGCGTACGGCGATCTCGCGGCCCCCGTGGGAGGTGACGACGCCGAACCGGGCCAGGCCCACGGACCGCGCGACGACGGCATCCTCCTCCGTGAGGACCGCCCCTTGGGTGCCGCGCGGGACCAAGGTGCCCTCGTCGGTGTAGGCGCGGTCCGCGAACGCCTCGGTCACCACGGGGA
The DNA here is from genome assembly GCF_055593965.1 of Streptomyces sp. NPDC040622. Lineage (NCBI taxonomy): Bacteria > Bacillati > Actinomycetota > Actinomycetes > Kitasatosporales > Streptomycetaceae > Streptomyces > Streptomyces sp. NPDC040622. The sequence goes on along the minus strand of NZ_JBVIXD010000007.1, from coordinate 43,280 downwards.
CCCCGGCCTGCTCGGCGGTCTCCAGGAGGCGCGATCCGGGCAGCCCGAGGACGGGCAGCGAGGCGCCCGCGAGCAGTACACCGTCCAGGACCGCGCGGGCCTGCTCGGCGTCGTGGACGACGCGGTTGTACAGCGCGCCGTGCGGCTTCACGTACGACACGCGCGTGCCCGCCGCCCGCGCGAACACCTCCAGGGCGCCGATCTGGTACGCCACTTCGGCCGCCAGCTCGTCGGAGGGCACGTCCATGGCGCGCCGCCCGAAGCCGGCCAGGTCGCGGTAGGAGACCTGGGCGCCGATCCGTACCCCGCGCTCGGCGGCGCGGTCGCACACGCGGCGCATGGTCACCGCGTCCCCCGCGTGGAACCCGCAGGCCACATTGGCGCTGGTGACGACGGAGAGCAGCTCTTCGTCGTCGGTCAGGCGCCAGCGGCCGAAGCCCTCGCCGAGGTCGGCGTTGAGATCGATGGGGGCCGTGCTCATGTGCGTGGTTCTCCCGTGGTCCTCGGGGGCCCGGGCGCGGGCCCGGCGGTGGTGGGCGGGGCGGTGACCGGTGCGGCGGTCAGCCCACCCGGTACTGCTCGTCCCTGGCGTCGGTGATGAACATCCGGCCCGGCGCGTGCGTGATCGCGAAGGGCGGCCTGGACGCCATCACCGCGGCCTGCGGTGTCACCCCGCACGCCCAGAACACCGGGATGTCGTCCGGTTCCGCGGTCACCGCGTCACCGAAGTCGGGGCGGCCCAGGTCCTCGATGCCGAGCCCGCCGGGGTCGCCGCAGTGCACCGGGCTGCCGTGCACCGCGGGCATCAGGGAGCTCTCCCTGATGGCGGCGGTCAGGTACCGGGGCGGTACGGGGCGCATGGACACCACCATAGGGCCGTGCAGGCGGCCCGCGGGGCGGCAGGGGCGGGCGGTCACGTACATCGGGACGTTGCGGTCCTGCTCGATGTGGCGCAGCGGGACGCCGGAGTCGGCGAGCGCCCACTCGAAGGTGAAGCTGCAGCCCAGCAGGAACGTCACCAGGTCGTCCCGCCAGTGGCCGACGACGTCCTGCGGTTCCCCGGTCAACTCGCCGTGCTCCCAGACGCGGTAGAGCGGCAGGTCCGTCCGCAGGTCGGCGCCCGGGGCGAGCGGGGTGACCCAGGATCCCGCGTCCGTGACGTCGAGCACCGGGCAGGGCTTCGGGTTGCGCTGGCAGAACAGCAGCATCTCGTACGCCCAGTCGGCGGGGACGGAGATGAGGTTGGCCTGGGTGAAGCCCGCTGCCCGGCCCGCGGTGGGGCCGCTCTCGCCCGAACGGAACGCCGCGCGGGCCTCCTTGGCGTCGCGGTTCACAGCAGTTCCCTGCCGCGCGTCTCGGGGAGGCCGAGCAGCGCGACGACGGCGAGGCCGTAGCCCACCGCTCCGAAGACCAGCGCGCCGCCGACGCCCCAGCTGTCGGCGAGGAAGCCGACCATCGTGGGGAAGACGGCGCCGACCGCGCGCCCCGTGTTGTACGTGAAGCCCTGCCCGGTGCCGCGCACGGCGGCCGGGTACAGCTCGCTGAGGAACGATCCGAAGCCGCTGAAGATCGCCGACATGCAGAAGCCCAGCGGGAAACCGAGCACAAGGAGAAGGCCGTTGGCGCCGTCCGGGATGTTCGTGTAGGCGAGGATGCTGGCCGCGGAGAGGAAGGCGAAGAGCGTGATGTTGCGCTTGCGGCCGAGTTTGTCGGTGAGGTAGCCGCCGGTCAGGTAGCCGAGGAAGGCGCCCGAGATCAGGAAGGTCAGATAGCCGCCGGTGTTGACGACGGTCAGGCCGCGCTCGCTCTTCAGGTAGGTGGGCACCCAGGTGGCCAGGGTGTAGTAGCCGCCCTGCACACCCGTGGACAGGAGTACCGCGAAGAACGTGGTGCGCAGCAACCCGGGCTTGAAGATGGCCGTGAACGACCCCTTGTCGGAGCTCTTGCGGCGCTCCTCGGCGGCTTCGGGGGCGTCGTGCACATTGCGGCGTACGTAGATCACGAGCAGCGCGGGCAGCGCGCCGGTCCAGAACATCACGCGCCAGGCCACGTCCTCGTCCATGAACTGGAACACCAGCGTGTAGACGATCACCGCGAGCCCCCAGCCCACGGCCCAGGAGCTCTGGACCGCGCCCAGCGTGCGGCCGCGGTTCTTGGCGGTGGCGTACTCGGCGACGAGGATCGCGCCCACCGCCCACTCGCCGCCGAACCCGAGCCCCTGGAGAGCGCGGAAGACCAGCAGCGTCTCGTAGTTGGGCGCGAAGCCGCAGGCGACGGTGAACACCGCGTACGTGACGACCGTGATCATCAGTGCCTTGACGCGGCCGATCCGGTCGGCGACCACGCCCGCGACGGCGCCGCCCACGGCGGAGACGACGAGCGTGACGGTGGTGAAGAGCCCGGTCTGACCGCTGTCGAGGCCGAAGTACGCCGCGAGCGCCACCATGCTCAGCGGCAGCGTGAAGTAGTCGTACGAGTCGAGGGCGTAGCCCCCGAAGGCGCCGGCGAAGGCGCGGCGGCCGCGCGGTCCGAGGGCGCGCAGCCAGCCGAACGCGCCGCTGTCGTCGGGATGTTCGGCCTGGCCGGGGGGTATGTCGGCCGGCGCGGTACGGGGTGGTGGGGTCGTGCTCATGGGCACCTCGCAGGAGAGGGACGGGGGGTGCTGGAGCGTGCGGTTCCGGGTTGAGCGGGTCGAGTGGGGAGGTCGAGTGGGGGAGGAGGGGAGGAGGGGAGGAGGGGAGGAGGGGAGGAGGGGAGGAGGGGAGGAGTGAGCGGGACGAGCCGGAGGAACGAGCCGTGCCCGACAAGGTAGAGGATCGTTGAACGATCCCTCAATACCCGTGTTGTTTCGTTCTTCGCTCTGCGATTGAATCCGGGCATGGCTGAGGGCATGGCGGACGTGGGCGGACTCCTTGACGACCGGGCGCTCCTGGGGCGCACCAGTACGGCCGAGCGGGTCGCGGACATCCTCAGGAGCCGCATCGCCGAGGGCTGCTTCCCACCCGGGACGCGGCTGTCCGAGGACAGCATCGGCGGGGCGCTCGGCGTCTCCCGCAACACGCTGCGCGAGGCCTTCCGGCTGCTCACGCACGAACGGCTCCTGGAGCACCAGCTCAATCGGGGCGTCTTCGTGCGGGTCCTCACGGTCGAGGACGTCCAGGACATCTACCGCACGCGCAGACTCGTGGAGCCCGCGGTCGTGCGCGGGCTCGGCGATCCCCCCTTCGCCCTCGACGGAGTCGCCTCCGCCGTCGCGGACGGCGTGCGGGCGGCCGGCGACAAGCGGTGGAAGGGCGTCTCCACCGCCAACATCCACTTCCACCGGGAACTCGTCGCCCTCGCCGGGAGCGCCAGGACCGACGAGCTGATGCGCGGCGTCCTGGCCGAACTGCGCCTGGCCTTCCACGTGGTGGACGACCCGCGCCGCCTCCACGAGCCCTACCTCGAACGCAACAAGCAGATCCTCGACAGCCTGCGGGCGGGCGACGCCGGGCAGGCGGAACGGCTGCTCGTCGGCTACCTCGAAGATTCGCTCGAAGGCCTCGTCGAGGTGTACGGACGGCGCGTCGGCGCGGGTGGCTGAGCCGGTCGCTTCTGCGCCGTTTCGACCGTTGTCAGACCGAGGACCTAGTCTGTGCACCGTGACTTCGCCTGCCGTAACGGACACCGTTCCGCCCCAGCTCAGCGCGGGACCGCGGCCTGCCCCGGGCCCGGCTGCCGACGAGGGCCTGGCGCGCCGCCTGCGCGCCCTCGCCTGCACGGCTCCGCTGCACGACCTCGACGTGCGCAAGGCCAACCTCGCCGGCGAGTACTCGGTGTACGCGATGGCGGAGGTGGCCCTCTCCGCCATCGACCTCGTCACGCTGAACATGGACTTCGACACCGGCGCCGACCACGAGCAGATCGTGGCCAGACTGCTGCCCCGCGTGGCCGCCCAGGCCCCCGGGCGCCCCGTCGTCGAGCACGAGCGCGTGGCCCGCTGGGTCCTGGAGAACCTGATCAACGTCGGCAGCGTCGACCGCGGCTTCCGCGCCGTGTACGGGACCTTCGCGCCCGACGGGACGTACGTCCGCAGGGACTACGACTTCAAGCTCCTCGAAGAGGTGCCCGGCTACGGCGGCAGCGTCTACCTGCGCACCACCGACGAAGCCGTCAACGTCCTGGTGGGCGCCCTGGACACCGACGTCACCAGCGCCCAGATCGCCGCGGAGGTGAAGCTGGAGGTCCTCATCAGGCGCGGCAGGCTCGCCGACGCCCAGCTCGCCGCCGAGCAGGCGCGCTACCGGACCGTGCAGTACTCGGAGACCCTGCGCAAGGCCCTCGACGCCACCCGGCGCAACGTCCGCGCGGTCGACTGGCTCCAGGCCGTCCCCGACATGATCGCCGAGGCCCTCGACCACGTCGCCGACCGCTACCGCCACGAGAACGCGATCCTGACCAACATCCGCAAGGCCCGCGACGAGTCCGAGGACCCGGAACAGAAGCGGCGCGCCGCCGAGCTGGTCGACATCGTCAAGGACTGCATCCGCCGCCACACGCAGCTCCAGTCCCGGCTCCTCGAAGCGGGCCCCCTGTTCCGCGCCGAACAGGACCGCCAGGCCTTCGCCACACCCACCGCGCGCGCGGGCCTGGATCTGTACGGTCAGCTGGTCTCGCCGATCCTGCCGCTCCCCGCCGAGCAGGCGACCCGGGTGACCGACGCCTTCTTCGCGCGCGGCACCGGCCTGCGCACACCCGTGTCCGTACGGGTCGGGGACCTCGTCGACATACTGCTGACCCCGCCCATGGAGCGCGAGCACCTCGGCGCCGAGATGCCCGAGCCCGACCTGATCGCCACCCCGGACGACAGCCGTTTCAGCGAGGCGCAGCTCGCGAGCGCCATGGAGCTGCTCGACCTGCCCCCCGACGCGCCGCGCCGTCTCTCCGGACTGCTCGCCGACGCCCGCCGCCGCGACCCCGAACTGCCCTACCTGCTCGCCCTGCTGGCCGTGCACGCGGCCAGCCCGCCGGTCGGCACCGCCTACCGCCAGGGCGAGGAGAAGCTGCTCTTCGCCGTGGACGACGGCGCGGAACTCGACGACGAGGAGTTCGGCGGCGCCGACCTCATCGTCGGCACCGCCCTCCTGGACGCCGCCGGCATGGCGGCCGACCGTACGGAAGCGGCGTGACCATGACCGACACCCCCGCGCGCCACCCCGGCGCCCTCCCGCACCAGCCCCACAAGGAGCACACGCCGTGACCGACCACCCCGCAGAGCACGCCGCGTGGGGCGAGCCGGACTCCACGGCGGCGCCCACCGCCCCCGCGCCCGTCACCCCGGCCGACGCCGCCGACGCCGCACGGCTCGTCGCCTTCGGCCTGCAGCCCAAGCTCCAGCCCGCCCGCGACCAGGAGTACGCCGAACTGCTCCGCCGCTACCGCGAGGACCCGCCCTTCGCCCGGCTCGCCGACGCCGTCGCCACCGGGCTCGGGCTCGTCGTCCTGGAGGTGTCCCCGCGCGCGGGCATGGCCGTGACCGCCGCCGAGGACTCCGTCTTCGCCGTCCGCATGGGTGACTACGCCCGCCGCGCGGCCACCGACTCCACCGACCGCTTCCTGCACGGCCTCGCGCACCTCGCCGTGGCGGCCATGGCCTTCCCGCGCCCCGAGGACCTCGCCGACGACGGCTACATCGGCCGCGTCACCGTCAACGGCGTCGACGCGTTCGTCCGCCAGGCCTGCCAGCGCCTGGAGGAGCGCGCCGAGCAGCAGGGCGAGAACACCGACCCCGCCACCGATGCCCCCGGCCTGGAGGCCGCCTGGCGGATCTGGGCGCGCCGCAGCTCGACCGGCGCCACCAAGGACGCCCGCCGGCTCGCCGGCTCGACCACCGGCATCATCGGCAAGGCCGTCGCCTTCCTCACCGAATCCGGTTTCCTGCAACGCACCGGCGACGACTCCGGCGGGACCTACCGCACCACGGCCCGCTACCAGCTCCAGGTCCGTGACATGGCGGGCAGCGCGGCCATGGCGGAGCTCCTCGAGCTCGGCGTCGTGCCGGTCACGGACGGCTCGGCGACGCTGCTGCCGCCCGAAGACCCCGACGACCTGGAGCTGGCCGCCGACGCGGGACTGCCGTTCCACTCCTGAGCCGCCCCGCCCGGCCCGCGGGCCCCACCCCGCGCCCCCTGCACCTTTCCTGCCGTCCCGCACGACTTACGACGAGAGTCCGCCGCCATGTACGAGCTGTCCCGGGTCCGCCTCTACTCCATCGGTCCGGCCGGTGCGCGCTACGCCGACACCGTGCTCGACCTGCGCGGCGTCGGCGCGGAGGTGCCCGACCCCGCGCCCACCCAGGCGGAGTTCTTCGAGGACGAGCCGGTCGGCCCGCCGCGCCGCCCCGCGCCCGCGGGCGTGCTCTTCCTTGAGAACGGCGGCGGCAAGTCCGTCCTGCTCAAGCTGATCTTCTCGGTCATGCTCCCGGGACACCGCAACACCCTCGGCGGCGCCAGCTCCGGCGTGCTGCGCAAGTTCCTGCTCGCCGACGACTGCGGCCACGTCGCCCTGGAGTGGCAGCACACCCTGACCGGCGAGTGCGTCGTCGTCGGCAAGGTCAGCGAGTGGCGCGGCAGGCAGGTCTCCAACGACCCGCGGAAGTTCGCCGAGGCCTGGTACTCCTTCCGGCCGGGACCCGGCATGAGCCTGGACTCGCTGCCCGTCGCCGAGTCCACCGCCGTACGCCCGTCGGCGGAGGGCGCATCGGGCGCCCAGGGCAGGCGGCGCACCATGAAGGGCTTCCGCGACGCGATGACCGATGCGGTCAAGGCCTACCCCCACCTCGAAGTGCACTGGGAAGAGATCCACGACCGCTGGAACGAACACCTCGGCGAGCTCGGCCTGGACCCCGAACTCTTCCGCTACCAGCGGGAGATGAACGCCGACGAGGGTGAGGCCGCGGGCCTCTTCGCCGTCAAGAAGGACTCCGACTTCACCGACCTGCTGCTGCGTGCCGTCACCGACACCCGTGACACGGACGGCCTCGCCGACCTCGTCCACGGCTTCGGCAACAAGCTCGGCCGCCGCGCCGAGCTGATGGCCGAACGGGACTTCACCGCGGGCTCCGTCGACCTGCTCGGCCGCATCGTCGACGCCGCCGACACGCGCTCCCGCGCGCGTGACGTGCACGCGGGCGCCGAGCGCCGCACCCGGACCCTGGCCCGCCGCCTCTCCGCACGCGGCGTCGAGGAGCGGGGCCGCGCCGCCGAGCTGGCCGAGCAGGTCACCGCCGCCGCCCACACCGTCACCGAGGCCGAGCGGGCCCGCGGCAAAAGCGCCCTGATCTCCGCCGAACTCGCCTACCGGCACGCCTCCCTGGCCCTCACCGTCGCCGAGAAGGCCGCCGCCGCCCAGCGCCGCGAGCTGGCGGACGCGCGCACCCTGCACTCCGCCTGGCAGGCCGCCGAAGCCGTACTGCGCCACCGTGCCGCCGCCGACCGCTCCGCGCGCGTGGCCGCCGCGATCCGCGAGGCCGAGAGGGACGCGGCGCCCGCGCTCGCCGCCCGCGCGGAGGCCGCGTCCGACCTCGTCCGCGCCCTGCACACCGCGGCAGAAGGCGCGGAGAACCTCGCGAACGAGGAGGAGGAGCGCTCCGCCGCCCTCCAGGAGACCGGCGAGGCCGCCCACCGCGACGCGACCGCCGCCGCCACCGAGGCACAGCGGGCCCGCAGCGAGCTCGGACACCTGAAGCAGCGCCTCAGCGAGGTCGAGCAGGAGACCGCGGAGGCCGTCCGCGCGGGCTGGCTCGACGACACCGCCCCCGACGCCGACCCGGCGCGCGCCGCCCTCGCCGCGAGCGACGCCGAGAAGACCACCGTCGCCGCGTGGGACACCGCCCGCGAGGCGGCCCGCCGCGCCGCCGACCACGCCAAGGAAACAGCCGCCACCGAGGCCCGCGCCGAGCTCACCGCCGCCCGCGCCTCGGACGCCGCGACCGGCGCCGAGGCCGCCCTCGACGCCGAGCGCCGCGCCGCCGAGTCCATCGCGTGCGAGCAGCGGCTGGCCGAGCTGCTGAGCCTGCCGACCGAGAGCGGCGGCGTGCCGCAGCCCCGCGCCGGGGCCGAGGCCCCCGCCGAGGCGCCCCTCGGGGGCGGCGCCCTCTCCGTGGCGGAGCTCGACCGCTCCGCGGACGACCTGCGCACCCTCCTCGAAGACGGCGTCGCAGGCGCCGAGCGGCAGCTGTTCGAGCTGCGCACCGCGGCCGCCGACGACTCCCGCATCCTCGGCGCACTCGGCGACGGCGGGCTGCTGCCCCCGGGCCCCGACGTGCTGGCCACCGTCGAGTTCCTCGGCGAGCACGGCATCCCCGCGCTGCCCGGCTGGCGCTACCTGGCCCAGGCCGTCGACCCCGCCGACCACGCGCGCGTGCTCGCCGCCCGGCCCGAGCTGGTCGACGGCGTGGTCATCACGGACCCGGACACGCACGCCCGCGCCCGCGATGCCCTCGCGGACGCCGCCCTGCTGCCCCGGTCCGCCGTCGCCGTCGGCACCGCCGCCGCGCTCCTCGCCCCCACCCCCGGCGAGCAGGCGGCGGACAGCGGCGTCTTCCTCGTACCGCCGAACCCGGCCATGCACGACGAGCACGCCGCCGACGAGGAACGCCAGGCGCTGCGCGCGCGGGCCGCCCGGCGGGACGAGGAGATCCGGGCGCTCGCCGTCCGGCTCGCCAAGGACCGTGAGCTCGCCGCCCGCCTCGCCTCCTGGCGCACCGGCTGCCCGAGCGGCCGCCTTCTCGAGCTCGCCACCGCCGCCGAGGAGGCGCGCACCTTCGCCGAGGAGGCCGAGGCGGAGCTCGCCGAGGCCCGCACCGCGCGCGCCGAGGCCGACGAGGCGGCGAGCGAGGCGGCCCGCGTGCGCGACGAGCGCCAGGAGGCCGCCCAGCGTGCCCGGCGCGCCGCCGACGCCCTCGCGGGCCTCGCCTTCAGGCTCCGCGAGCGGGCCGGCTGGCAGGCCAAGTTGCGCGAACTGGCCGACGACGCCGTCGAGTCCGAGGGCCGGGCCCAGACCTGCCTGGACCGTGCCCGCGCCGCCGACGAGGACCGCCGCGCCGCCCAGCGCGCCGCCGACGACGCCCGCCGCACCGCCCGCGCGCTGCGCGCCGAGCGCGCCGAGATCGCCGGCGCCCCGGAGGACGTGCCGGAGAAGAGCGATGCCCCCAAGTCGTCGCTGCCCGCCCTGCGCGAGGCCTACCGCGCCGCGTCCCAGCTCTACGAGAAGGTGGGCGTCGGCGCCGACCTCCGTGCCGAACAGGCCCGCGCCGAGAGCGACGAGAGCGCCGCCCTCGCCGAACTCGACCGGCTCAGCAACAAGGTCCGCACCCGTGCGGCCCTCCTCCTCGAAGGCACCGACGGCTCCGACGGGCCGTCCCGGCAGGCCGCCGCCGCGCGCGCGGAGGCCCAGGTCCAGCTCATCGAGGCCCGCGCCTCCACCGCGAGCGAGCGGCTCGGCCGGCTGCGCGGCGAGGCCGAGCGGCACGCCCCGCAGGACGGCGACGCCCACACCGAGCTCTCCGCCGGCCTCGTCCCCGCCGACGCCGAGCAGGCCCAAACGCTCCTGCGCACCGCCACCGGCGAACTGGCCTCCCACACCGACGCGTTGAGCCGCGCCAAGGAGGCCCACGCCGCACTGCTGCACACCCACCGCGTCACCGAGGACGCCGCGGGCGGCTTCGACGAGACCGCGGCGCTGCTGCGCGACCTCCTGCGCGAGCACCAGGACGAAGAGGCCGAAGAGACCCCCGAGGTCTACCCCGGCTCCATCGAAGAGGCCCGCCAGGCGGCCGCCGAGACCCGCCGCTCCCTGCGCGGCTGCGCCGCCGACCTGTCGACGGCCGAGTCCGCCGTCCGCGAGGCCAGCGACATCCTCGTGCGCCACGCGAACTCCACCCGGTACGAGCAGGTGCGCACGCCCGCCCGCCAGCAGATCCGCGAACTGCCCGCCTCCGCGCTGCCCGAGCACGCCAAGAAGTGGGCCGACGCCTTCGCGCCCCGGCTCCGGGTCCTCACCGACGAGTTGGAGCAGCTGGAGCGCAACCGCGACAGCATCGTCGACCGCCTGCGCGGGCTCGTCGAGTCCGCGCTCGCGACTCTGCGCTCCGCCCAGCGCCTGTCCCGGCTGCCCGAGGGCCTCGGGGAGTGGTCGGGCCAGGAGTTCCTGCGGGTCCGCTTCGAGGAGCCCGACCAGGCCACGCTCGTCGAGCGGCTCGGCGAGGTCATCGACGAGGCCACGCGCGCGGCCGTCAAGAAGAACTCCGACATGCGGCGCGACGGCATGTCCCTGCTGCTGCGCGGGGTCCAGGCCGCCCTGGAGCCGCGCGGGGTCGCCGTCGAGATCCTCAAGCCGGACGCCGTGCTGCGCGCCGAGCGCGTCCCGGTCGGGCAGATGGGCGACGTGTTCTCCGGCGGCCAGCTGCTGACCGCCGCCATCGCCCTGTACTGCACGATGGCCGCCCTGCGCAGCAACGACCGGGGCCGCGACAAGCACCGCCACGCCGGCACGCTCTTCCTGGACAACCCCATCGGCCGCGCCAACGCGACCTACCTCCTGGAGCTCCAGCGGGCCGTCTCGGACGCGCTCGGCGTGCAGCTGCTTTACACGACCGGCCTGTTCGACACGACCGCGCTCGCGGAGTTCCCGCTGGTCATCCGGTTGCGGAATGACGCGGACCTGCGGGCCGGCCTGAAGTACATCAGCGTCGAGGAGCACCTGCGCCCGGGCCTGCCGCAGCAGGACCCGGACGGCGAGACGGTGCACGGCGAGATCACGGCCACGCGGATGTACAAGCGCCCCACCTCCGCGCAGGCCGCTCCGGCGGCCACTACGTAGCGAGCTGTTTCGTCAGCCATTCGTGGAACAGCCCGATGTGGTGCTCGGTCGGCACCAGCACCCCGCCCGCGCGGTAGGCGCGTGACGCCATCGCGGGCTGGGTGCGCTCGCAGGCCTCGAAGTCCTGCGTGTTGACCCGGTGGAAGAGCTCCACGGAGTGCGTCAGGTCGACGCCGGACGCGACGACGTCGGGCGCGTACAGCCAGTCGCACTCGACGGCCGTGCGGTCCTCGGCCAGCGGGAACATCCGGTGCAGGATGACGTGGTCCGGCACGAGATTGATGAACACCGTCGGCTTCACGGTGATCGCGTAGTAGCGGCGGTCCTGGTCGGGCGCGACCTCGGGGAGCCGGCCGAAGCCCGCGCCGCCGTCCACGGTGAAGCCGTCGACCTCCTCGCCGAACGCGGCACCGTGCCCCACGTAGTACTGCGCGGCGAAACCGTCCGCGAACTCTGGCAGGACGTCGGTCAGTTCGGGGTGGATGGTCGCGCAGTGGTAGCACTCCATGAAGTTCTCGACGATCAGCTTCCAGTTGGCGCGCACGTCGTAGGTGACGCGCTTGCCGAGGGCGAGGCGTTCGGTGCCGTAGCGCTCGATGGACGCCGCGTCGCCGAGCCGTTCCACCGCCGCGCCGATCACGGTCTCCTCGAAGGAGGGCGGTTCGTCGGCCAGGCACACCCAGGCGTAGCCGAGCCACTCCCGCAGGGCCACCTTCACCAGGCCGTACGCGGCACGGTCGACGTCCGGCATCCTCACCAGGTTGGGCGCGGCGATCAGTCTGCCGTCCAGGTCGTACGTCCAGGCGTGGTACGGGCACTGCAGGGCGCGGCGCACCTGGCCGGACTCCTCGGTGCACAGGCGGGCGCCGCGGTGGCGGCATACGTTGAGGAAGGCACGGAGCTCCCCGGTGCGGGTGCGGGTCACCAGGACGCTCTCGCGGCCGACCCGCACGGTGCGGAAGGCACCCGGCCCGTCGAGGTCGGCGGAGCGCACCGCGCAGAACCAGAGCGCTTCGAAGACGCGCTCCTGCTCCTGCCGGAAGATCTCCGGGTCGGTGTAGTAGCGCCCGGGGAGGGTCGCGAGGAGACTCGGCGGCAAAGGGGTCGTCGGCACGGTTCTCGTACTCCTCAGACAGGCGTGGCGGCGAGGCGGCCGGGGTCGAAAAGCTCGATGGGATGCCCGGTGGCGCCGTCCAGCGCCAGGTCGGCGAGGATCTCCCCGACCACCGGGACGAACTTGAAGCCGTGCCCGGAGAAGCCGGCCGCGACGGTGACCGATCCGGGGTGCGCCGGATGCCGGGCGATGACGAAGTGCTCGTCGGGTGTGTTGGAGTACATGCAGGTGGCGGCCTTGAGGAAACGGCCGGGGAGAGCGGGGATCAGCTGTCTCACCTGCCCGGCCATGGTGGCGACCTCGTGGTCGTGGACCGTCCGCTCGATGGTCTCCGGCGTACAGGGCGTGCCCTTGCGGAAGAAGGCGACCTTCGCGCCGAGGTCGGGCCCGTCGATGGCGGGGAAGCCGTAGACCTGGACGCCCCGGTCGTCCTCCCAGATGTAGATCGGGTGGTTCGCCGCCTCGAAGGGCCGCACGCCGCCGGTGGGCTGGAACCAGTACATGACCTGCCGTTCGATGGTGAACGGCACGCCCAGGTCGGTCAGGAGTCCGGGCGCCCACGCGCCCGGACAGATCACCAACTGTCCGGCCGTGTAGACGTCCTCCGCCGTGTGCACGCGCACGCCGTCGCGGTACGGCTCCCAGCGGGTCATCGGCTCCTCGAAGTGCAGGTCGGCGCCGTGCCGCGTGGCCAGCTGAAGGTGGGCGGCCACGGTGCTCTCGGGGCGGACCAGGCCGGCCCGTGCCTCGTACAGCGCCACGTCGCCGTCGTGCGGCGTGAGGGTCGGGAAGCGGCGCCGGATCTCCTTCGCGTCGAGCATCTCGTGGGGCAGGTCCCACCGTTCGGCGGAGAGCCGTGAACCGGAGACCGTGCGGCTGTCGGGGCGGCCGAGCATCACGCCGCCGCACAGGGTCGCGACGTGGCGCCCGGTGTCGTGTTCGAGGCGGTCGTAGAGCTCGTAGGCGCGCAGCAGCAGCGGTACGTAGGCGGGGTCCTCGAAGTAGGACTGCCGGGTGATGCGGGACCCGCCGTGACTGGAACCGCGGTGGTGCACCGGGCCGAACTTCTCCAGGCCCAGCACGCGGGCGCCGCGCGCGGACAGGTGGTGGGCGGCGGCGCTGCCCATGCCGCCGAGGCCGATCACGATCACGTCGAAGGTGGGGGACACCTGTGCCTCCTGGCGGCTAGCGGCGGATCCGGGTCATCTCGGGGTCGAACAGCGGTTCCTCGGCGACGGTCGCGGGCACCTTCTCGCCGAAGTACTCGACGTGCACGCCGGTGCCCGCCTCCAGGGGCGGCAGCCAGGCGTAGGCGACGCACCGGCCCAGCGTGTAGCCGTACGAGGCGCTGGTGACGTATCCGGCGGGCGCGCCGTCGACGTACACAGGCTCCTTGCCGAGGACGACGGCGGCGGGGTCGTCGAGAAGCAGCGCGGTCAGTTTCCGGGTGGGCGGCCCGAGGCCTTCGAGCGCCGAACGCCCCACGAAGTCGCCCTTGTTCATGCGGACCGCGAAGCCGACACCCGCCTCGTAGGGGTGGTGTTCGGTGGTCATGTCGTGGCCCCAGGCGCGGTATCCCTTCTCCAGGCGCAGGCTGTTGAAGGCGGAGCGCCCGGCCGCGATCACGCCGTGCGCGCGCCCCGCCTCCCACAGCGTGTCCCACAGGCGCAGCCCCAGGTCGGCGGTGGTGTACAGCTCCCAGCCCAGTTCACCGACGTACGACAGGCGCAGGGCGGTCACCGGGACGTGCCCGATGTACGTCTCCTTGGCCCTGAAGTAGCCGAACGCCTCGTGGGAGAAGTTGTCGCGGGTCAGTGGCTGCACGAGTGAGCGGGCCAGCGGTCCCCAGACGCCGACGCAGCAGGTCCCGGAGGTGATGTCCCGCAGGTGGACGTCGTCGGGGGCGTGTCGCAGCAGCCAGTCCAGGTCGGCGGGGGAGTTGGCGCCCACCTGGAACCGGTCCGGGGCGAGCCGGGCCACGGTCAGGTCCGAGCGGATGCCGCCGGCGTCGTCGAGGAGCAGCGTGTACGTGACGGAACCGGGCTTCTTGGCGAGGTTGTTGGAGGTCATGCGCTGCAGGAAGGCGAGCGAGCCGGGGCCCGTGACCTCCAGGCGGCGCAGCGGCGTCATGTCGTAGAGGGCGACGCGCTCGCGGGTGGCGTGCGCCTCGGCCGCCGCGATCGGGGACCAGTACCGGGCCGCCCAGGCATCGCGTCCGGGCACCTCGATGTCCTGGGCCAGCGGCGCGTTGGCCTCGTACCAGTGCGGACGCTCCCAGCCGCCGCCCTCCAGGAAGACGGCGCCCAGCTCCTGCTGACGGGCGTGGAAGGGGCTGACGCGCAGGGGGCGCGGCCGGTCCATCGGTTGGAGCGGGTGGATGACGTCGTAGACCTCGACGAACTGCTGTGCGCCGCGCTCGGCCACGTACGCGGGGGAGCGCTGGGCGTCCTCGAAGCGCGTCAGCTCGCATTCGTGCAGGTCGAGCGAGGGCCGCCCGTCGACCATCCACTCGGCGACCGCCTTGGCGACGCCCGCGGAGTGGGTGACCCACACGGCCTCGGCCAGCCAGAAGCCGCGCAGCGCACGGGACTCGCCGAGCACCGGCATACCGTCGGGAGTGAAGGAGAAGACCCCGTTGAAGCCCTCCTCGATCTCCGCGTCCTTCAGGGCGGGGAGCAGCCCGCGACAGTCCTCCCAGCTCGGCGCGAAGTCCTCCGCGGTGAAGGGGTACGAGGACGGCATGCCCTCGGCGTCGTCGTAGGCAGGAACCGTGAACGGGTCGACGGGGAGCGGCCGATGGGCGTACGAGCCGATGCCGATGCGGTCGCCGTGCTCACGGAAGTACAGGTCACGGTCCTGGAAGCGGAGGATCGGCCGCGACGCCTCCGTACGTGGGTCGTCGCCCCCCGCGAGCTCGGGCAGCGGAGCCGTCTTCACGTACTGGTGGGCGAGCGGCAGCAGCGGGACGTCGACCCCGGCCATCCGCCCGATCACCGGCCCCCAGAATCCGGCGGCCGAGACCACGTGGTCGGCGGGGAAGGTGCCGCGGTCGGTGACGACGGCGGTGACCCGGCCGCCCTCGCGCTCGATGCCCGTCACGGTGTGCCGGTCGAGAAAACGTGCTCCACGCGTGCGTGCCCGTTCCAGTTGCGCCCGGCAGGCGGGCACGGCGCGGGCCAGGCCGTCGTCGGGCGTGTACAGGCCGCCGTACAGCAGGCTCTCGTCGACCAAGGGCCACAGTTCCTTGCAGCGTGCGGGGCCGACGAGCTCGGCACGGATACCCCAGGCGGCGGCGAATCCGGCCTTGCGGTGCAGGTCGGCCCGACGTTCGGGCGTGGTGGCCAGTTCCAGGCCGCCGACGGGGTGGAAGCAGGGCAGACCGTCCACCTCAAGGGCGTTGAACTTCTCCACGGTGTACGCGGCGAACGCCGTCATCGTCTTGGACGGGCCGGTCCGGAAGACCAGGCCCGGCGCGTGCGAGGTGGAGCCGCCCGGGGCGGGCAGCGGCCCCTGCTCCAGGACGGTGACGTCGGTCCAGCCGCGGGCGGTCAGCTCGTCGGCGAGGGAGCAGCCGACGATGCCGGCGCCGATGACGACCACCCGGGGGCCCCGGGCCTCGCGGCCGGTCACAGGACCACCACCGATCGCAGCACCTCGCCCCGGTGCATCCGTGCGAAGGCCTCCTCCACCTGATCGAGGGGGATCGTCTCGGAGACGAAGCCGCCCAGGTCGAGGCGGCGGCTCAGGTACTGGTCGACGAGGATCGGGAAGTCGCGGGTGGGCAGACAGTCCCCGTACCAGGACGACTTCAGCGCGCCGCCGCGCGAGAACAGCTCGATCAGCGGCAGCTCGACCTTCATCTCGGGGTCGGGCACACCGACCTGGACGAGCACGCCCGCCAAGTCCCGCATGGCGAAGGCCTGCTGATACGTCGACGGGGTGCCGACCGCGTCGATCGCGACGTCGACACCGTGCCCGCCGGTCAGCTCGCGGACCGCCGAAACCGGTTCCGTGCCGCGTGAGTTGACCGTGTGCGTGGCGCCGAACCGAGTCGCCCCGTCCAGCTTCGCGTCGTCGATGTCGAGGGCGATCACGCGGCGCGCCCCGGCCAGCGACGCCCCGGCGATCGCCGCGTTCCCGACGCCTCCGCAGCCGATGACGGCGACGGTGTCGCCTCGGCCCACCCCGCCGGTGTTCACCGCGGCCCCGTACCCCGCCATCACGCCGCAGCCGATCAGGGCGACGGCCTCGGGGCGGGCCGCCGGGTCGACCTTCACGGCCTGTCCCGCGGCGACCAGCGTCTTCTCGGCGAAGGCGCCGATGCCGAGGGCGGGGCTCAGCGCCGTGCCGTCCATGAGCATCATGGGCTGCGCGGCATTGCGCGAGTCGAAGCAGTACCAGGGGCGGCCGCGCAGGCAGGAGCGGCAGGCTCCGCAGGGCGCGCGCCAGGCGATCACGACGCAGTCGCCGGGGGCGAGATCGGCGACGCCCGCGCCGACCGCCTCGACGGTGCCGGCCGCCTCGTGACCGAGCAGGAACGGGAAGTCGTCGTTGATCGCGCCTTCCCGGTAGTGCAGATCCGTGTGGCAGACCCCGCAGGCCTGTACGGAGACGAGTACCTCTCCCGGGCCGGGATCTGGCACGACGATCGTCTGCACCTCGACGGGTGCGCCCTTCTTCAGGGCGACGACGGCACGGACCTCGTGGGGCACGGCCAGGCTCCTCTGCTGTTGCGCACGGCGTGACGTAGTTGTTGCGTACTGCACGTTCGGTTGCGCTATGAGAGACATACTGGGAACGCCATCAAGAGGCCGTCAAGGGGGCGGAGTCAAGCCTTCGCAATTGAGGGGGAGCACGGGAAAGCACGCACGGGGGCGCGTGCGGACGGAACCGGGGAGCGTGGTGCGGGCGCCGCCGGGACACGCACCAGGGCGGGGCCGGAACGAACCGGCCCCGCCCTGGTGCGTGTGCGCTGCGACGTTCTCTCACGGCCGCCCCGGAGGCGCCTTGGGCGGCCGGGCTCCGCGGGCGGCCGGGCTCCGCGGGCGGCGCCGGGCCGTCGGGACGGCCGGGCCGCGGAACCTCAGAAGCCGTACCCCATCCGCCGGGAGAGCTCGACGGAGGCGGCGACCGTGCGCTTGGCGAGCTCGGTCAGCCGGTCCTCGGTCACCCGGTAGACGGGCCCCGACGCGCTGAGCGCCCCGATCACCTTGCCGTCGTGCGCGCGCACCGGCGCGGCGACCGCGGCGAGGCCCACCTCCAACTCCTCGACGGCGATGGCGAAGCCCTGCTCGACGACGGCCTCCAGCTCGCCGCGCAGCGCCACCGTGCCCGTCACCGTGTGGTCGGTCAGGCGGGGCAGGGTGCGCGCCATCAGGCCCTCGCGCAACGTCGTGGGCAGGTGCGCGAGCAGCACCTTTCCGCTGGATGTGGCGTGCAGCGGGGTACGCCGGCCCAGCCAGTTCTGCGCGGTCACCGAAGCCGGGCCGCGGGCCTGCATGATGTTGACCGCGGCGTCGTCGTCCAGGACCGCGATGTTGACCGTCTCGCCCAGCTCGTCGGCGAGTTCGCGGCAGACCGGGCCGCCCTCCTGCGAGATGTCCATGCGCACTGCCGCCGCCCCCGCGAGGCGGAGTACGCCCGCACCCAGGAAGTACTTCCCTCGGTCCTTCGCCTGGCCGACGAGGCCACGGTTCTCGAGTACGCCGAGGAGCCGGAAGGCCGTCGACTTGTGGACGGCCAACTCGTCGGCGATCTCGGTGACTCCGGCCTCGCCGAGCCGCGCGAGGATCTCCAGGACGCTCACCGCGCGGTCCACGGACTGGACGGATCCGGCGGCTCCCTTCGGCTGTTTCTCCCGCGGTCCGTCGCGCGGTTCGCCCCGGGGGGCCCTCTCCTGATCAGCCTGTTTCCGCTCGCCCGTCATATCTGAACTCTCACCACCTGGCGGCCTGTTGAAGCCGCGTCTTCGGGAAGCCCTTGACGCGATGGGCGCCCCACCCGGATTCTGTTGCGCATAGCGCTCCCTCGTGCGCCATGCGAAACATCATGTTACCGAAGGGTCTTGGCCCTCCAAGGGTCCAGGACCGGGCCGAATCACACCAAGAGGGGGGCCCATGATTCCCGTATGCCGCCTTGAAGACCTCCCCGAGGGCGAGTCCGTCCGACTCGACACCACACCGCCGGTCGCGGTGTTCCACGCCGAAGGTGAGCTCTTCGCCATCGACGACACGTGCAGCCACCAGGACGCGTCCCTGTCGGAAGGATGGCTGGAGGGCTGTCAGGTCGAATGCCCGCTGCACGCCGCGTCATTCGATCTCCGCACCGGCCTGCCCACCTGCCTGCCCGCGCGCCGCCCCGTGCGCACCCATCAGGTGTGCGTCCAGGAGGGCGTCGTCCACGTGCGCCTCGCCGTCGACGGGCTGGTCGCCCAGAGCTCCGCCGAGGAGGGATCCGCGGCATGAGGACGGTCATCGTGGTGGGCGCCTCGCTCGCCGGCCTGTACGCGGCACGGGAACTGCGCGCCCAGGGTTTCGACGGCCGCCTGGTCGTCGTCGGCGCCGAACCGCACGGGCCGTACGACCGGCCGCCGCTGTCCAAGGGCTTCCTCACCGGCGGCGCGGACGAGGAGCAACTCGCCCTGTCCGACGACGAGGAGACGGCCGAGCTCGCCGCGGAGTGGATCCTCGGCACCGGGGCGAGCGCCCTCGACGCGCGCGGCCGCACGGTCGTCCTCGCCGACGGGCGCACCCTGGCGGGCGACGGCGTGGTCATCGCCACCGGGGCGTCCGCCCGACGCCTTCCCGGGCCCCGGCTCGCGGGGGTGCACACCCTGCGCACCCTGGACGACGCCCGCGCCCTGCGGGCCGCGCTCACCCGCGGCCCCCGGCGCGCAGTGGTGATCGGTGGTGGCTTCGTCGGCGCCGAGACCGCGTCCTCGTGCGTGGCGCTCGGCCATGACGTCACGGTCGTCGAGGCCGCGCCGATGCCCCTGACTGCCCAGCTCGGCCCGGAGATGGCGGCGGTGTGCGCGGGGCTGCACGCGCGCGGCGGTGCGCGCCTCCTGACGGGAGTCGGAGTGACGGCGCTGCGGGGCGCGCCGGGGGCGGACGGCGAGAGCGGGGGAGGTGCGGCGGGGGCCGTCACCGCGGTGGAGCTGTCGGACGGCCGGATCCTGCCCGCCGACGTGGTCGTCGTCGGCATCGGCGCGGCCCCCAGCACGGGCTGGCTCACCGGCTCCCCTCTCGCCGTGGCCGACGGTGTCCTGTGCGACGACGGCTGCGTCACCACGCTGCCCCAGGTCGTCGCGGTGGGCGATGTCGCCAGGGTGGGCGGAATCCGCGCGGAGCACTGGACCAGCGCGACGGAGCAACCCCGTATCGCCGTCAGGAACCTGCTCGCGGGGCACACCGTCGAGGCGGCGCGTCCCCTGCCGTACTTCTGGTCGGACCAGTACGGATCCCGCGTGCAGTTCGCCGGACGCCGGGGCGACGGCGACAGCGTGCGCATCGCCGAGGGGTCGGCGGACACCCCGGGCGAGGGCGGCTTCCTCGCCGTGTACGAGCGCGCCGGCCGCACGACGGCGGTCCTCGCGGTCGACCGCGCCCGGCCGTTCATGAAGGCGCGCAGGGCGCTCGCCGCGGCCGGGGCCGCAGAACGCGCGACGCGGCCCGCCGGGGTCTGAAGGACCCGAACGGCGCCCTGGGCGAGGTGTCGCCCGCTCGTCGTCTCCGCTCAGGGGTGCGACAGCTGACCGGACCCGCCGTGCCTTGTTATGCGCTCCTTGCCGCGTGTCGTGGCCCGTGTCTGACGACGGGCCCGGCGCCGCTCGCGCCGCAGCCGGCGGGCCGTACTGCTCGGCATCGACACCACTCCGTGCCGCTGGTTCCAGACCTGGCGCGTCACCCATACGTCGAGCACGCCCCAAGTCGCCACGACCGTGCTGGCCACGCTGCTCAGCACCATGGGGAAGGAGAGCCAGGACCCCGCAAGGGCGGCGAGCACGGCGACCATCGCCTGCACGAGGGTGACCGCCACTATGATCACCGCCCGCACCGCGGACGTGCGCACCGGATCGGGCAGTCGCCGTCGGCGGGCGGGCTCCTCGACCCACAGCGGCGGCCGTTCCACCGTCGCGTCGCCCTCCCGCGCTTCACGCGTGCGTGGCCGGTGCTCCCGAGGGCTCTCCTCCCGTCGGCCGGACCGCTCCCGCGACACGTCGCGCGACCCCTGCCGTGCCTCGCCGCGCGCTTGCGGTACCTCGCCGTGCGCCTGCGCCGTGCCGGTGGTGCCACTCCCGGACGCCTGGTGGCGCTGTGCCGTGCCCATCATGTCGTCACTCCCCCCGATGCCTTGCGGCCGTTCCATCGGACACCCCCTGGGTCGACTCACCAGTGGCTGCCCTTTTTACTGCGCTTTACGCCGCCTGTCCGGCGGCGTGCCCTTGTTCCGTGGCGCTCTCCCTGTTGGACGAACGAGAGATCCGAAAGATTCCCGTTCCGGTTCCGTGGAGCGAAGAAATCAGGCCAACTGGCGTACGGGGTACGGCGGATGGGGCCGGGTGGCAGGTGCCGCATGCTGGGACGCAATCTCCCGTAATGGAGGGACAACTGGGGACGTCCCTTTCGCGTCACGGCTGAAAAGCGTTCGGATGCGCCTTCGAGTTGCCCGTGAGTCAGTAGTAGGCTCGCGCCGTTTGTTGACGCACATGTGTGCCCCTGGCCCGTGCAACGGCCTCAGGGGGCCGATCTGGGGGAGGCCATGCGCTTTCGCGGGAAGTCCATCCGCCGGAAGATCGTGGCGCTCTTGCTCGTGCCGCTGCTCTCCCTCACCGCCATCTGGGCCTTCGCCACGGTTGTCACCGGGCGTCAGGCGCTGAGCCTCATCGACACGGTCAACGTCGTCGACAAGCTCGCCTATCCGGTCGAGGACACGGCGCGCGTCATTCAGCAGGAGCGCCGCCAGACCCTCGTCTACCTCGCCGACCCGCGCGCGTCGGACGCCCTCGCCGCACTGCGCCGCAGTCGTACCGCGACCGACGGGATGATCGCCAAGATCCGGGCGAACGCCGAGGACAAGGACGTCCGCGAGAGCGTCAACGAGGACTCGCGCAGGGGCCTCGACGAGCTCGTCGAGGCGTTCAACGGCATCGAGCCGCTGCGCAGGAGCGTCGAAGAGGGCACGGTCAGCCGGGTCGGCGCCCTGAAGATGTACACCAAACTGATCGACCCCTACTTCAACCTCCTCAGCACCCTCAACGGCTTCTCCGGCCTCGACGACGTGCAGTACGACCAGCAGGGCCGGGCGCTCGTCGGCGCCACCCGCGCCCGTGAACTGCTCGCCCGGGAAGACGCGTTGATCGGCTCCGCGCTCGTCGCGGGACGGCTCACCAAGTCCGAGATCCAGCAGGCCACCGAGCTCCGCGCCCAGCGCACGCTCCTCTTCGAAGTGAACTTCGCACAGCTTCCCGAGGAGGACCGCGGCCGGTACGAGCGGTACTGGAACGGCGCCGAGACCACCCAGCTGCGCAAGGCGGAGAACGACATCATCGCGTCGGGTGCGGGTACGCCCCGCGCGATGACGGCCGCCCACTGGGACCAGGCGGCGGGGCGGGTCCTCAAGCAGCTCTCCGAGAGCAACAACGAGGCGACGGACCGTTTCCAGGACCGCGTCGAACCGGCGGCCGTCGGCGTCATCGTGCGCGTCATCGCGGCCGGTGTGCTCGGCCTCCTCGCGCTGCTGGTCTCGCTCTTCCTGTCCGTGCGCATCGGACGCAGCCTGGTCAGGGACCTGCGCCGGCTGCGCCTCGACGCCCACGAGGCCTCCGGCGTCCGGCTGCCGGGCGTGCTGCGCCGTCTCGCGGCCGGCGAGCAGGTCGACGTGGAGACCGAGGCGCCCCGGCTGACCTACGGCAAGGACGAGATCGGGCAGGTCGGGCAGGCCCTCAACACCCTGCAGCGCGCCGCCGTCGAGGCCACCGTCAAACAGGCCGACCTGCGCCGCGGCGTCTCCGAGGTCTTCGTCAACCTCGCCCGCCGCAGTCAGGTCCTGCTGCACAAGCAGCTCACCCTCCTGGACACCATGGAGCGCAGGACCGAGGACACCGACGAGCTCGCCGACCTCTTCCGCCTCGACCACCTGACCACCCGCATGCGACGGCACGCCGAGGGCCTCGTGATCCTCTCCGGCGCCGCCCCGTCCCGCCAGTGGCGCAAGCCCGTCCAGCTCATGGACGTCGTGCGCGCCGCCGTCGCCGAGGTCGAGGACTACGAGCGCATCGAGGTCCGCCGCCTGCCCCGCATCGCCGTCACCGGCCCCGCGGTCGCCGACCTCACGCACCTCATGGCGGAACTCCTGGAGAACGCCACGGTGTTCTCGCCGCCGCACACCGCGGTGCAGGTCCTCGGCGAGCACGTCGCCAACGGCTTCACCCTGGAGATCCACGACCGGGGCCTCGGCATGGCATCCGACGCGCTCCTGGACGCCAACCTGCGGCTCGCGGAGACCCCCGAGTTCGAACTGTCCGACACCGACCGGCTCGGCCTCTTCGTGGTCAGCAGGCTCGCGCAGCGCCAGCGCGTGCGCGTCTCCCTGCAGCCGTCCCCGTACGGCGGCACGACCGCGGTCGTCTTCATCCCCGAGTCGCTGCTCACCGACGACGTGCCCGACACCGGCGGCTTCCGGCTCGACCGGGGGCAGAGCAAGGAGGTCGCGCAGCGCACCGACCAGCCGGCCGACCGCGCGGCGGCACTCTCCCAGGTCCCCGTCCAACTGCCCGGCCTGCCCGCCTCGCTCCTCGACGGCCCCGTCGAACTGGAGGCACCCGTCGGCCTGGCGGACCTCGACACCTTCCCCGGCGCCCTGGACGACGAGGACAGCGAGCGCGGCGGCCTCTTCCGGCCGCGTCGCCGGGTGGCGGGCACCCCCGGCGAACAGCACCAGCAGGCCCGGGACGACCGCGAGCCGGTGCGCGCCGAGCCGGCCCGCGCCGAGTCCACGCCCGCCCACCTCGACGAGGACACCGAGGGCGAGCACGCGGAAGGGCCCGTTCCGCTGCCGCGCCGCAGGACCCCCAAGCTGGTCCGCTCGCACGGCCGCCCGGTCACGCACACCAGGCCGCAGGACAGCCGTTTCCCCGAAGGCCGCTCCCAGGACAGCCGTTTCCCCGACGACCGGCCCATCGAACCGGCCGCCGAGGACGACACCCCGAGGCGCCCGCGGTCGCAGCCTGCCTGGCCCGACCTGTCCCCGCCGCACCGGGACGTCACGGCCGTCGACGACACGCCGTCCGACCTGCCCCGCCGCGGCCGCCGCACGGCCATCCAGGACCGCTCCGCGCAGGACCGCTCCGCGCAGGACCGCTCCGCGCAGGACCGCGCCCACGAGGACCGCGCCCCCCGGACCGGAGCCGGCCCGCGCCCGGCAGGGACGCCCGGCCCCGCCCCCGCCGCGGACCCCGGCACCACCACGACCGCTCAGGGCGGACTGCCCCGCCGTGTCCGGCAGGCCAGCCTCGCCCGGCAGTTGAAGGACGGACCCGACCGCCGTTCCGACCGTGCCGCGACCCGGCCGGAGGAGCGGGACGCCGAAGAGGTACGCAGCCGCATGGCCTCGCTCCAGCGGGGCTGGCAGCGCGGCCGCGACGAGAACGCCGCGGGCGACGACGCCACGAACGGCACAGCACCAGGAACCACATCCGAGGGGGACGGTCGATGACCGCACCGAATGCCGACGCACGCACCACCACGACCGGGGGGCGGGGAGAGCTGAACTGGCTCCTCGACGACCTGGTGCAGCGCGTCGCCAGCATCCGCAAAGCGCTCGTGCTCTCCGGAGACGGCCTGCCGACCGGCGTGTCCAAGAACCTGACCAGAGAGGACAGCGAGCACCTGGCTGCCGTCGCCTCCGGGTTCCACAGCCTCGCCAAGGGCGTCGGACGGCACTTCGAGGCGGGCAGGGTCCGCCAGACCGTGGTCGAGCTGGACGACGCGTTCCTCTTCGTCACGGCCGCGGGCGACGGCAGCTGTCTCGCCGTGCTCGCGGACGCGGACTCCGACGTCGGCCTGGTCGCCTACGAAATGACGCTGCTGGTCAAGCGGGTGGGTGTGCATCTGGGGACGGCTCCGCGCACGGATCTGCCCGCCGGGGGGTAGTGGGAGGTCATGAATCACGACGGTCGAGGGAAGCAGAGAACGACAGAGGCCACGCGGAAATTAGCGGGAGTGCAAGAGTCACCCCGCTGGTTCGACGACGACGCCGGTCCCGTGGTGCGCCCGTACGCCATGACGCGCGGCCGCACCACGAGCCCCGGGCAGCACCGCCTCGACCTCATCGCGGTCGTCATCGCGGAGGCCCACGCGTGGGACGTCCCGGAGGCCGACCAGACGCTGTCACCGGAGCACGTGGACATCGTCGAGCTCTGCCGCGACACGCCCCAGTCGGTGGCCGAGCTCGCGGCCGAACTCGACCTGCCCATCGGCGTGGTGCGCGTCCTCATCGGCGATCTCGTCGACGACGAACTGGTGCACGTCACGCGTCCGGTACCGCCCGCCGAACTGCCGGACGAGAGTATTCTGCGCGACGTGATCAGCGGCCTCCGGGCGCTCTGAGCAGCGCGGAAGCGGGAGTGAGAACGTGACTGGCTGGCAGTTCTGGGTCGACAGGGGCGGCACCTTCACCGACATCGTCGCGCGGGACCCGGACGGCGGCCTGCGCACGCACAAACTGCTCTCCGACAACCCGGGCCGCTACCGCGACGCGGCGGTCGCGGGCATCCGAGAACTCCTCGACGGGGCGGTGCCGGGCGATCCCGCCGCCGCGTCCGTCGACGCCGTCCGCATGGGCACCACCGTCGCCACCAACGCCCTCCTGGAGCGCAAGGGCGAGCCCACCGCCCTCGTCATCACCCGCGGCTTCCGCGACGCCCTGCGCATCGCCTACCAGAACCGCCCGCGGATCTTCGCCCGCGAGATCGTCCTGCCCGAACTCCTCTACGCCCGGGTCATCGAGGTCGACGAGCGCGTCACCGCCGACGGCGACGTGCGACGCGCACCCGACCTGGACGGCCTCGCGGGTCCGCTGCGGGAGGCGTACGACGACGGGATCCGCTCCGTGGCGGTGGTCTGCATGCACAGCCACCTCCACCCCGCCCACGAACAGGCCGTCGGCGACCTCGCCGTCCGTACCGGCTTCCCGCAGGTCTCGCTCTCCAGCGAGGTCAGCCCTCTCATGAAGCTCGTCCCGCGCGGCGACACCGCGGTCGTCGACGCCTACTTGTCACCGGTCCTGCGGCGCTATGTGCAGCAGGTCGCCGACGAACTCGACGGCGTGCGGCTGATGTTCATGCAGTCGAACGGCGGTCTAGCCGAGGCGGGCCAGTTCCGCGGCAAGGACGCCATCCTCTCCGGGCCCGCGGGCGGCATCGTGGGCATGGCCCGGATGTCGCGGCTGGCCGGCTTCGACCGTGTCATCGGCTTCGACATGGGCGGCACCTCGACGGACGTCTCGCACTACGCAGGCGCGTACGAACGGGTCTTCACCACACAGATCGCCGGGGTACGGCTGCGCGCCCCCATGCTCGACATCCACACCGTCGCCGCCGGCGGCGGGTCCGTGCTCCACTTCGACGGCAGCCGCTACCGCGTGGGGCCCGACTCGGCGGGCGCCGACCCCGGACCGGCGAGCTACCGCGGCGGCGGACCGCTCACCGTCACCGACGCCAACATCGCCCTGGGCCGCGTCCAGCCCGGCCACTTCCCCAGGGTGTTCGGCCCGGACGGGAACCAGCCCCTGGACGGCGGGCTGGTCCACGACCGCTTCGCGGCCCTCGCCGCGGAGATCCGCGCGGCGACCGGCGACGACCGCACGCCCGAGCAGGTGGCCGAGGGCTATCTGCGGATCGCGGTGGCCAACATCGCGGGCGCCGTGAAGCGCATCTCGGTCCAGAAGGGCCACGACGTCACCCGCTACGCCCTCACCACGTTCGGCGGCGCGGGCGGCCAGCACGCCTGCATGGTCGCCGACTCGCTCGGCATCCGCACCGTCCTCGTACCACCGATGGCGGGGGTGCTCTCCGCCCTCGGCATCGGGCTCGCCGACACCACGGCGATGCGCGAGCAGTCCGTGGAGACGGCGCTGGAGCCGTCGTCGATGCCGCACGTCCTGAAGACCGCCGACGACCTGGAGAGCGCCGCCCGCGACGAACTCCTCGCCGAGGACGTGCCGGCCGACCGCGTCCGCGTCGCGCGCCGCGCCCAACTCCGCTACGACGGCACGGACACCGCCCTGACCGTGGAGCTCACCGACCCCGACGCCATGACCCGGGACTTCGAGGAGCGCCACCGCGCCACGTACTCCTTCACCCTGGACCGTCCCGTCGTCGTCGAAGCCCTCTCCGTGGAGGCCACCGGAGTCACCGATCCGCCCGACCTCCGTGCCCTCGCGCACGCGGCGACACCGGGCACCCCGCAGCAGGTCCGCCTCCACACCGGCGGCACCTGGCGCGACGTACTCCTGCTGCGCCGCGAGGAGCTGCCGCCCGGCGAAACCGTCGCCGGACCGGCGATCATCACCGAGCCGGGTGCCACTACGGTCGTCGACGACGGCTGGCGGGCGGCGACGACCGACGCGGGACACCTGGTCATGGAACGCGTCGCGGAGCCGGAGAGTTCCACCGCGAGCACCGCCGCCGACCCCGTCCTCCTCGAAGTGTTCAACAACCTCTTCATGTCCATCGCCGAACAGATGGGCGCCCGCCTGGAGTCCACGTCCCAGTCGGTGAACATCAAGGAGCGGCTCGACTTCTCCTGCGCGCTCTTCGACCCCGAGGGCAACCTCGTCGCCAACGCCCCGCACATCCCCGTCCACCTGGGGTCGATGGGCACCAGCGTGAAGGAGGTCATCGAGCGCCGCGGCAGCGGCATGCGCCCGGGCGACACCTACGCGGTCAACGACCCCTACCACGGTGGCACCCACCTCCCCGACGTCACGGTCATCACGCCGGTCTTCGACAGGCCGGGGGAGCACGGCACTTCGGGGGAGCGGATCCTCTTCCACGTCGCCTCGCGCGGCCACCACGCCGAGATCGGCGGCATCGCCCCCGGCTCGATGCCGGCCGACAGCCGCACCATCGACGAGGAGGGCATCCTCTTCGACAACTGGCTTCTCGTAGAAGAGGGCCGTTTCCGGGAGGCCGAGACCCGCGGCCTGCTCACCGACGCCCCCCACCCCTCACGCAACCCGGACACCAACCTCGCCGACCTGCGTGCCCAGATCGCCGCCAACCAGAAGGGCGTCGACGAAGTCACCCGGATGATCGAGGACTTCGGCCTCGACGTCGTCCAGGCGTACATGAAACACGTCCAGGACAACGCCGAAGAATCCGTACGCCGGGTCATCGACGTCCTTGAAGAGGGCGAGTTCGCCTATCGGACGGACTCCGGGGCCACGATCCACGTCCGCGTCACCGTGGACCGCGAGGAGCGCTCGGCGACCATCGACTTCAGCGGCACGTCGGCCCAGCTCGCCACGAACTTCAACGCCCCCTTCGCGGTGGTCAACGCAGCCGTCCTGTACGTCTTCCGCACCCTCGTCGACGACGACATCCCGCTCAACGACGGCTGCCTGCGCCCCTTGCGGATCATCGTGCCCCCGGGCTCGCTGCTCGCCCCCGAGCCGCCGGCCGCCGTCGTCGCCGGGAACGTGGAGACCTCCCAGGCCATCACGGGCGCCCTCTACGCCGCCCTGGGCGTGCAGGCCGAGGGCTCCGGCACGATGAACAACGTCACCTTCGGCAACGACCACCACCAGTACTACGAGACGGTGGCCTCCGGATCCGGGGCGGGGGACGGATTCGACGGTGCGCCCGTCGTGCAGACCCACATGACCAACTCGCGGCTCACCGACCCCGAGGTCCTGGAGTGGCGGCTGCCCGTCCTCCTTGAGGAGTTCGCCGTGCGGCGGGGGAGCGGCGGCGCCGGGCGGTGGCGCGGCGGGGACGGAGCCGTGCGCCGCATCCGCTTCCGGGAGCCGATGACGGTCTCCACGCTCTCGCAGCACCGCAAGGTCGCCCCGTACGGCATGGCGGGCGGCGCCCCCGGCGCGCTCGGCGCCAACCGCGTGGAGCGCGCGGACGGCACCGTCGTGGAGCTCGGCGGCAGCGACTCGGCGGACCTCGGCCCCGGCGACGTACTCGTGATCGAAACCCCCGGCGGCGGCGGATACGGACCGGCCCCGCGCGACACCACTGATCCAGGAGAAGTGAGCGATGATCTTCAGGCGTTCTGAGCGCGACAAGGCCCCCGTCGAGCCGGTCACGCTGAAGATCCTCGTGGCGGGCGGCTTCGGCGTCGGCAAGACGACCCTGGTCGGCGCGGTCAGCGAGATCAAACCGCTGCGCACCGAGGAGACCCTCAGCGAGGCCGGCCGCCCCGTCGACGACACGCGCGGCGTCGCGGGCAAGCACACCACCACGGTCGCCATGGACTTCGGCCGCATCACGCTCCGCGAGGACCTGGTCCTGTACCTCTTCGGCACGCCGGGCCAGGACCGCTTCTGGTTCCTCTGGGACGAGCTGGCCACCGGAGCGCTCGGCGCCGTCGTCCTCGCCGACACACGCCGCCTGGAGGACTGCTTCGCCGCCGTCGACTACTTCGAGCGGCGCTCCATACCCTTCGTCGTCGGCGTCAACTGCTTCGAAGGATCGTCCCGTTACCCCGCCGACGCCGTACGCCAGGCGCTGGACCTCGACTCCGGAGTACCGGTCGTGATGTGCGACGCGCGCGATCGCGAGTCGGTCAAGGAGGTCCTCATCGACGTCGTCGAGCACGCGATGGAGGCGGCCGCGGCGGCCAGGCAGCCCGCCACGACGTAGCCGGGAGCACCCGCAGCGGCCCGTACCCCCGCCGACCGGGGTACGGGCCGCAGTCCTGCCCGGCTCAGCCTTCGCCGTCCTCCAGCCAGCCGAAGCTCCGCTCCACCGCCTTGTGCCAGTTGTGGAACTCCCGGTCCCGCGACGCGGCGTCCATCCGCGGTGTCCACTCCACGTCCTGCTGCCAGTGCGCCTTGAGCTCGTCGAGGTCGTTCCACACACCGGTCGCGAGGCCGGCCGCGTACGCCGCGCCCAGACAGGTGGTCTCGGAGACCTTCGGACGGATCACCGGCACGCCCAGGACGTCCGCCTGGTGCTGCATCAGCAGGTTGTTCTTGGTCATGCCGCCGTCCACCTTCAGGGTGGTGATCCGCACTACGGAGTCCTGGTACATGGCGTCCACGACCTCACGCGTCTGCCAACTGGTCGCCTCCAGCACCGCGCGCGCCAGGTGGGCCTTGGTGACGTACCGGGTGAGGCCGGTGACGACCCCGCGCGCGTCGGAGCGCCAGTACGGTGCGTAGAGGCCGGAGAACGCCGGCACGATGTACGCCCCGCCGTTGTCGTCCACGCTCGCCGCGAGCGGCTCGATCTCGTCGGCCGAGCGGATGATGCCCAACTGGTCGCGGAACCACTGCACCAGGGCTCCGGTGATCGCGATGGACCCCTCCAGGCAGTAGACGGGGGCCTCGGAGCCGATCTTGTAGCCCACCGTCGTGAGCAGTCCGTTCTTGGAGGGGACGGGCCGGTTGCCGGTGTTGAGCAGCAGGAAACTGCCCGTTCCGTACGTGTTTTTGGCCGTCCCCGTGTCGTAGCAGGCCTGCCCGAACACGGCCGCCTGTTGGTCGCCGAGCGCGGAGGCGACGGGTACTCCGGAGAGCTGGCCCACGGCCGTCCCGTACACCTCGGCCGACGACCTGATCTCGGGCAGGACCGCCTCGGGGACGTTCATCGCCGACAGGATCGACCGGTCCCACTGGAGCGTCTCCAGGTTCATCAGCATGGTGCGGCCCGCGTTGGTGACGTCGGTGACGTGCTTGCCGCCGTCGGTGCCGCCCGTGAGGTTCCAGATGAGCCAGGAGTCGATGGTGCCGAAGGCTATCTCGCCCCGTTCGGCGCGGGCTCGGAGCCCGGGCACGTTGTCGAGCAGCCAGGCGGCCTTGGGGCCGGAGAAGTAGCTCGCGAGCGGCAGTCCGGTCTGCTCGCGGAAGCGGTCCTGGCCGTCGCTCCCGCCCAGGTCGTTGCAGAGCGCCGCGGTGCGGGTGTCCTGCCAGACGATCGCGTTGTGCACGGGCTTGCCGGTGGCGCGGTCCCACAGCACCGTGGTCTCGCGCTGGTTGGTGATGCCGAGCGCGCTCAGCTGGTCGGCGCGGAGCCCGGCCTTGGCGATCGCCCCCGCGACCACCGCCTGCACCTTCGACCAGATCTCGGTGGCGTCGTGCTCCACCCAGCCGGGCTTGGGAAAGATCTGGCGGTGCTCGCGCTGGTCCACGGCGACGATCGCGCCGTCCTGGTCGAAGATGATGCAGCGGCTCGACGTAGTGCCCTGGTCGATGGCGGCGACGAATTTCTCGGAGCTGTCCGGCATGGCTACCCCTTGATGAGAAGACTCAGAAGGCTGCGTTGTAGATGAGGCCCGCGAGGGCTCCGCCGATGAGCGGTCCGGCCACCGGAATCCAGGCGTAGCTCCAGTCGGACGTGCCCTTGTTGGGGATCGGCAGGAAGGTGTGCACGATGCGCGGACCGAGGTCGCGCGCCGGGTTGATGGCGTACCCCGTGGGGCCGCCCAGGGAGAGGCCGATGCCGACGACCAGGAAGGCCACGATCAGCGTCTGCGTGCCGGACTCGCCGAGCCCTTCGGTCAGGCCGAAGGCGAGGATCGGCAGCACCAGCGCGACGGTCGCGATGACCTCGGTGATCATGTTGGCGACCGGGTTCCGGATCTCCGGGATGGTGGAGAAGATGCCGAGTGTCGGCGTCGGCTGGTGCACGCCCTCCGCGTCGCCCTTCGCGCCCCGCGTGACGTTGGCGTTGAACTGCGCGAGATACACGAGGTACGCGAGGACGGCGCCGAGCATCGCGCCGACCATCTGTCCGAGCAGATAGAGCCAGACCTTGTCCCACTTGCCGGTGTCGATGGCGATGCCGAGCGTGACGGCGGGGTTGAGATGGCCGCCGGAGAGCGGCCCCGCGGTGTAGGCGCCGGCGAGCACGCCGAAGCCCCAGCCGAAGGCGATGACGACCCATCCGGAGGCCTTCGCCTTGGAATGGCTCAGCACGACCGCGGCGCACACGCCGGCGCCGAGCAGAATCAGAATCGCGGTGCCGATGACCTCACCGACGAAGATGTCCCCATTCGAGTACATGGCGGCTCCTAGGCCCTCGCCCGGGGCGGTCCGCCCCGGTACTCCGTGCAGGGTGCGTTCCTCGACTACTGCCTGGATGCGCCCGGCCGATGCAGCCGGAGGCAGGGAGTCTCCCGCGCCCCGCCCGGCGGCCATGACGAGCGTGCCGTGGCAGTCGTATCGCCCTGGGGGATGACCCGTTGACCAGGCCCTTCACGCGGCCCTTCGTGCGCACAGAGGCTCTGGGCGCCGGGGGCCGAGGTGCGGCGACGCCGACTGACACCCGGAAGTGTTCACCGATGGTGATGGAGCGTCAAGGTCGCCGACCGCACCGGTTAACCGGTGTGACAGCTTCCTTCGCAGCGCCCGCCGCGCGCCCCGGGGGACCGCCCCCGCACCCCGCCGCCGTCGGTCGGGGCCGGTCCGCGCGAGGGGGTCAGCGCACCGCGACGACCGAGGACCCGTGCCCGAACAGGCCCTGGTTCGCGGTGATCCCCACCCGCGCCCCCTCGATCTGCCGCGCCCCTGCCGCACCTCTCAACTGCCAGGTGACTTCGCACACTTGGGCGATGGCCTGCGCGGGAACGGCTTCCCCGAAGGAAGCGAGACCGCCGCTGGTGTTCACGGGTACGCGCCCGCCCGGCGCCGTCGCCCCGTCGCGCAGCAGCTTGGCGCCCTCGCCCTCGCCGCAGAGCCCCAGGTCCTCGTACCACTGCAGTTCCAGCGCGGTCGACAGGTCGTAGACCTCCGCAAGCGATATGTCCTCCGGGCCTATGCCCGCTTCTTCGTACGCCGCCCGCGCGATGGACGCGCGGAACGTCCCGTCGGCCGGCTCGACGACGGCCGCCGAGTCCGTGGCGATGTCCGGCAGGTCGAGGACCGTCCTCGGATAGGTCGGCGTCACCGTGGACACCGCGCGGATGCGCACCGGG
This sequence comes from Streptomyces sp. NPDC040622, assembly GCF_055593965.1. Lineage (NCBI taxonomy): Bacteria > Bacillati > Actinomycetota > Actinomycetes > Kitasatosporales > Streptomycetaceae > Streptomyces > Streptomyces sp. NPDC040622. Next base: position 11,162 of record NZ_JBVIXD010000007.1, on the reverse strand, counting down.
TCCGCCGCTCCGTGCCGCCGCGCGAACTCCATGCTGCAGAGCACCAGGGCCGCGGCCCCGTCAGAGGTGGCACAGATGTCGAGCAGCCGCAGCGGGTCGGCCACGACGGCGGACGCGGCGACCTCCTCGGCGGTGACGGCCTTGCGGTAGCGCGCGTTCGCGTTGAGCGCGCCCGCTGCCGCGTTCTTCACCTTGACCTGGGCGAAGTCCTCCAGGGTGTCGCCGTGCACGGCCATCCGGCGCCGCGCGTAGAGCCCGAAGTAGGCGGGGTTGGTGGCTCCGAGGACGCGGAAGCGCAGCCAGTCGGGGTCATCGGGCCGGTCCCCGCCGGCGGGCCGGAAGAATCCCTTGGGGGCCGCGTCGGCGCCGACGACCAGGACCACGTCGGCCATGCCCGCGAGGATCTGCGTACGCGCCGCGGCGATGGCCTGGGCGCCGGACGCGCACGCCGCGTACACGCTCGCGACCCGCGCTCCCTGCCAGCCGAGCGCCTTGGCGAACGTCGCCCCGGCCACGTACCCGGGATAGCCGCCGCGCACGGTGTCCGCCCCGACGATCGAGCCCACGTCCCGCCAGTCGACCCCGGCGTCCGCGAGCGCCGTGCGGGCCGCCGCCACCCCGTACTCGACGAATCCGCGACCCCACTTGCCCCAGGGGTGCATGCCCGCACCGAGCACCGCCACCTCGCCGCTCATGCGCCCACCCCCACCGGCCGCCAGTGCCATGTCGTCCACGTCGTCGTGTCGTCCTCGTTCAGCACCCCCGGGACGGCCTCCACCTCCATGCCGACCTCCAGATCGGCCACGGTGATCCCGGGCACCGCCTGTCCGAGCACCACCATGCGCTCCGCCTCCAGTTCCACCGCGATCAACGCGTAGGGCTGCCAGGGAAGTTCCGGATCCGATACGTAGGGTGCCGGCGGCCGGTAGCGCCCGTCGGTGTACGACCACACGCGCCCGCGCCGGGACAGCGGCACCTCGGCGAGCTCCCCGCCCCCGCACCCGGGGTTGCGGCAGAAGCCGTCCTCGCGCGGGAAGAAGACGCAGGAGCACGCCGAGCAGCGTGTGCCCAGAAGGCGGAAGTCGTCCCCCTCCCCGGCGAACCAGTTGGCCACTACGGGTGTGCGCGTGCGCGGCAAAGCTCCTCCAGGACTGGATCTGACGGAACGTCAGAAGTGTGCCACGGGCAACCGGATTTCGTCAGGGGGCGTCGGGCGGGCAGAAATATCGAGGTGCACTGAACCGGACGGGCCTCTCTCGCGTCCGAGTATCGGAGGAGGTTGTCCGGGATCGACGGGGGTGGTCCCGGACGACCCCCTCTCGTGCGGAGGGATGACTCCCGGGGCGACGGCCGGGGTCGCGACCCCGGCTACTTCCCGTGCAGCGACTTTCGGGAGACGGGGAAGTCGAAGTAGGTGTCCGGGAACAGCTCCGGCTTGTGCGTGAAGTGCCACCACTCCTCGGGGAGATTGGCGAACCCCTGCTTGGAGAGCACGTCGCGCAGCAGATCCCGGTTGGCCCGCTGCTTGCCCTTGATCCGCGGGTCGTCCGTGTGCGCCAGCGTGTCGAAGCAGTCGAAACCCGTCCCCATGTCCACGGAGTTGTCGGGGAAGCGCCCGCTCTTCGGCCCGAAGCACGGCGTGAGCGGCTCTCCGGGTACGTACGGCCGGGTCGGCAGGGTCGGCAGCCGCACCACCGTCAGATCCACCGTCGAGCCCCTGCTGTGCCCGGACTTCTCCGCGATGTAGCCGTCCTCGAACAGCCGCGACTTGTCGACCTGGGGATAGAACTCCGCCTTCATGCGCTCGTCGGCCGGATTCTCGGCCCAGCGCACGAAGTGGTTCACCGCCCGTTGCGGGCGGTAGCAGTCGTACACCTTCAGCGAGTAACCCTTGCGCAGGAGAGAGCGCTGCGCCTTGTGCAGGGCCTTGGCCGCGGGCTCCGTAAGGATGCACATCGGCTTCTTGTAGCCGTCGACGGGCTCGCCCACGAAGTTGTGCGGCGTGAAGTACCGCATCTCCTGGATGATCGTCGGGTCGACGTCGCGCAGGGCGACGAACTCCTCGGGAGCCTTCGGCTCGGCCCGCGCCTGGGCGGTCGCGTGCGCGGTGAAGGGGACGGCGGTCACGGCCAGCAGAGCGGCGGTGCCGAGGGCGAGCTTCCGCAGGGCGGGGAGAAGTCCTGTCATGCCCCCTGCGTCTATCAGGACCACCGCCACCCGCGAAAGACCGACGCGTCGTGGATCGGATACAGTCCGCGCGTGTCCCCATCCCCACACCCCACCAACACCCCTCCGGGCTCCCACTGTTCGAGCTGCGGAGCGCCCTACGCAGACCAGCCGTCGGGCTGGCCCCGCACCTGCGCCGCCTGCGGCGCCGTGGCCTACCGCAATCCGCTGCCCGTGGCGGTCGCCCTCCAGCCGGTGTACGACACACAGGGCACCGGCCTGGTCGTCATCACCCGCACCATCGCTCCCGCGCGCGGGGGAATCGCCCTGCCCGGCGGGTTCATCGACGACCGGGAGGACTGGCGCGACGCGGTCGTGCGCGAACTCAAGGAAGAGACCGGCATCGGCGCGGAGAGCCGCGACGTCCGCCTGGCCGACGCCATGAGCGCACCCGACGGCTACCTGCTGCTCTTCGGGCTCCTCCCGGAACGCCCCGCCGCCGACCTGCCGGCCTCCGCGCCGACCGACGAGACCGAAGGCCGGCACCTGCTGCGCCGCCCGGACGAACTCGCCTTCCCGCTGCACACGCTGGCGGCACACGCATGGTTCGAGGGCCGCTACTGATCCCGAGCGGCCACCTCTGATCCTCCGGGGCCACCACTGCCCCGCACGCGGCCACCGCCGCCCTCCACGCGCCCGCCGGCGCCTCTCACCCGCCGAGTCCCCGCACCCGCACCGGACGCCCCGGTGCGGGGCCGTCCCCGCCCCCCTCGCCCCCGTCCCGCTCCACGACCACGCGCCCCTCGCTCCACCGCGTCGTGAACCGCTCGAGCTCGGCCTCCGCCCACCCGTCCCCCGCGTCGGGGACCACGAGGCCGCCTCCCGTACGCCCCTCGGCGGGCGCCCACGCCTCCAGTTCGAGGGCACCGTCACGGCCCCGCACGGGCAGCACGGCGCCCGCGCGCGCCAGCACCGGGACGCGCGACAGCGGAGCCTCCACCAAGACCTTCCCCGGTCCTTCGTACGCCGTGCCGGTCACCGTGTCGTACCAGCGCCCCGGCGGCAGCCGCACCGTCCGCCGCACGGCACCGCTCTCCAGGACCGGCGCCACCAGCAGGGAGTCCCCGAGCAGAAACGCGTCCCCGCAGTCCCGCAGCGCCCGGTCCTCGGGATTGCCCCACCACACCGGCCGCACATAGGGAGCACCGGTCCGCCGCGCGAGATGGGCGAGCGTCACGAAATACGGCAGCAGCCTCCTCCGCTCGACGAGCACCTCGCGCGCGTGCCCGAGCACGTCGTCACCGAACTCCCACGGCTCGCGCCGCCCCGCCTCGATCGCCGCGTGCGTACGGAACAGCGGGAGATACGCCCCGAGCTGGAACCACCGCAGATACAGCTCGGGCGAGGGACTGCCGTCGAACCCGCCCACATCCGGGCCCGAGTACGGCACCCCGCACAACCCGAGCCCCAGCACCAGCGACAGCGAGGCCCGCAGCCCCGGCCAGCCCGTGGACACATCGCCGGACCACGTCCCTCCGTAGCGCTGCATCCCCGCCCACCCCGAACGTGAGAACAGGAAGGGCCGCTCCTCGGGGTGCAGCGCGCGCAACGCCTCGTACCCGGCACGGGCCATCCCCAGGCCGTACACGTTGTGCGCCTCCCGGTGGTCACCGCCACGCCCTTCCAAGGAGTGCCGCGCCGACCGGGGGAGCGTCGCCTCGCCGAACGCGGCGAACGACACTGGCTCGTTCATGTCGTGCCAGAACCCCGCGAACCCCTGGTCGAGGCGCTCCTCGTAGTGCGTGCCCCACCACTCCCGCACGCGCGGGTCGGTGAAATCCGGGTACACCGCCTCGCCGGGCCACACGACACCGCGCACCGGCCGCCCCGCCGCGTCCCGCACAAAGGCGTCGGCCGCCACCCCGCTGTCGTACACCTCGACGCCCGGCTCCGACCTGACCCCCGGATCGACGATCGACACGAGCCGGATGCCGTCCCTGCGCAACTCGTCCGCGAACTGCGGAAGTTTGGGGAAGCGCTCCTTGTCGACGGTGAACACCTGGTGCGCGTCGTAGTGGTCGATGTCCAGATGGACGGCGTCCAACGGCAGCCCGCGCTCCTGATAGCCCGCGACGATCCGCCGCACCTCCTGCTCGCTGCCGAAGCCCCACCGCGCGTGATGGTGCCCGAGTGCCCACGCGGGCGGCAGCGCCGGGGGACCCGTGAGGGACGCCCAGGCATGCAGCACGCGCGCGGGAGTACCGACGATCACCCAGTACCGCAGCGGCCCGCCGTCCATCCGCAGCTCGCACGAACCGGCCCGGTCGTGCCCGGACCCGGCCCCCTCCTCGCCCTCGTGCACCGACACCTCGCCCTCCCACGTGTTGTCGTGGAAGACCAGATGCGTGGCGGCGTCCGCCACCACCATCTGCACCGGCATCGTGATGTAGAGCGGATCGTCGTGCGGCCCGAAGGAACCACCCGGATCGGTGTTCCACAGCCGGTACGTGCCGTTCCGCAGCCGCGGCCCGCCGGACCGCCCGCCCAGCCCGAAGAACCGCGCGTCCGCCGCCACCTCCGACCGCTGCACCCAGCGCGCCGCGCCCCCCTCGGCAGACTCCCACCAGCGCGGCGGGAGATCGCGCCGCAGCATCACACCACCGGGCGTGCGCAGTTCGACGGCGCCGTGCCGCGAGACGACGATCGTCGTCCGCTCGGACACGACCCGCCAGCCGCCCTCCTTGTCGGGCTCGAGGACGGCCCGCGGATCCGGCTCGGGGCTCCGGCACGACACCGCGCAGGAGGGCTCGGGCTCCGCCCCGTCCCAGCCGAGGAAGACCGCTCCGCCGGCCGTCACCCGCACCCGCAGCGCGGAGCGCGCGAACCGCACCACACCGCCGCCCGGCTCCGGCTCCACCCCCGTCACCGCACCCGGCACCCGGGCACGCTCCGTGCCCCGCGGCGCCAGCCCCGTCGCGTCCGCCCGCCATCTGCGCCACGAGGAGCGCACCGTGCGCACCCCCTGCGCCGTGCCGACCATGCCGACCGCCTTCACCGAACGCACCAGGTCACGACCGTTCATGCTGCTCACCCTGCCACCGAAGAAGCCGCGTGTGGGCCGCGTTCAACTGCCGTTCACCTGGGGTGACGGCACATGTCGACGGGACCCGCTGTGTGAGGAACACCCTGGTGCGGAAGTCGATCACGTGGCATCGTCCCTTTCAGCCGTGTTCACGCGCACACCCAGCACGTGCGCACTCCACGCATACGACGCGTACAGTCCGGGAGCCGCCCCATGTCGTCCTCAGCGAACCCCGCGCCGCTCTGGCAGCCGAGCCCGGAGAGGATCGCCGGCGCACAGGTCACCCGTTTCCAGGCCTGGGCGGCCGAGCACTACGACGCCCCGGCGGACGGCGGCTACGAAGCGCTGCACCGCTGGTCGGTGACCGAGCTCGAGACGTTCTGGCAGGCCGTCACCGACTGGTTCGACGTCCGCTTCACCACCCCCGGCACGCGCGTACTGGCCGACCGCTCGATGCCGGGCGCCGCATGGTTCCCCGGAGCGACCCTCAACTACGCCGAGCACGCACTGCGCGCCGCCGAGGACCCCACACGCGCGGACACCCCCGCCCTCCTCCACGTCGACGAGAGCCACGACCCGCAGCCCGTCACCTGGGCCGAGCTGCGCCGCCAAGTGGGCTCCCTGACCGCCGAACTGCGCAACCTGGGCGTACGCCCAGGAGACCGCGTCAGCGGCTACCTCCCGAACATCCCGCAGGCCGTCGTCGCCCTCCTGGCCAGCGCGGCCGTCGGCGCCGTCTGGACCTCCTGCGCCCCCGACTTCGGCGCCCGCAGCGTCCTGGACCGCTTCCAGCAGGTCGAACCGGTCGTCCTGTTCACCGTCGACGGCTACCGCTACGGGGGCAAGGAGCACGACCGGCGCGACACCGTCGCCGAGCTCCGTGCCGAACTGCCCGGCCTCCGCGCGGTCGTCCACATCCCGCTCCTCGGCACCGACGCTCCCGAAGGCGCCCTGGAATGGTCGGCCCTCACCTCCGCCGACGTGGCCCCCACCTTCGAGCCCGTGCCCTTCGACCACCCCCTGTGGGTGCTCTACTCCTCCGGCACCACCGGCCTGCCCAAGGCCATCGTCCAGTCCCAGGGCGGCATCCTCGTCGAACACCTCAAGCAGCTCGGCCTGCACTGCGACCTCGGCCCCGACGACCGCTTCTTCTGGTACACCTCGACCGGCTGGATGATGTGGAACTTCCTCGTCTCCGGCCTGCTGACGGGCACCACGATCGTCCTGTACGACGGCAGCCCCGGCTACCCCGACACCGGCGCCCAGTGGCGCATCGCCGAACGCACCCGAGCCACCCTCTACGGCACCTCCGCCGCATACGTCATGGCGTGCCGCAAGGCCGACGTCCATCCCGCCCGCGACTACGACCTCTCCCGCATCACGTGCGTCGCCACGACCGGCTCCCCGCTTCCCCCCGACGGCTTCCGCTGGCTGCACGACGAGTTCGCCGACACCCCGGGCGGCCTGTGGATCGCCTCGGTCAGCGGGGGCACGGACGTCTGCTCCTGCTTCGCCGGCGCCGTCCCCACCCTTCCCGTCCACATCGGGGAGCTGCAGGCCCCCTGCCTCGGCACGGACCTGCAGTCCTGGGACCCCCAGGGCAAACCGCTCATCGACGAGGTCGGCGAACTGGTCGTCACCAACCCCATGCCGTCCATGCCCATCCACTTCTGGAACGACCCGGACGGCACCCGCTACCACGACAGCTACTTCGACACCTACCCCGGCGTCTGGCGGCACGGCGACTGGATCACCCTCACCGCACGCGGCTCGGTGGTCATCCACGGGCGCTCCGACTCCACGCTCAACCGCCAGGGCGTCCGCATGGGGTCGGCCGACATCTACGAAGCCGTCGAACGCCTGCCGGAGATCCGGGAGTCCCTCGTCATCGGCGTCGAACAGCCCGACGGCGGCTACTGGATGCCGCTCTTCGTCCACCTCGCCGAGGGCGCGACGCTCGACGACGCCCTGCGCGACCGCCTCAAGCAAACGATCCGCGAGCAGCTCTCCCCGCGCCACGTCCCCGACGAGGTCATCGAGGTCCCCGGCATCCCGCACACCCTCACCGGCAAGCGCATCGAGGTGCCCGTCAAGCGCCTCCTGCAAGGCACACCTCTGGACAAGGCGGTCAATCCGGGCTCGGTCGACCGCCTCGAACTCCTCGACTTCTACGCGGACCTGGCCCGCAAGCGCGCCTGACGACCGCGCCTTCCCGCAGCTCAGCGGCCGTTGTCAGTGCCTCTCGTTACTGTGAGTGAGCATTGATCGACCGAATGCAGGGGGAATCATGGCGCACATCCGACCCGACACCATGCGACGCGCACTGCGCCGCGAAGTCGCCGGCACCATCGGCCTGCTGGCCGACGAGGAAGACTTCGCGGCGATGCGCCGCTACCGCACCTTCACCTTCGACGACCACGAGACCTATCTCCAGCAGGTCGAAGGCCTGCTCAGAACCCTCGCCTCGCAAGGCCGGCACACGACGGTCGCGCTCTTCGACCCCGAGGAGTACGAGGAGTACTGCGCGGACACCGGCCTGGACCCGGACGCCCCGGCCAGCCGCACCCGCTTCACCGCCGAACTGGCATCGGGCGGCCCCACCCTGCCCTACGAGGGCCAGCCCCTCGCCGACCTCGTCCCCGAGCTCGTCGACGAGGCGGTCCGCCGCGCCACCTGGGAGTACGCGACGCTGGTGCTCGCCCGCGCCGGCACCTGCGCGACCTGCGGCGAAGACATCGGACGCGCCGCGTTCACCCGAGCCTCTGCACTGATCTCCCGAGCCCTCGACACCACGGACCCCGGCACCCGGCACCTGGTGTGCAGCGTGCCCTGCGACCCCGAGACCCTCCTCGCCGCACTGCGCGTCGAGATCGACGCCGACGGACGCGCCCACCTCGACGACACCGAGGCCCTGGAATTCACCACGGTCCTCGCGGTCGGCATCGCCACCCACCGGGCCTGCGGCATGGTGCTGCGCGCCGGCGCCGACGGCACCCGCGACCGCGTCCACGGCTGGCGCATGAACGACGGACGCCTCCAGCCCCTCACCGCGGCCGAGGTCTTCGACGCGTACTGCACCGACGCCATCTCCGGCGAGCTCGTCTCCCCGGAATCCGGCGTCGACTACTGCGCGGCGCCCGACCTCGACGACGACGATCCCGAAGGGGGGCACACCCACTGAACGCCTCAGGGGCGCCCCACCGGTCGTGGGGCGCCCCTGAAGGACAGCTCTGCTGACTCCGGCGAACCTACTCGCCGGAGAGCACCGCCTGCGCGGCCTTGCGAGCCTCGTCGGCGCTGTCGGCGGCACGAGCCGCCGACGCGGCACGCTCGCACTGCGCCAGCGTGTACTTGCCGAGCGTCGCGCGCACGTAAGGAATGGACGCCGCACCCATCGACAGAGAGGTGACACCCAGACCGGTCAACACACAGGCGAGCAGGGGGTCGGAAGCGGCCTCGCCACACACACCACAGCTCTTGCCCTCGGCCCTGGCCGCCTCGGCGGACAGCGAGACCAGGTCGAGCAGCGCGGGCTGCCACGGGTCCTGGAGCCGGGACACCGCACCCACCTGCCGGTCGGCGGCGAAGGCGTACTGCGCCAGGTCGTTGGTGCCCAGCGACAGGAACTCGACCTCCTGAAGGATCGAGCGCGCCCGCAGCGCGGCCGACGGGATCTCGACCATCGCGCCGAACTTCGCCTGCAGCCCGGCCGCACGGCACGCGTCCGCGAACGCCTTGGCGTCGGCGCGGTCCGCCACCATCGGGGCCATGACCTCAAGGTAGACGGGCAGTCCCTCGGAGGCCTTGGCCAGCGCGGTCAGCTGCGTCCGCAGCACCTCGGGGTGGTCGAGCAGCGACCGCAGGCCGCGCACGCCGAGCGCCGGGTTCGGCTCGTCGGCCGGCGTCAGGAAGTCCAGCGGCTTGTCCGCGCCGGCATCCAGCACGCGCACGACGACACGGCCCTCGGGGAAGGCCTCGAGCACCTTGCGGTACGCCTCGACCTGCTTCTCCTCGGTCGGTGCCTTGGTGCTGTCGTCCAGGAAGAGGAACTCGGTACGGAACAGTCCGACGCCCTCGGCCCCGGCCTCCACGGCTGCCGGCACGTCGGCGGGACCGCCCACGTTGGCGAGCAGCGGCACCTTGTGCCCGTCGGACGTCGCGCCGGGACCGGTCGACGCGGCCAGCGCGGCCTTCCGTTCGGCAGCGGCGGCCTCGAGCTGCTGCCGCTTCTCCGCGCTCGGATCCACGAAGATCTCACCGGTGCTGCCGTCCACGGCGACGACCGTGCCCTCGGCGAGCTCGCCGGCGCCCGGCATCGCGACGATGGCCGGCACACCGAGCGCCCGCGCGAGGATCGCGCTGTGGCTCGTGGGGCCGCCCTCTTCGGTGACGAAGCCGAGTACCAGCGCCGGGTCGAGCAGCGCGGTGTCCGCGGGCGCGAGGTCCCGCGCGATCAGGACGTAGGGCTGGTCGCTGTCCGGGACACCCGGCATCGGAACACCCAGCAGGCGCGCGACGATGCGGTTGCGCACGTCGTCGAGGTCCGCCACACGACCGGCCATGTACTCACCGGCACCGGCCAGCAGTTCGCGGTAGTGGGAGAACGCGTCGTAGACCGCGCGCTCGGCCGTGCTGCCGACGGTGATGCGGCGGTCGACGTCGGCCATGAGCTCCGGGTCCTGGGCGATCATGGCCTGTGCCTCGAGCACCGCCTGCGCCTCGCCACCGGCCAGATTGCCGCGCGCATTCAGGTCGGCGGCCACAGCCTCCACGGCCTGGCGGGCGCGCCCCTGTTCGCGCTCTGCCTCCTCCGTGGGAATCTGCTTGGCCGGCGGCTCCAGGACCGCCGTACCCATGTGCCGAACCTCGCCGATCGCCACACCGTGGCTCACACCGACGCCTCGCAGCGTTGTCTCCATTTCACCCGTCTCCGATAGTGCGACGGGCCCAGCCGTCGCGGTGGTTGTCGTGCCTGCCGTCCGTGACGGCGATGCCGTCACTGCCAGCTGAAGAGCGCGTCGCCGGCCTTCACGTCGCCGTCCTCGACGAGATCGGAGAGGGACTCGGCGGTGGCCTCGAGTGCCACGATGGGGCACACCGGGGACTTGCCGGCGGCCTCGACGGCTGCCGGGTTCCAGCGGACCACGGCCTGGCCGCGCTGCACGGTGTCACCCTTGTTGACGAGGAGCTCGAAGCCCTCGCCGTTGAGCTGAACGGTGTCGATGCCGAGGTGCGTCAGAACGCCGTGGCCCTGATCGTCCACCACTACGAAGGCGTGGGGGTGGAGAGAGACGACGATGCCGTCCACGGGAGAGACGGCCTCGGAGGGCTCGCGCGCGGGATCGATAGCCGTGCCAGGCCCGACCATCGCGCCGGAGAACACGGGATCAGGTACCGCAGAGAGCCCGATGGCGCGTCCTGCAAGCGGGGACGAAACACTGGTCATGGCAAGCCTCCCAGGGGGTGGAGATTCGTAGCCGCCGTCGCTACCTGTCCTGGACGACGCACTGTTCAGAAGGGTAAGTCATAAGAAGTCCCGGTTCCGCATGAGAGGTCCCGGTTGGCGGACGTAGAGACAGTGCACAAACGATTTGCGCCTGCCCGACCCCGGATGTACAGTCGGACTCCTGCCTGAGGCCGTGGGACGCGGTAAGCGTCCGGTCTCGGCGGCAACCTTCACGTCAGATCCTATCCCTGGCTTTGGTTCCGCATGTCTGCGGTCACCGTGGTCAGAGAGTCGAATGAGACCTGATAAAGTCGGAGCCGCCGGAAAGGGAAACGCGAAAAGCCGCAAGGCTGGAGCGGGAACCGGAAAGGCGCCGAGGAAATCGGACACGAAAGAGTCTGATAGAGTCGGAAACGCAAGAACAAAAGAAACACCGAAGGGAAGCGCCCGGAGGAAAGCCCGAGAGGG